>CAXXVK010000019.1:0-90432 GCA_963676915.2 Myxococcota bacterium
ATCTGGGACCAAAAACTTCGTCCCGATGATCAGCAGTTTTGGCAAAGTCCAGAAAAATCCCATGCCATTTTTACAATCGGAGACCTTCCGAACATCACCGCAAAAGTAGGCTATAGGTCAGGGGAAAGAGTATTTCCGGGTCCGGTTCAGAACGGTCTCGCGGTAATGGAACAAAGACATCCGAAAATCGTATATCTTTTTCGACATGGCTCATTTTACTGGATAACCGCACCTAAAAAAGACTATTTGGCGGGGCGTATTGTAAATATAACGAAAGAAAGTGAACCCGCGCTGGAATTGCTTCGCGATCCAGAAAAGACCACCATAGAGGTTACATGGCAAAATCTGTCATACGCGGATGAATTCTGCCTCCAAATCAAACGAAGAGCGTCTACGATTAAATGGCGTTATCACGATCAATTGAGCGCATACTGGCAGAATAAGCAATCAAGGGAGCACAATCTTCGAACTCACAATGCTTCAACCGGTCCTCTTTTCTTTGAAAATGTCCAAGGACGAGAAAGAGGCACACAATCGGTTTTACGATATAGTAAGTATAACCTTTACCGTTTCGGATATCCTTATGCAAGTTTGATTTCCTCACTGGTACTATCGCGAAATCACCAGCTCGAAGTCACCATTGTTGGTGTAAGCGATGATGAAGGGCTTTGGATAGAACTAGCTCCAGGTAGAGTCGTTGAGGTTCCTATCGGCATGATGGACTGGAAAACCGAAACGGTACAATTGCGATGGACAAGCTCGATAACAAAAACTTCAACCTGGGAGACTCTCTGGAATTGGAACTGAACCACGAAGACGCTTATGGAGTCGAACGCGTTTTTGTAACTGATTGGAAGGCTGGTCCTCGTGGTCTGTTCGGTCATAGTCCAACAATTAAAGGAGGTATAGACCAAGAAGAATCCGAAACCTACAGTCCAGCTATGCTTCCCATATTGGAAAGAAATCATCAGCTTGGAGGTTTACTTTTAGGTTCAGGATCTATTCGTTTGAAAAGACCTATACCTGTTAATGATTTTCCGCCGGAAAATATGCAGGTGGCAAACCTATTTTACGACAATCGGATCGAACGTTCCGACAAGAGAGTACAGATCGATATGGTTGTCTTGCTTGAAGAAGAGAACGGGCGCTTGAAAATTTCAGGCATGGATCATTCTCTACAAGTTTATCCTGAATCACGAACCTGGAATTGGGAAAGAGATCCTTTGGGAAGATTCTTTATTCAACCGGATAGTGAAGAGGTAAATCTCAACTGGAAGAAATTACCCGAATTGATTCGTGTTGCAGGAGGAGCGTTGCCTGTTACCGTTACGGGAATTTCGAACTACGCGGTTTTCTTTTCACGAAAATATCAGGCGAAATATTCTCGTCTATCTAAGAATAAGCTTGCGCTAGCCAGCGTTGCAGGTCTTGTGCCATCTGAAAATAAAACGGTGATTATGAATTGGGGTTCGAGTCTATTTGAGATGGATCGAAACGAACTGATATATGGTTTGCCGGATAGATTGATTCCCGCTGCAATTGAAATACTATCCGAAAAAGACGTACCAATTTGGTGTCGTGGTACGGATAAAAAAATTACCACAGGAACGATGAAGGAGGATGCTTCGGAAATCGCCATCTGTCCGATACTCGCCATAGACCGCAAAGGTATCATTTGCAGATCAATGAAAACAGAGCGTTTATACTGGCTTCCTTCTAGGGAATGTTCTCATAGTCGCGATCTTGCCGAAAATACGCTTGAAGCTACAGTACGTTTTTGGAGACAACGAGGAAGTGTTCTCAAGGCTAGAGTTTCGCGAAATCCTTCTGAAGATCACTTTGGTATTTCACTCTTGAAAACTCGTCGAGCCACTCTCGAAGGACAGGAACTGGTTCCTGGAAACCAGCTTCATGCCAGAATGATTGTTGATCTTGATCAGGAAATGGAAGAAAAACTTCCTCCAGGAGCCAGAAAAAAAATCCTTGTGGAATCTCTGAAAACCAACAGACTTATGACTTGCATGGTTGCGGCTTCTTCATCCATCAATCAGGGAAATGAATTTCCTATAGAAATTGAAAGGTTATACAGAAGGGTTCCAATTACTGCAAAGATAGGTGAACGTCACTATTATCTCGATGTTCCCGAACAGGAGAAAGGCATTGATTTATGGGAGAATGATACGTTACCAGATTCGTTTGTGCGTTTTCTTGATGCCGCCAGAGGCCCTAAAGTAGTACATCCAAGATTCAACTTCGAAACTTGTTCTAGACACGATTTAGAAGATCTGCTGAATTCTAAAGCTTTCGACGCCGTTAAAGGCAACAACTTTGATTCATGGTGTCCAAAAGCAGCCTTGTGCTGGTTCGACCGGTTCTCAAAACACAACAAGATCGATGCGCATGTGGCGGTTATAGTCATTCTGATTTTACACAGATTTAATCTTGTTGAAGAATCCACCGATTTACTCCTCACGATTGGTAAACGTGCGTTGAGAAGTCAACACTGGGAAGCACTTTGCCGTTTATGGCTTTCCGATGAGAGCCTGAAATCAAGAACCGACGGATATTGGTTTTGGCTTAATAAAATTTTGAAAACAACTCTTGGAAATTCTACGGAATTATCTGAAAATGATTTACAAATGCTGCGAACGGTCATCCATACAATGACCTTGCGTTATAGCTTTGACAACAGTGCGCTTTTGCATGCTCTAAAAGCTTCGGCTGGCATGACATGCAATCCGAAAAAATATGCGAGTTCCTGCACTGTTACAAGGGATTTAAGCCAATTTTACATTCAACTCGAAACTGGAAGAGACCTGAAACCATGCCTAATTACATATGGTCAGATTCTTAAACTTCGTGATATTCTAAATACTATTGTAAAAAATTCAAATTACATATGCTTGAGTGAACCGATACCTGAAAATCTATGTTAACAGCAAGTCTGGTTGAAAAAATCAATCTCTGATTTCCTGTACGTTTGGCCAAGGAGAGAGTTTATGTAGTTTCAAGCTTGTAAGTGATTGAAAAAGAAAGTAAATTTGAAACAATGATTTTAGCCTAGAATCGAATCCTATGCCCTGTCCCGTAAGGATGTTCGTGCTGGCTGAGCATATTCAGATGCCGGTTGACAGCCAAGGATTTGCTAAATGAGTTACGGTAATATAGGAATCTCATTCCCGAATTACATATTACCAGCTGGAGGAAGCTGTGTTGATTTATCAATTTCGATATTGGCGGTTTTGTTGTTTCTTGTCTTTTCTTTTGCCTTTTTTCCTAACACTTAGCAATTGTTCAGAACCGGTGTATCCGACACATATTGCCGATAATTCCGATGGTGATACCGATCCTGGTCTCGATGAACCCCAACAGGATATCTGTAATGGCTGTCTGCTTGATAATATCTGCATTGATCAAAACGATAATCACCCGGAACATCTGTGTCTGAAATGTATTTACACCTCCAAAGGGTATACCTGGGAAACCGATCAGGGCTATTCAATATGCCGGCCATCTGTTGGTGTATGCGACAAAGAAGAAATATGTGATGGTGTATCAAAAGATTGTCCTGATGATTCATATTTTGATGAAAGCTATAAATGTAGATCTTCAAACGGCAAATGTGATCGTGAAGAGTACTGCACAGGAGATAGCTGGTTATGTCCTGCCGATACCTTTGCTGAAGGAGAGATTTGTAGAGAAAGTACCTCCGTCTGCGATGTTCCTGAATATTGTATCGGAGACAGCCCCCATTGCCCTGATGACCTTTTTGAAGTCGATAAAGTTTGCAGGGAAGCTGCAGGCCTATGTGATAAGGAGGAATTTTGCACAGGAGAAAGTCCTGAATGTCCACCCGATGGTTTTTTGACCCGCAATACGGTATGCAGAGTAGCTAAAGGTCAATGTGACAAAGTTGAATTCTGTACGGGAAGTAGAAGCGATTGCCCGTATGATCAGGTGGCCGATTACGGAACAACTTGTGACGACCACAACTCATGTACCGAAAATGAATTTTGTGATGGTTTTGGCAAAGGTTCTCACCATTGCAGCACTTATTCAAGAGAATGCAATGGCAATGGTATTTGTGAAAATGGATCGTGCATCTGTGAAACCGGCTACTTGGGAGATTATTGTGAAAGTTGTGATCAGAATTTTCAAGACAATGATTCCGACGGCGTTTGCCTGCCTGCTTGCACCCATGAAGATGCCTGCCAAGAACCATATGAATGTAGTGATATATACGGTGTAGCAGAGTGTGAATGCCAGGTGTTCAGCGAGGATAATCAAAATGGAATGAAAAGTCTCGGAGTGATAGGCTCCAGTATCAAGAAAGTCGTGGCTGTCGACGGTATTTTATATGCAGCCGCAGGTAATGACGGCCTGAGGATTTTTAAAGTGATTGGTAATCAGCCCGTTCCGATTGGACAATTTGAGGTGCAAGGAGAGACCTCTAGTGTATTCGTAAAAAATGGGATTGCATATTTTTCAGATTCTGAATTGGGTCTGATCATGGCGGAAATTTCCAATTTTGAAACACCTGTACTTTTAGGACAGTATCCGGTCGCACAAGCAGTGCAAGATATCTTTGTGCAAGACGGACTGGCTTTTGTAGCCTCAGGTTACGGTGGGGTGGAAATTGTCGACGTTTCGGATGTCTATCAACCCGTCAAACTGGGTGAAATCGAACTACACTGTTCAGTACATAAGATTGAGGTATCGGGATACCTTGCTTTTGCTGTATGTCTGGATGATCTATACATTCTGGATATATCTGAAACGACCTCGCCCGAAATCGTAAAAAAAATTACGGCACGCAAAATATCCGATGCTGTGGTATTCGACGATTATCTTGTTACTAGTAATTTGTACGATGGAATAAAAATATACGACGTAAGCACTCCCAGCGAACCTGAATTACTTGGGAGATATGATGAATTGGCGTGGTACACGTATGGAATATCCGTTGTAGATGGACTCCTATATGCTTCTGTATCAAGCGATGGACTGCAAATTCTGGATATTAGCGATCCTGCGAACATAAAGGTTCTGGGAGAACTGGAAACACCGGGTTATGCCAAAGATGTGGCGGTATTGGGATCAAAGGCTATTGTGGCGGAAGGGGCAAGTGGTTTACAAGTCGTTGATGTAGCGAATCCAGCTTTACCGAAGCTGCTTGACCGCTGGGACAGTCATGGAAAATTGAAAGATATCGTATTAAGAGGTGACTTGCTGCTTGCTGTCGATTACCTTGTTGGTCTGGTAATTTTAGATATGCAAAACCCGAGCCGTCCCGTGATCGTTGGAAAGATAGAGTTACCTGGCGTCTCAGCGATGGATATTTCCGGTTCATTGGCTCATTTCTCTGTTAGAGATGGATCATATTTTTCCGTAGATATTTCAGATCCGTCAGATCCAGTGATAGTAGGCACTTACATTGACGATAGCGACTGGTTTTCAGACTACTTAGATATTGCGGTTTACGAAAACAATGTTGTTCTGGTTGATGATTTTGGAGATGTCATTGTTTTGGATGTATCCGACCCGGCATATCCGGAACTGGTTTCCGAATTTTACATCAGTTTGCCTGAGGGAATCGAAAGATACAAGAATGTGGTTTATATCAATACTCTATCATATGGAGTTTCTCGCATAAGCCTCTCAAAACACCGTCCTCCGAGACTATTGGAAAAAGAAAGGCTCTTTACTGATGCTCATGATATTTGTTTCAGCAACAATACAGCCTATGTTTCCAAAGGGTATTATGGGTTGGAAATCTATGACATGACCACTATAGATCATCCAGTACTGGTAGGCACATACACGCCACCATATTTCCAATATATAGATAGCGTTGCTGTAAATGATGGCAAAGCCTTTCTCGATGTCTCTAACATGATAAGAGTGCTCGATATAAGCGATAAGAATAATATAGTGATTTTAGGAGACTACTCTCTGTTTGGTAAAGATTCCAATCTTTTCGATGGATATATATATGATATTACAGTAGATAAAAACAAACTCTATGCAAGAACCTCCAAAGGTACATTCATAATGCAGAGCATGAATAATATCGGGTCTTCTTACGATTTGCTGGGACATGTCGATACCGAAGACAATCCATATGATGCTTATTTAGTTGACCAAACCGCTTACGTTGCGGATTTCCTGGGAGGTTTGTTGATTTTTGATGTGTCGGATCCTAGTGAGCCTGTTTTGCTGGGAAACCTTTCGACAAATAATGCCACGCAGGGGGTAAGTGTAATGGGTAATATTGCTTATCTGACCGATGGCTACGGTGATTTCAAGATTGTAGATGTAAGTGATCCATCCAAGCCCACTCTCATGTCCAGACTCAGTCTGTCCGGCTATGCCTATGAAGTCGCAATTTCTGGAAATCTGGCATACATCGCTTCCGGGCAATACAGGTTTCACATCGTTGACATCAGTGATCCGTATGATCCTGTAGCGATAGGCAATGGCAGTGTTCCCGGCTTTGCCCAGGATATATTCGTGTCTGGTGATGTTTTATACGTTCTGGGTTATAATGATATTCTTCATGTTTTTGATGTTTCCGATCCAACGGATCCTCAACCGCTGTCCAGCTACGACCCGCGTCACGATACTGGAAAAATTTTCGTGCAGGATTCCATTGCTTATCTTGCTGCAGGCAAAGGCGGTCTGCATATTCTGGATATGTCCGATCCGAGTGAGCCGGAACTCTTGAGCATATTCAGCACCTTCGATGCTCAAGCCGTTACCGTTTCTCACGGTATTGCAATTGTTGCTGATTCCGATAATGGAATATTGCTTATAGATGTGTCAGATCCCATGGCTCCGGTTTTTGCCGGAAAACTTGATTCCGGAACTGAGGTAATTGACGTCAATGTTTCCGGTGAGGCTATCTATGCCTTTTATTGGGACGGTATGGGTATTTTTAAAAAGCCAGGCTGTGAGTGTGCTGCAGGTTATGTAAAGCTTGGAGGAAGCTGCGAGGAAGCACTCTTGGCAACCGTCGATTCCATTGTAATTTCAGAGCTAATGGTGAAAAGCCAACATCTTGAGCCAGATACTGGAGAATGGATAGAATTGACAAATCCCGGCGATACACCTGTCAGCCTGGAAGATTGTGTAATTGAAACCGGATTTTCAACTGTTCCCGTTCCGGGGCAATCCGGCATTATGCCACAGGAAAGACTGATACTGAGCAACGGTGGGCATGTATTCGAAACCCATGGCGTTGAGCCGGACTTTGTGCTGTACGGGCTTTCTCTGGATGATTCAGGGGACACCATCTCTCTTATTTGTGATGGTGTAACAATTGACAGCATGGAGTATACTCAAGATCAGGTCATGCTTGGTAAAACCATATCTCTGAATCCTGATTATATTGATGCGCAAATGAATGATAATCCTGCTAACTGGTGTGTGGAAGAAGTCCAAAGCTATGGAGACTGGTGCGCTTATGACCTGTTTGGGACACCTGGAGAGATTAACGAAATCTGCGGAAGCGAAGCAAAGAAATTTTAATGTAAACGGTGGTCTAAGAGAGCGAGTGGGGGCGGGGCGGTTGAAAATTGCGGTACTGACCATCGACGGATCTGCTTAGGTTTTGCTTCACATTTCTGTACCACTAGGTATGAGAAAAAACTAGCCCGGATCTTACATCGAATAACGCAGGGAAATAGGCTTGGAGCGTAGCGGAAGGCAGTTTCTCATGCGGCTCTCCCACCAAAAACCCTGACCTGATATTTTACAGACTATTTTCCGTAAAATATTAGATGCACATTCATCATAACCAGCCTGTCAAAACGACCAGACTAAATCGAGGGAGTCGGGTTAGCGGCGTGTGTCGGAGTCTGCAAATAAACGCGAGGCAAAACGCAAAAGAGTAGGGATATCAGCGATGTCGCGGTCGAGGATGGGCGCTTGAATCGTTGGTGGCTTGAAAGGGAATTCGGTGAAAAAGCTCTGAAGATTCGCTTTTTGACGGGTGGCCAGCCGGTTCCAGTTGCCGTATTCCTTCAGCAATTTTTCGGGTAGATCCTGAGGCAAGTCCAGAGCATCGAACGGTGGTGCCGCCAAGGTGTTTCGTAAGTGGCCGAGATCGCAGGGAGGATTTCCGGTATTGAGTACCCGGTTGATGACGAACGCACCAAACGGCATTCGTTTGCGTGCCAGTTCGCGGTAGAATTTGCGGGCTTCGATCAGCGAGTTGGGCTGCCAGGACGAGACAATCAGAAAGATCGTGTCGGGAGCGTGCAGCAGGGCTTCCACGGCTTCGGCGCGTTCACGGAAGCCATCGAACATGCCCTTGAAATTACTGACATATTCGCTTAGATCCTGAAGCATCCGACCGCCGATAAAGGTGGTCAGCGTTTTGAAAATATAGGCCGATCCGAACGACAGCACCTGCACGCTGGCCTTGCCGGTGAGCAGGTAGGGTTTGGCCAGCCAGCGGAAGATGGAGCGGTCCACGACGTGGATCAGTCGTTGAGGAGCTTCGAGAAAATCCAGAGCATGCACGGTCGGCGGCGTGTCGAGAATGATGCGGTCCCAGCGGTTTTCCTCCAACAATTCGTACAGGCGTTCCATGGCGATGAATTCCTGCGTGCCGCCCACTGCGCCGGAAAACGTCCGGTAGAACTTGTTGGCGAGGATTTTTTCGTATTGCTCTTTCGAGGTGGCGTAGCGTTCCACGAGGCGGTCGAAGGTGGATTTGGGGTCGAGCATCAGCGCGTGAAGGGTTCCCGAATGCTCGCCTCCCGCCTCTGTCGGAAGCGGGACTTCCACCGGCTCGCCCACCTTTTGCTCTTCGAGGTGCAGCGAGGTGGCCAGTCGTCGTGCCGGATCGATGGTCAGCACCGCGACCCGCTCGCCCCGGCGGGCCAGTTCGATGCCGATCGCCGCCGCCAGCGTGGTTTTTCCGACCCCTCCCGGTCCGCAAGTGATGATCACCCGCTTGTTGGTCAGCCTGCGTTCGAAATTCATCGGTCCACCATGCCTTGTTCGATCAGTCGCGACATTCGCTCGATAGCCTCGCCGTCGAAGCATTCCGCGAAAATGTAGGGCAATTCCACCGTCGGCAGCGGAATGTCCCGGCGCAGGGTCGATAGAAAGCGTTCGGTGAGTTTCCTCCAGGAGATTTTCATTTTTGCCGTGTCGAGCACGTTTTTTAGGGCCGAATGCGCCGTGTCTGTTTCGGCGGCGGTGGTCGCGATTCGTTCGATGGCCTGTTCGTCGCTTTCATCCAGCACTTTTTCGTAAACGCCGTTGATGAACAGATAGCCCATCGGCATGTGCAACTCGTCCCGGATTTTCTCGTACATTTCCAGGCTTTCAGCGACGGGCATTTCCTCGGGCAGCGTCACGAGATTGATGGCGGTAATCGCGGGATCGCGCAACATGGCGAGCATGTTGGTGGCTTCTCGGAATACCGGCCCGCGCTGCACGGCCTGAATCATCACTTCGGGAAGTCGCAAAAGCTGCAATCCGTGACCGGTGGCCGGGGCATCCACGATGACGAGATCGTACAAGGGTTGCCCTGCGTCGTCTTTTTGCATGACGTGGTAGTAAATTTTCCCCAGCACCACAAGGTCATTCAAAGCGGGAACCGCCCGCAGAAAATATTTGACAGCCCGGTTTTCGAAGACCAGGCGGTAAATCATTTCCAGGCGCACTTGGAGCAGAACGTATTCCTTCAACGCCGCCGGTGGCTGAATGTTGACGCTGAACAGGTTGGGAAAGACTTCCCGGACGTTTTCGTCGGCCGGTGGCGTGCCCAGATACATGGAGGTTTTGTCCTGGGTGTTGACCTGTACCAGCAGCAGCTTTTTGCCGCGCTCCAAAGCCAGACGTGTCAGGGCGCAAGAAACGGCGCTCTTGCCGACTCCGCCTTTCCCCATGGTGAACAACAACCTTTTGGCAAACAGATCCATCCGACCTCCGAACTAAGACCTGTACCATACGTCGGACCGGGCGCGGGGTCAAGCAGGGAAGGGGGACTTCGCTTGACATCGTTCCGACCCACCGTTAACGTAGCACCATCGATATTCGATTAGGCTGAACGGAAAAACCCGATTTCGTTACTCCGAAAACGAGGTTCGTTGACGTTCGGAACGGTTGATAAGGACGTATGACAACCCCATGAAAAGTGGAATCAGATCGCGTATGAATTGGAACAAATCAGCACAATTTCTATCTATTCGACACGTTTTCCTGTTGTGGATTGTCTTGGGGTGGGTGCTTGGTTGCTCCGACAATTCTGGAATCGCCTCGGATGGGGATACAGAATCGGAGCTTTCTGATGTTGAAGAAGAAATAGAAGAAACGGAAGAGGAAGTTCGAGAAAGACCGGAAAAAGGTTCAAAAGATTACCCTAAAACTTTATGGCGAGATGAAGTAGAAACAGGGCACACATTTACCTGGGGATTTTTACCACGCGAACATTTTACACGCAATGTAAAAACAAATTTTCCGATGGTTTGGGATGAAGAAAACCAGCGGATTCTTGCTGTAGATCCAGGTATTTATAACCTTTTGCAACCAGAACATGATTACGTACTATATTCTTTAACGGAAGAAAAATCAGAAATAGTAGATTATATTGACTTGCCTGATATAGACCTATCGATGTGGGAATGGACAGTAGATCCAGCAGAAATCTATAGCATGGTACTTATAGAGGATAAGTTAATTTTTTCTTTTAGAAAAAGTGCTTATTACAACTATAATTCAGATTACAATCTCATTGGTCTGTTGTCTTACGACCTTTCATCGAAAAATGTTCGATATGTTTATGCATATGCAGATACATGGGACAAGCTGAACATATTGGGAATGATACGACAAGATTCAAGTGAGGCGTTATTTTTAAGAACAATAACTGGTTTTGCAATATTTGATCTGGTGGAAGAAAAATTTACACCTGTGAAGACAGAATGTAATTCGGATCAAGATTATTTATTATCATGTCAGGAATATCCTTTCGAAACAAACTATATCCCCCCAATAATGGTGCCTTTTAAAGGGCGAGATGGATTGGCTCTTTACGGTGGTAGACTTGCATCTCTTGAGCGTAAAAGTAACGATGATATCATCATTACTTCTTTGTACGCGAACATAGATCATAGCTGTAAAAATTGGTTACTTTACGAAGAATGTGAAGAATCAGAGCTTCCCTTTTCTCGAGATTGCTGCATGTATAGTCGAAATCTGTGGCAATATAAAGATTCAACCTATGTTCTTTCTTATCAACAGGAAACGTTCTATAAAATTGATCTGGAAAACAGAGTATATGAAAGAATATCAGGAAAATCCGGTCGGATCACTCAATATGGTCTTTCTCCTGACGGAACTCCTGCTTCTGAAGCCATTTTGGGAACCCCGCAAGATTGGCTTATTACCCCCGATGGCGACCTGATGTGGTTTTCCCCCTGGGATTTTTCCGTACGTGGCATAGCCGGTCCGTTGGACGAATGGGCGGAATGACGGCAAAGTTCTCGAATCGGTCGAACTCTGTCTGATTTTCAGTATATTGTTCTTGACAAGAAAATGAATTCGATGGATTATCCGCATGTGGATAATTTTTGTGTTAATGCGCTTTTTTTGACGCTTTTTTACTAAAATTTCATTCAGAAATTGTTTCTTGGCATGGTTTGTATGGGTGAAATAGTTTTTCACTTCAATGACCGAAGATGTTTGGATTTGTCTACTTTATCCTATGTGCAAAGGAGTTCAAATGAAGACCAAACTATGGCTATCTCTCATGGTGTTGTTGGCTGCGGTTCTCGTTTTCACGGCTTGTTCCTCTGATAGTGACAATCAAGAGGAGGTCTATACATTTACGGTGGATACCCAAGGGGGACAGATACAGGTTCCCGATGGTGGTCCGACCCTCGATATTCCGGCAGGTTCGTTGACCGAGGAAGTCGAAATTACGATTACGAAAAGCAAAAACGTCGGCACGCTCAGTGCTGGAGACGTATCGGACCCATTTCAAGACGCAAACGGCGGATCGTTGACCTATTTCGATAGCACGGGCAACGAAGTTGCAGTCGAAGACGTGGATGTCGAAGAAGTCAGCGACGTGTACGAATTCGGTCCTGAAGGGCTGGTTTTCGAGCAACCCGTGACCGTTACCATTTCCTATTTCACTGATCGCGTTCAGGAAGGCGCCAACCTGCACTTTTTCTGGACCAAACTTAATGATAAGAGCGTTTTCGAGGAAATAGAAGATGCCACGTTTGCCAGTGGAACGGCAACGGCGGCCGTCGAGCATTTCTCGGATGGCAAGGTTATCATCACGATTCCCAAAGCCGATGGCGATGTAGAAGAAGAGCAGGAAGAACAACCGTTGGATTGGCCGACCGAACTGACGATCAGCCCCGCCAGAGACGCAGAGGATGTCGGTCTGGTTACGCCGATCATTATCGAAGCCAGCGAAGCTCTGGACCCGGATACGCTGAATTTCGAGTTCAGCGACGGAACCTCCAGTGTCGAGGGTTGGTACAAATTCGGTAAAGACAACATGGCGTTTTACTTCTTCCCGACCAATATTCTTGCTACCGACCAAACCTTCACGGCAACGCTGACTTTCGATGGTGTCGAGTACGAGTCCTCGTTTACCACGGTAGGCGACGCCGGACAGAACACGCTTGCAGGCACGACCGCAACGGGCACGGATTCGTTGGTCAGCTTCCTTTTCGATATGTCCAGTGTGTTTGAGCCCGCAGAATATGAAGAATCCATTCTTGGCGCAAAAAACATCGTTAAATACCTTTTCGCTCCGGTATTCGTAGACGATACGGCAGGTGAAACGGTTTATGGCATGGGTGAAGCCAATACGCTCGCAGGCGATGATAAACCATTGGTGTTGAACTATGGCGCTTTGGGATTTCATCTCGACGTTCAAACCGAAGGTTCGTACTTCCTGTTTTCCAAACCTGTTTCATTCCTATATCGTGAAGCCGAAATTGAAGCGAACAACGTCTTTTTCGGTGGAAAGGTTGTGGAAGGTACGGGAGGCAATCCCGAAATCGTGGATGGTTTCGCAGGCATTTTCATGGAGGACTGCTCGGACCTGACCGTTGCGTTCCCGCAAGTGGCTTTTGCTGTGATTCTGTCACAGATCTGTGATTCGGATTCCGGCAATATGTTCCTCGCGAGTGATTTCAGCGGATCGTACAACGAACTTTCCGAGACCGGATTCGAGGTTACAACCACGGCAGAGTACATCGAGTTCACCGCTTCTTCTCCGTTGTGGACCGACTGGGTGGGTGTCAACAAGTATCATGCCAACCTGACAATCCTCGATGGAACCACGACCGTGTTCGATTCCGACGATGCCGCCGATTCCATGAGCATAACCGATATGGGCGCTGCGGATGGAACCGACTACTACAACTTCACCAAAATCCGCTTCGATCTTCCCACCGCTCTAAGTGCGGGAAATTACGATCTGCGGCTGATCTTCGGCCTGGAGGGCGTAGACCATTCGTTCACCATCGGTGACTGATACCGATCCTTCCTTGGCGGGGCTTTGGGCTTTGCCGTGAATCTTTACGAAATCCCCGTTTTTAACGGGGATTTCGCTTTTTGCGGTCTTTTCTTTGGATACGAAGAGAAATTCTGCTACTCTCGAAAAACCGAGAAAGCTTGGTGCAAAACGACGTAGGTTTGACCATGAACCTTTTTTCGTTTGCACGACGTGAAAAGGATTCCATCGAGGCACCGTAACATGAAAATCTCCCGGAAGGTTCCCAGGCGATGGACGGGGGGAGGGATAGCGCTGCTTGGATTGCTCCTGGTCTGCGCCTGTTCCGATTTCTCTCGAAAATCCGCCGATTTCGAAGCGGACCAGCCCCCTGCAAGGTTGCTCTACAACCCCGATTCCATCGAAGTCCCATTACCAAACGATTTGCTCAATCCTGTCTTGAAATATGACCTGGACGTGCAAATACCCGGAATGGAAAGTCCGACGTCACGACCGGAAGAAATGGATTTGTGGATTATCGATGAGGATAAGGTTCAGGAATCCTACGAGAGAGGGTATGTCGTCGAAGAGGATTCCTTGACTACCCAGGATCTCAAAAAGGGCATGAACGCTCGAAACGGCTTCATTCCCGAATTTTTCACGCCGGAAATTCCTTTTTCCCGACCTCTCGATCCTGGATCGTTGATTCCATACGTAACGACAGGTGGTGGCAACCTGGACAAAGCCAACTTCTTTTTTCTCGATATCACCGATGCCGAAAACCCAGTGGTTATCGAGCCTGAAAGCTACCATCTACTATTCAATCTGTCAGGTAAAACCGAGCCTCCCTATCCCCTGACGTTTCGTAATCGCTCCCCCATGATTACGATGATGCCGGAGCGCTTCGCCTCGGGTCATAGCTTTCTGATCGTACTCACGGGAGGGGAAGCCAGTGGATTGCGGGACACGGAAGGCAACGTTTTTCAATCCGACAGTGTATTTACGCTGCTGTCCTCTGAAGAATCGTTTCTGGCCTCCGACGGTGCGAGGCGATTCAATTTATTCAAGGATATCGAAAGAATTCAAGAACTTGAGGAAGCCCGCGTCGTAACCAATCACGGCTTGACGATTTGGGAAACGCTTACGAACGGTAAAAAAAACGCGACATGACGCTATTTCCGCGTTTCAATTCACCATTGCCACCAATGCGCAAGCCTGGTTTTTCGATCCTACCAAAGTCGTACTCGGTCACAATCCGATGCGACAGGAAGCCGCACTTGGCTACGCGTTTAAAGATGGTGAAGCCGTGGAACTCTGCGAAGCGTCTGGAACGGATTTCGAACCGTCGTTTACCGTTTCGGACGCTGTGGATGCCCAAACCGCCACATCGGAAACCGTCCGACTTTTCCGCGTGTCTGACGATGAAACGCTTGTGGCCGTAGATGCAACGGTTGCCGTGGAATCGCTGGAAACCGGAGAATGTACGGTCCGCCTGACTCCGGCGGCTCCCCTCGACGAACAGGCAACGTATCTGGTTGCTGCCAACAACGATTTGATGGGAGAAAATCAAGCTCGCATCGCAGCGGAAGTGTATCTCGATCTTGCACGATCGGTTTTCCCGCTTGTGGAAGGAGACACCTGGCTTTCGCCGTATCTCGACGTTCGAGCCGACGTGCTGATCACCTTGGGTCTGCTGGAGGGTGACGGTCCCATTTACAACGTATCCGAGGAAAACCTCGAAACGGCCACGAATACCTTTCTCGATATTTTGCGAGTGCTCGAAACCATGCGTCTTGCCCGGAAAGATGACATCGATGCCTTGCTGAATCTCGGATTTATCGAGGAAAAAGAAGACCTTGTTATGCTGTATCGCTTCAGGACATCAGGATGCTGAAATCACGTTTTAACGGTTCGAAGTTCGAGGGGATGTTTCGACGAAGGCTAGGAATTGTTTTCGGATTGTGTCTGATGTTCTCATTCGGAACCATCCGCGAAAGTCGGGCCGCGTATCTCCTGTTGCAAGAAGTATCCGCCGAATCGGTGGGACAAGCCGGAGCGACGACCGCAGCGGGAGGGCGACCTTCCACGCAGTATGCGAATGCTTCGAATATTTCTTATTTGAACGACGAACTATGGCTCGAAGCCGCGTTGACGCTGTATTTGCCAACCAGCACGTATACCAACAACGACGGGCAATCCACCGACTCGGATGTCGTGCCGAAATTCGCACCGCACGTCTATGCCTCCTACAAGCCTATCGATTGGCTTGCGGTCGGTCTGGCCGTATTTCCCAACTACGGCAAAATTCTGGAATGGCCGGAAAACTGGGAAGGTGGGTTTGATGTCGTCCAGAATTCCGTCAGTTCGATAACCATCAATCCCAACGTATCTTTTGGACCGTTCGAGGGGTTTTCCTTCGCCGCCGGTTTTGACGTAGTGTGGAGTCATATCGTCGGAGCCAGAAATCTTACCGTCGGTACAGCACCAACAACAGAAGATTCAATAGACAACCGGATGTCTTTCAAAGGACAGGGATGGTGCTGGGGCGCCAACGCCGGTTTGAGCTATCAACCGACCGACTGGCTTCGTTTTGGGGCAGGATACCGTTCGAGCGTAACTCTCGTGTTTGACGGCAAAATGGATTTCGACGCGATTACTCCCTGGGCCTGGCGTTTCCCGGATCAGGATTTTCATTTGGAAATGGTTGTACCGCATCAGGTGTCATTTGGTGTGAGAGCCTGGCTGTGGGAAAACTTTTCCATGGAACTGGATGCCTGGTACTTCAGTTGGTCCCAATACAAAACCTTGAACATACAGATGGAAAACGGTTTGTACGAAGGTCCGACCAAAATTCGCATGGATGACGTAACCCCTCAAAACCTCCATGATGGCTACCAGGTCTCGCTAGGAGCGGAACTCGGTTTTCTGGAGCATTACACAGTTCGCTCCGGGGTGGCGTTCGATGGAAATGTCCTGCCCGATTCGGCAGTGGGTCCGATTCAACCGGATAATCACCGTATCAACGTTGCCGCCGGTTTCGGTGTGGAATGGGACGGATTTTTCGCCGATGCCGGGTACATGCTGAGCATCATCGTTCCTCGAGACGTTCCCGTAAGCAGTGGAAGCCCACTACCGGGGAAATACGATTCGTTCAAGCACGCCGGTTCGATTTCCATCGGCTACCATTTCGATCCCTTCAACCCTCGGGGGGAATCGCAGATGGACTCTTCCGAACTGTAACGGACCCACACATCCAGAGAAAAATTGGGTTGCTTCTTTTCCCGGATAGTCCTGAAAATTCATGAAGAATCTACTGCGACTTGAAAACTCTCGATCTTTCACTCGTTTCCCGATTTTTTATACTCAACAACCTGTCAAGGTTGCTTCCGTTAAAAAATCGCTCCAACATCATGAAAGTTCTTCGGTTTCCTACGTCTCGCAACGATCCTCATGAATTTTCAGGACTAGATTTTCATTCACGCTCGCTTTTGAGTGGGTTATGGTTGATTCTGGCCTTCGATGGGGAAAAGCAACAGGGATGAGGACGATATGAACGACACAAGGGAAAAAGCGAAACAACGCATAGAAACGCTTCGCTTGGAAATCGAAGAGCACGCACGGCTCTATTACGAGCAGGACGCTCCGGTCATCGATGACGAATCCTACGACCGGTTGTTACGTGAGTTGGAAATGCTTGAGTCGGCCTGGCCGGAGTTCGCCGCTTCGGATTCACCCACTCGCAAGGTTGGCGGAAAAGCGCTGGGAAAATTCGAGAAACATCCGCACCGGGTGCCCATGCTCTCGTTGGCCAATGCCTTCGATGAAGGGGAATTGCGCGATTTCGAAACCCGTATTTTGAAACGACTGGAACCGGATGCCGACACCGCACAACTCGACCTGTTCTCAGTTCCGAAACGTCCCGCAATCGAGTACGTTACCGAGCCTAAAATCGATGGTCTTTCTTTGGAATTGGAATACGAAAACGGTCGACTCGTTCGAGCCGTTACCCGTGGCGATGGAACCGTCGGTGAGGTCGTAACGCGCAACGTGTGGAACATCCCCGATATCCCGCATACGATACAAGCCCTGGAAAACGTAGATGTTTTCAACCTACGTGGTGAAGTCTACATGGACCGCGAAGGCTTCGAGGCTCTCAATCGAAGGCAAACCGAAGAGGGGAGCAAGACTTTTGCCAATCCACGCAATGCAGCGGCGGGATCGCTGCGGCAGCTTGACCCGGCGGTATCTCAAAAACGACCGTTGCGATTTTTCGCCTATTCTTTGGGAATTACAACGAGCGATAAGCCTGCGTCGCAACTGGATTTTTTACAAACTATCGCTACGTGGGGATTTCAGGTCAACCCCCTTCATCATCGTTGTGAAACGCTTGATGAGGTGATGGAACAATATCGAAAGCTGATCGAATTACGGGAGAATCTGCCCTACGACATCGATGGTATGGTGGTGAAGGTCAACCGCTTCGATCTTCAGGAAACATTGGGACAGATCGCAAAATCTCCTCGTTGGGCCATCGCTTACAAGTTTCCGGCCATCGAAAAAGCTACGCGTGTCGAGCGCATTGTGGTGCAGGTCGGTCGTACGGGAGCGGTAACGCCGGTCGCGGAACTGGAACCGGTACCCGTGGCAGGGGTAGAGGTCCGCCGTGCGACCTTGCACAATGCCGACGAGATTGCCCGAAAAGACGTGAGGGAAGGGGACTGGGTCTTCGTGCGCCGGGCGGGAGACGTTATCCCCGAGGTGGTGAGCGTGATCCTGGAAAAACGTTCCGAAGATAGCCGTCCCTACGAGTTTCCCAGCCATTGTCCCGAATGCGGTTCGGAACTTGTGCGTGTCGAAAGCGAAGCCGTAACCCGTTGTCCCAATCGCGATTGCCCGGCTCAGGTGCTGGAGTCCATCGTTCATTTCGCTTCGAAAAAAGCCATGGATATCGACGGCATGGGGCGAAAAATCGTCGAGAACCTGCTGGCGACCGGTGAAATCTCTACTGTCGCGGACATGTACGGTCTGACCCGTGGACGTCTGGCCGCCCAGGAACGTTTGGCCGAGAAGTCGGCGGACAACTTGATTCGCGCCATCGAAGCCAGCAAAACGCCTCCACTGGGACGATTTTACTTTGCTTTGGGTATCCGCAATGTGGGCGAGCATATGGCGTTGAAACTGGCCCAGGAATATCCTGATCTTTCGCTGCTGGCCCAAGCAAGCGCCGAAGAACTGGAAACTATCGACGAAATCGGCCCGGAAGTGGCGCGTTCGGTGACGACATTTTTTGCCGATTCGGCCAACCGTCTTTTGATCGAACGTCTGGCCGAGGCCGGGGTGAAGCCACAAGCCCCCGAAAAGCAGAAGGAAACGGCGAAGACCTCGGTTTTTTATGGCAAAACATTTGTATTGACCGGCAAGCTTTCTACCCTGACACGAGACGAGGCTCAGGATCGAATTCGTGCTTTGGGTGGACGGGCGGCTTCCAGCGTCAGCAAGAAAACGGATGTCGTCGTTGCCGGGGAGAATGCCGGTTCGAAGCTGGAAAAAGCGCAAAAGCTGGGGATCGAAGTCTGGACCGAAGAAGACCTTGTAGCCAGGTTTGGAGAAGAAGCATAAATTCGCCTCAGATTTTCCTGATGGCTTGTTCAATCTTCAGACATGAAATGCTTTTATCTTTGTCAGATGCAAAAATCTGTACAAAAAATTTCCTCTAACCTCTTTTGAAATTTAGGGAATTGTCTTGAAAATGCACAAAATCCTCAGTATAATGTAAAATAATTTACTTTTCCTGTCAAAGCGACGAAAGGAACAATATGGATCGCCGTAGCCTTTTTCCGTTGTTGGTTGTGTGTTTCGTGCTGGTCGCTTTCCAATCTTCGGCCTGGGCACAAGTGCAGATGATTCTCCCCTCAACGTCTGTTGTCGAAGAAAGCGGAGACAAGAAAATTCGGCTGGATATTCGTTTTGCGTACCCCTTCAAGGGGAACGTCGTTGCGATGGAAAAACCCAAGAAATTCGGTGTGATGCGGCAGGGAAAAAAGCTTGATCTGATGTATCTCGTCAAGCCGATCCCGGTTAAAGGTCTACAGGCATTCGAGGTGTATTATCCCCTCAATGATCCGGGCGATTATGTGTTTTATCTCCAGCCGAACACCTGGTTCGACAGCACACAAAAAACCTTGCACGTACAACCAACCAAAGTCGTAGTCAATGCTTACGGAGAGGAATCCGGGTGGGATGCCGAATTGCAGGAACCCGCCGAGATCCTGCCTTTGGCCCAACCGTATGCGCTTTGGACTGGCAATTCTTTTCGGGGTGTCGTGAAGTACCGCCAGAAAGCCGTTCCTTTTACCAAAGTTCATGTCGTGTATTTCAACGAAAATCAAACCCTTACCGCGCCGACCTTACCGCTGGTCGATCAAGTCATCAAAACCGATGCAAACGGCGTTTTTTCGTACACGCTTCCCAAATCCGGCTGGTGGGGATTCAAAGCGGATATTCGCACCGGAAAGCGCTGGAATCACCAGGGACGAGCTTATCCTTTGTATTACAATCCTGTAATCTGGGTGCAGGTCACCGATCTTCCCACCCCGAAAACGGAAACCGAACCTCAGCCTGAAACGGCGACACCAAGCGAAGAAACTTTGCTTGAAATCGAGTGAATTCGGACGTTTCCAATCAAAAGCAACGGCGAGGTGCAACCCCGCCGTTTTTTTTGTTCTTTTTCAAGGGGTAATTCCTCGTCCCATCAAGGCCAACGTAGATTTTGATTTCATTTGGTGATTTTACCTGGAAAAGCATTCCGTTCGACGTCTCGCCCCGGACTATGCTATGCTAAGCCTGATCAACAGAATGGAGGCAACCCATGAGAGCATGGCTTCGAGTCGGTGGGCTTTTGTTTTTCGTCGTTTTTCTCATTGCTTGTAGTGAACAAAGGGCCGATCGTCCGTCTTCCGTCCCGGATGTTTCCTTTTCCGCAACGAAAGGACCGTTCGAGATCCGCAGCGCTCGTCTTGCGATCCAGGTGTCGGATTTTCTCGTAGCCGACCGCAGTATCCGTGAATATGCCGAGCAGCAAAAAGGTTTCGTCTTGCGGGCCGAACGCAAACGAAACGCGGGCAACGGTTTTTCGGGAACGTTGGTGGTCAAGCTTCCTGTGGATAAGTACCGGGAAAACCTCGATTTCTTTTCGTCACTGGGAAAAGTGTTCGAGCAAGAGGAGCAGACCGAGAACGTCGGAGACAATGTTACGGACCTGGCGCTACGTCTGCGCAATCAGCAGGCGTTGGAGCAACGCATCCTGACTTTGATCGAACGGCCTGATTCCAACCTCGCCGATTTGTTGCAGGCCGAACGAGAGTTGGCCCGGGTACGGGAAACTATCGAAAAACTTCAAGGAAAACAGCAGGATCTTGAGCGACGGATTCGCTTCGCGACATTTACACTCAATCTTTTCGTTACCGCGACCCGCGATATGGAAACCCGAACCTGGTATGGACCGTTTTTACATCAATTGCGGGAAGCCGGTCGGACGCTGGCCGGATCGGTAGGGATGCTGTTTACCGTGGCGTTGGCCGTCTTACCCTGGATTTTTGCCCTTTGGGGACTGTTGCATTGGCGAAAAATGCGTCGTGAGCGCATGCGCTTGGAGGCGAAGAAGTCATCTGACGTTCCCTGATTTTCAAACCTTTGAGCCTCTTGCATACATCCCGAATATAAATCTTCGGGGTGCCATAGCCTCACGGACCGGAAGGTCCGGGAGACTGTGCAAACCATTGAAAACACAGCCTTCCACGCTTCGCGCGTAAGACTATGGCACACATGGGTTTTATAAAAACCATCAAAATCCTGATTTATGTAAAAGCCACCTTTGTGACAGTTTTGTGTAGCTCCGGTGTTTTCTTGCATGAAAGCCGCGAAAAACGACGCGGTCTTTATGGCAAGGAGACAGAATATGCGACGAATCGTGATGGGATTGGCGTTTTGGATGGTGCTGTTGCCGAGTCTTTCGGTTGTGGCTGAAGAACCAACGGACGTGCCAGGAAAAAACACCGATGGAAACTGCGGATTGCACGGAACGCTTTTCGAAAAAGGCACTCGGCGACCTCTATCCGGGTTGACTGTGGCTCTTTATCCTGTGGGCTATTCCGCCATCACCGATGCACAAGGGGCGTTTCATTTCGATCGACTCGTAGCGGGAGAGTATCGTCTGGTTGTCCGTTCCGCCGATCATGAACGCCTTTTAACGGTTAAAACCCTGAAAAACGATCAAACGGCAGTGGTTCGGGAATACCTCGCGACGAAGCGGTACAAAACGGACTATTTTGTGAAAACGCACGTTGACAATGGCAAAGACCGGATGGCGTTCGAGTCGAAAGCCTCTTCCTGGTGAGTTATTTTCCCGTCCATTTCGGCGGACGTTTTTCGATAAACGCCCGGATGCCTTCTTTGGAGTCCTCCGTTTGCATCAAGGCGATCAGTTCGTTTTTCAAGGCCTGAACCGCTTCGCTGAACGGAAGATCGGCGGTTTTGAAATAGGCTTTCTTGCCCAAACCGACGATTTTCGTGCTGAAACGTGTGAAACGTTGTGCGAGGGCGTCGGCTTCGTCGTCTACGGTATCGGATGGAACGCAGCGGTTGAGCCAGCCTGCTTCCAAGGCTTGAGAGGCCGAAAGCGGTTCGCCCGAAAATACGAGTTCCATTCCCTTCTTACGACCCATGTGACGGAAAATCAGGGCCATGATCATCATTGGAAACATACCGACCTTGATTTCCGGTGTTGTGAAGGTTGCTTCCTCGGAAGCGACGGCGAGATCGCAGGCCAGCACCAGCCCGATACCACCCCCCATCGCCGGGCCTTTAATTTTGGCGACGAGGGGAAGGGCTATGGTCTGCATTTTCTCGATCAAAGCGGCGTAAGCGTCGATTCCGGCGACCATTTCGCGTGGATCGGCGCTGCCGAGTTCGGCTCCCGAACAGAAAATCGGTCCGGCACCTGTAAGAATCGCCGAGGAAATGTTCGGGTCGTTTTCGGCGGTATCCAGAGCTTCGGAAAGCAGTCGAATCGTTTCGTTGGATAGTGCATTGCGGCGTTTCGGGCGGTTAAGGGTGATTGTCGCCACGCCATGATTCGTTTCGTAAAGCACATCCTGGCCCATGTTGATCTCCTCGTCGTTTCGTTGCAAGAGCCTTCCGCTCTGTCTAGAAGCCATCCTAAAAATACACTCCTGTCGTCTTTCGGACGCTTGCGGTCGACTTCGCCGCCGGTCTCGACTTGAAAGACTCCCGGTATTCCGCGTCTCGCCAACGACGAATTCGTCTCGAAATCACCTCGAAATCCTCGGTCGGTATTTTTAGGATGACTTCTAATATGGCGGTTGGTTGCAGGTATACCAAAGCGTTGCGTCTCCGGATTCCCAAGCGATGAAGGTGCCTTGTACTGTGAAATCTTCATCCAACCAGACTTCCACTTCTTCTCCATTTATCGTGCCTGTGTAGCGTCCCCAGGGTACTACGAACGTTCCGTTTTCGATGGTGGATGAAATATTTTTCGGTGGGCTGGTGCAGTCGCAAACGTCGAAGTATCCCTCGGCAACGCAGCTTCGACTGCTGATTTCATCATCGTCGCATATACACAGGAGTTCTTCACCCTCTTCACAGCTACAGTCGCAAGGAAGGAGAGCGCCGCTATCGCTACAGGATTGTTGCCCAAAACCACCGTTTTCACAGTAGCAGGTAACGGAACCCTCAAACGCACAGAGCGCATTGTCATCATTATCACTGCTTCCACAAGCGACGAATGCGAGCATTACAATAAACATCAGAGCAGTGACTTCGACTCTACGGATCATTTTGGTTTCTCCTTCCCCGAATGTCCTCAATTGTGATTGTTTCATTGTTTGATTCATAGAGTAAGGGTTTTGTAGGCAAATGTCTATAAAAAGCAAAAAGGTGGGATGGGTAAGGCAATAATCTCCGATTGATCCACAATTTCCCCTTCCTGTTTTAGAAATCCTTGGGTTTTACAAAAAGGATCGACGTTCTACGAAAATGTGACATCTCATTCATTTTCGCGAATCTTTCCGAAAAGTTGTTGAGCCTGATGTCGGTTTGGAGGTACAGTGGTCCATGTTCCGAAAAGAGACGAACGTTCCAATCCGGATGCCATGTGCGTGCGTCCAAAGAACACAGGAGGAGCGATGAATCGGTTCCTGATCGCCAAACAGGCGAAAGTCGTAACGTCCCAGGTGTCTTTGCTGGCGTTGGGTGCGACATTTGAGTTGGCCAGCCGCTACGTAGAGGCGATGCAAAAAGAAATCGCCGATTGGGAGGAAGGACGGCGCGTTGCAATCGGTGTGCTGCCGCACGGGCCGTATATCACCATTCGCAAGACGGGCGATTGTATCGAATGCCTGGGGTTGGGGAGCAAAGAGCCGGAGCTTTCGATCCTTTTCAAAAATCTCGATTCCGCCGTGATGCTCTTCACCGGTCAGTTGGGGGCACCCAAGGCGGTGGCAGAGAACCGCGTGATCATTCAGGGAGACAACGGTCAGGCCATGCAGGTCACGCGTGCCATGGCGATTGTGCAAACCTATCTGTTTCCCGGTCTGATTCTCAACAAGACGTTTAAACGCCCCCCGAAACTCACGTTGCCGCAATTGGCGACGAAGGCGAAGATCATGGCCCTGCTCACGCCGGGATTGATCGGCAATGCGATGAAATAATGAAGCTTTTATATAATTCAAGGAGATCGATATGAAACCGGATTATTACGAGTTTTTCTGCCCTGTCAAAATCCTGAGCGGTCGTAAGGCGCTGGCCAATCTTCCGCACGAATTGACGCAGCTTGGTTCGAAACATCCCTTGATCATCACGGATAAAGGGGTTGCCGGAGCCAAACTCCTGGATAAGGTACAAGCTGCCCTGACCGAGGGAGATATGCCCGTAGGAGCCATTTACGATGACGTACCGCCCGATTCCGGCAACCGTGTCGTCAACGAGGTTGCACGGCTGTATCAGGACAAAGGTTGTGACAGCATTGTGGCCGTGGGTGGCGGCAGTGTGATCGATACGGCCAAGGGCGTCAATATCGTCGTGTCCGAAGGGACTGATGATCTGCTCAAGTTTCAAGGTGTGGATCGCATCAAAGCTACGATGCAGCCTTTCGTCGTGATTCCCACCACGGCGGGTACGGGGTCCGAGGCTACGGCGGCGGCGGTGATTGCCAACCAGGAAAAGGGAATGAAAATGGCGTTGGTGTCCAATCGCCTGTATCCCCACGTCGCGTTGATCGATCCGGTGATGATGTTGACGATGCCGGCGAAAATCACGGCAGCGACCGGTATGGATGCCCTGACCCATGCCTGTGAAGCATTCTACTGCTTGCAGAAAAATCCGGTGTCGGATGCTTTCGCCGCCTCGGCGATTCGTTTGATTCGAGACAATCTGGTCGAGGCGACCCGCAACGGCGAGAACGAAGACGCACGTATCGCCATGGCCGACGCTGCGTTGCTGGCGGGTATAGCGTTTTCCAATTCGATGGTGGGAGCGGTGCACTCCATGGCTCACGCGTGTGGCGGTGTGGCTCATGTGCCGCACGGAGTGGCCAATAGCATCCTGTTGCCGTTCGGTATCGAATACAACATGGAGACAGTTCCCGAATACTTGGCGGAAATCGCTGAGATGCTCGTGCCGGATCTCGATCCCAAACTCAGTGTGAAAGAAAAAGCGCAAAAAGCCGCCGGTGGCGTTCGTGCGTTGAGCACCCAATTGGCCGGAATTTCAGGTCTGCCTCAAACGTTGAGCGAAGCGGGTGTGAAAGAAGATCAACTCGAAGCCATTGCCAAACTGGCCATCGATGACGGTTCGTTGACCTACAACCCGGCAGAAGCGACGTTCGAGGAAGTCCTTGCAGTGCTGAAAAAGGCTTTTTAGTTCGGAAGGTTATAAAGCAGTCGTGTGAAAAGGCGGGAAATATTCCCGCCTTTTTTCGTGTAAGTTTTCGTAGGTCGGGCAAATTTCTTGCCCGACAATACTAAAAATTAGCCCGACTGAGATGGAGCAGGATTGCATCCTGCTCCTCACGTTTTGAATTGCTCACTTGTTGCTATACTACCCATTTGTTAGCGAGGTGTTAAAGTCATGAACGTTTGGACCAGGATACAATCCTGCTCCATCGTTGGGAAAACATCCATCTTGTCGGGTGAAATCACCCGACCTACGAGAAAAGACAAAAAAAGACGCGATCCGCATTTGGACCGCGCCTTGAATTCCTGAAAGAATTTCCGTGGGTTTACCGCTTGGAGAACTGGAAGCGGCGACGGGCACCACGAAGACCGTATTTTTTCCGTTCCTTGACCCGAGCGTCGCGGGTGAGGAATCCGGCTTTTTTCAGAGCAGAGCGCAGTTCGGGGTTTTGCAGCAACAGCGCACGGGAAATTCCGTGGCGAATCGCTTCGGCCTGGCCGGTGATGCCGCCGCCTTTGGCGTTGACCATCACGTCGAACTGTCCTTGGGTCTGAGTAATTTCAAAGGGCTGGCGCATGATTATGCTCAGGCCCGCATGATTGAAATAATTTTTGTCGTCAACGCCATTGACATTGATGACACCGGTTCCCGCTGTCAAATAGACACGACATACGGCAGATTTTCTACGTCCTACAGCATGAAAGGTCTGGCTCATCGAAAATTCCTCCTGCCGATCAATCGTTCAGTTCGAGAACTTTGGGTTGCTGGGCCTGATGCGGATGCTCTGATCCGGCGAAAACCCGAAGTTTTTTCAATTGCTTGCGACCAAGAATCCCCTTGGGAAGCATTCCGCGTACGGCGTGCTTGATGACCGCGCCCGGATCTTTTTGGAGCAGTTTTTCAAGCGAGATCTCTTTCAAACCACCCATGTATCCGGTGTAGTGATAGTATTTTTTCTGGATCAGCTTGTTGCCGGTGACGCGGATTTTATCGGCATTGACGGCAACTACGAAATCGCCGGTGTCCACATGGGGCGTGAACGTCGGTTTGTTTTTTCCTCTTAATACCATGGCGATTTGGCTGGCGACACGACCGAGGGTTTTCCCTTCGAGATCGACGACATACCATTCGCGTTCCACTTCGCCGGGTTTGGCGCTATAAGTCTTCAAGATAACCTCCTTCATTACCGTGACGCAACCTCGGCGTTCGAATCGCCCGGTCACGCTTCGAGAGGGCATTTATTACAGGAAGGCTCTTTTTCTGTCAAGCCTTTTGTCATTATTTATCCATAACTTTCGAAGATTTCCGCTCCTTTTTCCTTCTCTTCGAAGCCAACGGGTCAAAAGAGACGAAAAAGGCTCGAAAACTTTCGTATTTCTCCCGGTTCCGTTTACCAAGATGGCAGCACTTCCATTTTGTCTTTGCTGCCGAAAATCGAACAGGCGCTACGGAATTGACCGGTACAAAGGCCGAAATTCGTGGGGTTCAAGTCGCCCACTTCCTCACCCATCATTTTGATTTTCGTGCCTTGGAAAAACAGCCGTGTAGGCTCGGTCGGTTGATCCTCTTCTTCGCCTTTCATACGTACGAAAGCTCGAGGATTGGTCAGCACCCAGGTCAGGCTTTCCGGCTCCAGGTATTCGAAATCATAGTTGTCGTTGAACGGAATCGGGAATTCTTTCCATTCGCCGTCCGGCATTTCATCGTCTTTTACGCGGCGCATGTAAGGACGCGGAAATTCGATGTAAATTTCATTGCGTTCCGGTTCGAAGCGCAACGAGCAGAGCATGGCATACGATCCCGAGCAGAGGTACAATTCGCCAGTCGAGGACAACTCGCCCACATCGTCTCCATCGAACTGCAATACGCCCGAACCGGATACGGGATCGAGCGCCAAAGCGTTGGTGAATTCCGCATCGCTACGAATGATCACACGAACCATGGTTTGACCGTTTTGAGAAGCGGTCTGGGCGCGGTAATAGGATTCGTTGGGTCCGAAAAGCTGGGCTTCGGCCCAGGAAATCGTCGGTTCGGGATCGGGCTCGGGGATGATATCCTCTTCTTCTTCGGTAGGATCTTCCACCGGATCGGGTTCGTCGACCGGGGTTTCGTCTTCGATCACGCCATCCTCGTTTTCGGGGGGCAGTTCCGTTTCGTCGGGCACGTCCGGCGGCATTTCGTCTTCGGCTTCCTCATTGTTGACAACACCGGTTTCCAGTAGGTCTTCCCGGATTTCCACATCCATGATCAGCGGTTGAGACAGGTAGTATCCGAACGTCCAATGCTGCACCCAGGCCAGCGTCATGCAACTGTAGCCGTTAACGCCCCAGCCCGTGCCCCAGGAATTCTTGATGATGAAGCACATGCCGCCTTCTTCGGGCATGTTAGGCAGCTTTTTGTAGCCGACGATCAGGTAAGCATGTCCCGGAGCGTGGCTGGTGTCGCCGGACTGGTCCGAGTCCGCCAGGGTGATCAGGCCGCTGTTGCGCTCCCAGTTTCCGCTGAGCGGACTTGCGTAAGGCACCGGAAGCTTTTCGCTTTCGAGTCGATCGACGATTTCCTGCGGCGTCGTGGCGTACTCCAGGCCGAGGATGCGTACCGCACCGTTGGAACAGCTCGAAATCTGTGGCGACTGCACATCGTTGTCGCCCAGCGAGGCGTTGTACGGGCAGTCGGTTTCCGTGGGAATATCCAGGTCGTTATTGCCGGAACTCGCGCTGAACCCGGTTCCATACCAAGAACCTTGTTCGTCGGTCGTGCATCCCGTTTCCTGGCAGTCGGGCTTGCTCATCCAGTAAAAACGTTGCTCGGATAGATCGATCGTTCCCAACTCCGGGTATTTGCCGAGCACGGTGTATTCCAGATGTCCAATGCCGGTGAAGGCGGCGCAGGTTCCGCGATATCCTTGATTTCGCACGGGAATCGCATCGAGATTGTCGATGTAGAACTCCTCCTGCAAGGAGTCCAAATCTACGTTGTCGCTGGAATCCTTGCGAACCATCGTTCCCGCTTTGGCGGTAGCGGCCCATTCTTCGAAAGAAAACCGCACGTATTTATCGGGATCGAGGTTTTTACGCGGAATGACGGTCTTTTTGAGGAGTTTGATCGTTTCCTCACCAGGGGCGGCGCGTTCCGTGTCGATGTCTTCCGAGAGGATTTTTTTTCGTGCCGAGCCGGTGGCTTGCGCGTCGTCGATGGCCCAGTCCATGACTTTTTTAATCGATTCCACATCGGTTTTCGGAGCGCTGGCAAAATCTTTGCGTATGTAATCGAACGCGCTTTCGCCGGTCAATTCCACTTCGCCGTCATCGGCGCAGCCCCAAGCCGTAATGAGGATCAATCCCAGAAAAATAAAAGACAACGGGATAATTCCCCCGAAATAACGCTGTTTCATTCGTTTTCTCCCTGATTTGTCTATTCATTGGTGAAACATACGGACGTATTCAATGATACTGTTACGGATTGGAAATGCAACCTCGGAGCTTCTATAAATGCATTTTCATCCCCAAATGGGTGTGAATTTTTTTGTAGGAAAACATCCTATTCCTGTTTCTTGCATTTTCGGAGCAACAATTGCTAGTATTCATTATCAAAACAGATAATGTTCTGATTCCAGATGGTTACGTGAAATATGATGGGGCAGGATTGTATCCTGCCCCCAAACGTTTCGATTCAGGTTGAAAACCTGAACCAACGGATTTCGTGCGAGAAGTGCCATTTTCCCACATCTCATTCACACCCTCCCCAAATGTTCATTTGCGAAAAAAGAAAAACCCGGTTTCGTGGATCATTGGAACCGCAAAACCGGGCGCACCAATTGTCGAACGAGAGTCTTGTTCGACCTCACCGAACGGAGGATGGAACCTGTCCATCACATCCTATGGTAAACGTTGCTTAAAAAGATCAGGAAACCTTGGTTACGACCTCGAATTCCGGAGGATCGAGAATGGTTTTCTTCACGGCGCACTGGTCGGCGACGCGAACGAGGGCCGAATGGTATTTTTCGGGAAATTCCGGCGGTACCTGAATCTCGATCTGGATTTTTTCGAGCCGGGTGCCTTTCTCGTTCCATGCCATCTTCTGGATGAGTCGTACGCCCTCGGTTGGGATCTGCCGAGCTTCCATGAAACGAAGCACGTAAATTCCGGCGCAGGTGCCGATAGACCCAAGAAAATGCATGTAGGGTTCCGGGGCGCTGCCTTCACCACCGCTTTTCACCGACTGGTCCGTCTCGATGACCGTATCCTGAAACGTCGCATTGATTTTCGCGCCGCCTAAAAACTCGATAATCATTTCCATCATGTCAGCCTTCCTTTCTCTTTTCCCTTTAGCCTTTCGGTCATAGAACCGAAAAAATTTTATTTTCACTCTTTTCGAACCACCTTGAAGCGAAACGGTTGCGAAAAAAATGAAATTGCGCAAGGATTCGCTATTGTATGGATTCGATCCGAAAATCAAAGGAGTTTATTTATGTTTCCTACCCATCGCCCAAGACGACTGAGGGAACATCCCCTGATGCGGGAATTTGTTCGTGAAACACGGCCTCGGCCCGAAGACTTCGTGTATCCGGTTTTCGTTAAAGAAAATCTGAAAGGTAAAGAGCCTATCGATGCCATGCCCGGACAATTTCGCCACGGCATCGACTCTCTGCTTCAGTGTCTCGACGAGGCGGTGGAAGCCGGAGTCAAAGCGACGATCCTTTTCGGAATTCCCGACCAAAAGGACGAGCAGGGCAGGGGGGCATGGGAAGAGGACGGCATCGTTCAGCAAGCCTTGAAAGCCTTGAAAAAACGAGACTTTCCCCTGTTGCTGATGGCCGATACCTGCTTGTGTGAATATACCTCGCACGGCCATTGCGGCGTGGTTCATGAAGGTAGGGTGCTCAATGACCCATCGTTGCAACTCCTGGCGCGCACGGCGTTGTCTCAGGCGCAGGCCGGGGCGGATGTGATTGCGCCCAGCGACATGATGGACGGCAGGATTGCCGCGATTCGGGCGATTCTCGACGAAAACGGCTTCGATTTCCTCCCCATCATTTCCTATGCCGTAAAATATGCCAGTGCGTATTACGGACCGTTTCGTGAGGCTGCCGGGTCGGCTCCCCAGTTCGGCGATCGTCAAGGCTACCAGATGGACCCCGCCAACGCTCGGGAAGGTCTGCGGGAAGCGGCTTTCGATGTCGAAGAAGGCGCGGACGTGTTGATGGTCAAGCCTGCTCTGGCCTATTTGGACGTGCTTCATTCCTTACGTGAGCGTTTCGATGTACCGTTGGCGGCCTACAATGTCAGTGGCGAGTACGCGATGATCGAGTTCGCGGCGAAGGCCGGAGCGATTGACCGGGAACGTGTGGCCCGTGAAACGCTGCTTTCGATTCGTAGAGCCGGAGCGGATATGATCTTCACCTATCATGCGCCGGAAGCGGTGAAGTGGTTCAAGTGACGAAGGTTGCCCGAATTTGAAAAAATAGGTGCACCAAACTTTTGTCGCCGAAATGGTTGAACATGCAGTTTTCGTGAGCAATTTAGTTAAATAGAACGGATGTTATGGGTTTGAAATTTTTTGGTGACGAATTGTGCAAAACCTTTAGAAATTAAAGAGAAATCGAATAGGAGTTCTAAAATGAGCATTACCACCAAGACCGGCGACCGTGGACAGGCGAGTATTTATTCCGGGGAACGTGTTTCGAAAAACTCCGATCGATTGGAAGCGATTGGGACGGTCGATGAGCTTGTGTCCATTCTGGGGATTGCCCGCTGTCACAGCAAAGAGTCCGTAACCGAAGAAGCGGTTTTGTACCTGCAACGAATGTTGTTTACCTTTGCGTCCGAATTGGCTACGTCAGCGGAAAAACTGGAGAAACTGTCCAAACGCCTGGATCAGGACGCCATGGACGAGCTTGACCGCCGTCGTGACAAACTCGAAGCCGAAACGACCTTGCCCAACGGATTCATAGTTCCCGGAGGTAATTTGGGATCGGCCCATCTGGACCACGCTCGTACGGTGGCAAGGAGAATCGAGCGTCGGGTTGTGGGGATGAACGAAGCCGGTATTCTCCCCAATCCTGTCGTACTTTCCTGGATCAATCGCCTGTCGGATTACTTGTATTTGCTGGCAAGAACGGAAGAGGACAAACCGTTGCTGGTAAAATTTTAACGAATTGTAGAGAATGAACTGAGATTCCCGTAATCGGTTACATCAAAAACTGTTCGTGATCGCGTCCCTTGAATTGGAGCACGCCTTCTTTCGAGGATTGATAGAAATCCTGCAACTTCATGAAATCCGGGTCGTTTCGGAAAGATGACGTATCGCCGTCCGTGCCGATCGTTCGTAAAATGTCGCTAATCTGCTCGATGCGGTTTTCCGGGAAACCTCGTCGATGAAGTCCGACCTCGTTGATATCCACCAGGAAAGCCCGATCTCCGCGAGCCATGGCGTAGTGGGGAACATCGAAACGCACCATGGCTCCCGCTCCGACGAACGCGCTTTCTCCGATACGAACGTACTGATGGATTCCCGCCAGCCCGCCGAAATGGGCAAAACGGAAAACCTCGACATGACCCGCTAGTTGGACACTGTTGGACATGATGATATCGTCGGCCAGCTTGCAGTCGTGTCCGACGTGAGAATAAGCCATGAGGTAGTTGCGGTCGCCGATGATCGTCGAGCCGCCGCCGTGGATCGTTCCCCGATGAATCGTGGAAAACTCACGGATCACGTTTCCCGTACCGATCACGACCTCGGTGGCTTCATCCCGGTATTTCAAATCCTGGGGATGCGCTCCGATAACGACATGATGACTGATGTGATTGAGAGAGCCGATGGTTACGCGCCCCTCGATGACGCTGTAAGCTCCAACAGTGGTTCCGGCTCCGATTTCTACATCATCGCCGATTATTGCGGTTGCATCGATTTTCGCACTGGCGTCGATTTTTGGCGACATCACTTCACCTCATTCCTACACTACTCGTGATTCGTGTCACCCCCGCAGTTCTTTGGTTGTACCATATTCTTTAGAAGGTCTTGAAGCTTTTTCCACTCTTTGTGATGCATTGCCGGATATCCGGTGTACACGGCGTGGGCGGGAACGTCGCGGGTGACCCCGGATTTTCCCCCGACTACAGCCCCTTCACCAATGTGCAGATGGTCCGAAACGCCTACCTGGCCTGCCAAGGTAACGTGATGATCCAACTCGACCGAACCTGCAAGACCCACTTGGGCCACCAGCAGACAATCGCTTCCCACGAAGCAATTATGGCCGATTTGGATCAAATTATCCGTTTTCGTTCCACGACCGACCACCGTTTCCCCGAACGTTGCCCGATCCACGCAGGCGTTGGCTCCGATTTCCACATCGTCCTCGATGCGCACGATACCCAACTGCGGGATTTTCTCGTAGCGACCGTTTTCGTTGCGTGCGAAACCGTAGCCGTCCGCGCCGATCCGGCAGCCATCCTGCAAAATTACGCGGTTACCGATGCGGCAGTTTTCACGAACGGTGACGTGGGAATGAAACAGGCAGTTTTTGCCGATATGTACGTCTTTTCCAATATAGACGTGGGATACCAGCCGACACCCGGAGCCTAGGACCGTGCCTTCGTCGACGTGGCAAAACGGACCTATGGAGACGTTTTCACCCACTGTCGCTTTTTCATGGATAAAAGCCGAAGGATGGCGCTCGGAGACGGTTGGAACAGGTTCGGACAAAGCTTGCATGAGGCGGGCGAACGCCAGATGCGGATCGTCCACGACAAGCTGATTGGCCAAGATGTTGCTCAGTTCTGTTCCGCAAAGAATCGCCCCGGCTTTCGTGGCGCTCAATGCGGCTGTAAAGCGTTCGCCGATATAGAAAGAGGTATCCGACGGTCCCGCCTTTTCCAAAGGTGCGAAACGTTCGATGCGGAACCGCGAATCCCCAATGACGCGACCGCCCAGTTTTTTTGCGGCTTCGGCCAGCGTCAGCGATCGGCGTTTCATGGCGTTATTTCTTGGTTTTCTTGGCTTTGAATTTTTCGTCGTACCGGCGGATCAACTCGTTGGTCAGATCGTGCTTGCTCGGAGCATAGATAATGCCGGACGTGGATTTTTCAAGAATCAGCTTATAGCCCTGCGTTTCCCCGATGTTGCGGAGAATATTGTACATCTTCTCGAAAATGGGACGGGTCGCCAGATCTTCTTTGGACTTCAACTCTTTTTCGAGATCCATGAAGGTTTTTTGCAGAACCATCAATTCCCGCTGCAATTCTTCTTCTTGGCGTCGTTGCTCGTCTGCCGTAAGAAGTTCTTTTTTGCGCTGATAATCCTCGGTTTTTTTCTTCAGACCTTCTTGTTCTTTGTCCAAAAACGTCTGTTTTTCATCGAAGTATTTTTTCAACTCGGCTTTGGCCGATTTGCCTTCTTCGACTTCCAGCAGCGCCCGCTGAAGATCCACGTACCCGATTTTTTCTTCAGCAGCCCAGGCGAAAGACGGAATCAGAAGGGCGAACAAAACCAACCATATCGTGCTCCGAAGCATTGCAATCCTCCCGCAAATTCGGAAATGAAATTCGTAACGATCTTTGTACTACGCCGTTCTTTCTAGCGTTTCGCCCGATGGGTTGCAAGAAAAAAGCGTGGGCGTGGAATTTATCGATCCATTTACAAACAATTCTTGCTAAATTGCCAATGATGGATCATTTGAAAAACAAACCGACGAAAATTCCTCCTTTCGACAGTTGATTAAACCCACGTTTCTGCTACCATGAAAAACTTCAGAATGTTTTCAAGTGGCGATCTTCATCGGGATACGGACTTTCATATTGTCCTCGTTAGACTGTTGAAGCTGCAAACGTGTTGGTATTACAGAGAAATTTTAGAAGAGTGTGCTTATGGCTGAATATTCCATCGATTTTCTGGAGCCTGAAGTTCTTGGCGTGGAAGGACGTATCGGACTGACGGTTCTGCCGCAAAGCGAACAAGACATCGCCCGACTGAAAAACGAATTTGCCGTGGATCGATTGATTACGCTCATCGAGTACAAGTACCAGGCGACGGCTATCTGGCAGTGGGCGCATCAGGCTCGGATGATCAACGAATGGTTCGCTATCGATGACTTCGACGTTCCGTCCGATATGGACGCCTACACCGAGTTGATCGAAGGGATACTGGAAGCGTTGGAAGACGGCGAAACCGTGGCAATTCATTGTCTCGCTGGATTGGGACGTACCGGTATGGTGGCGGCAAGTTGTCTGGTGGCATTGGGAAGGGAACCGAAGGAAGCGATCAAGATGCTTCGTGAGGTGCGCAGAGGGTCCGTGCAGACGAAAGCCCAGGAAAAGTTTGTCCAAAAATTCCAGAAAGCCTGGTCCAAACGATAACGAAACGGCGTTGAATCGTCGTTACTACATAAAGGTGTTCGATTTTTTCTCGAAAGCCTGTTGCCTATGAAATCTATCGATACGAAGTTTTTTAGCCGATACGGCCTGCCGGTGGTGTTGATTCTCATCTTGATTTTGCTTCTTCCATTTTCCGAGGCTTGGGCGTTTAATGAATTTGAAAGCTGGGAGGAACCTCAGCCGTCAACTCCGAGCCCTACGCCGCAGCCACCACCCCAAAAAACAGTGGATCAAACCGAGAAAAAAGACACCGAATCGTCAAAAGATGCATCGAAGCATGAGGAGTCTACCGATTCCAAGGCCTCGGAAAAAGAGGATAGAGAAGGAAAAATTTATCGCATCGGATCGTTCGGGGTGTCGCCGAAATTGGGATATGCCTGGCTGGAAAAGATGGAATCTTCGGAGAATTTCGATGTTCCCACCCGTGACGCCTTTAAAGTGATGCTCGACCTGGATTTCGGGGGCGACGGCTTCGGCTTCCGGCTATCTCCCTATTTCAGCTACCAGACCGCCCAGGCTCGTAAATGCACCACCACGATCTTGAATGGGATTTTACCTTCGCAGAATTGCAGCGATGACGATAAAGTTCCCATTGATTATCATTTTAAAGCTTTGGGTTTGTATTTTGGCTCTATGTACCGTTTTCGAATCTGGAACATTCACCCAAGCATCGGTTTGGGAACCCAGGCGGCATATTTATGGGACGATAACATCGAGCATGGGATAGAGCTTTTCGGTCGTCTTCCGCTGGAAATCCTGTGGTATCCCACCGATCACCTCGCCGTAGTGGTGGAAGTGGCGTTTCTCTACGGAATCACGGGAATACAAAACAGCAACAAATTGAAAAACTACGCCATCAATCTTGATTTCAACGTAGGGCAGGGCTTTGGAGTGGACGCCTTGGTCGGTATACGTTTTCCGTAACCCGTAACTTTTTAGTGGATGCTCAAGGGGAGTTTATTGAGGTTGGCGAATCACGAACTCCCGACTGCACCGAGGGCATTCGATACGGAGTGATTCCTGACCCTCCCACAACTCTTCCTGTTGCGAAATCGGTAAGGATGTCAGCATGTTGAGCACGTACTCATCCGTACAGAGGCATTCGTAGAACATCCGGTGTTCGGCTAGACGGGTCAGTTTTTCATCTTCGAGCAGTTTTTCCACAAGGTTTAGCAACTCTTCGGCTGAAGCCTCTTGCAATTCTTCTAAATGACCTTCGGGCATGGACTGAAACAGCACGCCTTTCGCCGTGGTCGGGTCGAGAGCGATTCGACATTCCCTTTGCTCGCTGGTTTCAAAATATTGCTCGAACACTCGTACGGGATCGCCGCCTTTTTTCGGAAGAAAACTGGACTGGCTCGGTTGTTCACCGGTTTTGGCTCGCTGTACGGTGACCATCCATTCCTTGCGGGTGGTGGGCAAGTGACGGGCGACGATCATTCCTTGAGGCTCGGCAGCCACGAAAAATCCCGTACCGATATCGAGCTTGGAGTCCGGCGTATTGATGGAAAACGCCCAGGAGAACGGGTCCGGCTGGGAACAGGCTGTCAACGCTGCAAGACAGGCCAAAGCGTCGAGTGTCTCGCCGTGGTTTTGTGAATCGATGCCGTGGTGGGCTTCATATTCTTTACGACCCCGAAGCAACTCCGAGAAAGTCCCTTTGACCACAATCAGGTTCTTTTCTTTCCACAAATAGCGTTCCACGGGAGCTAAAGGGATGCCATCGAAGTTCATGATTTTACCGTCCGTTCGTTACGATATTCCCTGCAAATGAATTCATTCTCAACACGAGGTTTTCTCAACGAAAAACACCGGTTCCGACGAGGGCGTCGAAACCGGTGTAAATATTTTTGGCGGTCCAAAGCCTTCCTAGTTGGAACCAAATAGAGGGATGGATTCGGGAAATCAAAGGATTTCAGCAGACTTTGGAGGATGACCCGAACCGACACAACTATGTCCACCTTCTATCATGAATGGAGAAAATGAAGCAAGTACATTCCTTGAAACTGATGGTTTGTCCGGAATCTTATTTGTTATCAATGGTTTGCGCGAGTACGTGGAAGCCGTCTGATGAGCGTCACAAGAAAGCCGTTCGAGATGCATTCGTTTTCGGCTGAAAAAGTCATCGAAATTACAACGGTTATGATCATGAAGTTTACATCCGACTTTGGAGGGAAGCAATTTACAATACCACGTGACATCGGTCATGTGAAGGCGATAAAGCTGGATAGCTTGTCGAAGAGCGCAGCAGGCATTAATGATTTTGTCGTTGATCGAGGTGAAGTTTCCATGACCGAATGCAATGCAATCCTACTTCAGAGTCGTCGAACGCTTCAGAGGAATATGAAGGTACTTGTCGAGATGGAATTGATCCAGATTATCAAAGCAGGTTCCACTGATCCACGAAAACGATACAAGGCGATAATCTAGGTGTTTTTTTGAGCCGTGACAAAGCTGTGACATGTTTTTAATCGCTTTTCGAGATCCATTTTCCTCCTGATCTCACGAGTAAGCTTTGACATACTGACAATGCTTGGGATATCAAGTTCGAGGCTGGTTGTTCTGGCTCCTTAATGGAGAGACCTACAAAGACGGAAGCCGACACCGTAGCCACGGTATGAAGGCGAACCGCTGGTGCGTGTTGCTGACCGGCAGCTCTTAGCGCCGTTGCTCCAAAAGCCGCCACGCACGACGTGGCTTGTGCCAGAGCTCTGACCTATGGGATCGGTTGCTACATCGTCCTCATAGGAACTCTGATTGAAGTTCCAGGTCCATTCTGCAAGATTGCCGCTCATATCGTAAAGATCCCAGTCGTTAGGCTCTTTGGTACCCACAGGCTTTGTGCCATAGTCCGGAGTTTCCGGGTTGCCATTGTTCCCACAGAACCAACCGATCCGGTCCAAGTTGGAATCAACAGGAACACAGTATTGTTGTGTGATCGTTCCATCGTTTTCATCATTCTGATAAAACGCCGTATATTGATTCCCTGCTCGAATCGCATATTCCCATTCTGCCTCCGTCGGCAACCGATATCCCTCACAATCCTGTGGTTTTTCCACACCATCGGCCAAGGTCACTGTCGCCGACTCAATCCCGCCGTAGGTCAAATCATCATCGAAGCAATCCATATAATCAGTGCCTACGCTTCCGCCGTATTTGCATTCCACGGCCGTCAGTGCATAGCAGGTAGGGCGTTCGGCATTCAAGGACAACCGATTCGCATATGCCAGGGTATCATACCAACTCACGTACTTTATCGGATGATCGTCACCGCAGCCATTTGCACATTCGGAATAGTAGGTATCCATTGCATTCCAACCTGTTAACGCCTCGAATTCCTTTTCCGTGATCTCATACCTGTTCAATTCGAAGTCGTAGGTCAATGTTACTTGATGAAGCGTTTCATTGGAAAATCGCCCCAATTCCTCTGTGCAAGCGCCTGGATATCCCTCCGGGCAGTCGCCGTCCGGCGAACCCATCCAGAACGTTCCAGCGGTGATGGAAACAAAACTTGGAGTCGGGATCAACTGACAATTGGGATAATCCGAATAGCCTTGCGCACATTCGGTACAGTAATCGCCGGCATAACCGGTCGCGCAAGTGCAGAAATCGTCTTCGCTGTTACAAGTACCGTGATCGTTGCAGGAGTACGTCGTTCCCGAGCATATACCGCCCGTTCCGCAGATATCCGTATGCGTGCAGGCGTTGGCGTCGTTGCAGTTTCCCGATTCTTTCGTTGTCCATGCGTTCCAGGCTGAGACCGATTCACAAATCCGACATGTGCCATCTCCTGATGCGGTTTCCGTCGTGCCCTCGTCGAAGCAGGCTTCAGCAATGTAACAGCCCGCATTTGTACCGCTTACCACACAGTCACCACTGCTGCATGCTGTTTGTGTGCAACCGATTTCGTCCGTGCAGGGGTTCGTGTCGTCGTTGACCGCTACACATACGCCACCATTGCATACATTGTCCGTACAGGGGCGACCGTCATCTGTCACCGCACAGGTCGCCCCGTCCATGTTCGACCATCCTCGATCATCGTTGTCGGGATCGCAAGCCACGCAGCCGTCAGTATCCTGGCTGGTACCTTCCGCCACACAGTTTCCATCGATCAAGCAGCCCGTCGTTACCGTTTCCACCACACAAGAGCCGTCCACACAATGATCATTCGTGCATTCGTGATCCAAGTCACAAGTGTTTTCGTTGTCGTTTGTGTCCGTGCAGGTGTTGGCTACGCATGAAAGGTCCGTGCAGGGGTTGTCATCCTCAGCATAGTCGGTACAACCAAGTGCATCGTAGCAATCTTTGCAAATCCCGGAAACGCACTGGTCGGTATTATCCTCACCACAGGATGTACCGTCCGAAGCGTTTGGATTCGTACAAATTCCAGAGGCGATATCGCAGGCTCCGGCAACGTGGCAATCATCCGAAGCGGTGCAGATTACCGGAGCCGTAGTTTCGTTGCACGAGCCGCTGACACAGGTGCTTACTCCGTTGCAAGCGTTGGAATCGTCATTGCAGATTTCACCGTCCGCAACAAAAGTATCCACCGGGCAATCTTCGTCTATGCCATCGCAGACTTCCGCGATATCGCATTCCCCGGCAGAAGCGCGGCACTCAAAATCCACTTCATGCAACGTCCAGTCGTTTTTCATCATGGTAGAATCACAGACGAGGCACGCGTGTTCAGGGTTATTGGTCCCGTCGGCAACGCAAACTGCGTTTATGTCGCAGAAGCCGGTATCGCAAATACAATGCCCGGTCTCTGCGTCGCAAACGCGGTGATCGGTTTCATCGCAGGTGTTCGAAGAGCAAAGTTCGTCTGTTTCCTCTTCTTGATCGTTAGTGACAGTATCGTCGTCTGCATCACCATCACCATCGGTATCGACATCATTATCGGTAGAACCATCGCCATCGGCAATCGGATCATCACTATCCGTCGTCTGTTGGTCACTATCTCCAATGGTCGAACCGGTGTTACCCTCCGAGGCACAACCTGAAAACACGATTAACAGCATCACGATACAAATACCTGACATACAACCTGATCTTGTCATTATTGCACTCACTTAAAAGAAAAGGAAGGTAGAATGTGGCTTTATGTGGCAAACATATGTCCATACTGGATTGAAGTCAACGATTCTCGCTTAAAGGGTACAACGACCCATTATCTGGGACATTATTCGAAATTCGTGCATTTCGTTACATCCTTCCTTCAGACTGTAGGTTTTGATGCGAAAACCACGCAGGATGTGCATGATGAAGGAAAAGCAGGTGAGGTCGAAAGATGGTCCAAATGGCCGATATGAACGGTATCCGGTTGAACCGATTCTAGAACCTCAACAAAGCGTTGATCCACCTTTACATGTCGGTAACGATCTTTGCTTCGCGGAATGTTGACGAGACGCAGTTTGATTCGAGCGCCATCACGGTCGGTCTCTTCGGGCATCTCGAAATCTGGCGCAAAGCTGTTTTCTTCTCTGGTCAAAACATGCACTTCGTGCCGATCATCCAGACCGTGACAGAGCGTTTGGGTATATACCTCCGAACGGGAAAATTCAGCCGGATTTCATTCCAATTCGAGAGACATAAGTTTACGTGATAAGAAAATATAAAGGCGTGCAGTCAGTAGGGAAAAGCTTTATAATTACGATAATTACATTTCTACAATGCGTACAATACGTGCGCGTTGATCCTTGCATTTATCCCGCTTCGCCTTGATCGATCAATTCTTGGATGGAAGTCCTTGTGCGTTCCATCAAGCTTTCGACCGTCTCGTTTTCTTTGAGTTCAATCGGATTGCCGAACCGCAATATGGCCGAACCGGAGTGAATCCGTCTCGAACCCGGAGGAAGGATTCGTTCCGTTCCCAAGACGACCATCGGCTGAATGGGGACGCCTGCCGAAAGAGCCAAGTAGAAGGCTCCCTTTTTGAACGGCAACAAGCCTTCTCCGGGCTGGCTACGCCTTCCTTCCGGGCAAACCATGACATGGGTTCCATGTTGAATCAGACGCCTGGCTTCTTCCATCGTGGCTCTTGCTTGCTGGGAATCGTCACGATCCACGAACAGCATTCCGACTTTTTCCACGACCGGACCGAAAAGCGGAACTTCACGAATAGATCGTTTGCCGATGAAAGAGAGAAAAACTGGCTCATGCAACAAAATCATCGGCGTATCGTACAAACTTCGATGGTTGACGATCCAGACCATGGGTCTTGAAAGATCCAGGTTGTCCCGACCCTCCACAAAAGGTTTGACTCCCGCCAGAACCAGAAAGCATTTCGACCATGGATACACGATCCAATGCCGAAGCGTGGACTTCGAAGCGCCCAAAGCAGAAATGGTCAGAGCGAAAATGGCGAAAATGAAGGTAACAACTCCTACAAAGGTTATTGCATAGGCTTCGATCAACAGGTTTTTGAGTGCTTTCATGCTTGAATTTTGCCTGTAAATAGCCTTTGGAATGGGTGCCATATGAGAACCATGCAAAAAGAAAGGGTTCATGCAAACTGCATAAACCCTTGAAATCATTGGCTCCGGCGGTAGGACTCGAACCTACGACCTAGTGGTTAACAGCCACCCGCTCTACCGATTGAGCTACGCCGGATCAAAAGTTTCTTTGACGAAACCAAGTGGGTAATAATCGTTAAAATGTTGTTTGTCAAGAGGATTCTTTTCGGTCCGTTGAAAATGAGCTTTTTTCTACAGGAAAAATCAGGCGGGTATTGTTAAATTTCGAAAAAGTCTCTCTTTATGTCGGATTTGATTCATACACGTTGAACACTCGAAAAGGCAGATCGTAAACAAGCAACAGTGTATTTTGAACATGGTTATTTACGATTTTGACCAACACAATTGCCCGACCCGAATAATTCATGAAAAACCTGCTGAGATTTGAAAACGTTCTCGTTTCCCGATTTTTGTGAATTCTTCAGGTTGTGGGAGTATCGGAATGTGTTTCAACAAACTTGTACTATGGTTTTGTAATGATTCCTTCGTTTTCTAGAAATCGGAAAGCAGATGGTTTTGTTGACCGGATATGGAAAAATTGTTGAAAAGATTCACTGTTGTAGAAGCAAGCTTGTCGTTGGCGGTGGTCTTGTCTATACTTTCTTCGTATTTGGTGAATTCGTTTGTAAATAGTAAGGAATTGCGTATGAGGATACGAACCAAATTCCTGGTTCCGGCGATTGTCGGGATGATGGTCCTTGGATGCACGGTCTATGTGATCGCCGCCAACGTGTTTCAGAGCACGATAGAAGAAAGCGTCAATCGCAGGATTCGAGATCTGATTGCCGCCACAGAGCGGGAATCGGACCTGCTGGCAGAGCGCGCCGTGCAGCTTTCGAGTATCCTGGCCGATCTTCCCGAAGTAAAAGAAGCTTACAAGTCGATGCAGGAGGGAAACCTCGATAACGAGAGTGACCCGGTAGTTCAAAAGGCTCGGGAAAAATTACGTCGGGATCTCGTGCGCTATCTTGCGTCATTTCGGAACATGTCGCATGGAAACGTACTCAAGGCACATTTTCATTTGCCGACCATCCGAAGTTTTTTACGTGTATGGCGTACCAGGCAAGCATTGAGGGAAGGGCAATGGATCGACGTTTCGGACGATCTCAGTAGCTTTCGGCAAACCGTCGTTGTGGTCAATCAAAAACGAAGTCCCATCAAAGGGTTGGAATTGGGGCGAGGGGGATTCACCATTCGTGGGTTGGTCCCGATAACCATGGAAGATGGGCGTCACGCAGGGTCGGTAGAAGTTCTGTATGCCTACGAAGATGTTCTCCACAGTGTTCTCGATCCGGCCAATACTCGTTTTGCCCTATTCATGAATAAACGATTCCTTCCGATTACAACCGCTTTTGAAAATCGCGAGACTTTCCCTATTGTGCCGGATGAGACGGGCGAATACGTATTGTTGGCTTCCACATTGGATAAAGATACAAAACCGCGTTTTCGAACGGAAACATTGTCTCGTGGATACGGACAACGTTTTTCCGAACGGAGCGGTGACCTGTTTCGTGCCTATTTTCCCGTCAAAGATTACAATGGGAAACCCATTGGCGTCGTGCAGTTGGAAACGGACATTTCTGCCGTTCATCAAACGATGACGATGTTTCGCCTGTATGTGATAGGAACAACGATTGGGTTGATCGTTTTATTGACGTTTTTGCTCGTGCTGATCGGGCAGCGCATCACTCGTCCGGTGCAAGTGATGATGGATCGGCTCAATAATATCGCGTATGCCGATGGGGATTTGAGCAGCCGTTTGGTTGTTCGCAGTACGGACGAAATCGGCGGCGTTGCGGTGCTTTTCAACGCTTTCGTGGCGAGGCTTCAGGCTTCGTTTTCCGAGATTACGGCAGATCTGGTGGAATTGCAGAAAAAAGTCAACGCTTTGCTTTCGAACGCGAGTCTACCAACCGGTGAAGCAAAAAACGACGCGAAGAAGGAAGACTCGCCGATTCAGGTTCATTCTATTGCCGAGGCCACGAGGGCTGTGGGTAAAATCATCGATAAAGTGGAAATCGCTATTGCTCAACGCAGCCGAATAGAAGAGGCACAGCGGCTCCTTGTGGCTATCGTCGAATCTTCCAACGATGCCATTATGGCGGTGGATCGGGAAGGTTGCATCCTTACATGGAACCTCGGGGCTACCCGGTTGTACGGGTATGAGGAAAAAGAGATCCTCGGACAACCGCTGGCGACATTGATCGACGGCAGCCGTACGGAAGAATTGAAAAGTATCCGCGAGGCGATTGAAAGCGGCGTAGTATTTAGGAATTACGAGACGATTCGTCGAACGAAAGAAGGCCGGAGTTTTCCTGTATCCATGCTGATTTCACCGATTCTCTCGGAAAGTGGGGAACGAAAAGGTGCGGCGGTTATCGAGCGAGATATTACCCGACGCAAAGAGCTGGAAAAGTCGGCGGAAATACGACGGAAACAGTTGATGCAAGCCGACAAGTTGGCTTCTCTGGGAACGCTGGTGGCGGGCATGGCTCACGAAATCAGCAATCCAAACAGTTTCATCATGCTCAATTCTCCGATTATTCTCGAAATCTGGCAAGGTGTATTGCCTGTATTGGATCGCTACTACGAGGAAAACGGAGATTTCCAAATCGGAAAAATGAACTATTCCTCCTGTCGTGAATGGGTTCCGATGTTGCTGGAAGACATCGGAAAAGGTGCGGATAGGATCAAGGGTATTGTGAGTAATCTCAAGGACTTTGCTCGACAGGACATTTCTTCGATGGACCAGGATGTGGATCTGAATGAGGTTGTGGATTCTGCCATTACATTGACCGGTAACCGCCTGAAGAAAACCACACGAAAGCTGTCGGTTGAACTGGAAGAAAAGCTGCCGAAAGTAAAAGGCAATTTCCAGAGAATCGAGCAGGTGGTCATCAATTTGATCCTCAATGCTTGCGATGCTCTGCCCGATATGGACCGGGCCTTGCGGATTTCGACACGAATGGAAGAGGGAACTCCTACAAGGGTGCTGCTTTGCGTTGAGGATGAGGGCGAGGGAATTGAGTCGGAAATTATGGATCGCATCAAAGACCCGTTTTTCACGACCAAGCGCGAAAGTGGCGGAACGGGACTGGGGCTTTCGATTTCGGATGGAATCATCAAAGATCACGATGGCGTTTTGAGCTTCGATTCCATCGTGGGAAAAGGTACGAAAGTAACGATCGGTATTCCGGTTTCGGAGGATGGGACGGATCGATGAATTCACAGATCAAACAACAGACGGTACTTTTGGTGGATGACGAAATCCAGATTCTGCGAAGCTACGAAATGACGTTGCGGATGGAAGGCTACACTCGTGTGATTTCCAATCAGGACAGCCGTGAAACACTGGCAGCCTTCAAAAAATCGCAGCCGAGTCTTGTATTGCTCGATCTAACGATGCCGCATGTATCCGGTGAAGAGTTGTTGAAAGATATCAAGGCTGACTCTCCACAGACGCCGGTGGTGATCATTACCGGAAACGATGCCGTCGAAACGGCGGTGGATTGCATGAAGAACGGCGCCGAGGATTATCTCGTCAAGCCGGTTTCGAAAGATCGCCTCCTTCGTACCGTAGAGCGCGTTCTTGCCTCCAACGAGTGGCGGAAGCACGTTCAATTGCTCGAACGAAAAGTAAAATCTCCACAATTGGAAAATCCCGAGGCGTTTTCGGAAATCGTTACGAATCATTACAAAATGTTGTCCCTGTTCCGTTATGCCGAAACTATCGCCGATTCTTCCGAGCCGGTGTTGATCGTCGGAGATACAGGAGTCGGTAAAGAACTGATGGCGCAAGCCATATACAAAGCGGGAGGTAGTAGAGGAGAGTTCGTCGCCGTAAATATCGCAGGAGTCAATGAACAGGTATTCGACGATACGCTTTTCGGGCACATCAAAGGAGCTTTTACCGGGGCTGAAAAATCGCGAGCCGGGTTGGTCGAAAAAGCGTCGGGAGGCACGCTTTTCCTCGATGAAATCGGTGACTTGCCTATGGAATCGCAAGTAAAGCTATTACGACTGATTCAGGAAGGGGAGTATTTTCCGTTGGGTCAGGACATTCCGAAAAGTGCGGATATTCGTATTGTTGCGGCAACCAATCAACCGTTGCAAACACGTTGCGAAGCGGGAACATTTCGTAAAGACCTGTTTTTCCGTCTCAACACGCACAATATTGCTTTGCCGCCTTTGAGCGAGCGAGCCTGCGACATCCCCTTGCTTGTCGAGGTGTTTCTTCAGGAAGCCACAAAAAGTCGTCCTGATGCCGTAGAACTGGAATTCGAGACGATTCTACCGGATCTCGTTGCGTATGCATTTCCCGGCAATGTCCGAGAATTGCGCTCGATGGTTTTCGATGCCGTAGCCAGTGGGTCGCTTGATGTTCTCGCCGAACGATTGGGAACGAATCGCGAGAAATGTCTTCTTCAACCACTACCTGAGGTTTGCAGAGATCAGCAACAAGGCCAGCTTGCCTTTCCACAATCTTTGCCGACGATGGAAGACGCCAAGGATATGCTTATCGAAGAAGCTTTGAGACGTAGCGGTGGAAACAAAACCATGGCGGCAAAATTGCTGGGAATGACACGACAGGCGTTGAATAAGCGATTGAGGAAAAACGAAGTGTAACGGAAACATTTTTCCCGCCTCGGTAATTTTCGTTCCATCAACTGAAAGTTCTTGAAATTTCTCGTTTTTATGGAAAGTTTCCAAAATCGCGGAAACTAAGTTTCCGGAATCCCGAGTTTTCCTTCCTAATGTTGAAAATCTCTTAACGTATTGAAAATATAGAGCAAACATCCTTTTTGTAGGCTGGCATTTCTTTTGCTCTATCTGGTGCTCATTGACCATGCCGTCCGATGCGGCGGCTTGAATTGGATGCAATGAACGCCAGCCCTCACATTTTAATCGTAGACAACCAGCGAAGCATACGCTTTTCGGTTCGGTTATCGCTGGAATCGATCGGCTACGCCGTCACGGTCCGTTCCATGGAAGCGGCTTTCGAAGCGCTTCAAGCCAATTCCACACCCTACGATCTGCTCATTGCCGATTTTCAAATCGAGACGATGAACTGCACGGATTTTATCTCAAAGCTTCGAACCTATCGAAACGACTTGCCTATTTTACTGCTGGTCGGTACGCGCTGCCGTAAAGAGATCGAAAAACTTTCTCGACTCCCGGCTATTCATCTTTTGCAAAAGCCATTGGATCGTAGCCGCCTTTTCACTTCCGTTCAAACGGTGCTTGGCGGAAACGAGACGGATTCTTCCTCTAAAAATTCCCATCAGTCTTGAAGAATGTGAAAGGAGTTCCTGCATGTTTCAAACGCAACGACCGAAACCATTGATTGGATTCAAACGATTTGTTCTCGTGATTTGTGTGTTCTTTCTGGGATTCGGTTCTTTGGCATATGCTCAGGAACCTACAGACGAAAAAAGCAAAGTGGAGCCTGCCTCACAACCGCTGAAAGCAAAGCCTCTCAAGCTGGAAAGCTCCGACGGCAGGTTGTCGATGGTCTTCGGCTTTGCGGCACAAATGCAATATGACGCTACTTGGAGCAACGTCAATGAGGCGAATGCTTCCAAAACGTCGTTTGACCATCTGTTCACTTTCAAAAGAATTCAGCCGAGTATCAAAGGTCATTTGTTCAGTAAAGACCTTACCTACAAATTCCAAATAGAAACGATTCCCGGAAAAATCACCCTGATGGACCTGTTCCTCGATTACAAAGCCAACGAGCAGGTTCGGTTCCGTATGGGTGCTCACAAGCCTGGATTCTCTCGTAAGCGTATGAATTCATGGAAGAATCAACAGTTGGTCGATTTTTCCAACGCTCCGCGATACTACGGCACCGAGAGGGCGCTTGGACTCACGATGCACAACGGATACGGCAAAAAAACCGAGCATGAATACGAGATCGGTGTGTACGGCGGTATGCCTTGGCGTCCCAATTGCGCCAAAGGAATCGCTACCGTCAGCAAACGAGGCATGGACAATCCAAGCCTCTTATCCGATAAAAGCAAGCCGTACAACGAGCTTCACCCGGAAATCATCGGCCATTACGCCTATAACGCCAACGGGATCGATGTGTCCACCGAAACAGACTGGGAGAGACGAGACTTTCGCTATTCTCTAGGTATCGGTTTTTCTTACGATTTCCGCCCCCAACCGTTCCGTGATCCAGCAGCGCGCACGGCGGTCGAAGCGATGATCAAGTCCCACGGATTCAACTTTTTCGGAACGTTCTTCACGGCTTTCCACGATCCTAAATCCGGCCTTGCCACGGACATCGAACCGGCATTTATCGGTGGATTCGCGCAGGTGGGATACCTCTTCCCGGTTCCGGTCGAAGTGGCCTTGCGCTATTTCGGCAACATGACGATGAAAGATTTTCGGGACAGTTCCAAAGCCAATGCCACGGCACAAATCGCGGCTGATGCCGCCCTGGCGAGCCAGTACAAAGGCGCGGGCGACTTGAAAAGCGAGCATGAGCTTGCCGCCGGTTTCAATTATTACCCCTTCGGTCGTCACGTAAAGCTGGCTACGGACGTTAGCTGGATCATGAAGGATTACGACTCCAAAGATGCTCAAAGCGACGCCCGCTGGCGAATGCTGATGCAGTTCTACTTCTAAAATCCCATAAACCTCCCAAAAAGGAGCCTACAAAATGAAACGAGCGGTGAACCTGGCGGTATTTGTCTTATTGACGGCGATGTTGGTGCTGGCCACGGGATCTCTGGCCAGTGTACATGCACAGGCCGATGGCGGATCGACTTCCTTGATTCGTAACGAGATGCCCGAGCGTATTCAACAGGCGATTCAAAAGAGCCTTGAAAATCCCACCCATGCGGCGAAAACGAAAGAAGTAATCAAACCGGCAGAAAATCCGGGGCTTTTCGGTATTCCCGGCGCTCCGAATCCCTCCTATTTTCTGGGGTTCCTCTGGGCTATCTGGGTTGGTTGGATCTTTTCGACGGTCGGTGCATTCGGTGGAATCATGGCCGGTGTCGGGCACATCACGATTTTCGGTCTGGGTGATTACGCCAAAAGCTTTGGCAGCGGAAATCCGCTGAACAAGCTGTTGACCGATAGCATTCGCGTGTCCAACCAATGGCTTGTGGGAATCAGCGGAGCGATTTCGAGTTTCAACTACTACAAAATGAAACGGTTGGTTCTACCGATTGCCGTTAGCCTCGCGGTGGGGTCTGTTGCCGGTTCCTACTTGGCCCCGCGACTGACCGCCGGACAGGTCAACCTTAAAGACTACCTGGGATTTTTCGGGCTGATCGTGTTGATTCTCGGAGGGTACCTGTTTTACCAGACGACGCCTCGTGGGCGTGCCAAGCAGAAAGCGGCCAAAGCAGCGGCTGAAGCTTTTGAAAAAGCCCAGAAAGAAAAGAAATCCGACGATGACAGCGTAGAAGGCGTAGAAGTGCTGGAAGGCAGCATGGGGATGATGTTCGGAGCCTTGGCGCTCGTACTTGTCGGCGTTTTGTTCGGAAACCTTGGAGAAAATCTGTTCGAAGGCGCGTTGTACGTAAGTTACGGCATCGTCGGCTTGGGATTGTCTCTGATGTTTTTCCTTCCCAAGAAAAACATCCGTTTCACATTCTTCGGTGTCGAGTTCGGATTCAAAGCGTACATTCCCGCCGTAGGTGGTTTTTTTATCGCCGCTATCGCCAGTTTCCTGGGGGTTGGCGGTGGATTCCTGCTGGTTCCTTTCCTGACCAGCGTGGCAGGATTGCCGATGTTCCTGGTTGCCGGAACCAGTGCGCTGGCCGTGCTCGTCGGGATGATCGTCAGTATCTTCACCTACATCGTGGGTAAGGGCGTTATCGTTCCCTGGACGTTGATCGGTGTGGAATTGATCGGAATTTTCGTCGGTTCGATGATCGGACCGCGAACTCAGAAATACATCCCCGATATCTGGCTGAAACGGCTGTTTATCGTCCTCGCATTTTATGTGGGTATTCGATACTGCACGAAGGGCTTTTTGGGATACAGCATTCTTCCGCCGTTTTGATCGTCAGAAAGAGGAGCGGCCTGCATGAGCACTCTGGAACATATCATCTTTCAGCCGTTTCTCTGGGTCGGCGAGCCGATCTCGGCCTTTTGGCTGGGATCGGCGACGCTGGCTCTTATCGCTCTTGCCATGGGACAGGTTACGGCCAAAGTTGCGTTGGCGGTGAACGGGAGTCATCTCGACCGTCATGTTGCAGATGCCCAGTCCTATGAAAACACGTATCTGGAGATGCTGAAGCAGGGTGAGGCGGAACATCGTTCCGGTGTCAACCAATTGGCGAACGAAGCTTTCGGCAAGGCGTTTTTCATGGGGATTGCCATTAGCGCCGCCAGTCTCTGGCCATTGTTTCTCGCCGCCGGGTGGATCGACGCACGTTTTGCGGGGATACGTCTTCCCATCGCAGGATTGAATACGAGTCTGAGCAATATTGCTCCATTGATTATTGCCTATATCGTTTTTTACATTCTTTTCGTAAAAATGGGTAAAATGATGCGAAAATTCCGAACGAGTCGTGCCGATACCAGTGGAAAACGAGGTGACCGATGAGGAAGTCTGTTTATACGTTGTGTGGAATGTGTTCGGTTCGCTGTCCGATTCGTTGCGAAGTCGAAGACGGTCGCGTCGTCTGGGTGGAAGGAAATCCCTATCTTTTGGACGGAGCATTGTGCGGCAAAGGTTCCGCCGGTCCGAACATGATCTATCGCGAGGAACGTCCGCAAGGACCGATGATTCGTCAGGGAAAACGCGGCAGCGGACAATGGAAACGAGTAGGCTGGGATGAAGCCCTGGACTATACGGCCGAAAAGCTTTCGAAAATTATCGAAAGGTTCGGTGGACGCTCGGTGCTGTTCAGTTGTCGAGGCGGTCCTTTTCAGGATTTGCCGAAAACGTTTCTAAAAGCATTGGGATCGCCCAATTACACCAACCACGATGCTGCGTGCGGAATCAACGTTCATCACGCAAGTCAGTCGGTGTATGGTTTGGGTCGAAAAGGTTTCGGGTATGACATCAAGAATGCGAAGCATCTGGTTGTGCTCGGACGGAACCTGTTGGAATCGCTGCAAGTCGGCGAAGCTCGCAATGTGATCCACGCACTGAAAAACGGGATGAAACTCACGTACATCGACGTACGGGCGACGGTTACGGCGAGCAAGGCGTCACGGTTCTGGATGATTCGTCCCGGTACGGATTACGCGCTGCTTCTTGGACTGATTCGCGAAATTCTCGAACAAAAAGCCTACGATGTAGATTTTATATCCAAATATACCCTTGGTCTGGACTATTTGGAGGCGTCCACCAAACATTACACGCCTGAGTGGGTCGAGCATCAGACCGGCATTCCCGCCGAGCAGATTCGGGAATTCGTTCGGGAAATCGCAGGGCAGCGTCCTCAGGTGATTTTCCATCCTGGGTGGATGTTTTCCCGGTATCGCAACAGTTTTTACGTCAGTCGTGCGCTTCACATCCTGAATGTCCTGATGGGTAATATCGAAGTCGAAGGCGGACAGATTTTGATGAAAGGCATGTCGGATGCCGGATACGAAGGTTTAAACGCTCTAGCGGATCGTCTGCCGTCACCGAGAGACAAGCGGGCTGATGGAGTTGGCTGGAAATACAAGCATTTCGATTCCGGTCCGGGATTGTACCAGCTATTTCAGAACGCCATCATGAACGGCGAACCGTATCCGTTGAAAGCTTACTTCTTTTATCGGCATGACCCGCTTGTCTGTTTCCCGGACCGGGAAGCGCAACTTACGATGCTGGATCGTATGGACTTGCTGGTGTCCATCGATGCCAAATATGGTGAAACGACCTGGTACGCCGACGTAATTTTACCAAACTCGACATATCTGGAAAAAGGATCGCCGATTGCTGTCAAAAAAGGGCCGAAACCACTATTGATTCGGCGCAAGCAAGTTGTCGAGCCGGTTCACGACAGCAAACCCGAATGGTGGATTTTCAAAGAGTTGGCCAAACGACTTGGCCATGCCGAGGCTTTCCCTTACGAAACCGTTGAGGATCTCTGGCGTTTTCAACTCGAAGGAACTGGGATCGAACTGGAGGATTTCGACGAGAAGGGTTATGTCCAACTGGCGGACGAATCGATTATGGCAGATCGGGAGACACTAAAATTTTCCACGCCAAGCGGGAAAATCGAATTTAAATCCGGCAAGCTCGATGATGCCGGATTTGAATCCTTGCCCCCCTATCAGGAACCGGAAACACCACCGGAACAGGCGTTTCGGCTCATTTTCGGACGACATGCGATTCATGCACACGCACACACCCAAAACAATGAATATCTTCACGAGGTTATGCCGCACAACCAGCTATGGATCAACAGCGAAAAAGCCAAGGAACTGGATATCCGTTCCGGTGATGACGTGTTGGTCAGTTGCATGGGTGGCGCTACCCGATTCAAGACCAAAGCCATGGTGACCGATGCCATCCATCCCGATGCTGTGTTTACCTATCATGGATTCGGGCGTACGGTGCCGATTCTCAAACGGGCTTATGCCTGTGGAATGGCGGACCAGCGGCTTTGCAAAGGAAAACTGACCGATTTCGATCCGGTCGGTGGGGGTATCGCCAATCAGGAAACGTTCGTGAAGATTCGCAAGATTGCGTCATAAGGGATGAATTATGGGAAAATATCGTATCCATCATGATGTGGAAACCTGCATCGGCTGCTATGCCTGCGAAATTCATTGCAAGGCGAACAAGCAGCTTTGCGAGGGGCCTAGGCTATGCCGCATTTTTCCCCACGGACCTTCCTGGGATGAAGAAGGCATTCCGAAAATGGCTTTCGTTTTCATCACTTGCCTGCATTGTGAAAAAGCCTGGTGCGTGTCGGCCTGTCCCTCTGGTGCCATTCGAAAACGGCCCGAGGATGGCATCGTTTACGTTGATTCCGAAGCCTGTATCGGTTGTCGTTTGTGCATGCACGCCTGTCCTTGGGGAATTCCGCAATACGACGAAAAGCAGCACAAAGTCGTCAAATGCGACCTTTGCAAAGATCGCATCGATAAAGGGTTGAAACCGGCCTGTGTTTCGAACTGTGTCACGGGAAGTCTTACGCTCGATGTGCTCCACCCAGAGAACCGGGAGGGAAAATGAACGGAACTAAAACCAACACGCCGGCACCATGCCAGGCAGCTTGTCCCGCCGGAATCGATGTTCCAAGCTATGTCGCTCTGATCGGCCATGCCCGCTACCGTGAAGCGATCGATCTGATTCGAAGAGACAACCCGTTTCCTTGGGTTTGTGGCCTTGTTTGTCCGCATCCTTGCGAATCTGCCTGTGTCAAAGGCTATCAGGATGCGCCGATTTCGATTCGCGCTCTCAAAGGTTTTGTAGCTTCGACCGTTGAAAAGCTGGAAAACGAGGTGGTTTATCATGCACCGTCTCGTTTTTTGGGGAAAGTGGCGGTGATCGGCTCCGGTCCCGCCGGACTCACGGCAGCCTATTTTCTCGCGAAAATGGACTACAAAGTAACCATGTTCGAGGCTTTGCCCGTTGCGGGAGGGATGATGGCGGTGGGGATTCCGGCGTATCGTCTGCCGCGCCACGTTCTGGAAAAAGAGATTCGGAATATCGAGAACCACGGCGTGGAAATCCGCCTGAATACTCCCGTTGGTGGTGATGTGACCCTGAAAAGCCTGAGGGAAGATGGATACCAGGCCATTTTCGTCGCTTCCGGAGCGCACCATTCGAATGTGATGCGTGTGGATGGCGAATCCGATTACTCGCAGGTTGTCAGTGCTACGGAATTTCTGAAAAGCCAGCAGATCGGTCACCGTGAGCGACTGGGTAAACGAGTCGTCGTGATTGGTGGTGGCAATAGCGCTTTCGATGCGGCACGGACCTCACTTCGTCTGGGAAGTAGCGACGTGCACTTGCTTTATCGACGCACCCGGCAGGAAATGCCCGCCCTGGAAGAAGAAATCGAACAGGCGGAAGAAGAAGGCGTTCGGATTCACTATCTTACGATGCCTACACGCGTTGTTGGAGATGGTGTTTCCGTGGTGGGTATAGAATGTCTTAAAGCTGAATTGGGCGCGGCGGACCGTTCTGGCCGCCAACGTCCCGTGCCGGTGCAAGGGTCCGATTTCACGATTGAAGCTGACGGAGTGATTGTCGCCATCGGTCAATCTCCCGACATGGAATGGCTGGATAAAAATGAGGCGATGGAGTTGACGAAGTGGGGAAATCCGATCGTCAACCGCTACAGTCAGCAGACCTCTATACCGGACGTTTTCGCCGGAGGTGATGCCGTATCCGGTCCTGCTACGGTAATTGAAGCTGTGGCGATGGGGAAACGTGCGGCGCATTCCATTGACAAGTATATCCGGGGACTTCCCTTGCCGGATCGACCTGAGCAGGCTGCTCCACGCATGAAGGTGGAAACGATTAAGCTGGAGGCCAAAGACAAAGTACGAATTCCTCCCGCGCCGATTCCTCTTCTTCCTGTCGATGAGAGGATTCTTGGATTCGAGCAGATCGAATGCGAGTGGGATGAGGATCGCGCTCGTGACGAAGCTCGACGTTGTTTACGTTGCGACTTGTGTATCGGTTGCGGCGAATGCGCCCGAATCTGTCGTACGAAAGTGGAAGTCGATGCCTTGCGCTTCGTGGATGCCGGTGGGGATCGGGTGGTGATCGCGGATATGCTTCGTCCACAGGACAAATGTATCGGTTGTGGAAGCTGTGCCAATGTCTGCCCAACCGGGGCGATCAAAATCGTGGACGAAGGTCATACTCGGAAACTGGTCAAATGCGGAGCGACGCTGGCCAAGCTCGAACTGTTGCAATGTTCCAGTTGTGGCGCTTTATTCACGACCAAACGCATGATGGAGTACATCAAACGTGTGGTCGATGCCGATCGCAAACGCGAGCTGGCTCGGATGCTTTGTCCCGATTGCGCTCGGAAAAAACATGCCGATCACCTTGCTATGCGGCACCTGTAAACGGATCAAATGTCGATAAACCATCCGATTTTCAACGAGATTTCTCCCATGATCGGAAATGGATCGTAGGTTTTGCCTGCTAGGGTAACGTCTGGTGAATTCATGGTGACGTGACCTGCAACCCATGGTTCGATGTAAAAATTCCCGTATACGCGCCAGATATATCCGCCGCCGATGGTCCAGACGACGTTCGACCATTCGGCTTGTTGTCCTGGAGCTTTTTCGTGTCCGATCGTGTTTTGCCAGTATTCGAAGCCGGTGCCGATCCACCACTCGTCGAAATGGCTACCAAACACATAATCGACGATGACCGCCCCAACGGTAGTGCTTTTGTCCTCGAAACCGTTTTGGGCAGCGATCCAATTCGGTAAAGAAAAAGAACCCCCGACGAGACGAAGCCGTATTGGTTCGATGCCTACCCAGATTTGACCGGTCATACCGAATTCTTCACTCATCGCAGACATGGCGATGGGGAGAAGGTCCAAGGTGAAACCCAAGGCCATATCACGATTCTGAGTCAAAGAGAGATTTCTCGTAGAATTGGAAATCTTGGGATCGATAAGGGTTTTCTCGGTTCGTTCTCTGGCTTGCAGTGTCGAGTTGAAAAAAAGCAAAAGCACGAAAATTACAGCATAAAAGTACTGTTTCATTGGATTTTTCCTTCCAGGTTAAGGATTTGTCCGACCGAGCGGCGGGGACTGACGGGGGCAGGGAAACTTTCGACCGTTCCGCAACGTAGGATAAACTGAACAGGATTCGAAAATCCGAGATCGATTGCCAATTCTTCTCGCCAAGGAGTTTCTTCAAGCGCTTGAGACATGGGATGCAGGGCCAGGTGTTGTTCTTGCGCTGCCAGTGCGAGCCGTTGGAAACGTCGGCCTGTATCGATGAGTTCGGCTACGGAATCTCCCTGACTTTCCAGAACTAACCAACCCGCGCCTTCATTGGATTGTTTTTCCGTTTTTTCAATACCTTTCTGGCGAAAATCCGCAGAAAGGACATCCGAAGGTTTGTAAAAATGTCGAACAATCCACCCAGCGAAACCTTCAATTTCCATAGACGCTGGAGTCAAGCCATCACGGTGCTTTGCAATGTCTTTTTCGGAAAATCGTATCCATCGCGATAGTTCCGCCTGCGCTTTGTCGTTTTGGGTTTGCTGGCGAAACGCATCGCATGTTGCTTCCGCAATTCGTTTGGACATAGCGGAGTTGAGAGGAAAATAGCGAAACGAAGTTTGAGTTTTTTTGCGCAATCTGGTGATAAAAGCCGAATTCAGTTCATGGTTGATTAAACCCTCGCGAAGGGTGCGGCGTGATTCCAGTTGACGAGACGAAAAGATCGTTTTGGAACACGATGTTTTGAAGTCAACACGGACTTCCCAAGGTGAAGAGGGTTGGGCATTCGGTAGGGATAGCTCTGGCGATAAACCGTGCAAAGCTGCGGCGATATGCAAACTTTCGAGAAATGCTCCGACAGAGAGACAAAGTTCGCGTCGATTCGGATCGATTATCGGTAAGCATCTTGGTGGGTCGGGAGAGACGATCCAATGGTGATCGTCAAGAATTTTGACATTCCACGGTTGTGAATTATGGCTACTGGGTGCCAACGAAGCCAACCGAAGAATTTCAACTGATTCCGGAGATAAACCGAAGCTTGCGTTTTTGGCTTGTCGGTGTTCCTGCCGTAAATCAGAAGAGGAAGCACAGGCCTGCAAATCCGGTAAAAGCAGCAACCCAACTCCTCCAATGCAAAGCGACTGAAGCAAATGGCGACGAGTGGGATTGATAGGTGTTTCATCAAAGTTTTTCGGTACTTGAAAAGTTGGGGACAACATAAGCGATACCTCTAAGTCACTGAGGGGTGACAATGCGGACAAAAAATTATTTGAATACGGTTTCCACCAATTTTTCTATCGCTTTGGTGAGGCGTTTGGCTCCCTCGTCGGTATTCAATTCGATTCCAAGATACACATCCGCCGTTTTTCCTCGAAGTACGAGGTACGAAATACCTGCGTGTAGGATTGCTGCCATGGCTGCGAGGTCGCGATCATCGTCAGGGTTGCCATTCGGAAGCTGTTGCAGGATCTCCATGCCTTGTTGTTCACGGAAGCGGGCCAATTCGTCAGTAAGTTCGTTTCGTTCCAGCAACTCCCACCTCATGATTTCCTGAGTCGTGGGTCGTTGTCGAAGTTCCCGGAAATGTCCTAGCAAAATGGCTTTTCCAGCTTCCATCAGGTTTCCAAAACGTTCCATGGGTTTTCCCAATAACTCTCCCAGAGATGGCCAGAAATTTCCCTGGCTGGCAAATTGGCGCAGCAATTCAGGTAACCCACCGAAATAGCGGTAGATCAAAACCTTATCGACACCAGCTTCGCGAGCAATGGCGTTGATGCCTATACCGCCGAAACCTTTTTGCGACAACAGCTTGCCGACCGCTTCAACGATTTTCTTTTTGGTTTGTTCCGTATCACGCATGGTTTCCTCTTGAAGTCACTGTGTGGTGACAAAAATATGTCACTAGCAGGTGACTTGTCAAGGTATTCTTTTCAAATCTTTAAACCATCTACTTTTTCGGAAGAATTTCAGGGTGTTGGCTAAGCCACTTTTTCAGTCTTATTCGCATGGCGTGGGTGTGGGGAATACGTTGGCGACCCGGTATGTTGGCGTATTTCGCCATTTGATCGCGGGACCATTCGCAGCAACTGAAGTTGTCCCTGCCCGCCACGTAAAAAGCGTGGGCGCGGTCGTTCAATTCAGCAAAAGAAAGCAGGTTGCCCAGATACATATGAGCGAGAATCGGAGCATCCTTGAAGGCTTCGCCCGGTGAGTGAGCTTTTTTCACAAGGTAAGCAAGCTGCTTTTCGTCGTTGCGGATTGCGCAGGAGGCATACGCAAGACGAAGCCTGTTGAGTTCGGCGGAAAAACCCCAGGTTTCGTCCTTGTAACTGCCCGGAGGAGCGGAAAGAAGCTTGAGAACCGTTTCGAAGGTTTTTTGGGCGGCGGCGAATTTTCCCATTTTCATGAGCACGTAGCCATGGATCAAATGAGAATCGGGTTGTTTCGGGTACCATTTGACGAATTTTTGCGCTTCTTTCTCTGCAACGTGATGAAGCCGCCTAAATGGCGCGTTGATGTGGACATGGAACATCTGAGCGAAGAAGTGCAGGGGACCGGCAGCGGCGGCGGATTGCTCGATCTGTTTGAATCCCAGGTGTTTATCTCCCGGTTTGATTCCCGCCAGCGTCAGCATGGCTTTCGAAAATTTTCCAAGCCTTCCCGTGTAAAAATTATAAATACCCATCGCGAGAAGGGGACCGCTGGCCTTCGGGCGAGAATTTAACGTGCGTCGGAAGCCATCCAATGCACGAATTCCGTAATACCGTGCTTTGAGGAAATCCCGCCGGATACCATAAAACATCCCCAGACCGGCTTGACAGGCGGCCCCATAGAAAACCGCGCCGTCTTTGTAATAGGGAACGCTTTGCTCGACCGCCTTGGACACCACAATACATTGCTCGAACATCTGCTTGATGTCTTTATCGTATTTGCGATTTTCCGTGTCCAGCAGCAAGCGGCGCACGCGCACGAATCCGCCCCAGAAATGGGTGGAAGGAATATTGGGGCTTTTTGCAATTTCTTTTGCCGTCAGGTCGTCCATATCTTCGATCACGCCGTTGACGTAGTTGCGCATCATATCGGCCAGACCGGGGGTGAAAATATACAAATCGTTTTCGACGAACTGAGTCATCGAAGATGTTTTTTGGGGAGAAATGGTTGGTTTGGGGAGAGTTTTGGTGGGCAGCGACTGTACGGCCTCACCTTTTTTATACATAAGCTCTGTCGTTTCGGAGGCTTGCAACTCGCCGACCAACGTAAGGCACGATCCGTCACAGGAAGGAGAAACGAAGTTCCAAACAAAAGCCAAACCGAAAATACCCCCTAGAACCACCAAAGACAGGACCAGCCAACGTGCTTTTTTTCTTGTCATCGATCGAACTCCCAATTTCATTTCATCCGTAGTCAAAACATCCTGGTTCCGTTGATCCTATAAAGGAAAGAATACCATTCTTTGGGGATTCAAAACAACAGGGATACTTATCACGTTTGGATAAGTATCCCTGTTAAAATGAAAAGTCTAAAGATATCAGAAGTTTATCTTGGGTTTGTGATAAACTTCGGTTTGAACCATGCCACCAGCGCCGGAAGCAGAATCAGGCCGCCCAGCATACTGACGATCATCCAGAAAACAAGCAGCAATCCCATTTCGGCCTGGAAACGCAGGAAGCTGAAGGTCCAGAAGACGACGCCGGCAACCATGGTTGTCGCCGTAAAGGCAACGGCTCGTCCCGCCGTAGTGATTCCTTTGACCACCGCTTCATCCAAGTCTTGCGTTTCTTGGTATTCCTCCTTGATACGACCTACCACATATAAGCCGTAGTCCACACCAAGTCCGACTCCAAGCGCAACGACGGGTAGCACGTTGACATCCAAACCAATTCCTTTGTACCCCATCAGCGCGTAGGTTAGGTAGTTGGAAATCAACAGAGGAAGCATGAACAGCAATCCCGCCAGCACGGAACGATATGCCAGACCGCAGAAAATGACGATGATGCCGAAGGCGAAGATTGTCACCTGCGCTTGATGTATGGCTACCACTTCATTGATTGCTGCGAGCAAACCGCCAAATCCTCCGGCCAGACGGAAATTCGCCTGCTGCATCGGGTGGCTGTCGATGAAGGTTTTCGCATGGGAAAGCACTTTTCGCAGTGTCGTGCCTTTGTGATCCTTCAAGTACAGAGTGATATTGGCATTTTGCCGGTCGTTGGTGATGAATCGCACGAGGTCGGAAGGTTCCGAGTTGGTGTAGATCAATTCAAGGAAAAAGCCTGTCGCCTGGGGATCGTCGGGAATCATCTCCCATTTCGGGTCCGAACCGTGCAGAATCGAAATAATACCCGGTAGCAGATCCGCAATCGAGGCGGTGGAACTCACTTCGTCCAGTTGTTCCATATGCTTTTGGAAGGCATCCATCGTTCGTAGCACTTCGGGGTCTTTGATGGCTCCCCGCGTCTTGCCTTCGATGACCACTGTCATCTGTTCGGTATTGTTGAACAATTCCGCAATGCGGAACGTGGCCTGGTTGTATTCTGAATCCGGCCAGAGCATTGGCGTACCCACATGTACGTCACCGATCACAAGGCGGCTCGTGAATACGTATCCAACGATAAACACCCCAACCGCGATGATCATAACTCCGATGCGCGCTTTGCCGAAGCACAGTCTCGCCACCTGGTGCAGTGCGAAATCGAAGAGGCCGCGTTTGGAGAGTTTGTCGGGATTGGGTGGAGGGAAGAAGCTCAACAGGATCGGGTTGAGGATCATGTCGCTGACGATAATCGACAGCACCCAGAAGCTACCCATCAGTGCCAGTTTTTGCAGCAAGGGAATCGGCGTGAACCAGACGAGAAACACTCCGGCGGCGTCGGTGATGATGGCCACCATGCCTGGGGCGAACAGACCGGAAAAGGTTTTGGCCGAGGCTATGGTGCGGTCTTTGTGCACCATATATTCCTCACCGAAGCGCTCGACGACCTGCACCGAGTGACTTAGTGCCCGTGCTGAAATAATGAAGGGGATAACGATTACCAGCGGATCGAAATTGTAACCCAGTACCCCAAGAAATCCCAGACCCCAGATTGCCGAAACGCCCGCTGTTGTCAGCGGGATGATGGTTCCGCGTAAGTCCCTGAAATATAACAGTAATACGAAGAGAATCGAAAACACCGTCATGAAAAACAGGTTTTGAATCTGCGGAGACTGGCTGAGAATGTGCCCTAGCAGGAAGGGGCGACCGATGACGTGCAGCTCGGTTTTATCGTCCCGTTCGGCCTCCACGATTTTGTCGATTCCTTCAAAGACTTCCTCGATTTTCATTTTATGCTCGAAAAAGCCTGCCAGGATCAGCGCCGCTTTACCGTCCAGACTGACCAATGTTCCATTGTAACGGGGAGAGGTCAGGATGGTGGTGCGTAATTTGTCGATACCTGCTTGATCTTCGGGGATATCCGGCCACATAACCGGTACGCCGCGAAAGCCACGTTCGTTGTCTACACGCAAGGTTTTGACCTTACGTTGAGCAATGGAAAGCACCTGATAGTTATTGATGGCCGGAAGAAGTTCCAACTCCTTGGTAATACGCTTGATTTTAGCCAGCGTTTCCAGGTTGTAAATATCGCCGTCTTTCACTTCCAAGGCGATCAACACCGTGCTTGCACCGCCGAAGATGTCTTTGTATTTCACAAAGGTTTCGACGTAAGGGTGATCGGAGGGAAACAGGTCGATCGTCGGACTTTCCACCGGTACGAGGGTGGCTTTCCAGGCAAAGAAGCCTGTTAGAGCCAAAATCACGATCAATACGGGAACCCGCCAGCGAAGAATAGACTGGCCTAGCTTTTCATACATGCTCTACCTGCTTTGTCTCTGCCACCGATGCCAAATCAGCTTCAAGTGTGAAAAGGTACGTTATTTGCCTGAAATTCGCTTCCAACTGCGTCCGCCATCACGAGTGACGAGAATGTGCCCGCGCCCTCCCGCAACGAAACCGGTCTGGTCGTCGAGAAAGGCGATGGTCGAAAGCCACGTATAGATTTCATTGGGCAGATTCTTCCAATTGCGCAGGATGCGTCCTTCCTGTCCGACCGAGAAAATGACGGGATTCTCTTCGGTGCCGGGTAGGATCGTGAAATCGAACAAGTGAAGTTCCGATTCCGAAGGCCGACGAACCCAGGTCACACCGGCGTCCTCAGTCGTTAGTACAGTGGTTTCCGCACCGACGATCATTCCATGGGTCGGCGATTGAAATTGGATACTGTACAGCGGTTTGACGAGGTTGGTCACCTGTTTCGTCCAGGTTTCGCCACCGTCTTCGGTATGAATCACCGTACCGAACTCGCCTGCGATCCAACCGGTTTTTCGGTCGAGGAAGTAGACGCTGTTGAAGCCCGGTTCGTCCACTTCATCCTCGGGCAGCACGTATTCTTGTCGAACCCAGGTTTCGCCACCGTCTTGGGTGTGGAAAATCGTGCTGAAGTGACCCACGGCCCAGCCGAATTTATCGTCTACCATGAACAGCTCGAACAGCGGTTCTTTGCACAGAGAATCCAGCAATTTCCAAGTCTTGCCGCCGTCCGTCGTGCGCAGGACAACTCCTCGGCTGCCAACGGCTACGCCAAGTTTCTCGGTGGGGAACTTCAGCGAGAAAATCGCCTCGACCGTCTTGGTTTCATGCAAGCGGAAGGTTTTGCCTTTATCGTTGGAACTCAGCATGCGTCCCGGTGAGCCGACAACCCAGACCGTTCCGGTTTTCTCTACGTACTCGATGTCGTAGAAGCGGTCTCGGTGGTCGATCATCTCCAAAACGCTCTTGGTCTTTTCTTCTCCTTCGATCAGGCGTTTCAAGACCTTCCCCGCAAATGCGGAAGAAGCGAGCGAATTGGAGATCAACAGGCAGGACAGAACGAGAAAAAATGTCCGTACCCGCATTAACGGCTCCTTTTACGTAAGGCAGCGGTGGTGAAGTCGGCCGGGTCGAGATCGACGTTGACTTTGTTCTCGAACCACGGAAACGCGGTGGCGTGTTCCGCTTGCAGGTCGATGGCGACGCAGGTTCCCAGTTCCGGCGGCAATTCGTCCATATCGGGCGATTCGTTGAAGCCGATAATCACGACTTTCCAAAGGTCTCCCTTTTTGTCGTAGGCTTCTTTGTAGGGCAGCAGGAAGGTTTCTGCATCGATGTAAAACAGTTGCTTGCTGTACGGATATTCCGACATTTTCGGAGTGACTTCAACGATGTACACCGGGCGAGGTTCCCAGCTCATTTTGGGATTCCAATGGGGATAGTTTTTGAAGTCGTAGGTATCTTCGATGTGCTCTTTGCCAAGTTTGACTTCCGCATGCATCGGCATCAGCATGGTGTCTTTCTTGACGAGTTTCCAGTTCATCCATTCCGGATAACCCAGGTAGCCGCGTACGTCTTCATACAGCAGGTCGGTGGAGTTCCAGGTGTCGCCACGGGTTCCGAAGGTGTTTTTCAGGATGCGGCGCATCTGGGGAACGTAAATGACGCCCTGTTGGTCGCGGGGTTCGACCGAGCGACTGTAAACCGCGCCGAATCCGCGTTTGTCCAGCGGAGAAAGCGCATACGTGATAGCCGTGTACTGTTCCTGCTTCTTCTCGAAGTGGGGAAGGTGGGGTTTGGGGTCCATGTCGGTGCGGTACATGGTCCGCATGATGAAGGCCCAACGCCATTCTTCGTGATGTTCTACGCCGCCGGAGGCCGAAATCCAGTAGACGCCATACAGGTTGTCTCCGGTGTCCCCGTTGTATCCATAGATGAAGTTCCAGGAGATTTCCAATCCGTTTTTCGGCTGCGGGAAGGGCAGTCCGGCCGTATAGTTGGCAAGACCGCGTTTGCGAATGCTGTTTCCGATATCTATCAGCTTGGGTTGACCGTTATACTTGTTCGTTGCCTCGATATATCCCTCGGAAGGATGAATCGGTTTGTAGGCGTTGACTTTCATGGTCAGGTTGTATTTGTCGATGAGCAGTTTCAGAGCCGGGGCGATGTACCCATCCATACCTCGGTATTTGCCTTTTTTGATTTTTTTGCCGACTGCGACGGTTCCTTTGGAGAAATCAGGCTTGAAACCAACCTGTTCTCCCCATTTGTCCGAGGTGAATTTCGGTCCCGCAGATACGAGAGATAATCCAATACTTACTGAAATCACTAGGGAAAATAGACCGAGAAAGACAAGCTTCCTTGAAAAAGAAGTCCGCATAGCCATTATCCTCTCCTCTGGTTTGAAAAATTCTACAGTGCCTATTCATTTTTGTACGCTTCTTATTGAATACCATGATCCCTTACTATTTGAAATTTTTTTTATCCAACTTCTGGACTCCATACTTGATTTTCTTCCGATTTTCCGTGATGGTCTGAAAGAAAAAAAGGATGTCCAACCCTTGTCATCCGCCGTTCGGTGGGAAACAGGATACGTGATGCCGTCAATTGTCGTTCAGAAATATGGTGGATCGTCCCTGGCGGACGAAGAGAAAATCAAAGCCGTAGCCAAAAGGATCGTCGCCACGAAAGAAAAGGGTTATGCACCCGTGGCTGTGGTTTCCGCAATGGGCAAAACCACGGACCAGCTTTTACGTCAGGCCAAGGCGATCACGGAAAATCCCTCCAGCCGCGAACTGGATATGCTGTTGTCCGTCGGTGAACGTATCACGATGAGTTTGTTATCCCTGGCGATTCAAGAACTGGGATACACGGCGGTTTCACTGACAGGGAGCCAGTGTGGCATCATTACGTCTGATTCTCATTCGAACGCCAAAATCATCGATATCCGTCCTGTGCGAGTTGAAGATGAGGTACGGCGAGGAAATATCGTGATCGTCGCCGGATTCCAAGGAATGAGCTATCGGCGTGAAATCACGACGTTGGGACGTGGCGGGTCCGATACGACCGCTGTTGCTTTAGCTGCTGCTCTGGACGCCCAATGGTGCGAAATCTGTTCGGATGTCGAAGGCGTTTTTACCACGGACCCAAATGCGGTGCCGGAAGCCCGTTTGCTTTCGGAAATCAGTTACGACGAAATGGAAGCTTTGGGAGTCGCCGGGGCAAAGGTGCTCAATCCTGATGCCGTCGATTTCGCCCGACGCAAGGGCTTGGAAGTGCGGTTGACGGCAACCTATAAGGAAGGGCAGGGGACGTTGTTGCTGGCACGTTCTCCTATCGACCAACAACGCAAAGTTCGTGCAATTACATGTGTTCCTGGTCTTCTTCGGCTTAGTGTCCCCGCTCACGATATCGAGAAACAGAAACAGTTGATCGATTTGCTGGCCTCCTGGGATTTTCCCGCGCCGTTCTGGATGGTCGTTGGTGGAAAAGGGAGGGTGGTACTGCATATCGATCTGGCGAATGTCCATTCTTGGGAAGCCAAAGAACGTTTGTTGCTGGAAGCGTTTCCCGATACGGAAGTGGAACGCCGGGAGGGCAGCTTGTCGTTGGTTGGTCCTTGCCTGGGGGCTGATACGGCGACGTTGTCCGATCTGTTGGAACTGCTTAAAACGCAGGAAATACCTTATAAATGGGTCAAATGTCTTCGAGATTCGATTACCGTGGGGATTGAAGCTCAGAAGGTGGGGCGAGCGGTAGAAAAAGCGCATGCGAGATATATAGAGTCTTTGTAACCATTTCATTGGTATAGAAATTTGCAAGGTAGCTCTTGACAAGGAATGTTCATTGTTTTAGCGTTCATTCTTGTAGCATTTGAATTCTACAGGAAGCGCTATGAGTATCCCCGCCCTGATTCAACGCATCGAAGACATCAAAAGCAAACTCGGTGAATTGGGTGAGATGCGACCCGGCAGCCTTTCTCAGCAGTTCAGCACCTGCGGAAACGCTTCTTGTCGCTGTAAAGATCCTGAACATCCACAAAAACACGGGCCGTACTACCAACTCAGCTACACCCGAAAAGGGAAAAGCCGTACGGAATTCGTAAGCAAAGACCGACTCGACGAGGTACGGACTCAACTGGACAACTACGCCCGTTTCAAAGAACTGACGGAAGAATGGATAGACTTATCCATCGAATTGGCTCAAGAAAGACGTAAAGAAGCAAAAAAACAGACGAAGTAAGGACAAATCATGCAAGGAACCATCGATTTGCAGTCCGTGTCCAAGTCCTACCGCGATCCAAGCGGAATCCACCGTAGTGTGTTGGATGGTGTTTCCATCGTTGTTGAAGCCGGTGGCAACGCGCTGATCGACGGACCTTCCGGGGCTGGAAAGTCTACGTTGCTCAACATTTTTTCGGGTCTGGTGCTGCCGGATTCCGGAAAAGTGACCATTGGCGGTGTGGAGTTGCCTACGTTGTCCGAATCTCGTCGCGACCGTTTTCGGGCGCAGCATATCGGCTACATTTTTCAGAGTTTCAATCTGATCTCGCCGTTGTCGATTCTCGAAAATCTCACCTTGCCGATGTATCTCAACGGGTCGTCCAAGGGTGACCTGGAAGATCCCGCCCGCAACATCCTGAAACGCTTCGGCTTGTTGGCTCATGCCTACAAACATCCGTACCAACTTTCCGTGGGGCAACGGCAGAGGGTCGCGGTAGCACGGGCGATTCTTCACCGACCGGCGTTGCTATTGGCGGACGAACCGACCGCCAGCCTGGATGCCAACTCGGCGGACGCAGTCATTGACGCGATCGAAGAACTTCAAAGCGGCGGAACCACGCTGGTGGTCGCCACTCACGATCCTGCATTGAAACGGCTGAGTTTCGATGTCACGTTGGATCTCGGAGCGAAGGAGGTTGCGGCATGAAATCGAAATCCATTCTTCGATTGGCTTGGCGCTACCTGTTTCATCGCCGGTTTGCAACCATCGTTTCCATTGCAGCCATTGCCGTTTCGCTTGTTTTCGTCGTGGCGCTTGGCGTAGTCAATTTTGCGGTCAAGAAAACGGCCGTAGAAGGTTCGATTCGCTACCCGTTAATCGTTGGCCCTGCCGGTGCTTCGGGAGTGCAACTGATTTTGTCCACCATTTTTCATATCGACAAACCCTCGGGAACGATTCCATTCGAGGTCTACGAGGAAATCAAGGCCGACCGGCGGGTGATTTCGGCGTATCCGGTCGCAGTGGCCGATAGCTTCCGTAACCTGCGGATTATAGGCGTAAATCAGGAGTTTCTCGACGATTTGAATGTGGGTGCTTATGCCGGGGCGGTGGATCTTTCGAAGATCGAAAACGCCGTGTTCGGCTATACCGCCGCGCAACGGGCCGAGGTTGAAATCGGCGATACGTTTCATGGACAGCACGGCATGGTCGGCACGATGGATGCTCACGAACACGCCGAGTTGACCTACCGGGTTGCCGGGGTACTCAACCCAACCGGCGGTCCGGAGGATACGGCGATTTACACCACTTACAAGTCTGTTTGGTACATCCACGAAAAGCACATGGCCAGCCATCATCATCACAAAGATGCAGCAAACAGTGTTGCAGCGCATGGGAACGACGATTCACAAGCCGAGGCCAATGTTGTGCATGTCGGACATGAAGCGACTCACGAAAAACATCAATCCGATTCTCACGACCACGAACTGGCGCAGGTGGCCGAGCATGAAACAAAGAATCCGCACGAAGCGGAACACATCGGTCACAAGCACGACGAATCGGCCCATTCCGCGCACGAAGGTCATGATTCCGCCCATGCACACACTCACAAAGCTCACGGCCACGGGCATCACGACAAATATACGTTGTCTGATAATAAGTTGACTGCCGTCCTCGTGCGGACATCCAACCCCGCCTACACCGGAATGCTGGAGAGGGAATACACTTTGCGTGATGGCACGTTGGCTGTGGATACCGGAAAAAGTATCCGAGATTTCGTGGGACACATCAACAAAGGCGAAGTCTTCGTTGAGTTGGTCAGTGCGGGAATGCTGGCCATCGCGCTGATGATGATCCTCGTTACCCTGATCATGTCGCTAAACGAGCGTCGCAAGGAACTGGCGCTTCTGCGTATGCTTGGCGTCGGTCGCTGGACCCTGGCGCTGACCGTCATGATCGAAGCGCTGGCCATCACGTTGCTTGGCGCACTGGTGGGATTGCTTGCCGGACATCTGCTGGCAGCGGGAGCGCAGGACGTGATCAAGCAGACTGTAGGCGTCGCCATCGAGCCATGGACCGTCACCCGTATGGAATCACTCAGCTTGTGGATCGCACTTGGTGCGGGTCAGGCGCTGGCGTTTGTCGCTATGCTGTTCACCTACCGGATGAACGTCGTCGAGCAGGTGGCGCGAGACTGATCATACATCGAGACATTGGCCGATCACTTCAGCCGCTCGGTGGATGTCGTTTTCATCGATGCCGGAGTGGGTGACGAAACGCAGCAAGCCGTCTTCTGGCGGATAGGTTCTCACACCGAGGTCAGCCAGTTTTTCGACGAAAGCGTTTTCATCGATATCGTTTTTCGTGATGCGCACGAACAGGATATTGATTTGCGGTTCCGCCAACGCTTCCAATCCATCGATTTCGGAGAGCAGGTTTCCCAGTAGACGGGCGTTGGCGTGATCCTCGGCAAGCCGTTCTCTCATTTCATGGAGCGCTATTAGAGCAGCGGCTCCCAAAAAACCGGCTTGCCGCATACCACCACCCATGATCTTGCGGTTTTGCCGTGCACGGTCGATGAACTCCGCATCTCCAGCCAGCACCGAACCCACCGGGGCGCACAGTCCTTTCGAAAGACAGAAGCAGACTGAATCGCAGCAGGCGGCCAGTTCGGAGATGTCGGTTTCCAGCGCCAATGCGGCATTGAACAGTCGTGCGCCGTCGATATGGACCGGAATCCCGCAGGACTGCGCCATATCGTAAACATCCTGTAGCGTTTCGAGCGGAATCACGTCACCCATGGCGGTAGCCTGTTCGAGGCAGATCAACCCAGTGTCCGGGTAATGGATATCGTCGGCCAGTCGTAGACGTGGGCCGATGTCGTCGCAGGTCAGGTATTTTCCATTGGACGGCGCGATGGTGCGAAGCTGAGCGCGGGACAATAACGCGGCGGCTCCCGCTTCATGCTGCACGATGTGGGCGTCCTCACACAACACGACCTCGTTTCCCGAGCGCGTATGAGTGAGGATCGAGCATTGATTGGCAAAGGTTCCCGAGGGTACGAACAGCGCTTTTTCCTTGCCGAGCAGGTCAGCCGAAACACGTTCCAATTCGTTGAGGGTAGGATCTTCGCCGTTTACATCGTCACCGACTTTGCAAGTCAACATGGCCTGACGCATGGCTTCGGTGGGTTGGGTAACGGTATCGGACCGAAGATCGATGACGGTTGAATTCATGAGAAACCTCGTTGAATGTGAATTCGGAAAAAGTTCGTTAGCTTTCCAGAGTTCGTGCCATGTCCACGTATTCGTCGATGCTCAACTGTTCGGCGCGTTGTTGCAACTGTTCGGCGTGTCGATCCCTCAATTTCGACCATTCTTCGTCGGATAATCGGAAAAAAGGCTGTTTTGCCAGTGAATTGGCCACTTTTTTGCGCCTCTGATGAAACGCCGCTTTGACCAGCAGAATGAAACGTTTTTCGTCGGGTACGGAATGTCGATGCTGGAAACGTACTGAAATCAAAGAGGATTCCACTCTCGGAACGGGAGTGAACGCACCCCGTTTGACATCGAACAGCTTATGAACCTCGGCCACGCGTCCCAAAAGCACGGTCAATAGCGAATACTGCTTGGTACCGATTCGTCCGGCCAGCATTTCGGCAACTTCTTTTTGCAGAAGAAAACAGGCCGAGTCGAAACAGTGGCTGGATTCGATGATCTTGAACATCAACGGAGAGGAAATGGAATAGGGCAGATTGCCTACCAGCTTGTAGGGGGCACCATGCTTTTCATACAGCTTGCGGTAATCGAAACGCAAAGCATCTTCGTGAATGATTTCAACCTGTTGTGGGTTGTCGAAAAGCACGGTGAGGTGTTCGGCCAATGCGTCGTCATATTCGATGGCCACGATTTTGCGTCCCGCGTCGGCGATTTTCGAGGTGACGGCTCCCAAGCCTGGGCCGATCTCGACAACCAGACGATCCTTTTCGGTCAAGCCCATGCCGCGCACGATTTTATCCTGGCTGCCCGGATCGGTGAGAAAATTCTGTCCCAGGGACTTTTTGGGGACGACGCCGAAACGACGCATCAACTCGCGCTGGCTTGCCATCAGAATTGAGCCTGTCCGGCTCGGGCATCCAAGGTGAGGTCGGAGCGTTCCCCGGCCATCAGACGATGCCAGCCAACACAAGCGATCATTGCGGCGTTGTCCGTGCACAGATCAAGGGGTGGAATCGTCAGTGCTAAGCCGTGGCGTTTGCAATACGTGGCAGCTTCTTGCCGAAGTTTTGCATTGGCGGCGACTCCACCGGAAATCACCAGCCGAGAATAACCTGTTTTCGCCAGAGCTTTTCCGGCTTTGAGCACCAGAACCTCCGCAACGGCCTGCTGAAACGAGGCAGCAAGGTCGGATAAATCGTAATCGGGTTGTTCCTCGACGATTCGCCGCACGGCTGTTTTCAGACCGGAAAAGGAGAAGTCGAGGTTGTTTTTTTTCAACATGGCGCGGGGAAGGGCGTAACGTTCCGGGTCGCCGCCTTCCGCTTGATCCTGCAAGGCTTTTCCTCCCGGATAGCCCAAGCCGGTCAGCTTGGCGGTTTTGTCGAAAGCTTCTCCGGCGGCATCATCACGGGTCTGACCCAACAGATGGTATTCCAAAGGACCGCGTGCATCATACAGCGCCGTATGTCCGCCAGAAACCACCAGTCCGACATGTGGATACTCACAAGGAGGTTCGCACAGGCGTCCGGCGATCAGATGACCATGAAGGTGGTTGACACCGATGAGTGGCTTGTTGGTGGCAAAAGCGATGGCTTTGGCTACGCTCATGCCGACCAGCAAAGCTCCGATCAGACCGGGAGCGCGGGTTACGGCGATGCCGTCGATATCGTCAAGCGTCAATCCTGCATTTTCCAACGCGCCGTCGATCAACGGAAAAATCTCGTTCAGATGCAGCCGAGAAGCGATTTCCGGAACGATTCCACCGTATTTCGCGTGTTCCTTGACCTGGCTCCAGATCAGACTTGACCGGATCGTACAGCCATCCTCGACCACCGACACAGCGGTTTCGTCGCAGCTCGATTCGATTCCCATCACATAACGGAACGAGGTCATCGTCGCTCTCTCCCCAATCGCTTTATCAACCAGTAGCCTTCCTTAGAACTTCGCGTTTCCGGGGGTTCTCGGGAAAGGTAGTACGTCTCGGATGTTGCTCATACCGGTGAGGAACATCAACAGCCGTTCGAATCCCAGGCCGAAGCCGGAATGCGGCGCGCTGCCGTACCGTCGGAGGTCGGTGTACCAGAAGTAATCCTCCTTGGAAATTCCCAACTCTTCCATACGTTTGAACAAGATATCCTGACGTTCTTCGCGCTGGCTGCCGCCGATGATTTCACCGATACGAGGGAACAGGCAATCCATAGCGCGGACGGTTTTTCCGTCGTCGTTAACGCGCATGTAAAACGGCTTGATTGAGCTTGGATAATCTGTAACGAAGACCGGACGCTTGAAGTGTTCCTCACTCAACCAGCGTTCGTGTTCCGTTTGTAAATCGGTTCCCCAACTTACCGGATACTCGAAGGTTTTTCCACTGTTGACCAGTAGGTCGATAGCCTCGGTATACGTGATATGAACGAAATCGGCTTCCAGCACCTGCCGTATTTCGTCTTTAAGTCCTTTATGCACGAATTTGTTCAGGAATTCGATGTCGTCGGCGCAATAGTCCGCCACATCGCGGATGACGAATTTCAGCATTTCCTCGGCCAGGCGGCGGTTGTCGTCGAGGTCGTAAAATGCCATTTCCGGTTCGATCATCCAGAATTCGGCAACGTGACGAGGCGTGTTGGAGTTTTCCGCTCGGAAGGTCGGTCCGAACGTATAAACGTTGCGAAAAGCCATGGCGAAAACTTCGGCTTCCAATTGCCCGCTGACGGTCAGACCGGCACGCTCTCCGAAGAAATCCTTCGAATAATCCACGGAGCCGTCATCTTTTTTCGGCGGGTCGGCAATGTCGAAGGTTGTCAGAGTGAACATTTCACCCGCGCCCTCGCAATCGGACGTGGTGATGATCGGGCTATGAACCCACAAAAAACCACGTTCCTGGAAAAAGCGATGAATCGCGTAGCTTGTCCGGTTGCGAATGCGAAAAGCCGCACCGAAAGCGTTTCCACGAACACGCAAATGGGCAATGGAACGCAGAAACTCGAAGCTATGGCGCTTTTTCTGGAACGGATAGCTGCTATCGGCGTCACCGATGATTTCCAGCGAATCGGCCTTGATTTCCCACTTCTGGCCTTTACCGGGAGATTCGATAAGGTTTCCTGTTGCTTTGATGCAAGCTCCCGTATTGACTTTGATTTCGGGTTTTCCGTCCGAATTTTCGTATACGACTTGTAGGGTATCAAAGCAGGTTCCATCCGAGATGGCCACGAAAGTCAGGCCGGGGCTTGTCCTCGCCGTGCGGACCCATCCGCAAACCGTGATGTTTTGCTTTTCGGCTGTAGAGGACAGCAATTCCTTAATCGTTTCTCCCTGTAGCATGTTCCGGTTCTCCTTACTGTTCAAAAACGCTGCCGAAAGAGGGACACTTCCACGAATCGGCAACGTAGAAGTCTTCTCTATATCCGTCAAAGCGGTCCGAGAGTCAAGTCCGTGCAAATCCTTTGCAAAAGTTTCCCTTTCAAGCTAAGGTGATTTGGCTGGGAGGGCTTCGTTCTCGCGGATTGTCGGGCGGATGAAAGTCTTTCGTCATTTACTAAAATGACTTGAAACTATCTCGGGACGAAGTGTAACCGGAAAAACGACGTAATTTCAGGAGAATAAAGAGTCTATCATGGGTAAATGCAGGTATCGAGCACTGGGTTTGTTGCTGATTTGCGGGCTATGGATCGTCGGTTGTACGTCGAAGCTTGGGGAAACCGAGCCGAATGATGCAGATAATGATTTTCCCGTTCAAACCGATTCGGACGATCCTGCTGAAAGCGTAGATACCGAAGAGACGGACGATGATGGCGTTGTCGTGTGCGCGGATGAAGAAGTTCCTCAGGATCTTTGTCCTGCTTCGTCTCCCTGTGCGACTTATGAGCCAAGGCAATCGGACGCTCCCGACTGTCGCTGGACCTGTGCGACGACTCCGTTGGAAGATGGAGAAACCTGCGAAATCGCCGGATTTGCCGGGCATTGCGAGTCGGGTCTGTGTCTTCCCGACAATCCCGGTGATCAGGAACCGGAAATCGCACAATGCGATCCCGGCGACGGTATCTCCTGCCCGCCGAACTCCGATTGTACGTTGTATGTTCCCCAACAAACGGGTTATCCCGATTGTACATGGTTCTGTGCCGCTTCGTTGCGCAATGATGGAACCCTTTGCAGTATCGCCGGAAGTGCGGGCTCCTGCCTGAACGGTTTTTGCGAACGCTTTGCCACTCCCGACCTGGACGAACAAGTCGAAGTAGACGGCGATGAGGAAACGCCTGATCTGGATGAAGAGGAACAAACCGACGCCAGCGACGAGGTTGCGGAAGAAGAAGAAACCTTCGTGTGGCAGCCGCATTTCGCGGACCTGCCAACGGCTATTCCCGATGCCGATCCCTATGGAATCACTGCTGTTTTGACCAGCACGGACGCCGGTACGGCGGATACTGCCTGCATCGATCTCGTGGTGGAACATGAGTTCTTCGGAGATTTGGAAATCTGGCTGCGTTCGGCGGATGGCAACGATTACACGTTGTTGGCTCAAGGGGAAGCCGATAGTGGCCGATACTATCTCGAATTTTCCACCCCTGAAACCCGTGCCGGGTCGTGGTGGGTAACCGTTATCGATCATGGCGAAACCGAAGTCGGAACCTTCCAAAGCGCATCGATCGAGTTCGATTGTCTGCCACCCGTGGATGGCGACGAAGACGAGCAGGAAGAAGCGGATGACATCGATAACGCAGATGTCGAAGAAGAAGCGGAAGTTGAAGAGATTCCGGGAGATCCCGAAAGCACATGGTTGGTGTTGACCAAAAATTCCACAGGCACCATTGGATCTGCTACGCGCATGTTCTGGGATGGCGAATCCTATTACACCGACCAGGATCTTTTGGAAGTCAACGCCCAGACCCGCGCCGTGCATGCTCACGGATATATCTGGCTTCTGGAAGATCGCAACACAACCTCGATTCGTATCCTCAAAGGTGAGGATCTGAGCGAAGTTACTTCCTACGAGGTCGGAGAAGCCGCCGACGAATTCGGCGATCTCCTGATTTTGAGTTCCGAAAAAGCGTATCTGACCTTGAAAAACTCAACGGATCTGCTGGTGATTCAACCCTGGACGGGTCGCATAAGGAACCGCATCGACCTTAGTGAATTCGCCGATGATGACGGTGTTCCCGAAGCAGGGACCATTTACCAACTTTACGGTAGTGAAGTGGCGATTGCGTTGCGCAACCTCGGTTCCGATCGCAAACCTACCGGTTCCAGTCGCCTCGTGTACATCAATCCACTCACAGATGAACTCAAAGACAAAAGCTATACGGAATCGGGCGTTCAAGGCGTCGATCTGGGAAGTCAAAATCCCGTGACGAAGATGTGGTTCGATTCCGCACGACAGGACATGTACCTTGGAACGCAGGGTATCTCGAACACCATCGATCACGGCGGTCTGGAAGTTATCGACCACACCAGCCGACGCAGCATGGGAATGGTGTTGAGCGAACTTCAAATGAATGCCGAAGTGATGGAATTTGTCGCTTTCACGCGAAATAGCGCATTTTTGCGTGTTGTTGAACCGATTTCGAAACTTACCACAGTACTTCACGTCGATCTTGAAAACGGTACGGTTCTGCGCTCGTTGATTTCCGCCACATCGCAGCGTTTGGGAGCGATTACTCTAGGTAGCGATAATCATTTGTACGTTTGCGACCGACAGAGCAGTGGTTTCGACGCAGTGAGGATTTTCGACGCCGCGACCGGTCAACCGGCTTGGCTGTATGGAATTCCAACCGGAGAGTATCCACCCGCAGAACTGGTTCAGTATGACGAAGAAGCCGACTGGGAGCCGGATTTCAGCGATTGTTATGCCAACGAGCTTCGTTGCCACAACGATGGTATCGAGGAATGCCTGTCCGGCCAATGGGTGGTTTTGACGGATTGCACCGAGAGTCGGGAAATCTGTGTGGAAGATCCGGAGCCTGAGTGCCGCTGCATTGAGGAAGAAACCCGTTGCGGTCCTGGAGAATGGATTCTCGGCTGCCAGAACGGATCGTGGAGCACTCTTGAGCTTTGCACGAATTACGACCAAGTGTGCATGGATGACGATGGTGACGCAACCTGTGTCGATTGTCACCCCGGAGAGATGCGCTGCGACGAAAACACGGTGCAGGACTGCATCGACGGGTGGTGGATCGAAGGCGTGGTTTGCGAAGGTAACGAGCCGGTTTGCCGCGAACGTGGCGAGTTGGCCGAATGCGTTTGTGAGTCCGAGGACAAGCATTGCCTTGCCAACGTACTGGAAACCTGTGATGAGGGTGACTGGCGTTTGATCGATTGCGAAGTAAACGGCGAAATCTGTATCGAAGCCGAAGGCGAAGAAGCACGATGCGCCTGTTCTCCTGAAACCGCTCGTTGTTATGAAAATCAAGTTCAATACTGTTCCAATGAGAACGAATGGCAACTCGTCGAAGATTGCACGAGCGAGCAGGAAATCTGCCTGGATGGCGACAACGGACCGGTCTGTGGATGTATAGACGGACAAAAACGTTGCGTCGGTGAGACGGTGGAAATCTGCAACGAAGGTGTCTGGGAATTGAGTCAGGATTGCGAATCCGACGACCGAATCTGCTTTGCCGGTTCCGAAGAGGTGCTTTGCGTGGTTTGCGTTCCCGGTGCGGTGCGCTGTGACGAAAACGATGTCTCCGTTTGCGATGGCGAAGGCTGGAACGTCACGAAATCTTGCGAAGATGAAGACGCCGTATGCGTGGAGCAGGAAGGCGATGCTCTGTGTCTGTGTGAAGCCGAGTCCTTGCGATGCAGCGAGAACGGAGACGTCTTGCAGCGTTGCGACGAAAACCGCCAATGGACGGATTTCGAAGACTGCGACGAGGCGAGCGAGTCCTGCGAGGTCGTCGAAGATGTTCCCCAATGCACCTGTGAAGAGGGAGACAAACGCTGCTTCGAGGATCGGGGCGAGGTTTGCGGAGAAGACGGAACGTGGAGTGTCGAAGTCGACTGTGCTGCCGAAACGGAAATCTGCATGATGATTGTCGGCGAGCCGCGTTGCCTGTGTGAACGCAACACACGGCGTTGCAATGAAGGAAAAATCGAGTCCTGCAATTCGGCTTTACGTTGGGTGGAAGAAGAAGACTGCACGGCAGCGAGCGAAACCTGCGAAGTTTTCGAAGACGAACCCTCCTGTTTGTGCGTGGAGCAAACCTACCGATGCAATGCCGATCGAATCGAAATCTGTGGCGTGGAACGAACCTGGGAGACTGATACCGATTGCACCGAGGGTCGGGAGCTTTGCGACGCGTCGGGCGAACTTCCGATGTGCTACTGCCAACCCGAACAAACCCGTTGTCAGGGAACGAAAATTGCCACTTGCAGCGAAGAAAACGTTTGGGAGGAGGGCGAGGATTGCTCTGACCAATCGTTGGCCTGTGACGACCACGGCGAAGCGGCGGTTTGCGCTGTTTGCGCCGAGGGAGCCACCCGCTGCGCAGGCGATGGCCTGGAAATCTGCCAGGGAGAAGAATGGGTCGCTTCGACGGATTGTACGGAAACCTCGGAAGTCTGTGTCGAAGACGAGAACGGCGGTCAATGTCAATGCGCCGAGGGAGCCGTTCGTTGTAACGGAAATGCGGTAGAAACGTGCAGCGATCAAAGAGAGTGGACGGTTTCCGATGACTGCGCTCCCGCTGGCGAGCATTGCGCGGTTGTCGAAGATGTCCCGGTTTGTCGCTGTACTCCCGAAGAGCGCCGTTGCCAGGGCGATGGCCTGGAAGTCTGTTCCGAAATCTACGTCTGGGAAGCCTTGCTCGATTGCACGGACAGCCGTCAGGTCTGCGAAACTACGGAAGAGGGAGCGCGTTGCATGTGCCAGACGGGCGTTGTCCGCTGCGATCACGATATCGTACAGACCTGCGATGAAAACCGCGAATGGCAGTCGGACGAGTTCTGTTCCAACAAAGGTGAAATCTGCCGTTATGTGGAAGATGTGCCTCAGTGCGATTGCGAACCGGATGCGACCCGATGCACCGAAGATACCGTCGAACGCTGCGATGCCGAAAGAGTCTGGCAGGCCGAAACCGATTGCTCCGAAAGCGGCGATGTCTGCGAAGAGGGCGATACGGGCGCGGTTTGCGTATGTCGTGAAGGCGAAAGCCGCTGCGACGGAGAAACGATTCAGACCTGTATCGATTCCCAGTGGCGCGATGCAACCTTGTGTGAAAATCTAAACAAACTCTGCGACGACTCCGACAACGAGGTTCGTTGTGTGGCATGTATCGAAAACAGCACCCGCTGTGTCGAAGAGAAGGTGGAAATCTGTGTCAGCGAACGATGGTTGGAAAACGAAGACTGTTTCGACAGTAGCGAAGTTTGTGTTGTCGAAGAAGCCGCTGCCCGTTGTGCCTGTGTAGCCGGAACCTCTCGTTGTTTCGAAAATGCGTTGCAAAGCTGTAGCGCCGAACGGGAATGGCAGGTCGAGAACGATTGCGGCGAGAACACCGAAGTCTGCACGGTTCTTGATGACACACCGCAATGCCGCTGTGTGGCCGATACAAGCCGCTGTTCCGAGGACGACACCATCGAATTCTGCAACGCTGAGCGCGTATGGACGACCGTAGCCGACTGTACCGAAGCCTCGGAAACCTGTCAGATTATGGCGGGAGCGCCAACCTGCATTTGTGCACGCGATGCCGTTCGTTGCAATGGCGACATTCTGGAAGCTTGCAACACCGACAGAGAATGGCAGACCGAGCAGGATTGTACCGAAAATCGGATGAGCTGCATTCAGGATGACGAAGGCGCTGTCTGTCTATGCACCGAAGGTGAAACCCGCTGCAACGGAGCTTTGGTGGAAGTCTGCAATGCCGAAGGTGCCTGGGAAGAGCAAACCGATTGTTCGGATACGACAGAAGTTTGTTTCGAAGGCGAAGGAGTCGATGCTACTTGCCAATGTGAAGCGGATGCCGTTCGTTGCTTCGAGGATCGTGTGGAAACCTGCTCGGCGGAACATCAGTGGACCACAACGACAGACTGCTCGGAAGCAAACGAAGTTTGCGAGTTGCTGGACGATGCGCCTACCTGTCGTTGCGAAACCGATGCTTTGCGCTGCAATGGAGAGGTTTTGGAGGTCTGTGACGCGGAACGCACTTGGCAGACAAGCCAGGATTGCGAAGCCGATAACCTGACCTGCGTTGACGATCAAGAACCAGCCGCCTGCCTGTGTATCACTGGTGAGCAACGCTGCAATGGGGACGTGATCCAGGAGTGCAACGCGTCTCACAGTTGGGTTGCGGATGTCTTTTGTCCCGCTGCGAGAGAAACCTGTGTGGTTGTGGATGATACTCCGATGTGTCGTTGCGAAGAAAACGTCCAGCGCTGCCGACAGGATCGGGTGCAGGTCTGCGATGCGGAAGGAAGTTGGGTGGATTCTCAGGATTGTACTCTTGTCTCGGAAATCTGTGAGGAATTGCCCGAAACGCTGGCCGAATGTCAATGTGTAACCGATACATTCCGATGTGGCGACAGTGAGACCCAGCGTTGCAATGAAAACCAGAGTTGGGTGACGGATTCGGTTTGTGACTCCGACCGCGAAGTCTGCAAGATCGGTGAAATTGGCGCTTATTGCGCTTGTACTCCCGAAAACCAGAAATGTATGGGCAATGCCGTATACCTCTGCGACGCAAACGGTGCATGGCAGATCGAACAAAACTGCTCCGAGGGCGGAACCGTCTGCTCCGAGGATGGTGCTACCGCTTCCTGTGGTTGTATGGAAAACGATTTGCGATGCAACGATGCTTCGCAGGTGGAAATCTGCAATGGCAACGCATGGACACTTCGTAAAGATTGCCCGGCATCCGGTGAGATCTGCCTGGACGACGGTCAAGGCGTTCATTGTGGTTTGGGGGACTGAGAGGCGAAACCGGTACAGGTACTTACTCGTAAAACAGATAAACGATCGTGCAAGAAATATTTGGAAAGTACAAGCTGGAAAAACGCCTCGGATTAGGGGCGCATTGCGAGATCTGGAAGGCGGCTCACGGAATGTATTCCGACGAGCCGGTTGCGTTGAAATTCCTTCAGGAACTTTCCCTGGACGATCCGCTTGCTGTGCTCGATTTCCGGCATGAAATCCAAGTCATGGCTGGCTTGCAGTACACTGGTATCGCTCAAATGCATCATTCCGGCGAGATCGGCGGTTCTCCCTTTTTCGAGTTGGATTTCATCGATGGTCTCACGAGCGCCGAGTTGATGAGACGCGCTAAAAATGTCGAAAGTCCGATCCGTATTGCTATCGGGATTCGACTGGCGCTTGGGGTGTTGCGTTCGCTCGTTTATCTGCATTCCTATCGAGATACGACGCGACCCGGAGAGGGAATCTTTCATCTGGACCTATCCCCCGACAACGTGATGTGCGACCAACAGGGAAAGGTGGTGTTGATCGATTTCGGCAACGCCGCCTTCAGTGGGATCGATGGTCAAACGCGTCAGATAGAATTTCGGGGAACCGTGCAGTACATGTCTCCCGAGCAATGCAGCCAAAAACCGCTGGATGGTCGGTCCGACCTCTTCAGCCTTGGAAGTCTGCTGTACGAATGGACGACCGGGCAACAGGCGTTCGACCGGGAATACGATCACCTGCTGATTGAGGATATCGTCAGCGCGGAGTTTCTATCTCCTCGCGAAATCGTCCCGAACTATCCGAAAATATTGGATGAAATCGTTTTAAAGGCCATGGAGCCGAATCCCAAACAACGTTTTCGGGATGCCAAAGATTTCTTCTTCGAGCTTCAATCGGTATCCGACGACATCGGCATCCCCGTGGGGTTGCTCCGGCGCATCATGGAGGAAATCCGCTCTGAGGACGAAAACAATTCTTCGGAATAGGGAGAGGTTTCGAGGGAGATTGCCATTGTGGTAGAATCCACTTCATAAAATGACAAGATTGTGTGATTTTCATTTGACATGGTGGATCTTTTTCTGAAAATATGGAGGGAATACTACAAGTTTGTCGATTCAGGTCTCTTGATTTTAGCTACACGTTGTTACATGAAAATCTATAGCAAGTTTAAAGATTTGCGCTAACTGTGATAAATATAGTGTATAATCAATGAGATAGAAACTTATTTGAAACAGAAGCCCGGAAACCACTGATGTTTGAAAAACGTAATTATGAATAAAGACAATATTATAAATGAATTGGTGTTATTGGTACTATCTCTGTTTCTTGTTCTGTGTCTTGGTTGCGGCGATGATATGACCAATGTGGGTAAAAACTGCACAATTTCAAGAATCACGGAGGATATCTGTGGCAGAAAAACAGATTATGGATTTTGTACCAGCATCATTTTCAATTCCCAGGAAAACTACATGATAGAGCGGTATGATACCGATTGCGATGGTAAGCCGGATGATTGTTTCATCACGACTTTCAACGACATGGGTAAAATGGAAATAAATCAAATCGACAGCAACTGCAATGGTAAGCCGGATTTGGATAAGGAATGCACTACCTTTACATACAATCCACAGGGGAACATCCTGACACAACAGACAGAAAACAAATGCGATGGTATACCGGATAAAGATTGCAGAAGATACACCTACGACACTCAGGGAAACAAACTGACACAACAAGTAGACAGCAACTGCGATGGTATTCCGGATGCAGATTGCATCGCTACTACCTACGACGCTCTGGGAAACGTGCTGACAGAACAAAGAGACAGCGATTGCGATGGTAGACCGGATGCGAATTGCACGGTCAATACCTATGATATCTACGGAAACCTGTTGTTACTACAAACAGACAACGATTGTGATGGCTCATTGAATTGTGTTACTTACACTTACGATATTCAGGGAAACATGCTGACACGACAGGTAGATCTAGATTGCGACGGCAAGAAGGATCGCAACTGTGCAGTCTACACGTATGACACACAAGGAAACATGTTGACCTTTCAGGAGGATATCGACTGTGATGGCAAACCAGATGAGAATTGCATAACATACACTTACGATATACATGGAAATGTGCTGACACAACAGACGGACTACGACTGTGATGGCGTACCGGATGAGAAGAAGTGTATCAATTACACTTACAACACCCAAGGAGACTTTTTGACACAATATACGGATAACGAATGTAATGATATTCTGAATTCTTGCTCGACCATCACTTACAATACCCAAGGGAAGAAATTGACCGAGCAGTACGACAGTGACTGTGATGGTAAGCCGGATAAATGCATAACCTACAAATACAAGTGCTTCAAATAATAAAACGTATTGCCTTTCTCTTCATCCTCCATGCAGTGCGGTAAATCAGGCATTATCAACGTATCATGAAGTATATCGCCTTGAATCCTTCATTTTACGTCGATTTTCCAGTCCGATGGTACAAACCTTTTAAATAGGAAAGGAAGCTTGCTCCGACGAACTTGGGCAAAAAGCATTGTGCATTCAACGGGTTTTAAAGTACTTTGAAACTAGGCAGTTTTTGGATGATCCATGCCTGAAAAGGGTCGGATCGGAAGTTTTCAGGTGGGAAGGGTGAATAACGTGCCTTCAATCGAGAACCATATTCCGTCCCGGTCGATTGTCGTGACCGGCGGGTCGGGGTTTATCGGAACCAATTTTATCCGTTGGGTATTTGAAAACCAACCGGATGTTGGTGTGATCAATATCGACGCCTTGACCTATGCCGGTAATCCCGCGAATTTGCGGGAGTTCGAGGGAGATGCTCGGTATAGGTTCGTCAAAGGGGATCTTCGCGATTCGTCTACCGTGAAGGGGCTGTTTGCCTCGGATCGTTTTCCATACTTTCCCGTACCGGAAGCCGTGGTGCATTTCGCGGCCGAATCCCATGTGGATCGTTCCATCACCGGACCGGTGCGTTTTTCGGAAACGAACGTTATCGGAACGCAGAACCTTTTGGAATCATTGCGAAAAGGTGATTATCGACGCCTTGTTTTGGTTTCGACCGATGAAGTATACGGGGATTTGGATTTCGACGCCCCGCCGTTTACCGAAGATCATCCCCTCAAGCCGTCGTCGCCGTATTCAGCCAGCAAAGCGGCGGCGGATTTGCTGGTGCTTGCGTACGTTCGCACGTATGGCGTCGATGCTTTGGTGACACGCTGTTCCAACAATTACGGCCCTTATCAGTTTCCCGAAAAACTGATTCCCTTGATGACAATCAAAGCCTCTCAGGGGAAATCCCTGCCGGTTTATGGCGAGGGGACCAACGTTAGAGATTGGATCTACGTCGAGGACCATTGCACCGGGATTTGGGCGGCTTTGGACAAAGGCAAAGCCGGTCGAGTGTACAATTTCGGCGGGAATGCGGAGGTAAGCAATTTAGACTTGGTGCGCAAGATCGTAGCGTTTACGGGAGCCGATCCGTCTTTGATTCGATTCGTAAAAGATCGTCCTGGGCACGACCTGCGCTATGCCATGGATTTCTGCCGCGCTTCGAAAGAACTCGGTTGGCAACCCGAAAAGACCTTCGAACAGGCGTTGGAACGAACCGTCACCTGGTATCTCGAAAACGCCAAGTGGTGGCAGCCGATCTTGGATGGTGAATACCGTTTGTGGGTCGAACGTTGGTATGGAGAAGGGACGGGCGACGAGCGATGAGCAGGAAGAACGGGGGAGGGGAAACGTGGCTTCGATGGGGATTCCTCACGGTATGGATCGTGCTCTTTGGTGCGTGCAGCGCTCATCGTTTCGATTATCGTCTGCCGGTCTCCGTTTTGGATGCATCCACAAGTCCCATGATTCTCGAATTCATGGAGGAGGATCGTCAGGAGTCGCAGAGGGTCCAGGATGCTTTGCAAAAAGCTATGGAAAAAGTTTCACGCTGGGGAAATCTGCCGTACCCGACGACGATCAAAGTCTATCCCTCTCATCAAAGTCTGTTGCTTGCCGTTCGGCGTTTCGGGCTGGACTGGTTACGGGGCTGGGCCTGTTTCGACACGGTGTATCTTCAATCGCCGCGAACCTGGGTGATTCCCGATCGACAAAAGCGCCTGGAAGAATTACTGACCCACGAACTGGCCCATGTGTTGACCTATCAACATGCAAGTACGCCCGAAAGCTGGCACGATCTGGCGCTACCGTTCTGGTTTCGCGAAGGTTTTGCTTCGGTTTTAGCCGAGCAGGGGGAGCGCAGAGGGACGAAAAAACACGTCAAAGCCTATTACCTTTCCGAAACCTTTGTCGGTGATCCACTTCTTCAGCCCGAAAAAGTGATGAAAGATCAACCGGCTATGGCCTATGCCATCGCGCATTGGTGTTTTCACGATTTATTGGCTCACGTCGGCAAGGAACGCATTCTGGCCGTGTTTGAAGAAATGCGGCAGGGACGGCGTTTTCGTCGGGCGTTTTACCTCGCAACGGGACTATACGCGGACAACTGGGTGGAAGGCTGGCGGGAAAGTCTGGTGTTGGGAGTACCTTTCGAGCCGATAGAAAACCACAATGTAGATTCCATTCTGCCTTTGAAGGATTCCGGGCCGGAGCCGTTCAACGCGGTCCCGGATATGGGACCGGTGCATCCCAAAAAGCAGTCCTAGCGTAGTTTTTACTTGGTAGGTCGGGTGAAATCACCCGACCTTGTATGATCTTTATTGTGTCAGTTTTCAGGTGTTTGTTGTGGTAAAATGGTGATGCTCCCTGGGCGGCCGCCCAGGGAGCATCGGGCGGCGAGATCGTCCCGACCTTGGGTTTTTCAACCCGTGTGTAGCTGGATCCGCCGCCCGTTTTGTCCGGGAAGCCCGAACAGTCGCTAGGGCCATTGTACACCGATGAGCCCGCATGAGCAAGGAAGGGTGAACGAGATGGAAACCGTCGGAATCGACATCAGCAAGCTTTCGTTCGATCTGGCCGTAGGTTCGTCCCGAACCGTCGAGACTTTTGAGTACACCCCAGCAGGAATGAAAAAAGCGTTTCGTAAAATCAGCAACGCCGCGCCAGATCTGGTCGCCATGGAATCCACCGGTGGCTACGAAAACCGCCTGGCCCAGTTCCTGCAAAAACGGAATTTCAATGTGGCCGTCGTCAATCCACGACGTATTCGCGCCTTCGCTCAGTCTCTTGGACTTTTAGCGAAAACCGATCGCATCGACGCCAACCTCATCGCTCGCTACGCCGCACTGGTCCAGCCCCGTCACATGCGAAAAATCACTCCCGAGAGTCTGAAACTCAAAGCCCTTGCGGCTCGCCGAAGGCAACTGATCGATATGCGAACAGCAGAGAAAAACCGTATGGAACACGCCGACGACAAGCTTGTCGCACGCAGTCTGAAAACGATCATCAAAGCACTGGACAAGAACGTCGAAAGCATCGAGGAGGCGATACGGAGCATCGTTCAACGCAACGAATCGCTCTCCGAAAAGGTTCGATGCCTCATGACCGTTCCCGGTATCGGTTCGCTCACGGCTCACTGCCTGATCGTTGATTTGCCCGAACTGGGTGAATACAACCGGCGCCAAATCGCCGCTCTCGTCGGCGTCGCTCCGTTCAATCGAGATAGCGGCACGTTCAAAGGCAAACGCATGACCGGTGGTGGAAGAAGGCAAGTGCGCACCCAACTGTACATGCCCACTTTGTCCGCCATCCAGCACAACCCTGTGATTCGAGCCTTCAATCAAAGGCACGTCACTATGGGTAAACCCAAAATGACCACCGTCATCGCATCTATGCGGAAACTCCTCGTTATCATGAATACTATGCTTAAAAATAGGGAGGAGTGGAAACCAAAATTTGCTTGACTTCAATCACAGTCGCTACATCGATTTTCGTTACTAATGTTGGGTTCCGAATCGACGCAAAAGGCCCAATATCAGGAACAAGGGGAACAAACACAGGGCGGCGGATGGATGAAGCGTTGCGCATCCACCTGAAACGGTTCCGGGCTGAGTCTCATGAATTCCCGAGGACGAGTCCTCGTCTCCTCCGTTGGGAATGACTTCGGCAGAATCGGTTTCTTCTTCCTGAGCGATTTCAACTTCCGCTTCGTTGGCCGTTTCCTGAAGGTCTTCCTGGATTTCGTCCAAGTCGCCATCCGCTGGAATTTCCTCTTCGGGTTCTTCGGGGATTTCTTGCTCGGCGACGATTTCCGGCTCGGCTTCGTCCTCGTATTCCATCTCCGGTTCTTCGTCTATATCGCCATCCACGGGTGGTAATTCTCCAAGGTCGTAACAGACCGGATTGCCCGGCTTGTCGATGGTGTAATGCAACTGAGGCGCCCCAAGGCTACCACCGAAGCGTCCGCCTTCGTCGTGGTAATAAAGCTCGAGGTGATGACCGGTGATTTCCACCGTTACGAAGTGCAGGTTGCCTGTCTGGTTGATGCGATCATCGCAGGTGAAATTCAACGCTCCGAGCATGGCGAGGGCTTCGCCTTTGGCACCACCACCGGTCGTAATATGGACCGTACCCTCGGCGGGATCTTCCACACCGTGGCCGTTGTAGATCGGCTTGAACAACTCGTAAAAATGGTTGTGCCCGGAAAACGCCATGTCTACGTGGTAACGGTCGAAAATCGGAAGAATCTGATCACCGACTCCCTGTTCGTCTCCCTCATGTCCCGCTTCGAAGCCAAAAATATTGAGAGCGCAGGTAAAAAAAGGAGGATGGAAAAATACGAATTTCCAGGGTTTATCCGTAGAGGCGAGGTCTTGTTCCAACCATTCGGTTTGAATTTGAAAATTGTTGTCTTCGTAGGAATACATCGACAACACAACGAAGTGGGCGTTGCCGTAGTCGAAAGAATAGAAATCCTCGGTCTGGGTGGAGGAATTACGAGGTGTGGCGAAAACTTTGGCATAGTTCTGCTCGTCGCCTTCGCCGGGACCGTCATCATGGTTGCCCAATGTCGGCATCACAGGGACGAATGCCGGAGGCAGACCGGAAGCTTGGAGGTAGCTTTCCCATTGGTCCACTTCGCTTCCATCTCTGACCATATCGCCGGTGTTGATCATGAATTCCGAACCGACATTCACCATGTCCTGCATGAGTTGTCCATATCCGGAGGCCGAGCCTGAAAGCTGGCTGCGATTATCGCCCATAACGCCGAAACGAAACGTTTCACAGGTGTTGGTTGGACCGGTCGAGAAGTTGTAGTTGTCCGAGTGATCCGAACCGCAGGTGACGCGATATTGATAGACCGTACCTGCCAACAGGCCCGTAATTTCCGCTGTATGCGTAAAGCCTACGTCACCGCCGACCTCGGTTTCGGTACAGCGCTCGATCCAGGGATAGTCGGTTTCGGTGCCGTACTCGATGTAACAGACATCCTGACCGTTGCCGTCCAAGGTGGACGTATCGGTAGTAAACGAGACCGAAATAGCTTCAGAGGTCGGATGACCCGTATAGGAAAGCCTTACCCACTTCGGTTGAGCGGCGTACAACGCTTGGGTATGAAAATAAAAAGCCAGCAGAAAAAACAACACGGTGTTCAGTGGAAGTTTATAGTGAATTTTCTTTTTCATTACCCGACTCGCCGCCTTAAAGATAGTCTCGGAAGTTAGAAAAGCGTTCAAATTTCGTTAATGTTATGATTCCGTTAAGGTTTTTGCAATGGTTTTCTACATAAATCAGATTCTTTTAATCAGTTTGAATCGAATTATGCAGAACTGTGATTTTTCGGTGTTTCATCTTCGAGAAATTGTTTCGCCGAGCGAAAGATGCTAACGTCGAAAACGTCAAACGTACGAATGATCCCTAACTTGGTAAATGCCGATGCAACATGAAGAAGCCGTGATGTTCGAGGGTCCGGCCGGGAGGCTGGAAGGAATGTGGCGTTGCCCGGAGTCTCCGCGTGGTCGGGTGGTGTTTTCCCATCCGCATCCAGCATTCGGCGGAACGATGGATTATCCTGCCGTGCGTTTGGGGTGCCACTACCTCAATCAATACGGTTACGCGACACTTCGGTATAATTTTCGCGGGGTTGGAGAATCTCAAGGAAGCTATGCACAAGGGAAGGGCGAGCAGGAAGATTTGCTGGCCGCGATCGATTTTTCGGGAGAAAAACGGGACGATCTGGACTTGTATGTCGTAGGATACTCTTTCGGAGCGTGGATCAGCTGGCTGGTCGCCGACCGTTTGCCTCTACTTTCGGGGCTGGTGCTGGTGTCTCCGCCGCTTGAAGCGCTCGATTTCGAGTTTCCGCCCTTACGTTTCGAAGGACCGGCGCTGGCGGTTATCGGGGACCGAGACGCTTTTTGTCCGCCTCAGGTTTTTCAACGGGCTATAAAGGAGTTGGCTCCGCAAATCGAGGCGGAAATCTGGCCGGGAAACGATCATTTCTGGATGGGTTTGGAGCGTAAATTGTCGGATCGGATCGTGAATTTTCTGGGGAAGGATGCATGAGAAGTTTTTGGTTCCTAGCAATCCTTTGTTGCATGACGCTCATTGTCGGAACAGCTTGGGCCGAAACGTCCACGTCTGCCACAAACGATGCAAAGTCGGTTTCTACCGAATCGCTGAAAAAAAGCCGCCGATTGTTCCAGGAAGGTCTGATTTGCTACGGCAATCTCGACTACCACTGTGCCCAGAAGAAGTTTTCGGGGGCCTCTCGAGAAGCGCCGGAAACTCTTCCGAAACACGAACGCTTGGAGATCGAGCGTTATCTGGCGATTACTTACATCGCTCTTGGTGAAGAAGAAAAAGCCGAAAACTGTTTCGAACGGATGCTGACGCTCAACCGGGATTATCACATCGACCCGGAGCGAGTTTCTCCCAAAGTATTCATGCTGTTCGAAAAGGTTCGGCGGGCGTGGCTGAAAGAACATCCGCCGGAGCCTATTGAGCCGGTAAAGCAAAAAACAAAAAAGCCATCCGACACGGCCAAAGAAGACGAAAAAAACAAAAAACCTGAAAAACCAGCTAAAGAGGAGAAAGCGTCCAAGCCTTTGAAATGGTTCGAGTTTCGTCTTGCATGTGCCTTGTTGGGCGGCAAGGAAATGGAAACGTTTGGGGCGGGGATGCTTGCGGGAGTCGGAATGTTGTTCAGTCTTTCCGAATCCCCATGGTTCGCTTTACCGTTTGTGGAATATCAGACGCATCCGTTTTCTTCTTCCGACACGCTTCATCAATTGCAGCTAGGTTCGGAGTTCGGGTACCGTTTTCAGTTTGGGCAGTTGCATTTGCTGCTTCCCGTGGGAGCCGGTGTCGGGTTCATTGGCCGAGATGGGTTATCGGACGAAGTGGGCCTCGGTTGGCGCGTCCATCCGACCTTGCATGTCGTATTCAACGAAACGTGGAGTCTGGGATTCGGGCTTGGTCCTCGGGGGGTGGTTTTGCTCAATCGGTCGGGATCTTCCACTTATTTCGTGGCGGGACTGCACTCGGCGTTGCTTTGGTGAAGCATTTGAGGTAGATAGAGCTTGCCATATCGTAGTCTCGAAGGAATACAATGTTTCAAATCGAATTGAAAAGCCGAATCGACTCGGTGAAAATAAAGCGGGTCTTTACCAAAGAGCATATTCTCATCGGTCGTGCCGATTCCAACGACCTCGTGTTGCCCGATCCGAGGGTTTCCGGTCTTCACGGCCAGATCGTTTTCAAGAAAAACGCTTATTATTATCAGGATCTTAGAAGCACCAACGGTTCGATGATCGAAAACGCCGGGGAACGTTACGTGATCGATGGCGTGAAATTCAAAGAACGTGCGTTGGAGCACGGCGACCGCTTGTTGCTGGGCGATGTTCATGACCCGATCGTGCTGGACGTGCAAATTCGGGAAAAATCGAACGAAACCGCAGAGGTTCCCGACGAAAACAAAACCGTATTGGCGACCCGAGCGATTTCCGACTTCAGCATGTTGTCCGATCCGTTGTTGGACGACAAAGGGCTGGTTCGGGCACTGTTCAGATTTCAAAAAGAAATCAACGATTTGGTGGATGGTTCGGAGATCGACAAGCTCGTCTCCCGTTTCTTTTTCAGTCATTTTCCCTACGTGGAATATGTATCGATTCACCGCGAAGATCCTGTTGAAGATGGTATTTTCAGACAAGAGCATTTTTCCTGTCGATCTACGGAAGTTTCGGTGGAATTCTGTGAAGATCCGCATTTTCTGGAAAGCTTGTTGAAAGACCGAAAGGCTCTATTGCTCAAAGCCGAGGACTTGAAAGAGGTTCGAAAATCTCCCGGAACCGGTCCTTTGGGGTCGCTGGCCATCGCCCCTTTGATGACCGAAAAAAAACTCACAGGTGCTTTAGAGGTCGGTAATACCAAATGGGCGCAACCGCTCGATGAAGCCGACTTGCAAATGATAGCGGTGGCGGCGTTTATTCTGGCCAACCGTCAGACCAATTTGAAATTGCTTGAAGTGGTGCAGGCTGCTCAGGACAAATTACGCCACGAAAACAGCTTTTTACGGTCGGTTCTCAATAAAGAAGGAGAAACCGCCACGCTAATCGGAGAGTCCGAACCTATCGAAAAAATCCGCAAGCAGATTCGCACGGTCGGTCCTTCGGAGCTTACGGTATTGATCACCGGAGAAACAGGGACGGGCAAAGAGCTTGTAGCCCGCTCGATTCACCTGCAATCCATGCGTAGCGGCAAGCTGTTTGCAGCGGTCAATTGCGGTACGTTTTCCGAAACATTGTTGGAAAGCGAGTTGTTCGGCCACATCAAAGGTTCGTTCACTGGGGCTGTGGAAAATAAAAAGGGTTTGTTTGAAGTGGCCGACGGCGGAACGCTGTTGCTGGATGAAATCGGCGAAATTCCCTATCACCTGCAAGTCAAATTATTGCGAGTGTTGCAGGAGAACGAAGTTATGGCGGTAGGTGCGACGAAGCCGAAAAAGGTGGATGTTCGCGTTATCGCGGCGACCAATAAAGATCTGGCGCAGGAAGTCGAGGGCGGACGTTTCCGGGAGGATCTCTTCTACCGTGTCAACACCTTCGAAATTCGGCTTCCCTCGTTGCGGGAGCGTGGCGAGGATATCTGGCTGCTGGCACGGCACTTTCTGAAGATGTTCAGAAAAGAAATGAACAAACCGGGGCTTGAATTTTCGAAAGCCTCCCGTAACCTGTTGTTACGCAACGCATTTCCCGGAAACATCCGACAGTTGAAAAACGAAGTTCAACGAGCGGTGCTGATGGCGGACGATGGTGGCGAAATCGAGCCGCAGCATTTTTCGCCGAATCTTTCGGAGCAGGGGCAAAAAGAATCGACCCCGGAACTTTCCATCAATGGCCGAGCCTTGAAAGAAATCATGGAACAATACGAGATTCGTGTGATTCGGCAGGCTTTGGAAGAACATGGTTGGAATCGTTCCAAAACGGCACAGAAATTGGGAATCAGTCGGCAGGCGTTCATGACGAAGCTGTCCAAATACGGGATTACGCCGGATTCCTGATATTCGTCGATCTGAAAAACAAGCCTCCGAACAAAGAATCGGATAGATTACCGGGAAACGGTTGAATCTTCTCCCCAATGAACTATACTAGGGTTGAATCGCTTGGCGTTTCGATACGTTCAGGCGTCGTGGTCGGCGTTTACGCCACCCGAATAGATCGAAGAGAGAGAACCGAATCTGGAGGGGAGTATGACCGAGGCACCGCGTGTGTTGTTCGTAGCATCGGAAGTTTCGCCTTTTGCCAAGGTCGGGGGGTTGGCGGATGTTTCAGGAGCGTTACCCAAAGCTCTAGCGAAATCCGGAGTCCACGTAGAAGTGGCGATGCCGCTGTATCGTTCCATTGATCGGGAACGTTGGAGGCTACGCCTGTCGGAGTCGTTCGAGCCACGAATGATTCGTGTAGGATCGCGTTTTCTGCTGGCCACATACTGGCAAGGTCGTTTGCCGAGTTCCGACGTTCCGGTACATTTCGTCGATGTTCCCGAATGGTTCGGACGTGACGGCGTATACGACGATCCTTACGAGAAGCAGGCATGGTGGGATAATGGTGAACGCTTCGGCGGCTTTTGTCTCGCTGTGCTGGCCATGCTCGAACAGCAGGGCGGGCGGTTCGATATTGTACACGCCAACGATTATCAAGCGGCGTTGCTGCCGGTTTTTCTCAAGACGACGCATCAATATCATCCGAATCTCAGCCGCCTGAAGACGTTGTTGACTCTGCACAACGTGGGGTATCAGGGGCAGTTTCCCCTTTCGCTGGGTGAAGCGCTCGGGCTACCACCCTGGACGACGGAACCTTTCGGAACCCTTGAGTTTTTCGGTGGATTGAACATGCTCAAAGGTGGTTGTGTCTTTGCGGATCGAATCA
>CAXXVK010000020.1:0-34835 GCA_963676915.2 Myxococcota bacterium
TCGTTCGAGCGCGATGGCCAAGGTGTTTTCGGCTATCGAAAAAGCGGCACGCGTCAAAGCCACGGTGTTGATTACCGGAGAAAGCGGCACGGGAAAGGAACTGGTCGCCCGTGCGATCCATTACCAAAGTCCGCGAGCTTCTCAGGCTTTCGTTCCCGTCAATTGCGGGGGAATTCCCGAAACGCTATTGGAGAGCGAACTGTTCGGCCACGTCAAGGGTGCGTTTACGGGAGCGAACGAGTCTCGCGCCGGATTCTTTCAGACGGCGGATAAAGGCACGATTTTCCTTGATGAAGTCAGTGAAACCGGCACGGCGATGCAGGTCAAGTTACTGCGCGTGTTGCAGGAAAAAGAAGTTTGCATGGTCGGTTCGACCAAAAACCAGCCGGTGGACGTGCGAATCATCGCCGGAACCAACAAAACTTTGCCTAACTTGATACGAAGCGGTCATTTTCGCGAAGATTTGTACTACCGCCTCAATGTGATCGATATCAGCTTGCCTCCTTTGCGAGAACGCGAGGGTGATGTCTTGTTACTGATTCGGCATTACAGCGAAAAATATGCTCAGGAAATGGGTCGCGACGTGCCGGAATATTCCGACCGTGCTTTGGAACTGCTCGGGAAATACTCCTGGCCCGGCAACGTCCGGGAGTTGGAAAATCTCGTGCAACGGCTCATGGCGATGATCGACGGAAACGTCATCGACGCCCCGGATTTACCGGAAACCATGCGCTTCAAAGGAATGCTGCACGCAACCCGCCTGGATCGAACTTTGGCCGAAGTGGAAACCGAGTACATCCGGCGCGTGCTCGAACACGTTCGAGGCAACAAAACACGAGCGGCGGAGATTTTGGGGATTGATCGTAAAACCTTACGGGAGAAAATCAAGAAAGAATCGCGCTAGTTAGCTCTTCTTCTCTTCGGATGCGAATTTTTTGCAGGAAAATCGAGCCAATTTTTAGACTGACAATCGAAGGTCGGGGATTTTATCCCCGTTCACACGTTTGTCTTCTCATTGCAAAACGTGTGGAGCAGGATACAATCCTGCTCCATCGATAAGTATGAACTTTTTTGCAGAAAAAATTGTAGGCCTGGCTAATTTTCAACCCGACACTTTGACATTGTCGGGCAAGAAATTTGCCCGACCTACGCAAGATCTTTTCGATACATGATAGTGCAGCAATAGTAACGTTTTTTACAACTGAGATGGAGCAGGATTGTATCCTGCTCCTTTCGTTTGGCTTCGAGAAAAAACACGAGGACGGGGATGCAATCCCCTTCCATCAAGGCAAAAAGCGCTTAACATTGAGACAAGCACCATCAAAAAAGCCGGGGAAATTCCCCGGCTTTTGCATCACTTCGTCATTTCGTTTTTACAATTCGAGTTGGTATCCTACGTAAAATTGCAACCCGCCGTGCTCCGCTCCACTGATCGCGGTCTGTGTACGACGCACGCCGTTGTCGAGCACTTCGCTTTCGTGGTCCACTCGCGAATAAGTGTAACGGGCCTTCACCAACGGTCCGCCGTGCCAGACATCGAACCGACATCCTGCCCAAAGTCCCATTGCAAACGACACTACGTCCGATTCGACGTATTTTCCATCGTACCGGCTATCGCTGGAAGCGATGGTGCGCAGCAGGGAATCGCTGGCAACACCCAGTCCCAAACCTGCCATGGGATGAATGAACCGTAAGGACTCCGGCAAAAGGGGTTTCAGCAAGGAATGAAAGTGGTGTTCATATTCCACGAGAACGATCAACGAGCTGAGATCGTCGTTGTATTCATAAGTTACTGTTCCTCCCACCTGGCGGGTCGTCAACTCGTAAGACCAGTAATCCAGGCCCACACCGACTCTCATGCTCTGTTCCAGCCAAGGCAACACATAATGCAGAGATTGTCCCATTGCAAGCATTGCCGCTGCACTGGTTCCCTGCTGGGGAGAAATCGCCAGATTCATTCCCAAACGAGGCTCGATCACCAAAAAGATATCTTCATCTTTCTGTTCCTCTGTAGTTGCTGCGACGGGAGCGGCTACCGGAGCAGGTTCCTCTTTCGGCGGCTCGACCTTTTCCGGTTCTGCTTTGGGAGGAGCGGGTTTGGTTGCCGGAGGTTGAGGACGCGCCGCAGGCACGGCGGCTACCACGGGAGGCGGCGGAGCAGCCGGAGCGGTTCTTGTAGCAGTAATGGCCAACGCGCCTCCCTGAGGCGTATCCGCACCAACCGTCACCACGAATTTGTGCAATCCTCCTTCCACGTCGAGTTCACTTTCGGTCGCGGAACTGGGGAAAAAGTCTCCGGTTTCAGCGTAAATCTGACCCAGCTTTTTGGGACCGTTTACCGGCATCGTATTGGCGGTTTCTCCGTTCATCGAAAACGTAAACGACGCCTGCCGATTGAGATTGTCCGGGTCGTTGGGCAGACGATTGACGAACATCTTCAGCGTGACTTTCGCCGGTCCTTCCAGGCTGAATTCCAAGGGAGCCTCGGGAGTTACGGCATAGGTCGAGGTTCGGGTGATGTCGTAAACCACCGTCAAGGTACGGCTGGAACTGTTGACCGTAAACGGTGCGGGGCTGCCTACCTGGCTCCAGGCATGACCTGCGAGCAGAAGCATTCCCAAGCACACCACCAGACATCCACCGTAACGGACTGCATTGTGTTTGACCATGGCAGAGACTCCTCATTCGTTGGAACAATATCTTTCCAATCTAGCCTGCAGCCCGAAAAGGTCAAGAAATTAAGACGTTAGAGAACAGGGAAATACAAAGAAGAGCGAATTTTCCATTTCGTGACACCTTTGGGCCATCTCAACAACGCTAGAATTCAATTACCTTCGACAAAGCACCAAGAAAACGGAGAATTTAACCGATAAATAAAAATAGTGTAGTCGTTACCAGTGTATTATGAGATGAATATAAACATCATTCAAAGAACACTGCACCAATCCGAAATGAGTTGTAAATATGCGTACATGGACAATCCCAGCAACCCTCTCCGTATGGATAATGTGCCTGTTGGTGGCTTCATGCTCAGAAACCGGAGTTTCGGGATTTTACGACGGCGATCTCGATAAAGAGTCCGAAACGGACGTCGAGTTTGAAGCGGACGACTTCGACACAACCCGCACGGACGATGATATCGAACCCAACAGCGTGGAAAATGACACGGATGAAATTGATTTCGATAAAGCGGAAGAGACGGAATCCGATACGAGGGATAACGATATCGAGGAAAAAACGGAAGAAAACGATATTGAAATTGAAGTCGATAAAGATATTGATATCGACGCCATAGACAACGACAGCAAAGAAGAAGATTCCGACAGTGAAGAGATTTCGAGGCAATGGGAATCGATCCACCCACCTTCACGTCTTAATGGCGATTTTTTAGCCGCCATCATTCCATCGGATAGCGAGCATTGGTTAGCATTTGGAGAGAGCATTGCAACATCGAGTAATCAGGGGACAAACTGGCAGTCAGTGGTAAACAACTCGCTCCCTCGGCAGGTAAACCAATATTACGACTACTACGATATCGAATTTGCATCCGTCGATACGGCTTTCTTCGCCGCGAAAAATGAGCTATTCAAGACTACGAATGCAGGAATCTCCTGGCAACTCGTGCTGGAAGTGGAACAGAGTCACCCATCGTATATCGACAGCTCCACCATCTATGCCTTGGACTTCCCAAACCCACAGGTCGGTTATCTGGTTGGCGGTTTCGATAAAATCTTCAAGACCATTAACGGGGGAGACACCTGGACCACACTGCGCTGGAACGATTCTACCCAACCGTATCGAAGATATTCGGACGTCGTATTTCTCGATGAACAAACAGGTTTTGTTACAGGATACCAAGTCCATAATATCTCGATGAATTTCGGATTCGAGCACTTCATCATGATCACCACCGACGGAGGCGAAAACTGGGAAAGCCACATCATCGAAACAACGGGAGATTACAAAGGCTTGGAATTGCAGGTCATCGACACACAAACCCTGTTTGTCAGGCTACACAATACTCAGTCGTCGGAAAAAGTTGTCTGTAGTTTAGATGGAGGCCGAAACTGGTCGGAATACTCGGCAGAATCGAATTTGGAAGATGTGGAAAGCATGTACTGGTTCGATGGAGAACAGGGGTTGATTTTCGGGAAAGACTCGCCAACCCGAACGAATCACTTGCTTCGAACCACCGACCGGGGACAGAACTGGACCGCAATCCCGTTACCATTCAATGGTCCGTTGACTGATCACAGCATCATGGATATGGCATTTATCGACGCCCAAAGCGGATTTGCCGTCGGCCAGGGAGGAGCGATTTTTACCACCTCGGACGGTGGGTTGCACTGGGGTCTGGCCAATCAGGGTCATCCCGAATTCTATTCGATCGGTTTCGACACAAACGAGCGTGGTTTTCTCAGCACCGGAACCGGTTATTACCGTAGCAACGATGGTGGCTTCAACTGGGACTACGCCACCGGCAGCGAATCAATTTATGTATTCAACATGAGCGTCGGTCCTCAAGGCGTGTACCTTGGTGGCATACAAAACCATATTACTCGCATCGATCCCGATACCGAAATCGCGACGAGGATCATGTTGCCGATTTCTTTTTTCTATATGTATTACATGGATCAATCATCCGATGCCCTTTTTCTCGCCGGTACCGTTTCTTCTCCTTATCGACACAATGCCTTCCTGATTTCTACCGACCAGGGAGAAAATTTCGATGTTCACGAAATCGACACGGAAGGAAATGGCTTGATTGGCATCGAATACCGATCCGGCGTCTTTTTCGCAACGACAACCAGCGAGTTGCTGGTTTCGTTGGATGGAGGAGAAAACTGGGATTTACAATACTCTTTCAGCCCGGATATCGTAAGGCATACTGAATTTTTCGATACCAGGACGGGTATTGCAACACTCGTGGACGGTCAAATTCTTAAAACGGAAGATCAAGGTATTTCATGGGTCGTTATCGACGCTGAATTGCCTGATATCAATGGACTTTTTACCGCAGACAATCAGACGATGTTTGCCTTTGGACAAAGAAAAAACGACTACGGCTATATAGGAACCATCTGGAAAACAGAAGACCGAGGGTCGTCCTGGGAACAAGATCCGTTGCCCGTTCTCATCGAAAGTTCATTGAAATCAATGACTGCCAACGAAAACTATCTTTATACAACCGGAGGAAACGGAGAAATTCTCCGATTGCGAAAACCTCTGTAAATCCGGGCCAGACTCGAATCCTTCGAATCAAAACAGTGCATCCACGAATTCCTGAGGATCGAAGCGCCGTAAATCCTCCAACGCCTCGCCAATTCCGATGAAGTGAATCGGTATCCGTAACTCGTCGGTAATTCCCAAAATCACGCCGCCTTTGGCCGTACCGTCCAGTTTGGTAACGATCAACCCCGTCAAACCCAGTTCTTCGTTGAACTTTCGAGCCTGATTGATGGCGTTTTGACCGGTGTTGGCATCGATCACCAACCAGATTTCGTCCGGGTCGCGCTCCAATGCTTTGCCGCAAACCCGCTGGATTTTCTTCAATTCCGCCATCAGGTTGTACTTGGTATGCAAACGTCCTGCCGTGTCGGCGATCATCAGCCCTGCCTTGCGGGAACGAGCCGCCTGCACGCCGTTGTAAACCACGCTCGACGGATCGGCGCCTTCCTGTGCGGAAATCACCTCCACATCGGCCCTCTTCCCCCATATTCCCAACTGTTCTACGGCTGCCGCCCGGAACGTATCTCCCGCAGCCAGAACCACTTTGTGTCCTAGGTCGGCGTATTTATGCGCCAGCTTACCGATGGTCGTGGTTTTTCCGACTCCGTTGACACCAACGACGAGAATCACCTGGGGTTTGGGTTTGTCTTCGTCGAGCCTCCAGCCGCCTCGCGCCGGTTCGAGAAGCGTCAGGATTTCTTCTTTAAGCAAATCCATGACTTTCCCCGGATCGGACAGTTCCTTGGATTTCGCCCGCTCTGTAACAGCACGAAACAGTTTTTGGGAGGTCGTCGCTCCGATATCCGCCGTATATAGGATTTCCTCAAGCTCTTCGAAAAGGTCGTCATCGATCTTCTTGGCCCCGAAAATCGCCTGTCCCAAGCGGGAAATGAAACCTTTTTTGGTTTTGCTCAATCCTTCGGACAGGCTTTTCGGCTTCGGCTTGGGTTCTTCTTCCGGCTCTGGTTCTGGCTCAGGTTCTGGCTCCGGTTCGGGTTCAGGCTCTTCGACCTCCTCTTCGACTTCGGGGAGTTCTACCGCAACGGGAGCAGGTTCCTCCTCGATTTCGGACAGTTCTTCGTCCACGAAACCAGGATCGCTGTCCCGCACCTTTCGTTCGACGGCAGACTCTTCCTCGCGCTCATCCGATGCGAAGGCCGGTTCGTCTTCCATCGTGCGCTGCATCGCTTTTCGACGTTTTCGACGCAACAACAGCGTCAAGAGCAAAATCAATGTAAATCCGGCGGCAACCAGTCCATACGGCCCGTTCAATGCCTCCAGGTATTGCGAAACAAACCCTTCCAGGTCAAAATTTTCCAAGCCGAGTTCCGCTAGCAACGCATCCAAATCCATAGGCTTTTTCCTCAGTTGAGATCGACGGAAACGATTTTGCTGATACCGGGTTCTTCCATGGTCACGCCGTAGAGCGTGTTGGTGATTTCCATCGTTTTCCGGTTATGAGTAATCAAAATGAACTGACTCACTTTGCTGATTTGCTTCACAGTCTGGATGAACCGCCCGATGTTGACGTCATCCAACGGCGCATCCACTTCGTCCAACAAACAGAACGGTGTCGGACGATACAAGAAAATCGCGAAAATCAGACTCATCGCGGTCAGAGCTTTTTCCCCACCAGACAGCAGGCTCACGCTTTGCAGTTTTTTTCCGGGAGGCTGCACTTCGATTTCCACACCGGTTTCCAACAGATTTTCCGGTTCGATGAGGCGCAATTGAGCGTGACCGCCTTCGAACATTCGTGGAAACAGTTCGGAGAACTTCCGGTTGACGGCCTCGAAGGTTTCACGAAACCGCTTGCGTGTGGTTCTATTGATTTTTTCGATGGCTTTTTCAAGCGCCGTCATGGAACGCAACAGGTCTTCGCGCTGTGCGCTCAAAAACTCGTGACGCTCGGAAAGCTCTTCGTAATCTTTGATGGCCTGAAGGTTTACCGAACCGATTTTCTCCAACTTATCCCTCAGATCGATCCGTTCGGCTTCCTCTTCCTCGTTCAGAGGTTCTTCCCGCCGATGTTCTTCCCAGCATTCGGCAAGATTCAGGCCATAGCGATCCTCGATCAACCGAACCAGGGATTCCCGCTCGCCCTCGTCGCGCACGGCCCGAACTTCGGCGTTCTGCACTTGTTCCTGAAGTCCTTCCAGCACTTTTCGCGCTTTTTTGACCTCTTCGCCAAGAGCTTCCATCGTGGCTTTCTTTTGCAGAAATTCTTCCCGTATCCGTGTAGCAACCGTATCCACCCGAGAACGTTTCTCGACCAGCTCGCCGGATGTCTTGTGGCTTTGTTTCGTTTTTTCTTCCAGTTCTTTCCGGCGTCGCTCGTCTCGCGTCACTTCTTCACGGGTACGCTCGACGGAGCGCTGCATTTCCTGCTCTCGCTGGCGTAACTGACTGAAATGATTATTCAATCCTCGCTGTTGCTCGACGATCTGGGCGTATTCCACGTCCACCGCCCGCAACGTTTCGCTCAAGGCGTTTCGTTTGTCAGCCACCTCCAAAAGAATATCCTGGCTTTCCTGAAGCTTCTTTTGCAATGTGGCTTGTGCCTCGCGGTCTTCCTTGATCGTGCTTTCGATGGCTTCCGCCTGCTTGCGCCAGGACTCCATTTTTTCGTCTTGTTCCGCACGCTCTTTTTCGAGTCGATTGCGGCGATTGTCTTCGCGGGCGAGATCCGCATCCAGTCGATGAAGATCCTTGTTCAACCCTAAAATCGCGATTTCGACCTGACGGCGGTCGCTTCGTATACGTTCCAGTTCTTTTCGTACCTGTTCGAAGCGGTTTTGGAAATCGTTTCGACGGCTTTGCTGTTCTTCGATGGTTTTGTCCCACCCAACAAGCTTTTCCTCCAACTCGCCCATTTCTCTTTTTCGAGCCAACAACAACGTGCTTTGGGCTTCGGAACTACCGCCGGTCAGGCTTCCCTGACGGTCGATGACTTCCCCTTCCAACGTAACCAATACGCATTTTCCAGGGTTCTCCAACCAATATCGGGAAGCATCTTCGAGATTCTCCGCCACGAAGACATCCGACAGCAGCGAAGATACATAGTTTCGCACATCGTCCCGAACCTGGACGTGGTCAAACAAACGAGGCAACGAGTTCTCGACCGAAGACAGCGCCTCGGGAGTCAATCCGGCAGGGATAAAGCTTGTCCGTCCGTAGTCTTTCGAACGAAGGATCTGCACGGCTTTGACCGACGCCTGCATATCCCGAGTGACAGGCCATTGCACGCGATCTGTAAGCACTGCCGCAAGCGCCGCTTCGTAATCGGGATCGGCTTCGATAGCATCCGCCAACGTCCCCAGCAATTCGCCTTCGTCGAAGATTTCGGCGCTTTTCGTCATGACAGTACGCACACCCTTGGCAAAGCCTTCCAGGTTGCGTTCCAACTCGGCTAGGGATTCCAGACGAGAAGCCGTTTTCATGCGCTTGCTGCGCGATTCGTTCAATTCTCTCGATGCCTCAGCGCTTTGCTGCCGCAATGCGTTCAGACGCTCGTCCTGCTCTTTCGTTTGTCGCTGAAGCGTCGCCTCTCGGTCTTTCAATTCCTGCAATTTTGCGACGAATTCGATCTTCTCACTTTCAAGACGAGCATATTCCTTCTCAGCCATCGCCTTTTGCACGGAATTCTGGCTGATGCGGTCTTTTGTATCCGAAATTCGCTGATACAGGAAACGGATTTCCCCCTGCTTGGAGTCGATCCGGCTGGCGAGTTTGTAATGAGCAGACTTTCGCTCGTCCACGTCTTTTTGTGCGGCGCGATAGTCCGCCTCGGCTTCATCGAACTGCTTGCGGTGGGTTTCGAGATCTTTTTTCTTTTCCTCGATCTTTTCCAGAAGCTGTTCTTTGTTTTCCCTGGATTTCACGATTTCAGCGGCGAGTTCGCCTTTTTGCTGTTCCAGTTCCTCAGCGGTGGAGGCCAGCTCGGTCTTGCGCGTCCGAATTCTTTCATCTTCTTCGCTGTAGGCTTTTCGGTTGTTTTCCTCCAGAGATATCAGTCGTTCCAACTCGTGGATTTCTTCGCTTAAATCCTTCAGCCGCGCCTCGTGGGTATCCTGCTCGATACGAACCGTCTCCAGCTTCGTTTCCATCGTATCCAGCCCGGTGCGACTTGTGGCGCGATCCTGGAGTAACGTCCCCAACTCTTTGCGCTTTGTGGAAATATCGCCGTTGAGACGATCGAATTCAAACGAGGCCGCCGCCAGTTCGAGTTCCTTCAAATGTTTTTTGATAACTCGATACCGTTCGGCTTTTTTCGCCTGTCGATTCAGGGAGTTAAGCTGCCGTTTCTGCTCGGCCAACACGTCTTCGGTACGTAGCAGGTTTTGCCGTGTTTGCAGCATTTTGCGCTCGGCTTCACGCCTTCGCGAATGGTAGCGGGTAATTCCCGCCGCCTCTTCGATCATGTACCGGCGATCCTCGGGCTTGGCGGAAACAATCAACCCGATGCGCCCCTGTTCGATAATGGAATACGCCTTGTTTCCCGCACCCGATCCCAAGAAAAGATGTGTAATGTCCTTCAGACGACACGGTGCTTTGTTGATGAAAAAGTCGCTGTCTCCCGAACGATACAGCTTGCGACATACCGAAATGGTGTCCACGTCATATTGCGCAGGAGCCATTCTGGCGGAGTTGTCGAAGGTCAACGTCACCTCAGCGATGGATTTCGGCGGCCGTGATTCACTACCCGCGAATATCACGTCTTCCCGATTGCGACCACGCAGGTTTTTGACGCTCTGTTCGCCCATAACCCAACGAATGGCATCGACGATATTCGACTTACCACAGCCGTTCGGTCCCACGATTCCGACAATCGGTTTGTCGAAAATCAGGGTCGTTTTGTCCGGGAAGGATTTAAACCCGGAAATGTCCAGTCTTTTGATACGCATCGGTGGTGAACCTCCGATGAAACACAACTCGTTCTTACCTGTAAACGAAAAGCCTGTTTCTCATTATCTGCAACGAAAACCGGCTTACGTCCGAACGGTAAGCTCTCGTTTTCGACGGTTTGCCTCGCTTCAATGGAACATGCAATCCTGTCCTGCAAATTCCCCCAAACCTACTATGCGAACTCGAAACAGCTTGTTCGTTTGCAGGGCGAAGTCAACCACAGCCAGCATGGAAAAGCAAGTACAGCGCTGCTGGTTTTTCTTGGACGATTCAAGCCTGAATCGTTTTCCCATAATCTTCGGAATTTTTCACGAAAAACTACGCATCTTTGCAAAATCTCGTTTCATATAGGAAACGAAATTCAACCGTCCATTATGTTTTTATGAAAATCCCAAATAACGAAAAAAGGCTCCCGCCAGTTGCGAGAGCCTGAATCTTCCGGTTCATCGGTTAAAAATCAGAAGGTATACTTCAACGTCGGATTGGCTGCGACATACAGACTGGAAGCGTTGATCAGGTATCCAGCACCGATTTCAAAACCAACCGAGAAATGCCGCAGTCCCGTGTAGTACTCTACACCCAGACGTCCACCACCGAAGAAGTCCATCATGTCGCCATCTTTAAAGCCCGTGGTGTGCACGACAGGATCTCCGTTGGCGTCGGTAGTCTGGACCGTTTCGACACCATCGGCAGCCGCCATATTGAAGGCTAATCCACCCATCAGGTCGAGATAGGCTTCCAGACGTTTGGTCGCTGCGTATCGTGCATGAAGCACAAAAGGTATCTGCATGATCAAGGCATCGCCTTTGATCACAGCGTTATCGACCGGTGCCAGCCGCCCCGTGGTAGGGGAGATTTCTTCAATCGTTCCAGCCTGGTTGATGGTTGCCAACACATCCAACTCCAACGCCAACCAACGATCGACGACATCGTAGCCGAAACCGAATCCCGTCATCATTCCAGGCTCGGACTGGTCCGCCATGTCACCCACCAAAAAAGTGGCGAAACCGAAGCGAGAACTCATGTAAAAGCCTTTGACCACTTCGACGATGTCCGGATCGCCCCAGTAGGTCTCGACACCGCGTCGGCTGGCCGAAACCGCCAGTTCCTGTCCGCCTTCGTCAGCGGCTTCCTCGTCGGCGTATTCATCTTCGGTAACGGCTTCTTCCTCGTCGAAGTACTCTTCGTCCATCGCCGGTTCTTCTTCGGCAGGCTCTTCATCGACCATTTCATCTTCGACGTATTCCTCGTCTTCCATCTCGTCCTGCGCAAACGCAGTAAAGGGAAGCAGCAAGGCGAAAAGCGCGAGAAGCATAGTGAATTCTAGGTGTTTTCTATTCATCAGATCCAACCATCGTGGTTAAAGGAAGTTCGACCTTCCGTTACGTTACTGGTTCTGGTTAAAGATGAACGGATAGTTGACGACAACGATACCGCCGCCCTTCGGTGCCGGGAACCGCAGCCGCTTGATAACGTTGGCTACGCAGCTTTCGACACTCGAGTTGCGCATGGTCGTAACCGAAACCATCGAGGACAACACGTTGCCACGCGGGCCGATCGTGAATTTGACCTTGATTTTACCGTACAGGCCCGGAGAACGCTGCAATTCTTTCTGGTAGCAGTAGCGAATCTGACTACGATGCTTCTGAATGATGCGGGCGATGATGGATTTGTCCAACGAACCCTGAATCGTAGGAGATCCGGTGCGGATGTTGATGTTTCCGGAGCGCTTTTTCAGCTTTCCGCTGGCACCGATTCCGTAGCGAGCCGCGCCGCCGCGTCCGCCACCTCGTCCTCGGGTACCCAGTCCGCCGATACCGAGTGCAGCGCCACCGCCGCCCATACCGGCACCCATCATTCCGAGACCGCCGACACCGCGCATATCCAAACCGGAGATACCTTCGAGCATACCGAGCGTTTTATCCAACCCGGCACCCAGGCCACCACCACCGAACAGGCGGTCCATGGCTTCCATTCCGGTATCCAATGCACCGAGGATACCAGCGCCATCCACAACCCGATCTTCTTCGAGTCGCTTGCGGGCGTCACCTTCGGTTTTATCGACGACGGCTTCGTCCTCGCCGATCTTTCCTTCATCACCCATGGCCGTATCTTCGGAATCCCGGATATCGATTTTTTCTTCTTCCGGCTCTTCGATATCGTCCTCGTCATCCATCGGTTCAAGGATGAACTTGGCGATACGTTCTGGAGCATCGAGGATATCCGCAATTTCCGGAGGCGGCATGGTCGTCAGTTGAATGTAAAACAGCACGAACAGTGTGTACAGAAGGCCGAACAATCCGACGATCGGATATTCGAGATCTTTTGTGAACGGTGCTTTTTTGTATCCCGCCGGGGGTACCCAACGAACGTAGTATTGTACTTCATCGAAATCGACCGTCACCGCAGAACCGGGCGCGACATCAATGCTATATGAATTGGAAGATTTCTTCTGAGCCTTGTTTTTGCTGACCAACTCTTCGAAAGAATAGCTATCGTCACCTTCTTGATAGCGCCCCTTCATGCTCTTCGTGAAATTCAACGTAGCCGATTTTCCGTTGCCGGCAAACAATTCAAAGGGCTTGTCGTCATCGGGAAGGTGATCCTGCCGCACGAAGAAGTCCGCACCCTTTTCACCAACCAGAATGCTGGGAGCTTTCGAGTAGTGAAGCATGTCCATCAGCATATTGTTCCAGAGGATCTCACGAACCTCGAAAACCTGCTGCTTCGACGTAGAACGCTCCACCTTCTCGGGAATCAACTCCATGGTGTAGCGAGACTTGCGTTTGCGCTTGCGTGCCTCGGCCTTGGCTTTCTCGAAGGCGAGCTTTTTCTTTTCGAGAAGATCGTCTCCAGTCGCCTCTTTCGAAGCGTCCTTCTTTTCTTCCTTGGCGTCTTCAGCGTCCTTTTCCTCTTCTTCAGAGGTTTCCTCGCTTTTCGCCTCGACCGCTTCTTTCGTTTCCTTGGAAGCGTCTTTCTTCTCTTCGACCTTCTGCTCTTTTTTCTTCTCGTCTTTTTTCTTCATAGGGGGTTCCGGTTCGCTTGGTTTGGTATCTTCCTTCGCCGTCTCTTCCGAAGCGGCGGCTTCCGGTTTTTCCTCGTCGGCGGGTTCGGGTTCGTTTTTTTCTTCTTTTAGATCGTACCCTACGTCCACCACTTCTATCGTTGCCGATCCGATACGGATCGTATCGCCTTTTTTCAAATCGAATTTGCTGGTTTTCTCGTCGTTGACGAACGTCCCTTTTTCGCTACCGAGATCCATCAGGGAAAAAACATCGCCTCGCGAACTATCCAGCATCACATGAACATCCGAAATGTCTTTTCCGGATAATTTCAGCTCCGAGCTTTTTCCGCACCCGATGGTCACGGAACCCTGCTCGAAACGGAGCGTTCGTTCGCCCGAATCATCCTTTACATTTAACTGGATGCCAAGTTTTTTGTCCGCCATGATGCTTTCTTTCGTCGTGCTTATTGATACCTGAGAGTAAAAAGATGTTCAGGCATCTATCGAACGACACCAGTCTTTATACCTACCGAACACTTGTTTTCCAAGCGCTCATTACAACGTTTCGTATTTCGCTTCAGTTAAGGTCGTCAACCGACTTGAACATTTCCGCTTCGAAATCTTTTCGCACCTTGATCAACGAATCGAATTTTCGTTTTTTACGCTCGAAGAAGTAATCACCCGTCGGTTTTTTCAGTTCACCTTCGATCAACAGATCTTCGAAGTCGATTACGGTTTTCTTCTTGTATTGAACATCCTGAGCCGATGCGGGACCAGCCACCAGAACCAATACAATGGCCATCAAGAATACCAACAAAAATTTTTTCATCATAACCTCCCTTTGGGAGTTCTCTCATCTACAATTACGATGCCAAGAGACCGTACAACCGGTCGGTTTTTCACAAAACCGCACCATTTTATCCATTCAATAGCGATTTTTCGCTATTTTGAACGACGTTACTGAGCCGGAGTAGCTTCCGCCGGGGGAACTTCCGCAGGTTTTTCCTCGGGCTTCGCCTCTGCCGGAGGTTGCTCCGCAGGTTTTTCCTCGGGCTTCGCCTCTGCCGGAGGTTGCTCCGCAGGTTTTTCCTCGGGTTTCGCCTCTGCGGGAGGTTGTTCTGCAGGTTTTTCCTCAGGTTTCGCCTCTGCCGGAGGTTGCTCCGCAGGTTTTTCCTCGGGCTTCGCCTCTGCCGGAGGTTGCTCCGCAGGTTTTTCCTCGGGTTTCGCCTCTGCCGGAGGTTGTTCTGCAGGTTTTTCCTCAGGTTTCGCCTCTGCCGGAGGTTGCTCCGCAGGTTTTTCCTCGGGTTTCGCCTCTGCCGGGGGTTGCTCCGCAGGTTGCTCGGCCGGTTGTTCACCTTCCTGAACCTCAGCCGGAGGCTGATCGGCAGGAGCTTCTTCACCCTCTGCGGGAGGCTGTTGACCTTCTTCCGGCGGCGCTTCGGTCTTCGGACCTACCGGCGGAGGAGTCGGTTTCTTCTCTTCAATGACTTCAACCTTCTTGCACTCGAAGAATTCGATGAAATTCTTCGCCTGTGTATTGCGTTTTTCGTCTTCGAGATTCAAAGAAAGGAATTTCTTGAACTGAGCATCCGCGTTTTTCTTGTCATACAGATGATCGCAGTAAAGTGCACCAAGACTGAACAGTGCATAAGGATTCTCGGGTTGAGCCTTGAGCACTTTCAAGTACAGTTTTTCAGACATCTTCAGTTCGCCGTAGCCTCTCAAAGCCTGGGCCAAACCAAGGGTAGCTTCCAGGTTTTCGGGATCTTCGGCCAAAACACGTTGATAATGCTCGCGAGCATGTTTCCAGTCGCGACCTGCCACACAGATGTGACCGAGATTCAAGTTGGCCGCCGTCAACGTCTTGTCGATTTTGAAAGCTTTGCGGAAGTTGCTGACCGCTCGGTTCTTTTCACCCATTTTCAGGTAGATAAGACCTAAGTTGTTGTAAAGACCGGCATCTTCGGGACGATTCGTGTTTTTCTGCGCCTGGATACCATTGGCGGTCACCATACGAGAAAGAAGAACCTTATCCTGCGCCAGATAAATCAACCCCAGGTTGTTGAAGGCGCCGGCGTGGGCGGGATCGAGCATGAAAATCTGCCGGATGTACTTGAGTGCATTGTCCCAATCTTTGCGCTGACGGTAAATCGTAGCGATATTGTTACGAACATTCAAGCTGTCTGGATTCGCCTCGGCTTGTTTCTGAAAGAATTCCAAGGCTTTATCCTGTTCGCCCATCATCATGTAGACTTTGCCTTTGGCGAGAATCAACTCTTCGTTGGTGGGATCTTTCTCCAGCAACATGTCAATTTTCGGCATAGCCTGATCGAAGCGACGCATTTTGACGTAAATCACCGCAATATTGAAGTCCATGTCGTCGATGTTCGGAACATGCTTTCTCGCTTCATCGTACAATTCAAGCACGCGCTCGTAATTGACATCGGACTTTTCAAGCTCTTCCTTCGCCAGCTTCAGTGCATTTCCGGCCATATTTTCCGGGGTTTGCACCACAATACACTTGGCGGCTCGACAGGCCTTATACGGTCCGCAGTCACTATCGGTCATACATTCGGGCGGTGGGCCTTGAGGTTTGTCTTCTCCTCCACAGGCACCAAGCGCCGTAACGATCACGGCAAGCAAAAGCAGGGTGATAATCCGCGCTTTGATCGACATCTCGGCTCCTTGAACGTTTGCTTTTTCAGCTTCCTGAAAATTCATGGGAGTATTCATGTTTCGTTACCATACAGTCGCTTGCGCACCATTAAACGCCGTTTTCTCGGCTTCGGGAGCGCTCTCGATCGGCTTCGGCTCCGGTCCTTCAGACTCTTCTTCCTTCATCTCCGGTTCGACCTCTTCCAGAGCAGGAGAATCCGGGGAGTCGGGAAGTTTCAACGCTTTGAATCGAGCCATGTACCAGGAATCGCTTTCGAAACCAGGCTCGGGAGCGAATTCTTTGGCCGGAGGATAGACATCCGGTACGAGGATGCTGAGTTGATCCAGCGAATCCATCGAGTACTTGTTGTAAACACCGAGTTTGTACGAAGTTTTTACGCAACGTTCCCAGAACCCGATCGCTTCGATTTCCGCCGGTTTACCGATGCGTTCCATCACGGAATCGACATATCGGACGTACAGGTCGTCCGGATTCTCGAATTCCATGAAGTACGGCGGCATTTCGGAGTTGTAAATGGCAACCGACAATTCTCTGAACACAACGCCCAGCTTATACAGAGAAGCCAGCGTGTATTTGGTGGATTTCAGCTTGAGAATTTCAAGATATTGAAGCTTCAGGGAGTTGGCCATCTCGACCTTGGACGTCAACTTGTCCTTCATCTTCGTATCCCATTTTTTGATCTTCTTCGACGTCCATTCCCAGGGATTGTAATTGACGATCAGCTCGATTTCCTTGAATTCCTTCAGCTTCGGCTCGATTTTGCGGAAGTGCGTCAGAGCAATGGCGTCACGAGCTTCCTGCCCCAAGGCATAGCCTTCCTCGATATCGCAATATCCGAGCTTGTAAATGGTCTGGTACGTGGCCTCTTTGGCTTTGTAGTTTTTCACACGGGGATGTTCGTAAATATCGAGCAACTCCAGGTGCGCGGCGAAAATCCGGTTCGGTTCGCCACGAATCTGACCACGTTTTTCTACGTTTCCATCTTTGTCGAACTTCGGCCAGGTAATGTCATTCTTACGGGATTTGAGGTATGCGTTGAAAGCATCGTAGGCAGGGAACACTTTGTCCTGCTCCATCCACATAATACCGAAAGTGAAGCGCATTTTGTCTTTTTGATCTTCGTCTTCAATCGACTTCATGTACTTCTTTTTGTATTCGATCGCTTTGGCGGTATTTCCGAGGTTTTCGTGGAAAATCGCCGCATTGTACAAAGCTTCGTCTTTGTGTTTCCCTTTGGGGAATTTTTTCGTGTACTCGTCGAACTGTGTGACGGCTTTGTCGAACATAGCCATGGCCATGTAGTTCAAACCGATCTTGTAGTGGACATCCTCACGATACACGGATTTCGGATAGGTTTTCAAAAGCAGGTTCTGCTGATCGATGGCCTGCAAGATCCGACCGGCCGCAACAAGGTGAACACCGGCGTTGTACATGGCCATTTCACGGAATTTCGACCGCTTGAATTCTTCGGTAAACTGCTGATATTCCTGAGCGGCCTGATACCATTTCTCATAAGCCGGGCGCGTCCGAGGCGTTAGCAGCAGAGCTTCACACTCGGTGGTTTCCACCTTCTTGAAGGTAACCTTCTCGTTGAGTTCGCGAAGTTCGCGTCGGAAACCGGCCTTGCGGGTCAGGCGGCGGTTCTTCAGGTATTCCCGAACTTTGGTGTACAACGCACGCCAATCGCGCTTGAGGTTGAGGGAGTCGAGAATCAGGTTGGCGCTGTACTCGGCCAGCCGGTGGGTCGTGTACTCGTTGGTGATCATCTCAAAACGACTGACCGCCTGATCGAAGTTGTTGTGCGTGTAGTGAATGATGGCGACTTTGTAAATGATGTCGATTTTGTACTTCGACTTCGGAATGTTGTCGATGTACAAGTCGCAAGCCTTCACGAAGTTTGTAACGCTGTCGGACATCTTGCGCGGTTTAAACTTCTCCTGGAAGGCCACGTTTTCTTCGCAACGCTCGACATGAGTCTTTTCGCGTTCCTTTTTGACGTGGGCTTCTTTGAGTTTGTACCCTTTATCCACACGACGGGATTTCTTCTTGGTTTCGTTCATCCAGTCGCTGATTTCTTCGTGCACCAGCTTTTCGAGAGACAAAATGGCAGAATAGGAAGCTTCTTCGAAGTGCTTACCCTTTCGGTCCATCTCGGCAACCTTCATGTAGCCTTTACCGGCACGGTCGTAGTATTCCTTCATGCTTTCGCAACTGGCAGTTCGTGCGGCAGCATCGCCACCACGGCGGTGACAGGCACGATCGTAGTTGTGAGCACGGGTCCACAGCAATTCGGCATAGTTCCAGCTAACATCGTAGAACTTATCGGATTTACTGAAGTATTGCATGTAAATGTCGTACAGTTCCTGAGTACGATCCCACACTTCTTCCCGATTGATCTTGCGGGCTTCCTTGTGGTAATCGACCACGGTACGAATCAACATCCGTTCGGCTGTAATCCATGCTTCGTGAATCGCGTCCGGTTCTTTGACGTGGTTCGCTTCGACCCACTTGGATTCTTCCGGCGGCTTGGCATATTCGACGAGATTGATGATTTCCTTCGTGGTGTTTTCCTTGTCTCCTTTGTTGGAGAAGGCTTCCACGATGCGCATCTGGAATTCCACGTTGTCCAAGTGCAGCGGATAATCGTGAATCAGGCGTCTGTACACCATGATCGCACCGTCGAGTTTTCCTTGGTTGGTCAGAATGTCGCCCAAGCGAACCAACATCATACGGAAGTATTTTTTACCGCCGACGGTCATAAAGTACTCTTCGGCTTCGCGGACGATTTCTTTCTGGTCTTTCTTTTCCTGGTCGGCATAGGCCATAACCAAGTCGCGCAGGGCTTCTTCCTTCAGAGTAATGTTCGAAGCCGTTCCCTGTGCGTCGGACCACTCGACCACTTCCTGGAAGTTCTTGATGGACGTGTCGTAGGCACCGAGGTTGTACTCGCACCACGCCAGCTTGTACTTGGCATAACCCCACAGTTTGTTGGTCTGATCGTATTCCAGCACCTTCCTGAATGCGGGCATGGCGTCGTAAACATTGTTATTACCGAAATAGTAATCGCCGATGGCCATGTACGCTTCGGGAGCGAAATCGCTTTTGGGATATTCCGTCACGAGTTTGCGGAAATAATCGTTACCTTTGGCAGCCTGACCGATTTCCCGAAGGTTCGACCCCATGAAGAAGTAAGCATCGTCCATCTCGGAATATTGCGGGTACCGATCGATGATGAATTCGCAGACCGTCACGGCTTTACGGTTGTATCGCAGCCAGAGATCGGGGTCCGGCTCTTTGGGCGGCTCGCCTTCCTGGTTGGCCTTGAACCATTTCTCCATGCGCTTCTGGTGCGCTTCCATCTTATCGATATTGAGGCGCTTGGCTTTTTCGGAATACAGCTCGGCCAAACGACGCAAGGTCTGGGCGGTCTGATACCGCTTGAGAACGTTGAGCAGCTTGTTGATGGTGATATCGATGCTGCGACCGACTTTGGAGTCCATCATCGAGACGTCTTCTTCGACCATCAGCAGTTTCAGGTCGATCAACTGATCGTCCTGCTCGCCTTTGAGCAGCTTGTCCATTTCGTCTTCGCCGCTCTTTTTCTTTTGATCCTCTTTCTTGGTCCGTCGCTTGCGACGTTTCCGCTTCTTCGTGTCCTGAGCGTAGGCCGATTGATGGCTGGCGACAATCACCTGGTCCATCACGAACGATCCTGCGCAAAACGCGATAAATACAAGCCAAAAGATAGCAAGTCTGAGCACTCTAGCTGCCATAACGTTACCCGTTCGTCGTTTTGAATTGGGCGGATGAGCGATAGTTAATTATTTATTCGCACTTCTGGTCAACGGTCATCAGGTAATACCCCAACTCGTCGTACCAGTATTCACCGTCGAAAGGCCACCATTGGAAGTCGTCCCGGACGGCCGGCGTACGAAGTTTTTCCATTTCTTCGGAGATTTCCCCTACTCCCATGGCGTCCATGTCGAGTCCCTGGATGTCCCGCTTCTGAGCCTGCTCCATCATGGCGCTCGAAACTTCGACGTCCACGTTCTGCGCGTTACCGATCAGGTTACGCAGCATACGATGGGTTTCGGCAAGACCGCGCATCAGGTATTTGCCTGCACGCTTGCGCAAGTTCAACTGCTGACGCTCCATGCGTCGAACCGACGTTTCGTGAAAAGAGGTCTGGAGAAATTCCTTGGGAGCGTCTTCCAACGTCGCGAATTCCTTATCGAACTGCTGAATGTGCAGATACATTTTCGTGAAGCTGGAGTCGTTCAACAGGTGCGTAAGAATCTGAATGGACAGGGCCGTGGTCTGCTTGTTGGGATGCTGGTAAGCCTCTTTGTACTGCCAGACCATATCGTCAAAGACGGTTTCGGACGGCTTGCTTCGCCACTCCGACAAGTAGGCTGCTGCATCTTGTTCCATTGGCTCGAACTTGCTAAAGAACCAATTAAGCTTGCGTTCGGCTTCACGATACCGGCAAAGCTGGAACCAGGTAATAGCTTCGATAAGGTGCGTTTCAGGAATGAACCGCGTGTCGAAAAACGGCGAGGCCAGCGTCAGGCTGGTACCCAATGAAACGTCGAAACGACCGATCAACGTCGCGGCCCAAGTCTTCTGGAACAGGGAGTCGAACCAACGGACGTTCTGACGGCTCACTTTGTCGTAATATTGAATCGCCGTGTAGAAAATCTGGTCTTTGTCTTCGTCGCCCGCATCGTGACCGGCAGCGTAATACAATTGACCGGTGGCGATTTTGCTCATTTCCTTGACTTTTTGCGATTCACCGAACTCCACCGCAACTTCGGGAAGTTTTTGAATCATGTCAAAGGTGGTTTTCGCCTTGTCATATTCTTTGCGCTTGATCTCGATGATACCGCGGAAGTAATTGGCTTTCGCGTAAAACACCGAGTTTTCCTGCACTTGGCTGAACTTGATGTAGGCTTCGTCGATCTGTCCCTGCTGGAAATACATCCGGCCCAGCAAGTACACCAGCTCGTTCTGGAATTTCTGGGGGAAACTCGTCAACTCTACGGAACTGAGCACCGCGAAGATGACGTCTTCGTCACCGGTTTCGTACGTGATCATCAACAAGCGAATCAGTGCCGGTGTGAAGTACTGCGAGTTGTCCGGTCCTTTGAAGAGGATGTCGTTGGACAACAGGTAAGTACAGGGTTTGTACATTCCAAGGCGATACAGAGACTCGGCGAAATAGAACGTGGCCGTGTCGTGAATCCCACGGAACTGCGGTTCCTGGGTGACCTTGAAGAAACCGATGGCTGCCGTCCAGTAGTCTTCGTTATTGTACGCCATGATGGAATCCCGCACGACCGGAATCTGCATGACTTCCGGGCTGGGATTGATCGTGTCGTAACGAGCGAGAAGCTCTTCACGGGTTTCCACTCCGGCGCAACCGGCGAACAGTATCGGCAAAACCCATAGCAACATGTAAGAAAAGTGCTTATTCATCAGCATTCCCTATCGTGGTGACCGCCTCCTAAAAGAAAGAGGCGGCGTCCCTTGACGGTTAATCCGGTTTCTAACTTGGCTCTCAGTTCGGCGGGAGATGGAAACTCAGACCCACCGTTCCAAACAGCACGTTGCGCAGCAGGGTTCCGCCGCGCTTATCACCGCGGACACTCATGTTCCCGACAGTTTGCTCACCCTGGGTGGCGGGATCGCGGGTATCATCTTCGGCCAACAGAGCATAGTAGGTGACATCCACACGCAGGGACAACCAACGGTTGAAGTACAGGTTGGTCATCATGCCCACTTCAGGAGCGGGATGGATGTCGCCATTGTCAAGACCCATCGCCGAGGCACCGGCATAGATGCCGAGGTCATAGTGGGCGATGATGCTGGAAAGCAGCGCGAATTTTCCGTACATGGGATACCAGACGAAATCGGCGCCGCCCCACCAGGTCAGAGGCGAGTTCTTGACGTTCTCCGGGTCCAGGCCACCTTCTTCGATGGTGTCGAGCAGGTCTTTATCGAAGCTCTGCACGTACGCACCGGTCGCCTGCACGCCGAACATTTCATGAAAACGGAAGTTGTAACGACCACCCACGGCGAGATTCCAGGTCAGGCCGTCGAGAGCGTTGATTCCGCTGAACACGTTGACTTCGTGTTTCATGAGTTGCGGGTACAGTTTTTTCTGGACCACTTTCGCTTTCTTTTCGAGCGGAATGGTCACTTCTTTCCGCTTGGTGCGTTCCTTGGCGGAACTGCCACCCTCCTCCTCTACGGCTTCTTCTTCGCCCATTATACCGGTGAGATCCATGGACTCGTCCATTTCCTCGCCGTAGGTTTCATCCGTTTCCGCCGCATAATCCTCGCCGGCCTCTTCCTGGGCAATGGCCGAAAAAGGCAGGAGAATCAGGAATGTGGCGAATATCCCAATCGTCATCGTTTTTAGACTGTTCATGACCCTCACTCTGAGAAATAAGGTTGCCGATTCAAGATTCATCAACAATAACTTGGTCTTCCATATTGGCCCAAGGCTACAGCATTACGCTGTTTGCCAGTATTTCATTTTCCTGTTTGACCCGTACCTTTGCGGGTAAAAGACAGCTTGGCATAACATGAAGCGGCAAGCGACGCAAGGTTTTTTTAGAGCGTTAAGTTCGGAGAAATCTCATAAAAATCAGATAAATAGACGTAACGCACATCCTTGAAACCACTTGCATTCCTTCATTTTTTCTCTTCGCTCCCCATCGCCTCGCAAGAGCCAATCCAACAGGAAAAGGAAAAAGCGCTTCACACTTAGAAACGCACCCTTGGGAGTGGACGTGTTTTACCCGATCGAATCATTGAAAAAAAATGAAAAACGGGGATTTTCATCCCCGTTTTTATCGAAAAAGACCGTTTTTGTCACTTTGATGACGGATATTCACAGGCATTCGAAGAATCCTGGGTTTCCGCATTGCAGATCAGGCTTTCGGGGAAGCATCGTCCGAAAACGTAGGGGTAAGGATCGCCCCCATCTTCCGGCGTGACCCACTGAGCGCAGGCGTCACCCAACAGCAAGGAATCCTGGCAGACCATCAGCCCATCTTTTCCAACGCGCTTGTCGGTGAAGCAGCGCCTCGAAAGCGCCGGATTGTCGGGATCGCCCGAGTCTACCTGCTGACAGGCTGCCAAAGCCTTGTCGGGGTCGTCCCGGTTGGCTTCGTCCAGTTCACAGCGTTGATTGTAGGAGCAGAGCAGTTCGTTGCACGTCCCGTTCGGACCTGGGCTGATACAAGTTACGCAATCGTAAAATTTTTCGCATTGAATCGAATCGGGATCTTCTTCAATAGAAGGAATCACGACCCAGTCGTCACCCTCGCCATCATTGTCGGTATCCACGCATTCGATCGCTTTTTCGGATTTGATCGCTCCGAAGGCCAGACAGGTTGGATTGCCGGGGTCGATGTTGTCGCAACAATCGATATTGCCCAACGTGCATTCGATGGCTTTGAGAATGCACTCGTTGTCGATACAAGCCATTTTTTCGCCGGTGCAATCCGCATCGACGCAGCATTCGTACTCGTCGGGACAAAGGTTGTCTTTGGGACGACACATCTTCTGATAGCAGACCTTGTTTTCCTTGTCGTCATCCGTTTCCCAGCACTGATAGTCCGCACAGCATTCCTCGCCGGGCAGACATTCTACCTTTTCGATGCATTCATGCAGCACACAGGTCTGGGTCGAAGAACATTCGGAATCGCTGCAACAGACATATTCACAAGGAACGACCAACTCGTCCTGCTCGCTACCGCCACCCTGATCGTCGTCGGTGTCTCCGTCCGTATTCGGATTAGTACCCGATACACGACCCGCAGGGCCACAGCTATAATTGTCACAGGAACCGTCTACGCACTCGCTGTCTTCCTGACAGAACCACGGTGCTACATAGCAAGCGCCTTCAAAACATTTCCATTCGGACAAAGCGTCGCATTCGGCGTTTCCCTGACAGCAGTCCTGCGCCACGGTACAAGAACCGTCCCATTCGAATCCGCCGTCATCGTCTCCGCAACTGAACACGACGATTCCTATGGAAGCAACGAGGCAAGCTATCAAAATCATATGGATTTTCTTCATGATGCTCTCCCAAATCGAAGGGATGCCTATCCCGTTCGTTAAAAAAACCGAAATATTTTATCATGAGCCGTAGTATCTGGCAAACCCCTTCGGCAGAAATCGCCGAAAACGCTCGCCTTCTTCAGACCATGAGATATCCTGATTACAGTGTCAACACCAACAGGTTGTCGGTGTCGAGTTCCACGATATACATGCGCTCTTCGGCCTGATCCAAAATGTACAATCGCGGATGATTTTCATAAAAATCGAGCAATGCGGCATCCACAGGTATGGACCCCACCACGGAATCGTATTCGTCGTCCGCATCGTATTCGTCGTCGTTCAATCCACCCACGAGGATCTGATTGATTCCGCTTGTGGTACGGAACGAATACTTGAACGTCTCCTGCCTTTTCGTGAGAATGTCTGTGGATTCGGTATCCTGACAGATCGAGAAGTCCAGCAAATCATTGGAGAAACTCATGGAGTAGGCTTCGTTGTCTTCCCAGGGATTCCGACAGCGGATACCTTGCCGGGACTCCTCGGAATTGCTGAGATTCAGCGTAGTACGGAACCGGTACTCGTCGATTTCACCGCCCTGGCCGTCATCCACACTCATAATGCAGAGATAGTCCAGCCAGTCATCTCTTTCGAAGCTCAAACGATCCAACTCATCCTCGCCTTGAATCACGTCCGAGGGCACGAAATCCGAGTTGACGGCCCGCCCCTGGTACATGCGTTCTCCGATTCGCATGGAATTGCGATCCAGTTCAGTCATGTAAACCACGTAATTGTCATTGGCACGGATCTCGTAAGACACAGCCGTTTTAAAGCATTCCTCAAGGTCGATTCCGTTGGAGTCGAATTCCAGATATTCCGGTGTAATTCCGGTGATTTCAAGCTTTACACGTTGCAGTACGCGCACCGCCGGTTCGCCGTTTTCGTCCAGATATTCCTGGGTACAGCCCTGGGAGTCGTTATCGGCGGAAATCGGCGAGGTGGTAATGACGATGCTGTCCCCGTTGATTCGCTCGTTTCGAGCCTGAAGGGCGGAAACATTGGCGAAATTATTTGAAGTATCGTAAAAACGGCTTTTCTCGACATCGATCACGCCGGAATTGCTTTCCTCGGAGTAAGGAACGATTCCGTTGTAATACAATTCCCACAGACCATCGGGGGTTCGATTGCGATAAACTCGAACATCGAGATCGGCCATACACTGACCGTTGTCTTTCTCCAACTCGTCCTCACTGACGATCTGCATCGAAGGCGGCGTGGAGGGTCGGGTATCGAAAAGCTCGTGCATTTCGTCGTGAACGTCCACGACCTGCACAAGCCCCCGTTGCCCGATCACGTAAGCGAACAGTTCGGGAGCCACCGCCGATGGAATCGTATCCACACCACCGATTCCCGTGTTGGGATCGTCCTGAACTTCTTCTTCGGCTTCGACCTCTTCAAGCTCTTCGTCGCCATCCAGTTCGGCTTCTTCTTCCTCGACGTCTTCGTCCCCACCCCCAAGGTCAGGAAAATCCTTCTGAACTTCGGTAAAGACCACGACCTCGGGAATGCTCTGGACGGCAATGTCGTAATCGAAACTACTCGATGCCGGAGGTTGATTGCGGTGACTGGGAAGTTCTTCGTTGGTATCTACGTAAGTATCCTGTACGAGATCGTACACCGCCACTCGCGATTTCTCGAACTTGGTGAAATACAAAAACCGTCCGTCGGGACTTACCGAAACGGACTGCTGCGGTCCCTGAATATTGCGAACCCGAGGAGGAAGCGTGGGTTGCGCTACATCCAGCATGTAAAAATAATCTGAATTCAGATCCGTAATGAACAGAGTCTTTCCATCCGGAGAAAGCACGATGGCGTTCGGCAAAGGATCGGGCGTTACCGTCGTAGCCAGAGAAACGGTTTCCGCAACCTGCCAGCGCTCCAGGTCGTCGCTGGGCACTTTGTCCACATAGGCCACTTCCCCACGTTCGGGAATCAGCACCGCCACCCGTCCTTCGGGAGTGGAATCGGAAGGCACGACAACCAACGCACCCGGTCGCCCAGGCAACGTAACCGGCAGAGCCAAGGCAAGGTCCGCGTAGGTATCCACGATGGACAACGCATCCTCGCCCCCTAAAGACACGAACACGCGGGACTGTTTTTCGTCACGAGATACAGCAAGATCGATGGGGAACTGTCCCACCGGAATATGACTGATCACGAAAGGATTGCCCGCCGCGTGGGTGTCGATCACTTCCCGTCGGCACAGGTCCAACTTGGCCACGGAATCCCCGCCGGAATTGGCGATGAAAGCGAAGGCGCGGTAATCGTAGGTCAGGCATTCCTCGAAAAGCTGCTCATCTTCGTCGGCGTTGCGCAAATATCGATTGAAAAGGTTGATTTCGGTCTGAGTCGGTTCGTGCTCTAATTTAGCAATGACGATAGCTGTGGGACGGTCCAACGAACTGGCGGTCGTTGTCGAACTTCCATAGGAAGAACATCCGCAAACCCAGGCCAGGCTTGCCAATAAAACCACCGAAATCCAGGCCAGATCCGTAACGCGGAACCTCGAAAAAGGCCGTAACACGGAAAAAGAGCCGATCCGCGTCGTGCAACGGGTCGGAATCGATCGAACGTCTTCGTGGATCAAAGCTGGTCTTCCTTATACAATTTCGCGCGATTTTCGATTTTGCGGATCACCGCATGCACCGGTTGATCCTGGGAATCGAACAGTTGAATCACCACGATTTCATGCGCGTTGAAATTGGCGACAAGCGCATAAGCGCCCTCTGCGGCTTCATACGTAACAAGATCGTAAGGTCTTGAATATTTTACAAAAATTCCAGGTTCCGAAATAAACGCCTCGGGGGAAAGATCCACCACGTCGGCGACCTGCCGAGTCCGTGTATCAATGGCTTCGAGATCGTCCGTTCCGTAGATCGTCAGATAAAGCATGTCCCCGTAGGTCGCCAGATTAGCGGGCTGACTGTCCACCTCGATGAAATCAACAGCCTCGTTGGTTTCGCAGGTATCCGATTGGCCGATCTTCTGTTGATCGTCACAACCCTCCGTTTTTACACGGGTATCTAAAAATACAACCGCAGGAGAAGCCGTACCGGATTCCAACTGACGAACGGCTGTATACAGGGTTTCACCATCTTGGGAAAACACCAGCCCACGTATGTCGGCAGCTTCGCTGACCGCGACTTCATCCACACGCAGTCCCAGCCCCGCACCTTCATTGCGATACGGACGTAACACCCCGAGATAACGACTGTTTTTGTGGGAAATATAGACCGTCCCCGTAATCGGAGAAATCACCGCCTGGTTTCCGCCCTGACTGAACTTGCGCTCGGTGACTTTCCGTAGCGGCTGGATATCTTCGCAGAGGTATCCTTCGGGACAGCCAAGCCGAATCACCCGACCCTCGGCGTCGTATTCCGAACGATCCACTTCGCAATATGTCGCGCAATAGGATCGACCGGTGCGGAAGTTTTCGAGACAGGCGTTGTCGCCGATTTCCTCAACCAACTTCTCGTTTTCATTGACGAAATACGTCACACCACCGCATTCGGCATCGGTCGAGCAATCGCCGCACAAGGCTCCGGCGTCCACCGACGCAGGACATTGCATCGTTTCGGGAACGCAGTACCGTAAATTTTCCCGCGCTTCCGAGATCGTCCCGATTTCGTTTTCCAGAATCGTCACTTCACCGCCGGAAACGTGTGTCACGTATACGTAGCGATCGTTTTCGTCGATACCGATGCCGTAAGGATCTTTGGAAACCGGTATCGTCCGGTAATTGTTCCAGATTTTCCCGGTTTCGGCCAAAGGCTGGTCTGCGATTTCCGTATCGATATCCACCACCACGACGTGATCGTTAAGCTGAGCTTCCAGTTCGTCCGTCGCGTTCAAAGGACCACGAACGGCCACATACAGCCGGGTACCCGAATGATTGAAGCGGCATTCTCCCCCGAACGTGCCGATGGGCATTGTCCAGCGGTCGATGATTTCGTACGTGGTCAGATCGATGAAAATCACCGAACCGTTGTTGTACGCCTGATTGAAATTGGCGTTGACCACGGCGGCGTAACGACCCGCAGGATGCACGTCCACGCTGATCGGGAAATGAATGATGTCATCCGGCATCTCAACGCCCGGCTGGTCGGTAATGCATCCGGTAAGCGCTGCAGCCAGCAGGACAAGAAGAACCGCAAATATCGTACGATGAGCCATTTTCGCTCCGAAATGTTGAAACGTCGAACCGCAACGTAGCGGTTTCGACCCGGGATGTCAATTTCAAGCGGTCAATATAACCGGACATAGATTCGACGGCAAACCTTTCCGTTTTTCGCGATGTCGCTTTTTCCAATTCGCCCCTTCCCTATTTTCGTATATTTCGTGTATAATTTTTTCACACGAAACACGCAATAGCATGCGTAAAAAGGAGAATCCGACGTGACGTTCAGGGAATTCGGCCAACGAGAACACAAATCCGAAAGGGAAAATACCTGCAACCGACGGCGTTTTCTCCACCTTCTGGGAACAGGTGTTCTGGTCGCCGGTTCGCCGGTCGCTTTCGCCGAACCTCCACCTGCCGCACCTATGGCAAACCTGGCCAGTGTCCGGGGAGGACGCCCTCAAGTCATTCTGGAAGCCGCGCTGCACGAAATCGGCGGTATCGGGCGCTTCGTGCACAAAGGACAATCGGTACTGATCAAACCCAACATGAGTTGGAACCGTTCTCCGGCGCTGGCCGATACCGTGCACCCGGAAATGGTTCACGCTTTGGCGCGTCTTTGCCTGGAGGCGGGCGCGAAACGGGTAACGGTTTTCGATCATCCGCTTAATCGGCTGAAACACTGCCTGCAAACCACAGGAATCGAGGAAAACCTTAAAGACATCCGCAGCAAAAAGCTGAAACTCATCCGCCGGATCGATAAAAACAAGACATTTCAAGACCATACACTCGAAAAAAGCCGCTGGCTGAAAACCTGGCCCATCGCAAAAGTGGCACTGAAAAGCGATGTCATCATCAATCTCGCCCAGGCCAAGCATCACAAAGTCACGGGGGTTTCGCTGGCTTTGAAAAACATGATGGGTATTGCCGGAGGAAACCGGGGAGAGTTGCACAAAAACCTCAACCAAAACATCGTCGATCTCAACCGCAACTTTCCCAGCACGCTTACCGTCATCGACGCTACCCGCACCCGGACGCAAAACGGCCCCGACGGCAAGGACATCACCGGGGTTCGTTGGACCAATACCGTCATCGCCGCCGACAACCCCGTTGCCGCCGATATGTGCGCCTGTCGACTGTTCGAACTGGACTGGGAGGAAGTCGGTCACATTCGTCTGGCCATGGAAGAAGGTCTGGGACCGAAGGATTTCGAGAAACTGGAAAAGGTCAGAATTCGGCTGTAAGTTCTTCAAACGAATAACGTTTTGTCGGCGCAAGGCTCCCGCCCCAATGCCGTTGGGCTAACCCGGAATATTCATGAAGAATCTACTCCGACTTGAAAACTCTCGATCTTTCTCTCGTTTCCCGATTTTCATCCTCGACAGACTGTCCAGTATGCCTGCGGGTGAAAATCGCTCCAACTTCGCGAAAGTTCTTCGGTTTCCGGCGTCTCGCTACGATTCTCATGAATATTTCGGGCTAAAGTCTATTAGCGGGAACCGTCACGGTCTTCGATTCGAAGAATCGATGGCCGTGACACCCACCTGAAAATAGCTTTTTCGAGCTGCAACGAGAATAATCCTCTACTCCTCTTCGCACATCTCCGCAGGGACACATACCCGTGACGAGCCGGTGATGCCTTTGCAACAGTTCGAGACGCAGTCGTTGTTGTATTTGCAGTGTTCGAGACAATACGGAACCCCATGATCGGCTCCGCAGACGCTGGAGCAGCAATCTCCATGCTCGGTGCACTGTCCCTCTTCGCCATCGAAGGTACGCGAGGAATTCGAGCAATCGAAGTTGGCTTCCGGGTTCATACTGTGAGGCTCTTTCCAGATACCTTTTTCACGTTTGAACTGAATCGTGAATACCATGGTGTTCAAAAACTGGCTGAAATCCATCAACGATTGCCAGTAGTAATCCGTTCGTCCGTTGCGCTCCATCATGATTTTTACATGTTCGCCGAACAGCGCAAAACCTTTAGACACTTCCACCCGGAAGGTGGCGTCGTCGATTTCCGAATAATCACCGTCCAGGTTGCCGTAATCCCAGCTTACGGTTGTCCAGCCGGATTGCGCGCCCAACGTGAAATTGCACGGGCCGGAGTGCTCCGGTCCCCAGGGGCAGAGGCTTTGGGAGGGGCCACAAGCTTGATCTGTGCTGGAATACCAGACGAGGTCGTACCATTGCAGGCCGACCGAGCAGAAATTGATGTCTCCAAGATACAGAATCAATGTATCCGGCTTGTCCACGGTGATCGTCATGTTCTTCCAGGCCGACCACATCCCCTGTGTTTCTTCCTGCAAGGTTCCGTCGTCATCGTCGCGCACCATGGCACGGAAACTGTAGCTACCTTCCCGATCCGGTGTGAAACTCACGGCGCAGACATCGGTGTCTTCGATGGTGAACTGCGACAGCGGCGCGGGACTTTGCAACTCGATCTTGCAATCGGTGATGTCGCCGCCATCGGGGTCAAAAGAGGCCTCACCCACATCGATCAGATAATTGGAGCCAGCCCGGAAACCGGCGCCGTTCCAGGGATCGGGAGCGGTGGAATCGTAGATTACCGGTGCGATCTCGTTGTGAACTTTGAATTTCACCACCGGCAACTCGTATTGAACGGTATTGGTCGAACGGACGGTAATGAGAAATTCGGATCGGGTGGTGTCGCCCTCTTCGAAAAGATCGTGGTCATTGTGAATGATTTCAATGCCATAGACATCGTCCGCCGTGTCCAGCGGATCGTATACGATGTCGAAGGTCAGAGATTCGCGTCCCTCCAGAATGGCGGGCATTTCCTCGGAAATATTCTCGACGAAAAATTCCGGGTGAGAGGGCAATTGCTTTTGAATGTTGAAAATCGAGAGGTTGCCGTTGCCAATGTTTTTGACGGTAATCGTCTCCCGCACCGGTTCTCCTACGCGGGCGTTGTCGAAGATGATTTCGTCCTCGCTGACCAGCATTTCCGGATCGCTGGTCGATGCACGCATTTTCACCGTAATCGAACCAGAAGGTGTGTTGCTTGCATTGGAGAAGATTTTCACTTCCTGCAAAGGCTGTGCGCCGGTGTTCGAGTCGGGCGAAAACGTGAAGAAAATCGGCAGGCTTGCTTCGCTGCCGATGGCCGTGTAAATCATCGGGTCATCGTTGAAACCGAAATAGGAACTTCCCACGTCGCTGAATTCAAGTTCCGTGATTTCCAGGGGTTGCAGTCCGAGATTGGTCACGGTCAAAGGCAGTTCGGCGACTTGTCCGTATTGCACTTCACCGAAATCCAACTCTTCCGGCTCGACGACGATCCACGCGTCTTCGGCGAATTTCGAGGAGGCCTCGATGGGAATTTCGGTCAGGTTGTCGGTCGCGGCGTTGTTGACGATTCGCAAGGTATTGTCGAATGCCAAGGGGTTGGGAGGCCGGAAGGTGATGAAGACATCCAACGCCTGGTTCGGCAACAAATTCACGGGGTTATCGCTACTGATGGAACCTACCGTTTCGTCGAAACTTAAAGTGAACGGCCCGCTGAGAATCTCGCCGTTATCCAACGTAACCTGGGTAATGCGAAGTACCTGGTTGGACCCGGCTTCCTCGGGTCTGTTGTAGATTCTCAGGTGATATTCTTCAAACGAGCCGTAAATCACTTCCTCGCCGTAATCGATTTTCTCGATTTCTTCTTCGTTTTCATCGTCATCGACCGACATCGGCACCAACCGAGCCTCGCCTTTCTGCTGAGTCACGAGTTCGACATCCACGAGCGGGTTTTCCCGGTCGTCGGAAGCGATTTGCAGGGTGTACCCTTCGTCGGGAACGAGATCTTGGGGATTGTAAACCACCTCGATGGTCAAGCCTTTGCCCGGCTCCAAGGTAACCGGCTGGAATTCCTCGGGTAATTCGCTTCCACCCATGGACACGGTAAAACTGAAATCCGAGACGTCGGACTGACCGAAACGGATTTTGGTGACGGTGGCGTTTTCCGTAGCTTGGGAGGAATTGGAAACGGTGATGTACTCTGTTTTATCCTGCTGAAACTGAACCACACCGAAATCCACAATAAGCGGTGTGACGACGATCATCCGACCATCGTCCACTACAACATCGCTGTTTTCGGAGGTATCGTCCTCATCGCCGGTATTTCCCCACGAAACGCAGATGCCTTGTTCCGTGTCACAGGTACCGCTGGGACAATCGCTGTTCTGCGTGCATACGGTTCCTTCCGTGTCGGTGTCGGCATCGGAAATCGTGCCGGAAGAACCTTCGTTTTCGCATCCCAAAAACAGAACGAAAACCACGAGAACTACCAACAGCATCTGGGCGGAATTTTGGAGGGCACACAGCGCTTTCATCGGTCCGGCTCCTGCGTTGAGGGAAGGAATCTAATCCATGAATTCTATTGATCGAAACGGGCATCCAATTGTAATGGTAGGCCCGGTGACTGTCAAGCGAATCCCCATCTGACTGTTTAGAAATCACACAGGGTTAGACGATTGTGTGTAAGACTTTTGTGGTGGATTTGTGAGGTTTTCGTTAGGGGGTAAATCTGTGACAGAGCAACCTAAAGATGGAGCAGGATTGTATCCTGCTCCACAGGCAATTGACAAACCCCACTTTGAACAATTTCTTCCGTCTGTAACTTATTGAAATTATTGAAGCTCAAAAACGACAAAAAACCTTTGTCAGCAAGCTGTGGAGCAGGATTGTATCCTGCTCCACACGTTTGGCTATGAGAAAAACGTATGGACGGGGATGCAATCCCCGTCCATCGAGGCCCAATGCAATTGACTTAGTTCCTCCCCGGTTTTTATCGTATCCATCCAAACTCTTTATTGCACCAACGCATAGGCAACTTGAAGTTGCAGATCGCTCGAAGAAACTTTCGGGCTTTTCGGAACGCTCGCCAGCAACTGTTTCGTGGCGGCGTCGAGTTCGCTTAGTCCATTGCTTTTGGCTATGGCTTTCCCTTCGATTGCCACCCGCCGTCGGTCGGGTTGATCTACAAAGAATTCCGGTGTAATTCCAATGCCTTCTATGGATTTCCCGGAAGGTGTAAAATACTTTGCCACCGTGATTTTCAGGCCGGAACCATCCTCCAGATCGATGATATTCTGCACCGATCCTTTGCCGTAACTACCATTTCCGACCAGCTTGGCTCGTCCGTGATCCACGAGCGCCCCGGCGAGAATTTCGGCGGCGGAAGCGGAACGGTAATTGATCAGCACGGCCAGCGGACCTGATTGGTAAGCGCCGCCCGGACCGGCTTTTTCCACTTCGACCTGATGTGGATTACGTCCTTTGGTGCTGACGATATCTCCTTTTTCAAGAAATTCGTCGGCGATCATCACGGCCTGGTCCATCAGTCCACCGGGATTGTCGCGCAGATCAAGCACTAACCCGGAAAGTTTTCCGCCTGCCTCGGATTTCAACGATTTCAGGGCTTCAGCGGTTTGACGTGCGGTTTGATCCTGAAAAGATTTGATTTTCAAATAGCCCGTGGTCGGACCGATCAGCCGACTTTGCACGGAATGAATCAGGATTTTTTTTCGCACAATAGTTTTGTGCATCGGTTTGTCCTGTCCGGGACGCTGCAATACAAGTGAAATCGACGTTCCCAACGGACCGCGCATCCATTTCGTGGCTTCGGCCAAAGACATCATGGTGGCATCTTGATCGTCGATGCGAAGGATGCGATCCCCGGAAGCAGACCTTCCCGTTCGGCGGGAGAACCTTCGATCGGCTCGATCACCGTAAGATACTTCCCCTGCTTTTCCACAATAATTCCAAGACCTTGGAATTCTCCGGTCGTATCGATCCTCATTTCCCGGTAGACATCGGGAGGCATGAACATCGTATGCGGGTCGAGGGTGTCGAGCATTCCCTTGATGGCTCCGTAGATCAACTCCTGCTGACTCACCGGCTCGACGTAATTGGTTTCCACGTAATGCAGAACCTTGGCAAAAATGTCCAGTTTGGCGAACACATCGTTGGGAGTTTTGGCGAAACTATGGGAGCCGATCGGGATTGACACCCCCAATAAAAAGGCAACGAGAAGTCCGGAAACTTGTTTGATTCGATTCGACCGCATGGGCACCTTCTAAGAAATTTTGAGTGAAAACAGTCTGTTTCGATACAAATGAAACAATTTAGTGAAACTTTATCACGAAAAAAACCGTTTCGCATCGTTGAATACGCACAAGTGTAAAAGGTCGAAAGAAAGGATGCAAGGAGTAATCGAGCACAGGCCAAAATTCAGGAACAGGAAATCTCGAATATTTGCCTTGCTCGTCGTCTTATTACTGAATGGTGAACAAAGCTCCCGCAACAAGTCGAGGAGAGTTCGGATGAAAACACGGGCACCAGGAACCAAGGGGAGGGATTTTCGTACCGAGGGACAACCGAACGTCTCCAAATCACACTCTTTTTCCGAAGTAGGCCACTCCCACGAAAAAGTTGTAAAATCGTTGTGAGAGATGGTGTTGAATGATATGATATTGGGCCGAAAACGTAGAGATTTTAGTAGTCTTATTCAAAAAATGACGAAAATGAAAAAGGAATTGGTAAACATGAAGAGGTTGATGGGATTGACAAAACGACCGAATCGCTTGTCCCGCAATCGTTTCGGGGGAAATGTTTTTACTCTGGCTCTCCTGCTTGTCCTGCTGGCCATCGGAAGCGGATGTTCCGATTCCGGCTCTGCCGGAACCTCCGGAGACAACGACAATTCGAGCAACAACGGCGATAACGAAACCGGTTCGATGGACGAATGTTCCGACGAGAACCCCTGC
>CAXXVK010000021.1:0-19479 GCA_963676915.2 Myxococcota bacterium
CGTGGCTTTTAGCTGGTCGTCGATTGCTTCTTTGAATGCCAGCAGCCCGGAGGCGTCCTGTTCTCTGTCACGATCATGCAACGAAATCTCTGCCGAATCCCTGGCGGAATTACGGAAGTTACGGGCTTCATTGCGGAAATCCTCGACCCAGGCGGAAAATCGCTCGCGAATCTCCTTGTTGCGTAGGTTGTCGTCGAATTTGAGAAACAGGTAAGGAAAAAAGCCGAAAACCAAGATGAAGCCGAAATGAAAAACATGGTTCGAACTTATCTCGAAGCGACCGAGAAAGACGGACGTAAACAAAACTTCGAAAATCACGGCGGTAACGATTCCCGCCACCGAAAGATTTCCTTCCAAGAACGCTCCCAATGCCACAAGAGAGATGTATAGCAATGGGTAGAAGGGGGAGTCGGCTTGTCCCGTTAGCAGAAGAATCAGATAGACGGCCGTGATGGGGAGGACGCTGAATTCCGTGCCACGTACGGCGCGGGTTTCTTTGTCCCATTCCAGGCCGAATGCGCGATGAAACCATACCCCTCGGGCGACGATCAACGCCATGGCGGCAACTACCACCGGCCAGTTGGATACGGAAAGAAACCCGGAGCCGGTCAGAACCGCGAGAAGCACGGCGAGCGAAACGCCCCCGAGATTTTCCCAAAGTTGGATGACCGTGGCCCAAAGATCCTGAGATGTGTAATGAATGCGTGCATTCGCCATGAATCGAAACTCCGAAAAAGGTTTACCGGGAGGAAAGCCCCCTCTGATGTCTGTACAAGGTCAAAAACGCAGCTATTCGAGAACCGCCCCGAAATAGCCTACGGAATAGCCATCGTAGCGTCCTGAAACGTCGGCGCTTGTTGTATATTGAATCTCGCGAACGCTTTTTGCGCCGCGTAACAGGCAGGTTTCGATCATCACAGCCACGGGCAGGACTCCGCACATGGTGATGGAGTGCTCGCGGCAGACATTGTGCAGTCCGTCGGCGTCCATGGCTTTGATTTTTTCAATCGCCATTGGGTCGTGTCGCTGAAGAATGGCGTATTCGCTTTCATGGCTCATGTCCGAGGAAGCGACGATCAGCGTTTCCCCCTCTGCATTTTCCGAAACATCGGCCAACGTTTGCGCCAAACGATGTCTTTCTTTTTGTCCTAGAGAGTGCAGACGAATCGGCACGATGGAAACATTCGGGTTACGAAATTGCAGAAACGGCAGTTGAATTTCGATGGCGTGTTCTTCCGAATGCGCTTGTGCTGCCGGTCGGATGTCGGAAAAACGTTCCGTCAAGGCTCGCCCGAAAGCGTCGTCCACCGGAATATCTCCCAGCGGCGTTTCCCAACTTCCCTCGGGATATAGTGCGATGGACGGTCCGCCGTAATGATGTGCCGGGCAGAGCACGACCACGCGGTCGGGAATACGAACCGAAGCGTAGACTTTCGCGGCTGTCGGCCCGGAATAGGCCCATCCTGCATGAGGAGCCACTACGCCGCAAGCCTGGTTTTCGAAACATTTCGTCAGGAAACATGCGTTCGAGCGTACGTTTTGCCGCCGAGTTTTCGTAGGGATACCAGCCCTGCAACCCGAAAACCGCTTGTCTACGCATGGTTTTTCTCCTTCCCATGGTCCTAGCGTCGTGTGGCAATGGCCAGACGGCTGTAACCTGCTTCCTTGGCGGCGTCCATCACCTGCACCACGGTGCCGTGGTGCGTTAGTTCATCCGCCTGAACGATAACGGTCGAATTCTGCCTCTCCTTTGCCATTTCCTCGAAGCGTGCCGTCAACTCTTCCAGACTGACACGTCGATTTTCGAAAATGATCTCTCCTGCGTTGTTGATCGCGACCACGATGTCATCCATCTGTGAAGGCATGTCCGAGGACGCTGCCTTGGGGAGATCCACTTCGATACCGGGAGAGTTGACGAACGAAGTGGTTACGGCGAAAAAGATCAGCAGCAGGAACACCACATCGACCAACGGCGTGATTTCCACCGTGACTTCGTTGCGTCGGCTACGTTTTTGCGGTCGAAAATCCACGTCAGTCCTCGTACAGGTATTCGATCAATTCCAGGGAGATTTCTTCCCAATTCCAACGCAAGACGATCCACGCGGGAAAGCAGGTAACGGTAGGCGATCAGTGCAGGAATCGCGACGATCAACCCGGCTGCGGTGGTGAGCATCGCTTCCCAGATGCCCGAGGCCAGCAATCTCGGATCGCCGACACCTGCCGTTGTGACTTCCTGGAAAACGCGGATCATGCCCGTGACCGTTCCCAGCAAACCGAGAAGCGGAGAAACGCCCGCGATGGTTCCCAACGCATTGATGTAGCGCTCAAGATCGGCCATGGCGCTCTTGCCGACCTCCTCCATCACGACCTTGAGGCGCTCCCGTGATTTTCCTGCGTGTTCCAGGGCCGCAAGGATAATTCCGCTAAACGCGCTTTTGTGCTGTTCGCAAAGCGCTTTGGCTTCCGAAACCTTTTCTTCTTTCAACAGGGATTTCAGGTGGTTAACCAGCCGTTCGGGAATGACACGGTGACGTTGCAGCGAGTAGATGCGCTCGAAAAAACAAGGTCAGAGCCAATACCGCCGCAAGGGCGATCGGCACCATGACGACGCCACCCTTGGAGAGAGTTTCTATGAAATCCCAGTTCATTTCGCCTCGATTTGTTTCAAAATGTCTTTTTCCAACTTCTTGAGATCGGTAACACCGATGTATCCTTTGATCATTTCACCGTCCCGGTTTACGAGAATCGCCGTTGGGATGTCCTGCAAGTATCCGCCGAACGGTGTTTCGATTTCCTGTCCGTTTTGGGCATCCACGTAAATCGGATAGCTCAGGTGAAATGCCTCGATGAATGGATCAAGCAACGTCCAGCCCTGGGCGTCCAGTGAAACGCCAACGACGACAAAACCACGATCTTTGTATTTGCGGTACAGTTCGTCATAAATCGGCGTTAAATACTGGCTCGGTTGAGCGTAGGTGGTGAAATAGTCGATCAACAGCACTTTGCCGCGCAACTCGTGAAGCCGGACCATTCGCCCTTGCCGGTTTCTCAGATCCAACCTACCGGGAAGATACGCGCTTCGGCCGTCTTCCGGTTCGATTCCCAATCGGCGGCTGATGTCCTCGGAAGTGGGAGGAGCAGAAAACCCACGGGAGCGGGACGATTTCGAAACACACGCCGAAATCGCGAACATCAGCACCAAAATGCAAAACAACCTGCCAAGACGCATGATTGCCGCCCGTCAAAACATGAAATCCATGCACGTAGAATCAATCAAGTATATTATAGCAGGTAGCTTTTTAATTGAACAGGAAATCTTGGAAAGATGGGTTTTTTTATCGAAAATTTCGCATTTTGACGATATCAGTGGCGACGCTTGAGTTTGGCCAAACCGTCGTACGCTGCCGTTTTGTAGGATTCCGAAAGGGTAGGGTAGTTGAACACGGCCTCGATGAAGTAATCTATCGTTCCCCCGAAATGCAGCACGGTCTGTCCGATATGAATCAGTTCGCTGGCGCGGTCGCCAATGACGTGAACGCCTAACAGCTTCCGGTCGTCGGAGTTGAAGATCAGCTTGGTCATGCCGTCGAGATCGCCGATGATCTGTCCTCGGGTATTTTCACTGAATCCGGCGCGACCGACTTCGTAGGGTATCCCTTTTTCCTGGCAGCTTTCTTCGCTTTCGCCCACGGCGCTGACTTCGGGAATGGTGTAAATGCCGAAAGGTAGAAGGGAGGTGATGCCGTCCTTTGCGTCGAGATCGAAAGCGTGGGAAACGGCTGTGCGACCTTGTTCCATCGATGCACTGGCCAGCGATGGAAACCCGATGACATCTCCAGCCGCGTAAATGGTGGGAATATCGGTCTGGTAATGTTCGTTGACGATCAGTTGTCCCCGCTTGTTGGGTTTCAATCCCAGGTTTTCGAGACCGATATTGCGGGTGTTTCCCTGGCGTCCGGCAGCGAACAGCAAGCTTTCGGTGTTGAAGGTCTGCCCTGATTTCAAGTAGATAACCAACTCGTGGTCGTTGATTCGATTCACTTTTTCGATGGCTTCACCCTGCAACAACTGAATGCCCAGTTTCATCATGCCTTCATGCAGTTTTCCGGCGATTTCCCGATCGAGAAACGGCAGAAGTTGCGGGCGTTCGTCCATAAGAACGACACGTATTCCCAAAGCGGCGAAAATCGTGGAGTATTCGCAGCCGATCACGCCCGCACCTACAATGGTCATAGAGCGGGGGATGTCTTTCATGTCGAGTACGGTGTCCGAATCGTAAACGCTGGGATCGTCGAAAGGTAGAAAATCGGGATGCCAGGGACGCGAACCGGTGCTGATGAGAAAGTGCTCGGACGTGACGATTTCCTCGCCTCCAGGACGTTTTACAATGATGGTATGTGGATCGATGAATTCTCCCCAACCGGGAAGAAGATCGATGCGGGAGCGTGCGCAACGCTGGTAAATCAAATCGATTTCCCGTTGCACGACTTGATGTCGGCGATACATAAAGTCCTGGACGGAGATATCGTGTTTGACTAAGTAATTGACTCCATACAAACCCCGAGAACGAATACCGGACAAATATAAAGACGATTCTCGCAAGGTTTTGGACGGAATGGTTCCCGTATGCACGCAGACGCCGCCCGGTTGAGCGCGGCTTTCGATAATGGCGACTCTTTTTCCGAAATCGGCTGCGAGGGTCGCGGCTTTTTCTCCGGCGGGACCGGAACCGAGGACGACGAAATCGTAATCATACATGGCAAGTTCCATGGGGTTGGTGTAATTCATTGAAACCACTTACAAAGTAAACATTATTTCAATGTGGTCAAGCAGAATGGGAAAAGGCCGTGCTTTTTGATGTCTTTGTGGGAATATTCCGAGGTTAGTTCTTGTTTCCAAGCGGAGTTCGGGATAAAACCCACAACAAGGTTCGAAACGTTACCTAAACCCATGCAAGGATACGAAATGTCGAATGTGGATTGCCTGGTCTGGAACATTGCTCCGGAGTTGATTACGTGGCCTGTAACCATACGTTATTACGGGGTGTTTTTCGCCATGACTCTTTTAGGAGGGTTGTATCTCTGGCGTTGGCAGATGACCCGTGGTGGTTGGCGGGATGATGTCGCCAGCAACTTTTTCATTTATGGCGTATTGGGTGTGGTGATCGGTTCCCGGATCGGGCATTGCCTGTTTTACAATACGGACTACTACCTCTCTCACCCGTTGCAGATCCTGTATTTCTGGAAAGGCGGCCTGGCCAGCCATGGTGCCACGGTGGGGTTGGTCATTGCTTTGTTTCTCTATCACCGTATTTACAGAATACCGTTTATCGAAGTGACGGACCGGTTGGCGATTCCGGCCGCTTTGGCGGCTGCCATGGTACGCATGGGGAATTTTTTCAATTCGGAAATCGTCGGTCGGGCTACGGACGTTCCCTGGGCCGTCTGTTTTCCCCGATACGATGGCGCAAATATGGTGCCGAGACACCCAAGTCAGTTGTACGAATTTTTCGGCGGGTTATGGGTTATGGGGCTTCTTTTTCTGGTCGATAAACTGGCCGGAAAAGAGAAACGACCTCGTGGTTTGATGACAGGAACGTTTCTGACAGGCTATTTCACGTTTCGATATTTGGTGGAATATGCCAAAGAATACCAGACCTTAACGCCGGATACGATGATTACGATGGGTCAGATTCTATCCTTGCCGTTTTTGCTGACCGGCGTCGCGGTTCTTCTGTTCGTCTGGCAAAAGGGTGGTTGGCCCCATGGAGATCCAGCCCTGGCGAGAAATCCTCCACTTCCCGAGGCTCCTGCACCCAAAGCGAAGAAGAAAAAAAGATCGAAAAAAAGATGATCAACGGCTCATGCTTTTTGGCGATTTTCAGCGGTTTTTCTTGGTAAGTTATTCCCAGTGTGATATTTCCACGATCCAAGAATTCGAATCGTACGCATCTGGCTGGAAGGTCGATCCAAGAAAATGAACGAAACGTTGCCAAAGGACAATGAAGCCAACGAGAAAAGCAGCGCCATTTTCTTTCGGACCGATTTGATTCGGAATTTCCGCGACGAGATCATCAGCGGCTTGATCCTCTGGTTCGCCGTGCTCGGCCTGTTTTCCACCGCAGCAGGCGTTGTAAAAGCCTATATGGCGGGAAAGTGGAGCATCATTGCTCTATATCTCGGCATTTATTTCGTCACGCTGATACTTGCGATATTTCGAAAGCGACTGTCTTTTCGGCTGAAAACGCTGTTCGGATATACGGTATCCTATGTGATCATCGTTGTTGTCCTGGTTCATTTTGGACTTGGGGGAGCAGGGATCTGGTTCCTTCTCGCGTTTTGTGTCGTCGTGACGGGATTGCATGGATTCCGGTATGGGTTATTCGCCGTTGGGCTAGGGATGGTCACGATTGCCGTAATAGGAACCGGTTGTGTATACGAACTCTGGCCGATGCACGAAAAAGTCTGGTTCGATTCCCGTTCCGGTTATTCCTGGCTTCTGGGAGGAGCGCTGTTTACCGTGTTGTCCTCGGCGATGGTGATTTGTCCGGGGATGCTTCTGAAGCAACTCATTTCCTTTTTGACGGAACTTCAAGCGAAGTCTTCGGAATTACAAAACAAATCAACCGCGTTGAAAAACGCCAACCAGGATCTTAAGCACGAAGTCGCCGAGCGCAAAGAAGCACAAGAGGAATTGACGGAGATGAAAAGCCATCTCCAGGAGTTGGTCGAGCAGAGAACGCGCGAGTTGAGTGAAACGAATCTTAAGTTGGTTCACGAAATTTCCGAGAGAAAAACGGCCGAACGGCAGCGGGAGGCGATGGAAGTCCATCTGCGGCAACAGCAGAAACTTGAAAGTCTCGGAACATTGGCCTCCGGTGTAGCCCACGAAATCAACAATCCGATCAACGTCATAATGAATTATGCGACTCTCATTTCCGATCGTAACGATCGAGACCCGGAAACCATTCAGGAATTCGCCGACGAGATCTTCAAAGAAGGCGAGCGAGTCGCTACCATTGTGCGGAACCTTCTCACGTTTGCACGCAAAAATTCAGACAGTCACGAGCTTTGTTCCCTGCATTCATTGATAGAAGACACGCTTTCTCTGATCAAATCCTCCCTGAAAAAGGAACGGATTGATCTTCGTGTCGAAATCGACCCCAAACGCTACTGGCTTTCCTGTAACCGTCAGCAACTCCAACAGGTCTTCATGAACCTGGTCACCAATGCGACGGACGCGTTGCATGAACAGGAAGTCCGTTCCGAGCATCCCCGACGTATCGATGTCCGCTGTGAACCCACTACGTTTCAAGGAAAAAACCAGGTTCGGATTTCCGTAGTGGACAACGGCCCCGGAATGGATGAAACAACCCTCGATAGGGTCTTTGATCCGTTTTTTACGACCAAAACAGGTGGAAAAGGCACGGGGCTGGGGTTGTCTATCAGCCATGGAATCATCAAAGATCATGGTGGTTCCTTAAGGGCCGAAAGTGTGGCTGGAGAAGGCGCTACTTTTATTATCGAGTTGCCAACGGCAGAAAAACCCACGGTCTAAAGAAGTTTTCTTTTTTCCGTTGGGCTGGGTGTAAGTCAGCCGCTGTGATCGTTTTAAGGTCATTATTGTATCCAACGAATCCCGCTTAAACGTATCCCCCACCAATTTCAATAGAACGATTTCCTGAATTTTGTTATGCAACCTGCATTGCTGTGGCTGTACCTATTCTTGTAGGGGTCACGAATGGTTTAGGACAGTAGACCTGAACGAATGTGACGAAGAAAAAAATCCAAAATTTCTTTTCTTTGCCATAGGTTTTCATTGACAAGTTAAATCAAAATACATAAAGTAGGCGCGCCTAACAGGAGGTCGAATAGCATGGTATCTCTTGAATCTGACAACAAACGCGGTACACGGCTTTCGGAAAGCCTGGAAGATTACATCGAAGCGGTTCACAAACTGATCGAAGAAAAAAAGGTGGCCCGCGTCAAAGACATCGCTTTTCTAAAAAATGTACGGATGGCTTCAGTTTCCGACGCGATGAGAAAACTCGGTGAACGTGGGTTGGTGAAATACGAAGCACGCGAATACATCGAGTTGACTCCGGAAGGGACCGAATTAGCGCGAAAAGTTCGAGTTCGACACGAGCTTTTGCGATGGTTCTTCCAGGAGTTGTTGCGTGTCAGTGAGGCGAACTCCGAATCGGATGCTTGCACGGTGGAACATGCTCTTTCCGATGAAGGAGTGGATAAGCTCGTGAAATTGTACGAGTATTTCCGTTCCCATCCAGAACGTCAACAGAAGCTTTGGGAATTTATCGACGCCAGCGAGTCGGAAAATCCTCCTATCATACCCGCTGTGTGCACCCAAAAGCTGCGATTGTCCGATCTAAAACCGGGACAAAGCGCCAAAGTGTTGCAAATCCGATCGAAAGGCGCCGTGCGTCAACGCCTGATCGATATGGGGATGCTTCCCGATACCTGTATTTTTCTCGAACGTAAAGCGCCGACCGGCGATCCTATCTGGATTCGAATGAAGGGATTTCAACTTTCGTTAAGGCTTTCCGAGGCCGACGACGTTCAAGTTTGTTTAAGCGACGGACCCTCGAGCGGGGATTCGAAAAAATAATATTCGACGGATGGAAGCGATTTTCAGTGACTGATAGAGAGACGTGATTCCATCAACATCCGAAAAAGAGTTCATCGATGACCGAGAAGTACCGAATTGCGCTGGCAGGGAACCCGAATAGCGGAAAAACCACGGTTTTCAACGAGTTGACCGGTGCGAAGCAACTGGTTGCCAATTATCCGGGGGTTACTGTCGAACGAAAAGACGGCAGTTATCGATACAAAGACCACAAAATTACCGTCACGGATCTTCCAGGTACGTATAGTTTGACCGCGTACAGCCCAGAGGAGCGCATTGCCCGACGGGTGATTTTGGAGGAAAAGCCTTCGGTGGTGGTCTGCATTGCGGATTCATCCAACCTCGAACGCAACCTCTACCTGCTCGTTCAATTGATGGAAATGGGTGCGAACCTTGTGTTGGCGCTGAACATGAGCGACGACGCCCACAAGCGAGGCCAGAGGCTCGATGTCCAGCGCATGTCCGAGTTGCTGGGATTTCCCGTAATCGAAACCATTGGAAGAGTAGGCAAGGGGATCGAAGAGTTGCGGGAAGCGATTCAATTCGCTCATGAAAACCCTGTGACGGAGCATTCTCTGGGTTCCGGTGACATGTTGGACCGTTTCGTGGACGAACTCGTCGAGAAATTGCCGGAAAAACTGCCTGAAAACGCTCCGCCTCGGCGTTGGTTAGCGTTGAAAGCGCTCGAAGACGATCAAGAGATGGTCGAGTGGATTCAGCGCAAAGTGATCGACAATGGAGCGTTTTTGCAGGCTGCCGGCGAGGTGTCGAAATCGATCGAAAGCCTTGTGGGAGAACCCGGAGAAGTCGCGATCGGCGACAAGCGTTATGGGTACGTATCGGGTTTGATTCGTGATGTGGTGATTCGCCGCATCGACGAGAACGACCGTACCACCTCCGACATGGTGGACCGCATTTTGTGTCACAGACTTTTGGGGCTGCCGTTTTTCCTTGCAGCGATGTATCTGGTGTTTTGGCTGACTTTTGCGGTCGGCGAGTATCCGATGGGATGGTTGGAAACGATATTCGAGCATCTGGCGGAATGGCTCAACGGTTTCTGGGCGGATACCCAGGGCTTCAGTCCGTTACGCTCGCTGCTGGTGGATGGCATCATCGGTGGTGTGGGTGGCGTGATCGTCTTTTTACCCAATATCGTGCTGCTTTTCCTGGGAATCGCTTTTCTGGAAGACTCCGGCTACATGGCGCGGGCTGCGTTTCTGGTGGACAGTTTCATGCATAAAATCGGGTTGCACGGCAAGAGTTTCATTCCGATGCTCACCGGTTTCGGCTGCACCATTCCGGGAATTATGGCGACCCGGACACTCGAAAGCGAACGGGACCGTCTGACGACCATCCTTGTGCTTCCGTTGATGTCCTGCGGGGCGCGATTGCCGATTTACATGTTGCTGATACCGGCCTTTTTCTCGGAATCGTTGCGAGCACCGGTGATGTGGATGATTTACATGATCGGCATCCTTCTCGCGGTGGCACTGGCGAAGGTGCTGCGGTCGTCGCTGCTGGCGGGAGCCTCTACCCCGTTTGTGATGGAACTGCCGCCGTACCGCCTCCCGACCCTGAAATCGGTGATGTTGAAAATGTGGCAACGTGCCTGGATGTATCTGCGGAAGGCCGGTACGGTTATTCTGGCGATCTCCATTGTGCTTTGGGCGCTGACGACTTTCCCGCGTAAAGATGTCTACGAAGTCGACCAGAGACTGGCGCAAGGCGAACAGATGTCTCAGGAAGAAGCCGATTCGCTACGGGGTGAGGAAGCCTTGCTGTATTCCTTTGCGGGACGAATGGGTAAAGCGATGGAAGTCGTTATTTCCCCGATGGGCTTCGACTGGCGGATAGGTACGGCGATGATCGGCGCTACCGCCGCCAAAGAAGTGTTCGTTGCGCAAATGGGCATTGTGTTTTCGTTGGGAGAAGCCGACTCGGAATCGACCGATTTGCGTGGAGCGCTTAGTGAGCGGTACACGCCGCTGGTGGCTTTTTGTGTCATGCTTTTCATGCTGATCGCCACGCCATGCGTCGCCACGTTCGCCGTTACCCGGCAGGAAAGCGGCAAGTGGAAGTGGGCCGTATTGCAATGGGGCGGATTGACCTTCTTAGGCTACGTTTTAACGTCGATCGTTTTCCAGGTGGGAACGTTTTTAGGCTGGTAGAAAGGGGCGAGTGATGAACCCGACAGTTGAGTACGTTCTCGTGGGCTTGATCGTCCTCGTTGCTGCGGTTCTGTTCGTCTATTTCAAGGTCCAATCGCACCGGAAACGGAAAAACACTTCCTGCTCGGGACTATGTGAAAACTGCCCGCAGCACAGCCCGGAATGTGGGGAAAACGAGAAGGATGTAACGGAAGAATCCGATAGGGAAGGGTGAACGTCTTCTTCTCAGCGATCAAGACCACAACATCGCCTTGATCGAGTGCTTTCAATTCGCAGTAAATTTGTCTGAAATCAGCCGGGTCAGGATAGCTCCTGCTTCAATACGATCTGATCCATGCATTGGATGCCGTTCTCGAAGATCGGATTCGGGTAGTGGTCGATCATGTAGTTTTTGTTGATGGAATCGAAGCGAAAGCCGCAACGCTGGTACAAATAAAGATGCTTGATTCCGCAGTTTCCCGTCTTGATGACTATCTCCCGGTATTGTTTTTCTTTCGAATAGGCGATAGCTTTTTCCAGCAGGCCGGTTCCGATCTTTTGATTGTGAAGCTTTTCGGCAACCGCGACGTTGACGATCTCGATGGCAGCCTCACCACAAGGTTTCAGCCCAATGATTCCAACGATTTCACCGTCTTTCCATGCGGCGAAAAACGTGGCTGTATTCCTGTATTTTGCAATCTGGTCGTCGTCTTCGTCCGCCAGAAAAAGCAGGTCGTAAGGAACGTCGGCGTTTTTGATGGGGTAGATGGAAATCATGAGTGGTGTATGTTGACTTTCATAGTTAAAATTTGTAGCCACATGCTTCTAATTCTTCCACCAGATAATATAACTCACCTGCCATGATAGATAGTCTCTTTTGCATTTCAGAGAGTCTCTCTTCTGCATCGGACAGTTCATCTTCTGCATCGGACAATTGCTCTATCGTATTAGATAATTCACCTGCCATAATAGATAGTCTGCTTCGTAGACCGGTTTCCAAATAGGGCAGTTTGTCGTTTGTATCTGGTGTTTTGCTTTCCAGGTTGGACAACTTAGAGTCTATACCAGATAGGATGCCAGTAATCTTAGATAAGGTGTTTTCTATTTCAAGTAGATTGCCTTCTGTAGAAGGTGAATTTTGATGCGGTTCATAAATCAAAGCAATATCGATAGTATCAGTTATGTCCCCACCAGAAACTGCAAACGATACGGAAACCTTGCTTATATCTGTAATATCTAATTTATTAAAATATCTTTCAAGTTGTTCTTTTGCCTCAAAATTATTGTTGGGGCGGAAAACTTCTGCTTTTAATGTAGGTTTCTTCATGTTCTCATCTCGATGGACGGGGATTGCTTTTACCTTAAAAAAAGCACCAGCCCGCATCCGAGCATTCATAACCGGCGCATGGGGGACAATCGACCGGATTACGATTTTCCGGTGGGTTATTTTCGTCAAAGCAAGTTTTCATCTGAGTGCACACCTCGGGAACCTCTCCCGAGCAGATATCCACAACAATGGCTAAGACGCAATCCTCTAGGAGGCTGAGGCTGCACTCCGGGAAGTTGTCGTCATCATCGGCACAACTGCTTACAAGCGTCTCGCTGAAGGTAATTTCGTCCTCGGCGGTCTCGGCACAGCCTTGTTCTTGATATTCGTCGACGAGCAAGTGGTGTTTCCAGTCGCAGAACTGGTCCCTTTCTTCGTTTGTCAGATCCGACAGTAATTTTGTTCGATCAACCCCCGACGAACCGAGATTGGTATTTTCTTCGTCATTGTCATCACCGCCACATGCGGGTAAAACGATTGCAACGCTCAAAAGTACCAAGCAGATGAACAGGCTCGTTTTCTTCATAAATACCCTCCCTCTCGAAGGACGACGCATCCCCGTCCGTTTTTTTTAAGCAAAACGTGAAAAGCAGGATACACCACTGCTCTATCTATTTCAACCTCGCATCGAAGCCAAAATTTCCAGGCAGACTTATTTTTCCTCCGCCAGTTCCCGTTCCAGCCAATGGGCGTATTGCCACATTCCGGCCAGGGCTTTTACGGCCCGTTCCGGGGTGAGGAAGAATACGCCGTCGTAGGCGCGATCCTCGAAGCGGTAGACGGTGCGGCTGTCTTCGTCGGCCAGCAGACTGATGCCGACGATGGGTTTATGGTAGGTTTCCATCAGCTTGACCGTGTGTTCGAGGTATTGTTGCTCGAACTGCTTGAGCTGATCCGACGAGGCTTTGACGAATTCCGGCGGATAAGTGGGGTCCACCTGGTTGATGCTTTTGCCGTATTGGTCGAGATAGGCTTTGGTACCCAAGATGCCGAGATTGATGATGGCGTCGCAGCCATCCCACTTGGCCAATTCTTCGGTAACGGTCATCGGCAACACGAAATCGGTCTGGCCCACGAGATCCACCGGGTTGGCGCGGCTCCAGAAGTACGGCAGCATTTTGTCGAATTTCTCGATCAGTTCCGGGGCCAGTTTCGGAATTTCCAAGCCGTGTTCGCTGCACAGGTCGGCTGCCACCACACCCCAGCCGCCACCGAGCGTCACGATGCCGATGCGCGGTCCCTTCGGGAGCGGGAGGCAAGAGAAAGCAGCGGAAACATCCAATAAATTCATAGGGTTGGGGACGGTCACGATCCCTGCTTGTTTACAAACGGCATTGAAAACGCGGTTGTTCCCGGCCATGGCTCCGGTATGGCTGGCGGCGGCTTTGCTTCCTTCATCGGTGCGTCCACCTTTGAGCACCACTACCGGTTTCGTGCGACCTACGCGACGCGCAGACTCGAAGAACCGGCGACCGTTTTTCACGCTTTCCAGGTAAAGCACGACGGTTTTGGTCAGTTCATCCACCTCGAAGGCTTCCATGTAGTCCTCGATGGTGATCATCGCTTCGTTGCCCGAGCCGGAAAAAGCACGGATGCCGATGTCTTCCTGCTCGGCAAAAGCCAGAAGCTGATTTCCCATGTTACCGGACTGCGATACCAACGCCGTCGCGCCTTTACGAGGCCAGATGTGCGAGGCCGTGCAGAAAAAGCGGTCGTGGGGATTGCAGATCCCCATCGTGTTGGGACCGAGAATGATGATATCGTGTTTGCGAGCCTCGCGGACGAGTTCTTCCTCCAGCTTGCGGCCTTCCTCGCCGACTTCACTGAATCCGCTGGCGACCAGTACCATGCTGCGGATGCCTTTGGCTTGGCATTGGGGCAGAAGGTCGAGCACGTACTTGCCCGGAACCGTTACTACGGCCAGATCGATGGGACCGGGAACATCTTCAAGCGACGTGTACACGTCGCGACCGATCATCGAGCCACCCTTGGGATTGACGAGGTAGATGGTGCCTTCGAACCCTCCGGCGAGCACGTTGGTGGGCAGGATATGTCCCCATTTTCCAAGGGTACCGGACGCACCGACGAAAGCCACGGTGTGAGGGTAGAACATCGGTCCCAACCGGCGCGGATCGAGCTTGATCAAAGAGGTTTTCTCGGATTGCGGTTCGTTCAGCACCAACAAAGCGTCTACGGCGCGAACTTGACCATCGGGACCGGCAACCAACGGGTTGATGTCGGCTTCGGCGACTTCCGGGTGCTCCACGGCCAGCCGCGACAGACCCATCAGCGCCGCTTCGAGCTGGTTGCGATCCACGGCCTTTTCTCCCCGGAATTCGTCGAGCAGAGAGCGGGTTTTGATCTCTTCGATCATCTGCCGGGCGTCTCGCAATTCCAACGGAGCGAGGCGGAACACAACATCGTCCAGCGCTTCGGTCAGTACACCGCCCAGACCGAACATCACCACCGGGCCGAAGGTTGCGTCGCGGAAGAACCCGGCGACAAACTCCCGCCGTCCCTGAACCTGCGGCTGTACAAGCAAACCCTCCAGGTCGTTTCCGGCGTCGCTAGTCAATTCTTCGGCAGCTTCTCGAACGGCGTTTTCCGATGCCAGATTCAACCGAACCAACCCGCGTTCCGATTTATGCGTCAGTTTCGCACCAAGCGCCTTGAGCACGACCGGATAGCCGAAATCTTCAGCGGCGCGGCAGGCATCATCGGGAGTGGAGGCGATGGTTTCTTTCACGACGGGAACGTTGTATTCGTCGAGAATCTGCTTGGATTGGGCTTCGCTTAAAGAGGTTTGTCCCTGTTTCAGAGCTTGTTCGAGAATGTTTTGCGCCTGCATACTGTCGTTCCTCGTGTGGGCTGAATGGAGAGTAGGTCCATCGATCTGGTGGTTGTGTCGCTTCATTGCGTGTAGAAGATGTATTGGATCAGGGAGCGGAAGTCAAGCCAATTGAATGTCGATTCACACCGAACAACCGGCGACTCTCGGCGACTTGCCTAATAACGACTATAGACATAGAAGCTATGATTATAGAGGGTAATATTGTGCCGTTTTCGGGAATTTTGTGCCGGATTTCGCAGATCGCAGGCTGGAATTTTGGGTGTTTTGCGTCACATTGTGACGTAAATCCAACCCTTTGTGCCCCAAAATCAGTCCTTTGTGCTCCAAAGTCGTGACATTTCGTGCACGATCGTTCCCTTGCAAACCGCTGTATCGGTGTTAAAATACATTACAACGAGAGGGGGAACTCTTCCCCTTGCTTTACAAATCAAACCAACTTCGATCAGGACGAACTGCCATGGATCTTGCGCCCGAATCCCGTTTCTTGACCCTTCCAAGAGGGGAATTTCATGTGCTGGAATGGAATCAGGCGGGCGATTCGGCGCCGTTGCTGCATTTCGCCCATGCCAATGGACTAAACGCCTGGACCTACCGCAGTTTGCTGGCCCCGCTAGCAGATCGTTTTCGTATCCTCGCCATGGATTTTCGGGGTCACGGGAGAAGCCGGGCCAAGGCCGATCCAACCCGTCTGAAAAGCTGGGGAACCTACCGTAACGACTTGATATCTTTGATCGAAACTGTTGGTGAACCGATGTTTCTGGTAGGTCATTCGATGGGAGGTGTGGTCAGCTTGGAGCTTTCGGCGTTGCGTCCCGATCTGGTGCGGGGATTGATTTTGCTCGATCCGGTGATCTTTCCTTTGGCTTTGCTTCGTTTCTGGGGTGCGATGAAAACCGTAGGAATGGGACGCCGTATCCCTATTGCTCGTCGTGCCGAACGGCGTAAACCACTATGGAAAGACCGAGACGAGATCTTCGTAAACTACCGAAAACGCAAGATCTTTTCACCATGGCCGGACGAGTTCCTGCGAGATTACATCGAAGGCGGCACCCGAGCCACACCAGACGGTAAAATGGAATTGAGCTGCACCCCGGAATGGGAAGCCCAAAGCTTCGCTACGTTGTCGCACAAAACCTGGAGACGAACCCGGCTGCTGCAATGCCCCGTGACCCTGATGCACGGCGGACGCTCCGACACCTTCCTGCCCGCCGCTGCTCGCCGTTTTCCCCGCCGGGTCCGACATGCTCGGGTTGTAAAGCTCGACGCCGCCGGGCACTTTCTTCCCATGGAAGAACCGGAGCGAGTACGCGAGGAAATTGTGCGTATGATCCAGGGAGAGGATTTGTGTTGATATTTCTAAAGGATACAACTTTTTTCATTAAAAAAAATTGCCCACAAATAACTTAAATAAATAAAAAGAGTGAAGTTTATATGAAGATAAACTGAGGATACCTAAAAATGAATAATTTATTACAGGAAGATAAAGGATTGATTAAAATCCATAGAGTGTGCGTCGAAATGAACGCAATATGGCGTCCAACGACTTGTCACGATTTAGGGATAGATGGACAAATTGAATTTCTACAAAAAAATTCAAACATTAGTACCGGTTGTATTGTTGCTGTTCAATCAAAATCAGGACCAAGTTATTTTCAAAATTCAACTGATGATCATGTTAAATACTATGCCCAAAAAAAGCATTTATCCTATTGGACTAAGCTCAACTTGCCTGTCGTAGTAATTCTTTATAACCCAGATGATGGGATGACTCTTTTTGCTGATGCGAAATCTGATTTGGAAAGGCTAAACAATCGATCATTCGTGCTATTTGACAAGAGTAAATGTTTTTGTGGAGCATCCAGAGACGAATTGATTTCATTGGCTTATAATAGACTCAAACCATCTATAGTCTTAAAAAGACTAATGGAAATTAAACTCCAATTAGATTTTGGAAAGTTTCTAACGGGGATACATTTTTTGTTGTCTTTTACAAATTCATCGGGAGAATTTTTAGATGTTAAAGCATGTAGATTTTCATCATTACTTGATCTTTGCACTGAAAACGATTTCTTTGCTTTCGGTGTAAAGGAACATGAATTCATTCATAGAATAATTCTTTCTATCCACCGATTTTCATTGGTAGAAGACTTTATTCTTAGATTTGAAGAAGAATGGTATGAAAATCAAATTGTTCCAAATATTTCTTCTCCATTAACAGATTTTGGTGTCATTGTTCATTCTGAATTATGGAAAAATATTGAGCAATATATGCATGTAGAAATGTTTTCACATCTAGGTATAAAAGATCATTGCGAACTTGCAAAGTTTATCTCAGATCATGCTCAGAAACAGAGCGATGAGTATGAGGATTGGTTGGAAAGTGCTAGTAAATATTAATAATATTCCAGATAAAAGTGTGTTTTAATAATAAAGGGTACTCGATGATAAGAATATAAATCATGATTCCCTCGAAGACACACTATCAAACGACCTCGTTGCACGTAAGCATTGCTTCCCTTTTAGAAATCCGCTAGTCTGCTTTCGTTTTTCCAGTAAGGATTGACGGACGATGATTAAATCCATCCTTGTCGTTACGGAAGATCGATCCGCCGCCGAAATCCTATCGAGCGGCTTTCATGATCGATACGATGTCGAATGGTTCCCGGACCTGGACGCCGGGCGTTTGCTCTCGTTGAAGACCAGACCCATCGAAGTCCTGTTCGTGGACATTGACACGCTGCTGGCCGACGTGCAGTCGAAAAGCGATATCCGAGAAATCGAATCCGTGTTTCGTCGTTTGCGTGGAGTGCTGCCGGACATCGATATCGTGGTCATGACCACACAAGACCGCATACGCGAGACGGTGAAGGTCATTCGTGCCGGGGCGAGTTCCTACCTGACCTATCCCATCGATTCCGTCGAGCTTAACAGCGTAATGGAAAGTCTTCAGGATACCCGACAGTTGCATTCGGAGCTGGACTACCTGCGCGACCAGTTCTGGCAGGTGGACGCACTGGAGCTGGTGCGGACGAACAGCCCGAAAATGCAGGAGGTTTTCAACAAAGTACGCACGGTGGCTGCCAAAAAGGTCACGGTGTTGTTGACGGGAGAAACCGGTACGGGTAAAGGCGTTGTCGCTCGGCTGATTCACCAGCACAGCAAGCGCAGCGGCGAACAGTTCATCAGTGTGCATTGCGGAGCGATTCCCGACACGTTGCTGGAAAGCGAACTGTTCGGTCATGAAAAAGGAGCGTTCACCGGTGCGACCCGTCAGAAGCTCGGACGGTTCGAGATCGCCAACGGAGGTACCATTTTTCTCGATGAAGTCGGCACCATTTCACCGTCTATGCAGGTGAAATTGCTGCACGTTCTTCAAGACGGCAGTTTGCAGCGCATCGGAAATGAAAAGGCGATGGAGGTGGACGTTCGGATTGTTGCCGCCACCAACGAAGACCTGAATCGGCGAAGAATAGACGGGACGTTCCGTGGAGATCTGTATTACCGTCTCAACGTGTTTCCCATCGAACTACCGCCTTTGCGTGAACGACTCGATGATATACCGCTGCTGATCGAAACGTTTTTATCGAGACTCAATCGGCTGTACTCCAAGAATATCAGCTACATTCATAAAGACGTGCTGAACGCTTTTCGTCAGTACGATTGGCCGGGAAACATTCGTGAACTGGAAAACCTGATCGAAAGAGCCTACCTGCTGGAAGAATCCGAAACGTTGACGCCGGACAGTTTTCCTGCCGAACTGTTTTATTTCGATGGCGTGGAGACGAGTCTTACGATACACGCCAACCAGACGCTCGCCCAGTTTCGTCGTGCCTGTTATGATTCGCTGGAAAAACAGTACCTTAAAGAGCTGCTGGCAACACACAGTGGAGTGATTCACAAAAGCGCCGAAGCTGCGGGAGTCACGACGCGCCAGCTACATCGTCTCATGAAAAAGTACAAACTTGCGAAAGAAACGTACAAGTAAGGTTTTTCTCAGTAGCTTGGATATATGATTTAACGTAGGAGCGGGAACCAATCCCGCTCGATCCTGAGGCTTCAGACATGCGTATCAACATCCTGCTGTTCCTGCTGACTGTCGTTTTCGTACTGTTTCCACTTGCTTGTAAAGAGAATGACGGAAATCTGGCCGTCGTGAACGGCGATGGCGACATTGATTTGGAAATCGAAACGGATGCATCGGAAAGCGGAGATATTACGACAGAAGAGAATAACGATAGTCCACCCGACTGGCCCGATCCTCCAGACTGCACCTCACCTCTCGTCCCGGTGGGAACGAATTGCGAACCCTTGAAATTACCGGAGTTGGGACCGGAGTGGATGAAAATCGAACCGGGCGGAGATACCATGTGCGCCAGAGGAACGCCCTTTTATTTTTACGTGCGTGGTGGAACGCAGAATCGTCTCTTGGTAAGCTTTCGTGGTGGCGGGGCTTGTTGGAACGAAAGCACTTGTGCCGAAAATGATCGTGACATGTTTTTCGTAGACGAGAT
>CAXXVK010000022.1:0-61270 GCA_963676915.2 Myxococcota bacterium
ACAGAGCACTCTGTACCATTGTCCACTAAGGGGTATTCGCATTGTCCATCCAAACAAGTTCCATTTGCATCTCGACAAAAATACCGAGAAAAATTTGCATCCATTTGGCAAGCCTCATCGCAGGCACAGGCTTCCCCTTGACCGGCTCTCGTGATGGAAATCCCCTGCGTGTTGGAAAGCCCATGAACCGTCACGCCTAAAGAATAATAGTTGCTGAATTCGGTGTCGCAGGGAATCGTCACCTGAACGAAATCGTCATACCACATGACAGCAGGAAGGTAGATGGAAGGCTCGGCCTCGTAGCCCAGCCAGACAATCGGGTGGTCTGCCGCCGAACTCTGGGCGTTGCCGCTGCTACCCTCACCAACACCGCGTAGACCATCGAGAGTGATTGTAATTGTATCGCCTGGATGGGCAGAGGAAGGGGCGTCGGTGATAACGGGGGCATCCAAGGCAGCACTTTCACTTAATGTCAACGTTTCCGCCGTAGTACCCGAGGTTGCTCCACCGCTGCCACCCACAAAAAGAATCTGTCCGTTGGTCAGCACCGTGGCCGTATGCTGGTAGCGCACGTTTTCCATGGTTCCACCATCGCTCCAGTCGGCAAAAGCAGCCGTGGGCAAAAGCAGCATAACCGCAAGAATGACTGTTCCCATTGTCCGTTTCATCAACGCCTCCCTGTTGAGCGCGAAAAATTTCTAGCAACCCTCGCTTCGCTCGGGTTTAAGTTCTAAATCACCAACGCATCGAATCATCCACTTCACGGTCCACTGCGGACGCAACGGGCGTTTAAGCTGTTACCTTTATCGTAATAACCCACAGTGCCATCCCCGAAACCGATGCGCCATGCGAGGATTGTAATGGACGAGTTGGATGACGATGACCAAAAATACTCCGAAGGCATATCTGGAAAACTCGATGCCGGGTGGTAGCTCTCGTAATTGACAAGGCTCATCAGTTCTTTTTTGTTGGGTAATCGCCAATCGGTTTCCCCCGAATAGGTCAGACTTTCACAATAAGCTAATGCCATTTGCCAAGTCTCCCCAGAAACGTAACTCTTCTGCCAGATCAGGTTTGTCACGGAATCGAATACGATTTGCTCTCCACTCACGGGTTCCGAAACGATATATCTAGATTCGTCGGCAAAGGCAGATAGACCCAACAGTAAACCCGAGAATGCCAAAAGACTGATTCCTGGATACCTTTTCATCAATATTCTCCTTTATTCATTTGATTCATTGAAGTTACAGCTATAGTGTTGTTTTCATCGTTCTTTGTGCATCTGTGGCATCCAAGTTTCATCTGTGTCAGTGATTGCATTACCGAATGCTTGCTCTTTTTTGTTCACATCGTCGAAAGGGAAGTTTTTCAACGAAATGTTGATGATCTTGACAATAAAAGAAAGAATCTCCAACTTCTGTGCTCGCCTCGCTCGGGTTTAAGGATTCAAATCAAAAAAAATCATATCCTTATTGTCATTTATTGCGAATACAACGGACGTATCTAGCGTTGTTCTTATCATCGCCCCCCCACGGTGCCACTACCGAAATAGACATACCACGCGCCGTTCATCGTCGTCACCAAGGACAACGACGACCAAAAATGTAAAGAAAGTGTACCGGGAAAGACCGTTGTATCAATGGCTGGACCGTATCGACCGTCATCTATAATGCTTTGCAATTCATGGGGATTGGGCAACCTCCAGTCGGAGTGACCACCGTAGGTCAGGTCAGAGCAATAATCCAACGCCTGCTGCCAGGTCTTATTCGAGACGTAGGTTCGCTGCCACATCAAATCGGTCAAGGAATCGGTCACCACTTCGTCGGCATCCGCCAAAGCATCACAAGGGGGTTTGTACTGACCCATTGGCGTTGTAGCAGGTGTAAGTGCGTTCGTTGTCCTCATACTGGGAGTCTTGGCCGCAGAATTCTGTGGCACCACAACTTTCGGTCCCCGGCGTCCCAGGACAGGAGATGGAACTGGAGTTGTTGTAACAGGCGGTCTGATTAGTCGGTGGAACGTGCCAACAGGCGTTATATTCACAAAATTCACGGGTTATTTGAAACCCACAATATATTTCCACCGAATCCAACGCTGCGCTACCCGAATATCCACCTGCCACAACCACGCAGCCATCGGGAAGCAACGTAGCCGAATGCAGGTAACGAGCCTGAGAAAGATTGTCAGCATCCGACCATGCATTGGTTTCGGGATTATAAATCTCCGAACTGGCCAGCGCCGCCGAGGCTGAACGACCACCGACCACCAGCACCCGGCCATCGACCAACACCGTCGCCGTGTGGCTGGCGCGTGCTTCGTTCATAGGTTGCACCGCACTCAAGGTTCCTTCAGAGAACAGATAACACGAGGAGTTTGGCGTGTTCTGCGCCCGAATGCCGCCGCAGATCAGTACGTCGCCATTCTGTAACAACGTCGCCGTATGACCGGCACGTGCATCTCCCATGGTGGTCTCCATCTGGGTGATGAGGCCTTCCGGGGATTCCGGTTCCCATTCGAGCGAGTTAAAGATCTCGCAAGTGTTCAGGTAGGTGCTGAAATCGCTTTGCCCACCACAAATCAGCACATTGCCATTGCCGAGCAAGGTCAAGGTAGGAGCTTTGCGCGCTGTAAGCAATGTAGGACCGGCGGAAAACGTGCCCGTGGCCGGGTCGTAAAGTTCCGTCGAGGTCAGGTAGTCGCCACCGCCCTTGCGGCTGGCCACCAACGACCCAAACCTGGCCACTGTTCAGCAGGACGGCGGAATGATTCAAGCGATTCGTGTTGAGCGAACCTGTAAATTGGGGATTCTCGCCACTTTGATCAACGATCTCGGCCCGTGCATCCGAGTTGCCACCAACCAGCAAAACCCGACCATCGGTCAATAGCGTCGCTGTGTGTGCGGTTCGCCCGACATTCAAGTCCGTTGCCGCCAAAGTCAGTTGACCCAATTCCCCGTTATCTTCGGTTTTCTTCGCCGATGAAGCAGATTCTTGCGTACAAGAAAGAACGAAAAAAAGGACACTTACGCACATCCCCTGCCAGAACCATTTGCGTCTCATATTCAGACTGCCCCTCTCTTCTCAGCAAAAGATATTGGATATTTGTGCAGATGCTACTGCAATTATCATCGGTTGACAATACTTCTTTCTCGGAAAGAATTCATCATCGACCGCTGTTCCCATCGCTAGTGCAGAAATTTGGCTGAGTTAGCCAGTCGAGGTCGTAGCGGCTTGTAAACATATTTTGCAAAATGGAGAAATTGGCCGGGTCGAGGTCGCAGGCAAATAGTTTTACGAAATCGATGTAATCAGCGGCATCTGGAATTCCGGGAAGGATGTTGTCTGCGTTGGACTCAGAGTCATCCATTCGGTCAAAAATGATCTCCATCGTCAATGCACCAAAGCCTTCCAGTTTATCCGACCCCAATAGTCCATCTTTTCCATCATATAAATCCCACAACCCGGTAGCGACAACTCTCTCGGAAAGGAAACCGTTGTCATTCGTTCCTGTACCCATTCCTCGATCGACGCCCCAGAGACTATCGATCGAGAAGGACTCGGAAATACAGAAATATACACCTCGGATAGTTCCACAACTACTGTGGTTGATGACTTCATCATCGTCGAGTACACGTTGTCCAAAATATATCGCCAACCCTTCGCTCCACGCTAATTTGGGGTCGCTACGTTCCCTGGTGTAATGATTACCACCCGGTGAATCATCCCTTGCATGCATCCAAACTACATGATGTCCTAATTCGTGGAGTATAACTGAAGAATCGAATTCATCCGGGTTGTGAATATCTCCGTGATATACAATGGCCCCGCAAGTTGATGGACATTCACCGCCTTCGACACAGGAATTATGCGAAATAAATCCGCAATTATAGTGGTAACTGGTGTCATTGTTTAAAGCAGCTTCGCCTCTTTCCCAAAAGGATACAACAGTACCAAGTTCCAAATTGTTGGCCCAATACCAACTTATCCCCTGTTTAAGTGTTTTATAGATGTTGAAAGCCCCCGAACTATCCGACTCTGCGATATAAATATCAAGCTCTTTTCGAGGTTCGGATTGCGGTATCCAGGTTTGAGAATCGAATTTATGGGGAGTTTCCGAATAGTCAGCCAGCCAAAGTTCATTATCTTCCGTAAACAGTTTCATGTGTACTGGAGTAGATGCGCCACTTGCTGGAGTGTGGAATGTGGCAGAATAACTTCCATTAGGACCAATGATTCCGGAAGTTTCCATTAATTCATTACCCGCTGAATCGACAATTTGGAAGGGTACGCCTTCCAGGGTTCGTCTCGATGATCGTTGCCAATGTCCTTGTTTGATCTCGTATTCAGCTTTCCCGCTCACACGGTACTCCCCGCAATTGGCCGTGAACCGAAGGATTTCACGTCCCGATCCCGAACTCCCTCCATCACTCTGGTAGCTTTCAAATCTTCCGATAACGGGAGGGTTATCGACACCGCATCCGGTGACGGTCAGTCTATAATTAGCCGGATAGTCACCGCAGGAACTCCAGTAGTCCACACGAACGATGTACTCGCCAGACGGGGGCAATTCCCAAAACACGTTTTCCTGGTTTACGTTGTCGATACCGCAGCCAGCATTGGAATCCAAATCCAGATATCCTCCAGTGGCACTGTTTTTGTGGCTGTAGTAAATTTCTTCTCCGCTGGGTTCGATAACATGCAAGTCCACATCCGTTGGCGTATCCCAACCCAGGCTCACACGCAGATTGCCCGCTTGAGCTTCGGCGTACGTCAGCACGGGACGTGTAGGTATGAGCGATGCGGCCCGTGCGGTCCATCACTCCGTATTCCAGCGTCCAGGAACCTTGGGAGTTGTCCGGCAGGGCACCGTTCGGCAGATGGATCGGAACCACGAACGTCTCATCCGAGCGTCTCTGCATGGCTCTCACCACGGGTCGTTTCGGGCGTAACGGAAGTATCGCCGATGGCTCGCCCGAACGTCGTCGGTTTTCCAAGCTACGCAACGCATCTAAAGAGTATGTCAAGTGACCACCCATGCCTCGCACGGACAGCAGAAGAAAAATAAAAGAGGTTGCCCCGGCTGTGTCTCCGTTCATGTCAAGAACCAGATCCGCCTCGCCGCCTGTGATGATCGATAAAGAATGGGGGAAGCTTTCGATATCCGCGCTGGCCCATAGATCTCGTTCTTCCGGCATGGATGAGGGATTGTAAACAGCATACTCGTGGCGCAGGAGCATCGGATCGTTCGCAGCGAAAAACATGCGAATATCATCCAGTCTGGTACGGCTGCCATCCGTGGCGACAACATCGACGGGAATCGGGTACCATCGTTCCTCTATCTGGAGAGACGATGGTAACGAATAGGTTGCCCTGTACCAGCCATCACCGAGGGGGAGGCAAAGGAAACCGAACTCTGCTGAAATCCGCTGACGATCTCGGAGAAGTCAGGTTCAATGTCGAAGATCGACCCATCGGCCTGAATGTCGATTTTCACGCTACGTGAAGGATAGATCGTCTCGGGAGCGTCAAAGGCCAGAATCGTAGCCGTAGGATTCGTCACCGTGAATTGAGCTTGCCCGTCTCCTTCTCGACCGTCTTCCGAAAGGACGTGGATACGGATGGAATGAGAACCATCACTGAACTGGGTCGTTGGAATCGTGAAGCGGCCCATCCAATCTTGCAATGATCCCATGGACTCCTGGTCCAAAAACAGTTCAGCTTCAACCACCGGTTCTTGAACGGCAACGGAAAAATGGACGAGCCCCTGGGTGACCACGGTCTCTTCCAACGTTACTTGCACATCGATCTGCGTGATGCACTGGCCGGTATCCTGCCAGAGTCCCGATACGCAAGCCTGCGCCTTGGACCCTTGATGATCGTTCATCGTGCATGAAACAACTCGTGCGGAATTGTCTCTGCACTCGTCCGAATCAAGACAAGACTCCGTATTCCGCCAAAATCCGGAAACACACTCCATAGAATAAGATCCACGTCCATTAAGACCACACGAAACCTGCTGAATCGAATCATCTTCACACTCATCGGGATCGTTACAGATAGCGGTGTTCGACCAAAAACCGTTTTCGCAAGATTGTTCCAATACGCCACGACCGTTTAAACCACAAGCCGTGACACCTAGGCGGTGTTGATTGTCAATACAATAGTCTGGATCTACACAGCGCTGAGAGACCGACCAGTGGCCATCGATACAGGTTTTGTAAAGATTTCCCCGCCCATTCAGGCCACATGCAATATCACTCTCCTGATCCTCCATCATGGCATCTTCGGGACAAATTCCTGCGGATTCATCGCAATACTCTTCCAGATCGCATGCTCCTGCCGCAGGTCTACAACGCACGCTGGAGGGTTTAGGACTCCAATTGTAGGCATCGGTCGATGAATCGCATTTTTGACAAAGGTTCTCCGGATTGCTTAACCCATCCAAGACACATACATTTTGAATGTCGCAGTACCCGGACTCGCAAACGCACCACCCGGTGTTTTGATCGCAGATTCGATGGGAAGAAGCTTCACAAGGATCAGGATCGCAAGGGTCGGTAGTACACTCATTTCCATCGCCGTTCCAATGCCATCCATTGGCTTCATCACATCCTCCGCAATTGTCTCCCGCGTACCCTGTGTAGCAAGTACATGCAATGGCTCCGCTCGAATCATCGCAGTCGCCGTTGCCATTGCAAGAGTTTACCTCACACGCTCTATCGATAGCGCAATTCTCGCCTTCTTCATGAAATCCTGGCAAACATCCACCGCAGAGTGCCGTACCGTGATCATTGCTGCAAACGCGGTTTGCCTCACTGCAAACATTGTCTGAATTGCATGGATAGGACGGTTTGCAGGAACCATCACCATAATCTTCAAAACCGTCATCGCAAGAGCAGAGGAAACCATCATTCCCCTCAAGCGAGCAGTTTGTTTTGTTTTCATCAGAACAAGGGTTTGGATTGCACGGATCCGTCGTTTGGGAGTTTTCGTTGTCACCATCCACCGCCTCGTCATCCACATCACCAGAGATGGGGGTGCCATCCACCGTGTCTTGGTCACCGTTTAAAGGGGTATCAGTGGGTGCATTATTTTCGGAACATCCTATGGTCAAAGACAAAAAAAACAATAAAAGCCCCGTAAGAAAGGACTCTTTCATATCTCGCCTCCTAAACGTGAGCGAAAGAAGATAAATGTTTCTTATAAATAGACTGCAATTGTGAATAAGCTAACACATCGGTTTTGACGGATCAAGCACGACACCCACAAATGTAGCAAGCTGTCATTTCACGTCGAATCGGAGGGGATGACGCAAATCCGCACTTTCTCGCTGTGAGCTACGTCTGTGCGGGTCGAACCACGTCAAACCCTGCCGTTTCGCACTCGAACTCCGCCGTTTGTGCGGCACATTGTGCTGTCATATATGACGGATTCTGTGACATATGACAGAAAACAGCCGTTTTCGGGGGAATACGCAGACTCGTGTCTGCCGGACGTTTTTGCGTTATCTCCTTCGAATCGGCGCGGTTTTACTGTGTTTGACGCGCTTTTTCAGTCACCGAATTTCGGTGGGCGACGCTCTCCGAAAGCGGCAATGGCCTCGAAAAGATCCGGGTTGGGCAACAGGCCGATCTGCTTGATACCGACGTACTCCAGCCCTTCTTCGATGGTCCGCCCGCGTCCCCAATTGAGCACTTCCTTGGTGATCTCGATGGCCGCCGGAGAATTTCCGGCAATGCGTTCGCCCATCTCCTGTGCGGCTTCCCAAAGCGCCTCGCGGTCGTCGAAAATCTCGTTGACAAGGTGCATCCGGCAGGCGCGCTCGGCCTCGATATCCGAGGCGGTAAACGCCATTTCCCGCACCAGTCCTTCTCCGATGATCTTGGCAATGCGTTGCAGACTACCGAGGTCCGCCACCATGGCGACAGCGGCTTCTTTGAGGTTGAATTTGGCGTCTTGAGCGGCCAGGCGGATGTCGCAGGCGGCGATCAGATCCAACCCACCACCGACGCAATAGCCGTGTATGGCGGCGATGACCGGCTTGCGGCAGGTTTCCGGGGCCGAGGTGGCGTCCTGAAACCGGCGGATGGTGTCGAGGAATTTCTGCTTGGTACGTCCCCCGGCCTCGCCCGACATCAACTCGGGAACCTCCATGGCCATACCCATCAGGTCCAACCCGGCGCTGAAGACTTTTCCCTCGGCGGCCAGTACCACGGCGTGGGTCTCCTTGTCCCGGTCGGCTTCTTTGAAAACCTGGGGCAGCTCGATCCAGAAATCCTTGCCCATGGCGTTTCGTTTTTGGGGATTGTTCATCACGATCCAGAACACGCCGTTTTTCTTTTCGGTGCGGAAAACTTTATAGTCGGTTGTCATGTTGACCTCGATTTCCTTTATGTTTTCAGGTAGGTCGGACTAATTTTTAGCCCGACAATTTTCGAAAACCAACCCAGATGTCGAGAAAGAAATTTACCCGACATCAGTCTATAGCATATTCAGTAGGTTGGATGATTTTCACCCGACAATTTTACAAAAAGATCCTTTGTGTCGGGTGAAATCACCCGACTTACGGTTTTTCCTACAAAAAATCTCCCCACTTGGCCTTGTCGGGCAAGAAATTTGCCCGACCTTGTATGATCTTTATTGTGTCAGTTTTCAGGTGTTTGTTGTGGTAAAATGGTGATGCTCCCTGGGCGGCCGCCCAGGGAGCATCGGGCGGCGAGATCGTCCCGACCTTGGGTTTTTCAACCCGTGTGTAGCTGGATCCGCCGCCCGTTTTGTCCGGGAAGCCCGAACAGTCGCTAGGGCCATTGTACACCGATGAGCCCGCATGAGCAAGGAAGGGTGAACGAGATGGAAACCGTCGGAATCGACATCAGCAAGCTTTCGTTCGATCTGGCCGTAGGTTCGTCCCGAACCGTCGAGACTTTTGAGTACACCCCAGCAGGAATGAAAAAAGCGTTTCGTAAAATCAGCAACGCCGCGCCAGATCTGGTCGCCATGGAATCCACCGGTGGCTACGAAAACCGCCTGGCCCAGTTCCTGCAAAAACGGAATTTCAATGTGGCCGTCGTCAATCCACGACGTATTCGCGCCTTCGCTCAGTCTCTTGGACTTTTAGCGAAAACCGATCGCATCGACGCCAACCTCATCGCTCGCTACGCCGCACTGGTCCAGCCCCGTCACATGCGAAAAATCACTCCCGAGAGTCTGAAACTCAAAGCCCTTGCGGCTCGCCGAAGGCAACTGATCGATATGCGAACAGCAGAGAAAAACCGTGTGGAACACGCCGACGACAAGCTTGTCGCACGCAGTCTGAAAACGATCATCAAAGCTCTGGACAAGAACGTCGAAAGCATCGAGGAGGCGATACGGAGCATCGTTCAACGCAACGAATCGCTCTCCGAAAAGGTTCGATGCCTCATGACCGTTCCCGGTATCGGTTCGCTCACGGCTCACTGCCTGATCGTTGATTTGCCCGAACTGGGTGAATACAACCGGCGCCAAATCGCCGCTCTCGTCGGCGTCGCTCCGTTCAATCGAGATAGCGGCGCGTTCAAAGGCAAACGCATGACCGGTGGGGTGGAAGAAGGCAAGTGCGCACCCAACTGTACATGCCCACTTTGTCCGCCATCCAGCACAACCCTGTGATTCGAGCCTTCAATCAAAGGCACGTCACTATGGGTAAACCCAAAATGACCACCGTCATCGCATCTATGCGGAAACTCCTCGTTATCATGAATACTATGCTTAAAAATAGGGAGGAGTGGAAACCAAAATTTGCTTGACTTCAATCACAGTCGCTACATCGTCTACATCGTCAATTCGTTAGAGCGTATTCAGTTTCCGATAGGCATCCCGGATGGCATGCGCCGCGTTGCCCACTTCCCCGGCATCGCCCACGCGAACCACTTCGCCTCCAAAGCCTTCCACCACGTCGGCCAGCGGATCGAAGGGCGCTACACCGGCGGCCATGACCACCGTATCGGCGGGAAGTACTCGGGTTTCCTCGCCGACTTCGATGTGCACGCCGTCGTCGTCGATCTTCGTGACCTTCGCCGAAGCGATCGCTTCGACACCCATTTCTTTCATTTCCTTCATCGCGATCCACTTGGTGGATTTACCGATGCCTCCGCCGATCTTGCGGGCCATTTCCACGATGGTGATTTTCTTGTTGCCCTTCCACAGAAGTTCCCGGATTACCTCGGGTTTTTCGGCGTCGTGCTTGATCAGGAAGGCAGCGGTTTCCGGCGAAATCGTCCCGACTTCGGCGAGGAACAGCGCGGTGTCCACTCCGGTGGCACCGCCACCGATAACCACCACGTTTTCACCGACCGACACCTTGTTTTCGAGCACGTCCAGGGGGAACACGACGTTGTCGCATTCGGCACCCTCGATCGGCGGCACGACGGGCTTCGAACCGGTAGCCACGACAAGTACGTCGGGCTTGCGGGATTCGAGCAACTCTTTCGTTACTTCCACCCCGGTTTCGAGGGTGACGCCTTGCAACTCGGCCTGACGTTTGAATACCGGGATCATGCGGAAGAATTCGTCTTTGTTCGGAGCGCTGGAAGCGGCGTAAATCTGCCCGCCTAAACGGTTTTCTTTTTCGACCAATGTAACCTTGTGCCCACGTTTGGCGGCTACGGCTGCGGCCATCAGACCAGCCGGTCCACCCCCGGCGACGAGCACGTTTTTCGGCTCGGTCAGGGGCGTTTTCGCTTCGTCCTCGTGACCTACTTCGGGGTTCATCAGGCAACCAAGCTGGCGCATCTGGAAGATGTTGTCGAGGCATTCCTGGTTGCAGGAAATGCACTGCACGATGTCTTCGCCACGTTCCTCACGAGCCTTGTTGGGCCATTCGGGATCGGTGATCAGGGCGCGACCGAGGCTCACCATGTCGCACCAGCCCTCCTGCAACAGTCGTTCGGCCAACTCGGGTTGGTTGATGCGGTTCGCTGCCGCCACCGGAACATTGACCAGCCGTTTTACGTTGCGTCCCAAGTAAGAGTAGCCGCCTCGCGGCAGAGCGTTGGTGATCTGCGGCACACGCGATTCGTGCCAGCCGCCGGTCACGTTGAACATCTGCGCCCCGGCTTCCTCCAGCAATTGGGCGAAGCGGGCGTTTTCTTTGTTGGTATTGGAGTCTTTTACGAAATCGTTGCCGGAAAGTCGCACCGTAATGGGGAAATCGCCCACAGCCTTGCGCACCGCCTGCACGACTTCCACGCCGAAGCGGGCGCGGTTTTCGAACGATCCGCCGTATTCGTCGTCGCGGAGGTTGGTCAGAGGACTGAAGAACTGGTTGACCAGGTACCCGGCAGAGGCGATGATTTCCACCGCGTCGAAGCCTGCTTCTTTGACCCGAGCGGCGCAAGAGGCGAACTCCTGAATGCTGTTGGCGATGTCGTCGAGCGTCATGGCCTTGCTTTTTTCGCGGGTCAGGCCACTGATCGTCTCGGAGGCGGAATAGGCCGGTTCTCCACCCAGCAGGAAACTGTAGGTATAGCGCCCGGCATGATAGAGCTGGCAGCCGGTGAAGCCACCTTCTTCATGTACCATGTCGGTGAAACGCTTCATGCCCGGCAGGTATTTGTCGTCGTTGATCCCCACCATGAATTCCGCCCCGGCGCGGCTGTCGGTGGGGCATCCGCCGATCTGAATCAACCCGCAGCCACCCTTGACCCGCAGTCGGTAGAATTCGATGAACTTGTCGTTCATCATGCCGTCCATGGTGAAATTCAGGTGCATGGCGGGCATGACGATGCGGTTGGGAAGTTCGAGCGTACCGATGGAAATGGGCGTAAACAGTTTCATGGTCTTCTCTTTCCGAAACGGGGGAATAATCGTTGCATGATGTTTTTCTACGCACCCTCAAACGTAGACGAAAACGCCTGAATTGTGCAAGATTTTTGGTGGCTGGGAGTAGAAGGGGGGGTGCATCATAAAATGGTGCGAATTGGCCAATAATATTGAATCATTCATTCATTGGGTTGTAGCGGCGAGGCGTAAGCCCGCCGAAAAGGGAGATTGGGGGCGTAAAAGCAACTTTCAAAAGGCAAAAACGGCGGGCTTACGCCTCGCCGCTACGAAAAAAGAGGATTTTACGAAAGTCGCACTATTTTGTGATGCACCCGGTAGAAGGGGGAAGACATGAAAAAAGTACGAAATCTTAAGATACACCTTTTGCTTCGCCGTTATGATTTGGCATTATCGATGGAACCCCTGAAAGCAAAGGGAATCATGGGCGAAGCGACGTGAAACGTTCGCTTGCCCGTGTGCGAACGAAATCCATGGGCAATCTACGGTTCGCCCATGCCACACATCCGCCTTTCGGTCGACTTCGCCGCCGGTCTCGACGTGAAAGACTTCCGCTATTCCGCGTCTCGCCAACGACGAATCCGTCTCGAAATCCTCGGTCGGTATTTTTAGGAGGACTTCTAAATTCCACTATTCAGATAGAAGCTATTGACAATTCTCGCACGAACCGTTAGATTGTTTCCCGCGTTACTAAATGTTAAAAACTTATCTATTTGCATGAAGCCATGAACCCTATTGAACACTTCGGCGTGCTCATTATTGATCGTGAGCGCCTGATCGGTCGGCTATTGGGGAAAATCATTGCCAAGGTCTATCCTATGGCCAATGTCACCACTCTCAATGACATCGATATTGCCATTGAAGAGCTGAACCACCAGCAATTCGATCTCATCATCAGCGACCTGTTCGTACCCCAACCTGAAGAGGGATACCGGCTGGCCAAGTTCGTCAAAGAAAACCACCCCACCACTCGTTTTCACCTCATCAGCGGTAGCAACGATGAACAATACGCCCACAAGCTCAATGAGCTGGGCGTTACCTTGCACAATAAGATGAATTACATCGAAAAACTCAGCCAAACGGCCATCTGACGGCGGTCTTTGTTTCCGTTTTTTTCAAGATAGGAAAATCTGCGCTCCATAATGTCGACTGAATGAGATCTAATCAATTCTTAACAGAACGGCGTGCTGTTGATTTGCGTCGTTTCATGCTAAGATGCGTCGAAATATACCTTTACATCGGGAGATATTCGACCATGAAAGCATGGAACCGCTTCGTTTTTGCCGTGGTAGCGTTCGTTTTTCTTTTTGCCGTGGGATGTTCCGACTCTTCGGACGACACCAACCCTTCCGGGGGCGATACGGATTTGGAAGAACAAAGCGGCGAGGTACAAACCTTCGACTACGATAATCCCGTGCAAAAAACCTCGCCCTGGCCGATGTTCCGCCGGGACAGCAAAAACCGGGGTCGAAGTCCCATCATCCCGAAACAAAGCGACAAAGAACCGTGGAAATTCAGCACGGGAAAAGGCATGTTCCACGCTCCGGTCATCGGTGGGGATGGCACCATCTACATGGGTAGCGCCGACACGCATTTCTACGCGATCAGTCCCGAAGGGGAGGAGCTTTGGAACTTCCCGACCGGAGAAATCCTCGATTCCACGGCGGTGATCGGCGAGGATGGAACGATTTATGTACCTGCCGGAGACGGCAATCTGTACGCGCTAACCTCAGAAGGGGAGGAAAAATGGCGGGTACAAGCCAGTGGAGGGCAGTTTATCACCTGGTGGGAAGGCCACATCACGATGGACCGTAACGGCGTGCTGTTCGCCGGAAACGACGACTACCACCTGTACGCCATTTCCACCGAAGGCGAGATTCTCTGGGGACATGCCACCGGCGATCAGGTGTGGTCCTGCGCTTCGTTCGGTGACAACGGCGAAATCTTTTTCGGTTCCAACGATGCTTACCTGCGCGTGATTCAGAACAAGGGCGACCTGGAAGACGACAAACGGCTGTACAATCAGTACCTTACCATCGGTCCGGTGACTTCTTCCCCCGCTGTCAACGACGACGGAACGCTTGTAGTGTTCGGTTCGTTCGATGGCTACGTTTACGGAGCCGATCCGTCCTCCACCTCGCTGTTTCCGCTGTGGAGTTTCCCCGTCCGGGATCATATTTACGGGTCAGCGGCCATTGCCGAAGACGGAACGATTTACATCGGATCGGCGGACGGAAGTTTGTATGCTTTGAACCAGGATGGCACGAAAAAGTGGGCTTTCGATACTTTGGATTCGATTCGCTCCTGCGCGGTCGTGGACGGAGAAGGCAACGTATACTTCGGAGCCGGGGACGGTCGGCTGTACGCCCTGGATTCGGAGGGGAACCGACTGTGGTCTTTCGATACCAGCGAAAACGACCGAAACGACCTCAACGGCTCGCCGGTCATCGGTTTCGATGGAATCTACATCGGGGGCGAACACGGCGATCTGCATTTCGTGCCGTTCGGCTATTGCGAATCCCACACCGACGACGAACGTTGCTCCCTGGAACCTTCCGAGGATATCCCGACGGATGGCGCGCTCCTCTATTACTACACCGTTGGCGGAAGTTCCGTGGAAACCATCGAAACGATGGTGGGTACGGAGTATACGTTGACGTTCCGTCTCGTCGTTCGTGAAGCCGGCGACACCCTGGCCGCCCGGCTTGATCCCGACAGCCTCGCGGTCGTCTCCGAACCGGCGTTCGCGTTTCGCACGGAGATTTCGGCGAACGGGCAATTCGTCAACGTGATTCCCACCGAAGCGCTGGCCGCCGGAATCGACTACTCTATTACGCTAAGCGGCGATTATCTTACAGGAGGAGAGCGTACCGGAAACCGTTTCAGTGGCGGCACGGTATCCGGCAACTATTCAAAAACGTTTGACTTTTCTACGAAACCCGCTTCGACGGATGCCTTTCCTGTCGCTTTTGGAAATGACGAAACGGACGTGCTGCTGATGCGACGGATGGCTGTTCCCCAACCGCCGATGATGACGACCTTCAACCAGATCGGTTTCGATAGCTATAACTTTATGCTGGGACTGGTGGCGAAAAACGAAACGAATCGAACGATGACGTTTTTGGGAATCGAGGGCACTCCGGGACTGGAACCGAAAACATTGATGGACACCAAAAGCGTGTTTGTGCTCAACGGCAGTTACGAGGGAACGTCTTTTTACCTGTCGAGCAACGGATTCAGTGTGGAAATTACCGATGTCGGTATCGTAATGGACCTGTTCCGCATGGCCGGAACCCTCGATGCCCAACTGGAAACCCAAGAAATGAACATTTACGCCGAGGTAACCTGTTCCAACATCGAAAGTTTCGGTTCGCAACTCGACATGGTGGGCCTGTGCAACCCCGATACGGGGAAAATGATCGTCAACGGCACCACGATGATCAAGAAACACACGGGAAGTGAAGGAACACGTCCCGATGGGTTGTCGGTAACGGAGGTAACCTACACGCCCGACGCCGGAACCCACAGCCTGGGATATCTGGAAGCCGTATTCGATACCAACACGTTGTCCGGTGAAGAACATTTCGCCGTGCTGCTCGTCGGACCGGCGGACTCGGACGAAATTTTAGGGATGCAATACGGCATGAACCGGGAGCAACTGGACAACAGCGACGGATCGTTGAATAAGGTACGGCATCATCTGCCGCAAGCACTGTCCGAAGGGACGTATCGAGTGCTGGTAGTGGTGGACCTCTACCCGGTTTACGAAACCACGGTACAGGTCACACCGTAAGTGGGAAGGTCGGGTGATTTTCACCCGACTTGATCGGAAGTGCAACTCTTTCTAATCTTTATACAACCCTTGCAACCACTGAGCCAGAGGTTCGAACACCATGCTTGGCGCGGGATTGGAGACGAACATGTCGGCGTGGGCGAAGCGGAGATTTTCGTTTCCCACTTCGTGGACCTGCTTGTTTTCGGAAGGAGTGCCGATCCGGTCGAAGGCCGATAGCGCCGCCTCCGGTGGGACGATACCGTCGGCGTTGGCGTACAGGCAGAAAAACGGCAGCGTGACGTGGCGCAATTCCTCGCTGATATTAGTGCCGTCGATGACGATATCCCGCCGGTTGACCCACCAGGCGATGTCTTCGTTCAGAAAACGGTTCGGATCGTCCACCGTCTGCGTCAACTGTTCGAGGTTGGAGGTATCCACAATGTCGGCATGCATGTAGATTTCAAGGATTTTCGGTGTGCGCAGCAAGAGCGGCAGAGCGGCGCGGGCCAACTGGCGCGTGCCTTTGAATGGCAACAGCGACGCCAGTTTCGGCGATTTGAAAGCGATCGCCAGCGCCGGATGTACCGACTCCCAACGAAGCGGCGCACCCATGCCGACCAGTGCGCCGACCGGTGTGTCGGGCACCAACACCGTATGAATGTATAAGTAGGTTCCGCCGAGACTGCAGCCGATGAGGTCCACTTTGTCCGCCCCGGTCCGGGAAAGCTCCAAAACTCCCGCGATGGCTGCCTTGAGGTCGTCCACCGCAATATCCCGAAGACGGTAACAGCGCCCGCCGCCTTCGCGTTTCGCCCGTCCCTGTCCGCGCAGATCCACCGACCAGACCTCGAATCCGGCCTGCACGAGGTATTCTTCCATGGAAAGGTTGTTGGGATGCCAGCCGAAAATAAAGGAATTCATTCCGTAGCCCGGCACGATCATCAGCGGGCGTCGGCCCGAAACAAGCGTCTCCGAATTCCAACGTTGTTTGAGGCTCAATCGCCAGCCGCAGCCGTTATCCACGAAATGAAAAATGGTTTCCAGCGCCATACACCCCTCCCGAAGAGTCCGCTTTCGTCGCACGAATTATTCCACGGTGAAAAACGCTTCTTTTTTGGCATTGCAGATCGGGCAGCGATCTTCCGGTTCCGAGTCCGTCACATATCCGCAAATCTTGCAAACATGATAGTTGCCCTCGGTTTCGTCGAGCAGATGCGCAATCGCTTTTTCGTAGAGTTTCCGGTGTCCTTCCTCGACATCGCGGGTCCGGGAAAACTCGTTGGCCACGGCGCGTTCGCCTTCTTCGTCGGCAACCTTGAGCAATTCGCCGTAAGCTTGAATGGCAAAATCTTCGGTTCCGAAGGTCCGTTCGAGGTTTTCTTCGGTGTTCCCCGTGATTTTGCGCAGGCGCAGCATGTTCATGGCATGAATCGCCTGAGCCTCGGCCATGGCTCGAAACAACCTGGCCACCTGCGGCAACTCTTCACGATCCGCTTTGATGGCGAACGCCCGATTGCGGAAATAGGCTTCGGCTTCCCCTTGAAATGCCAGCTTCAGATTCTTCTGTGTCTTTTCACCCATTGGTATCTCCACTTTGTTCGAATTCATCCGTGGATTTCACTTTAACGCAATCCGTTGGAAATTGACAAGATTTTGCAATTTTACCGGAAAACGTGCGTGAAAAATATTGTGTAGGCTACATTACGGACTTTGCACAAGGTGGAGCAGATGTCTCGTTGGTTCCGATTTCCTGACGTCCAACGAACGGAAAATGGCCGGGTGAAGACTCGCCCGACCATTCGAATTACCGCTCGGATTCGAGCTTGAGCTTGAGTTTTTCCAAAAACTCCGACTCACGTATTTTCGAAGCGTGCTCGATATGTACCTGAAGGAAATGGCGGGGGTTGGGGCCGGTGCTCTGGCTGTCCGGGTAGATTTCCAGACTGCCGCGAACGATTTTTTGCGAGTTGAGCTTGTATTTGAAGATGACGAAACCCGATTCTTTGTCCTTGTTTTCCACCGGGCATTTCAAATCCACTTGAATGAAACGCAGACTGACCGACCACAACTGCTCGTATGGGTGCTTGAAAACTTCTTTCGATTTCGCATCGGCGCTCGTGCCGCCAAAGCACACCAGCAGGGCGACAACCGCAATGAGCTTCCATACGTTTCGAACCATAATCCTTTCCCTATCTCCCTCGCGAGGGTGTTTTTATCGGGCTAGATGTCCTTGCCTCTCTTCTCTATTTTGTTTACCATGAAGCACGTTTGATTTCAACGCGAGGGGCTGTGCATGACCTTGGCATCGCTGACTATCGATCTCGATTCGCTGTATTGTTATCGTCAGATTTACGGGTTGGCCGAATCGAAACAGGCGGAAAACGACGTATACGAACTCGCACTCGACCGCTTTTCCGACCTGCTCGACCGCTTCGGCTTTCGTGCAACGCTGTTCAGTATCGCACGAGATCTCGAAATCGGTTCGAACCGGGACACTTTGCGCCAACTTGCGAAAGAAGGCCACGAAATCGCCAGCCATAGCCTGACGCACAACTACCGGCTCAGCCGCCTCGATGTCCAGGCCATCGAAACGGAGTTGGTACAGTCGAAAACGATGATCGAGGACGCTATCGGCGAACCGGTGCAGGGATTTCGCGCACCGGGTTACAATTTAAGTCCTTCCCTGGTCGAGGGCATCCGAAAGGCCGGGTATCTCTACGACAGCTCGGTCTTTCCGGCAACGCCGTATTATCTGGCCAAGGCGGCGATTCTTCCCATGTTGAAAGCTCGCGGGCGTAACAGTACAAGCATTCTGGGATCGCCGTTCGTGCTGGCGGCTCCCACCGAACCGTATCGGATGGGAACGCCCTATTGGAGAAAAGGAAGCGGGTTGATCGAACTGCCGATTTCGGTGGTCCCCGGTTTGCGACTGCCTATGCTGGGTTCGCTGTTCACACTGGGGGGCTGGAAACTCGTCTGGAGTCAGCTGAAATTGTTGTTCGCCGCCAAAGCAAAACATATCCACATCGAGTTTCACGGGGTGGATTTCCTCGATGGTCCCGGCGACGGCCTCGCCCCGGAACTGCTGGCCCAACCGGACCTCGCCGTGAGTTGGTCTCAAAAGAAGGAACTTTATCTGCGGCTTTTCGATGCACTGTTTCTGGAAACGGACGTCTTGCCTTTGCGGAATGTGGCGGCGAAGCTGGGACAGGAATCCTCTGGAAAATCAGGGGAGTAGAAATGGTCGGGCGAGGAATTGCCCAACCGACATTGAGATGGAGCAGGATTGTATCCCCGTCCAGGTCGGGCTTATTTTTAGCCCGACACCTTGGCATTGTCGGGCAAGAAATTTGCTCGACCTACTACGCTACGGATATTCCGCCTTGACCAGCGCATCGATTTCTTTGAGCGTTTTAAGCCAACGCGGCAAGGTTTCGAGCCGGACCATGTTCGGCCCGTCGCATTTCGCCTGCTCCGGCTCGTCGTGCACCTCCAGGAACAGCGCGTCGATTCCCACCGCCACGGCGGCACGCGCCAGAAGCGGAACGTCTTCGCGAACGCCCCCGGACGAACACCCCAGTCCTCCCGGTTCCTGAACGGCATGCGTCGCATCGAAAACCACGGGATGCCCGCAGGAACGAAGCACGGCCAACGAGCGGAAATCCACCACCAGCCGATTGTATCCGTGGCTCGTGCCACGCTCCGTCAGCAGGATATCCGTCGCCCCGGAGGCTTCCAGTTTTTCAACCACCGGTTGCATGTCCCAGGGCGCTAAAAACTGACCTTTTTTCACGTTCACCGGGCGACCGGTACGAGCGGCAGCGACCAGCAAATCCGTCTGGCGGCATAAAAAAGCAGGAATCTGTAGAATATCAAGGACTTCCGCTGCAGGGACAGCTTGCTCGACACTGTGAATGTCGCTGAGCACGGGAAGACCGCTGCGAGCCTTTACCGCTTCGAGGATACGCAATCCTTCGTCCAGACCAGGACCGCGAAACGAGTGCAAAGACGTGCGGTTGGCTTTGTCGAACGAAGATTTATAAATGCAATGAATTCCAAGGGTTCGGCCGATTTCAGCCAAAGCGTCGGCCATGCGGAGCGCGTGGGTTTCGCTCTCGATGACGCAAGGACCGGCGATCAGCACAAACGGCGAGTTCCCCCCGAGTTCGAATCCTCCAACTCGTACCGATTTCACACGTGGATAGCGGTCCATTGTTCACGCACCTTTTCGAGATCTTCCAACGTATCAACACCTCGGCCGGGACGTTCGGTTCGGATACAGGTGATCATCATGTCGTTTTCCAAAGCTCGTAACTGCTCCAGGTTTTCACGTTTTTCCCTGATGCTTGGAGGCAACGAAACGAAACGCTTCAAAACATCCCGGCGAAAGGCATAGATACCGACATGACCGTAATGCATAGAAATTCCAGGGATTTTCCCACGCGAAAAATCGAGCACCCGGCCCTGCTCGTCCAGCGTGAGCTTGACGAGATTCGGGTTGTCCAACTCCGCTTGATCCGTGATCGGGATACAGGCCGTCACGATTTCCGGCAACGGATCGGATGAAAACGCCCCGACCAGGCGATCAATCGTGGACGGAGAAATCAACGGTTCGTCTCCCTGGATGTTCAAAACGATATCCGCCCGAAAGTTTATAGCCACCTCGGCCACGCGGTCGGTACCGGAAACATGATCGTGTCGGGTCAGCATCACCGGTACACCCTCCCGCTCGCAGGCTTCGCGGATGCGGTTGTCGTCCGTGGCTACAATCAGGCGGTCTAGTTTCGACAACACCGCCCGTTCGTAAACCCGTACGACCATCGGTTTGCCATGAAGATCGGCCAAAGGTTTTCCGGGAAAACGGGTGGAGTCGTATCGGGCGGGAATTACACCGAGGCTCGAAAGGGTTTCGCCGGAATCTCTCGCCGTTTTGCCGTTCACTCGTTTGCCTTTTGTTCGTTCGGATTGGATTTTTTGGAGTCGTTGGACCATAATTCGTCAAAACAAACGTCATCGTACGACAAATCGAGCCAAAAAGTAAAAGATTGAAACGATCGAAGGGAGGTTATCGTGGGATTTTTCAAAAAACTGTTGGGAATCTGTGAAACTCAGCCACCGGCGGATGCCTCGTGCTGGCGATTCGAAAACGGAGAAATTCGTATCGATCTGTCGAAAGCGAAGGAACTTTCCGCTCCCGGCGGTGCGATCCGGCTGGAAGACAACGGTCTACCCGAGCGTGTGCTCGTGATGCGCACCGAGGACGATCAATGGGTGGCGTATCGGAATCGCTGTTCCCATGGAGGCCGGAGGTTGGACCCGATCGAAAACGGACACAAGGTTCGTTGCTGCTCGGTGGGTCAGACGACCTTCGACAAGGAAGGCCACGTTCTTTCCGGCTCAGGGAAAAAGGATATCAAAGTCTATCCGATCGAAGCCGTAGACGACGGATTGGTCGTACGGATCGGATAAAGAACCCGACTACAGTTGCTTGGGCATGGAATCGAGATCGACGGTGGACAGCGCGTAGCGAATGAGCTGGCTTTTGTTGGCTTTCGAATAGCCGCGCTGTTTGAGAGTCTGCACCATGCTTTCCAGGTTCTCGATATCCTCTTTGTACAGCGAAATGCAGCAGATTTTGTAGTGCGTGGGCTTGGGCTCGGGCTTTTTCAGCTTCGTAGCCTTCATGCGGCGCGACGGCTTGAAAAAGTTGTCGAGCACGTCGTCATCGCTCAACGGGCTTTCGGGCAGTACGCTTTCGTGTTCTTTCATTTCTCTATTCCTCCTGTCGTTTTAAAGCGTTACGTTTATTTGACCAGTTTTTTGACGACGGCCAGGTAATCGAGCGCCGCATTGGAATCGGGGGCGTACTCGTAGATCGTTTTCTTGAACCCCGGCGCTTCCTTCAGCTTGGTGGACTGCCGAATGGGCGGCAACACGCGGTCTTTGAAATGACCATCCAGGTGGCGCAGCACTTCCGCACTGATGCGCGTGCGCGAGTCGTAAAAGGTCGGCAGCACACCTGCGATCTGTACTTCTCTCTGTAGCAGGCGAGCCATACGCTGGAGTGTTTTCAGCACCTGTTTAACACCAACGAGCGCCAGAAAATCGCAACTGACCGGCACGACCACTTCGTCGGCATAGGCCAGCGCATTCTGGTTGAGCAGGCTCAACGCGGGGGCGCAGTCGAGCACGACGAAATCGTACTCCTTCTCCCCTCGTTGCTCCACCATCCGGTGGCGCAGCACACGTTCTCTCAACGGCATGGAATCGAGCGCGACTTCCACGGCGGCCAGCGTTTCGTTGCTGGTGATGACATCGAGATTGTTGCGAATCGGCACGGCGCACTCGTCGGCGGCCCGGTCGTCGATCAACATATTGTACGACGTGAATTCCCCGGTAATTCCAAGACTTACACCGACGTTGCCCTGGGCGTCGAGGTCGATCAGCAAGGTGGAATACCCCTGCTCGGCCAGTGCGGCGGCAAGGTTGATTGCCGTGGTCGTTTTGCCTGTGCCCCCCTTTTGGTTGAGCACGGCAATGCGGCGCGTTCCCCTGCGTTTTCGGTGGTTTTCCACCTTTTCCGGTTGCAGGCATTCCTGGGAGCAGAAAAATTGTGCGGTACCATCGTGAATCACACGCTGCCATGCCTGTTCAGGTACGAACGAGCGCCCACATGTGTGGCAGACGGCCCGGCCTCCTTTCGACTGGGCATCCATCAAACAGCGTTGGGAACAGAAATACATGAATTTTCCAGCCCCTACGGGTTTGACCTGGTAGGTAAACTGAGGTGTGAAACTTCGTCCGCAATGCGAACAATGCCGAATTTCATCAATGGCCCGTTCCATGCTTCCTCCTATCCAGTATCCTCTATTTAATAGATATATACTTAATTCATTAACTGCTTTCGCTTGATTGTCAAGCATTTTTTTGCTAGTCTGCCTTTCCTGTTCCGATTCATATGAAAATGGACGAATAGCGATCAGCCTGGAGGAAGATATGTCGAAATGCTGGAGCCTATGGATGGTTTCACTTCTGGTGTTGTTCACCATGGGGTGTGCGGGGCGTCAACTCAATCTCAATCCCGCTCCCGGAAGTCGAACGCCTTACCATATTCTAGTTGTGGATAAAATCACCAACGAGCGGCAGGCCCAGGGGTTGGCGCAATTGCTTGAAAGCAAAGGGGAACGCGCCGTCGTTTTGTTGGATCTGGAGCATTTCGAGAATCCGGATCTCCTTCTTTCGCTCAAAGACAAAGTCGATTTCTTCCTGCGTTCCGGCGTGGATCACAAAGTGACACAGGCCGAATGGGATGTCGTTGGAACCTGGGCGGTCCCGATGGAAATGTGCGTCAAAGGCGTCTGGAGATTCCGTGGAAGCAAGCCGCCGGAATTCGAAGGCAATTACGTTTCGTGCGGAAAACAACCGGTGATCGTCAACGAAGTGGCGGAGAACACGTTTTCCGTCATGGTGAAAATGGACCGTCTTCCTCCCGCACCGGAACGAGTCATCATTCCGATTTTCGAAGCCGGTGATTCTACATCGGTATTTTCCATGAAGGATATCGCGCTTCCGCTGGGTGGCGAGTCCTCGCCTGCCGGAATCATTCACGTTTTCGGCCTGCGCTTTGAATCGATTCACAAAGGACACGCCCGGATGCTCGACGAATGGTTCGCCGAACGTCGCCGGGAAGACTCCATGTTCCTTCCGGTGGAGCATTTTGTCGATCTTCCTTGGAAAAAGGCAGGGGCTGAGGCGCAAGTCATCCCCGGCCAGTAATTCGGGAGTCACCATGCGCATCGCCTTGATCGGCTCGAATGGCCAACTGGCACGCGACATCGCCGAAACCTGGCCCCAGCGCTTCGACTGCCGCTTCCTTCCTTTCGACCTCGACACGTTGGACATTTCCCGGCGCGATCGGGTGATGACTCTGCTCGAAGAGGCTCACCCCGACCTGGTTGTCAGTTGTGCGGCGTTTCACCGGGTGGATCTTTGCGAAACCGAGGTCACCCGAACCTACGAAGTCAACGTTATCGGTCACCAGAACCTTGCGGAATTCTGTCTGGCGCACGGACTGGGGCTGATGTATTTTTCCACCGATTACGTTTTCGATGGGAAATCGAGTCGCCCTTACATCGAAACCGACCTTGCTCATCCGCTTTCTGTTTACGGTCATTCCAAACTGGCAGCAGAGTTCGTTGTCTCGAAAACCCTTGAAAAACATTGGGTTATCCGTACAAGCGCTTTGTATGGCTTGGGTGGGGCTACAGGCCGGGGAGGCAATTTCGTGGACGTGATGTTGATGCACGCCCGGAAGGGTCGCCCGTTACGTGTGGTGGACGATCAGGTGGTGACGCCGACTTCCACCTTGGAGTTGGCCCGCACCATGGCCGAACTGGTGGATAGCTCCTCGTACGGCCTGTTTCATGCCTCCGCGCTCGGTGAAACGAGTTGGTACGAGTTCGCCCGCCGCGTGTTCGAAGAAACCGGGGTCGAGGCGGATCTCTCCCCCGTGTCCAGCGCGGAATACGGAGCCGCCGCCCGGCGTCCGCCGTACTCGGTGCTGGAAAACCGCGCCTTGTCCGAGGCAGGCATCCGGCAGCACTTCACGGAATGGACCGAAGGGCTGAAACGTCACGTTCAAGCCTTGAAAAGCGTGTGAATGTAGCCGGTTACGTGGATACCCTCTCGATGGACGGGGGATTGTATCCCCGTTCAGACGTTTTTTCATGGCAAAACGTGCGGAGCAGGATGCAATCCTGCTCCATCATTACAAAAACTACCCTTCCAAATATCTTAATGTAATTGTTTAGGGTTGACTTTAAAACTTTAATGAGCCATGCTTTTTTTAAGAGCTATAAAGGAGGTTCAATTATGATTCACAATAAAAATGACATTGGCGGAAATAACGGTAATCACTAATGATTATCGAAGTAACCAATTCATGAAAGGGTGGTTTGTCTTGATGATCCGCCTTTTGAATGAACGCTTGGTTGTCTTTTAATCCATCTTCTTCGCCAGTCTTGAAGCCAACGAGCGGGCGACTTCGGAGACTTCATCGAAAGACACTCTCCCCGACCAACTTGCCCCGGCGATGACTTGACCCGTTTCGATCTTCACCACTCGTACCGACATGTGGGTCAGCTTGCCGGAACGGGAATCCATTGACCCCAGTATCAGGTAATTGACGTTGTTGAGCACCAACGCTTGCTGGGCGTCTCCCTCGATCATGCCGGTTTGAGTCATTTCGTGTTCTCTGAAGATCGGATCGAGCTGGCTGCGCTCGATGATGATGTAGCCTTTCCCAAGCAACGCCAGCGTCACCGCATCGGTAAGGATCTTCTGGTAATCCCGGCGATCGCCGGTAAATCCCAAAATGCCGAATTTCATTGTGGTTTTGTCCAATTGAAGATCGGGAATCACGTAGGCCCGCGTATTGGTTTCCACGCATCCGGCAACAAGCATGAGGAAGAAAACGGAAAGCACGATTTTCGTCATGAGGAAACGGTTCATATCATCTCCCTGTCCGTGTTCACACGAAGGATGGCTTTTACCATCTATTTCCACGATTCAGCGCAAACCGAGAGCCTTTCCCCGGTGTAAGATCGAATACGAATTGTACGTAATGTATTGGAACGTCAAACCGAGTGTCTTCGCCACAAATCGGACACGATTGTACCCGATTGGCCGGGTTTTTCCAAACCCGCTCTCCTCTTTTAGGGAAATCTGCATCTTGTTCGGAATAGGGCTTCCGACTCTCCGCCTTCGGTTTGAAAACTCGACGTGAAACGAAGGGTTCCGTTCCGTAGAGCTGAATCAACTCGTTGAAGATATAGCAGTTATTATTTGGTGTTAGCGATGGAGAACCTTGGAAATGAAGGGTGGCACGGGCCAAGCGACGTGAAACGTCCGCTTGCCCGTGTGCAAACGATCACCATGGGCAACCTGCGGTTAGCCCATGCCACCCCTCTTATGAAAAGGATAGGGAGCGCTAAAACCAAATAGTAACTGCTATAAAAGGAAAAATCCGACAGTTTAGCGCGTCAACACCTCGAGAGTCGAAGCAATCAAATGATCGATGGTCGGTTGGGCGGGCACGATCGCCGAAACGCCGCCGACTTCCTCGATGATCCGAGCCGTTTTACGTCCCATCGGCACCAGTTTCGCCCGGCCATCGGTGATCAACTCGGGAAAGGCTGCGGCCAGTGAACGCACGCCCGTACCGGAGGTGAACAACACGGCGTCCACGCCCCGTTCGATCAGTTTCGTCACCGCCGGATCGACCGGAATGGCTACGGTATCGTAAATTTTCAACGACGTTGGTTGATATCCCGCCTTTTCGAGCCTTCCCGGCAGTTCCATGTCGGCGGCAGTCGTGCGCGGCAATAGGATTTTCGCACCCTCGGGTAGTCCGGCGGCTCGGATGGCATCCACCACCTTGCCTCCTCCGACGCGCTCGGGAACGATCTGGGGCTGCCAGCCTTCATGAATCAGGCTACGAGCCACGGCAGGAGACGCCGCCGCAACCGGAGGCAGCCGAAACAGTTTCGACCGCCCCAGCCCCGCGAGTTTTTCCGAAAAGATCCGACCCGCGATAACGCTGGAAAAGATAATCAAATCATAGTCTTGCACCGATTCCAAGCAAGCATCGATCTCGGGATCGTCCCGCCCGATACACTGCACGACCGGCACGTCGTACACACGCGCTCCCTGGGCGCGCAACGGTGGAGCCACCGGATAAATGCGCTCGACGGCACGGGCCAGAATGATTTTTTTCCCGGCCAGCGGTCCCGAGTGCCAACCTTTGAGTTCTCTTGTAATATTGACGGCTTTGCCCACCACGATCAGCGACGGTGGCCGGATGTTTTCCGTTTTGACAACCTCGGCGATGGTATCCAGGGTTCCATGCACCATTCTTTGAGTGGGTAGAGACCCTTCCTGAATCGCCGCTACCGGAGTACTTGGTTCCATCCCACCCGACAACAAGCCTTTTACGATGTTGGGCAGGTTGGACACCGACATGAAAAACACCAGCGTATGGTTCAGATTCGCCAGATGTTCCCAAGGGAAATCCAGCTTTCCATCGGCGGCGGCGTGGCCGGTGAGAAACGTCACGCCCTGGGACACTTTCCGGCAGGTCAGAGGCAATCCGGCACAGCCGGGAACGCCCGTTCCCGAAGACACGCCCGGCACCACCTCGTATTCGATGCCTTCGTTCGCCAGCCGGAACGCTTCTTCTCCTCCACGTCCGAAGATGAAGGGATCGCCGCCTTTGAATCGAACCACGGTTTTACCTTCGCGGGCGAGGCGAACCAACAGATCCTCGATTTCGTTTTGTGGAAGAGCATGCACGCCTGAGCGTTTGCCGACATAGTATTTTTCGCCGGGAGCGGCCAAAACAGGTTCATCGGGAGCCATGGCATCGTAGACGATGGCGTCGGCGTCCTGTAACAATTGTTCCGCCTGATGCGTCAATAACTCCAAAGCGCCCGGACCACCGCCTACAAGATAGACTTTTCCCGTTGTTTCGCTATCCATTCCTCTACCCGGCTCGTTTGTCCACCGTCCACCCAAAGGTGGTATGATCTTAATGATTTATCGCTCAACTGCAAGGACTTCCCGCAGTAAGAAATATTATTGAGCGAGTAAGGTTCTTGCAAAAAAAACAGAACTTTTTCAATAGCCTTTGCAGACATCCTGTGTCATCGTCTTACGCGCAAAGCGCTAAAGGCTGTGTTTTCAATCATTTGCGCCGTTTCACGGAGCATTCATCCAGAAGGTTTTTGCAAGTGCTTTGTAGTGAAAATCCATTTCATACGAATTTTTCTATTTCTTTCCGTCAAAATATACGATACGCTCAGCAGTGATGGGTTCCACAAAAACTCGTATTTTGTGGAAAAGTGGAACAATTCGTATTTTATTCAAAAGCTTGAAAGGGTTCGCATTGGGGAGGCGGCACCCGAACGAAGCGACAAGACCATCCGGCAGGAGACCTCTACGTGAAGATTCTCATCATCGACGATGCCAATGATGTGCGACGCATCATCAAATTTCTTTTCGAAAAGAAATACGGCATCGATGTGTTTGAAGCCGACAACGGAAAAGACGGCTTCGAACTCGCCTGCATCTTACAGCCCGACCTGATTCTGCTCGATTTCATCATGCCGATCATGAACGGTCCCGAGACGTTGAAACAGCTTGTCAGCGATCCTCGGACATCCGAACTTCCCGTTGTGATGCTGACCAGCAAAGAAAGCAAAGAAGAGACCCAGCAATTGATCGAAATGGGTGCTCGCGACTGGATCAGCAAAATGGTTCCCGCCACCGAACTGACAAGGCAAATCTACCGAAAACTGACCGAAATCACTACCGGTTACTGACGTTTCGGCTGTAATTCCATTAAAAAATCATTTTCACAAGAAAGCCCATTGACAACGGTTTTAGGGGATTTATAGTGAAAAAATCAGATGGAAGTAAGTTTATAGACATTCGTCAGTAGCTGCAGAAACTTCTCAGCCTGATGACCAAACCACGGGAAACAACGACATGACATACCGAATCTCGATGCTCCTTCTTTTCATGGCGGTTTTTAGTGCCGTCGTACTTATCGGAACGGGATTCTCGCAGGTTGATGCCGCCACGGAAACCGCCTGTGAAGAAACGGAAAGCTTTTGTTCCGCAGACCTCGCGCCGGCTGCCGTAACCCAGGGTTGCCCTTATCGCAACAAAGCGAAAAAAGCCCAGGGAGAATGCCCCTTTAAAAAGGCACAAGCCGCCCAAGGCGAGAAAAATTCCGAAGGGAACGACAGCGCACAGGCTGCTGTCGAATGTCCTTACAAACACGAATGTGGAAAAGACTGCAACTGCAACAAAACCGACGAGTGATCTTCTTCACCGTCAACTCTCCTTCCTTTCCTCCTCCAACGATTTTCCTTTCTTGAGTGTCAAAGCCTCCCGCCCCCACCCAAAGGGGGCGGGATGTCTTGCCGATTTGTCGCTTTTGTTCTCTTGTTTGCAAATGCGAGTTCATCGGGTACAATGAGATGCGCGACCGTTCGGGTTTCCGAACAAACAGGCGGTGGATTCGAACGTAAACGAGGTTCACCCACGAATCCGACGAATGGAGCGCCGGGACGTTTTTGCGATCCGGCTTGAAAGGTTGATTTATGCGGATCTGGAAAAAAAGCCACCAATTCGTGTCATTTTTGAATGAATACAATGGATGCAAAGCGCTGGTCCTGACTCATCAGAACCCTGATCCGGACTGTCTGGCCGGATCGATGCTGTTGCGACGGGTATTTCAGGATGGTCACAAAATGGATTGCACCATCGGTTACAGCGGAATCATCGGACGTGCCGAAAACCGCGCCATGGCCGAGCTTTGCAAAATACCGCTGGTCAATATACGCCAGCTCAATCTGAAAGATTTCGATTTCCTGGCTTTGATCGACACCCAGCCGGGAGTCGGAAACAATGCGCTTCCGGGTGAGTTGAAACCTACCGTCGTGGTCGATCACCATCCTCGGAAACAAGGCTCGAAAGGCGTCAAATGGGTGGATGTCCGTACCCGTTACGGAGCTTCGGCCACAATCGCTCACGAATATTTTTGGGCACACAACCTCAAACTCAACACGTTGGAATCCACGGCTCTGTTTTATGCCATCAAAAGCGAAACGCAGGATCTGGGACGCGAAGCCAGCACCCCGGACCGGCGGTTGTATTTCACACTGGCTCCCCAGGTCGACAACGAGTTGCTGTACGAAATCACCAATGCCAAACTTGACCGGGGATACTTTCAAATGCTCGATCGAGCCCTGGGAAATGCACGAACCCATAACGACGTTCTGATTACGGAACTGGACGAGATCCGCATTCCCGATCACGTCGCCGAAGTGGCCGATATGCTGTTACGGCTGCGCTCGATCCGCTGGACGCTGGTGATGGGTTACTATCGTCAGTCGATTTTTCTTTCCCTGCGCACCACCCGCCGCGATATGGACGCCGGTGCGATCATGGAATCGCTGGTCGAAAACATCGGAACAGGCGGGGGACACGAAATGATGGCCGGAGGACGCATCGACCAGGTCCCTGCGGAGAAAAAAGCCGAACTGAACGCAGAAATCGCCGAGCGGCTACTCAAAGCCCTGAGAAAACGCGCCGGTGCGGAAGACCTGATCGTTTCGGAATGATGGAGACTGCCTTGACCCCTCCCACACGACGCCCTGCCCCCCTCGATACCCTGCTTTCGGAAGATGTCCGACGACTGGAGCTGTTTGTCAGCGATATCGACGGAACGTTGACCACCGAAGGACGTTTTCCCGAAGATTTGTTCCATTACTTCAAGCGCTTGCGTGACTGCGGGCTGCGCATCGTTCTGGCCACGGGACGCAGTGCGGGCATGGCTCAATCGTTGGCGATCGCGTTTCCTTTTATCGAAGGCGTGATCGGTGAAAACGGTGCCGTCTACTACCCCGCCGATGGAGACGGGGACGTGCTCTGGTTGAACGAGGAAATGGCCGGAGAGGATTTTCGACGCCGGATGCAGGAAACGTGGCAGGACATCGCCGAACGCTATCCCATCCGAAAGACGACCGATGCGGTGTTTCGGCTGGCGGAAATCAGTTTCGTGCGTGAAAAATCGTTCGGTTTCAAATCGTTACGTGAAATGGAAGCCATTGCCGAAGATCACGGCCTTGGACTGACCGCCTCGACGATCCACGTCCACATCATGCACCCTGCGGCGGGAAAAGACCGCATGGTGAAACGTCTATGCCGGGATTGGGGATTCGATGCTTACGAACAGGTCGTGACCATGGGCGACAGCCCCAACGACCGACCGCTGTTTACCCCGGAAAATTTCAGGGTCAGTATCGGAACGGCGGGGATTGCGGAATTTACCGAAGAATTGGGTCCAGATCACCCGGCTTTCATAACGCCTTCAACCGAATCGGAAGGTTTCAAAGAGGCGGTCCGAATGATCGTTAAACGACGTGAAAGGTAACGGTTTGTCTCGATTTTGCAGAATATCGATGTCTCGGCTCTCCGTCTTGAGCCTGCTCGTTACGGTTTTTCTCGTAACACCGGTATGGGCCAATGCGACAAAAACCCAAACACCTACAATCGATCCGGCAAAACCTGCGCAGGAAACGAAAGCCGTCGAACCGCCTTCTCCCGAAACGATCCGACACAATCTGGATATTTTTGAGTCAAAACATGCCTGGCTGGCCATGGCGATCGAAGCCCGCAAGCTGGAGACGCTCGATCCCGAACGGATGCACTATGCCCTGTTTCGGGCCTATGCGGCCTGCGGTTACGTAGCGGGAGCATTGGGGGCTATCGAGTGGCTGGACGAAAGGTTGTCGGCCCGCCTGTCCAAAGGGGGGATGTCGGACGAATGGGAGCCGCGCATCGTCGAAATGTTTCGTTTTTTGCGCCAATGGGAAAGTTCGCAACCCTGGGCGGAAAAACTCGACCACTGGAGCCACGGCAACCCCACCTGGGTTTCCCTGCGCTTCGAGTGGTTCCGCTGGCTGCACTGGCTGAAGGGCGAAGCCGTCGCCTTGAGTGCGCTGGAACGCTACGAACCCGAACCGAAAAACATTCATTTCGGTCTCGCCTATGCTCGATACCTGCATGAAAACGGACAGGACGGGCAGGCCCATATCGTCGTGCTGGAATCCCTGAAAAACGCGGATCGCGACGATGTCGAAATCCGCAGCAAGGCCGCGAAATTTTTACTGGAAATCGGCTCCCATCGGGCGGCGTTGCGCTTGCTGAAGCCTCTGGTCCGCACTCCGGAGCTTTTCGAAGACGCTCTTGAAAACGCGCATGAAATTCCAGGGTTGGAAGAAAACGTCGCAGCCTGGGCCAAAGGCTCGGTTTCTCCCGCGCCTAAAAAAATCCTCGCAGCGGGACGCTATCTGGTATCGGTACGTCAGTTTACCGAGGCCGAAAACCTGCTGAAAAAACTTGAAGGAACGGACTTCGAAACGAGGCTTGTCCGCATCGCCCTTTTACGACTGCTGGCCGATTCCGGGGCCGATTACAAGAAACGCGGAGAATGGATCAAAACTTGGGGCGACGAAGCCACCGCCGCGTTCGCTTCCGGTTTGTCGCTCGAAAATGAACTGCGACTACTCGAAACTTTTCCGCAAACCCGTCATAAAGTGAGTGCTCAGGTCAAATACCTGCAAGCCCTGGATCGGATATCGGCAAACGAAGCGTTGTCGCTGTTCGACCGGCTGTCCCTCGTATCGTCTCTGATGGACGCCAGACGAGTGGATCGAGCAAAAAAACTGCTGATGTCGGGGTTGGATGCCACTTTGTCGAAGCCCGGTTCGCCGCCATCCGACGCCGCCACCGATGAGGCTTTGGTCTGGTTGAGCGCCGTGTTCCGAACGGTCGAGGCCAATCCCGACAAACTTCCGACAAGCAGCCTCACCAACCAGTTGAAACGCGATCTTGCCCGACTCGTGCCACCGCCCAGCGGTCGCGATCTTTCTCAAGAGGATATTTCGAGGCATTTTCTCACCGCAAAATTGCTGTACGATCTCGGAGATCATCAGCAGGCCCGTAATCGGATAGAAGCGCTGGTGACGCCTGTGTCCGTGAAAAACGATGAAAAAAACGAAACGAAACCGGCTCCCCAAAAGGTCGAGAACTGGCGGCCCGATCCCCTCGATACGGCGGTGCTGCTTTCGACGATGACCCAACGGTTCGTAATCAAGCCGGAATGGGAAGAAGCGATTGAAACCACAGAGGATTTCGACCGTCTAATCCTGCGCTGGCGATTGTGGTTGATTTGCGGTCGAATCGAACAAGCACAAAACACCCACTACCTGCTACGGCAAAATCTCTCCGACGCGCCGCTTTTGGCTCGCAGATTGAGCGCCGCCTTTCAGCAGGTGGTGTCCGATCTGACGTTTTCCCATCGCAAGCCCCCCGTGATTCTGGATGTCGGCCTGATGCATCTGTATCATGCCGTACGTCTTGCGCGCCTGGAGCCGTCGTGGAACCGAATGGAAGAAATCGCTCTTTTGGTGAATCTTCAGGGAGATCCTCGGATCGACGATCCCATGCAGGCCCGCCGTTTCCGACTGGCATTGTGGACGATGGAAGGCGAAATCGAGGAGTGGATTTTCAAACGTTTCAACCTGCCTTCCAAGGGTTCTGGCAACTCCGAGATGAAACCGGATGTCAAATACTGGGAGTTGTACGAGTTGATCATGCAACTCGAAAACACCGATTATCTCGAAGTCTTGTCCGATAGCGTTCCGATAAATGGCGACGATCCGAAGATGGGTTGGGAGGTCGTCCAGGCGCTCGGTTTACGCTACACCGAACAAGAGAACGACTTTTTCAAGCGCCTGGAACCGTGGATGGATTCGGTAGAGGACGCCGAGCTTCTGCTGAATGCGGCGTTGTTGGTGGATGCCATGATCGACCGGCAGGCCGATGCGCTCGAAACGTTTCGTTCGTCTTGGATAACGCGAAAGAACTGGCTGGAAAAGGCCGAAAAACGGCTGGAAAAACTGGTTCCTGAGATCGTCCCGAAAGGGCAACTTGTCCTCGAACGCGATCCCCGTATTCACGACCATGCCGCCCGAGAGATGAAAAAACAGCTCGAAACGAACGCCGACGCTCTGTTGCTTTGCTTCCAGAAACACGGCGGTGACCGACGAATGGAGTTTCGTCTCGATCTAAGCTGCACCTCCGAGGGTCTGCCCGACCGCTTGCTGTTTCGCGATCTGGAAAAAGACGAATACCCGGTGCGGACCTGCCTTGAACCGTTGATTCATGCTATGCATTTCGAGAAGGTGGAGCCGCCGTTCGGATTCACACGGGTGATGTTCGAGTGGACGCCTACGGGTGGCGAAGGGCAGTCGTTGCGTTTTCAGTCTTCGATCGATGCGGCACGATCTCGACTGAATCGCGATGCAAAGGATTGGAAACAGCGCCTGAGCCTGAAAGAAGCCGACATCGAACGCCTGGAAGAGACAAAAGCCCGCCTGCTGGATTGGGCTTACACGGAAAGCCTGTCGCCCCTGGGAATGTCTCGGTTCGCCCGCTGGATGTCGGTATTGTCCCCCCGGGAAGATGCTGAAGAAAAACGGGCCGAAGCGTTTTGGCTGGCTGGCGTATATGGAATGGGATTCGTCGGCCTGGTCGTGCTGACGTTGCTTTGGAGACGAAAACGGAAACAGGGCAAGGAACGGTAAATACCCGATAATCATTCAAACGACCGTAACGGAGAGCCTCGGATGATCGACGCATTCGAAAACGAAACTTTTTTGAAATCGCTGAAAAAAGAAATGGACGCCTGCGAGATGGCGTTGGAGGCCGTAGGTCTGGCCATGCGGCGTATTTCCGAGGCGTTGCCTTATTACAAATGGATCGGCGTGTACTGGCTCAAAGGCGACACCCTGCGTCTTGGTCCCTATGTCGGCGCTAAAACCGAGCACACCCGGATTGTGGTCGGCGAGGGAGTTTGTGGAACCGCCGTGAAGGAAAACGCCAACCAGATCGTTGGAGACGTTCGTCAGCGGGAAAACTACCTGGCGTGCAGCCTGGACGTTCGTTCGGAAATCGTCGTGCTGATCCGCGACGACAACGGCAAGATCCTGGGGCAGATCGACGCCGACGGCCACGATGTTGAGGTCTTCGATGAGCGCGATGAAACGCTTTTGACCGAGGTTGCCCATTTGATTGCGAAAACTCTGCCGCAAGTGGGATAACGTATCATTTTTTCCGACAAACGAAGTTTCATGTAAAAAATCTATGCTCCCAAATTACGGGTGCATCACAAAATAAAGCGACTTTCGTAAAATCCTCTTTTTTCGTAGCGGCGAGGCGTAAGCCCGCCGTTTTTACCTTTTGAAGGTTGCTTTTATACCCCCAATCTCCCTTTTCGGCGGGCTTACGCCTCGCCGCTACAACCAAATGAATGGATGATTCAATATTATTGGGCCAATTCGCACCATTTTGTGATGCACCCCCATATTCCGGGAGTTATGGAAAACACTTGCAAATCTCTCCAAAAAAGGAAAAAATAGGCCGCTCGGGACTACGAACGGGACGGGGTTAGGTATTCCCGAACGAGGAGTTCCCGCCCGTGAGCGATGGAGAGATTGTTATGACGCGAAATCGATGGGTTCTGGCGATGGGGATCGTCTGGGTGATGGTTTGCCTTCTTTCCTGTACGGACGAAAGCGGCACGCAGTCGCAACCCTGTCTGACCAACAGCGACTGCCCGGATTTTTATTATTGTAATCCTATGATCGGCAAATGCATTTTTTCGGGCAATGAATGCGAACAAAGCGAAGACTGTCCAGACGGTTACAACTGCCTTGGCGGTGCCTGTATCGTAAACGGTGGGGACGATCCCATTTACGTGCTGCCGGACGAGGACGAACAAACCCCTCCCGCCGATACGGACGTCAACGAATCCCACGAGACAGGTGAAAAGGACCAAGACGACCCTGCCGAAATCGATCAGGACAAGGCAGAGGTTGAAGACCGTATCGAACTTGTCGAAGTAGACGATCCCTGGGAATGTACACGTCACGCGGACTGTCCGAACTTCCCCGACGCCTATTGCGACCGCGACGAGCATATCTGTGTCGATACCTTCCCCGATGGAGACGAAGACGACGAGCAAGACATCGTTGAAATTGCTGAGGAAATCGAAGCCGATTCCGATCCTGATCTTGACCCGGAGACGGATGTTTTCGAAGAAGATGCAGACGAGCAGGAACTTGCCGACGAAGGCATTGAAAATGACACAGAGGATGAATCCGAAGAAGAAATCGAGGAGGACGAATCCTCGTCCTGCCCGCTGCTTCCCGAAGGAAAATGCGTGGGCAACATCAATTTCTGGTGCGAAGGCGATGAAACGATGCAGGAAGACTGCACCGACTCCGACAGGCTCTGCGGTCTGGCCGATGATGGCCGTTACCGTTGTTTGGGACAACGTGGCGACGACTGCGACGACGTGGAAGATTTCTGCGTGCCGGGACTGGAGTGCGAAGAAGGACTTTGCGGAGGGCTGGAGCGCGATTGCGAAAGTCTGGAAAGCCTGTCAAATCAAACGGTTACATCCAGCACGAGCGGGGAGTTGTCGGTCGTCGATCAGGCGTCCTGTCTTGCAACTGCCACCCCCGGAACCGAGCGCGTCTACCGCATTTCATTGGAAAGTCACCAAGGCGTTTTCGCCCGACTCGAACCCCATAGCGGAACAGGCGCCGCCTTGTATCTGCTCCAGGATTGCAACGACGGAACGACCTGCCCTGCGGGAGTCGATCTCGTAACGGGCGATAAGCCGGAGTTGCGCTATTCTCCCGGAGTGGCGGGAACGTATTACCTGATGGTGGATTCGTCGGGTCTGGACGGTTTCGATTTCGATTTGACGGTGGACATCGGTCACAAAAAGTGTATTTCGGCTCAACTGCTGCCTCAACAGGATACGGAAGTCAGCGACCGGACCGACGGCGAAGATTTCAATCCCGGCAGTGGGGGCTGCGACGAAGGAACCGGCGGAAGCACGCCGGGCGACGATACCGTGTACCGCTTCAAAGTCGGGGCGGGTCAGATCGTGGATGTCCGCTTGGAAGCCACGGGTTTCGCCGACGTGGTGTTGATGATCCGTGAGGATTGTCAAGATGATACGCACTGCGTCGGACGCGACGTATTCGTCAGCAGCGATTCGACCGACCGGGAATATGAAGAAGTACGGATCGAATCGACCTCCGATACCGACACCTATTATTACGCCGTGCTCGACACCCGCAACTCCTTCGATTTCGGGTACAACTTCGAGTTGGATTACGATCCGTCCAGCGGCTGCGACGAACCGCAAACCGCCGCCCTCACCAACCCCGACAGCGTGTCGTTCCAGGGACTTGCCGGGTACCTCGCCCTGCTCGGATTGTGGTTTGTGGGAAGGCTGGCGCTTCGGAGATCCAAAGAAAAATAGCAGAGGGAATCCGAATAAGGTGTCGGGTTGAAAGCCATCCTAGGCCGTGTCGTCACATGTTATGTAACCAAACAGTAAGTCTCCGTTTTTATTGGTATTTTGTATATCCAAGGTGTTCCATGCAAAACCTGTCCGATGGACGAGAGGATTGTATCCCCGTCCGCATGGTTCTCCTCAAAACAAAACGCGAGGAGCAGGATACAATCCTGCTCCATCTGTAACCCGCATTGTCGGGCAAGAAATTTTCCCAACGCGATATATTTTCGATACCTGATAACGAAATGGGATTCAAATCCTCAATTTTGGAAAATTGGAGAAGATTCTGCCGCTCTATGACATTGACTTGTAAAAAACTAGCAGGTAGCGTGAAAGTAGCGTAAGAAAGGGTGTTCGAATGAATTGTCGGAGAAACGATATGGTACGCTATTTGATTTCGATGTTTATGATTTTCTTGGTATTTTCTCTTACCGGATGCTTTGGTGAAGATGACGGCACCACGTTTATCGATCCCTCGGGGGACTCCGAGGAAAGTGAAGCCGATGAATCGCCGTATATTCCCTGGGGTGAGGCGGACGAAGACATCATCGAATGGGGAGAAGAAGAAACCGAGGAAAGCGACGAGTTCGTAGCAGGCGCGCTCGATCCGAGCTGTTCGCATTTCGATCCTTCGGACGAGTTGAGGATTCTGGCCTGCAAAATGCTCAATTATATCAACCAAGATCGCACGATGTTTCCCGAGGAAAGTGGCAACGCCGGACGGCTGGTCTGGGACGAGGAAATGTACCCCGTCGCGCTGGCCCATTCGCAGGATATGTGCGACCGGGACTTTTTCGCCCATGTAAACCCTGACGGATTGGACCCCTTCGACCGTATGGATGCAGGAGGAGTGACCTACTTCGCCGCCGGGGAAAACATCGCCTGGACGCCGTTTCCGATCGATTCGCAGTACCGCTTCATGGCAGAGTGCATTTGCGATTCCCATGGCAACCACCGTTCTAACTGCCTCAGCCCGTATTTTACCCGCGTCGGAATCGGTATCGTCAAGTGCGGCGATCCCGTAGGTGGCGTGTATTATCACTACATTACGCAAAACTACCGCGCCTTGACGACGGAACAGGCCTCGTACGAAATCCCCTATTGCGACGAGGATGCCAACATCAGTGCGTACTGGACGGAACCCGCCTCCAGCGTGACGCCCGATCCCTACTTCGGACTTCAGGATCGCGACCAGGATGGGTACACGACCTGTGAAGGCGAAGCCACCGCCAGAAGCTTCGAAAACCATTCCGCCGTGTTTTTCAAACGAGAGTTTTAGCAAAGAATTCAAACATTTAACCATCGTTTGACTTTTTTATCGGAATTCTCTAAAGTATTGCTCCCTTTTGCTTCGGTCTCGGTCCGAGGTGACGAGTTCGCCCGATGCCACCGTCAACCTCATCGACCTTTCCCGAAGCCTGGATTCGCCCGAACGCACACGCCACGCGAAACGCGGGCCAAGTGAGGAGTTCGTTCATGCAGCGCATCATGTTGAAGTCAAAAATTCATCGCGCCACCGTCACCCACGCCGATCTCGATTACGAGGGATCGATCACCATCGATCAAAACCTGATGGAGGCCGCCGATCTCGTGGACAACGAGCAGGTTCACGTCTGGAACGTCACCCGAGGCACCCGGCTCGAAACCTACACCATCACCGGAGAACGCGGTTCGGGAGAAATCTGTCTCAATGGTGCAGCAGCCCACCTGATGAAGCCGGACGACCTCGTGATCATCGCTTCGTTCGTCAACCTCGATGCGGAAGAAGCCGCCGGTTGGAAACCGAAACTGGTTTTCGTGGACGAAAACAACCGCATCAAGGATATGGGCCGCGATCACGAAATACCGGGACCAAGGTTGGTCAAAAACCTGTAAAAACGAACGATTTTTTGTAAAAATCATCTCTTTCACTCTGATATCACCCCTGTTCCGGTACTTCCGAAACAGGGGTATTTTTTTCGCTTTCCTCACAAGTTCCTTCTTTGTTTTTCCAACGTGTTTTCCTTCGCATGGGAAAAACCCTTGGCCGAATGGTTGATTTTTTTCAACGTAAACGATATAATGAATATATTTCTAATATGGAAAAGAGATGCAAAATGTCCATGCCATTTAGTAAAGAACTTCGCTGTCTGATCGAAGAAGCCTTTGACCTTGCCGACCGTCAACGTCGCGAAATCAACAGCCTGCATTTGTTTCTTGCCTCGATGATGACGACCAATCCCGGCATGACGCTGCTGAAGTCGATGGGCTACTCCGAAGACGATTTCCTGCCTTTCGTGTCGGCGAAACTCGTCGAAGAACCTTCATTGGCCGAAGATGTCCTCGACGAAGCCGAGCGCGTTGCAAAATCGCACGGAAGTCCTGCCGTGGATAGCCTGCACATGCTGCTGGGAATCGTCGAGCGGAAACAGTCGCTGGCCTATCGACTGCTGGAACGTGCCGGGGTGCCGCTACAGGATTTCTCATCGAACCTCTGTGCCGACATCCACACCCGCGTCCTGTTTCAGTAGGTTGAACCGACATTGAAACAATGACGGTTTTAAGGAATCACAACGCCGGATTCGTAGAAAGTAAGCATGGCATTCGGATGAAGATCATTGCATTTTTTAGTCCACTGAGTATAATTAATTTCGTTCTTCATTTGCGGAAAGATTCACGAGATGCCTCGACCCTATAGCCCAGAACTACATTTCGTCGTCGAAGAAGCGATTCACCTGGCCGACCAGCAACAGCGTGAACCTACGAGCCTGCATCTGTTTCTCTCGGCGTTGATGGTTCCCAACTCCTGCCTGATGCTGATCGAAGACATGGGCTATACCGAGGACCATTTTCTACCCTATATTCACCCGTCGATCGTGGAAAATCCCTCCTTGGCGGATGACGTACTCAACGAGGCGGAAGCCGTCGCCGACATGCACCGCAGCCGGGAGGTCAACTGCCTTCATCTACTGATCGGTTTTTTACGGATGCGCAACTGTCTGGCGCGTCAATTGATGGCCAAAGCCAATGTATCGTTCGGAAAGCTTCGCACGAAAGCGATTGCGATGATGAACGACAAAATGCCTGCCCGTTATCGTAAACTTTTCGATGACAACAGGCGAAACCAGGAAAAAATGCTCGAAGCCGCCCGACTCCAAGGAGCGGGTACGCCTTCGGCACCTCGTTCTTCGGTCGGACCGAATCGGCAACCCGGACGAAATCCTCAATCCGCACAAGCACCGAATCCTCAGAACAACGGAGCGCTTTTACCGTATCTGACACAAGATCTGACCGCGTGGGCCGCCCAGGGAAAATTGGACGAGGTCATCGGCCGCGACAACGAGTTGTCCGAGCTGATGGACATTCTCAACAAGCGACGCGCCAACAATGCCCTGGTGGTCGGAGAACCCGGCATCGGCAAAACAAGCCTCGTTCATGGATTGGCCTTGCAGGCGGCACGTGAAGACTGCCAGTTGCCCGGACTCCAAGGTCGCCGGATTCTGGAGCTGGATCTTTCCACATTGACCCAGGGAACCGGCATGCGGGGGGCGCTTTCAGAGCGAATTTCCCAGTTAAAACAAGAGGTTCGGCAAGCTCGCCACGACGTGGTGATTTTCCTGGACAACCTGCACCACCTTTTCGGTTTCAACGTCGATGGACTCAACGATTTCGTGCAGGATATCAAATCGGCGCTGGATGCCGGGGAATTCCCCTGCATTGCCACGACCACTCCCAGGGATTTGCGAGACATCCGTGAGCAGGCTCCGGCTTTCGTGCGCTGTTTTCATCCGTTGGAATTGAAAGAACCGAACCCGGACGCCACTTTCGAAATCCTCAACCGTTTGGTGCCGGAATTCGAAGGCCATCATAACGTCACCTACAGCGCTGAAGTGCAGTGGGCGGCGATTCAGCTTTCCAACCGCTACCTCAAAGAACAACACCAGCCGGACAAGGCGCTGTCGCTGATCGATTTCGCCGGTAGCCGCGCCCAACGCGAACAGCGCAGTGAAGTCACGGTGGAAGATGTCGCCGAGCGCGTACACCGACTGACCGCCGTTCCGATGTCTCAACTCGTTCTGAGCGACACCGAACGTTACCTTTCGCTGGCCTCCCGTCTATCGAAGCGAATCGTCGGCCACGAGCAGGCACTCGAAAATATTTCTCGCGTGCTGCAACGCAACGCCGCCGGATTCGCGGGGGATCGCCCCATCGGTAGTTTCCTCTTCGCCGGTCCCACCGGTGTGGGAAAAACCGAAGTCGCCCGTGCCTTGGCCATGGAACTGTTCGACTCGCCCGACGCCATGTTACGCTACGACATGAGCGAGTTTTCCGAGGCCCATTCCACCTCGAAACTTATCGGCGCGCCACCGGGTTACGTCGGTTACCGGGAAGGCGGCTCGCTGGTCGATACCGTGCGCCAAAAACCTTTCCAGTTGATATTGTTCGATGAATTCGAGAAATGCCACCCGGACGTGCAGCAGATTCTATTGCAATTGCTCGATGCGGGCCGCTTGACGGATTCTCACGGAAAAACCACCGATTTCACCCATACCGTAGTGATCATGACTTCTAACCTCGGTGTCGAAGCCTTCGAGCGGACGGAAAAAAGCATCGGTTTCATGGGTAGCGCTCCCGATAAAAAGGACACCGAACGACAGGTCATCGAAATCGTGCGGCGCTCCATCTCCCCCGAATTGTTCAACCGGATCGATGAAAAATTCGTCTTCGGCCGCCTGAGTAAGGACGAAGTAGCTCATATCGCCCGTCTGCAACTGGAACAAAGCGCCGAAAAACTCTGGCGAGAACGACGGATCGAACTGGACTTCGACCCGGAGGTTTTCGAACATCTGGTGTCCAACGGCGGCTGGGACCCCCGCTACGGTGCGCGCCCGATGCGGCGGACCATCCAAAACCTCGTCGAAGCGCCCCTGTCGAACATGATTCTCAAGGGAGAAGTGCAGGAAAACGACGCAATTCGCCTCCGGCCGGTCGACGACGGCTTTTACTTCGTCCGCCTCAAGGGAAATTTTCGAAAAACCGCCGCCATGAATTAAACAGATCCTAAGACAAGTAGTAGTAGTAGAAGTAGGTCGGGCTAATTTTTAGCCCGACACCTTGGTATTGTCGGGCAAGAAATGTGCCCGACCGCGAGATGTTCTCGATACTTGATAGCGAAATGCTATAAACAGCATCGCAAACATGGTTAAACCGTAAAAAACGCTATGTTTTTACTGCCGTTTTTGAAGCTCGTCATGAACTTCCGGGTAGAGTTCGGCGAAACATTCAGGACATATGCTGTGGCTGAAATCGGCTTCGGAATGATCCGAAATATATTGTTCCAATTGCTGCCAATAGCCATCGTCATCCCGAATTTTCTTGCATTCCGCACAAATCGGCAAAATACCGTGAAGCTGTTTGACTTGTTTCAAGCTCGACTGCAGCTCCTCATACAAAGCGTTTTTTTCTTCAAGCTGTTGGCGGATGATTTCTCGCTCTCGATAAAATACGGAAAGAAAGACAATCACCAAAAGCAGAACGACCGTAAGACTGAAGGGAAGCAAACTATGTAAAATCAAATGGTTATACCAGTCTCTCGCCATAATATCCATGCCCAGAACCGCAACCAGTTCTTTGGTTTCCGGATGCAGAATAGGAATCAGGCTTGTTACGAGAGTTCCCCAGCGATCCGTCACCGGACCCACCATGTCCGCTTTTTTCGTTTTGAAAACCTGAAGATATTCCTTGGATACCTCATCGTATACGAGTCCTGGAGGGGCGTAGGATTCCGAATTCGGGGCCTGAGCATCCATGAAGAAATACACGTCCCCGGTATCTTTTTGTCCGAGAAGATACAAAAAGGTGCAATTGGGATCGGTCATTCGAATGGTCATCAACTGCTGTTTGATATGAAGATAGGCCGTTTTTTCGAGATCTAACGGGCTTCCTTTCAGACCGGAAAGTTGTGCGGGATCGAGCAATTCGGCCACCAACCAGGCTTTTTCCAACGCTTCGTTCTTCATGAGCGTTTTCGTGTTCCACCATGTAATAGAGGTGGAAGCAAAACCAACGATAAAAATAACAACAATAAGAAGTGAAATCGGTTTGGTGCTGTTTTTCATGATCCGCTGCTGTTTCACGATATCCTGCTCATGTTTTCTTCCTTAAACGTATTTTTACGATGATATTTGCACGATCATCACTGTCGATTTGGACAACCTCACAATGAATACACCTGATTATCGCAATAATACTATTGTTTCCAGTAATATTTATCTACAAGAATACCACCCGTTCAATACAAATTCATCACAAAATGACTTGTATTTTCCCTGTTTCGCAGACTTACGGACTCTTTGTAGAAAATCCGACTTTTTACCGCGACCACATTGCGTTAGTTTTTGATTAGCCTTATGTTAATTCGATATTGTTTGTGTTTTAAGGAGCGTACTATGTTTTTAAAAAATAACTTTTCCATTCTATGGATTGTAGTAGCTGCTTTTCTCGGATTCGCCTGTGATGACAGCAGCGACGAATCTGCACCTCAAGGTGATACCGACACGGTTTCCGAAAACGAGGTAGATACGGACGAAAACGCCCTGAATCCCGATCTTTACGCAAAAATTCTGGAAGAAGGTGACGAGGCAATCGGCGGTCCCAACGCCGGAGGTCGCGCCGGAGATATTTTACTGTCCAACAAGTACGTGCGTTTCGTGATTCAGGGGATGGGTCCGGCTCGTTCCTGGGTGCCATACGGTGGAACCTTGATCGATGCGGACCTCGTCCGAGATTCCGGTGGCAACGACCTGCTGGGTGAACTGACCCCGGTAACGGGTTTCGTTCGTGCGTTCGAACCGACCTCCATCGAAATCCTGGAAGACGGAACCAACGGCGAAACGGTGCACGTTCGCGCCACGGGCAAAGACGGAGGCATTCCGATCATCGATGCGGCGATTCCTTTATCAAGCCCCAACCTTACCGTAACCCTCGATTATTACCTGGGACTTGAAGATCGACACCTGATGATCACTACCACGGCGAAATCCGCCGATTCCAGCTACCAATTCGACCTCGGCGACGCCGCCGTCTGGGGCAATCGCAGCAAAATCCTCACTCCCGGTTTCGGCTGGGGTGTTGACGGACTCGCGGCCCATGGCACATTCGATTGCCAGTTCTCCGTCGCGGCTCCGGGAGATTACGGAGAAACGGGGTTGGCGTACGGATTGTTCACCGATGGCCATTCGCTCTCCGTGTTGACCGACCAGGCGGATATTCTGCCTTACATGGGATTCCAGGGAAAAAGCGAAGGCGGCTCGGGCGTGACCTACACCCGCTATTTCGCCGTCGGCCAAACGATCAGCGATGTCTATCAAAGCTATTCCAACCTTCGCGCGGTGGCGTTGGCTCCTCTTTCGTTGAACATCACGGCAACCGATAGCGAGGACGCCGAAACCCGTTTCGAAATCGAAGCCATCGATACCGATGGAGTCGTTGCCCAGTACGCCTACGCGGGTGTGGGTGAAGAAACGATGCTGCTGCCTCCTGGAACCTATACCCTACGTATCGGCGGAGAAGGACGCCCCTGGGTAGAGATGGAAAACGTCGTGATTTCGGAAACTTCGGACAACTCCGTTTCGTTGGAAGCTCCCGCCACCGGTTGGGTGGATTTCACCCTTGGCGGAGATCACTTCGACGGTACCGTCCGAGACGGCTTGCCGAGCAAAATCACCTTGCAGATGGGACACGACGCCCACGTCGCCGCTCCGGTACTGCGCCGCGTGTATACGGCCAGCGGTCAAGGCACTTTTCTGCTGGAACCGGGGGAATACACCATCACCGGAACGAGAGGCTACGAATACGAGCTGTGCCGTGAAAACCTGACCGTCGTAGCCGGTTCGGAAAACCGTGTGAATTTCGACTGTTACCTGGAGCGCGTCGTAGATACCACCGGTTGGGTGGTGGGTGACCTGCATATTCATACGGAACGCAGCATCGACGCCATCGTACGGGTAGAAGACCGCGTGATTCAGTGTGCGGCCGAGGGCATCGAACGCACACCGATCACCGACCACGATACGGTAACGGTATTGGACCCGCTGGTTGAACCTTTGGGACTTCGAGATTACCTGAAAATCACCGCCGGTGACGAAGTTTCGCCGCTTTCGGCCCATTCGAACGGTTTCCCGATGACCCCACCCGACGACCGCCCCGCCTATTTCGGCGTGGACTGGACCTTGGGTTACGACGAAAACGGTATGATGATGGGCACCAAAACCAATCCACAAATCTGGGCGGATATGCGGGACAATCATCACGCCGGAATCATCCAGATCAACCACCCCCGTGGAAGTCAGGGATTTTTCGATTGGATCGATTACGACCCGATTCTTGGTGTGGATGCCCTGGAAGATGGTGTATTCGACGACAACTGGGATACCGTCGAGCTGATCAACTCGGGAGGAGTCGATACGGCGCTTGAACAAATTCTGCCCGACTGGTTCAGCCTGCTCAACCAGGGGTATCACCGAGCGGGAACGGCGGTTTCCGACACCCACACCTACGCCAATCCGGGACAGGCGCGAACATACATGCGCGTAGGCACGGACGACCCGAACGAAGTCTCCGACGAACTGTTGGTGGAAACCCTCAAAGCTATGCGCGTACAAGCGGCTAGCGGGCCGTTCGTGACCACCGCCATCGGAGACGCCCAGATCGGTGACACCGCAACCTTGGCGACCGGAGAAAACTCGATCGCGTTGGAAATCAAAGTACAAGCACCGTCGTGGATGCCGGTGGACTGGGTGAAAGTCGTGCAAAACGGCGAATTCGTGTGGGAAAGCGACGAGTTGGAAGACGCGGTCGTGCGTCTCGAAAAGACCTTGGACTTCGAGGTCACCAAAGATAGCTGGTTCGTCGTGTTGGCGGGTGCGCCGGAATCGACCCTCGCTCCCGAAGGTCCGGGACAACCGGTGCTGACGGTCGCCAACCCCATTTTCGTGGACCACGGCGGCGACGGCTACACCTCCCCCGGTCTGCCCGACACGAACAAGGCGCAGCAAATCATCAGTGATTTAAAAGACTTAGGTAGACTTTTCAATCCGCTACACCATCACCACGACACCGAACACGTTCATAATCAAACCAATGTTTGCGAGCACATCGCGGGTCTGGGAGATCACGTTTTCACCCACGACCACAAACAAATCAGCCAACTCGAACGGAAAATCCGGCAGGCACACGACCATGAAACGACGACCCATACCCACGGTCATCACCACGGACACACGCACGAGCACGGGCATACGCACCATGATCACGACCATGACGAAGACAACGTCAAAATGCATCATTACGGTCTGGGAAGCGATGTAGCACAACCTTTCGTCAAATGCGGCTGCGCACGACCGGACCTGATTCCAACCACGGTTTTGAAATAATCACGTGACGTCGTGCAACGAAAGCAGCCTTGAATCGTGAACCTGAACTTTCCAAAGAAGCCATGCCGAAAAAGGAAGACAAAGACACTCGCTACTTCATCGATCTCGATATGAAGACCCAAAAAATCCTGGGGTGGGATTTCGGGCAACGGCACGATCTGGCCCAGGTATTGACGAACCCCGACCATCATCGAATATTCATCACCAAAGGTCAGTACAACAAGCTGGTAAAAACGGTCGAGTCGATCACGTAGCGGAGGACGTCGGGTACCTTGTTATCCGGTAACGAAATCAGGCAGGTAAGGTTAGGTCTGCGTTTTGCATTCTTCCATCAAATTCCTTGCAACAATTTCATTGAAGCCGTATTCGGGCTGTTGTACGATGGTCAAGGTATCGGTGAAGTTCGCGGTAACTTCGGAAGGAAGACATGGGTTTCGTCGCCGGTTATAGGTTGCGCGTTTTCCCGGTCATAAGGGGGATGATAGGGTGGGTCGCCGTGTTGTTTTTCGTGGCCTGCGGGTATTCCTTCGGGGAAACACGTGTCGATCCGAATATGCCGGTTGTGGCGGTGGCGGTTCCCGTATTCGAAGACCGAAGCTCCGTGATGGATGCGGCACCATGCTTCACGACGCAGGCGAGAAACGAAATCGCCAGGCGTGCGGGGCTAAAACTCGGTCCTGCCGGGTCGGAATATACGATGGTGGGGAAAATCATGGAAATAAATTCCCCGCTTGGATCGTTACGTACTAGAGGAACGGGCTATCGCACATTAAGTTACGAATTGTCCGCCAAGGTGGAGGTGGCGTTGCTTGACAGGTCGGGTCTTGTTTTACGAGAAAAGATCGTGGAAGATTCGATTGTCTTTCCCGGTGGTCCCTATCCCGAACGGAGCGACGCAGACCGGAGAAAAGCCCTGGATCAACTGGCAAAGCGCATGATGCGCAGGGCCATCGATGATGTGATGGAGAGGTTTTAATGGCCGGAGCCCCACGCGGTGGCGCGGATTTTCAAAACATGATGAAGCGGTTGGCCACCGGCTCGATCGACCCCGTGTACTATCTTTTCGGTGCCGAACGGCTGCTGATCGACCGCTTGTTTGCCGAAATCCTCCGGCAGGTGGTGGACGGCAAACGCAACGATCTGGATTGCTCGATGCAGACGGCGGGAAGTCAACCCCTGGTACAGACGCTCGATCTTGCCCGCACCTACCCGATGATGCGCCCCAAGCGGCTGGCCGTGCTCCGGGAAGCGGAGAAGCTCAAAGCGGACGACTGGGCGGCTCTCGCCCGATACCTGGAAGATCCACCGGACACGACCTGCTTGGTGCTGATCGGTCAGAAAAAGCCCGATTCCCGCAGCAAAGCCGGTGGAAGTGTTGCAAGATTACTTAAGAAAAACGGATGGTTGCATGAGTTTGCCGAATTGAAGAACCGGCAACAGATTCTTCCGTTTTTAAATGCCGAACTCAAGATTCAGCGCAAAAAAATGGATGCTCGCGCCCAGAGTGTGTTGCTCGATCTGATTGGCAACGACCTGACGACAATCGTCGGCGCTATCGAACGGCTGGCGTTGTATGTCGGCGATGAGGAAATCATCGGTCTCGACGCCGTGGAAAAGATGGTGGCGCAGACGCGCATCGAAGATATCTGGGACTATCAGGACGCCTTGGCCACGAGGAATTTTCGAAAAGCATTTTCAGCTCTGATGCGCCTGGAGGAATCCCGGCAGAAAACGGACGAATACCTGCTGCTGTTGGGAACGATCCACCGTCATTTTCGCGGGTTGTGGACCATTCGTTCCTTGCGGGACCGTCGTATGACGCTCGATCAGGTCAAAAAAATCGTCGGGGGACATCCCTTTGTGATCAAACGTCAGTTCGAGCAGGCCGGGCGGATCGATCTTTCGGCGTTTCCCATTATTTTCGATGCCTTGGCCGAGGCGGACCGGCGGATGAAGTCCAGCACGCTTGCGCCGTCAAGGCTGTTCGAGCGCATGACCCGTCGCATCTGCGATGGCAAGGGAACCGAGGGTTTGCGCCAACCGAGACGGCTGTGATAGAAAGGTTCGCATGAAGGCGAAAAGCAAAACCAAAACGCCCCGGAAAACGACCCAAACCGGGACAAAGAAAAAAGCCAAGACCGCTGCACCCAAAAAGACGGCGAAGAAGTCGACGAAAACCGCAGCGAAAAAGAAAACGGCCAAGTCCTCGACATCCAAGGGAAAATCGAAAAACTCCACCAAGAAAAAGGTTCTGGTTCCCGAAGTGTTGCCGGTGGAAAAAGAGAACGAGGAACTCGAAAGTCTCGATACCGACAAAATTCTTGCCGATGAGCGTGCGGGAAAACTCGGTGGAAAAATCGCCCCGCGCCCCAAAAAAAACGAAACGTTGCCGGTCCATATGGACATGCTGCAACGCTATCTTATGGAAGTCCGCCGCTATTCGCTGATGACCCGCGAGGAAGAACGCGAGGTCGCGACGAAGTATTACGAAACCGGTGATTCCGACGCCGCCCAGCAGATGGTGACCAGCAACCTGCGCCTTGTGGTGAAAATTGCGCTGGATTACCGCAAATATTGGATGAACCTGCTCGATCTGGTGCAGGAAGGCAACTTGGGACTGATTCAGGCCGTAAAGAATTTCAATCCTTATAAGGAAGTGAAATTAAGTAGTTACGCTTCGTTTTGGATCAAAGCCTACATCCTGAAATACATCCTCGACGGTTGGTCGATGGTGAAAATCGGCACTACCCAGGCCCAACGCAAGGTGTTTTTCAATCTGCGCAAAGAGCAGGAACGCTATGCTCTGTTGGGATACAAACCCAGTGCCAAGGAAATCGCCGAAAACCTCAATGTGAAAGAAGAAGTCGTCGTCGAGATGGACCAACGCATGAGCGGCGGCGATTTTTCGCTGGATGCGCCAGTCGGTGAGGAAGGCGAAGGCACGCACCTGGATTTCGTCGAATCCGAGGATCAGCCCTTCGACGATATGCTGGCCGAGGTGGAAATCCGCAGGCTTTTCAGGGACAAACTCGCCGATTTCCGCGAACAGTTGGACGAACGCGAGCTGTTTATCCTCGAATTCCGTCTGCTGGCCGACCAACCCGAAACCCTGAAATCGATCGGAGAACGCTTCGAAGTCTCCCGCGAGCGGGTTCGGCAGATCGAAGAACGGATCATCAAGAAACTGAAAGTGTTTTTCATGGACCAGGTTCCCGACCTGGGAGACGTAACCCTCGATATCACCCCACGCGACATCGATTGACTTTCCGCCACCGGCCAAGGACGCTCATGACCCGACTCACTCCCATTTCCATCGTTTCGAGGCTGCTGCTTGCCGTGGTCTGGCTTTCGGTGGGTTCATTGTATGCCGCAGAAACCGAAGCCGATTCCACACAACCGGAAGCGGACAGCGAAACCCGCGACGAAAAAATCACCCGGCTGGCCAAAGAAGAACTGGCCGCGCAAAAGGATCTTCTGTACGTCGAGGACAAATGGCCGGAATGGATGTGGGAAGAGGAACGACCCCGCCCGTGGTATTTCACCGGGGCGCTGGGCTATTCGTTTTTCACGCCTCACGATGGTGAAACGGCACGAAGCGGCGGTAGTCTGCGTCTTGCGGGAGGGCACGCCTTCAACGAAATCTGGCGGTTGGGGCTGCGCTTCGAGTTATCGATCTACGACGGCACGGAAGACGCGACAAATTCTAACGGACTCTACAGTCAAACGGCCTTGCTGGCCGAAACCGGTTATTATTTTCCAACAAGTATCGAATGGTTCCATCCCTTCCTCGTCGGCGGATTGGGCTGGCAACGCACCCAACTGGATGTGGAAACGGAAACCCGCTTCTCCACCCACTCCCTGCTCGTCGAAATCGGAGCCGGTTTTCTTTTCAGCCTGACGCCTGCCTGGTGGCTGGGAATGGAAATCACCGGTGCCATGGCATTTCTGGGACACGAGGATATTCAGACGACGTTCAACAACCGTTACCTGTTCAACGTGGAATACCGGTTCTAACCCTGAAACTTCAGAATTGACCTGCTACACTGGAAATCTTCTAAAATTTCCAGCCCTTACAGCACCGCCAGTGCGGCTCCCAGCGCACCGACCAACTGCGGTTGCGGCAAGACCTGAACTTCGGTTCCGAGCTGATGTTCCAACTCGCCGACCATCGCCGCGTTGAGGGCTACGCCGCCGCTCATCATGATCTTGGTTCCGGCGGGGACGTTGCCCGCCAAAGCTCCGACTCGTGTGGACAATGAACGATGCAAGCCCTTCAAAATGTCGTCCACGTCTTCGCCCTGAGCCACGAGCGAGACGACCTCGCTTTCGGCGAAAACGGTACAAGTACTTGAAATCGGTATGGCTTTATGGGCTTTTCCCACTCGTGCGGAAACGTCCTCGATTGGCACGTGCAGGCGTTCGATAATGACTTCCAGAAAACGTCCCGTTCCAGCGGCGCATTTGTCATTCATGGCGAAGTCCGTGACGTGTCCCTGACCATCGATATGAATGACTTTGGTGTCCTGCCCGCCGATATCGATCAGGATGCCCGCCCCACGCAGGTGATGAAAAGCTCCTTTGGCGTGGCAGGTGATTTCCGTGAGAATTTTGGCGTTCTCGACCCGTTTGCGACCGTAGCCCGTTGCGGCGACCGGCAAATCTTGCGTGATTCCGGCTTTGTTCCTCAGTTCTTCCAGTGCTCGGCGGGTCTGGATGTCGATCAGCGGGTCCGTGGCTTCCACATGGCTGTGCAACACGGTTCCGGCGTTGTCGAGGACCACCGCTTTCCAGGTCGTCGAACCGATATCGATGCCGATGGCAGCGGGATCACTCATCGAAACTCTCCATGAAAGCCTGTAGCCGGGTTTCGCCCTGCTCGCTGGAATACAAACGATGATCCGAGTGGTCGGCTTCAAGGACGATGGCTTTGACACCCGCCTCTTCGGCCAATCTGCGTTTTACGTCGATCTGGCCTACCGAATAAGGCTTGCAGGAACGGTCCGAGTGCAGCACCGCACCCTGGGCACTGTAATCCTTGGCCAGTTGTTTCATGGTTTCCAGGCGGTTGCCCAGATCCCGGTTGAGGTAAACCATGGTGTACGCCTTCGCGGCGGAGAGAATGGGATCGTTGGGTTCGATCATCCGCCCGGCCTCGGCCCAGGCGTTGGAATAGGTGGCGGTTACGAAATTAAACCCTTTTTCGGCGAACATCGTGGACAACTCCCGCACGTTGAACCAGATGGGCAGGTTGTCCCACAATAGCCTGACTTTTTCGTTTTTGATGCCTCCGATACCTTTTTGCACCCGGTCGTCGAGTTCGTCTTTCAGATGGCGGTAGAAGGCGTTGCACTCTTTGGTGCCGCGAATACTGACGATGGGAGCGATAAAGAAAAAGGTATCGAAGCCGGTCCAGGGCGCGGGTTTGGCGCGAGCCGTTTCGAGGCACTGTCCCCAAAGGTCCGAACCTTCCAGCGCTACGTGCATGATTTCAACCAGTTTTTCGTGTTCCACCCGGCGGCCACTGATCCGACTGCCGACCTCCATCAGCTCTTCCAACTGGTCTTTTACGTAATCCACGTGGTGATCTTGCATCCCGCCGTACGCAAACGGTGTGTCGATAATCACCAACGGCACCTGAAAATATTCCGCCAAAGCTCGGTACCAGTACAACACGGTCTGGCAGATGTTCGTACAGCAGGCCAGCAGGTCGGGCTTGGGTAGGCGACCTACCGGAGTATGGGTTTTCAACACGTTGCCGATGTCGGTGCGGGCGTAGCTGCACAGATCCAGCTTGTAGCCTTCCTGCTCGGCGGCGGCGGAAATATCGGGCACCATATGCCTTGCACCGCAGAGGGCGGCGTGGTTTTCGGGATAAATCACGTAATAGCCCAGCAGTTTGAGCACTTCGGAAGGAAAGCCGCTCGTGACCCAGGCCACCGGCACCGCCCCATCGGCATAACGGCCCTGAAAATAGTGCATCATCATGATTTCCTTGAGTTTCTGCACGCTTTCCAAGGGAGGTCCGAAGGGGGTGTCGCGGGGTTTGCGTGTGGCGGCTTTGCGCTGGGCTTTCCAGCGATCGAGCGCCATCATGAAGGGACCGACGGCCCGTCCGGCCAATTCGAATTGCAATCTTCGAGAAATCATCGAATGCTCCTATCGTCCGCTTTCAGCCATTTCGACAAAGGCCTCCAGTCGGGTGACCGTCTGGCCGCTCAATTCGGCTTCCAATTCGCTTTCCATATACAAAACCGGGATATTTTCGGCAGCGAAACGCTTTTTCAGGTGTGGCAGATCGAACATTTCCGGCTCGCAGAATTTCACGTTGTGAAACACGACGCCTTTCGCCCCGCTTTTTCGGTAAAGATGCGTCAAATAGTTGCGGCGGTGATCCACCAGACCGGCTCTCGTCGAACAGGGCGGCAGGCTGAAATAGAGATCCACCAGCGTATCGAAAGGATCGTCCGCCACGTCTTCCGGCTGCAAACGCGCAATGCGGCGACGCAGGACGGTGTAGTCGTCGGCTACGACAAAGGCTCCGGCTTCGGCGAGGTTGTCGAAAATCGACATCGGTTCCGGGACGATGCCGGTCAGCATCAGCGGAACGCCTTTCTGCACCGGTTCGTCTTCGATTTTCTCCTCAAGCGTTTCGAGAATGCCGAGGAACTCTTCCGGCCAGGTGTATTCTCCTTGACGCAGCAGGGAGTAGAACTCGCGGTCATCAAGAGAGATATTAGGCCGTTTATCCAGCAAATTCAAAAGCTTGGCGTCGATTTTCCGATGCAGGCGAATTGCTTCGGCCAGCTTTTCGGGATTGAGGGATTCTCCGGCAAAGGCTTCCAGCTTGGAGGCCAATGCCTGTAATTCCAGCTTGACGTATTTGCGCGAGCTGGCGCGTTCGTCGCCTTTGGGGTGAATGAAATGAAACACCGGCTTGTCGTACCCGGCGAGATCGGGAAGCAGCGTCGCCAGACCCTGAATCGAATCGCAGGTATGCGGGAACAGCAGGGCGTCGAGCATCTCGCCACCTTTGTCGGCGAGAAACCCCATGGCGTTGCGGACGATGGGACAGACATAAGTCTGAATTCGTCCGGCTTCCACGCTTTTCGGTGGTCCGGGCGGTCCCCAGATTTCCACGCAGTACAGCCCCAGGGCCGTCAACAATTCTTTGGGAAACGAGATCGGCAGTACGCCGACGATTTTACGCTTGTGCTCGTCTCGCTGTTTCGCGATATAGGATGTTCGCATCGTTCTCCTCGGACCAACGAAGGGAAATCACCCGCAACCGGAAACTCGTCGTCCCGCTTCCGGTGGCGTATTCTCAGGAATCGCGGTTCGTAGCTGAGCCAGTCTATCGTCAAACACGACGACCGACCAATAGAATTCTTGGTAATTTTCCTGAATTCACTTTCGAAACATCGAAATACAGACGAAAGCTTTGGATTCCGATTCCTCTCGACGAAAAAGTTGACCGTGGGAAGTCCAATTAGGTAAGCTTATCCTAAATCAACGATGGGACATTCCGAGGTGATTCATGGCGGTCGATTGGGCGAAACAAGGCAAGTCGGCATTGGTGGCCGTTCTCGTGCTGGCATTGGGATTTCCTTTTCCCTTGTGGGCCGGGCAGCCGTCGGATTCCTCGCCTTCAGCGATGGAAAACCACCAGCTCCGATCCGATAGCGAAAAAGACGAAAGGCGCAGGCTTGCCCAACGTCGCAAGCCGCGCTCCACAAAAGTGCAGAGCATCGGTGTCAGCCCCAAAGCGGCGCCCGAAAAAGCACCTGCCGCACCGGCTACACCGAGGCCGAAAAAGAAAGCCCTTTATGGGGGAAAGCTGGAAAAACAGGTCATTCTGCTGGATGTCAGCGTTCCGTCGAAATACTACAAAATCCGAAAGGATCTCTACGAAGCCGTCTTGTTGCAACTGGAAGAAGCCGAGCAGTTGGGGGCGGTGACCTCTCGAAAGGCGGCGGGACGAGGCGCAAAAATTCGTAACATCCTGCGCTCGTGCAATGGGATAAAAAACACGGCTTGCCTGATGAAATACGCCAGAAAAAGCAAGTCCGCCTATGCCGTGGTGGGGGATATCATCGACAGCGACGACCTCGGCGTGCTGGTCTTGTGGTTGTACGACGTGCGCACCGGCGAGCAACTGAGTGAAATTCGGCGACCTCTGTTCGATCCGACGAAAATTCTCGAAACCGCCGAGGAAGGCACCTGCCAGTTGACTGCTGCCTTCGGCTGCGAACCCGAATCTCCTCCCCCGGTGGTTGCAGTGGCTCCCGTCGGACCGATCGGCGACGATCAGGGCGGACAGGAGTCGGATGTATCCTCCCAACCGGTGGTACGTTCGCAACCTTCGTCGCCGTCGTCGTCGAGTCCTTACAAACCCTGGGCCTGGACAGCCACGGGAGTGTCCATCGCCGCGCTTGTGGGTGGATCGGTCATGCTGGGGCTGGCGTTTTCGAGTTACAACGATTACCTCGACGCCAAAACTCCCGCCGAGGCCCGCTCGAAGAAAAGCGATGTCGATACCTACAGTATCGTGTCCTATTCTCTGTTCGGGCTTTCCGCTGCCGCGCTGGGAACGGGAATCGCACTTTTCGTGCTGGACAGTCAGCACTCGCCCGGAACGAAGGTTTCGGACGTTACCGTGGTTCCGGCCGCCAATCCCACAGGCGGAGGTTTTGTCGTTCAGGGACGCTTTTAGATTTCAATAAGGAGGGTTCGACGTGAAGCGATCGACCATCTTTTCTCATATCGTCACGTTTTGTCTCGTTTTGGTTGCCACAGGCTGCTTCCAACTTCCGGAAGTGGACAACTCCGACCAGGACGATAACTCGTCCGTCGGTGCGGAATTGCGGATTTCGGGAATTCGTCTCGGAACGTCGTATCTCGTCGTGCAGATGGATTTTGAAGGTTCCAGCGGCGAAACGATGGCTTTCGAACGCATTATTCCCGTAGAAACGAACGAAGGCTTCGTTCTGGCCACCTGGGACAACCTCAAACCGGGGGCTGTGGATCTTGTCATTAACAGTTATGTGGGTTTGAATCGCTGCCAGAGTCTCAACCAGCCGTTCAACGAACTTTCGAGCACGGGAACCACGACGCTGAACCTTGTCATGCCCGATGCCACGGACGACTGCGGCTTGGATCAGCCGGACGAGGACGGCGACATGGACGAGATCGAAGAAGTCGATACACCCGACATGGATGAGGAAACCGAAGAGGAAGAACAGATCCAGCGGGAGAAAGAGACGGCTACGGCCAACTACGTGGCCAGTGCCCAGGCTCCGCAGGTCGATGGAACCTTGGGTTTCGGCGAATACGACGCTGCTCAGGTGATCCAATGGAGCAACCCGACGATGGCCCAGCCCTCGAAACTCTGGCTGCTGTACGACGACTCCCGGCTGTATTTCGGGATGTTGCTCTCGTCGTTCAGCTACATTGACGGGACCGAAAACAGCGTCAACCTGTTGATCGATTACCAGGGACAGGGGCAAAGCGCGTTTTCGTTCAAAGTTCACCAGCCAGCTACCGGTGCAACCCCTGAAACCCACTGCATTATCGTTCCCGGTGGTTTGGAAGAGTGCTTCCGGCTGGAACAAGGCTGGCAGGATTCGGATGTATCCGTAGCTACCGGTGAATGGAGCGACGCCTGGCTGGCGGAAGTGTCTATTCCCTTTACACGGCTGGGTATCGTGCCGGGCGTCTCGAAAGTTCTGGCGTTTAGTCTGGTGCAGACCGATCTCGGCAACCGCATGGCGTGGTCGGACGATACGGTCGATGAAGTCGTCCCTTCGGGCTGGGACTGGCTGGAAAGCGAAAACGCCTGGAATTCGGTGGCAACGCAGGTCGATGGCGATGAAGAAATGGACGCGGACGACATCGAGCAGGATGGGGACGATCTTGTTGAGCAGGACGCGGATTTGGACGAAGATCCAATCGAGGAAGATTCGGATGTTGTCGATATCATAGATGAAATCGAGCAGGAACTGGAAGAGGAAGCCGAAACGGAAGAAGAAGCCGAGCAGGAAGAAGAAACCATTTCCTGTACCGGCAACCAGGTGGAATGCCTCTACCAGGGACAATATCCCATCGCTCGTAAATGCAACTCGGCGGGAACCGGTTACGACTGGCAGGAAGTCTGTGACTTCGATCACCCCAAAATCGCAGGGCACGATCCGCAGTGCGGTTCGGCTACTTGCATTCCGGGCGGCGGAGCCTCGGCCGGATGTTATTACCAGTTTAGCAACACGTATCCGCCACCGACCTGCAATGTCGGAAGTTTCTGCTACGAAACAGGCGTCTGCCGCCAGGAAAACGGTTGGGAAGTCTGCGACGCACCGGAGCGTTCCTGCGACGACAACAACGAGTGTACGGAAGATAGCTGCAATCCCGCCGCTTCGGACTGGGAGTCGGCCTGTGAAAACACCGCCGCCCGTCAGGGACAGGCCTGCACGGCAGAAAACGAATGTGTCGTGGAATCGTACTGCGACAACGGCATTTGCTCCGGTACGGTGATTCCCGGCTGTTGTCCGGGTCATTCGGACATGGTGAAAGTCACCGACCAGTATTGCATCGATATGTATGAAGGCGTATTGAGCGATTCGGACAACTGTTCGATCGGTACCTTGTACGGCCAGTATTATTCCAGTGCAATCCCCGATTTCCACGCCTTTTTCCCGGCCAACGGGGAGAACGTCACCACCGAGCTGTACGCCTGTTCCATTCAGGGCGTAAAACCGAGTGCATGGTTGACAAAGGCTCAGGCCGAACGTGCCTGCTCCAATCAGGGCAAGCGGCTGTGTTCACCCACCGAATGGTCTTTGGGTTGCGGCAACGGACATACCTATCCTTACGGTGACACCTACACTCCGCTACGTTGCGCGGACCGCAGCCACATGACGGTCGGCTCCGGCACACGAGCTACGGGATTGCCGGTGGAGGATGACGGAACTTACTATTATTGCTCGTGGAATCCCAGTGGGACGGACGACGTTCAGCCGTATGACGCCAGCGGAAACGTCAGCGAATGGATCGAAACCGGCACCCAGGATCTGAAATACTGCGGCGGTTCGTACATCGACCTGGACGGCAGCGGGCAACAAAGCCTGAGCTGCCAGTCCTGCAAGACGGCGGACTCTTCCGAGTATTACACGGATATTCTGGGATTCCGCTGTTGCGTGAATCTCCAGTAAAAACAACCAACTCCATAGAACATTGCTTTTTCTATGGGTATTAAATGAGGGACTATGCGAGCGGTAATCCAGCGGGTACGGGAAGCAAGGGTTCGAGTCGATGGCGACACCGTAGGAGAAATCGGTTCAGGATTGCTGGTGCTGGTATCGGCCGGTCAGGGCGATACTCCACAGGATGCCGACTGGCTGCTGCACAAAATCACGCATCAGCGTATTTTTCCCGATGCGGATGACAAAATGAACCTCTCGGTGCAGGATGTCGGCGGCTCGCTTTTGCTGGTCAGTCAGTTCACCTTGCATGGAGATTGCCGCAAGGGACATCGACCCTCGTTCGGTGCGGCGATGGCTCCTGCCGAAGCCGAAGTTTTTTTCGCGGATTTTGTGGAAAAAGCACGATTTTCGGGAGTTCCGGTCCAAACCGGACGTTTCGGTGCAAACATGCAGGTGGAATTGATCAACGACGGTCCGGTAACCACTCTGCTCGACTCGAAAAAAGCTTTTTAAACCGTAGGTTAGATCGTCAATCCGACCTGAAGCAGTTCGTCTCGTAACTTTTTGCGGGAACGAAACAGGCGTGATTTGATGGCCGAAATGCTCAGGTCGAAACGTTCGGCAAGCCGGTCCAGAGACAAACCTTCCCCTTGATGCAGCAGAAGCATTTCCCGGTCCTGTTCCGAGAGTGAATATAGGGCGTCGGTCAGTTTCTCGAATTTTTCACGCACCAGAAGGCTTGTTTCCGCCTGTTCGGTCTGTTGATTTTCGGGTTTCAGAAGGGTTGGATCGAATTCCACGTGGAGGTTGGGAGTATTTTTCAACCCTCGCCGTTTTTTGGTGCAGGCCGAAGCCGCCAATTTGAAAAGCCAGGTTTTTAGGGTCGAATCGCCCCGGAAACCTTCGAGATACCGGTAAGCCGCCACAAGCGTATCCTGCACGACGTCTTCCGCATCGGCTGAATTGGAGCAGCGATGCATGGCGAAGCGTTGAAGATCCTTACCGAAACAATCGACGATCTGACCGAACAGTTCGTCTTCGTCTTCCATGCCGATTCGGTCGATAATCCCCAGACAAGCGGTGCGGTCCAGATGTTTTTCTTTGGAATTTTCCATCGGTTTTCCTCATTACGCCGTAAAACCCGATTCAATTGAAAGCACCTTAGCGCAACCGAAAACGAATCTCAAGTGTTGCCATGCGCTGACCACTGAAAACGGTACCGTTTGATGTGTTAGAATCCGTTTATGACTGTGAAATGACACCCGTAGCAATAGAGCGGTTGATGTATAGAGAACACCGTGCGGACAGTAAAAAAGTGCAGATTTGGAATCGACCTGTAGGGTCCGATGTCCTCATTCCAGGATTTAAGAGAACATAGGTCTGTAATTTCTATAAATGCATGGGCGAACCGTAGGTTGTCCATGGATTTCGTTCGACCACGGGTAAGCGGACGTTTCACGTTGCTTAGTCCGTGATTCCCTTTGTTTTCAGGGGTTCCAAATCATTGCGGCTAAACAAAGTGTATCTCAAGCTTTCGCATTTTTTAATGTTCGCCCGAGAATACCTACCCATTCCCGAATAATCTTGAGCGACTTTCCTTTTGTGGTATATTCGGCACACTGTATCGTGCCATGTTGCTTAATACAATCTATAAATTTAACGATGTCGATAGGATTGTGACGATGAAAATCAACACATGCCTGACGGTGATGGTTGTTGTTGGGTTGCTGATGGCGGGGGGCGCTCAGGTGTGCGCCGCTCCGACCGAACAACCGGGAATCGTGGTGTGGAAACTGGCCGCCAACGAAGGCGTCAAGGAAGAAGACATAAACCTGATCTCCAACTTCGTTACCAACCAGGTGGCGAAGTACTCGGGATCGAAGGTCATTTCCGAAGCCGATATTCACACCATTCTGAAAGGTGTGGAAAAACGTCAGGAATGCGGGGTTGAGGATACCTCCTGCGTGGCTGAAATCGGCGCGGCGTTGGGAGTGCCGGAAGCGGTCAGCGGAGATATTGGTCGCTTGGGAACCATCTGGGTGCTCAATCTTCGACGCATCAACGTTCGCACCACGGAGGTGATCGGTCGGAGCAGCCGACAGGTGGAAGGCGAAGTGGACGACCTCGTGCTGGCGATTCCTTCCGCTGCGGCGGAACTGTTCGGCATCAAACTTTCCGACCAGCCCGGAACGTTGATCCTCAACTCGATACCTCAAGGAGCCATGGTTACTTTGGATAACGAAGAAATCGGTTGTAACTCCTTTAAAACACAGAACTCTTTCGGGTAGCCACAGCGTCACGTTTTCTCATTTCGGATCTTTTCGAGAGGAACGCACGATCGAGCTCAAACCTCACGAACGGCTGGAAGTAATGGTGTCCCTGCGCAAAATCCCCCCGAATCCTTACAAAATCGCAGGGCATGCCACGTTTTGGTCCGGTGCGGGACTGATCGTGGCGGGTGGTCTCCTGAACTGGCAGGCCGGAGAAAAGCAGAAATCCTGGGAAGCGTCGGGAAATTCCTCCGACAAAAGTGCCAATCACGCCCTGATGGGCTCGGCCATCGCCGGATACGCGCTGGGCGGTGCGTTGATGGTTACAGGGACGGTGCTGTGGATTCTCGATCCCGGTGACCAGGCGTTGGATAAACGAAAGGATGTCACCGTCGAAGCGGGGCCGGATGGTCGAGGCGGGGTGAGTCTGCTGGTGCGCGGGAGGTGGTGATTTGGAATGATGAATGATGAATGCGGAATGATGAATGATGTGTGGTGGAGAACATCCTTTTGATATTGGGGAGCGGACACGAGCTTTTGCGCTTCGAATTGTGAGGTTGTATGCGTCTTTGCCGAAAGAAACGGCGGCGCAAGTCATGGGAAAGCAGGTTCTTCGTTCGGGAACCTCTGTTGGGGCACACATCCATGAAGGCAAACGAAGCCGTTCCGATAAAGAGATACTTAGCAAAATCGAAGGTGGTTTGCAGGAACTGGAAGAAACGACGTATTGGCTCAAATTACTCGTCGAATCCGGGATCGTAGACGGCGAACGCATGAAAAACCTGCTTCAAGAAGCCGATGAGCTAACGGCGATTCTGGTGACCAGCGCGAAAACCATAAAATCGAGACGGAGATAATACATGTCGATGGCCACGATACAATCCGTATTTTTCAACGATCTGTCTTCATTCATCATTCCGCATTCCGAATTCCGCATTTTCATAGCGCTTTCGTTCATTCTCACCCTGTCGGGCTGTTTCTGGGCTGGTGGTGATCTCGGCGGCGAGGATCAACCCTGCTTCGGCAACGATAGCTGTCATTCGGGCTTGCAGTGTTGCGAGGGAACCTGCAAGGCGTCCTGTGAATCGGAAGGAGACGCTGACGAGTCACCTGCCGACAACGATGTGGACCCGACGGATGACGACCCGGTGGAGGAGATCGAAACGGATGCGGACCCGGAAGAAGGCGAGCCGCCGGTGGGGGATCAAGACGAGGACGGCATTGAAGAAACCGATGACGATGCGATACCCGGCGATGAAGATGAGGATCTGGACGTTGAACCGGACACTGACCCGGACTTGGACGAAGAGCCGGAACCGGAACTCGAACCGGAAGTGGAAGAAGACGAGCCGACCGAAGAGGAACCGGAAGAGGAACTGGAACCGGAGTTGGAACCTGAACTGGAACCTGAGTTAGAGCCGGAGTTGGAACCGGAGTTGGAAGAAGAGATCGTCGAGGAGGAGGCCGAACTCGAACCGGGAATTGGAAGACGAAGTCGAAGAGGAAGAATTCATCGAGGAGGAAACCGAACCCGAAGAAGAGTGTGAATGTTCCGCTACGGACGATTGCTGTTCGGATGGTTGTCATGTGGATGCGAACGGAACGCTTTGCAACGACGACGACAACGCCTGCAACGGTGTAAGTACTTGTAATTCGGGGAATTGCATCCAAACGACGGAGCCGGTCGTCTGCACGGCGTTGGACGACTGCCACGTGGTGGGAACCTGCAACACCGAGACGGGCATCTGCACGAATCCCACCGGTAACGAAGGTGGTGTTTGCAACGACGACAACAACGCT
>CAXXVK010000023.1:0-33476 GCA_963676915.2 Myxococcota bacterium
ACTGATCGAGGAATTCGGCCTGAAGATCCGGTGACCTACAACATGGCTCTGCAAATTCTCCAAGACGAAGTGGAGCACGAGGAAGACCTTCAATCGCTGCAGGAAGACCTCGAAATGATGCTCACACGTCGAGGATAAAACACGAAACGATGAAATAATATCAAGCAGTTCGACTGTCTCTAAAAAAGTGGCTTGATATCTTCAAAAAAGCGAAAAGCGGGTGGCGATATCCCATCGTCACCCGCTTTTTTATGGAAAAACCCATAGTAAATGCCACCAACCCCATGACAACCGCCGCAATCCGCTGTAGAATTCTCAATACAGATGAAAGGCGGTGTCGATGACCATCAAGCCCTGGCAAAAAATCATGCTGTTGACCCTTGTTCTGCTGCTATTCGCGGCACTGGGGTTGACGGTCGTACGCCAACTCGTCGATTTAGGCAAAGATCTTGCCGACCAACTCTATTTTCTGTTGCCCGGTATGTTGGTCATACTCGTTGTGGCAGGTGGAATCATCTGGCTATTTTCCCGCAAAGAAACGGAGAAAACGGCCAAAAAAATCGATCGTGAATCCGTACGAGACGACATCGAACGCGCCGAAAAAATGGGTATCGACATGACGGAAGTCCGCCGGTCGCTTGAGGAAATTGAGCGACGGCGGACAACACAACGTGCTGTCTTTAGCGGTTTTCGGATCGGTCAACACCGGAAAATCCAGCCTTGTTCAGGCGCTAACTGGGCAGGCCGACATTCTCAGTGCTCCGGCTTCGGGCACAACCACAGAAGTGGCACATTATGAATGGAAGACAATAGGAAACTACCGAGACGAGGCTTTCCGACGTTCCGGGCCGATTCGAGTTCGACCGTCCCGAAAGAGCCGAAGCCGCCTGGAACGAAGCGATGGGCTCGGACCTGATTTTCTACGTCACAGATGCCGACCTCACTCGAGAACAGGTCGAAGACCTTGAAAAACTTGCGGAATCCGGCAAACCGTCTGGTGGTCGTCCTCAACAAAACCGATCTCTATGACGATCAGGAAACGGAACAGATCCTTACAGCCATTCGCACCCGGCTTGAAGACGTTATCCAGGAATACGCCCTTGCAGCGGTTAACTCGGGAGGGAAACGCAAAGTCATCGTACAAAACAACCAGGGGCAAACGAACGAAACCTGGAAAAGCATCCCTCCCGATCTCGGTGATTTAAGCCTTCAAGTCTCGCACCTGCTTTCCCACGATTCAGAGCGTCTCATTGGGCTAGCCGATACGGTGTTTATCGGCCACCTTCACCGACGTGTGCGAGAATCCGTGGAAGCTCGCCGAGAAGAGTTAGCCAATAAAGCGATCAACGAATACAGCCGAGCGGCGGTTATCGCCTCCATGGCGGCGGTCGTTCCCGGAATCGAAGTCATTCTGCTCTCTGGTATCGGCGTAAAAATGGTTTCGAAAATCAACGACTTATACGGCTCTCCGCTCAGCAGTGGCCGTATCGAACTGCTTCTGCGCGCCGCCACCGAGCAATTCAGCGATATGGGCAAACTGTCGCTGGTCATCGGTGGAAACATTTTGAAGGCCTTTCCGGGAATCGGTACCGTGGCTGGCGGTGTGTTGCACGCCGTGGTTTACGGACTCGTCACCCGAGGTATCGGCCGAGCGCTCCAACAGGCGTTGATCGATCGGGAATCTTTCAGCGAAGAGACGTTTTTCAAACAATTGCAAGAAAACCTCAACCGACTTCCCGCCAAAGACGATTTCATGAAATTGTTGGATGTCGCCAGAAAATCGGTAGACGAGGACTCGCCAGATAGGACCGAAACCCCATGATTCACACCCCGACACGGGGAGACGACTCCCTGGAAAAAGTAAAGAAAAGCTTTCGCCATCTTCTGGAAGGTGACGAAATTCCCAAATCCATACGTGAGGAATTATCCAAGGATTTCGACGACCTGCGCGCCATGCTGGACAAACTGGAAGGCCGGGAATTTGCACATCGCCGCTCTGGGGTCGGGTGGGAGTAGGCAAGTCGGCGCTGCTCAATGCCCTGGCAGGATCGAAGGTCTTCGAAGTGGGAGTGCTTTTCGGTGTAACAAAGGACTGGCAAGCCAGCGAGTGGCTTTCGGACGAAGAATCCGGTCAGTTGGTTGGAGCGCATCTGGACGGCAAACTGGTACTGATCGACACACCGGGTTTTTCCGAAGCGGGAGAAGACGGGCAAGAGCGAGAAGCCATTTCCCGAGCTGCCGCCCAACGAGCAGATCTCGTACTGTTCGTTTGCGATGGTGACCTGACGGCTCCCGAAGTCGAATTGCTGCATGAATTCGCACAGATGAATAAACCGACCCTCGTGGTGCTCAACAAAATCGACCGTTTGACCGACGAGGAACGCGAGGATGTTCTTTCGTCGATCCGCAACCGGTGGCTCAAAGATCTGGACCAATCCATCGAAGTCGTCCCGGTTTCAGCGGAACCTCGTCCCGTGCAATGGGAAATCGAGAAACCCGACGGCAGCGTTGTCACACAAACCCGACGCCCACCCGTTCGTATCGAACCGCTGAAAGAACGCATCTGGCAGCGACTCGAAGAGGCGGGCTTGGACCTGTTGGCGGTCAATTCGGCGATTTTCGCCTCCAATTTGAGCGATGCGGTATCGGAACGTGTTACGGAACTACGACAAAAATTGGCCGAGCGAATCCTCGCCTTTTATTCGACGGCCAAGGCTGTCGCCGTGGCGCTCAACCCGGTACCGATCGCAGATGTTCTCGGGGGTATGGCGGCAGACGCGGGAATGGTCATGGCGTTGGCCAAACTGCACGGTATGTCGATTACTTGGAAAGCCGCCGAGGAGTTGTCCACGACCATCGGCAAACAGATGCTATTGCTTGTCGGCACCGAAATCCTCACACACATCGCTTCGGATATCCTTAAAGGGCTAACCTTTGGATTTTCCACGGTTCTTACCGCTTTTCCTCAAGGACTGATCGCCGGATACAACAGCCTCGTGATCGGTCGTGCTGCCTTGGTATATTTGAGACAGGGATTTTCCTGGGGGCCACAAGGACCGAAGGCCGTGGTCAAAGAGATTCTTGAAACCGTCGATGAAAAAACCGTTTTGTCGCAGATGAAAGCAGCCATCGCCGCCAAACTGGAAAAGCGATGAAAAAATCTGGAGTTTCAACAACTTACATACTACAAACGCTTCTTTTCGTTTTGGTCGTTTTCGGAACATCCTGCGATGAAACGATCCACTTCGGTATCAGTTGTCTTAAAGATACGGATTGCTCCGACGAAAGGATCTGCCAAAACGGTACATGCGTTTCTACGGTTTCCGAATGCATCGAGGATGACGAATGTCCAGACGACAGCATCTGCATGTCCGGCAAATGTCGGGAAGCACTGTGCGAAACGGACTGCAATTGCACCTCGCAACGAAGCTGCCAGGACGGTCGCTGTGTCTTGGATTCCGGCGTTTGTGAAAGCAACAACGACTGTACCGGAAATGAAATCTGCATGATCTCCGACCCGGATACCTGCTCCCGAGGGCATTGCTCCACTCCCGTCTGTGAAACGTCGGAGGATTGCTCGAACGACCAGATATGTCTTGAGGGCGTCTGTCAGGTCAGCGATTGTTTTTGGTCGTTGGATTGCCAGAAAAAAAGCGAACTCTGCCGCGACCTGCTTTGTCAACCTTATTTATGTCTTGACCATTGGGATTGTCAGGCAAACGAAGTCTGCCGCCAGGGACAATGCGAAGCCATCGAATGCCCTGCTCGAACCTGCCCGAAAAACAGCTATTGCTCCAAGGAAGGATTTTGCCGGTACGCAGTTTGTCATTGGCCAGATGACTGCCCGGAAACGGAAATGATTTGCCAAAACCAAACCTGTCTCCCCCTGGAATGTAAAACCGACGCCGATTGCCTACCCATCGAGCAATGCAGCTCAGGAATCTGCAAGCTTCTTCCCTAGTTCGAAAATGAACAGCTAAAAACAAATGTTTCCACCGCCCAAACTCGACCCATAAACTTTCTTTTGCTCTCTTACTTAAGTATTTTTTAGATTTTTTATCAAGCCTTAACAATAGATAAACTATTGTTATTTTTACTTTTTTAAACCTATCTTGTTGCTCTTTTGCTCTTTACTACAGAGCGTTTATTTCATTTTTGGGAATTTTTTCGCTTGCTATCCGGTTTCAACTCTGTCACATTGAAAGCATGAGAAGCTTAATCGACATTTACCAATATTCCGATTTCCGTTCTTTTTTAAAGGATCGGTACGAGGAATGGAAAGACCAGGACGCCAAGGTATCCTTGCGATACATGGCGAAGAAGGTCGGTTTGTCGAGCAACAGCCACTTGAAAATGGTTATGGACGGCCAGCATAACCTCTCGACTTCTCTAGCCAAAAAGCTTGCCAAGCTGTTCGGGTTATCCAAACGCGAGACGGAGTTTTTCCTCGCACTCATCCGGTTTACCCAAGCCACGGATACGGAGGAGAAAACCGAAGCGTTGGAAGACATGCGCCTGAACCGGCCATTCGTCAAGCAAAACCAACTTGCATTGGATCAATTCGATTATTATAATGATCGCTTAACACTGACTTTACGAGAAATGGTCAGTGTCGAGGGATTTAAAGAAGATCCGCAATGGATCGCAAAAAAACTGGGATTCAAGGCAACGACTCGACAGATTCGTGACGCAATACATAAACTCTTGCGTCTAAATCTCTTGACTCGGGACGCCGATGGGCGTCTAATGGCGACCCATGCCCATATAACGTCCGGGCACGGTTTTGGTCCGGTTGCGTTAAAAGGGTATTACAAGAACGGATTTTCCGCCGCGATCGATTCGTTGGAGCTTCCAAGCGACATCCGCCATTTGGGCGGCATGAGTATGTCTGTGTCGGAAAAAGCCTACGAAAAGATTGTAGCGCATTTCCAAACGTTCATGGAAGCCGTCCGATCGGAAGTAGACAACGACGACGTTCCTGAACATGTATATCGACTGGTCTTCGGCTTGTTCCCGATGACCGATGTGCCTTCGAAAAAGAAATAACCGTAGCGAGGAATGAAATTATGAAAAGCATCGCAACATCCCCGAAGTTCCGACTTGGCGGCCTGATCCTTCTGGTCGGACTTGTATTGACTTTGGGTCTTTTCATCCTTTCCACCTCATCGGACCAAACTCCCTCTGTGGATCTGACCGATACGACGATTATTGCATCCGGCACCAGTTCGACCGGTGGAAATCCCGGAAGACGCCATGGAATGTTCGATCCCGATCGTAGTGAACACCGCGACCGAATGCACCGTGGCAGCCGTCATGATCATTTCAACAAAGACACTCATGGAAATATTCCCGGAAAACCATCTCAGGTCTTGCCGGGAAACAAAGGATCGGACTACTGAGTCAAATCGCCGTGAGGAAACGATAAAAAAGCCGTTTAGAATGCAACGTTTTTCGGGATCGCACTCCCGTATCCATTTCATCACCGGAGCTGAATCGTGAAGCGCACCCAACTTGTTTTGCTCGTCTGTTTCCTGTTGCTGTTCGGTTCGTACGCCGAAGCGTCCCAACCGGAAACGTCTCCCACTTCCGCCGATGATAGTTTTTCCTCAAACATCGTCGTCGCTCAGGCGACAGCAACCGCCGAGAGTGACACGACAGTCAACGTCGAAGCCTCAACGGACGAAGAAGCAGAGAAAAAACCGGGCTGGTGGTCAATTGCGCTGGATTACTCCTTCGATCACAACCTCGCCGCCGAGCGTAAAGCCATGACCAACACGGTGGTGCTGATGCCTTCGTTCAATCTACCCTGGGGAAGTACCCTTTCGTTTAGCGCGGGATTCTTCCACTATCAGGAATACGACCGGCCCAACTCCTTGGGAAAAGAACTAGGCTACAATGACCAGTTCGACGCCATTCCGGTCAGCATGACGTTCAGCCACAGATTCAAATTAGATCCCGATGTTACCGGATTAGCCCTTGCCTTGAGCTTGACCCAGGCGATTCCCTACGTTGGATCGACCCAGCGAAACATTACCAAACATTATTATAGTATTAAGCCCGGTGCCGGACTGAGTGTTTCGAAATGGGGCTTTTCCCTGTCCAACAGCAACAAAGTCACGTTCAACGCCTTCGGAGAAACCTACGGCGTCGTGCGAGGCATGAACGGCAGCGATATCACGATGAGAAACGCGTATGCGGCGTACTCGAACAGCACCCGCTTTGGATACTCCTACGATTTCTTTTCCACCGGAGCATCCGTCACATGGTCGCGTAGCTGGCTGTATGGTATCGACCTCAACTTCCAAGACGACCCCACCCTGCCCGCCACGAGTGACGCAGCCCTCAAGCGCGACGCTCAGCCACGTTCGAGCGTGTCTTACGCGGCGGATGTAGCGTTCCAGGTATGGGATTACATTTCTCTTTACGGTGGCATTACCACTGCCGGTCCCGAACGCCGAGTCGGTGGTTTCCAGGGCCGCCTTTATCCATTGGATCCCCTGTACACCAACGTCTACGTCGGGATTACAGGCACATATTTTACGCTTGAATAAGCCACTTTTTGATACTTTCTCTTAACTTGTTCCACATCATGGAAACTCATTGGACCACGAGGAGACGGATTATGAGACAAACCTCTCGCACCCTGCTTTTCCTTGCGCTTACGGTGCTCGTTGGCCTATTGGCCAGCGCGTGCATGACTGAGCGCGACCCGATCGACAAGACCAACCCGTTGGCACTCGACAAAAAACTGTTTGATGGAGAATTTTTCTACAAACAGACGATGGTCGACATGCCGTATTCGGTTGACTACACGTTTGTCGGTGAAACCAGCACCACGCATATGATCAAGTTCGAGATCACCGAAAGCGCCCTCTACGTGTACAATCTTCACAACAAGATCGAGTACACCGACACGGAAGGCGAGCAGATCATTCCGAAGACTCCCATCGTCGTCTATCCCATCTTGGACCACTTCGACATCGAACTGGCCGAAAACCCGACCACGGGCGAAGATATGCCGATCTACACGGAATATCGTGACAAACCCTGGTGGGAACGCCGCTATTTCGTTCTGGATGTCGGATCGGACATGGTTACCAACTACCAGATGGACTTCATGCAGTACACGCTGGACGTCAAGAACCCGTTCTCGATCACCGGGTTGTCCGAATACTACAACATGGAATTCTACAACCACAACGAGGAACCGATCAATCCCCGACGCTACTACTATGACTATGTTGCGTCCGAGGAAGCGATCGAAAAACTCGCCGAACTCGACCCTGAATCCGAAACGTACGAAGCCCAGAAAGAAGCTCTCATGGACGCCCGCAACAAGCAGGTCAACGTGATCTCCTGGGAAAACGACGTCATCGTGAAGCCTACCAACAACTGGCGTGCCATCGGCGACTGGAACAATTACAAAGAGTACATCGATTACGAGTACGCTCGCCTGCGTTATCGTCACTACTTCTGGCGTGTAGACCGGGACGACATGGCAAACAGTGGCTTTGAACCCATGGAATTCCAGGATCTTATGTTCCGCCGCTTCGGCTATTTCGTGCGTGAATATCGCGGTGTGGATCCTCAAGTGGGTTACCGTGAAAACCTGACCCATTGGTGGGCCAACCATTACAACCTCAACCGCCGCAAAGACAACGGCCACGAGCAGAACCGCATCCATGTCTGGTTAAGCCCGAACTTCCCCGAGCGCATGACGCTGGCCGCTTGCGGTATCGCTGCCGACTACAACTGGGCTTTCGCTCGTGCGGTTCACTTCAAACAAGAATCGGAAAAACTCGATTACATTAGCGTGGACAACAAAACGCTGTTCGACATTGCGCAATGGGCTCCCAACTACATCGTTACGGATCTTGCGACAGCGATCGATGAGGAAACGGAACTCGACCTGAACACCTTGACGGTCGTAGATACCATTTCCGATTTCGAAAGCTACCTGCAACACCTGCTGGAGCAGAACATCGACGGCGTCGACGACGATGAACTCGGTCAGACGACCGTTCGCGACCTTACGGACGCTTCCGGTGTCAAGCTGAATAAAATCGTGATTCAACTCGAACGTGCCACGGAAGTCGATTATCCCCGTGACATGACGGTTGAAGAATTCGCTCTCAACATGACCAACTACCTCGAAATGGTGCGCAACGCAGCCGCTTCCCACGATCTGTCCAAAGGTGTGGCCGACGATTGGAAACCTCAGACCCGCCTTTGCTCGGAATTGTCTCCCGATGCCTGCCTCAGCTACGATGAAGACGGCGAAATCCGCATGGACGATCTTGGCCAGCCGATGACCATCGATCCCGGTGACGATTGGCCAGGCTCTCTGGACGACCAGGAATACTACTGGGTCAACTACCTCGAAGACGATGAAGCCAAAGCGGAAGAGTGGAAACGTTGGTGCTTCCGTTGGGACGACTACGAAGAAGCTCAAAAAACGGAAGACGAGCAGAGCTACTTCATTCTGCACCGCAACGAATTCATGGAGTACAGCTACATCCGTGACGGAATGGACCCGGACGGCGTACCGAACCTGATCACTCCCGATGAAATCCGAGCCAAATTCGGCGACGACATCGACGATCGCGTAGCCCGCGAAGTCAATTATCCCGTCGCTTGCAAACTCACCCTCGAACATCGTTGCGAAATCGACTCCACCGGTCACAAAGTGCCTCGGTACCAATACGAACTCGGTGATGGTCGCCATACCTTCCTGTACTGGGTAGACCTGCCTACCGAATTCGGAATTCTCGGCGTGTCCCAGTGGAGCGATAACCCGGAAACCGGTGAGCTGATTTCCTCTTCCTCCCACATTGCCGGTTCCGTCCTTCAGTGGTCGGTAACCCGTGAGTTGGAACGCTATTTCATGATCGAAGGCATCACCGAGGAACCCAATCCTCTCGCCGTCGGTGCGGAACGCTACGAGCAACTGCTGGACGACATCATCGTTTCGGCCCCATATTACGAGATACCTGAAGCTGGTGAAGAAGACATCAGAGCAGAAGATCACTACATGCCGCCTCCTCCTCTTGGACAGGAACCCGGAAATTCCAGCACAGCAGCGTATGATCGCGTTTACAATAAAAACGACCTTTATCTACCACCTTCCAGCAAGTTGAAAATCGAAGGTCAAAACGTAAGCCCCAAGCGTTACAAAGCCATTCTTGCGGATAACGGCCTCGCCGTCACGGACTTGTCCGTCAACCCGGCCGATCTTAGAATGCCTACCTATGATTTCCAGACCCAAGCCCAGGTGACCGCTCAGACTCAAACCCAGATTTCCGATGAAATTCTGGAAAAAGCCAAGATGCCCATGATGGATCCGAACAAGGATCTCAGCCGTCTTATTGGCACCCCCTTGGAAAGCTATGCCATTCCTCCGAGCGTTTTGCGTATGGTCTATACTGACGCAACCACCTACTCTGAAGACATGCTCGAGGAAGTCAGCCCAATGTTCCTGGGAAGCATGAGCGACATCAAAGGCGAGATTCAAAAACGCATCGACCTTTCGGAAAAATGCTACTTCATGGGTGAATGGCTGGACGGTGGTTTCCTTGCCATCATCAAGCAATTGCAGAAAAAAGGCTACAATCGTGAGCAGATTCGCGCCACCATCGAAAAAATCATGTTCAAAGGCGTAGCAGAACACGAACTAGGCCACTCTCTCGGTTTGCGCCACAACTTCATGGCCAGCGCCGACGAGTTGAACTACGTAGGTAACGACGGTACCTTTGGCGACGGTGCTCCCAAAGACGGTTATTGGGCCTTCCGCGATATGGACTATAAATCGCATCAGGAAGCCATCGATCTGCGCGAGCAGGAAATGACAACCGAATGCGACCATGCCGTTCAGCGCGGCGAATACTATAGCTCTGCCTGCCGTTTCAAAGATCCAGCTCAATGCCAGACGGCGATGGAATCCAACGACCAACCCGGCATCGCTCTTCATTGCCAGCGTGGCGGACTCGTTCCGATGGAGAAATATTACCTCAAAAAGACTCTCGACCAGAAGAGCGAATGGTTCATGTACTCTTCGGTCATGGACTACATGGCTGAATTCTATTACCATGGCTATGGTCTTGGCCGATACGACGTGGCAGCCATTGAGTTCGCTTACGGTCGCACCGTGGAAGTATGGAACAAAACCAACGGCAAAATCACGGTCAGCCACGTTCCGCTGTTCGAGCCAGGCGAAGGCCGTCTGTGTACAGAAAACGACCTGACCAACGAAGCCTGCCGCTGTATTCCTTCCGAAGGCGAAGACAACTGCACCTGCCTGGAAACGGTGGACGGCTACATCAATTGCTACGATCCTACGGTGAAAATCAAAGGATTGCGCTACGTCCCCGAAGTCACTCGCAACGCAGTGGTTTTGGATGAAGACGGCAAACCCGAACGTAATGATTTCGGCGACATCGTTTATGCCGAAGAAGACGTGTTCGACACCTATCAAACAGGCAACTCCTGGAAATACAAACCGACCGGTGGCGAAGTTGCCGTGCATCTCAATGCCAATACCCGCCCCTACCTGTTCGGTACCGACCACTGGCGCTTCGAAGAACCTTACTGCAACGTATGGGACAAAGGCTTCACCGCCCGCGACATCATCCGTAACTTCAAAGACCAGTACAACCGGTTCTACTTCTGGCGTTACTTCCGGCGCGGTCGCCCGACCTTTACCACGCAGGATTATTACTACTGGTGGCAATACTGGATTTCCTCCTTCCTGCGCTTCCACATGTTCGCTCACTTCGCGCTCGACTTTAACTACAACCTCGGGCAGAAACTGGACTGGTTCATGGCAATGGCCAGCGGATCCAGCGCTGATACGCCTGTTGCCGGAGATGGCGTCTCGAAGGGACGTGCGGATATCGTGGCCGCCTTCAACGGTATCGAGGACAATCTCACTCCGATGGGCCCTGGCGACTATCTCGTAGCCGCAGCCGAAGGTTTCAACTTCCTGGTGTACGATGTGTTCTACCGCCCCGACATCGGACTGCACTACCTCGACTCCTGGGATGATGACTCCTCGTTCGAGTTCATCAAGAGCAACGATACCGTGGTCGAAGACCAAGACTTCAATGACTTGCTCGGCAGTAGCTATCTCACAGTTAATATTGGACCCAACTTCGGTCGTTATCACCGGGATCACTGGGACTACCAAGATGACTCGACGATCAACTACTCCAAATTGATCCGGCGCGGATTCACGATCGAAAAAGACATGGCTCTGAACACCATGGTGCTCACCGGCTGGTGGATGGACAAGTATGGTTATGAAAGCATGGCCAACGGCTTCCACTACATGTCCGACGGTTTCGACAGCGCTGTCTATCACATCATGTCCGACATCATCAACGAAGACCGCATCACGACCTTCAGCCCCTACTGCGCTCGCAAGGTGCTGGATGAAGAAGGCAACTTCAGCGAGTTCGAAGTCAAGCGCTACATTCCGCCGACCAACACATTGTTGAACTGGAACGTGCTGCCTTGGTATGCGCCGGATTCCGGAAACTATGCCGTGGAACCGACGGTCCCCGAGATGCTTTGCGACAAACTCAGCAAAGAAACCAACGAGAAGTGGTATCCGATCCACGCTTCCTGGATTTACTTTGACAAGCGTTGGCCGGGTCTGATGTCTCTGTTCTGGCTGCCCAATACCATGGCGGACAACACGGTGTACATGTACTTCCAGAGCCGACGGATTCCGTTGCATGAACGCAGCCTCTACCCCGATCCCGAACTCATCATGGGTGTGGATCGCCACACGGGTGAGCCTACTGTCGTGGGTGGCACGGTGGAATGCCTGAACCACAAAGAAACGATGTACTACCGTGCACAGAAATTTGTGGACGATACCCGCGAAAACCCGATCTTCGATCTCGTTTCTCGCTGCAAGCAGATCCACAACCAGTGCATGATCGATCCGAACTTGGGTCAGGTACCGGGTAACTACGACCGCGAAAACTGCAACTCCAACGATCTGGAGCACATCGAATCCACACTGATGATGCTCAACGAGTACAGCTACTGGCTGACCAACGCCACTGCGGATTGATCCTCCGCACGATTTGAGGTACTCTAACGGTCGGGACGAAAGTCCCGACCGTTTTTTATTTCAAAAGGGGATTTTTTTATGAGAACCATCGAGACGTTGGACGAGAAAGGCTTGCGCGATCTTCTGAAGGTTTATGCAAAAAACTGGCTGGCACACGATGGCTGCTGGTTTCAGTCCTGCGAAAAAAACTGGGACATGACCACGGCAAAAGTCGTCAACGACGCGACCTGGGAAAAATTCACAGGGTACGAAGCCCGTAGGATTCTTCGTTTTTTAGGAAGAAAAGAAGGAGAAGGAATTCCGGCGCTGATGGAAGCCCTTGGATTTCGTCTTTATGCAAGCGTCAACGTCCAGGAAGTCGAGCAGGTCGCTCCGAATAAAGTGGTCTTTCGAATGAAGGATTGCGCCGTGCAATCGGCCCGAAAACGCAAAGGAATGCAGGACTATCCCTGCAAATCCGGTGGTGTCGCGGAATACACCGGCTTCGCCGCAGCCATTGACAAACGTTTTCGTACCCGATGCATCGCCTGCCCGCCGGACGATCACCCGGAAGAATGGTACTGCGCCTGGGAGTTCACTCTAGTAGAAGAAGAGTAAACACTCGTTTGTATGTCGAAAGGGAACGAATCGATCCGTTTCGTTCCCTTTCGGAAAAACTCACGACAAACGACGCTCCACTTTGTCTTTCATTTTCAGGAACCAGATTCCTGCTCGGGTAGCGAAATCGTCTTGCTCGGCGCTTTCGTTTATTTCGATGACCTCGCCCTTCGGTCCGTACATCTGCATCATCATTTTCAGCACATTTTTCCGAATCATGCCGCGCATCGGAATATGGGCGATCATGCCGTACATGGCGGCTCCGCCTTGGGTGGCCAGTTCGGGATTCGCCCGCACTTTTTCGACGGCTTCCCGTAGGTCTTCCAGGTACTTGTCCGCACTCGTGGCGTGATGGGGCGTAACCATCGCGTGCAAGGTTTCCGGCCGCTGCTGGCGATCGATGTGCCAGCCTTTTTCTTCCATCAAATCACCAAGGGCGTAGACATTTAGATCTTTGTCGGTCGAGTGGTAGGCAAACACGCTCATGTGTGGATTCCCCAAAACCTCCAAGCCATCAATTGCATTGATACCATCTTGAAGTTTTCGCGTGGTATCCATAATGATCTTCGCGTAATCCAGATACCCTTCTTCTCCCATGGCCATCATGGCCGCCCAGGCACCCGCGAGCGCTCCGCCGGGTCGGGTTCCCAAAAGCGCCGGAGAAGCGAAAATTCCGCCGGGCCAGTTCTCGTACACAAAGAACTGATGCTTGAGGTAGTCCATGTTGCGATACAAAATCGTCGAAGCTCCCTTGGCCGCATATCCGTATTTATGACAATCGGCCGTAATCGACGTAACGCCGGGAACGCGAAAATCGAACGGCGGCACCGGGTAACCCAGTTTCTCGACCCAGGGCAGCAGAAATCCGCCGAGGCAGGAATCGACATGCAACGGAACTTTCTTTTTCTGGCACAGTTTACCCAACTCTTCGATGGGGTCCACCACGCCATGCGGGTAACTCGGAGCCGAGCCCACCACGAGAATCGTGTTGCGATTGATGCGCTTTTTTCACGGCCCTTGACGTTCACCCGAAAATCCTTGCCGAGTGGCGCATGAACGACTTTGACGTTGAAGTATTCCGCCGCTTTTTCGAAAGCGACGTGAATGGATTCGGGAACGATCATTTCGGGACGCAGCACCCAGGGTTTCTTTTCTTTGGCTCGATCACGATAGGTTTTGACCGCCAACAGGCAACTTTCGGTACCGCCGGAAGTCATCGTCCCAACCACGTCGTCGTCCCCATGCAGCATCGAAGCCGTCATGCGCACCACTTCGCTTTCGAAGCGTTTCAGGCTCTTGAACGCCATTGGGTTTCAAACCGTTTTCGCTGAAATACATGCCGTAAGCATCTTTCAGGAAACGGGTATGTTCTTCACCGAGATAATAGACCAGACTCCAGGTCTTGCCGTTGCGGTAATTGGCGTCTCCGTCGCTGAAAGTACGCATGGATTCGAGAATTTGCGAATGTTCCTGCCCTTTCTTGGGCAAACGTACGTTGGAATCGTGCATATTGAGTCTCCTATGGGAACGAGCGTGAACAGATAGAACCGTCGCTTCATCGCGTCATGAAAGGTTTGTAGCAAATTTTCAGCGGTTGAATCCAGTACGAAACGCTCAAGGTCGTGGATTTTTCGCGCCATTCTTCACCAACTCGATACAAGTACAAAGGACTTCGTATCGGACCGTTGAACAATTCCACCACCCGATACGGCTTTAGCCCGAAAGCTTTTGCGAAATCCCGTGTGAGCACAAATCACAGCCAAGCGACCGCGCCCGATGTCTTTCCATTTTTCACCGAGTTTCCGATACAGCACGGTCAAATCTTCATCATCTTCCGGTTTGATCCGTTCGCCGTAGGGAGGATTCGTGGCCAGCAAACAGTCTTCCTCGGGAAATCTTGCCCGCACGGCACCCATTTTCTCAACGTGAATGATCTCCGAAAGACCGGACTGTTCGATATGCTGACTCGTGATGCGGATCGCCCGGTCGTTCGATATCACTGCCCAAAATGGGTGGAATGTCTTCGTTTTTTCGGCTTTGCCGATTCCTGGCGGCTCTCTTCGAAACGTTTTACCAACGTTTTGGGCAACGTCGGCCAGCGTTCGAACGCAAAATGGCGACGATGACCCGGCGCTCGCCCCAAGGCGATGTCCGCCGCTTCCACAAGAAACGTACCCGAGCCGCACATCGGATCGAGAAAACGGACGATCCCCCTTATACCCGGCAGCAAGGAGAATCGTAGCGGCCAGAGATTCCTTGATCGGCGCTTGGGTCGTTTCAACTCTCCATCCTCGCTTATGCAAGCTATCACCGGATAGATCCAACGAAAGATCCAATCGCGCTCCGGCAAGATGGGCATTGATGGAAACCTGAGGATCGTTGCGATCCACATTGGGACGTTTTCCATAGCGGTTACGCAGTCGGTCGGCGATGGCGTCTTTCACTTTCTGGGCCAGAAACGCCGAATTCCGAACACTACGATTGGTCCCGATTCCGTGGACGGCAAACGTCGAACTTGCCGAAAGAAAATCTTCCCACGGAACTTTCAGACATTGCCGGTAGATTTCTTCAGCGCTAGGAGCATGCACGGAGTCGAGGGACATCAAAATCCGGCTGGCACAACGCGACCACAGGCAGGCTCGCATGCCGTCTTCGATACCTCCGGAAAAACGCACGAGGTTCCGTGCGGCTTTCACGTGAGAAAACCCCAGGGATTTCAGTTCCTTTTCCAAAATCGTTTCACAACCTATGGAACAGGTGGCAACAAAATTGTATTGTGTGGCCGACATGAGTATCCTTTGTTAAAAGAGCCTTGAAAAAAGTGTCGCGTCACCCTATTGGATGGATCACCGAAATGCAAGCCTTCCGTAACCGTCTCGTCAAACGAAACAAACATTTGAGAAAATGGGCCAAAAAAGAATGCATCAATGCCTACCGTGTCTATGACCGGGATATCCCCGAGTTCCCGTTCATCGTGGATCGCTATTCCGACTCTGCCGTGGTTTCCGTACTGAAACGTCGATATACGGACGATTCCTCCCCCGACTGGAACCCGGAGGAACTCCAGCAGATCGTTGCGGACGTTTTCGACCTCAATGCCCAAAACGTTTTTATCAAGTGGCGAGAACGTCAAAGCGGCAAAAACCAGTACGAAAAGCAACAAGAAAAAAAATGGGAAACCGTCGTCGAGGAATACGGCCTGAAATTTCTCGTGAACATCTCGGACTACCTCGACACAGGGTTGTTCCTCGATCACCGACCGGCCCGAAAACTCATCCGTGAACGTTCGAAAGGCTTGCAGGTTCTCAACCTCTATGGCTATACCGGCTCGTTTTCGGTCGCGGCGGCAATCGGTGGTGCCCAACAGGTCACGACGGTGGACCTTTCCAACACCTATCTGGCATGGGCGGAACGCAATTTCGCGCTAAACCGAATCAAAACCACCAAACATCGTTTCGAACGCGCCGATACCCTCCCCTTTTTGCAGGACGAATTCCGCAAGCGACAAAAATACGACCTGATCGTCGTCGATCCGCCTTCGTTTTCCAACTCAAAAAAAATGCAAGCCGACTCTTTCGACGTACAACGCGACCATGTAGAGTTGCTTATGGCTGTTTTCGCCGTAATGAATACGGAGGGTCGTATCCTGTTTTCCACCAACCGCAAAGGATTCAAGCTCGATAGTGACAAACTCGAACACCGTTGTGGACGAGGACTGAAAATCGAGGACATCACACAGCAAACCACACCGCCGGACTTCGACCGCCACCCCCCACACAAAGCGTGGTGGATCACCTATTGAAATGTCACCCTATAGAAATCCTTTGAACCGGGGGCAATTGACTTTCCTCCTGGAACATGGTATCGATTAAGTCTCAGGAATTATATTCGATATCGCAGGAAAGGTTGGCGACGCGCTCATGCAATCTTCTATCATCATAGCGATTACCCAAGCCGCCACGACTCAAATAGGGGGCGGCGAACTCGATCTGATCGAAATGCTGCAAAGCGCAAGTTCGGTCGGTCTCGCCACGTTATCTCTGCTTTGCCTGTTTTCCATATTGAGTTGGGGAATTATGCTGCTGAAGTATTTTTCACTTCGACGAGCCTTTTTCCAAACTCGTAAATTCCTTCAGATCTTCTGGACTTCCGAGAAGATGGAAACGATCTACAACGAAGCCGAACGCTTGGACGGCTCTCCCGTTGCCCATGTTTTCAAAGCCGGATATATCGAGTTTCGCAAATCGAGAAAGCAGAAAAACGAAAACCAGGAAGACCGCACCGCCCAGACTTTCGCTCAAATGGGCGATCTGGAAAGCATCGAGCGCAGTATGCGCAAAGCCATCAACACCCAATTGACGTTAATGGAAAGCCTTGTGGGATTTCTCGCGACAACGGCTTCGTCGGCACCGTTTATCGGCCTGTTCGGCACGGTCTGGGGAATTATGCTGTCATTTCACAAAATCGGTGCGATGGGCAATGCTTCGCTCGCCACGGTTGCTCCGGGAATTTCCGAAGCATTGATCGCTACGGCATTCGGATTGGCCGCCGCGATTCCCTCTGTCATCGGTTACAACTATTTTCTTCAGAAAATCAAGATCATCGACTCCGAGATGGAGAATTTCTCCAGTGATTTCCTGAACATCCTCAAACGTCACTTCCTGTAGGTCCGATCCATGGCGATGACGAACCCCAAAGGAAAAACGACACTCAGTGAAATCAACGTCACACCGCTGGTGGACGTTATGCTCGTGCTGTTGATCATCTTCATGGTCACCGCTCCGATGATCGAGCAAGGGGCGGATGTCAACCTACCCAATACGGAAACCGTCGAGTTGGAATCGGACGAGGGGCAAAAAACGTCCTGATTATCAACAAAGAAGGAAAAATCTTCCTCGGAAAGTCCGAAATTCCCCTCGAAAAGCTGGAAGAATCCTTAAAAAACAACCCAAAAATCCAGCAAGACAAAGAAGTTTATCTACAAGCGGACGAGGATCTGAAATACCGCCTCGTTGCCCGTGTTTTTGGTTATTCTGCGCAAGGCCGGGTGTCAAAGAACTGGGCATGGTGACGGAACCACTGGAAACGGAGAACTCCCCGAAATGACCTCCTTCCTGCAAGACCTGGAAGGGGGCGTCAGGCAACGAAGAAAACATCGTGGCATTTACGATCATTTCGTTGTTTTTACACGTCTTTTTCTTTGGTTGCCGCATGGGCTATCCGTAATGATGATCCCATCATTCATCCGGTTCGTAAAAAAGTCACACGGGTCAAACTGGTCAAGTTCGGCGATCCCGAGCGACCCAAGCATTACATGCCCCGTCTCGAAGCCCCACCGCCACCGACGAAAGACACGGTAAAGCTCAAAGACCCGCTGGCCTCCGACAAAGAGAAAACCAAGAAACCGAAAACCACCCGTCCTCCCGTCAAAAAACAGGTCGATGAGGATCTCCTGACCGACGCACAGCGCCGTGCCATGATGAGGCAAGCGATGGCACGCATTCGTTCTCAATCGAAAAACCGTGGTCAGGCGGATGGTGTACTAGGCGGCGAAGTCACCGAAAAAGAGGCTGAAATCCTGACGGACCGCTATATCAGCCGAATCGCCATGGCTTTTGAAGAGCATTTTCAGGTTCCGGCAATTATCCCTCCCGCAGAGTTGGAAAATCTGAAGGTGCAGATTTACTTTCAGATCAACGGCGAGGGACGTATAATACGGCACGAGTTGCGCAAAACGTCCGGAAACGTTCATTTTGACGAGGCTGCCTTGGCGGCGGCATTGCGCACCCGAAACGTTCCCAAACCCGACGAATTGATTCTTCAACGTTTGGTGCGTACGGGATTTGTGATTGAATTCGAACCCAACAGGTAAATCATGCGATTATATGGATTCCGACTGCTCTTGTTCTCCCTGTTATTGTTTCCGTTTTCTTTCGGCCTCGTGCATGCCGAAGATTCCGTCGAGGTTCCGATGGGAACCGCAAAGGGACGGATCATCTCAGACTACCCCATTGCCGTAGCCGAATTCAAGAACTTCACCCCAAAACAAACCGAGACGAAAATCGGCACGGAAGGACAGTCCATTCTGCTGAACAACCTGGCTCTTTCCGGGTACTTCCTGACGATCGACCCGAAAGCCTATCTGGAAGACATCAAAACCAGCGGCATCACCGAAGCCACGGTCGATTTCACGAAATGGCTGCAAACGGGCGCAGAAGGATTGATCAAGGCCGGATTCTGGCTGAAAGACGGAACGCTGAAAGTGGAAATGGTGCTGTTCAGCGTTTCTACAGGTAAAGAAAAAATCAGAAAAACCTATGAAGGACCGGAGAAAGCACTACGAGACTTCTGCCATCGTTTCTCCAATGAAGTCGTCCGATACTACACGAAGCGACCCGGGATTTTTCTTACTAAAATCGTATCGGTTCGAAGACATAAAGGTTCGAAATCTTTGTGGGTTTGCGATTTCGATGGCCAACGTTGCTTCACCCTCGCCGCCGATGGAGGTATCAACCTGTTGCCTTCCTGGGATTTGGATGGAAAAAGTCTTTTCTACACGTCCTATCAAAAAGGAAATCCCGATCTCTGGCGTATCCCGGCGGTTGAAGGTGGAAAACCCGTCATCGTGAGCAATCGACGAGGACTCAATGTCGGCGCGGAAGTCAGCCCGAATGGCAAACAACTGGTTCTTACCTTGACCAAAGACGGTAATTCGGAAATCTACATCACCTCTATCGACGGTAAACATCCGAAACGATTGACGAATTCATGGAGCATCGACTCTTCCCCCTGTTGGTCGCCCGACGGCAAACGGGTAGCATTCGTTTCCAATCGATCCGGAACGCCGCAAATCTATATGGCCGATGTTTCGGGTGGTCCACCAACGCGTCTGACATTCCAGGGGAATTACAACCAATCGCCCTCCTGGTCGCCGATGGGAGACAAAATCGCTTTCACCGGTCGCGACGAACGCCTGGTCTTCGACCTGTTCGCCGTCGATGTGGAAACTCGGGAAATCGAGCGCTTGACTCAGGACGCAGGCAACAACGAAGATCCCACCTGGTCGCCGGACGGCCAGTTGATCGCCTTTTCTTCCAACCGCACGGGAGATTACAAAATCTGGATCATGAACACAGACGGAAGCCATCCACGCCAGATTACACATGCGGAGGGTGAATTTACCACTCCCAATTGGGGTCCAATCACCAAGGGAGAATAACGATGGTACATTCATACTCGCTAAAGATAAGCCTTTTTCTCGTTCTCAGCCTTCTTCTGGCAGCCTGCGCAAGTACACCGCCGGACAAGGAACGAATCGCCGCCGAAACGGCGTTTTCCGATGCCGCCGCCGCAAAAGACTGCGCCACGCTGAAATATCATTCGGCAGAGGAAATGCTCAATCAGGCTCGACGACTGGAAACTCAATCGGATTACGACGAAGCCCGAAAACACTATAACGTCGCGAAAAAACTGGCGGATGAAGCCCATGAAAGCGCCATGACCCAGACGAACTGTCTCAAGGATCACGGTTACATCTCCGAAGAAGGCGACTCCGACAGCAATGGTGCGGATGAAAACGGCACGCCTTCTTTGGGCAATGCCGCTCTGCCAGGAGCAACGGACCAAATCCCGGACTATGACCTGGAAATGGTGCATTTTCCTTTCGATTCCTATGAACTGACAGAGCAGGCCCGGGAAACCCTCGGACGACATGTTGAATGGATTCAAAAAAGCGGCGCATTGGTACGGCTGGTCGGGCATTGCGACGAACGGGGAAGCGCCGAATACAACCTCGCGCTCGGAGAGCAAAGAGCCTTCGAAGTACGGCAATACATGATCCAGAACGGTGTCCCTATGGACGATCTCGAAATCGTATCCATGGGAGAAGAACGCCCTCTCTCTTACGAGCATTCGGAAGAAGCGTACGCCCAAAACCGGCGGGTTGAGTTTGTCAAACAGGGGTTCAAAGAAAAGCGGTAAGCTTCAGTCTTTCACCAAAATCCTGGGTAATGTCGGTAGGATACGTGTCACGACTTCGTAATTGATGGTTCCCATCCATTCGCCGAGTCGTTCTGCACTGATGGTTTCCTCACCCGATGTCCCCAGCAAAGTCACCTCATCCCCTTTCACGACACACGGAACGTGCGTTACGTCGATCATGGTCATGTTCATGCAGATTCGCCCTAGAATCGGCGCACGCACACCTTTGACAAGCGTATACCCGATGTTCGACAAGCGACGGTCGAAGCCTTCGTAGTATCCCAACGGCAGCACGGCGATTTTCATGGCATGTGTGGCTCGGTGGCTACGTCCGTACCCGATGTATTCCCCGGCCGGTACGGTTTTCACCTGGGCGATACGGGTTTTCCAGGACAACACAGGGACGAGTTCCGGCAAAAAACCGTTCTCGCTTTTCCCTTCGTTTTGTAAAGCCACCACATAGGTTTCGTTCGATGGCCATAGCCCATAAGCGGCAATACCAACCCGTACAAGGCTTCCATGGGTTCGAGGATATAAAATGGTAGCCGCGCTATTGGCGCTATGAACCATCGGCACGTCGAACCCGTTGTTTTTCAATAGGTTTTCAACGTCCTGCAAACGCTTCAACTGTTCGAAAGCAAACCGGTGGTCGCGGGTATCCTCGATGTCGGCATAGTGGGTCGTTAGGCCCTCCAAAACTACGCCGTCCAGGGATCGGCAACGTTTCGCCAACGCCAGCGCGTCTTCCGGTCCTACACCCTGCCGGTTGGTGCCGGTCTCGATTTTAAAATGTACCGGTATCGTTACTCCGGCTTGTCGACCTTCATGAGCCAGCGCTTGCAACAATTCGTCGTCGTAAACGACAACCCTAAGGTTTTTGTGAGCCAGAATCGGGGCTTCTTCGAGTGCAACGTGTCCACACACATAGATAGGTGCATCGCTTCCGCTCTCAACAAGCTTTTCAGCTTCACTGGCGGCATTGACCACCAGCCAATCCGCTCCGGCCCGCACGAATTCGCGTGCACAAAGTGTCATACCGTGGCCGTAAGCTTCGCTTTTGACCACAACCCCCAACAAACTCCCAGCCTGAAGCCTTCGCTTGAGCAAAGAAACGTTGTTTTGTATGGCATCGCGACGAATTTCGCACCATGTCGTCGCTCGAACGTGATTTTGCATCGACTCAACCGTCCTATCAATAAACAGGCTGAAATATCCATGAATTTGGGAAACTTGGAACACGGTCTTGGTCATGGACAAGTTCAGCAACCGTTTTTATCCTAAACTACCTCTTGCGTGGAGTACAAGACAAGATTAGTATTCGGGAAAACATTTATACGCGGAGAATAAAGATGTCCCAAAACGACACGGAAAACCAGGTCAGCTTCATCGTCGATCCGGAGATTTTCTCGCTGGAAATCCTGCGCGGAGCCGCCTTTTTATTCATCGATCGCTGCTACGTGCATCTCGACAAGGGAGAAGACGGGTTCATCGTTCGTTTGAAGGGAAAGGATGTGCTGGCCCCGAAGGAACTGGAAGCCCTGGAAGGTGAGTTCGAAAACGAACTGCTCAACCAGTCGATCCGCGAACAGGTCAACCAGCGTAACGCCCGCTTGCGAGAGTTGATTCTCGCCAAGGCGATTTTCGCCGGAACCAATCCCGATCAACTACGCGAAGTTCGCGAAGGTTTTTCCGAAAAACTCGGAGAACAAACGCTTTCGAACATTGACGACGATAGCAACCCGGAAGAAGAAGCCGAACTCGAACGCCTGCTGGCGGAAATCGAGGAGGATCTTGCGGACGATCCGTTGGGCATTGCGATCCCTTGGGACGAAAAGTACGGTAAAAAAGCCGATGAGGCTTCCAGTGAAGCGCCCGAGGAAAAAGATTCCGAGGATTCACCCAAGGACGATCCTGAAAAGAACGAGGAATAACCAATCGTTACCTGCTATCTCCGCGTTTTCAGGCATGGAAACTTCGCTTTGCCCGGCTCTTTTCGGTACATCTGCAAAGAGAAGGTAACTCGTTGAAATATTTTATCGTTCTTATCGCTGCGGTGCTCGTTGCCTATATTGCTTACGACCTCGTTCGCGGCATGAGAGAAAAAGACAACCTGGAGCACTCCGGGGAAAAAATTCGGCATCAGGTACTGTTGCCGGGAGAAGAAATTCCCGCAAATGTAAACGACGGCTCTGCCGCGTCCGATGAAAACGCCCGTTGGGCGGAAGCGGCCAAAATCAAAATCGACGATAAAGCCCTAAAAACGACTCCGAAAACCGCCAAAAAGCACACGCGACCCGAGTGGTTCGATACCTCGGAAAACAATGCCAACCATTGCCGGAAAGCCGTTGAAGACCTGATCGACGCCGGTCTTTCCGCAGACGCCGCCTGGTGCTCGAAACATATCGGAGTCGGGAAAGCCCCGAAATTCGATCCTACCGATTTCTTTTTTTGCCATGCAGCGGTTCAAAGTGATTTTCAATGGTGCGAACGGCTCGAAAACCAAGAGTCCAAGCTTGCCTGCCGACTCGAAACCATCGCGCTGTTGATGGCGAAAATGCTGCTCTTGGAAAAAGTCGACGAAAAAGCCTTTCAGGTACGTCTCGTTCAACTGGGTGTTCCGAAAATCAAAGAGTGGAGCAACGGCTACCACCTGGCTTGGCGACTACTCCACGGGGAAATCGACGACGCCACCTGCGCCAAAGAAGCCCAAACCGAAACCGACCAATTTTGCTGCCTTTTTTTCGGAAATTCCGAACCATCGGACACTAAAATTTTGCGTCATGAAGGCATGTACTACGGCATACAAGCTTTGAAAACCGGACGCCCGGAACTGCTCAAACCATTGGATTTGCGAAAGAAAACGGTGTTTTTTTCGCTGCTTACCTCGAAAAATTACTGTGACGACATGATACGGCACCATGTGCTGTCCATCTGCGACGCACCCTATCCGCTGCCGTATCTCGATTGAACGGAAAATCATCATGGCCAATCTCGGATACATTCAACTGGCCCGTTGCTGCAATCAGAACTGCCTTTTCTGCTCGAACCCCCCTAACGGTCGTATTCTGGATTTCGACCAGGCACGCACCTACGTGGACGAGTTCGTCGAAAACGGCTATCAGGGCATCATTCTAACCGGTGGTGAACCTACGCTTTTCAAACCGCTGGCGGAGTTGATCACCTACGCTCGCGAACGTGACATGCCGTCCAGGATCATCACGAACGGACAGAAAACCTGCAATTTCGAGTACTTGAAAGCGCTTGTCGATGCAGGATTATCGCAAATGCATCTTTCGATTTACTCGGTACGCGATGAAGTCCACGACCGCTTGACCACCGTTTCAGGCTCGCTGGAAAATGTCCGTAAAAGTCTGGACAATGCCGCGAAACTGGAACTCAACGTGGATGTCAACACTGTGATCTGCAAAGCCAACTGCAATCATCTCCACGAAAACGTCGAGACCATCACCGCCCGCTGGCCCATGGTGCATCATTTCGTCTGGAACAACATGGACCCGGCGATGAACGACACCCCGGAAAGTCGCAAAGAAATCGCGCAGTTGTCCGAATTCGAGGTATCTCTCCATAAAGCCATGAGCTTTTTGGAAAAAACGGGGCGGACCTTCCGAGTCGAGCGCGTACCGCTTTGTTACATGACGGAATTCGCCTACGCATCGACCGAAACACGAAAAATCGTCAAAAGCGAGGAACGAACGGTTCACTTCCTCGATGACAAAGACACGGTTCGCCAAACCGATTTCTTTCACGACAAAACCGACATCTGCAAGCACTGTAAATTGAACGAAATTTGCGCAGGCGTGTACGAACTTCACACCTATCTCGACCCGAACGAACTGTACCCGGTATACGTCGATCCCGAGCCGATTCGGAAAAAAATCCTCGGTTTGCTCTGATCCTGCGAAAAAATCCATCTTTCCCACCGTTCCGACCTTGATCTTGCAAGGTTGGGGACTAGTTTATGCAGCGTTCATCACCACTGTTGGAAAAGAGGTGCGAATGTTTCACGGTACAACGATTCTTTGCGTAAAAAAAGACGGTCACGTCGTCATGGCCGGGGACGGACAAGTCAGCCTCGGCAATACGGTCGTCAAGCACACGGCGAAGAAAATCCGCCGTCTGGGTGAAAAAAACGACGTTCTGGCCGGATTCGCCGGGTCCACGGCGGACGCTTTCACCCTGTTCGAGCGATTCGAAAAGAAATTGAAAGAATATCGGGGAAATCTGCTGCGTTCCGCCGTCGAACTTGCGAAAGACTGGCGAACCGATAAATACCTGCGCCGCCTGGAAGCGATTCTCGTGGTCGCCGACAGTGAAAACCTGCTGATGCTCTCGGGCGCGGGCGACGTGGTGGAACCGGACGGCAACGTACTTGCCATCGGTTCCGGCGGAAATTATGCCTTGGCCGCTGCACAAGCGCTTGTAGAGTATTCCGACCTCAGCGCTCGCGATGTTGCCGAAAAGTCGTTAAAAATCGCGGGAGACATCTGTGTGTTTACCAATGGCCGGATTCACATCGAAGAACTGTAACGGGGAAATTTCATGTCTACAGAAGAAAAGCAATCCAAACCGTTGACTCCGAAACAAATCGTTCAGGAGTTGGATAAATACATTATCGGCCAGGATAAAGCCAAGCGTTCCGTGGCAATCGCTTTACGTAACCGCTGGCGAAGAAAGCAGGTTTCGGAAGAACTTCGCGACGAGATCGTACCGAAAAACATCATCATGATCGGAACGACAGGCGTTGGAAAAACCGAAATCGCCCGGCGTCTGGCGAAGTTGGCCCAAGCTCCGTTCGTCAAAGTCGAAGCCACGAAATACACCGAGGTGGGTTACGTCGGGCGCGATGTGGAATCGATGATTCGCGATCTGACCGAAGTCTCCATCCGCCTCGTTCAGGCGGAAGCCCAGGAAACCGTCCTCGTGCAAGCCAGAGAATTGGCCGAAGAGCGCGTATTGGACATTCTGGTTCCCAAAGCACCGCCAGCGCCCGTGCAAATGCCTGAATACTATGAGGAAACGCAGCCCTCGTCTACACAGACTCAGGATACGGAAACAAACGAATCCAATCGTGCAACGAGGGACAAATTCCGTAAAAAACTGCATGACGGCATCCTCGACGAACGCAAGATTCAGGTCGAAATGCAGGAGAGCAGTATGCCGATGATCCAGATGTTTTCCTCGCAATCCGGCATGGAGGAAATCGGCATGAACATGCGCGACATGTTCAGCAACCTTTTCCCGAAAAAGACACGCCAGAAGGAAATGACCGTCGCCGAAGCGCTGGATTACTTCACGGACGTTGAAGCCGCCAAACTCATCGATGAGGACAAGGTGCAAACCGAAGCCATGAGTCGCGTAGAAAACCAGGGCATCGTGTTCCTGGACGAAATCGATAAAATCGCCGGTGGCGACACGGGACGCGGGCCGGATGTCAGCCGTGAAGGCGTACAGAGAGATATTCTGCCGATCGTGGAAGGCTCCACGGTCGTCACGAAATACGGACCGGTCAAGACGGACCATATTCTGTTCATAGCCGCCGGAGCGTTCCACGTTGCAAAACCCTCCGATTTGATTCCGGAATTGCAGGGGCGTTTCCCGATTCGCGTGGAATTGAACAACCTGCATAAGGAAGACCTCGTTCGGATTCTCACCGAACCGCAAAACTCTCTGATCAAGCAGTACAAAGAGATGATGCGAACGGAAAACGTCGAACTCGATTTCACCCCCGAAGCGGCCGAACGCATTGCCGAAGTCGCAGCGGATGTCAACGAGAGAACCGAAAACATCGGTGCCAGACGTCTGCACACGATCATGGAAAAACTGCTCGACGAAGTATCCTTCGAGGCTCCCGACATGTACGGAGCCACGGTGACGATCACCCCGAAATACATCGACGAACGGTTGAGGGACGTACTGGAAGATCGGGATTTGAGCCAATACATCCTCTGATTTTGACTCCAAACGGCGGCTTTTTCAGAAAAATACACCCCTGAATTGAAAAACCGTTGACAGTATCGATTCAAGATGCCTACCCTTTTCTTGTACCGAAATTATTTTTTCGGAGGGTCATGATTCTTTCGAAAAGGCCGATTACGCCAAGTAGAGGGAAACAGTCTGTGTCGATTGCCAAAGGGAGGATGCGATGCCGATTTGTCCGGAATGCGGAGCCATTGTAGCCGATGATGACATGCAATGCCCCGAATGTGGCTTGAACCTGTCCAGCGATATAGAAGATATTGACGAGGGATTCGAGGAAGAAGGCACGGTGGAGTTTTATGTCGCCGCCGACCGTCTCGAAGCTGAACACATCAAAGCCATTCTGGAAGATCACGATATCGATACCACGTTGAACGTGCTCGAAAACACGTCTTTTCCAACGGGAGAAGAAGAAATACGGATAGTCGTTCCCATGGATGATCTCGATGAAGCCCGGGAAATCATTGAGGAACATCTTGACAACGAGATCCTGTCCGACGAAGGCTACTTTATTGAAGACGATGATGAATTGATAGGAAATGATGACGAATACCTCTCCGAAGACTGATGTCCGCGTCCGTTTCGCCCCCAGCCCGACAGGCTTTTTGCATATCGGTGGCGCTCGAACCGCCCTGTTCAACTGGCTTTATGCCGTCACAATGGGGGACGCTTTATTTTACGTATCGAAGATACCGACCGCGAACGCAGCCGCCCCGAGTTGACTCAAGGCATCATCGACGGTCTGCGGTTTCTGGGATTGGACTGGGATGAAGGACCGGAAGTCGGTGGTGAATACGGACCTTACCTGCAATCCCGAGCGCGGGGACATTTACCGGGCTTTCGTTCAAAAAGCCGTAGAGCAAGGCTGTGTGTACCGCTGCTACTGCACGAAGGACGAACTCGATGCCATGCGCAAATTGCAGGTAGAGGGCAAATCCCGCACGGCTTACGACCGACGCTGGCGGGACCGTCCCGAGTCGGACTGGCCGGAAGATCAGCCTTACACCTTGCGCTTTAAAATGCCCCTTGAAGGGGAAACCGTCATCGAAGATCGCGTGCAGGGACGAGTCGCCTTCACCAACGCCGACCTGGAAGACTTCATCGTCGCCCGCGCCGATGGTAGCCCGACCTACAACTTCTGCGTGGTCGCCGACGATGTGAACATGAAAATCACCCAGGTGATCCGTGGTGTGGACCACTTGGCCAACACGGCTTTGCAACTGAATATTTACAAAGCTCTCGGTCTGACACCGCCTTCTTTCGCCCACGTCGGATTGATCCACGGCCCGGATGGAGCGAAGTACTCGAAGCGCCATGGCGCGGTGGATGTGCTGGAATGGCAAAAAGCCGGGTATTTACCCGAAGCGTTGCGCAACTACTTCGTGCGTCTGGGATGGTCCCACGGAGACGACGAACTGTTTGCCACCGACGAGCTGATTCGCCTGTTCGATATCGATGGTCTGTCCAAGTCGAAGGCTGTGGTCAACCTGGAAAAACTCGATTGGATCAACCAGCAATATATCGTCGATGCCGCACCCGAAAAACAAACCGAGTGGACTGTCAAGGCGCTGAAAGATTACGAAAACATCGATGCCACCGGAGATCCGAGACTCGAAGAGATCTGCCGCGCCACGCCGCCCCACGAGCCAAAACCCTTCGTGATCTGGCTCAAACGGCTAAAATGTTTTTCGCCCGACCGGAAGAATACAATCCCAAAGCCGCGAAAAAAGCATCTGCTCAAAGGTGGCGGAATAGAACGCCTGAAGTGGCTGGAAAAACATTTCGCTGAACTGGAAACGTTCGACGAGAAATCCATTGAAGCCGTCTTCGAGCAAGCCGCTAACGAATTCGAAGTGAAACTGCTCAAACTAGCCCAACCGGTGCGTGTCGCCTTGACGGGCACGGCGGTTTCTCCCGGCATCTATGAACATTGGCTCTGATCGGCAAAGAAGAATCGCTCGAGCGCATTCGACTGGCTTTGGAGCATTTTGCCTGATTCAGCACGGATAATTCGTAATTGACGTGAAAATGCATCCGTTTTCCCGCTGCGTTTTCACGTCTTTTTTTGGGTATCGTTTAAAGATGATCGTACCCATCTTAAAAAACAACATCTATCCCGAATTATTCGGATTCTTGTCGTCTCACCTGCACCTGGGGTTGACGGAAAACGATCGCCCCATTACAATGCCGAGTATCGTTGGACCCATCAGGAAGGCTGCGGCGTGAAAGTATTCCATCTTGTTGTTATTCTTCTATTTTTAACATTGATACCCGCTTGTGAAAAAGAGCCGCCTCCCCCACCTCCGCCCGAGGTTTCCATCCTCTTTTTCAACGATCTTCATGGTCACTTGGCTCCGTTTCCTCAACGGTATCGGTCCTCGACCAAAATCGGCGGTATGGCCCGTATCCAGGGACTGGTCAAGAAGATTCGCGCGGAAAACGCGAAAAAAGGAACGCCAACTCTTCTGTTTTTCGCTGGAGACATGTTCCAGGGAACTCCCATTAGCAGCCAGTTCAAAGGCGAAGCCGAATGGCGCGCCATGCAACAACTTAAACCCGACCTTGTTACGTTAGGCAATCATGACTTCGATTTCGGCTTGGCCAACCTCCAACGGCTAATGGAAGAAGTCCCGCTCCCGATCGTATCCGCGAATACCCATTGGAAAAAAGATATGGAACTGTTCACCGAACCGTTTCGTATCCTTGCACTCCCCAACCGTCTGCGAGTTGGCGTTATCGGTCTTATCAACGAAGACACACCCACGACGACCTTTCCTTCCAACGTGGCTCCGTTAGCGTTTTCTTCTTCTGAGCTCGCAACCCAGCGGTTTATCGATGAAGTGGAAGCCCTAAGCGACATCCTCGTGCTGCTCAGTCACACCGGGTATGAAATGGACCGCCAACTATCGGTACGGTTTCCCCAGGTAGACCTGATCGTCGGCGGTCACTCGCACGACAAGTTGACGAATCAACAAAACACCTCCGGGCATACGACAATCGTGCAGACAGGAAGCCGTGGAGCCTACCTTGGACGCATCGATCTTCGCGTGGAAAACGGACAAGTATCTGTAATTAAAAACGAATTGATTCCTGTTCGCGAAGGAGCGCCGGAAGATGAAGATATGTTGGCATTCTTGAAGGTCTTTTTCAAACAAGCCGACTCGAACCTGCAGAAAGTAGTAGGATACGCCCCCGAACCTTTATGGGGCGACTACCACTTGGTACGAATGCGAGAAACCGCCATCGGCAACTTCACAGCCGACATTCTCCGCCAATTCGCCAAAACCCAAATTGCCTTCGTCAACGGAGGAGGCATCCGGGATTCGTTCATCCCAGGAAAAATCACGATGAATCACGTTATGAGGGTTTATCCTTTCAACAACTCCATCGTGAAAAAGAAAGTCAAAGGCACGGATCTTCGCAAAGCGCTTTTGCGCTCTATTTCCGGTTGGCGCAAAGATGGCCAGGACGTGCCTTTCGGCGGCTTTTTGCAAGTCTCCGGGCTGCGTATCGTGGCAGAACCGGGCCGACTGATCGACGTCTGGGTAGGCAATGAACCGTTAAAAGATTTCAAAAGCTACAGCGTCGCCATGCCGGACTTCCTAGCCCAGGGCGGTGACGGATACGACATGTTGGAAAAAAGCGGAGAAGCCTACGATACCGGCTCTACCATGCGCGATATTTTCCTGAACTATGTAGAAAAAGGCGGCAACCTGGAAAAAAGTGTCGAAGGCCGTATCGTTCGTCTGCAATAACGAACCAAAGTCGAATCGATGACGCCAAAACGTACCCTTTCCTCCAAATTTCATTGGATCGCGATGCTTGCGGTATTTGCGGTGACACTCTCGTTGCAGTTTGGTGCGAGTTCGATGAACGCCTGTTTTTCCGAAACGGCGAACAAAGCCTGTATCCGATGGTCGTTTTACCTACAATTAGGAAACGCTACCGTCATATTGGTTGCTCTGCCACTCTTGTTTTTCTTCAAACCTTCTCCTCCCCCCGAAGGTTTTTTTAAACATGTACACCGAGCCATCTGGACGTTGTTGTTGATCAACGGCCTGATTGTCGCATGCGGCGTCGTTATGTTGCTGATTGCAATCCTATAAATACTTTATAGAGGAAAGCACTACTTTTCCCCAAGGACATCCCGATAAATCGCTTCGATTCGACGTGCAGCCGACGATGCAACGAACCGCTGGGCTGCAAATTCGTTGTTGGTACGCCCCATTTCAAGGCAGGCGCTCCGGATCTTTTACCAACTGCTCCAGAAAGTCCGCAAACACGGAAGCGTCCAAACTTTCGGTAATAAATCCCATTTTCTCGTGTTCGAAAAAATCAGGGAGACCACCAACCGTTCGAGTGATGACAGGCAAGCCGTAACCCATTGCTTCCAGCACCGAACCGGGCATTCCTTCATGATAGGTAGGGAACAGGTACACGTCGCCTTCCTGAAAAGCTCGTCGTTTCTCTTCACCACGAACAAATCGGGGAATTCCACATCAGAAATTCCTTTTTCTTTGACGTAGCGTTTCACATTCTCCAACTCGGAGCCATCACCTGCAAAAGTCCATGGTGACGTGTGGATATTTTTCCTTGAGCAACCGATAAGCTTCGAGAGCTTCATACACGCCTTTTTCTTTTTCCACCCTTGCAAGAAACAAGACGTTGAATCGATTTTGCTTCAAACGCTCGGAGCGATCCGGAACGTTTTCCACTGCCTCTTTCTCAATAATGGTCGTTTCGAGAAAATACTTCGTATCCAGCCCCATATCGATGAGGCGATTTTTGAAAATCGAGCCAAGTACGATAAATGCGTCGGTTTGGAAAAGACTTTTCGGAAAAGAGACAGATATTTCTTTCTCAGGCGAGTTTCGAATCCTTCGTCCCATCCATGCATGAAAACAACGGCTTTTTTCCCTTTCTGCTTGGCAAGCCACAGGAAAATCCCATCCCGAACAATCGCCCGTTGACCGAACGATGGATTGAGATGCACAAGATCGTAATCCCCTTCTCCCAATTTGCTTGTAAAAACGCCAATAATCCTCAAGCATCCTCAATGGAACCTTCCATTTAGGTTCGCCGGTATGACGCGCCCCTACCGTGAAATACTCCACGTCGTCCGCTGAAATGAGGACGAGCGACGCTGTAATACGCAGCAACACCACCGATTTTATTGAGATTTAACAGTATTCAGAAGTATTTTCATCGAGTTAAACTCCTCGCGAGTTGAATCGGTCATAGCACAATACATTGAAAACCAAACGGCCAAAGTCGCTTTTTGCACCTCTTCGTGGTAATGTAAACGCCGGAAACAGTAGTCCGACAACCTGTGTCTGTCAATATTCCTCTCCCTGTAGAGCCGTTGATCAGGAAACGACATTGAATACGAAGTTTTAAAGAAAATCCCCTTGAATCTTCGATACTTTTTCAGCACATTGAACTGGACAGCATTATTCAAGCAACTCCAAACGATTTTTCTATTCCGACCAAGGACCATACGATTCGATGAAAATCTGGCATTATCTTTCTATGATTTCCCTATTGGCGTTTCCCCTCATTTTGGGAAGCGCTGTCGCACGTCCCCACCTGTTGTTCCCCCAGCTATTATTGCTATTGGCTCTGATTGCCGCTTGGACAATCGGCAATTCCGACCGGGAATATCCAACGTCTCGGCTGGTGCAATGGATCTTTCTTGCCTGGGGCGGCATCGGTTTAATTGCAATCGATCCCTTTGCCTCCGGCGCTGGTCGGATGGATCAGCCCCGCCACGTTGGAAGGGCGGCAAGCCGCCGTCGATCTACTCAACCTTTCGACGGGCTGGATTCCGTTGACGCTTTCCCCTTCCCACACCTTATTTCATTCCGGAATTTTTCTAGCTGCCGGATTGGCCGCCCCCATGTGGTCGAGACAATTCCGTAGCAAGAAAAGCCTTTCTTGGCTATTAGGCGGATTTACGGCCGTCGGAACGTTTTTGGTGCTCTTCGGTCTGGTACAGATGTTTCTTCCAACACCTTTGCGCTTCGAATCCGTCGCCCCCAACTCTCTCGGTTTCAACACGTTGTTGATGAACGGCAACAACCTGTCATCCTTCCTGTTTCTCTCCATGGGATCGGCTTTTTCCCTGATGTTCATGGCCAAAAGAGGCCGCTGGAGAATGCTGGCGGGACTGCTGGGAGTCATCAGCGGTGTTGGTATTGTGCTATCGCTATCGCGAGCCGGGATCGCGCTGCTGATCGTTATCAACTTGCTGGCAGTACTGCTTTTTGCCCGCAGTCGGTCTGGAAGAAGAAGGTTCCATCCTTCGCATTGTTGAATTGCTGTTTCCTCTGGCTTTCGTCGCAGCCTTTGTTTTTTTACTGGCAGACATTGATGTCGTCATCCGAGAATTCGATCAAACCGATGCAATATTGAAAACAGAGCGGTGGTAACTCGGACCACTTTTTGAAAACCTACGTCTGGATTCTATCTTTAAAGAATCCGCACGTTACCTCTTTGGTGGAGTGGGTATCGGTGCTTTCCAAGTGGCTGCGAACCTGTTCTCTGAATTCCGGCACTCCGGCCACGTATCCCGCAGCGGAAAACATCGCCGTCCAGCAGATCATGGAAGCCGGATGGCTTGGAGGAGCAGTACTGACTGCCGGCCTGTTTTGGATTTCCATTCGTCCACTGTTGCGTTTCCGTAACGAACCGGCACTATATCCCGTCGCTTTGTACGCTTTTTGCCGTATTCGTATGGGGATTTTTTCGATTTTGGATTCTATACACCGGGCGTTTTTCTCCCGTGGGCTGCGATGGCCGCGGTACTTAATGGTATTGCCACATCATC
>CAXXVK010000024.1:0-119529 GCA_963676915.2 Myxococcota bacterium
GAATCCGCATCCGTCCAAGTTTGTCTTCATCCACCATGCGCAAAAAGGCGGCGCACCCGTGTCCCGCACCTACGATTCCTGCCTTGAACGGCTCACGCATCATGTATTCTTCGATTCTGTTTTTCGAAGGGTTGGAACTCATCAGACTTTCCCCCATCTCAGTTTCCGGAAAAACGTACGAGCACATCACCGTAGATCGCCGTAACGATCATACCTAAAAACAAAAAAGGTGCAAAAGGCATGGTGTTTTCCACCTCGATCGTCTCCGGTGCGTCCTCCACCTGGTAGGCTTCCTGAATGCGTCGCCACTGCTCGTCCGTAGCGCCGTCGATGCTGAATTCCTTTAGTTCGTCTTCACCGAACACGCGCTGATCTCGCAACCATTCCATTGTCTTTTCAGACACATACATGCGTGGCTCGAATTCGTCGATGGGGATTTTTCGCACCTCGACCAACGAAGACCAATACGTGTAAATCTGTCGAAAGACGATTACCGAAATGGATAGCGCACCCATGTTGATCATGTGCCAGGCTGTCTGTCCCGTCGGGTCTTGCCACAACACCCAACCCAGATAGCCGCCGACTCCCAACAGAACAGCGAGGAAAATCCAGAAATTCTCCAGCAAGGCGTGCAACGGGCGAAACATCAGGAACAGCAACAGAAAGAGCGTCGTCCTATCGAGTGGCACGATAGGTTCCAATTCGGCTTGCATTCCCCGTCGCGCCAAACGAATGGCAATCAATAGGAAAACAAAACCGAAAAAGATCTTTACGGTGACACCGATTTTCGAACGAAGATTCTTGCGAAACTCGGTCCAATCCACGCCAAAAGATTCGCCTTTGATTTTTCGAGACAAAAGCGAGCCGGTCACACGAAAAAGCCGATGAATGAAATCGAGGCTGATGTAGCCGAAAGCAATGACGTAGGCATTGATCATCATCGTCAGGGCGACAATGTAGCCCAGACGGTCATCGTAATACAGCACAAGCGGTAAAAGCAGCACGTAAACCGTGAACATTTTGGCGTCTGCCGCCGCCCAGACGTTGATCCACCACAGCACGAAACTGACCACAAGGGTCAGCAACACCGTAACAAGGATTTTCGGCGCAACGCGCAAAACGAGATCCCAGCCTTCCAGGTAGATAAAATGAAAAGCCGCGACCAGCGCAAGCCAGCCCAGTCCTACTCCCAGACCCGTCAAAACGTGCCGATTGTATATTTTTCCTTCCCGCCAGTCCTGAACCGAAGTCACGATTCCAAGGTACACGGCGGGAAGGAGAATCAGGTAATAGACCAGACCGCTACGCATCACGTCCTTTCGAGTACGATCCGTGCATCCAGTGCCACGCACCCCTTGCCATCGGGCCGTACCCGTATGGGGTTGGCGTCGAATTCGAGAATCTCGGGGAAATCGAGCATCAAACGAGACGCCCTCATGATGCAATCCACGAAGGCATTGACATCATAGGGTGTTTGGCCACGCACACCCCGAAGAATCGGGCTGATGACCAGATCGTCCACCATCTGACAGGCTTCGTCACGGCTAAATGGGACGACCCTGATGGAAACGTTGCGGAAAACCTCGACGTATACGCCACCGATACCCACCATCAACGCCGGTCCGAACAGACGATCCTTTTTGCCGCCAAGAATCATCTCCGCGCCGCCTTTGGCCATCGGCTGCACCATCATTCCCTCGATATGGGCGTTCGGCACCGAACGAAGGATCGAATCGTACATTTCGTTCCAGGCTTTGCGTACACCTCGTTCGGATTTGAGGTTGATCTGCACACCACCTAAATCGGATTTGTGGGAAACTTCCGGTGCAATGATCTTCAAAACAACCGGATACCCGTGCTTTTCCGCAAGTTCCACGGCTTCGTCTTCGGTTTGAGCATATCCCGAAGGCAACGTAGGCAAGCCGTACGCTTCGAAAATCTCAAGCGCTTCGTCCAGCAAAGGATCGCGGTCTTTTTCTTTACAGCTATCGATTATCGCCCGCGCCCGCTCGTGATCCAGTTCCATTTCAATCGTCGGAGGCGTCTCGACCATACTTTCCCGCTCCCTAAAATCCCGAACCATGGCGATAGAACGAATCGCATCCTCAACGTCGGTAAATACGGGGAATTCCAGGTCGTGTTTCAAGGCCGCAATTTCACTGTGGTCCGTGGCAACATAGACCGTCAGCGGCTTGCCGATCTCCTTGGCTTTGTGCATCACGCCATTGATCAACTGACGAGAGGCGTCCCCTTCCGTCTGTGATAGATAGGTGTGCAAAAATACGACGCCGTCAACGTTGGGTTCTTTCAGCGTCCGAGTGATGATGTTGTCATAGACCTCCATGTCGAACAAATCGCCGAGATCCAACGGGTTGCTCAGTTTGATGACGCTTGCACGGAAATTGCTCTCGATTTCTTTAATAAATTGCTCGTCGAAAGGAGCCAGCGAAAACCCCTGCTGCTCGCATTCGTCGGCGGCGATAACCGCATGACCGCCGGATCGTGAAATAACGCCCAAACGATTGCCTTTGATCGACGGCAAGGGCAGTGCTTTCAAATAATTAACCAGTTGCTCAGGTTCGTAAAACCTTGCGATGCCACACTGTTTCAGCGCCGCATCGGTGATGTCGTCGTCTCCGCTGAGAGAAGCGGTATGCGAGGCGGCAATGCGTTTACCCAATTCACCGGTGTTGGATTTATGCAACAAGATCGGCTTTTTCGAGCGCCTGGCGATATCCATCAGCCGTTTGCCGTCGCTGATCGCTTCGAGGTACATACAAATGATTTCGGTGTTTTCCTCTTCGATGAAATGTTCCAAGAGGTCGTTTTCATCGACATTCATCTTGTTGCCGACGGAGGCAAAGCAGTTGAGACCGATAGATTCAGAGGCCAGTTCGTTGAGATAGGAGATTCCAACACCGCCGGACTGAGAAATGATCGTCACGCCACCTTTCCGGTAGACGTTCTTCATATAGGTAAATGGTACGGCAAGCCCGTTGTGGCGATTGATTACGCCAATGCAGTTGGGACCGATGAAACGGATGTCGTTTTTCTTCGCCACGCGAATGACTTCTGCGGCTATGGCAGCACCATCCTCGCCTTTTTCCGTAAATCCGGCGGTTTCGATAATCGCTCGTTTGACGCCTTTTTCGCCAAGTTCTTCCATGATTGCCGGTACCGTCGCGGCAGGCGTAAGAATCACCGCCAAATCGATTCTGTCGGGGATATCCACAACCGATCGGTAAATCCGCCGTCCGAATTGAACTCCGCCTTTGGGACCGACAAGGTAATAAATCCCCTGAAAATCGAATTCGACGAGATTGCGAACAATCTGTCGCGCCAAATTGTTTTCTCTCGGAGATACTCCGATTACGGCCACGCTTTTCGGATAGAAAAAGTCACGCATCTTGTCACCTCACAATCTTCACTTCAGAATGGATAAACGTGATTCCTTCCGCGATGAAAAAAACAAAAGGTCCGTTGATTCGAAACCTTTTATCTTATCCTCACTTCATTCAAGCCCGCTTCGTCACGAATGTCAATCGACAATTGCCGGGCGAGCGGGAATCGTCTTTCACACGATTTCTTTGAAAAAAGCAAGGGCAGAAACAAGAAAATGACGCATCTTGTCATAAATGAGTCATTTTTTGACGAAAATGCATAAAAACCACTGAAAAAATGGAAAATATTGCCTAATTGAAAACGAGTTACGGAAGACTTCAGCATCATTTTTGGTAAATTGTTTCGAACTTGGAGAAGAATCATTTCGTATTCACGCTCTTTCCAAGAAAACTTGGCTCGGAATCTGGCATGCCAAGCATGAATTGGGTATAGTGCTTTCCCTGAATTGCAATCCGGCCTTGGAGGAGAGACCCCGATGGACAAGCATTTTACCGTCACCACCCCGATTTACTATGTCAACGACAAGCCGCATATCGGCCATGCCTATACCACGATCGCCTGCGACGTCTTCGCACGCCACCATAGGGATCGAGGGTTTCCGACCTATTTTCAGACCGGCACCGACGAGCACGGGCAGAAGGTCGAGGAATCTGCCAAGAAAAACGGCGAAACCCCGAAAGAACTTGCCGATCGAGTGGTGAAACATTTCGAAGACAATTGGAAAATGCTCAATATTTCCAACGATCACTTCATTCGCACCACCCACGATTACCACGAAAACGTGGTGCAGGATCTTTGGAAGAAAATGGCCGACAACGGGGACATCTACCTCGGTCAGTACGAAAACATGTACTGCGTCGCCTGCGAAACGTTCTGGCCGGAAAATCAGCTTCATGAAGGCAATCTCTGCCCGAACGAATGGTGCCACCGCCCCGTGGAAAAACACAGCGAACCCAGTTACTTTTTCAAGCTTTCGGCCTATCAGGACAAGTTGCTTGAACTGTACGAAAAACAACCGGACTTCGTGCTTCCCGATTTTCGTATGAACGAAGTACGGTCCTTCGTCGAGCGCGGTTTGCACGATCTTTCGATCAGCCGTACATCGTTTAACTGGGGAATTCCCGTACCGGGTGATGACAAGCACGTCATCTACGTCTGGGTGGATGCCTTGATCAACTACGTTTCCGGTGCCGGGTATCTGTTCAACCAGGAAAATTACGACAAACGCTGGCCAGCCACCGCGCATATCGTCGGCAAGGATATTATCGTATTCCACGCCGTGTACTGGCCCGCGTTCCTCATGTCCGCCGGTCTGCCCCTACCCGAGCATGTTTACGCCCACGGTTTCTGGAACTCCGAAGGCGAAAAGATGTCCAAAACGCGAGGTAACGTGGTCGATCCGCGAGAAGCCATTGCCACGTACGGCCTCGATCCTTTCCGATATTACCTGATGCGCGAAGTTCCTTTCGGTCTGGACGGCGATTTCCGTAAAGAAAACATGGTCAACCGCTACAATTCGGAACTGGCCAATGATCTGGGAAATACCCTTAGCCGTACGCTGGCCATGACGGACAAATACCTGGACGGCACCCTACCCGCCCCAACCGATGGACAGCGTTTCGGACTCAGAGAAGCTGCGAAGACCTGCCAAAAGGAAGTGGCGAACTACATCGAAACGTTCAAGCCGCAAAAAGCGTTGGAAGCCGTGCGCATCCTGATCGACGTGGCGAATAAGACCATCGTCCAGCAAGAACCCTGGAACATGGCGAAAGATCCTGAAAAAGCAGGAGATCTTTCCACATTGTTGTACGACCTGCTCGAAGTCCTGCGGCGTGTTTCGGTGTTCCTGCATCCGTTCATGCCCGAAACCACAGAGAAAATTCAGCTTCAACTCGGACTGGATATCCCCGACTTTTCCTGGAATACCCTGGAAGGCTGGCAAGGACTGCCGGAAGGCACCCGAACCCGACGGGGCGATGCGATCTTCCCAAGGCTCGACGCGAAAAAGCTTCAAGAACTGGAAGAAAAAGCGAAAAAAGCTCAACCCGCTCCTGCCAAGGAAGAAAAGGAAGTCGAAGGACTGGCCGCTATCGAATACGAAGATTTCTCCAAGGTCGAACTGAAAGTAGGTGAAATCCTTGAAGCCGAAAAAGTCAAAAAAGCCGATAGATTACTGAAGCTTAGTGTAAACACCGGTGAAGCGGAACCCCGCACCATCGTGGCCGGTATCGCCGAGCACTACGCCCCCGAAGCTCTGATCGGCAAAAAGGTTGTGGTCGTCGCCAATCTGCAACCGCGCAAACTCAGAGGAATTCTCTCCCACGGAATGCTGCTGGCGGCTAAAAATGAAGGAAAACTAACGGTTTTGACCATCGACGATGCTACGTTACCGGGCGGCTCCAAGGTAAGTTGATCGTGAACGATCTGCTCCAAGTGGAGAATCTCGCCGTGACGGCGGGAAGCAAATCTTTGCTGGAAGGCTTGGCCTTCTCTCTCTTGGCTGGGGAACGTATCGGTTTGCAAGGACCATCCGGCTGCGGAAAAACCACGTTGCTTCGAACGATCTGCGGGTTGACCGATCCTGCGGACGGAACCATCCGACTGAACGGAAAAACCGCACAGGAAATAGGCTGGCCCAGCTTTCGCCGTCAGGTTGTTTTCGTGGCACAGCAACCCTATTTGTTTCAGGGAACCGTACGGGAAAATCTGGAAAAGCCATTCCGGTACAAGCACGGAAGCAAGAATTCTCCTTGGGATAAGATCTCAGAATGGCTGGAGATTTTCCACTTACAAGCATCCATTCTGAAAGAGGAAGCTCCCAAACTGTCACAGGGCGAAAAGCAACGTGTAGGGCTTGTCCGTGCTCTGTCGCTCGAACCGAAAGTTCTGCTATTGGATGAACCTACCAGCGCTCTCGACCCGGACGCTGCTTCCTCCGTCGAAAAAACCGTACGGGAACTTTGCGAACAAAAAGGGCTGGCGGCACTTGTCGTCACCCACGACCCGGACCAATTGCAGCGTTGGTGCAACCGGCGGATTACATTGACGGATTTCCTCTACAAAGGGGAAAAATCATGAACGAATCGGTATCCAGCTCGGTTATCCACATCGATACGATTCGTCTTATGCTGGCGACTTTTCTTGTCGTTATCGCCGGTATCGTCAGCTTGGGATTCCGTCTGAAAATGGAAAAACGGCTGGCCATCGCCGCCGTTCGCACCGTGGTGCAATTGATGATCATCGGTGTATTGCTTCGTACGATTTTCCAACTGGACAACGTTTGGGGCATTCTCGGACTGGCTACGCTGATGACGTTTATCGCCGGAGGTGCCGCCGTTGGCAGGTTGAGCCTCCAAACCGATGGTCTACGTAAAATTACTTTCCTCACGCTGTTTGTTTGCGGACTGGCAACAACCTTTTTCGTAACGAAAATCGTCGTCGGGGTGCAGCCTTGGTATCGTCCACAATACCTGATTCCGATTCTCGGCATGATTTTGGGAAATAGCCTGACAGGGTTGTCGCTTTGCATGGATTCCCTGATGAAATCCTTCGTCGAGCATCGTCACGAAATCGAAACGGAACTGGCATTAGGCGCTACATCCTGGGAGGCAGCACGTCCCGCTGTACGCGATGCGGTCCGAAAAGGTATGGTTCCTATTGTCAACTCGATGACGGTGGTTGGATTGGTATCCATTCCCGGTATGATGACCGGACAGATTCTTTCGGGCACCGATCCGTATGAAGCCGTAAAATATCAAATCGTCGTCATGTTCATGCTCGCCGCATCGGTGTCGTTGTCCTCGATGGGGATTTCAAGCCTGATGTATAGGAAATTTTTCAACGCTCGCCACCAGCTTCGCGATCTTCCCGTCAAAAAAGGGGAATAAGTTCCTTCTTTTTTGGGTTATTGGGGGTGTAACTTCTGGTAACGAGTGTTTTTCATCGACAGGTCAATCCATGTTTTCTCTGGTTTCGTTTGTATCTTCTCGATTTTCCACGATATTTTCCGTCGCCTCCTTGGTTTTTCTTTTGACGGCTTGCTCCGAGCCTTCGGAATCGCCCACGAAAAAACCTTCAGAGAATCAAGAAACAGGCGCTCCCAGCGTCTCGAAAAAGCCATCCAAACCGACTTTGAGTCTGAGCGAACGCGCCAAAAAACGAATTTTGCAAAAAGAACGGGAAAAACGAGAAAACACTCCCCCCAAACCTGCTCCCGTTCAAACGGATGATAGCTCTTTCGATGAACGGGTAAAAAAACACGGAATGAATGCCGTAGTGCGTCCCAAACGGGCGTTTTCTAGAAAACCTATCGTTTTGCCGATTCCTTCGAAAACCAACGATGCAGATCATCCGGTAGCGCTGGAGTTTCGACAGATCAAAGCGAATTACCAGTATTTTGTCGTCAAAGGCTCGTTTCACCCGGAAGGTTTGCCCCGACTCAACGGTGCGGTGGTTGAAATCAAGGGAGCGATCATGCCCATCGATCCACCGGGCAAAGACGGCAAAATGTCGCGTTTCTGGCTGGCGAATCCTTCGGTGGTTCAAGCGGGATGCGTGTTTTGCAATCCTCCCGGCCTGGACGATCTGATCTATGTCACCGTTGAAGGAGATCCTTTGGAAGTCGATCGGGAGCGACTCTATCGCTCGGTATTGACGGGAAATCTTAAAGGACGGCTGACGATCCGTTCCACCCGTAGCCGAGACGGTTTCGAGTACCTGTTAGGGATCACAATGGACGATATCGAATTTTAGCTCCCCTTGTCGTGTGAAATAACGATAAAATAGACCACTTACCACCGTGGTCCAAGTACCCTTATTGAGTCTCTTCCCCTCCCCTTTCTTTTGCAATCGTTTGCAATAAAGCAGACCGCTTCGCCCCTAGGAAAGCATCTGAACAATATACCGGCCGGTATCGCATGAGCAATCGTTTAGCTACCGGACTCGCTCCGGAGGAGGTCATCATGCTATCCCGTATCTCGACCGTTCTTGGTCTGACGCTGTTCGCCTCGCTGGCGTTCTTCCTACAGCCCCACAATGAAATCGAAGCCCGTCAAAAGGTTGAAAACGGTACAGGTGTCGGGCAAAAAGTCATTTTCACCGATTGCCGCCTCCAACAGCAGGGCGAAGGAACCATGCAACTGCAACGAGCGTTTCATGGCAACCGCAAATCCCGTTCGTTCGCTCCCCCGATGCTGGGTGGCGGTGGACTATCCGGTGAAATGAAAAAAAATGCAGGCGCCATGCTGGACGGTGTATCTGCAGCTCCCGAAGCCGAAGCCTCAAGGCCGGCGCCTTCGGACTCTACCGAGAAAGCCGCTCCCCAGCGTCCCACCGAGCAAGCCCCCATCGAGGAATATCCCGACCGGGGACAAACCATGTACCTGAGCAATGACGACTCGATGAGCCTTTCCTCGGCCCAACGGGTGGAATACGCTATTCAAAGGTTCCTGCCGATTCCGGCAGAGCACCTGCGTCCCCACGAATTCCTCAATTATTACCGTTTCGAGACCGATCCGGTACGGCAGGGAGAGGATTTTTCCGTGCGCGCCTCCGCCGTGCCCGGCATTCGCAACGGAGAAGAAACCTTAGCCTTTTCGGTACGAGGACGTTCGGTCAGTAAAGAAGAACGCCGTCCCGCAACGATTACCTTCGTTCTCGATCAATCGGGTTCGATGTCCGGTTCGGACAAAATGTCCTACCTGAAACGCGGAATGCATCGTGTTTTCAACGAGTTCAAAGAAGGCGATATCATCAATATCGTGCAGTTCAACCACGACATCTGCACGCCGCTGGAAGGTTTTCAAGTAGGGCGAGACGATCCGGCCTTGTACAACAAAGCCATCGACTACCTCGAATCGACCGGTTCCACCAACCTGCACAAAGGTCTGACCCAGGGCTATGCTTTGTCCGAAAAATACTATCGCGGACAGGTCAACAACCGTGTGTTGATGATCACCGACGCCATGGCCAACACAGGTGTCACCGATGAAGAGATGATGTCCACCGTCACCGGATACTATGACAAGCGAAAAATCGCCTTTAGCGGTGTGGGTGTCGGTTCGACTTTCAATGACAGGCTTTTGAACAAATTGACGGAAAAAGGCAAAGGAGCCTACCTCTTCCTGGCGACAGAATCCGCCATCGACAAGGTTTTCGGCGACCGCTTCGTCTCTCTGCTCGAAACCGTGGCAAGGGACGTTCATTTCAAAATGACACTGCCGCCCTCGCTGAGAATGAGAACCTTTTACGGAGAAGAATCGAGCGAGCGCAAGGAAGATGTGCAAGCCATCCACTATTTCGCCAACTCCGCTCAGTTATTCTTAAGCGATCTCGAACGGTTGAGAGAACCAAAACAACAGGAACGCATCGAGTTCGAGGTGGATTATGAAGACCCGCGAACCGGTTTAAGGAAACAGAAAAACTTCGAATGGACGTGGGGTGATATCGCCAAGCGGCAATCTCCGACGATTCAAAAGGCCCGTACAATTCTGGCGTTCACCGACCTGATGGGCGAAACCCATCCCAGGCTGCACCGAAGCTGGCCTTGCAAAGTCTGGACCTGCTACTACAAGCGGTATCCTGAACAGTTGGACCCGCAAACCGGAAAAGTCGCGACCCCAAACAAAAACGACAAAAAGCGCGTGATTCCGCCTCCTTACCCACCAACTCCGATGCCCAACCCGCAACCTTTCCCAACCTGGCGTTACGACAAGGAAAAGGGACGCAAAACCTGCGAATACTACAAGCAGGAAATCAACAAACTGGCATCGGGCATTCGGGAAGATGGAGAAGTCGAGCATGTATTGGGGCTGGTAGATCGTTATTGCGCCCGATTCGAGGAGCGCTGACATGCACCTCGTCGGAGAGTACGAACGTCATCTTAAAGACGAGCGCAACCTCTCCGAGCGCACGGTTTCGTCCTACTTGAACGATCTTTGGCAGTTCATCTCATGGCTGGAAGACGAGCATCCCGCCTACACGGCGGAACATCGGATAGGATCGGTTCCATTGGACCTCCTACGAAGCTACGTCGCGGGAATCTCCGAGCATCTTCAGCCCCGCAGTCTAGAACGAAAAATCGTGGTTTTGCGCTCTTTTTACGATTATCTGCTTCGCCGGGAATTGGCCACAGCCAACCCGGCGAAGCTTTTGCGACTTCCGAAAAAACGACGCAAACTGCCACAAACCATGAAAATCGACGAGCTTTTCGGCATTCTCGACAGCGAGTTTCCCGACACGTCCCTCGGACATCGGGACCGTGCCATCTGGGAGTTGCTCTACGGATCGGGTTTGCGCGTCAGTGAGTTGACCGGATTGAATCTCGATCAACTCGATTTCACTCAAAAACGGGTTCGGGTTCTCGGCAAAGGAAGCAAGCAACGTGTCGTCCCGATGACATCGGCCTCGGTGGAAGCCATCCGACGATACCTGCCGGATCGGCTAAAGCTTCTAGAAAAAGCCAAAGGTTCCAAGGAGTTGGATGCGGTATTCCTCAACTACCGGGGGGGACGTCTGACCGCCCGGGGAATCCGAACGATTCTCGATCGAACCCTGTTACGGGCAGGGAGTTCCCGCAACATCGGCCCCCACGTTTTGCGCCACAGTTTCGCCACACATTTGCTGGATGCGGGCTTGGATCTGCGCACGATTCAGGAATTGCTGGGACACGAATCGCTTTCCACCACACAAAATTACACCCACGTAGGTTTGGCCCACCTGATGAAAGTCTACGACCAAGCCCACCCTCACGCAAAAAAGAAGTAAATTTCAGGGGTTACCGAACGACAAACCGTACCCATGCTCCAGATGGACCCGTAGCGACATACTCATTTTCCGCGATCCTAAAGAGACGGTCTACTGATGGAAAACAATAACCGGTTTCTACCATGTCGAACTCGTTCACATGGTCAGAATTCTCTTCAAAAAGCCAAAAACAACCATCATCGTCCAATGAGGCAATGGGACCGTCTTCATCGAGGATCATTTGCACCGAAGAGGTTCTGTCAGAATCGGTACCGTTAATCGTCCATTGACCGATAAGGTCATTTTCTTCATCGAAAATCAATATTTTTTCGCCACAGGTCCAATACATAAGAGAACCAACGACATCAAGATCAAGACATGAAAGGCTTTCTCCCCCTATGGGAATACCTATCACTTCTCCTTCTTCGAGAAGGCCATATCTAGACGATTTGTACGTATAAAGAGATGTTGGTGCACGCGCAAAAAGTCGATAATAGTATTGATAGAGTGGATTATATTCAATACCTGTATTGAACCACATTTTTGCACCATCCAAATACCGATAATAGGAGAGGAGCCAGTAATCGGTAAGCAGCCCTGCGAACCCCTCTCCCGCCGTGGTAATTTCGGTGATCGAAGCATTGAAATCGACTGCAAACAGACGCTCCCAGCGGCTGTCATGTAACCTCCAGACCACACCTTCGTCCGTGGAGGTCGCCAGCACGTCGTTTTCCGACCATCCGCCCGTGGCGGCATAGGTTGTGCCAATGGAAGGAGTCCCTAAAGGACGACAAGATGCTGTCTCCCAAGTACACCCGTCGGGATTGTGCATCAGCGGACTTCCCGGATACAACATCCAGATTCCGCCTTCAGGTGAAACGTAGGTGTATAACCTCGAATACGATTTAGCCGAAGCATCAATAACCTGTCTCCAAGGCTCCAAACGATCCGATCGTTGAACGTCGAGCGGATACAGATCGACAAGGTAAGCTGACCCGTCTATGGAAAAACCTCGCAAGGAATAGTGATGCTCTACGGAATAATCCAGACTCGCCCATTGCCCATCTTGCGTTTGCGACCAGACCTTGTATCCTGTCGCATAATATTTTGCCTGATCGGTTTCCCTATAATGTCGAATCCACTGTACACCAGGAATCACAATCGGCTCCTCGGAAAGAAAATTCCCATTCAGATCGTATTTCAAGAGCGTGTTCGACTCATTTTCGTAATCGTATTTAAAAATGGTAAAATGATCACCGGATAGTGTGGGAAAGTAGTGAGTTGATGTTTGGCTGTAATCCTCAGGAAGCGTCGCCAACACCTTCATTTCCTGTACGTCGTCATCCCATGTTAGATAATAGATGAGATCCTCATCACTGATCACTCTTTCACGTATTCCCAAAATGAACCTACCGTCATATTGAGGATAGGTCGCCACGATGCTTTGGTCATGTAAACTTATGATAGGATAGTTAATTTCCTTCCAAGAACCATCAAGATACACCTGAAAACTATCCTTACCGATCAAGAAAATATTGGACGTTTCTGTCGTGGTATCGAAAGCAATTCCCTCCCATGTGGAGGCAAAGGGGCTCGGCAAGCTGTTATCGGCTACAACCCAATGCAACGTGGCATCGTTTAGATCCCAATATCCCAAATGGTCTTTTTCGGTAACGAACCAGTACTCCGCCGTTCCCTGTTTGAATGTCGCCTTGTCGATTTTTTCGTATTGTGCAAACGGCATGACGAGTTGAGTGAAGCGTCTTTCCTCACCGACCGTGCAAAACAACGCATCAGTGGTAACAAAACAAAAACGATGATCATCTCCCAGAACGAAAATATCTTCTCTACTGATATTCGAAATACCCCAGTTTGATGGATACGAGTACCAATCGATAGGAGAATATTCCTGACAAGCCCCCGTTCTTTCTTCCGCTACCGGTGTTAAGTTCACTTGTTGGGACAACAGACAGTCTTCGTATCCCTGATCGATATCCGACTCTTCTTCCTCGGACAAATCGTTTTCCTCGGCATCATCGAAAACGTCCGCATCTTCATCGGCATCGTTTTCGATCTCTTCAGCCCAATCCTCTGTTTCGTCTCGATCTCGTTCGAAAAGGCTGTCTTCCTCTTCCTCGGTGTCACCTTCGGGAATTTCATCGACATCCGCATTGGAATCAATGGTCTCGCGATCCTCATCCGTATCGGAAATGAAAGTCGCGTCACTTGTGTCGGAACAAGCGAATAGAATCAAACATAAAATGCCGACTATCGGGTAATATCCAACACGTCGTTTCATTTCACTACCCACACGCTATTAGTGAATAAGAACTTATTCCAATACTAGCACAGTGATTTTCTTTATTGAAAAACTTTCGGATTATTTCCCAACGATTGCAATCCACTCTTCGGCTTTTCGGGCAATGTCCCGTTTTGCGATCCGTTGCAAAATTTCCCGATGCAGATTGATTTGAATTCCATATTGGCGAAATACGCCTCGAAGGCTGGCGATGACCCTTAACGTAAAAAGCGCGTTGGATGGCGGCATCAACTGAACCAGGGACGGGAATTTTTTATACAATGACATCAATCGCTTACGTAAAGCCCATTGTGTAAAATCAAAAGCTTCATCCGTAACGAAAGGTTCCAGAATGATTTCATGCAGACTGCGTAACGCCTTTTGAGGAATTCCGATCACCGGAAGCTGAAACCCCAAGCGTCGATAGGGAATATCCAGAGCATCCCAACGTTTTTCCATTTGCAAAAACACCAGCATCAGGAAACCATCGGTAAATTCTTCCTCGAAACGTTTGGTCGAACCGAAATCGAGCAACACGAGGTTGCCCTGCTCGTCGTACAGATAATTTCCCGGATGCGGATCGGTATGCAGAAGCTGTAGATCGAAAAACATGTCAAACAGCAGTCCGCACCACTGCAACGCCAGGCGGTTGCGCTCGGCACCGACCGGCAACGACTGGAATTTTCTATCGATTTTTACGCCTTCGCATAAATCCATCACAAAGGCACGATCACGCACGAAGTCATCGTATGGGCACGGAACCCGAACGCCGGGCCAGTCGGCCATTCGCTCGTGGAATTCCTTCATGGTACGGGCTTCCTCGCGATAATCGCCTTCACGAAGCATCATTCGCTTGATTTCACCAAGATACTGGTTGCGCATGTCGGAATCGGTGAATCCGTGAACCAATCGGAGAATCGCCCCGAGGTTTTTCATATCGCTGTCCAAAGCGTCCATGATTCCGGGATATTGTACCTTTACGGCCACCCGTCGCCCATCGAACAGTTCGGCGCGATGAACCTGCCCGATGGAAGCCGCTCCCAACGGTTCGGGATCGAAATAGCGAAAAAGCTGGTCCAACGGACGGTCGTAAGCCCGTTCGACCTGGGCTGCCAAGGTGGGATAATCCATGGCGGGTGCATCGCTTTGCAACTCGGCGAATACTTGGGCGAATTCCTCGGAAATGATTCCCGGCGTCATCGAAAGACTTTGGCCGACTTTCATCATCGCGCCTTTCAAGTCCCCCATCGCATCGGTAAAACTGCGAGCGTTTTTCAGTTTCGTTTTTTGTTGAAGTTTTTCGAACTGTTCGTCCGACAAAAGCATACCGGCGAGTTTTTCGGCGGCCAGGCGTGTCCCGGCACCGGTCAAAACACTTCCCATTTTGACCATTCGTCGGAATTTCCCCGTTGAGGAATGCCGTCTGGAGGTTTTCGAGCCTCCGTTTTGATGATCGTCTTTCGTCATTTCCTTTCCCGGCTGACGTCTTTGTCCAGGATATCATTTTTCCCCATAAAGTAAAATCATCCCACCAAGGCGATCAGGACGATTCCGTTTAAAATTTGCCCAAACCTGTTCTTTAAGAAAAGAATGATTGCTCGGATCTTGATGAACGATCATTTATCCAACCACCAATTGAAAACGCACCGGATACACGTAATGAGCATACTCCTTGGACTGGCGTTCAAGTTGTGATACACCTTCGGGCGAAGGAGTACGAACGGTGAACGATACGAAAATACAAGTGCTTTCGGAAGACATGGCGAACCGCATCGCGGCGGGTGAGGTCGTCGAACGTCCCGCCTCCGTGGTCAAGGAACTGGTGGAAAACGCCATCGACGCCGGAGCGGACGATATCCGCATCGAAATCGAGCAGGCCGGTAAACGTCGCATCACGGTCACCGACAACGGCTGCGGCATGTCGTTCGAAGACGCCGTGCTGGCACTCCGTCGCCACGCCACCAGCAAAATCCGACACGAAGAAGACCTTTTCGGAATCGGTACGTTGGGTTTTCGTGGAGAGGCGCTGCCGTCGATCGCTTCGGTGTCCCGCTTCACGATGACCTCTTGCACGGGTGAAGGCTCGGGGGTGATCGTCAAAGTAGAAGGCGGCTCCTTGCGTGAAAAAGGCGAAGTCGGAGCAGCGCGAGGGACGACCATCGAGGTGGAGGATCTGTTTTTCAACACTCCGGCACGACGGAAATTCCTTAAATCCGATGCCGCCGAAACGAGCCGCATTTCGGAGGTCTGCACGGCGCAAGCGCTGGCACATCGGAACATCCGCTTTTCGCTGCGCCACAATCTCCACGAGATTTTCACAGCCCCAGCCACCGAAGACCTTTCCGAGCGCGTCGCCGCTGTGCTCGGACGCAAGATTTTCCCGAAACTGTTTCCCGTAGCCTCGCAACAGGGCCGATGGATTCTCGAAGGCATGGTGTCCATGCCCGACTACACCCGGCCCAATTCCACCGGGATTCGGCTGTTCGTCAACGGGCGATCCATCCAGGATCGTTCCCTGGTCTACGCCATCACTTCGTCATATGGCAACATGCTGGAATCACGACGCTTTCCCGTCGCCATACTCCTGCTGACGCTGCCTTTGGACGAGGTTGACGTGAACGTCCACCCGACCAAGGCCGAAGTCCGTTTCGGCGATCCTCGCGGTGTGTACCGCTTCCTTCACGAAGCCCTGCGCGAAAACCTCGGTTCGGCGCCCTGGATCGGCGATGGAAAATCCCTGCTGTTTTCAAGTGGCGAAGCAACGAAAACCGAGTCGTTTCCAACGGCTCCACTTCCCAAAAGCTTCGGATCGTCTCCCTTCGTTCGACCTGCTTCGGGACGAGGTGTGGAAGAAGCCTTGCTGGCCTACGAGCGAAAACGCCTTGCCGGAGAACGCCAGGGAAATTTCAACCTTCCGCCTTCGGTGCGTAGTGCGGCGATTTCCGAGCCGAAACCGTCGCAGTACGTTCCGACTCATTTTCACGATTGCACACCGGAAGACCTTCCTCCCGAGGGTTTCTTTTCGAGACTCGACGTTCTGGGACAGATCGACCGCACCTATCTGCTGTGTAGATCATCCAAAGGGTTGGTGATCGTCGATCAGCACGCAGCCCACGAACGGGTAACGTTTGAAAAACTCAAAGAATCCTACGATCGAGGCAGCATCTCCATGCAACTGATGCTTCTGCCTGTGACGGTCGAATTGGAACCGTCTCGCGCCGCCGCCCTGCCCGACGCGCTACCCTTGCTCAAAGAATTGGGGTTCGAAGTCGAACCGTTTGGCGGGCAAACAGCGGTGATCAAAGCCATTCCGCAATTGATTTCGAAAGCCGATCCCGAACGGACCCTGACCGATTTGCTGGATGACCTTGCCGAATCGGGAGCCAGCCGATCCACGCGGGACGCCGTGGAACAGAGATTGGCAACCATGGCCTGCCACGCCTCGACCCGTGGAGGAGATGAATTGAACGCCGAACAGATCCGCGCCTTGCTTCAAAGCATGGATCGCATCGATTTCGCGGGCAATTGCCCTCACGGTCGTCCCGTGTATCTGGAAATCGGCTACGATGAATTGGAAAAACGCTTCGGCAGAATGGGTTGACAGACTCTCCGGGATCGGGGATAGTCCGCAAAATTTTTGGATTGGGGAATAGTTATGAATTTCGTCGATGAAGTGACGGTTCAAATCAAAGCGGGAAACGGAGGCAACGGATGCTCTTCCTTTCGCCGGGAATCCCACGTCCCGAAAGGTGGCCCGGACGGCGGCGACGGCGGCAAGGGAGGCAACGTGGTGTTTCTCGTGGACGAACAGTTGTCCACACTGATGGACCTGCGCTTTCGGCGACATCTGAGGGCCGAAAACGGTCGCCCCGGACTGGGAAACAACAAAACCGGGCGTTCCGGCAAAGATATCATTGTCCGCGTGCCTCCCGGCTCCATGGTCTACGATCTCGAAACCGGCGATTTGCTGCGGGATCTGGTTCAGCCGGGCGAAAAATATATCGTGGCCAAAGGCGGCGACGGCGGACGCGGCAACACTCGCTTCGCCACATCTCGCAACAGGGTGCCTCGTCGCTGCGATCCGGGCTATCCCGGTGTAGAGCGCGAGGTGCGAATCGAGCTGAAAATCCTGGCGGACGTGGCTGTCATCGGCTATCCGAACGTGGGAAAATCCACTTTGATTCGCAAGGTTAGCAACGCCACGCCCCGAGTGGCCGACTACCCCTTCACAACCCTGATTCCCAACCTCGGAGTGGTCGCCGTGGACAGCAGCCGTGAATTCGTTATGGCGGATATCCCCGGACTGATCGACGGAGCCGCCAAAGGCGAAGGACTGGGACACCGCTTCTTGCGCCACGTCGAACGCTGCAAAATCCTGCTGCATCTCGTCGAAGTGGAAGCCACACGCAACGATCCGCTGGACGACTACCGACGAATCAACCACGAGTTGCACGCCTACTCCCCGGAGCTTTCTCGTAAAAAACAGCTTGTAGCGCTAAATAAAATCGATTTGTATCCCGACGAGGAAACGATCCTTCCTTTGAAGCAGGAATTGGAAAACCAGGGACAAAAACTGTTCGAAATCAGCGGGGCCAGCGGCGCAGGCATCCCCGAGTTGCTGCAAGCGCTGTACGAGGACATTCAGCCGGAAGAACCACCCGAACCGGAGGGGGAATGGAACCCGCTGGATTACTAGGAGATAATTGAGCCAAAAAACGATTGATATAGAAAAAGACCCTATCTTCCTAAAATATAGTCACACTACAAGCAAAGATAGAAGTTTTGTAAAATGGAGATTTATTAATGCCTGGTCGAATCGCATCCCTCGATATTTTGAGAGGGATAGCCATAATTGCCGTCGTTGCGGGCCATTCATCCCACATTGGAGTACAAGCTCCCGACAACCGAATCAACCTTTATTTTACAATGTTCTGGCGACAAGTATTAACGGTTTGCGTCCCTCTGTTTATTGCTACTTCAGGCTATCTATCGGTCAAGAAAACGATCGCCTCTTCCGATGAATATTTTTCTTTTGTGAAAAGACAGGTTCCAAGAGTTTATATCCCGTTTTTCATCTGGTCGTTGGCGTGGTTTGCCTTGCAAGTGTTCGTTCAAGGCAGCGCGATAACTCATGAATTGTATAAATTGATTACTTTTCAATCCAGCAGTCCGTATTATTTCATAGCTTTGATCATCCAATACTATCTTTTACTTCCCGTTCTCAAACGTTTCGCGAACATCAAAGGACTGATTCTCTGCGCATTGATAAGTATCGCAATGACCTGGTTGTTGTTTTATGTGCAATATTACACCGATACGCAATTGCCACTGATCGTCCGATACGGTAATTTTCTAACCTGGATACTGTTTTTCGTTCTTGGGTTGTACCTTGGTTCATCGGAGCACCTTATCAACATCCCAAATAAAGTTCTAGGTAGTTTGGTTGTCGTTTTATATCTGCTTTCCTGTGCCGAATCATTCACCCTTTATTCCATATTCCATCAGGCAGAACCAGCGACAACGATGGCAAAAACATCAACGTTTCTGTATTCAGCGGCTCTCATTGTTTTCCTTTTCAAGAATAAAGATCTTATCAGATCTACAGTATTGAAGCATATTGGGAAAGTATCGTTTGGACTCTACCTCATACATATGTTTGCATTAGTGTTCTTGCATCGGATGATTATACGGTTCTCTCCCTCTATGCTGGATATTCAACCTTTGTACCAATTCGTCCTTACCGTAACGATCCTATTGATAAGTTACACGTTCATCGTGATAAGCAATAGATTGATCTCTCCAGGCAAAAGCAAAATTTTGGGGTTTAAATAGAGAGTTCGAACATTTTTAAAATATGCTTCTGAACCGTAGATTTTGAAAACATCGAACATTCATCACCATCGGCAAAATTCATGACGCATTCTTCGAAAACAACCAACGAAACGACAACAGCCAAAGCCGGGTTGTATATCCGAACCTACGGCTGCCAGATGAACATCTACGATTCCCGGCGGATGTCGGAATTTCTGGCCGATGCGTATCAACGTGTCGATACACCCGATGAAGCCGAGCTGATCATCGTCAACACCTGTTCGGTACGCGAGGGACCGCAGCACAAGGTTTACGCCGAACTGAACCGCCTGTCCGACGTGAAAAAGCACCGTCCCAACGCGATTCTCGCAGTCTGCGGCTGCGTGGCTCAACAGGAAAAAGACAAGATGTTTCAAAAGGTTCCGGCGCTGGATCTCTGCTTCGGACCCGACGCCGTACCGCACATCAGGGAATTGGTCGAGCAGGTCAAGGCAGAAGGAAAGACTCGCGATACGCGATTCATCAAGGGCGGTTTTCATCTGGAAATGCAGGACGCGCCTCTTTCGCTGGAGACGGTCGAAGGCAGCCCCGTCACGGAGTTCGTAGCCATTCAGAAAGGCTGCAACAAGTTCTGCTCCTACTGCATCGTACCGTACACACGAGGGCGCGAAAAAAGCCGCCCGGTGGAAGAAATCCTGGATGAAATGGCCTGGCTGGCCGAAGGGGGAGTCCTCGAAGTGACGCTGCTGGGGCAGAACGTCAATGCCTACGGTTTGGATTTCGGTGACGAGCACGGCTTTTCAACCCTGCTGCGCCGTGCCGCCGAGGTTCCCGGCATCGAGCGCGTCCGCTTCGTAACCTCGCACCCGGCGCACATCAACGAAACCTTTGCCAAAACCATGGCCGAGCTACCCAAAATCTGTCCATACCTGCATCTTCCGATTCAAGCCGGCAACGACCGCGTGTTGGAAGCCATGAACCGAGGCTACACCCGAAGCCAATACATGAAACATATCGAGATGTTACGCCGCTATATGCCGGATTTGGCCTTGTCGGGCGACATCATCGTAGGCTTTCCCGGCGAAACCGAAGCGGAGTTTCTAGAGACGATGGACGCCATCGAGGAGATCCGCTACGAAAGCCTGTTTTCCTTCGTCTATTCCGCACGTCCCGGCACCAAGGCCGCCAAACTGGAAGACCCCGTACCAAGAGAGGAAAAATTCAAGTGGTTACGGGAACTTCAAGAGCATCAAAAGCGCATCACCCATGAAATCAACGAAAGCTATCTGGGCAGCCAACAGGAAGTGCTTGTCGAGGGGCATTCCAAAAAATCCGCCGTCGAATGGATGGGCCGCACGCCGTCGAATAAAATCGTCAACTTCCCCGCAGAAGGCGCGAAGGTCGGGGACATCGTAACGGTGCGCATCACCGAAGCGATGCCCAACACACTGCGCGGCGAATGTCTGAACATCCGAAAGACCAGCGATTCCAAAATGTAACCATGAGCCAGAAAAAGCCGAAAAACAACCGTATTTTCATAGGTTTGCTATCCTTGCCGCTTGCAATGAACGGCCTGTTGTTCTGGCTTTCCCATCGCTCTACCCTGCCCATCGATCCATTGTTTCCCCACTTCGATAAAGTTGCACACTTCGGCGCGTATTTCGTGCTCTGCGGATTATGGCTGCTGGCGTTGAGCTGGAAGACTCCGCCATGGAGCCTCTCCAGGATAATCATTCTTTCGCTCGTATTTACGATAGGTTACGGAGCTTTCGACGAAATCCACCAGGCTTTCGTACCCGGTCGCGTTGCCAGTCTGGCCGATCTGCTGATGGACGCGCTCGGAGCGATCACAGCATCAGAATTCGTTAGGAGATTCGCACCAAAGGGCTTGTTTCCTTTTAACCCGCATACTTCATGAGGATCGTAGCGAGACGCCGAAAACCGAAGACATTTCTAGAAGTTGGAGCGATTTTTTAACGGAAGCATACTTGACAGGTTGTTGAGTATAAAAAATCGGGAAACGAGTGAAAGATCAAGAGTTTTCAAGTCGTAGGTGATTCTTCATGAATTATGCGGGGTAATCCTAATTCATGATCCCTGCCCAGAACATTGTTGACTTCGAACGCATCTTCAGTTCACTATAAAAAAAGAACGAATTATAAATATAAACAATTCTGAACGTATCCAATAGCCGACAAGAAACCCGCTCCGATGGAAATTAGATTCTCTGCGACACCATCCGTACGATCCGGCTATCTTGTAGGAAGGCACATGAACCCTATGAAAGATCGCAGCAGCCGTTTCTTTATTTGTCTGGTTTTTGTCGTGATGATCTCGACGATTTCTTTTTCATCCTGGGCAAAAGAAGCGGATTCAACCGTTTCAAACGACAACAACCCACCGGGTGAAACGAAGACATGGACAATCACCTTTTGGGGGCTGACATCCGAGGATCTGAAAAAAGAAGCGATCGAAAGCCTGAACCGGCGGATTATCCGCCAGTTCGAGAACAGCGGGAAGGTTACCCTTTTTTCCAAGGATGACTTATCGGAAGCCGTTTCCTTGAAAGCTCTCGAAGAAGGGAATTCCTGCGAAAAAGATCGTGGGTGCATGACGAACCTTTCCATCTTGGGTTCGAAACTGCTGCTCAACGGAAACGTCGCGAAAATCGGGGACAAATGGTTGCTGACGGCTTCGGTTTTCGATACGAGCAAAGTGGAGATCGTGGGCCGTGTCAGCCGGGAAACGAGGAAAGAAAATCTCGAATCCACCGCTGACGCCGTGGTCAAGGAAATCCTTTCGACGATAGAAGGGTCGATCGAAACTGAAAAACAGACCGTTGATTTAAGCGCCCTGGGCGATCACCCGAGTTTCGCCGTATTCGACCTCAAAGCGCACGGTGTACCGGAAAGTCTGGCGAAAAACCTTACAAACGTCGTTGCCCTGGAACTCAAGCAATTTCAAGGAATTACGGTAATTTCTCGCGAAGAAATCAAAACCGCTTTGCAGTTCGAGGCCGACAAGCAGAGCCTGGGATGCGATTCCGTGTCCTGCTTTGCGGAAATCGGCAACGCCATGGGCGTGCAATACCTGATGATGGGTTCGGTTGGCAAACTCAAAGACACCCACATTCTGAACCTTCAGGTCATCGATATCCGCGAAACCGCGATCATCGGACGAGCGTCGGAGTTCTTCACGGGACCGGAGGACGGACTGCTAGCGGCAACACGCTTCGTGCTGCGGGATCTGTTCAATGTTCCAGCCGAAGGCCAGGGATTTTTCAAAATGACCGCAAATGTGGACGATGTCGAGTTGATTCTCAACGGGAAAAACCTCGGGATATGGCCAGAGGCGGTTCCCGATGAACATCAGGTCGCCGGGAAATTGCAGATCATGGCGCGCAAAGAAGGGTACAGAACGCTTTCTCAGGACACATACATCGAACCCGGTCGGCTGACCTCGATCAGCTTGAATCTTATCAAAGAACCCACTCCCTGGTGGAAAACCTGGTGGTTCTGGACGATTGCCGGCACGGTCGTTGCCGGAGGCGTCACCACCGGTGTGATTCTGGGTACTTCGGATTCGAAACAACCTTCCAGCGGGTCGGGAACCGCAACCCTACCGGGAGTCTCGCCATGAGAAGCCTTGCTGTTACGGTATGGGTGATTTTCGTTGTGTCTGTCTTTGGCCTGACATCCTGCGAAGAAACGGAATCCGAAGGAACTTTCGCTCTGGAGTTCGTTTGGGGTGAAGATCGCCCCGATTCCGAGGATACGCTGTTTGTCTGGGGGCAGGTGTTTCGGGTGCAGGAAGACGAACGTATCGCCGTGGCGGATTCCACCATCGTTCCTTTCGATACCGCCCAGGGAACCCAACTCGCTTTCGAAAACGTTCCGAACCACGAAAGTCTGATGCTCACCGTCACATTTTCATCGGTACAAGACAAAGAAAGCCGACCATTGTATTTCGGAGAGTCGAAGACGTTTTCCCTCGAACCCGGACGTCACGTCACGGTTCCCATCGAAGTTTCTCTTTCTTCTGCCCCTGAAGTAACAAGTGATAACAATGGGGATATTTTCTTTTCTTTTTTGGGCGCGACCGGTCCCGAAGAATGCAGCGACTGCTATACCTCCTCCGAAACCGTGGGACTGCAATTCGAAGCCCATCGTGCCGATGAAGTGATACTTTCCAATTTCAGTGATTTTCCGGAAGGGAAACGGAGCGTTTTTTCCTTAAATGACCTGGAAAAAGATGAAAATGGCCTTTTTACCGTAGCCGAGTGGAACCTCAACGATGGTCTGGAAGATACCGGTGACGGCCAACGAACCGTCTATATGAAACTCGTCAACGCATTGGGGTACGAATCCAGCCTGTACAGCCGAAGTCTTGTCCTTGACACCGAAGCTCCCACCGATGCGGCGGTAGAGGCCGACACCTCAGAACTTTTCGCTGAAACCGCCGAGGAATTGGCTGTCGAGATGATTTTCGCCGCAGTGGGTGAAAAGGAAATGATTGTCGAAGCCTGTTCCGAGGACTGCACCGAAGAAGAAAATCGGTTCCCCGGTGGAATTGTCACCTGTTCTTCAACCGAAGATCGTCATTGCCTGTCTGCCGTGGAACAATGGATTCCCTTCGAAACCAGCGGATGGATTTCGTTTGCTACCGATGACGTGAAAAACATCCGGGTGAAATTTCGCGATTATGCGCACAATGAAACGGATTGGGTCGTTTTTGCTTTCGACAGCGTAGCGCTGATGGATCTCCCCTGGGTGGACATCCCCGGTGGAACGTTTTCGATGGGATGTACTTCGGGCGATGCAAACTGTTACGACGAATACCCGGCGCATACCGTTACCATCCAGCCTTTCCAGATGCTGGCCAAGGAAGTCACCTATGGCGATTACAGGAAAATGACGGGCCACTGGCCATCGAATCGATTTTTGTGCACCGAAGACAGTGACAACTGGGACGCCTGTCCGGGATTTCACATTTCCTGGCACGTGGCGAAATCGTTCTGCCTTTCCATCGGAGGACGCTTGCCCTCCGAAGCGGAATGGGAATACGCCGCCCGTGCGAAAACCGGTACCATCTACCCTTGCGGCAATGATATCACCTGCGTTGACGAAATCGCCTGGTACATCGACAACTCGGATATCAAAGGGCACATCCCCGGATTGAAAACGCCCAATGCTTTCGGCTTGTACGACATGATGGGTAACGCCTGCGAGTGGGTCGAGGACTGCCTTCACATGGAAAACGGTTACAATATGGGGTACGTGGGTGCACCCAACGACGGCAGCCCTTGGATCGACGATTGCCACGAAAATTACAAAATCACGAGAGGTGGCGACATTTTCAGTTCTTCCAGTCAACTTGCTTCCTCTCGAAGAGGGTTCCTGAAAGCGGGTGATACGGCTTTGTTTACGGGTTTCCGATGCGTCCGGGACTATTCGCGATGAAAAAATTCCTGCAAAAAATCGTTGTGCCTTTTCTGTTGGCATCCTTGTTTTTTTCATTGGCTAGTTGCGATGACAGCGTGGAAAAAGGATCGTTTTCGATAACGTTCTCCTGGTCGGATGAAAAACCGGCAGCCGACGAGGAATTGTACGCCTGGGGTGAAGTGTTTCGTGTAGAGAACGAAAACCGCACTCAGGTTGCGGAGTCGTCCCTTGTTCCCTTCGACACGGTATCGGGAGCAAACCTGAGTTTTACGGACGTCCCAAACGATCGGGAATTGGTTCTCGTCGTCAATTTGGCGACCGCAATGGACAAAGACGAGCGTCCCTCGTATTTCGGGGAATCGGGAACGTTCACTTTGGAGGCTGGACGGCACGTTATCGTCGAGGTTTCCCTCTCCCTGGCTCCGACACCCACTACCCGACAAAATGAGGATTTCGGAAACGGCCAGCCCTTCGAATTCGTTCTGGCAACCGGACCGGCAAGTTGTCCGGATTGCTTCACGAAAACACCGCTCGTCAATGTGCGATTTTTACCCGGCACGGCAAGCCGGGTCATGGTTTCGAATCGCAAGGATTTTCCGGTTGATGCACGCTTGGACGTGATGCTGTCCGAACTGTCACCGAACGATCAGGGAGCCTACCTGCTGATCAACTGGAATCTGCACGAAGGACTGGAAGAGACGACGGAGGGAGAGCACAGCGTTTACATGAAGCTGCTCAACGATCAGGGGTACGAATCTCCTCTTTATGCAAGGACGATCACGCTGGACACCACGCCTCCTTCCGATCCGGCGGTGGGTTCGTCCTCCTCGATTCTTTTTGGCGAAGACGAAGATCATCTTTACGTCGAACTCGTCTTTTCCGCCAAAGATCGCGAAGAAATGGTCGTTCAGGCTTGCCAAAACGACTGCTTGGAAACGGGAGACAAAGTGGAAGGAGGGCTTGTGGCCTGCGACGACCTGGATTGCCTTTCGGATGTTGAAGAGTGGATTCCCTACCAGACACGAGGGCGGGTAAAACTTGCGGATTCGACCGTCACCAAGATTCGCGTTCAATACCGTGACTACGCCCGAAACGAAACGGATTGGGCCGTCTATGAAACAAAGGAAACGGTGATTTACCCCCTCTCCTGGGCTACCGTTCCTTCGGGATTTTTCGAAATGGGTTGTGCGGAAGGTGATTTCTTGTGTTACGAAGCCGAACTCCCACGACATTCGGTGCATGTATCCGTTTTCCAATTGATGACGACTCCCGTCACTCAGGCGTTTTACGAAACCCTGACGGGATTGAATCCCAGCGGCCATCCCACTTGCGCCGAATGTCCGGTTTTCAACGTCAATTGGTATGAAGCCCGCGATTTCTGCAAAAAAATCGGAGGCAGGCTGCCATCCGAGGCCGAGTGGGAATATGCCGCTCGGGCTGGCACGAAGTCGAAATACTCCTGTGGCGAAACCCTAGACTGCCTCGAAGATACCGCCTGGCACGCCTACAATTCGTGGAGTGACGAAGCCGAGGATCTTTTCGTGCAGCCGGTTGGACAAAAACAGGCCAATTCATTCGGTCTGCACGACATGATGGGAAACATCGATGAGTGGGCACAAGACTGCTACCACCAGAGCGATGCCTATTACGGAGCCCCCATGGACGGCAGCGCCTGGGTAGAAGGAGACTGTGACACAGAATATTTAGGAGGTGTCGTCGAAACCGTGCGAATGTTAAGGGGCGGTTCGTACCGAACCTATCCCAAGTATTTGCGTCCTTCGTTGCGACGAGCATCCGTACCCGGTTCCAGCAACACTCAATCCGGGTTACGCTGCGCCAGGGATATCGATTTGGATGACGACGTTCCCTTGAAGGATTGCGGTGTGTGCCTGGGAGGTACGTATTGTCTGCCCGACGGGACGTGTTCGGATGTTTGTGAAGACCGAGAGTGCGGACCGTCGGCTTTCGATGCAGAACATTCCTGCGGAGAATGCAGCGATCCGAACCCGTTTTGCGATTTTGACGGCCATTGCGGCATTGCACCGTTTACAACCTGGACGGACCAGGACACCGGGCTGATCTGGCAGGCTCAGGATGATTCCAACGTGGATTCCCTGACGTGGGAAAAGGCCATGATCTATTGTAGCGAAGAGATCGGTCACGGCTGGCGGGTACCGACCCTCGATGAGATCCGTACCCTCGTACGCAGTTGCCCGGCCACGATAACGGATGGCTCGTGCAATGTCGGCGAGGAGAGAGGATGCCTTTCCGAAGCCTGCATGGATGCCTCCTGCATCGGCTGCGAAGAGTGGAACGACATCCGCGAAGATTGCTACCTCCCCACGCAACTGAAAGATTTCTGCGGTGCGGTATGGACCGCGACTGACGCTGCGGATGACGAAACCAACGCCTGGAGCTACAGATCCAACACCGGAGGCTTCGAACCCCTCGAAAAAAGTTATTCCCTGTATCCTTTGTGCGTCCGGTGAATTTACGGATCACCGAACCCCCAACATAAAATCTTGTCCGTTCTTGCAGGTGGCATCGTCAAATCTCATACATATTTGTGCTAAACTTTTGTTTTCATAGATATTTTACAAATCCAAAGTGTGCCATAGTCTCACGAACTGGAAAGTCCGGGAGGCTGTGCGACACATGGAAGGCACAGCCTTCTATCTTGTCGGGTTTTGTAGAACAAGTAACGAGTGATGATGCCATTGCCGAACCGACCGTCCCGCCTCCAATCCTAATTCAACAGCGATTTTTCAGGAGGCTACACGTCCTCAAACCTCTGTCCAAAGTTGACAACCGGGAAATACCGTGTATGATCCTCAACATAGAAATTCATCAGTAAAAGACAGCTCCTGCTTCGGCAAGCATTATAAAATTCCGTATGTTTTTTTTAGTGCTCCGAACCATAGTGTCGATATGAAGCCTCATGAACCACGCTTTGGCCACGATGAAATGAAACGAAATCTTCCACTCTTCACGACAAAACACCGAAAAATTTCCCTGATTGGGATGCATTTTTCACTGGTTTTGGTTTTGTTTTTCCTTTGGGTACAGTTTTCTTGCTCCGACAAATCCAACGCCGAAAAGATTGCCAGGGCTTTATCCAACCGACTAACAAGAGCTTTGAACTTCGACGGTGGAACATTGGAAAATGGAGAAGCTCCTGCGGGAGAAGAATCTCCCAATGCTCCGCAAATAAAACAGGTCGTTGCACCGGCATTTTTTCACCCGAATATCCCGTTCAAAATACATCTGATTACGACCCATGAAAATATCCAAGACGTGTCACAAGCCATTGTACGGATCGTCGATTCGAACAAGTATTTTGTCGTCGATGCCTCTTTTGTCGGAACTCCCATCGGTTGGGACATGACTTTGCAAGGCGTTCTTGAAGAAAATTCCGGCTTGAACGGAAACTATTTCAGGATGGAATACGCCTTTAAAAATGACAACGGACTGGTCGGCGGCTACAAAGGCAAAGCCCTCAAAGTTCCTGAAGAAGAAAAAGAACCCGAATGTACTTCAGGTCCATGCTGTAACGCAGGTGAGATCGTTCCTCCCGAAGAGTGTCAGGAGTACACGTCGTCTCCTCAGTTCGTCACCATTTCACCCGGTGAATTCTGGATGGGAAGTCCAAACGAAGAAGACTCTTGTCCCGAAGGCTATCCCGCCGACAATTGCAACACCGAATTCGGTCGATACCCGGACGAAGCTCTTCATTACGTGACACTCCGTTACGAATTCGACATGCAAACCTACGAAACCACACAGGCCGATTTTGTAACGCTCATGGGCTGGAACCCAAGCAATTTCGGTCCCAATGGAAGCGAACCTTCTTGTGGGCAAGACTGCCCGGTAGAAAATCTTTCCTGGTATGAAACGCTGGCCTACGCCAATGAATACTCCCTGCAATCGGGGTTGACACCCTGCTACGAGTTGTCGGACATTGTCTGCCGAGATGGCTTGTCCGTCGGCAATTTGTATATGAATTGTCTGAACAATTTCCAGGGTGGGATACTGTCGGCCTCCGTGACGTTTTCTGATGGAAACGAAAAGCCCCAAGACTGTGAAGGGTATCGATTGCCGACCGAAGCGGAATGGGAATATGCAGCACGGGCAGGGAGTCTGACGGCCTTTTATCCCAGCGAAGGAAACGATGGTTCCATCGAACGAACCCAGTGTGCAATCGATAAAAACCTGGATCAAATCGCCGTGTATTGTGCCGACGAAAGTGGTCATCCAAGCGAAGTGGGAATAAAAGAACCCAACGCCTGGGGATTGTACGATATGAGCGGAAATATTTTCGAATGGTGTTGGGACTGGTATGAACGAGATTATCCTGAATCCTCGACAGGAAACCCGGTAGTGGACCCAACAGGACCGGACACAGGTGTGTACCGGGTATTGAGAGGCGGCAACTGGAATTACGAAATTCGCGATTGCCGAAGCGCCTATCGAGGACTTTTTACGCCTGACACCCGTACGTATCTCGCAGGTTTCCGTCTCGTACGTACAAATCCCTGATTTCCAAAAATATCCTATTCTAGAATTGAATATGCATCATTCCAGTTCTGGAGGAGACCCTTTTTCTTCCAACAAGTCTTTCCATTGAGCGGTATCGTTGTCAATCAAGGCGGTCAGCCACTCCGACATGCTTTGACCGTCAAGGATCGTTTCGTCCATTCCACCAATTTTTACACCGGACATAAGGTCTTCCAAGCCTCCTTCCGGCAACTCAATAGCCGTCAGATCCGAGCCGATAATACTGTTGGGGGTACCCAGCAAAGACGTGTGTTGTATGCCATCGGTAATGAAACGCCGAAAACGATCCGGGAATGCGGCATGTATGCGATCCGTCTGTTCCTGCAAGCCTTTGGCAAATTGCTCTCCCGGAATATGCAAAAAGACTTTTGCAAGAATCGAATCGTACCAGGAAGAGTACATTCCGACTCGAACGTCTGGATCGTAGTCGAGAAAATAGGAAAGCAAACCGGTGATGTGACCGTTGTCCTGACAATCCTCGCAATCCTCAGGGAAGAAATTTTGCACGTTAAATTCATTCAAGGCAGTTTGTAAATAGTCCGGCTCGCCATCACGGGCCAGACCGATACCGGAATCGGCCATCATGATCAGTTCCACATCCGGGTAGTAATGCCTTAAAAGCGGACCGGCAAGCAAGAGTCCATATCCCCCGCCGGAACTTCCTGCCAGCAAGATGCGTTGCGGATTGGGAAAACGAAACTTCGTAACTTCCAAGGCAGCGGTTAAATTGGCCAATCCCTTGTGATAGCGTGTACCCAAATCATTGATGTTGTCATCGTGTTGGGCTTCTCCCACGAAAAACGACCCGTCACAATAGGGAAGATACACAATGCTCCAGTCGGCCACCGGGTTGCTTGACAGATCCTCATTGAGCAGATCGACCAGAGGAATGCCTTCCGGCGCGGCAGTAATGGCCAGACAAAACTCGGACCAGCAAGCCCCTCCTCCTTGCAGAAACACAACCAAGTCCGGTGATCCGGTATCCCTCACACTGACTTTATACTCTGCGCCTCGCATACAAATCGGTCCTTGAGCCGAATCGAACCGATATGTGGCTTCCTGTCCGTCATGTGAATATTCGATCGGATCGATCTTCCCAACGTATTGGGTGAGTCCAAGCTTCTCGGCAAGAGATGCAGAAATGGTTTCCACATCTTGATCCCCACCGGATAAATCTCCATCCGCCGCCAGTTTGTCGGAATTGCCGCCACAATTGGCAAGAATCAGGATGAAAACAAGCCAAAACATCCAACACCGGGCTATAAGTCCATGCATCGTGAACCTTCCAGCATTTTCGAGATATAAAGTTTTTCGTATTGCTGATTGATTTTTAACAGATTACAGGATGTTTGTCTATTTTATGAGTCGTTTGCGTTTGACTCAGGTGCATCACAAAATATAGCAACTTTCGTAAAATCCTCTTTTTTTCGTAGCGGCGAGGCGTAAGCCCGCCGTTTTTACCTTTTGAAGGTTGCTTTTATACCCCCAATCTCCCTTTTCGGCGGGCTTACGCCTCGCCGCTACAACCAAATGAATGAATGATTCAATATTATTGGGCCAATTCGCACCATTTTGTGATGCACCCGTTTGACTCAGGGCGAAAATTAAGGACGACAGGAGATAATGTTAGGATGGCTTTTAATGGCATGGCAAGAGACAAGGTTCAAGAACTTCAAATAACAATCGCGACTAGGAAAACCGCCACGTTATTGCTATCATAAACAGGTTCAACAAACGAAAACCAAGGAAAGAGCATGTACGGGTTCCGCAAACGACACCTGACTTCACCTCGACAGTTTTTTGAACTGTTGGGACATGTTATCGCCAAAAACTCACGAGTGGCCTTCGCTGGGCGGAACGGAAAAATTTCCAAAGCCTTTGCCGAGCGGATCAATGTTGCAGTATCAGGCGTCAGCGAATGCGCCTACTGTTCACACCTACACGTCCAGTGGGCTTTAAAAAATGGCGTATCGGACGAAGAGATCCGCAGCATCCTCAGTGGTGATGTAAAACTCAGCCCTGCAGAGGAGATACCTATCCTAGCCTATGCAATACACTGGGCAGAGTCTAACGGACAACCGTTAGACGAGGTTCGAAATCGTGCCGTAGAGAGTGTAGGTCGAGCCAAATTATGTCGAGCCGAAGCCGTGATGGCTACAGTCTACATGGGTAATATGTGCTCGAATGCGATCGAGGCCCGTCAAACCGGTTCGCTACCCAATGATGTCAACTCCACTCTTGCTTTCGCTTTGGCTTGGCCGGTTGCAACGTTCGTCAGGATTTTGGGTCGCTACTCCGACTAGTGATCAAAAAGCATTTTCACGAGTTTCATTGAATTCGTTTTGGGTGAAAAACGAGTTCTCCAACCCATACTTTTCCACTAAAAAATCGGCAGAAGACACACCTACTTTACGTTGACCTATCTACGGCACATAGACTTTCCTTGAAGGGATTTTGTGCCGGAAATCCAGCACATTGTGACGGATTTCAGCCTGCGATCTGCGATTTTTCGGCGAATTGCAGATCGCGATCTGCGAGCGTTCGAAACGCTTCGACGGCAGGTTTTTCCACCCCGAATCAATGCCCGATTTCGTCTTCTATCCCAACAGCGCTTTTTCCAGTTTGTCCATACCTTGTTCGATGTCATCCATCGAACAGGCGAAGGAAAACCGCAAGTAGCCCGGCATTCCGAAACCGGTTCCAGGCACCGAAGCCACTCCGGCGGCGTCGAGCAGAAAAGCTGCCAAGTCCACGTCCATTCTTGACGTTTTGGCTATCTCTGAAGCGATCCACCCAGGTCTGCATATTCGCGAAGAGGTAGAACGCCCCTTCCGGCAAACGGCAGGTAACGCCGTCGAGGGCATCGAGCCTGGCGTGCATCCGATCCCGACGCTGGGTATATTGCTGCAACCAGTCGTCGAAGAAGTCCTGCGGACCTTCCAACGCGGCCAAGGTCGCGTGCTGGGCGATGCTCGTGGGATTGGACAACATCTGCCCTTGCAACTTGGCCATCGCCTTGATCCAGTCCTGCGGACCCAAGCCCCAACCGATACGCCAACCCGTCATGGCATAGGATTTCGACACCCCGTTGACCACCATGCAGCGTTCGAGGAGATCGGGCGCAACATCCACCGGCGAGGGACATTCCCGCCCGTCATACACGAGACGGTCGTAAATTTCGTCACTGATTACATGGACTTGCGGATGTTTCCGCAACACGTCCATCAGTGCGGCCAACTCGTCCCGGTTCATCACTTTACCGGAAGGATTCGAGGGGCTGTTGAGGATCAGCAGCTTGGTTTTTTCGGTGATCCGTTCTTCCAACGCTTTCGGGTCGATGCCAAAATCTTCGTTGCAAGGCACAAACACCGGCACGGCGCGATTCAAGCGCACCTGCTCGGGATAACTCACCCAGTACGGAAGCGGAATCAACACCTCGTCGCCGGGGTCCAGAAGCGCTTGCATGGCAAGGAACAGCACCATCTTGGCTCCACCCGAAACCAACACCTGCCCCGGTTCGTACGACCATCCACGACGGCGCTTGGCTTCCTGAACGATAGCCTCGCGCAAGTCAGGAATACCCACCGTCGCCGTGTACTTGGAATGTCCGGCCGCAAAAGCTTCGAACGCAGCTTTCCCGATAAATTCCGGGGGGTTGAAGTCCGGCTCTCCGGCTGCGAAGGCATAGACTTTTTTCCCGGCGGCACGAAGAGAACGGGCTTTGTCGGTCACGGCGAGCGTCACCGAGGGCTGGATCTCATTCAACAACAGGCTGGTTTGAGTCATGATATTCCTCGAATGGATATCGGGGCGGACGTGCTCGACGAATCACACCCCTACGGAAAACATGCTTTGATATGAAAAATTCGCGTTCATGGAAAAACGCGCAACCCATAGCAATCTAAGGATTTTTTCGCCCGAACTTCCGGCGCAGTTCGCGTTTGACATTCTTCGGCACCAGCCCATCGACACAGCCGCCCAGAGAAGCCACTTCCTTGACCGTTTGCGAGCTGATGTAAAACTGCCCTTCCGCCGTCATCATGAACATCGTCTCGACTTTGGGGCTGAGCTTGCGGTTCATGCTGGCCATCTGGAATTCGTACTCGAAATCACTTACGGCGCGAAGTCCGCGAACAAGAGCGTCAGCCTGACACTTCATCGCGTAATCAACGATAAGTCCGCTGAAATATTCGACTTTGATTCGCTCGCTTCCATCGATTTCCTGCTCGATGGCTTCGCGAATCATCGAGACACGCTCTTCGGGACTGAACAGCGCTTGCTTTTTGGCGTTGATGGCCACCGCGATGTAGAGCGAATCGAAAATCTTCAAACTGCGTTCGATGATGTTCAGGTGGCCATTGGTGATCGGATCGAAACTTCCAGGATAAATCGCCAGTTTTGCCATGGTCCTTTTGTTTCCGTTCAGCAACCGCGAGAAAGAATGCGAATGCTTGTGGTTCCGTACCTTCGTTCGGTGATGATTTCCCACGCCTCGGGAACTTTTAGTTTGGCTACGGACGATGACTCGGCCACCACCCGTCCCCGTGGTGCGAGTACGTCGGAGAGCAAACCAGGTTCCAACACCTCTGCAAGATAATTGGTTTTGTAAGGAGGATCAAGAAAAACCAAATCAAATCGAACCGATTCCTTTTTCAATCGGTTCAAAGCCCGAAGCGCAGGCATATTCGTTAGAGTCCAACCGTTTTCGATAGATAAGGTTTCAAGATTACTCCGCAATATTCGAGAGGTCGCCGAAGAGGATTCGACGAAATGCACGTTCGACGCTCCACGACTCAAGGCTTCGATCCCCAACCCGCCGGACCCGGCGAACAAGTCGAGCACCGACAGGTCGTCCAACGGTCCCAAAATGTTGAAAACCGCCTCTTTCACCCGGTCCGTCGTCGGGCGCACGCTCTCCCCGTTCGGCACCTGAAGCCTGCGTCCCCTGTACTGTCCGGCAATAACCCGAGTCATGAGAAATCCTTAACAAAAACAGCCTGATTCGACCTATCACGTCCCACGGAAAGGGTCAAGAAGTACAGGGAAATCCTTTGGAAAATTCACGGAATGCCGAGCTTCACAGGTCGGATGTACACCGTAGGTTGGATAAAAATCATCGAACCTACGGTTTCTATTACGAATTCCCTACCGTTAAGGTTTTGTTAAATTTGATGGAGCAACCTGACCTCCAATAGAAAATAGTTGCACCATGATTGCCAAATGATGTAAAAATAAATGTAGACACATCCGGGGGTGAAAATTCGTTTTTCGCACCATCAAATTGTTCCTCGTTTTAGCAGAATCGTTGTTCTTATCCGCAAAGGGTAACGTCTCGGTGAGTGCGAACGGGCCGACAGGTTCCGAGCAAGCCGTATCCCTTCGCTTGAATCCCAAAAACCTGTATGCCCACTTTTCACGTTTCGATCCGTAGCTTTCGAGGTAGTACCGTGAAAAAAAGGAAGCCGTCCCCATCGAACCACCATCGTCGTGCGCAAACTTCAAGCGCACACGGTTCGTCTTCCAGCGAAAAAAAACAGCAGGAGAAACACCTCACAACGTTCTTCAATACAATGAAATATTTCCTGATTTTTTTATCCACTCTTTCGATTGGCTTTTATTTTTACAAAAGAAACACCGCAGAGGTGGAACTGGCACCAACGAACCAACCTCCTCAAGTCCTGATGGAAACCAAGCTGCCGAAAATTCCACCAACCAATCAGCCGAAACCCCAAAAAAACATCTCGACAGCCTCGGTCCAACAACCTCCCCGGAACGGAGTTCCCGTTTCCACGTCCTCGGAGACAACATTACCACTGGTGGATAAAGTATCCCCACCGACCGTATCACCTACGAACCAAGCGCCCGCTCCGAAACAGGTTTTCGATGTCGTAGCCAAACGTATAGACCGTCCAGGACATAACTCGTCCAGTTTCTTCAGCAACAAACAATCGCGAGTACGACCTGTCGCGCAGGCCTCTCCCTCAAGAACCAACGCTCAAAGGCGGACGATGCTCAGCGATCAGGAAATCCGCCGTCTTCCGGAAGAACATGGTTCTCCACCAAAGCCCAACTTGAAAGAAAAAGCCATTTCCTACGATCTTTCACTGCCTGCGGCATCCTATGAATGGCCGTGCATCCATTCGGAAAACTGTCCGGGAACCGCACTTTGCGACTTCGCAACCGGCAACTGTGAACCGAGGATCTGGCAGAAAAGACCTGAAATTAACGATGACGCTCCCGAAAAACCGCAAATCAGCCTGGTAAAACCTCTGAGAGTGTCTCCCGGAGACTTTTTGCTAGTCGATGGCAACTCGGTCTACAAAAATGCACTCGATAAACAGTTGGTCTGGAAACGGGGAAAATGGGTTGTCCTCGACCAAATGATCATTCTTTCTCGCATTTTCATCGGCGATACGCCGATTCCCGAAGAAAACATCATCAATGCCGACGAAAACCGGCTCGCCATTAAAGTCGGTCCCGGAATGTCAGGTACGGTAAAAATCGTGGATGACGAACTCAACCTGACTGCGGAATATCCACATCCGGTCGAGCTTGTGTCCCGAAAACGTGTCGTTCAAAAATGCGCAGCGGATAACCCACCAGCCAGAGGAATCCCCGGAGCATCTCCCGACCTGCCCGGTCCTTTTGCGGCAGGATTCGTGGACGTTCACTCTCCCGATCCCTACACCCGCGTCTATTATCCGGCATCATGCGGCGGTATGCGCACCCCTCCCGTTTCGGGAGCATTTCCCGTGGTTTTCTTCCTCCACGGGAACGGGGCCAATCACATCAATTATGAATACCTGGCACACTTCCTGGCCAGTTGGGGTTTTCTTTGCGTCGTTCCGCAGGAAATCGATCCGGGAATTTTGCATCAGGTGCTAATGACCGCACTACGTGCTCCACAGAATTTCTGGTCTCCATTGCGAGGACATTCAGCGGGTGGCAAGGCTTTTGTCATTGCGCATTCGCGAGGCGGCGAACGCATGGAAAATCTGATTGTCGGCCCTTCCGCTTCCCGCTTCCTCGCCATCGTTAACCTGGCTCCGTACCGTCCACTTAAAGTCTTGTCGATACCCAGTATGTATTTTGCCTCCAGCGGAGACCGGCAAGCGTTTTCGGATAGTCTCTACATCCAGTGGTCCAAACAGCCTTCTCCCACGTATTTTCTCTTTCTCCACGGCGGAAATCACAGTCAGTTCACCGATACACGACATTGGGAAAAATACGAAGACCAGGACGCGATCCCCTTCATGCCAAGAAAGCGCCAACATAGCCTCGTACAAGCCTATACCCTTGCCTTTTTCAACAGCCTCTTACCCGAGCCGGGTTCGCGCCCCTACGTTGAGCTTCTCGATGGAATGAACATGCCCAACGACATCATTCTGGAAAGTCGATAACACTCCGAAAACACAAAAAGCCGTGAAATTCACGGCTTTTTGTGTTGTTTTCTATTGGGTCGGATCAGTCGAGATCCAAAGACACTTCATCGTGGAAGCGTCCGAGATGTTCGCCCAATTTCTGGCTGAGGAAGGACAGCACGTTCAGTTCTTCCTGCGCCCAGTAATTGTTGCCTTTTTTGTTGATCAGTTCCAACGCGCCGAGGGTCCGTTCACCATACGTGAGTGGGATACAGAGCAATGAACGAGTCTGGAAGCCCGTTTTCTCGTCGGCGGTCCGGTAGAAGTTGGAATTGCTCGCTACGTCGGAAACGGCAACCGGCACGCCCAACTGCACGCTCATGCCAACGATACCTTTTCCACGCGGAATACGAATCTGCTTGATTTCTTCAGAAACCGGACCATTGGCGGCGGCAAAGTAGAGGTCGGCCAGCGCGCTGTTGACATCCGACAGGATCACTGAAGCGGCTTCGGCTTCCACAACTTTTCCCGCCAGTTTCAAAATGAAGTGAACGGCTTCGTCTTCGTCCATGTCGTAGATGTCCATCGTTTCCATGAACATGTCCGACAGCATGGAATCGACGCTCCAGGTCACCGAGGCATGAGGTTCTTCCTCTTCCTCGATCGGAACTTCATCCGTGTACATCACTTCGAGTTCTTCGGCGACGCCCTCAGCGTTTTCTTCGGCCTGGGTACGCAACTGTTTTTCACGCCGTTGTTTTTCGGCAAGTTCCTTTTCGGCCTTGGCACGCTCCATCGCGGCCTGAGCGGCTTTTTGCCGGGCGGCGATTTCTTCTTTCGTGGCCTTTGGCGTGGGAGCCTTGGCTTCCGGTTCGGGAGCAGGAGCTTTGGCCACAGGTTTGACGGCAGCCGGTTTTTCCAGAACGGCACTTTCACGCACGGCCTGGGACATCACCTCCTCGGCGGCTCTGGCAGCGGCGAGTTTGGCGGCCTGCATGATCTGTTCCTGATTGAGACCACGCTTCTTGGCGATGACGGCGGCATGCTTGGCAGCTTCCTGAGCGGCGTTGTTGGCTTTCTGCTGCAAATCGCCCGTGGCTTGTTCCGCCACTTGCTGCGTGGCCGGATCGACGGCCTTGAAGGTCGTCCCGCTCTGACGGCGAACCGCTTCTTCAGCGGCCTGCTGCTCGGCGATACGAGCGTTCAGTTCTTTTTGTGCTTGTTGACGCTGCTTGGCGGCAAGTTCGGCTTGGGCGCGGATTTCTTCCTGCTGGCGCGCCATTTCCTCTTGTTTTTTGGGATCGACGGCCTGAGCTTCACCCTCGATTTCACGAATCCGGAACATCCGACGAGCGGTGGGATCTTTGACCAGCACGGTGCCATCCGGACGGTTTTCACACAAAACCTGGTTGAAGTTGTCACCCTGTTCCCCTGCCTGACGCAGGCCGGTGCGCAGTGCGAGCAACCAACTGGAGGCATTGACCTTGACCAGCTTGGCTTTATTGTCGGTTCCCGGTTTTCCAGGAATGAAAACTTCGAACAAAGGCATGGTTTCCTCCTAAACAAGGATAGGCATCGGAAATGAAACATGTTTCTTGAAGTTGTATCAAAAAGGGGCTAGTGAAGTCAACACAATGGCGATTTGTCTATCAAATCCATGTATGAAACCAAGTGGGATGAATCGTTTTCTTTCAGACCTGAAAACGGAGTTTTAAAAATAAACTCTCGTGAGAAACGAGACACTCGCCGGATAGCTGCCGTATTCGGAACCCAGTTCGGGAAGGCTTTGCTGTCCCAGAATGGGGTACCCGAGGTACATTTTTTTCATTTCGGCGCGTCGTCCCAAGGGTATGGCTCCTGTGACGATGACATCCACCTCATCGGCGGCATTGTAGGTCAACGCCGGGGATACGTAGGCGCTCGGGTCGGTCAGGTTGGCTAGAATCGCGGCTTGCAGCGTCAGAACGGGCAGAGCTTCTCCGCTCAGTAAAATCCCCAGATAATGTTGCCCAAGGTAAGGATCGCTGGAGGCGTCCATGGTCTGGATGACCTGTAAGTAACGGGAATTATTGGTTTCTCCGTTGCCGTGGTAATAGTATTCCACCATCAGGTGCAAGGTGTTTTCCCACCGATGATCGAAGCCCCCGGCTACCTGTACATAGATGTCTTCATCCGTTTCGGGAAACGAAACGTTGCCCTCCATTCTAAGGCCAAGTTTCCACAATTCGCCCGAGATCGCCGCTCCGGCAAGGTATCGTTTTTGACACTTGCCGCCCAGCAGTGACCAGTCGAACTCCTGCCAGTTGGTGCTTGCCCGTGCAAGCGCCGCGCTTTCCTTCCAATCGGGTCGGTTATCCGAGTCGTAGCCCATTGCGGAAAGAACAGTGATTTTAGAGAGTTGTCCGATGCGTCCATCCAGGCGGACGGCATCCACACCGGGTCGAAAGGCCGTATCCATCTCACCGGCAGAGAAGGGGTGAAAGACATCGTTGGGTGTGAAAATGAAGTTGGTTCCCAAGCCGATCGGCTGGCGACCAAGGGTCAGATCCACCGGCCCTATGTACGCCATCATCGAGAGGCGATCCACCGCTAACGGAGCCGACACGTCGCGACTGCCCCAGTTGTAGTCTATATAAGTAGTTCGATAATCTCTCGGCGTGCTGCTGGAAAACATCGCCGAACGAGAGCTTTGCGTGCGAAAGTTCTGGTAAACGTTGAGATCGAAGCGCAGGTGCTCTCCTGCCATAGCTTCGGCCAGCCATCGCAACGACGTTCCACCCTGTCCGTGGGTTTTGTCGGGAAACAGAAGGTCCGGTCCCTGATAGCGCGAGTACATGCCCGACAGATCCACCGCACCTCGCATGACGAGGTATCCGTTGTCTCCTTCGATTTCGGAAAAAGACCACAGTGAAGCGACGGGCCAAAGCCACATCACGAACAGAAACCCGAGGACTTGAGACCGGACGGAACATTGCATGATCAGACCTCGCTTTTGACTTCGTCCTCTACCACAACGCCGTCTCTTAAGGTAATTACCCGCTTGGCGCGTTCCATCACGCGGGGGTCGTGTGTGGAAAACAGGAAGGTGACGCCGCGTTCCTCGTTGAGACGCTGCATGAGCGTCAACAGCGCATCGGCGGTTTTCGAATCGACGTTCGCCGTCGGTTCGTCCGCGAGGATCAGCGCCGGTTCCGAAACGACGGCCCGCGCAATGGCGACGCGCTGCTGCTGTCCGCCGGAAAGCTGGTTGGGGCGACGGTCGAGCTTGTCTCCGATGCCGACTTCTTCGAGAATCGCCTCTACCTTGCGGCGGCGTTCCTCTGGCGGAACGCCCTGAAGCATCAACACGAACTCGGCGTTCTCGTAAGCGGTCAGAACCGGAATCAGGTTGTACGCCTGGAAAATGAAACCGATATGTTCCAGACGAATGCGACTTTGCTCGGTTTTGCTCAACTCCGCCAGATTTTGGCCATTGACTTTGACGCTCCCTTCGGAGGGAACGTCCAGTGCGCCGATCATGTTGAGCGCTGTGGTTTTTCCTGAGCCGGACGGTCCGCTGATGGCGGTGAATTCACCTTTGCCGATCGTCAAATTCAAGCCTCTGAGAGCGTGAACGTCGATTCCGCCCTGGGGATAGATTTTCTCGACATTTTCCATTTCTACGATGGGGTGGTCCATGTCTTCCTCCTGATTTCCTTATGTTTTCCTATATCGTTTGAATCGCTTTGAGGGCACGGGTCTTCGTGGCGATGTACGCCGGGTATAGTCCCGCCAGCATGATCAGCACGAACACGCCGCCTAGAATGATGATCAGGTGTTCCGGGTACATCATGGCTCGAATCACGGGATCCCAGACGATGTTACCCATGGTGAAATCTTCTTTCATGTAGGCGGTCAGGTCGAACCCTGTGGTGTGCAGGTAGCCGTACACGGGCATTGAAACGGCCAGTCCGAGAATCAGCCCCAGAATCGCAAGCATCAGTGTTTCCGCCATGACCAGCAAGCCCAGTCTTCGAGGACTGATGCCGATGGCCAGCATGATGCCGAACTCCCGAAAACGCTCCAGAACGCTCATTAAAACGGTGTTGAGAATTCCCGCACCGATCAAAATGAAAATAATGATCTGCATGACATAGTTGGAACTTCGGTCCATGGCGATCGAACCCGCAAGATCGGGCATGGTCTGGTACCATGCAGAAGCGGTGCCCTTCTGATATTTCGCTTTTTCGGAGAAAAATGCCGCCAGGTCGGTAGAGTTCCGTTGATCGTCGATTTGTACGGCTACCTGTGTGGCTTCCCGTTCTTCGTATCCGAGAAGTTTACGTACCCAATCGATGGGGACGACGACCATGGAGCGGTCCACGATGGGAACCGAGGTTTTGAAAATTCCGCGAACCCTCAGCAGACCGGAAACCACTTCGCCGTTTTTGTCCGTGGCGGTGAACACGATTTTCGACTTGAGGCGCACATCGAGTTGATCGGCCATTTTGCGTCCGATCAGCACGCCTTTTTCCGTCGTGTTTTCAAGCGGTTTTCCTTCAACGAGATGATCGAGCAAAAACAGGTCGCCGGTTTCGTTCGCCGGATCGATACCGAAAAACGACGCACCCACGGTTTCGCTGGCGGTTGCCGCCATCGCTTGCCCGACAACGCGGATTTTCACCTTTTTGACGCCTTCGGTTTTCGTTGCAAGATCGGCGAGGGTTTGGGCGTCGGGCAGGGTCTTTTTTAGAGACGGAGCATCCCGGTAGCCTTCGGGTTCGATGGTTACGTGGCCGCCGTTCATTTTCGCAGCGGTATTGATGCCGCCCACGTAGCTGCCTTCGGCAAAGGTCGTGAAAGTAATGGAGAGCAGCAGACCGAAAGCAATGGAGATCAGCGTAATGATCGACCGCCTGCGGTTGCGCCAGAGGTTGCGCCAGGCCATTTTCCAGATCATGAGACGTTCTCCTTGGTTATTGGTGATGAATGGCTTCGATGGGGTTGAGCATCGACGCTTTCAGAGCCGGGTAAATCGTGGCGATCAGCGAGAGCACGAACAGCGACGCCACAGGCATATAAATGGAACGAGCCGTCAGCAGAGACCGCCAGATGGTTTCCATCGCCACGCCGGACATGGATGCGCTGTCGGCATAGGAGGACAGGTCGATTCCATGGGTTTGCAGAATCCAGGCGAATGGAATGCCGAAAAGCAATCCGAAAACGCAAGCATACAGGCTCATAACCAGAGTTTCGGCCAGGACCAGACGGAAAAGCTGGAAGGGTGTGACACCGATGGCTTTCATGACGCCGTATTCTTTGATTCGCTCGAAAACGGCCATCAGCATGGCGTTGAGAATCACAATTCCTATGGCCATGTAAACCAGCACGATCATCGGTAGCAGGAAGGCGTCGGACAACTCGACCATTTCCGCCATCGAGGGATTCAACTGTTTCCAGGTTTTTACTTCCAGTTTCGGGAAGGTTTCACTAAGGCTTTTACCTGCCTCTTCTAAAATCATTTCGTCACCCATGGCCAGCGTAATTTCATGTGCGCCTTGGGGAATCTCCATGAATTTCCTGAAGGTTTTCAGTGGCAGGAAAAGTCCTGCGGCATTGATTTCATCCCCAATGGCTTTTAGGACGCCACGCACGGTAAAGCGGTCGTTGGCCATCGATCCGTCCGCCGCCTGGGTGACGATCACCACCTCGTCTCCCGGTCCGGCTTCGAGGGTTCGGGCCAGGACTTTTCCCAAGACGATACCGTTGGGGTCAGAGTTTTCGAGCCATGTGCCTTTCTGCAAATGTTCCGTCATTTTGACGGTTTGTCGCTCTCCCTCCGGATCGACGCCCCACAGGCGTACTCCGGCGGAGGCGTTGTCGGACGCCGCCAGTCCACCGGCAAACAGGCGAGGCGTAGCCTTGTAACCGAGGTTGTGCAGTTTATCCAAAATGGCGGTTTCATTGCCGATTCGTTCGTAAATGGAAGGTTTGTCCAGATAGCCTTCGGGGTGTATCTGCAAATGCCCCATGGTCATCAGCGAGGCATTGCGTCGCAGATCGAAGAGCAGGCCGTCGTACAAGGCACTGAAAACGATCATGATTCCCAGGGCGAAAGCCATTGCTCCGACCGTCACGAGGCTGCGGCGGCGCGCTCGGAGAATGTTTCGTCCGGCCAATCGCATGGTGTTCATAGTGGTTCCTCCTTGTCAGCGGCGAAGCTGATTGAGGGAAAAGAAGCTTTCTTTGAGTTTCACGTTGAAATTGATTTCTTTGTAAACAAACTCTGTGAATTCATTGGGTTTGTCCGCCGGAACCATGCGCATCACGCTAGGTAGCAGGCGACCGGACATCATTTTGTGTCCTTCGAGCGTCATCGTTCGCGCCACTTCACCGTCTTCGTCGTAGTACACGACTTTCAGCGGTTGCCAGTCCTCAAGACGGGCTTCCATCGTCACTTTGCCCCAAACGACTGCCGCATCCGGTTTCGGAATGGAGGTCAGCTCGATGATCTCTATCCCGTTTCGTTTACCTGTAAACGTAAGTGTCGTGTCGTAGTCGTCGGCCATGCGGCTTTCTTTGACGAGATCGTCGTTGGTGAAGTGACTACCCATCCAGGAGCCAAGCATCATGGCAGAGGTGAGTTTGATCGTTTTGTCGGTTTTCGGCAGGTAATTATAGATTTCGTTACCGACTTTCAGCGTCGCCGTGTTGCGCTCTTTGAGAGGTTTGAGCACTTTGACCAGCGAGCGGTCTTTGCCCAACGACCATGTTTTCATGGTCAACGACCGTTCCCAGTGCTTCGTTTTGATATTCATCGTAATCAAAGCGTCGGAGGAGTCGCCGCGCCAGAGGTCGTCGAACTTGTCGAGAACGTCTTTAACGTTGATATCTTTGACTTTATCCCCTGCGGGTTGGGCAGGCGTTTCGGCCCAGGCCGCCAAAGAAAACAATAGAGTCAAACTTGCCGCTACCCATTTCATCCAATGAAAATGCATGATCTTTCTCCTGCCGTCAGTGACTCGACGCTTCGTTGGTCGTCGAGGAAAGAAGGGAGTGAAAAAAACTGTCCATAAACTGCTCGACCTGCTCGCGGAGGTCGAAGTACTCGGGATCGAGGAATTTGTGCAGCATCAAGCCGTCTTCGAAGGCTACGATGTTTACGGCGATGACTTCGGCCTGATCCTTGACTTCTTCACGGAAGATACCCTTTTCGACACCTTCAAGCACGGTCGCCACGATGAATTCCCGAATCGGTGCAAACATGCGTTGGACCAACTTGAGATGATTGAAGCTTTTGGGCTGTTCCACGATCAACTGGAACATGATGACCGCCATTTGCATGCTTTCCGTGCTGTTGAGGTACATCTCCAAAACGGCAATGGAAAACGCCTTCAGTCGTTCCAACGGGTTTTCGATGGCCATGATAGGAGCGAAGGCTTCGTTGTCCGCGTGGCTGGCTTCCATGGCGACCTCGAAAGCGGCCACGATCAGGTCGTCTTTGGAATCGAAATATTCATAGAGGGTGCCTTTACCGATGCCGATGTGTTTCGCTACCTGATTCATGGACGTTTTCGAGAACCCCAGTTTCAAAAACGCTTCGAGTGCTCCGGCGGCGATGTCGTGTTTCTTTTTCGCTTTATCCACCAAGATGGGAGTCATCTCTTCACCTCCTCGCGATCGGTCGCTTTTTAAAATGACCAACCGGTCGGTCAAAGTCAAGATGTTTTTTTATCTTTTTTCGAATATTTCAAATTTGGAATAGGAATCCTACCCCAACAAAAGGTAAAATTCTAGTGATAACAGTACGTTACTTTCCTGTGTTTTGCGGGAGGTGGTCCAAACGTCGGTTGGCATAGATCGACGAGTTCGCGTCGCTGTACACTTTTCGCCAGCCGGTGAGTTCGCCGGGAGGATAGCGGGTCCATTTGCGGTCGAGGTAGGTGTAAAGGATATAATCGATGCGGTGTTCGTTGAGCACTCTGCTACGTTTTTGGATCGAAGGTTCGTTTCCGTATTGCTGATAAAGCCTCAAACCTTCCCGGTAGTTGGGCATGATGTCCTTATGCCCTAGAAACGAACGATGCCGGGTGAAAATCGGTACTTTTTGTCCCAACGATCCATGAGTGAACACCAACCCCGGGGCCAGTTGATCGAGCGCTTCGAAAGCCTCGAACAAATGCGATTGCATGAACAGATATTTGTTTCGTTCGACGGCCAGGCGGTTCAGGTCGGAACTTAAGTGAAGGTTGGTTGGAATCATGGCCGGAATGGCCAGCCCCACAAGTGCGATTTTCCACCGACCGGGAGAGGTCAGCCACCCGCTGGTAGCCAGCAGAAGCAGGGGAGAAATCGCCATGCCGGCGACTCTCCACGACCAAGGCACGACAGGAACCAGCAACAGAATCCAGGCTACGAGCATCCAAGCCGAAACGATGGCGTTGGTTCCCTGCCATGGACGCTTTTTGCGAAAAGCGAAAAACAACCCCAACGGAGCGAAAATCCACAATAAACCAAGGGATATGGCGAAAGAGCCGGGAGCGGGAAAGGGGTAAACGTTTCCCTCGGACCACGACGAAAATCCCGTGCTGTATTGCGTGAGCCAGAACGTGTAACCCAGGGCTGGAACAGGTATCAGCCAGGATAAAAACGACGGTTTCGAAAAGCTTGGTGCGCTTTGGGAGGAATCGGAAGGTTTTTTCCCGAAATAGCGCGTGAGGGTGGTTATTGTCCAGACGAGAATCAGTGCCAGCCAGCCGACCAGTGCGTCGTAAGGGCGGATGGTGAACAATAGCGCTAACAGGCCGCCAGCGAGCAGATTTCGCTTGTGCTTTCCATGGGTTGTCGATGTAGCAAATAGTAGAGCGGTCATCAGCATGGCATGACTGAGCGCCGCATGTGGAACGAAGGCCGCTTGGACGAAAGGATACATCTCGGTGTGGGTATCGGGGGGCACGGCGTGAAGCAATAACCATCCGAGTTGAAAAAGCCACCCCCCCCCCGAGGCGGTCAAAAACAGGGTCAGTCCTAACAAATGCGCCAAAGGGGAAGATTTTGGCGAAAGGCGTTTGAGCCATGCAAAAGCCGCGCAGGCAAGCCAAAGGCAGGCGATCAACCGAAGAAACTGGAAACCAACCGGATAGGTAAGACCCGTCACCTGCTGAAATTTTCCCATCGCCAACCACAAAGGATTGAAATACACCGCCGGGTTGTCGTCTTTACGATAGGGATTGGCAAACAGCCACTCTCCGCGTTCGGACTGTGCGCAAAATGCGGCGTAGGCGTCGTGGTCGTCGGGGAACATCAGCCCCCCGAGGAAATACCGATCGTCATTCTGGGCTTGGAATGCGTGAAGGTAGGGGATCGACGTCAAGACAAACAGGCACAAGGCCAGGACCAACGGTACCCGATACGGAGAAATTGTGTGGAAAAATTTCGTCATGGAACTTTTTGTATCAATTCATTCCTTTTTATCCTACTCACTCCATAAAGATTTGTGCAAGAAGCTTTGAAAACGATTTTCTTGACGAGTTTTTTCTGGACGGTCCTTCGATTTTTCGTCATCTTTTGTTTCGTGCTGGGAAGCTTTGTAAAACTCTCTCTCGACGGTCTTTTTACGTCCTTGATATCCAAAGAAGAATCCCGTCTAAAATCCCTTGCCCCGACGGATGGATTTAGGTATGGTACGAAACAATTTCGAGGACTTTTATAGAAAAATTCCAAGTGAATCGTAATTGCATAAGGATGAGGTGGATCATGAAAAACGCCATGGGGCTTTTTTTATTGGTGGTTTTCCTGCTGCCGTTGGCTTGCAGCATGGAAAAAACGGAAGAAGATTGGGCCTGGGATCTTTACGATAAACGGCATCGCGACCGAGCTATGTTGTACATCCAGGAACATGCCGACAATCCCAAGCTCGTCAAAGAAGCTCTTCCCGTGCTCGAATATCTCGTCACGAAACGGTACGGGACGCTAAAAGCGGTTTTCACCATGGGCGTTCTCAAGGATCCCGTGGCCGTTCCGTTTTTGCTGAAACAACTCAAGGACGTGTCCACCAAGGACTCCGAAGAGCACGACCGTCTGACCGAGCAGATTTGTATGTCGTTGGGTATGATCGGCGACAAAACCGCCGTCGGCGAATTGATCGAAGTGGTCAAATCCGATGTGACCGGTGAAATGGGTAAAGCGGGCGGAATCCAGGCTCTTGGGGCCATCGGCGACCGCCAGGCCATCGCGCCGCTGCGGGCTATTCTCAAGGATAAAGACCAGAAGATCCAGCTTCGCCACTACGCGACGATTTCTTTGGGAAAACTGAACGCTTCCGAAGCGGCTGACGATCTTGCCTATGCGCTGTTCGTCGATGACGGAACGGGCCTGAACCTCTTCCGCGACGGTCAGACCGCCCTGCTGCGTATCGGTGGCAAGGAAATGCGTGATGCGCTGATCAAACTCTACAATTTCCAAAACAAAGACATCTACGCCATTGTCGATAAAGAAGGCGAAGAAAACGTCAAGGAAATCATTGGTTTGGCCAAGGAAATCGGCATGAAGCCCGGTTGGGTCAAAATCAAGGCCGTCGAAGTCATGGGACAGAGCCGCGATCCCGAGTTGGTCCCGTTCCTGCTCGAGCAGTTCAAACTCGGCGCCGACCCCAAAGCCGATTTCGATTTCGAAGTGTTCGCGAAAGTGGCGCAGTCCTTGGGACGCCTTGCTTCCCCCGCCGCCATGGAAGAAATGTACAAACTGTTCATCGTCAAGCCGCCGAAGACCGAATTCCTGAACGAAAAGGAATTCATCGCTCAGGCGCTGATGCAGATCGGCCTCCCCCAAGACAAGCTTGAAACGCTGATGGAAATCGTCGAGGGTGGCGAACAAACGTTGATTTCTCCCGTGGATGGCAAACCGACGCTGTTCCCGCAATGGCCGATGGCCGCTGCCAACCTGCTTTCCATGTTGGATATCGAAGGACAGTTCGAAGAGCGCTTCGCCAAAGTCGTGGAAGAGAAGAAAATCAATTCCACCGTGTTCGGCTTGGCGATTTCCACTCCCGAGCTGATGGAAGCGTTCCACCTTCGCCTGAAAATGGCCAAGGAATGCAAAAAGAACGCCCAGTGCTACTATAACAAACTCAAAGCGCTGCATACCCACGTCAATGCCGCCAACGAGAGCAAAGAACAGAAGGCCAAATACGGAAAATACGACTGGGCCATTGCCGAACGCGCTCTGTATTCTCTGGCGCATCTCAATGCTAAAAACCTCAATGATGCTCTTGAAATCGGTATGAAGTACATCGGAGCCAAAACCTTCGAAACCGACCGTGTGCGTGACGCTGTGGTGTTCGCCGCCAACAAACTGGCGACCAAGGAAATCGTTCCGAAGCTGGCCGAGTTGCAGCAGAAAACCAAACTGGATCGCATCGCCCAGAAAGCCTCCGAAAACCTGGGGTACGTGCTGATTCTCAAGCGTCGGGAATTCAACATCAAATCCGATGCCATTTTCGAGGAATAAGCGTTTCAACGAATGCAACATTCCGCCCCGCTCGAAATTCGAGCGGGGCTTTTTCGTGGAAGATAGAAAACTCTTTGATAAAAATGTGCTCTTGGGTGGCGTTTGGAGCGGAAATGGGGTAAATTTTGGGGTGTTCCGAGAAAATGATCCGCGCCCGGACAATCAGGGGACTTTCGGCGACGATTTCAAAAACTTGACTTCGAACAAGGCTGGGACGAAACGGTCATGGTCAATAACAGGCAAGACGACAGATACCGCGTTCAACTTCAGATCGATTCCAAAGGAAAAGAGGGAGTCGAAACCTACACCACCGACGATGTATGCATCAACGGCGCGTTTTTGTTGACAAAACGCCCCAAACCGTTACGGCAGTTGATCCAGGTCGTCATTCATCTTCCCGAAGATAAAACCATCAAAACCTTTGCACAGGTGGTTTCCAGGCGAGGCGGACGGAATCTTCCCGGTCCTCGTGGGATGGGCGTCCAATTCTTCAGTATGAACGAAGACGATCGCGGACTCTGGGAAGGTTTTATCGGCAAGTTGGCGGAAGGCGAAGTAGAGGAAGAAGAAATCGTCTCCGATGTCGCTGAGACTGAAGAGGAAGACTGGTTCGAGATCGAGTTGGACGAGGAAGAGGAAATCATTGAAATCGATGATTTCGAGGAAGAGGACGACGAGGACTCTGAAGCGGATGCTCAAGCCGAGGAGAAAAAGCCGGTCGAAACTTCGGCAAACGATACTTCCCACGACCTAAGCGATGCCTTCGATGCGTACGGGGAAGAAACGGATCTCGATGACCTTGCCGCCGAAGCCGATAAAGAACTTGAAAATGTGAAAAAAGCGTCGGAAACCGACGAGGACGATGAAGAATTTGAAGTCGTGATCGACGACGAATTTATCATCGAAGAAGAAGACGAGGACGACGACGGCATTTTATTTGATGATCCGGAATTCGAAGACGAAACGAACCAAAGCGGTTCGGTAATTACCATCGTTGAAGAAGAAAAACAGCACGTCAACCTGGATGACGGGAATTTCAGCGCCAACTTTATCGTTGCCCCGATCGATCGCAAGGAGCTACGGCAGATTTTCAAGCGGGAAATCAGCCAGGGGACGCTTTCGGTACCAACCGAAGAGGACATCAACAAAGGCGACGAAATCCGCGTGGTTCTGGTGCATCCCTGGACGGGTGCCGAGTATTCCGTACTTGGAAAGATCAAGGATGTAAATCATAAGGATAACAATGTCGTAGGGGCCGAAATCGACTTCGACGAAATGAATCTCGTTCCGTTGGCGGCCTACATTCGGTCGGGACTGCTGATCGAAGGAGAAAACGAGGAAGACATCAAGGCCAACACGAGAAAGCGGCTCAATGGCGTCGTGGATTGGCTGATGGATCATTTTCAGGATGCGGAAAACCATTTCCTGTTGGGACTACTGCATTTAAGTCTTGGAGAAGGTCCGGAAGCCCGCAAAGAACTGGCCCGTGCCCTGCTGATGGACCACAAGGTGCCGGGAGAAGCCATTGACGCCACGTTTCGATAGTCGGTGTAAAGTCTAAACGCCACCTTGTCACGTCGGACAAGAAATTTGTCCGACCACGATTGACTTTACACACCTTCCGCTTGGATCTGCTTCAATTCCTTGCGAGTGTTTTCAAGTTCTTCATAAAACTGCTTTTCCAATGCGGGTGGGAGGCGTCGAGCCAAGATTTCGGCGTCCTTGAGGCGTTTGGAGCATCCCATCTCTACGAGAAGATCGTACAGCTCCACTTTTTCCTTGGATTCCTGCAACGGGAAAAGGTAGCCGTTGAGTTCTTCCGGTGGTTTGCCGTTGAGTACCGAGCGCAGGCGGTCGAATTCCTTTGAGGTCGGTACCGGATTGATCGGGAAGAAAATCGGCTGTGAACCCAGCAGCGCCATGAAAAGATAGGTTCGAAACAGGTGGCGCGTGGATTCGTCATCGTAACCCACAATACAGGTGGTGTGGAACTTGCCGATGTCGAACCCGATGTCTTTAAGCATCAGCAGGGTACGTATCGCCGTTTTGTGACCGTACGGTTTTTGAAAACGCTGAAGCATCGACGGATCGGTGGATTCTACGGGAATGGTCATCTCCACCACACCCGCTTTTTGCATTTTCAACGCCAGTTCCCTCGTGATTTTGTTGGGTTGCAGACCCATGTTGAAACTGAAGGTCAATCCGGCGTTCGTTTTGGCAACGGTATCGAATAGTTCTCCCATGGCTTCGGGAAACAACGTGACGTTCGGATCCCAGTTGCTGAAATGGGAAATTCCGAATCGTTTTTTAACGCTGAGGAAATAGTACAAAAGCTGTTTCGAGCTGAATCGTAGTTGAGGCGGATGGCGATGGTTGACGCAAAACGTGCAACGGTTCGAACATCCCGTGGCAAGATTGAACAAGCCCAGTTCAGGCATGGTTTCGAACAGCGAGATGTCGGCGAATTCCCGTTCGGCTTCTTCGACGATACCCGAGACAATCTCGTCGGCGAGGCTTTTGTTCGCCCATTCGGGTTCGAGCGTCGGATAATTTCCCCCGAGTTTGATTTGCGTTTCGGGCCAGATTTCTTTGCAGACCTGGATCGCTTCGTGGGTCGTCTCCCAGTTGTAGGTCAGGCAACTGCTGACCCATATTTCGTCTGGCCGTTCGGATTCCTGCAACCGGCTGCGTAGCCAGTCCATACTTTTTCCAAGTAAATACGAAGGTTTGATGGAATCTTTGACGCGGTTGTTTCCTGCGTGTTTCATGGAGTGCAGGGTGCAGTTGGATGGCCAGTCGCGAACGAACGAGCCTTCCAGGTGGCCGTACTCCATCATGTCGATAAGGCGCACGCCATGACCTGCACGTTTCAGTAAGGTTCCCAACTTGAGCAGGCCGTAAGGGTAAGGCTCTGCATAATTATAGAGTTGTGGCAAGCTGACAGCTTGAACGGGAGGATGGAGAAGAAGAATCGAGCGGGCCACGATGTTTCCTTTAGGCTGGAGGATCGAGCAAGTAATAGTAAAGATTGAGCTTCTCAAGCCCATCCACGGGAACCGACAAACGGTTGACGACGACATGGCGACCATCGAATATTCGCAGGTTTTCGTCAAGTTTTCGGGCGGCATCTGTCGGTAGATCCCGTTGGAGATTTTCGACGGTCAGGCCGTTTTTCCACAGACTGAAATCCACTTCCGAGCATTTGTGGATGTCGGAAGAGTCGGGGTGATCGATCCGCTGGATATAGATGAAATCGTGCAGTCCCTTGTTGCGGGGGCCGTCGAGCCATTTCCCGATCAACGGGTGCTCGGCGAATTCGGTGCGTAGCGTTGGGGCATCGAGAAAATCGTAAAGATAATACAGTTTGATCCCACGAATTCCTGTTCCTGAAAAATCCAGGCCGAGCAGATGCAAACGCTTTAGGGAGGTCTGCGGCGACAAAGGGAGACGGTTCGGGAAAAAGTGCTTTAGAAACAAAGACTTCAACTCTTGCAAGCCTTGCGGAAACTGAAAATACAGTTTGAGTCGCCACCGTTGCGGGTCGGCATCGATTCCCCACAAAAGCTGTTCGACAAGGGGAGGGCGAGCCGGTTTTAAAAGTTGGGGTGAAAACGTTTTCGTATTTGGATCGAGAGCATCGAGACAAGCGGACAGCTTTTCGAGGACACCCGGTTGTGTGCTGGTGGTAAGTTGCGGATAACTGTAGGAAAAACGATACAAAGATGCGTTGTTGTCGTACAGCGACATCGAAAATTCCAACAGGTTCGAATACTGTTGCATGGCGTCGTCGAATTGCTCCAGCAGAATCGTTTCCATGTCCCGATAGGGAGAATCGTGCAGGCCGGAGTGTTTGCGCAGTCGTTCGAAATGTTCGTGACAAGCGGCGAGATCGACGCGGCGACAGTCTTTGAAGCAGCCCCGGATTTCGGCTTTTTCTCCCTGTCGTCGCGGGAAGCAATCGAACCACTCCCGACACAGTCGGCAACGTGCCGTAGGTAGCTCGTGAGGGCCGGGATTGTCGTAAACGGAACTCATGCGCGGTCTTTCATTCGTGACGATTCCGCAATTGTACCGTTGGAAGCTCGTGTCGGTCAACCGGGTGGGACCATGCAACGATGATTTTGTATCGAAGAAGTGAGAAAAACCAACGAATCCGGAATTCTTCAAGATTTGTTGGGATGTGGGGGTAACGTTTACGTGGGTTGGACGAAGAATCTCCATGCCTACTACAAAGACAAAACGTGCGGACGGGGATACAATCCCCGTCCGTATGTTGAGTTTTATTGTTGCGTTGATAATCCGACGTAAAGTGAAGAATTCAGGTTGAGAGGCATCAATCAATGGATGGGTGCCACGGTCTTCGATTCGAAGAATCGATGGCCGTGCAACCTATTGGAATCTCACGGCCATTGCCCTCCGGGCAAAGACCGTGCCACCCGTCAATGTTGTTCCATAGTATCCCGAGCAATTTTCTTACGGACTATCCGAGAGCCAAAGCTCCAATTCGTATTCGTTGCCGACCTCTTGATTGGCTCCAACCACCTGCAAATAATAGTAGGCGAAAGCTTCGACATCGTAGATGATGTGTTCGTTGTTCGATCGGCTGGTGCTGGATAGGATCACGTTGTCGTAGCCATCGTACAGGTAGATGTCCAGGTCGCCCATTGCGTGAATAAACGTCACGTAAATGGTCAGTCGTGGCAACTGGCCACCCCAGTCGCTGGAACTGACGGGAATGGCGAACCAGTCCTCATCCTCGGGACAAATATAAAGGTTGGAGGTTACACCCATCGGTGCGATGGTTGGCCGGGACGAGCTGTCGTTGTCTTCGTAAATATCTTCACGACAACGCTTGATTTCCACGCTGTAAGCCACTTCGCGCGGGGTGATCGGCGGTGGGGCGAATTTCAGATAATGACGGCCACCGGGATTGACCACCTTGTCGAAGTACACGCCTCCATCCATCGAAATCGGATTTTGCACCGAAAACAGGCTGGTATTCAGGAAATGTGTGATCATCGGTTCGTCACCGACATCGTATCGGATGTACGCCTCGACGTGCTCGTTGTCGGCGAGATCCAGCGCCAGCCAGTCTTCGTCGTCCGGGCAGATCGTCATCTCGATGGTGCCTTGCTCCATTACGATCGCCTGTACCGTGCTGTCGTTGTCCTCGTAACCGTCCTCCGCACAGATGGCATCGAACCCCTTTGCTACATACAATGTTCCCGACGTGGCGTAGTTGGAGAGGATATAGGCATACAGCAGGTAATCTCCTGCGGTTTCAGCCGTATAGACGAGCACTTCGTTGTCCGATGTCGAATCGCTACGTTTGACTTCTTCGCCGTTGGCGTTCACCAAGCGAAGGTCGATGTTGCCGTCTTCCTGCTGGAAGGTCAGGTCCGCTCGAATGGTTTCTCCTTGATCGAGATGGTAGGAGAAGATGTCGGCGTCCCAGGGACAGAATTGAAGCGAAATGGCGGTATCGACAAGTCCCGTGGTGGCATCTTCGGGAAGGTTGTTGGGTTCGTACTCGTCGTTGGTGCATCCGCCATAAGGCGTTACGTGAACGTTGATGCTATAGGGAGAGCGCCAGCCGGTCCAAAGGGACCGATGCGTCACATAAATAATGTGTTGGCCCCCTTCATTCAGGGGAACCGTATAGGACACCGAACCTTCGAAGGTATCTTGGTTGAAACAGCGCATTTGCACCGGGTTGACGGGAATCAGGCAGATTCGGATGTGTCCGTACATCTCAGAGGTAAAACTGACCTCCACTTCATCCCGATCATCCAGCACGATGGAATAGTAATCGCTGTCGTCTTCACACAAAATAAGATCCTGGAACAATCCGGCGTGCAATTCGGCGGGGTCTTCCAAAGAAGACGGTTCGTAAGGATCGTCCAGACAGGCCGGGACATATTCCTCTTCTTCCACGTCCGCAAGCTCGATTTCCGATTCTTCCTCCTCCTCGTCTTCCCAGGTTTCTTCCTCGAACTCCTCTTCGTCCGGTTGCTGTGGATCTTCGATGGTCACATACAAGCTGTAAAGATTACGCACACCGCTTCCCTGTCCGCGCACCATGACGTACGCGGTGGAGGCCCAAGTGGTTTCGTAGCTGATTTCCTCGAAATTCTCGGTCGTGTTGCTGGCCAGCAGAATGCTGTTGCTGTCATCGCGCACGGCCAGGGAGAGATCGCCGAAGGAATAGGTATAGGTGATTTTTACCGTGACGACTTTGTCCGCTCCTACTTCGAAGGAGAACCAGTCGATATCCGAAAGACAGATCGACAGGTCTTCGTACTCACCGGGATCGATCCAGCTTGCCTGACTTTGGTACTGATTGTTGGCTTCCGCATCGAAGACATCGATAGGACAAACCCAGGTGGTTTCGTCGGCGTCTCGCTCGATTTCCTCTTCCACCTCTATTTCTTCCGCTTCCGGTTCGGTTTCTTCTTCGCCCTCCCCTTCGCTTTCTATCTCTTCCGCTTCAATTTCGATTTCCTCTTCGTCGAAATCTTCGAATTCTTCCTCTTCGAAATCGTTTTCTACTTCCTCATCGGGTACTTCTTCGCAGTATGCGCCACCCGCGCCGGGGTCGATGCAGTCGCCGGGGCAGACTTCGGTCCCCGCCAGGACGCATTTCGGAATGCAATCCGGCGCGGCGGTGAACGTGTGTTCGTAACGAACCCGCTGGCTTCCGACACAGAGATATCCGGATTCTCCCGGAGTTCCGTTGGGGGGGAAGCAATTTCGAGGCTGCACGCCGTCACAGGTCAATTCGATTTCTTCCTCTTCTTCGGCGTCGTTTTCTTCGGTATCCGTTGCGTCCGTATCGACACCTTCTTCGGTGTCATCCAAGCTGTCGTCTTCCGTTTCGGCGGTGTTGTCGTCTTCATCCGCCGGAGTTACGGCTTCGTCCTCGTCTTCCTGTTCTTCTTCAATGTATGGATCTTCCGTGCTCTCGTCGGAAAGTTCATTTTCTTCGGAAGAATCGCCCGGAATGATGGGGTTGGATTTCACACCATCCGTACACGCGAATGTTCCACCCAGGAAAAGCAGAAAAATAATAACGGGTAACCAGTTGATTTTACGGGTCATTGGAAGAATCCTTCTCGTTCGTTTCCACGTCGAACCGTTGTGAATCGTCGATCCGTGCCGTTAGACGTCTCCAACTTCAATAAATTCAAGGTAATTATACCGTATCGACGCTCGGATGCATTGCCCTTTTCGAATCGTTTTGCAAAAATTGTTACCAAAACGCAAAAAAGCCCGCCGGTAACCCGGCAGGCGTAATGATAGCGCTAGAAGCAATCGTCGGAAACGAAAATTACTCGGCAGCGATTTCCGCGAGAATCTTGTTGACGGTCTTCGCCAAGCGACTGATATGACGCGAAGCGTTTTTCTTGTGGAGGATTCCCTTCGACGCCGCTTTATCGTACAGCTTGCTGATTTTCGGGAAAGCCGTCTGAATCTCTTCCGCCGTTCCCGTGTCGAGCAGAGCGAAGAACTTTTTCAATTCCGTACGCAAGGTGCTTATTTTGTGGCGATTGCGTAAACGGGCTTTTTCATTGGTCTTAATGCGTTTGATTGCCGACTTGTGGTGTGCCACAACGTCCTCCTTTGAATCGTATCATTTCAGCCATTCACGTTCAGGTGAATGGACTCATCTTTTTAAAGACCGTAACGAGGATTGTCAAGCAAATTCCCTTCTTTTTTGCCTGTCGTGTCAAAACGTTCGCCTTCTTGACACATCTTCGCCAACGCTGCATTCCACGAGTCGGAGTCGGCGATCAGGCAAGACCATCCTGAGCTTCCGCATTCATAACGCCAGAACTCAAGCACGAGGCCAACCACCTGCGATGAAAGCGGCTCTCCATACTGCCGGATTCGGAACAGCCCCAAGGCTTTTTCTTTTGCAGCGTTTCGGTAGATGTCCTCCACGGCCAGCGCAGCCACTGCAAGGGTGAAATCATCTGAATTTTCGGTGAGATAGCCAATCAATGCGTTTCGGTTGTCGTGCTTGACGAGTTGCAGGCTGGCATCGGCTACAAGTCTCAACTGCCCTATAAAACACGCTTTTTCAAATCCTGTCATCCTCAATCGTCGGAGAAATTCTTCGTCGGAGAACCCCGGAACCTTCGCTTGAAAGGTTTCCATGAATCGAGTCAGGCATGGGCTTTCCAACGTAATGGGGGAAAAGCGCCGGTTGAGTTTTTCGAGGGTCGTCCACGGCATGTTCAGCCCTCCACGGTCTGGGGATGAGTCGGCAGGACGGGTACTTCGTAGCTGGAAGGCTCTTGGCTCGGCTCCAGGAATCGAGGACGTAGCCAGAGAACGAGCGAAGGCAGCAGCGCCATAGCTCCGGCCAGACAGGCTCCGATGCTTACGAAGACCAGGAACCCGAAGAACTGAACCGGGAGGAACGAGGAAATCATCAGCACGGCGAATCCGACGATCACCGACAGGGCGTTGAACACGATGCCACGTCCGGTGGTGGTCAGGGTTTCTACGACGGCTTTGCGGGCTTCCAGTCCACGTTCTCGTTCTTCTTTGTATCTCCAGAGGAAATGAATGGTGTAATCGACGCCGACGCCGATCATGATGCTGCTGAGCATGGCGGTGGTGACGTTAAGCTCGATATTCATCAACCCCATCAGTCCAAACAGCACCATCATGGCGAGAACCAAGGGAACGCAGGCCATCAGTCCGGCGGTGACGGAGCGGAACAGCAGCCCCACGAGAAGGAAAATGGCCAGCAGCGACAAAGACAGGCTGACGAGTTGCCCGCGAACCACTTCCTCGGCCATGTCGGAAAATACGTTGGCCATGCCGCCTACCACGGTGAACGGCGCGTCCGGGTGATTGTCTACATAGGTTTTGGCGTGATCGACGACCGAGCTGATCGCTTTTGTCGTGTGGTTGTTGACCCGAGCCGTGATGTTCGCATGTTTGTAAGGAAAATCAATGAGTTTGTCGAAGTCGTCCGGTTCGCCACTCATGGAATACAGTAGAAAGTATTGGGCGATGGCGTCACGGGAATCGGGAACCGTATTGTAGGCCGGGTCGTCGTCGTGCATGACTTCGTTCATGTCCCGCACGATTTCCGAAATCGAGGTGACGACATCCACGTCGGGGTGTTTTTCCATGTGTCGGTGCAAGTCGTCGATGGCGTTCATGACCTTCGGGGATTTGATGTCCCCGTCGGCAACGATCGACACCGCGAAATTTCCGCCGAAGTGGTCGTTGATCAGGTTGGCGCCTTCACGGACCGGTGCGCCTTCCGGGTAGTAGTTGACCGAATTCGTATCCACGGAAATCAGGAAGATTCCGCCGGAAATCCCCAGAGCTACCACCACGAACAGGGCGACAATCGTTTTTGGGAAACGAACGATGCCATTCGCCAGCCGATGCAGCAGGCGTTCGAGCATTCGGGGCTGGTCGCTTGAATCACCGGACTGGAGTTGCACCGGTTTGGCGCGAGGGAGGACGGTTTGCACGGCAGGGAGGAAAAACAGGCTGGCCAGCAGGGCAAAAGCCACACCCGCCGAAGCCAGGTACCCCATTTGTTCGGCAGGGATCAGGATATGGCTGCTCAAACACAGCAGCCCGGCAATGGTGGTCACGCCGGTCACGAGCACCGGTTTGGCCATGGCCAATACACCTTTTTTCGCCAGATCTCGGCGGCTTTCACGATTGCCGGGCAGATTGTCTTCCTGGTAACGGGCCACCATGTGAATGCCGTAATCGTTGGCCACGGCGATCAGCATGACGGGGAGGATCACCGTCACGACCATGATTTTCCAACCCAACAGCGGTATCAATCCCATGGAAACGACCACGGCCATGATCGTGATGAGAAACGGCAGCAACACGCCCCGAAGTTGTCGGAAACACAGGTAAAAGAAGATCAACATGACTAGCAGGCCGATCGGCATAAACGTCCGCATGTCGCGACCGATATCTTTCCCTATATTGGACCGAATGTACGGCGCACCACCAACATGAACGGCTTCGGGGCCGGGAAATTCTTCGAGCAAAGCATCCAGTTTGCTCAGGACTTCGCCGTCGGTGGCGTCGGCATTCAGAAAACCTACGATGGAGGCGTGCTTGAAATCTTTCGAAATGACGCGACCATACACTTGATCGTTGTCCATCAGGGTGCGTCGAAGGGCTTCGCGGTCGGCTTTCGTTTTCGGGAGGGTCTCGATCGCCGGGTTGACGATCATCTCTCCGTCTCGACCATGGATATCTTTCAATGCGAACGGACTGAACACTTTGTCCAATTCCATCATACGTTCGAAGCGGTCGGAAAGTTTTTCGATACGTGCCAGCGTATCCGCATTGAGTACATCATCCGTCGAGAACGTCACGATCAGCATGTCGGTGCCGCCGAACAGTTCCTCGATGCGATCCAACGATTTGCGGGCGGGCATATCGTCGGGCATCTGGTTGGTCATTTCCGGGTCTACTTCCATTTTCGGCAGTTGAGCTGCAAAAAAGGCCGTGATTCCCAGAAATACGAAAATTGTGACCCAGGGATGTCGGACGACGGCGTTTGCGAGTTTCTCTAGCATGTCTTTCTCCTTAAAATGAACCTGAACTCAACTTCATATTTGTGACGGTACCGTGATGTGCGAGGTTTGTCAAGATGAATTTGAGTTCAGATTCACTTTTTCCGTTGATTTTTTTCTCTCGGGTTGTTATTTATGGAATAAGAGGAGGCAAGACATGACACCGAAGACTGTCAGCAAACCGAAACAAGCCCGTTCGATTCGTACGAAAGAGAAGATCATCGAAGCCGGAACGAAGCTGTTTTCCGAGATCGGTTACCGGAAAACCGATTCCAAGAAAATCGCCGAAACCGCCGGGGTGGCGATCGGTAGTTTTTACAATTACTTTCCCGATAAAAAGCAGTTGCTGCTAGAAATCTTCCGTCGCCATCTGGAAGATGCCCATAACGCAACCATGGGATTGAAAACCTTCGACGCCACCAAGCAAGACCCCAAGGCGTTTTTAGCCGGAATGTTGCGACATATTCTGAAACAGCACAAAGAAGGACCGGCTTTTCACCTGGAAATGGATCTGATGAAAAGCAGCGACGAGGATTTTTTCCAGCTTCATTTGGAAGAACAAACCAAGATCTTAGGGGCGGTGCAAGCCATGCTCGACAACAACCGCTCGGTTTTTCGTATCAAAGATACGGAGGCGGCGGCTTATGTCCTCGTTACATCCATCGAGGCCGTATTTCACTCCATGCTGCTTTTCGAGCCGCCTGTTTCTCAGGAACGGGTTCTGGCCGAGTTGACGGACAGTTTTATTCGTTACCTTCACCCTGATGATGGAGTATAAGACAGGGGGTTAGTGATCCATACAACATCGAAACCCAATAAATTCCCATGATGTATAGGATTTTCTGTTTTGCGTCGGATCATCTGGATTACATTTTAAATGATCTGAGTAAGTACAAACCCAGTAACATCCAAGATAGTTATAATTAGAACTTCCCTGAATAAAGGTAGTAGCTGACCATTCAGCAAGATTCCCAATCTGGTCGTACACCCCATCTTGGCTAATACATTGATTGTATTGACCTGTTTCAATCGGATCATTCATGCCAGTATGGCATGCATCCTCAATAAAAACATTTCCGTAGGGAAACAGATAATGTTGCGAACCTTCACAGGCTCGAATCCACTCATCCATGCTGCAAAGGCGCTTGTTGCTATTCAAGCAAGCCTTCCTGGCCTGAAGCCAGGTAATATACCTTGACGGTAGCACGTTTTCGAGACTACAGGCATAAACGGGTGTTGTTTGATCTCCTAACTCGTCTTCCCTTGGGCAATTACCACCCTCGATGCACTCACCGTTTTCATCGCAATCCACACACTTTGGAAATCCATCGGGATAGTCGTCTTCATACTGCCCGTAAGCTGTGCCGCTGCAATCCTCGTATTCCATCGCTACGGCTTCCCAACGATCAACGCAATAGTCATCCACCAATACCATTTCCGGGTGCCCCGGACACTCTACGATCGTGCTTCCTTCCTCTCGTTCTTCATCGGTGTCGTTTTCTATAGGATCGTTGTCCTGAATATCCGTATCCTCATCAGGTTCGATTTCTTCTTCGTCAATATCCCCCGGAGTGGCGCAATCGCCATCCAGACAAATTCTACCGAGATCCGCGCAATCCCGATAGAACCGCCACTCATTTTCAGTGCATCTGTTAACAATGCTATTGCTTCCCGGTTGGCAACGGAAGGCGTCCGGTTCGCAGAGAAGGGAAGGTTCTTCCTCGTCTAAAGGGTCTGAATCGGTTGAGGCGTCGTTTTCCACCTCGGTAATGTCCGAATCGCTTTCGAGGGGAGGTTGTGACGAATCACTGCAACTTGCCAAAACAAACACCAAAAGGAGAAAAATCCCCAACAGACCAAACGAAGAATCAGATTTCAATCGGAAAAACAACACCATGGAATGCTCCGAAATTCGAAAAACGGTAAAACAGTTCGGAATTATATCGTGGGGAACAAGCAAAGATGTGAATAGATTCGAAACTACTCTGAAATTCCGAATCGTGCAACTTCATCGGAAATTCGGGACTTCTCCCATTTTTCCCATGTATGAATGGGAATACCTTAATTTGGAAGGACGAACGACGTCGGGAAATTCCTCGAACTGTGTCGATGGACATTTTCGAAAATTGTCGGGTGAAAATCCGTCAAACCTGATGGATTTTTCCAAAACTCCCTTTCAAGGGAACAATACCCCGAACGACATTGAAAAAGAGGTCGAAATCAAAGCGGTCCGTGCCACCTCTCGGCGCTTGAATTTCTCTTAAAAAAGCTCTAACTCCATGGTATCAGTGGAGTTACTCAAGCCTTTGGAAAAAGGGTGGACATTTTCCTACGATGCGTTTAAATAAGCGCTGAATTCATTGACTGTTTTTCCAAGGATGGACTTCACTTCATGCTTTGGAACGGGAAGCCCATTCCAAGTGACTGGTGCATCCGGCAGATATCTTTCGAAGGCTGCATTCGTTAGAAAAATCACCGGATCTTGCCGTAACCCGTCGGTTCGCCGACCCTCCAGAAGCGAAAAAAAATCGCGGGGAGAAAATCATGGATCGAGACAGCTGCTTCGCCGCCGAAATCAGTGCCCCAGATATCAACAAAATGGTTCTGATGACGGGACGTTCCTACCCGGAATATGCGGAAAAAGTGGCCAGGCATCTTGGTGTAAAACTTCAGATCGCCAAAACCAAGGAATTCAGCAACGACAACACCTTCGTCAAGCTCCCTTGCAACGTCCGAGGGCGGGATGTCTACATTATTCAGACCTCTTCCGCACCCGTGAACACCCATTTCATGGAACTCTGCATGATGGTCCGGGCCTGTGTCACTTCGTCGGCCAAGTCCGTGAACGTCATCACGCCGTATGCGTTTTACCTCCCGTAGCGAGAAAAAAGACCAGCCCCGCATCTGCATCACGGGCCGTCTTTGCGCGGATTTCCTCGAATCCGCCGGAGTTACCCGCGTGATTACGCTCAACCTCCATGCGCAAGCCTTCGGAGCGTTTTTCAGCGTGCCGTTCGATCAGCTCTTCGCCGATGACGTGCTGTGCGACGCCCTGCACGAACACATGCCGATCGACAACTCGGTTATCGTCACACCCGATGTGGGTGGCGCGAAACTGGCGGAACGCTTTTCGAAATTCCTCGACCTTCCGCTGGCCTTTCTTTACAAAAAACGCACCGACAACAAGGAAAATCCGGTCATCACCGCCTGTGCGGGCGATGTCGCCGGGAAAAAACGCCATTATCGTGGACGACGAAATCAACACGGGCGGCAGCTTCATTTCCGCCATCGAATACCTGAACAACCTGGGGGCCAAGAGCATTTACGGCTGTGTCATCCATCCGGCCTTCGCACCGGGCGCCCTCAAGCGCATCTGTGATACGGATATCGCCAAATTGCTGGTGGCGGACTCTTTCCCGATCACCGAACAATGCCCGGAGAAACTCGTGGTCGTCAGCACGAGCGAACTGGTAGCCAAAGCCATCAAGCAGATTTTCAACAAAAAATCGATCACCGGACTGTTCCCCCACCACGACCGCTTCTGATCCAAGCGCATTTAAAATCTACACGTCCCGAATCGTCAACGATTTCGGGACGTTTTCATTTGAAGAGATATTGAGTTTTTTCCAGGCTCTTTCCCTTTTCCTATGCCCCTATGTCATCGTGTCGAAAACTATTTTTCCTGAGCTTTCAGGTTTGAACTCATCCGTTTTCGTAGTACACTGGGCTTGCATTTTCGGCACCCATTTCTTTGCAACAGGAACCGCTTATTGAAAATCGTTTTTCTTCAAAACGTTCCATTCGCCGAAACTGCAAACCTTTATTCGTGTTCGTCTTTTTTTTAATTGTGACCTTGTGGGAAGTCTTGCACGAAGACCACCCGCAAGCAGGAGGGAAAAATGAGTAACGCTTTGTTTCACGTCCCTGTCCCGACCAATGAGCCGATTCTGAACTACGCTCCGAACAGCCCCGAAAAACTGGAACTCAAACGCAAACTGGAGGAATTGTCCGGTAAAACGGTGGACATTCCCCTGATCATCGGGGGCGAGGAAATCCGTACAGGAAACACCGACACCTGCATTATGCCTCATAAGCACGGTCATGTGCTGGCTACATATCACCAGGCAGGCGAAAAAGAAATCGATCTGGCCGTAGAAGCCTCACGAGAAGCCTGGAAACAATGGTCGAAACTGGACTACGCCGAGCGGCTGTCCATTTTCCTTAAAATGGCCGAATTACTGCAAGGACCGTGGCGGGCGACCCTTAACGCCGCCACCATGCTGGCTCAGTCCAAAACAGCGTTTCAGGCGGAAATCGATTCGGCCTGCGAATTGATCGACTTCTGGCGTTTCAACGCCCACTACGCCCAACAGATTTTCTCGGATCAACCCGGCAACGCACCCGGAATCTGGGACCGCAGCGAGTGGCGACCGTTGGAAGGCTTCGTACTGGCCGTCACGCCGTTCAACTTTACCTCCATCGCCGGAAACCTGCCGACCGCCCCAGCCATGCTGGGCAACGTAGCGATATGGAAACCGGCTTCCACTGCCGTGTATTCGGGCTATTACCTGATGAAGCTGTTCGAAGCCGCCGGATTGCCCAAGGGCGTCATCAACTTCCTACCGGGACCGGGCAAGCTGATCGGACCGAAACTTCTGAAACATCCGGAACTTGCAGGCGTCCATTTCACCGGCTCGACCGCCACGTTCCAGTCCATGTGGAAAACCGTGGGAGAGAACATCACCGGCTATCGCTCCTATCCTCGCATCGTCGGTGAAACCGGCGGCAAGGATTTCATCATCGCCCATCCATCGGCAGATATCGACGAATTGGCCATCGCCATCGTGCGGGGCGCTTTCGAATTCCAGGGGCAGAAATGCTCCGCAGCCAGTCGCGCTTACATCCCCGAATCCTTGTGGGGAGAACTAAAAACCAAGCTCGTCGCCCACTGCGCGGAAATCAAGATGGGAAATCCCAGCGATTTCCGCAACTTCATGGCGGCAGTCATCGACCGGGCCAGCTTCGACAAAATCAAGGGCTACATCGATTTCGCCAACGAATCCCCGGACTACGAACGCCTCCTTGGTGGAACCTGCGACGATTCCGAGGGATATTTCATCGAGCCGACGATCTTCGTTACCACCGATCCCAAAGCCCGACTGATGGAAGAAGAGATTTTCGGCCCGGTAATGACGCTGTACGTCTACCCCGACGAACAATACGAAGAGACGCTTGTGTTGCTTGACGGCACCTCTCCCTATGCTCTGACCGGCGCGGTGTTCTCGAAAGATCGCTATGCCGTGCAAAAAGCCCATGAAATCCTTCGCTATTCGGCAGGGAATTTCTACGTGAACGACAAACCTACCGGTGCGGTGGTAGGCCAACAACCATTCGGCGGCAGTCGCGCCAGCGGAACCAACGACAAAGCCGGTTCCATGATCAACCTGCTGCGTTGGCTCAGTCCGCGAACCATCAAGGAAACCTTCGTTCCTCCGAAAGATTTCCGTTATCCCCCATATGGACGAAGAATGATCACCTTTTCGACTTCCAAAACGATCTCTCTCCTGCACAAATCTGTGGGAGGGAGTGCGTTTTTTGATCTTTCTGTGCCTGTTTTTTGCGATTTGTTTCGCCCCTGCCGACTCTTTTGCGGCATCGAAAGACAAAGCGCAGGAATCTTCGACAACGTTTTCGCTTCCTTCTTTGGAACGAAGCGAACGTTCCGCGTCACCGTGGATTCGCACCCCTCACGGCAAAGGGGCTGGTAGTATCAGCTACCATCCGGGCCGCTTGAAAGATCCGGGCGGAGGGCCGAAATCTTTCGATGTGGATGACAAAGGACGACTCTACATTCTGGATTCCTCTCAGAATCGTCTGGTTATCGTAGAGAAAAACGGTTCGATCCGACCTTTGGTTTCCATGCCGAAGGATGGAATCGATACCGTTTCCACTCCCAACGGGTTGTACGTCCTGCACGCCCAGCCTTCCATCGTGACATGTTTGAAAGAAAAGGGACAACCGGTCGTCTACAAACTTTCCAAAAGCTGTACGGGACTAAAACGAACGAACCAAGGAATAGTGGCCACGCACCGACGCGGCGGTTTTCTATTGAACGACGACGGCACCGTAACCGAGACACAACAACCCGCTTTTTCCGTACGAATGGCCAAAGATCGAATTCTTCTACAACCGTCAGACACGCCCGGCAAACCGGTATTCGTCCTCGATTTTCCCAAGGATGAAATTCCAGGCTCCGTCCGTCTGTTACATGCGGATAAAGAGAAAAAACGTATTTTGGTTGAAACTGGCGACCACGCCCGAGCGCGGTTCGGTGCTTCCCATCTCCAGTTTGATCAGAATCGATGCAAAAACGGTCCGAAATCCGCCGTTTCCTTCTTCCTCCCTCCGGGGAGGGAAGCCCGTCGTACAAGATCAAAGTTGCGCCAAACGATGCATTGTACGTCATGAACGTCAACGATTCGGCCACATCGGTCTACCGGTTTCCGCTGTAAACAAAAAAAAACGTTTTCCACACTGCCGGAAGCGCTTAAGCTTCCTTGACTCCCCTCTTATAGTTGGCTAGGCTGTGCGCGTTTGTTGCTAGTCTTTATGGAGGAGTCATGAAAGTAACGGTAATCGGCGGAGGCTCGACCTATACTCCGGAACTGATCGATGGTTTTATTCGTAGTGCGCAGAAGCTGGACCTGACCGAAGTCGTCTTGTTGGACAATGACCCCGAACGGTTGAAAGTCGTTGGAGAATTTTCTCAACGCATGGTGGGACACGCCAAAGCTCCTTTCACCGTTGCGCTGACCGACGATCGTGCTTCGGCCCTCAAAGGTGCGGATTTCGTGCTGACCCAGATCCGCGTCGGTGGACAAAAAAGGCCGCCACAAGGATATCAAAACTCGGTCACGCTCACGGCCTGATCGGCCAGGAAACCACCGGTGTCGGCGGGTTCGCCAAAGCCTTGCGCACCATTCCGGTGATGCAGGAAATCGCAAGAGATATCAAGGACTACTGCCCCGATGCCTGGGTTGTAAACTTCACCAATCCTTCCGGACTGATTACGGAATCCCTGCATTGGATGGGTCTGTCGCGTGTCGTCGGACTGTGCAACATTCCGATCGGTGCGGTGATGGATCTCGCACTGTACCTCCAATGCGACCCGGACCGGATCACCATCGATTACGTCGGTCTCAACCACCTGTCCCTGGATTCGAAAAAGTCTTCCTGGACGGCGAAGACGTCACCGAGCGCATCGTCAACGATCTGGCCGAGCAAAAAGGTCCGGCGAACATTCCCGAGTTGGAATACGATCCCGCTTTCGTACGAGCGCTGGGCTTCATTCCCTCACCCTACCTGCGCTATTTCTACGCCACGAGCGATATGCTCGGAAAACAGTGGGCCAAGCCGAAATCTCGCGCTCAGGAAGTGATGGAGATCGAAGATGAACTGCTGAAAAATGTACAAGGACGAATCGGTCGTCACGAAACCGGAAGCGCTTTCCAAGCGCGGCGGAGCGTTTTATTCGAAAATCGCCATCGATCTGGTAACGTCGCTGATGGGTCTCAACGATCAGACCCACATCGTCAACGTGTTGGCAGGCGATTGTGTCGATGGTATCGGTGCGGGGCAAGTCGTTGAAATCTCCGCTCAAATCACGAAAGATAAAATCGTACCATTGAAAGTGGACCCGCCCGAGCCGAAAATCCTCGGACTGATGCAATCCGTCAAAGCCTACGAAAACACTAGCAGTCGAAGCGGGTATTTTACGCAGCTACGATGCCGCCCTGATGGCGCTGGCGACACATCCGTTGTGCGGTCCCGAAAAGGCCAAACTCGTCCTGGACGATCTTGTGAAAATCAACAAACTGGAACTTAGATAACCAGAAGAATCTACAGGAGATTCTCCATGCGTTTCCGATATCTTGCGTGAAGCCTTCCTTGCCTTTTTCGAAGAACGAGGCCACAAACGTGTCTCCAGTTCGAGCCTCGTTCCGGCGGGCGACCCTACCCTACTGTTCGCCAACGCAGGCATGAACCAGTTCAAAGACTACTTCACCGGTAGGCAGGCTCCGCCCTTCCCCCACGGCGTGCAGCGCTCAAAAGTGCGTGAGGGCCGGAGGCAAGCACAACGATCTGGAAAAACGTCGGACGAACCGCGAGACACCATACCTTCTTTGAAATGCTGGGGAATTTCTCGTTCGGCGACTACTTCAAGCGCGATGCCATCCGATATGCCTGGGAATTCGTCACGAAGCATCTGAACCTTCCCCCGGACAAGCTTATCGTCACCGTTTTTTCGCGAGGACGACGAAGCCTACGACTTGTGGAACAAAGATATCGGTGTTTCGGCGGACAAGCTGTTCCGCCTGGACGAAAAAAGACAATTACTGGATGATGGGCGACACCGGCCCCCAGGGTCCATGCAGCGAAATCCATCTGGATCAGGGTGCGGGACCGGACAACATCTGGGCCGGTAAAAACCATCCACGACGATTCGGACCGCTTTTTGGAAATCTGGAACCTCGTGTTCATGCAGTTCGAACGTCACGCCGACGGAAGCCTGACCGATCTACCCAAACCCTGCGTCGATACGGGCGGAGGACTGGAGAGAATGGTGGCCGTAACCGAAGGTGTCTACACCAACTACGACACCGACCTGTTCCTGCCTCTGATCGGCCATGTTGCCGCTCAGACCGGTACAAGCTACGGTGCTTCAGCCGAAAGTGATGTCTCCCTGCGCGTCATCGCCGATCACGCTCGATCCATCAGTTTTCTGCTGGCCGACGGCGTGTTGCCGTCCAATCTGGGACGTGGCTATGTACTGCGGCGCATCATCCGACGCGCCGTGCGACACGCCCGACTGCTGGGCTTCAATAAACCCATGCTCGCCGATGCCTGCAACCAGGTCATCGGACAAATGAGTGGCATGTATCCCGAATTGACCGAGCGCGGAGATTTCGTACTTACCGTTGCAAGTCGGGAAGAAGAAAGTTTTCTGGCGACGCTCGATCGCGGTCTTGGACTGCTGGACGAAGAAATCCGTCAGGCGAAAGCCCAAAACGGCGACACGCTCAAAGGCGAGGTTGTCTTTCAACTCTATGACACCTTCGGCTTCCCCGCCGACCTGACCGCCCTCATCGCCGAGGAAAACGGCCTCGCCGTCGATGAAAAAGGCTTTCAGGTCGAAATGCAAAAACAGAAGGAACGCGGCAAAAAATCCTGGAAAGGCAGCGCTACCGACGCCAAGGCGGAACTGTACTCCGAAATCCGCGCCCAAGCCGGCGAAACGGTATTCACTGGCTACGAAGAAGAATCCGCCACATCCGAAATCGTCGCCGTTCTTAAAAACGGCGAACAGGTAAACGAGGCCAAACCCGGCGACAAAGTGGAACTCGTACTGACCAACACCCCCGTTTTACGGGGAATCGGGCGGTCAGATCGGCGACCACGGCTTGATTCTCGGCACGGGTATCGATTCGAAAGCCATCGCTTTCGACGCAAAAAACCCACCACTGGCCCGAAGACCTGCCACAGCCTTCCGGCCCCGATGCGGCGCTCGTCGTGCGTATCGACGATACGATAAAGCCGGTAGACGGCCTGACCGTCCACTTGGGAGAAGTACTTAGCGGTTCTCCTCGCCCGGCTCTGCCTGTACGTGCGGTCGTCAATCACCATAGACGACGACTGACCCGAGCCAACCACAGCGTGACCCACTTGTTGCTCGATGCCCTACGCGACACGTTAGGCGATCACGTCCGTCAGGAAGGTTCGTGGGTAGGCCCGGACCGGATGCGCTTCGACTTCGCCCACTTCCAGGCAATTACCCCGGAAAGAAACTGGAGCGCATCGAACGCCACGTGCAAAACGCCATTTCGGCCAATAACGAAGCCTCGACCGACGTTCTTCCCATCGACGAAGCCAAGGCGCGGGGGAGCCATCGCCACGTTCGGCGAAAAATACGGAGACACGGTCCGCGTGGTATCCATCGGAGATTCCATGGAATTGTGCGGCGGTACACACGTCGCTCGTAGCGGAGATATCGGACTGTTCAAAATCGTTTCCGAATCGTCCATCGCGGCAGGTATCCGCCGCATCGAGGGTCTTACCGGCGTATCGGCGCTGGAATACATCCAAGGCCAGCTTTCCGCGCTGCAAAAAGTCTCGCTACGTCTCAGTTGCTCGCCCGAAAAAAGTGGGACGATACGGTCGGCCAGCTTCAAGAGCAGTTGAAGAAGGAACGTAAACAACTGGAATCTTTGAAGAAAGAACAAGCCCGCTCTCAGACCGGCAACCTGATCGATCAGGCGGAAACCGTGGGCGATGTCAAACTGGTGGCTGCGAAAATCGACTCGGACGACATCAAGGCGCTTCGGGAACTGGTGCAGGAGTTGTCCGGCAAGCTAGACAGCGGAATCGTCGCTCTTGCAGCCGAAAGCGGCGGCAAACTAGCCCTCGTCGTTGCCGTCACCGCCGACCTGCAAAAGCGCTATCCGGCAGGGAAAATCGTCTCGACCGCCGCTACGGCGGCAGGGGCACGAGGTGGTGGAAAACCCGCCCTGGCACAAGCCGGTGGAGGCGACCCGGAGAAATCCGATGCGGTGTTCGAAGCAATCAGGGAGTTTTTGAAAGACTGATAAGTCGCCGTAACCAGAGACCCAAACGTCCTAGAAGCCAATGCTTCTAGGACGTTTTTTATGGAATAAGAAATTCTCTTTGGAAATTTTTTCGTAGGTCGGACAAATTTCTTGCCCAACACAGCTTGCTGACAACGTGGTTTGTTTTTGAGCTTCAATAATTTCAAGAAGTTACAGACCTGTACGATGGACGGGGATTGCATCCCCGTCCACATAGTTTTCCTCAAAACCTCAAAACAAAACGTGAAGAGCAGGATACAATCCTGCTCCATCTGTGAGTCGAGCAAAAAAAAAGCCCTATTTACGAAAGCTTATAGGATAAAAGTTTTCAGTCCGCCACCAGCAACAAGTTCTTGAAAAGCGAGATGAGAAACGGGCTTCCCGCTATCGAGCCTAGCGTAGCCACACCAACGCCAAGCACCAATGCGACAAGCGCCGCCGCCTTGCCTACATCCTGCCCTTTAAGCGATCCCAGCAATTTCGGCTCTTTCGAAAGATAGGCCGAGGCCGCATAAAGTTCCTCACCGATGAGGGTGTAATCGCAGGCGGTGATGAAAAACGGAAGCTGCGTGACCTGTGCAGTTCCGGCGATCTGCACCGCTCCGACCGAATGCCCGGTTTCGGCAAGAATCAACGATTCGGCGAAAAACGAGCCTTGGAAAAAAATCGTCGCCGGGCGTTCCCGCATGATGATGCCGTCCACACCCGCCGCAAAGCCAAACTGGTCGTCCGTCAGGTAATGGATGTCATCCTCGCGAAATTCTTCGGGACTTCCCGCCTTGAGATAGGCTTCTTTGACCACTTCCCGCCCGGTGACCATCACCATCGAACGCGACACCGGCACCTCAAGCTCGGTATGGTAATCCGCCGAGTAGCGGGCAACGTGACCCAAGATCGTCAGTCCCGCGATAGTCTGCGGGTCATCTACATCCATGATGCCGGGAACGAAAAGAATTTTGCGGCCCATTTCCGTCGCCCGACCGATGGCATCGTCAATCGCCTCCAGTCCGTTGATCCGACGAATGGCGATGTCCCCTCCCATACGCGCTTTGCGAATGTAATATAAAATGGCCAACGTGATGAAAAGTCCCGCAAAAAAGAGATTGATCCGACCGAAATGGAACCAGTTCGCTTGAGCTTGAACGGGACCGATGACCTCGCCGCTGTGATAAAAGCGTCCTTTGACGCTCATCGCCCGATAATAATATTTGTGCTTGTACGAGGCATCCACCAGCCGATCCGCTCCGTAACGGGACAATTCCGCCACTTTCGTCCATGGCCCTTCGGGATCGGACGCCCGAAGCAGTTCGACAACCTCGACCTTCTGCCGCATGGTGACGTAATCGTCTCTGGTAAATGCACTGCCGTCGGACATGAACCAGTCGGCCAGGATTTCCACGTAATCTCCCGAATCGTCGGGACGATCCAGCACGTCGATTTTTGGAACGGGCATGGTGGCGTCCACTCTCGTTCGCCAGGGAGGAATCTCGTTTTTTTTCTTCCGGCCATTGGCCACCGTAGGCGCTATCGAACAGCTTGGCCCACAACTCCGGCGGAGTACCTTCGGGGGCGTCTTCGTAAAAACCGTAAGGAATATTGCGGATTTCCAACAGAAGCTTCGGTTTTTCCACGGGAGGATTAAGTCGTTGCCGTTCCTTTTCGTAATCGGAGGGCAGAATCACCGCCGCAGGGTCGGCATGGCGGAAATCGTAAAATTCTTCCGCCCGGAGGGTGCCCGTACAAAGCCCCACGATCAGTACGATAAATCCGACTTGAACGCCTCGCCGTTTCACCCTTTGCCGCCTCACTTTCCTATGTATCGGTAGCCAATAGTTTACGATAGCGTCACTCATGCCTTTTCGTCAAGCCATGTCAGGGAGTTACCCACGGTTCGGGGGAAAACGAGATCATCACGTTCTTGGTCCGAGGCTTGAAAACACCTTCGTCCCGACCGTCGAAGCGTAGAAAAACGTGCGGAGCCTTGCGGCTGTACCACAGGTTCATCGTAGGAGCGAATACACCTGTAAGTCCGGAAGGTTTGAGTTCCAGTTTGTAGGCATCCAGCACACCGAACGCCGTTTTCAGCTTTTCTTCGCCTCGGTGAATAATCGCCCCGGAAATCGTCGAACCGTCCGTCAACAAAAACTCGCCTTCGATTTTGTATCCTTCCCCTTGATCGAAAGGAAAACCGCGAAGCAGCACGAACATGGAGTCACTGGGGAAGGTATTGGCAGAAAATTCCAGGCTTTTGCTCTCTTTTTTGCCATTCAGGTGGTTTTGGTAGCTGTATTCCGCTTTATGCGTTTTCCAATCGTAGGTAATTTTCCAGCTTTCTTTTTCGGCTCCCGAACTGTCTTTTTTCCAATACAGCGTTCGGAGTCCTTTGGGGGTCAGTTCCGCCAACGATTCCTCGGTCCACTCCACACGCTCTTTTCCGCTGAGCATGTTGTTGCCGCGACTGTTGTACTTGACGAGCGTTCGGTTATTCTCGATGGTTTTGGTCTGGGTCCAGCGCAGGTCGTACAAATGCTTGCCGGATTCCGAGTACATCACCTTCTGATGCCCCTTCTCGACATCGGCGACGATCGGTGGTTTCAACTGCGCCCAGGTGACGCCTCCGGCCACGAAAAGCAAAAGGAAAATGGTAAAAACGAGCACTCTTCGCTTCATGCGTTCCACTCCACAAAAAAATGGGCGCAAAATGCGCCCATTCTGAAGAAAGATGGGAAAGGCAAAGAAAAGGCACCCAAATTTCAGCGCTCACTCGGACACCAGTTCAACCCATCAATTTCGGCGTATTTTACAATTTTATCGGTCCTATGTCAAATTGCACGAGAGGCCCGAAGCGTCAAGGCGCGAGACAATCATACAACATAACCTACTGTTATCACTCAACTATTTTTTAGCTACAAAAAGTCCCTTCCAGACATGGAATCCCATCCGAAGCCCGAAAACAGCTGCTATTTGCGCCGCCCTTTTCTACGAGTATTTCGCGGCTTTCGAACCACTTTTCGTGTGCGTTGATAGTTCGGTTTCGAGCGCTTCACCTGCCGATGCTCCGGCGACTTTTCGTCACGAGCCAAGCCGAATTCCAGCTTGCCGTCCTCCACTTCGGAACGCACCAGTTGCACCCGAAGTTTCTGCCCCAGACGAAAGCGCCAACCCGTGCGGCGACCGATCAGCATATGGCGCGGCTCGTCGAAATCGAAATAATCCATCGACATCGTACGTACGGGAACCAGCCCCTCGCACATCGGCTCGTCCACAGTGACGAACAGTCCGAAAGCCTGAACGCCGCTCACGCGCCCTTCGAACTCTTCCCCGATGAAAACGGCTCATGTATTCGGCCTGGAAAACATCCACGATCGAACGCTCGGCCTGAAGAGCACGCCCGCTCTGTCATGCTGGTCAGCGTCGCAAGATCCGGCAGATGTTCGGCACGAAGGGTCGCTTGTTTTTTTTCGAGCCGCCTTGCTGCGCATGCTCAGGCTTTCCTTGAGCAATCGATGCACGATCACGTCGGGATAACGCCGGATAGGGACTTGTGAAATGGGCATAATGATCCAAGCCAAGCCCGTAATGACCAAGATTTTCCTCGCTGTACCGTGCCTGCGCCATGCAACGCAGCAACAAACCATGCAAGATTCTCGCATCTTCACGCGACTTGATGGTTTCGGCCACTTTGGGCAGCAGGGTTTCCGGGCTGCCTTTGCGTGGAACCGCTACGCCCAGCAACTTCATGGTTTCAAGAAAATTCGCCGATTTCTCGGGGTCGGGAGATTCGTGAATGCGGTACAGGCAGGGAAAAATCCAAGTCGTCCAGTTGCTTTGCAGCAGCTTCGTTGGCCGCCAACATGCATTCTTCCACCAACCGGTGAGCATCGTTCCGCGCCGCAGGATGAATCCCCGTGACGTTGTCCTCCTCATCCAATTTGATCTTGGCTTCCGGCAAATCGAGATCGATTCCTCCGCGACTGAGCCGCCGCGCAAGACGAATTTTGAAAAACGAGTAACACGTTTGAAGGGATAGAAAAGTTTCCGGCGCGAAATCTTCCGGTTTTTCCTGAGTTTTAAGGATCTCGTAGGCTTGTTCGTAGGTCAATCGCTTGCGACTGCGAATGACGGCTGGCGCGAACCGATAGGCACGCATCACGCCGGAAGGTTCGAAATCCATCCGCGCCACCATGGCATAGCGATCCTGGTCAGGCTGCAACGAGCAGGCGTTTTCCGTCAAAATGCGCGGAAGCATCGGGACGGACGCGCCTGGATAATAGACACTCGTTCCTCGCAAGCGCGCTTCGCGGTCGCAAGGACCGTTTTCTTCGAGATACTGCGTAACATCGGCGATAGCCACGTACAACCGTATCCCACCGTCGTCGAGCATCTCCGCCGCAATGGCGTCGTCGAAATCCTTGGCAGTGTCGGGATCGATGGTCACGAAGGGAACCTCTCTCAAATCCGCACGATCCTGAGTCGGTTCCACGGGTTGATGCCCTACCCTTTCGGCCTCCTTTTCCGCTTTTGCGGGAAATTTTACGGGAATATCCAGCTCGCTGAAAATCTCCTGAATACGTGCCTTTCGCAAGCGCGACCATTCGCCTTGCTCCGTCACACCATCCGGTTTGCGTCCCACGAGCCTGAAACGACTTCCTTTTTTCTCGCTCCAACACTCCCTGGCGCACGAGGTCATCCAGAATCGGCTTGAGCGACCGCTTCGCCGATGCGCTTCCCGCAACACGACGAGCCAGCTCTTTCAATGAATGTACGTCGTCTCCCGGAACGAACTGTTCCAGCAAACGTTCTTTTTTCGACATAAATTCTCCTAATCTTTGCCGAATCTCTCATCGGCAAGAAATACTATTCCCCCCCACAACGCCCGATACGTCACCGGGCAAAGCTGTAAATACTGAAAACAGAAATAGGTTATAACCCCATTCGTTCTTTGAAGGTTTCGAAGCCCATTTTATCGATCCACTTACCCATCCGGGTTTTCGGGGCGTCCTCCACGAACAGGTCCACGACCTTCAACGCCAATGCTTCGGCTTCGTCGTCGGACAAGTTGATGGCCAGTTTTTGCGACAGTCGCGGAGTAGGTCCGCCGTTGCCGCCGACAACCATTTTCCATCCTTTTTTCGCACCGATGAATCCGATATCTTTGATGCAGGTTTCGGCGCAATCCAAGGTACAGCCTGTCACACCCAATTTGGCTTTCATGGGCAATTGTTTGGCATAAAACAGTTTATCCAGGCGCAAACCGAACCCGATTGCATCCTGCTGACCGAAAGGACAATATTGGTTGCCGGGACAGAATTTGACGCTCCGCACGCACATGCCGATCGCCATGCCCTGCGGTTCACCGACAGCCGCCCACGCTTCGTCGATTTTATCTTCGTCAACACCGATCAATGCAATGCGCTGGGAAGACGTCAGCTTGATGGCATCCGCATTGAATTGCTCGGCGACATCGGCGACTTTGCGCAACTGCTCGGGGGTGATCAATCCACCCGGCAGATGAGGTGCGATAGCGTATCGACCGTTATTTTGTTTAATGGCGGATTTTTCTTCGATATTTTTGGCCATGATTTGAAAACCTTGTTCTACGGTTGAAAGAAATGGAAGTATTGTACCATCGATTGCTTTTGAATCAAGTTCACGAAACCCTTTCTCCTTTTCCTTGCTTGCAAAATCTACTTTCCAGCAAAATGAAACCCGATCAGCACGAAAGAAATTGGTTGCTATGGTACGCAGCGATGATTACACTTCCATCCGAATAAGGAATGCGGAGGCGATGATGCGTATGAAACGAACTCTGAAAGTCTGTAAAAAAACGCTCAAAAGATGGCAGCACTTCCCCTGGAACGACCTCGCATCCTTGGGTAAAGAAATCGCCGTCACCCTTTTCGCCAAGGGATTTTCCGAATCTTCCAATGACCGGGAACACAACAAGAAAATTCAACGACTGGGAGAAAAGACCTACCAGTTCTACCTGGACAATCGCGACCGCTTTCCCTATCGGGTTCGAACGTTTTTCAAGTTTTTTCAAGACCTGCAACATCGCGACCTACCTGAATTCAAAGAGGAAGCTTTCAAAGAACCGCCTGCCCTTCCCCATTTTGAGGATAGCGAGTTCCGAACCTTCGAGATCAAAAAGCCACTCGCGGCTCACACTGAGAAGCGCTTGATCGAAACACCATCCTCCTATTCAGATGCAACCGAAACCGACGATGAAAAAGACCAGACATCGACAACCGCCCGTCTGGAAATCGAACTGAGCATCACCGGCGTAACTCCTGAAATTGCCGTAGAAAAAGCGGAAATAGCCGAAGCCGTCGAAGAAAAACCGTCACAGAAAAAAACGGAGACGAAAAAGAAACCGACGACCGGGAAAAAGTCGGCAAAGACATCCAAAGACACAACAAAAAAGAAAAAAACAAGCGCGAAAAAAGCTACGACGCCCCAAAAGAAAACCACCAAGGCGAAATCATCCAAAACCAAGGACGCCAAGAAGGCAAAAACCGCAACGAAATCCACAAAAAAGAAAACCTCTACCAAGAAAACCACGGCGAAAAGCACCAAGAAGACAAGCCCATCAAAAAACAAAGCCGCTTCGAAGTCTACCCGCAAAAAAAGCGCTGCCAAGAAAGCCACAACGGACAAAGCCAAGTAACTTCACAGCCTTTTTCGATGTGATAGGTTTTGAATGAAGAAGAACTTGCATAAATCCTGAAGATAAATCTTCGGGGTGCCATCGCCTCACGGCCCGGAAGGTCCGGGAGACTATGCAAACCCTTGAAAACACAGCCTTCCACGCTTCGCGCGTAAGACTATGGCACACATGGGTTTTATTAAAACCATCAAAATCCTGATTTATGCAAAAGCCACTGAAGACAAGCTTCGGATAAGGAAAAACGCCTGCCCGCCTGTGTTGTGTCCAAGCGGGCAAGCGTTGAATCATTCTCAGTGATCACCGTAGTTCAGCGTATCGTCACCGGCAAACGTCCGATACACCCACACGGTGTAAACGAGCACCAGGGGAAGGCCGATCAACGTGATGATCAGCATAGCCCCAAGCGTGTATTCACTGCTCGACGAATTGGCCGCTGTCAGGCTGAGTGCCGGATCGTTCAGCGCCGGAACGAATTTCGGGAAAATGGCCGAAGCCACGATGACGAACTGCATGGCGATTCCCACGGCAGAGGTCAAAAACGCTTTGAGAGCCGCACCTTTCTGCATGAATACGCGCATCAGCACGAGTACGGCCAGCGCCAGAACCGGGATCACCCACAATACCGGCAACGCCTTGTAGTTTTCGAGAAGCTGACCTTGCGCGGCAAACGTGAAAACTCCGCTTACGACAAACAGCACAAGGTAAGCAATCCAACTTGTTTTGGCCCACGAAAGAGCCTTATCCCCTGTTTCGTCTTTGATACGCACGGCAAGCCACAACGCGCCATGGGTGATCAACATGGCGAAACCGGTCAGACCGATCACGAGCGCAAACGGATTGAGCAGGCCGAAAAACGTTCCCGTGTAATCGCCGTTTTCATTTAACGGAATGCCACGCATGATGTTGCCCAATGCCACTCCGAAAAGCAGGGCCGGAAGGCTGCTGCCAACCGCAAACGCCACGTCCCAGGTTTTGCGCCAACGAGGGGATTCGAGTTGATTGCGGAATTCCAAGCTGACCGCACGGAAAATCAACGCAAACAACAACAGCATCAGAGCCAGGTAAAATCCGCTGAATACCGAAGCATAGACGGGAGGAAACGCCGCAAACAGCGCACCGCCACCGGTCAACAACCAGACTTCGTTGCCATCCCAGAACGGACCGATACTGGCCATGAAACGTTGGCGATCTTCTTCTTTTTTCGTGAAAAGCTGCCAGAAACCGACGCCAAGGTCGAAACCGTCGAGAATCGAATAGCCGATGAGCAACACTGCCACGAGAACGTACCAAATGATTTGTAACGTTGTCATTGCACCACCGCCTTTCCGCTTTCTTCGTCAATTTTCGGACCTTTCACGATTTCCTTTCGCAACAAGAACATCCAAAGAGCAAACAACAGCGCATAAATCAATCCGAACAGGATGATGGAAAACAGGATTTCACCCGCAGAAACGGTCAGCGATATCGCATCCCGCGTTTTGAGCATTTTGTAGACGATCCAGGGTTGCCTCCCGATTTCCGCGACCATCCAACCGAACTCGTTGGCAAGAAATGGCAAAGGAATCATTACAATGGCGGCTTTCAGGTACAACGCGTTGTCGTACACCGTCTTTCTCCGATAGAGAATGACACCGACAAGCACGAAAGCGAAGAAGATCCCCCATAATCCCACCATGGTGTGGAACGAAGCGAAAGTTGCCAGCACAGGCGGCCACTCTTCCTTCGGAAAGTCTTTCAACCCTTTGTATTCACTCGTAGTATCTCCATTGGTCAGCAAAGACAAAGCATAAGGAACTTCCATTCGCAAATGCGTCTTTTCGGCTTCCTGATCCGGCCAGCCGAACACCAGCAAGCCTGCACCTTTCTGGGTTTCGAACATGCCTTCCATCGCCGCGAGCTTCTCCGGCTGGGTATGCACGACCTGCACCGCCGAGGCGTGACCATCGAGCGCTTGACCGCAAACCGCCACCGTCCCGATGATCAATCCCATACGGAAAGACTGCTTCGCAAACTCGACCTGCTTTTTCTTCAAAAGGAACCACGCACTGATCCCGAGCACGAAAAAGGCACCGGTCGTCAATGCCGCATTGATGGTGTGAATGTAGCGCGGAAGCGTCGAAGGATTGAACAGCGCCGCCCAGAAATCGACCAGCACGGCCCGCCCTTCCATAATTTCATATCCGGCGGGCGTCTGCATCCAGGAGTTGGCCACGATGATCCAAAACGCGGAAAGCGATGAACCGATCGCAACCATCAACGTGGAAAACCAGATCGTTTTCGGTTTCACCCGGTTCCAACCGAAAATCAATACTCCCAGGAATGTGGATTCGAGGAAGAACGACAACAGTCCCTCGGCTGCCAGCGGTGCTCCGAAGATGTCGCCGACGTAACGCGAATAGTCTGCCCAGTTCGTGCCGAACTGAAACTCCATCGTGATCCCCGTCGCCACGCCGATTGCGAAACTCAACGTGAACAATCGCACCCAGAAACGCAGGGTTTCACGCCAGAATTCAGACTCGGTGTTTTTGTACTTTGCGGCCATCCAGACCAGAATCCAACTCATTCCAATCGTTAACGGAGGAAACAGAAAATGAAATCCCACAGTCATTGCAAATTGAATTCGGGCAAGCAGTACGGCATCCATAGGCAGGCTCCTTCAACGTGATAATTGGAATTCAAACTTTTTGTGTCGTTTGCAAATAACCTGAAACTCGTAGCAAAGCGGTCCGAAAAAACCGGATGATCCCTATCATAAAAACCAACAGGCAAATGTCAATTAAAATTATTTCCTATTAGTAACTATTTTTATTTAATTTGAATTTACGAATTAACGTTTCCCTATCATTTGCAAACGAACATTGAGCAGATTTAATGCAATTACAATAGCATCCGGTGGAAGATGCTTGACACTTGAACGATCCAGCAGAATCGTCAGCCGAGCGGGAAATTCCTCGTCGGCCTGCCAAAACAGATAATCCACCGGAAATTTCGGAAAAATATAAAAACGAACAGCAACATCGGCCTGAGCAATCGGGCTTCCTCCCAATTGTTTTGCAGTCGCTAAAAAATGTTCCCCATCACGGCCAAAGTGATCCTCCAACGGTTTGGTATGAATCTGGTATTGCCCCTGAAAAAAATCCCTGGCGCCTTCAATTTCCCGTAAAGAAACCATTTTCCCCGAAACAGGCGTCAACCTGGCCAGCGCGAGATAAACAAGCATCAAATAGGGAATTTGTCGGTCCCATTCTCCACCGAAACTCCCCTGCGTCTTCTGAACGGTTTCGTTTCGCGGATCGATTTCCCAACTTTCGTTTAAACATTGCAACTGATAGCGGTTTCGGTCCAGCAACATCGCCCCGCTTTGCAATACGACATCGTTTCGGTGTTTGTCCCTCAACTGTTTCCAGTAAAAACGGGTGGGTTCGGGCCAAGCCTGGGAAATTCCCTGGCTTGCTTCCTTGCGACGCCGTGCTTGCATGGCGAGATATTTGGGTCCGTATGGATAGTTCGAATCGGTGAACGTTTCACAGGGATAGGCGTCGCAATCTCTCGTACAGTACGCAATCCCGCGTTCAATCGCGCATTCAAGGATCTGGCATCCCAGTCCCATCAAGCGCTGCTGGGCGGCGAGTTTTTCCCGCCCTTCCGGACTTAGTCCCGAACCGCAGGTGCTGCACACGCCATTGATGTGAAGCCGACATACGTTGCAGTCGATTCCACAAGCCCCCGTGGACATGATTTCCGCCTTTCTTCTCTCCGACTACTCCAGAACTCTTCATTAAGTGTACGTCCGAAAATCGAAGAAAACAACCGATACCGGTCACAAAGAAGCGAATTCCGACAGAACTTCGATCAAAAGAACTTCAAATGCCAGCTTTGCACCGTCAAACCTTTGGAAATTCCCGAGTTTTTCCTTGCGATTTACCCTTCGGCATGGTAAGCGCAACATCCGCGTAAAAATACGCGGTTTTATTTCACACGTCTCGGGATCGGGATTCCAGTGTGCGGCGCAAGCCGGGGAATACCGAGATGAACGAGACGGAGGCTCAACACTGGAGGATAGCCATGACCAGCCCGATTTCCATGAAAGAAATGCTCGACGCCGGGGTTCACTTCGGTCACCAGACCCAGCGCTGGAACCCCAAAATGAAGCCCTACATCTTCGGTTCCCGCAACAAAGTCCATATTGTTGACTTGCAACAGACCGTCCGCCTGTTCCGCCGCGCCTACGAATTCGTAGTCAACACCGTGGCCGAAGGCGGCAGCGTAATGTTCGTCGGCACCAAGCGACAAGCCCGCGAAATCATTATGGAAGAAGGCGAACGCTCCGAGCAGTATTACATGACGCACCGTTGGCTCGGCGGAACGTTGACCAACTTCCGTACGATCAAGCAGTCGGTCGAAGTTTACAACGAACTCGTTAAAATGGCTGAAGACGACAATTATCGCGTCAAAACCAAAAAAGAAGCGCTGAAAAAAGAAAAACTGAAAGACAAGCTCGGTCGCAACCTGATCGGCATCAGCAAAATGTCCAAGCTTCCCACGGCCATGTTCATCATCGATCCCCACAAGGAAAAAATCGCTCTTCACGAAGCGAACGTCCTGGGAATTCCGGTCATCGCCCTTTGCGACACCAACTGCGATCCGGACGGCATCGATTTCATCATCCCCGGAAACGACGACGCCATCCGCTCGATCAAGCTGTTTTCCTCGAAAATCGCCGATGCCTGCCTGGAAGGCAAAGCGCTCTATCGTGAAAACAAGCGTAGCAGCGCTGGCACGAAAAAGGAAATCGGCGATTCCGTGACCGTCGCAGGCAAAAAAGTGGCCGTCAAAAAAATGCAGAAGAACGAGGAAGCCTACTCTTCCGACGATGCAGACGCCAAACCCCAAGAAGAAAAGAAATAATACCGGCTTTCAGCCGAATCGAAATCGATCGACAATATAAGTTTTCCCGCTCTGCGGGTAGGATCTGGAGGAATTCGCAATGAAAATCACGGCACAGATGGTCAAGGAACTGCGCGACAAAACCGGCGCAGGAATGATGGACTGCAAAAAAGCTCTGACCGAAACCGAAGGCGACATGGAAGCCGCTCTCGACGCGCTGCGGAAAAAAGGACTCGCCGCCGCGAAGAAGAAAGCCGGACGCATCACCTCGGAAGGCAAAGTCGCCGGATGGATTACCGATGACGGCAAAAACGCCGGTCTCGTCGAAGTCAACTGCGAAACCGATTTCGTGGCCCGTGGCGACGAATTCACCGGTTTCGTCAACACTCTGTGCAATCACATTCAAGCCAACGATCCCGCCGACATCGCTGCTCTGAACGAGCAAAAATGGGTCGAAGACGCCAACCTCAGCGTGGCGGATCTGCTGACGGAAAAAATCTCGAAGATCGGCGAAAACATTTCGGTTCGCCAGTTCGCCAAATGGGAACTCCAGGATAAAGGTATGTTCTACCTTTACATTCATGGTGAAGGAACCATGGGCGTGCTCGTCGAGGTAGGCTGCGGTAAAGACGAAACCGTAGGCAACGAAAAGTTCCAAACTTTTGCCAAGCAAGTCGCCATGCAAATCGGCGCGTTGGCTCCTCTTTCGGTGTCCTCGGACGAAATCTCCGATGAGATCATCGAGCGCGAAAAAGCCATCTACATCGATCAGGTCAAAGAAGAAGGCAAGCCCGAGAAAATCTGGGACAAAATCGTCGAAGGAAAGCTGCAAAAGTTCTTCCAGGACATGGTTTTGTTGAACCAGGAATGGGTCCACGAAATGGAAAAGAAGAAACCGCGTGTCAACAAGGTTCTCGAAGGACTCGCCAAGGAACTGGGCGACGAGATCACCGTCCGTCGTTTCATCCGCTGGCGTCTCGGCGAAGGACTGGAGAAACGCAGCAACGACTTGGCGGCTGAAGTCGCCGAGCAGCTCGAAGGGAAATAATCCTGACGATCTTTCAGCCCCGCCCCCAAGGCGGGGCTTTTTCATGGAGAAGGACATGTCTGCATACAAACGAATTTTATTGAAAGTCTCCGGTGAAGCTTTGAGCGATCCGACGGATGAATCCCATGCGATTTTATCCAAAACCATCTGCCAGAACCTTGTCAAAGAAATCAAGGCCGTTCACGATCTTGGCGTGGAAATCGGCATCGTGGTTGGCGGTGGGAACATTTTCCGGGGAAAACTGGCGGCGGACCTCGGAGTGGAGCGCATCAAAGGCGACCAGATGGGAATGCTTGCCACCGTAATCAACGCCATCGGACTGGAAGGCGTCCTGCGCTCGGCGGGTGTCCCGGCCTGTGTCCACTCGGCGATTCCGGCCTGCCAGGCGGTGGAAGAATTCAATGCCGAACGCGCAAAAAAACAAATCGCGGAAAAAACCGTGGTGATTTTCGCGGCGGGAACGGGCAACCCGTTTTTCACCACCGATACCGGCGCGGCGTTGCGTGCCGTTCAGACCGGTTGCGACGTTTTCTTCAAATCCACGAAAGTTCCGGGCGTTTTCGACAAAGACCCGATAAAACACTCCGATGCCGTAAAATACGACCGTCTGACCTTCGGAGAAGCCTTGGAAAAGAACCTCCAGGTTCTCGACCAGACCGCTTTTGCGCTCTGCCGCGAAAATAAACTACCGATTCTGGTGTTCAAGCTCGGCGAAGAAGGCAACCTGATGCGTGCCGTTCAGGGTGAATCGGTCGGAACTCTCGTGACGGACAACTAGCCTCCAAGACAATACTTTGCTTGCAAACGAAAAAACGTTATAAGCAAGGTATTGTCTTTCCATCATTTTCGGCATCGCCGCCGGTAAGGATACGGTATGCAACGACTTAGCCGACTTCTTCCGCTGTTGTTTGCGTTTGGCCTGTTTGTTTCCCTGCAAGCCTGCGGGGGATCGGATAGTGAAACCACTCCCGCCGATATGGATGACGAACGGATGGAACCTGAAGAAGAGGAACAGGAAGCGGAATTCGAGGAAGAAGAAGCCGTGCGTACCGAAACGTTGCTTCGTTTTCCACTGGCCGACGAAGAAGGGCATTATTCGCTGGAATTCATTTTCGGCGTGGATCACGATCCGGAAGTCTACGACGGCATCGGCGAAGGCATCTGCACGAATTATCGCGGGGACCACTTCCCCCACTGCTACGACGAACACAGCGGTTCGGATTACATTCTCAACGGCGGTTTCGAAACGATGGATCTCGGCGTGGCATTCGTCTACGCCGCCGCCGATGGAATCGTTACCGACATCGAGGATGGCCATTACGACCGCTGCCACATCGACACCGAAAACCTCGGAGCCGGAAACATTTCCTGCGATGGCCACGAAATTCGCGCCAACAAGATCATCATCGAGCACGAATTCGGGCTTGTTACGAAGTATTATCACCTCGTCAACGGTTCGTTGCTGGTCGATATCGGCGACACGGTAACCTGTGGACAGAAAATTGCTCAGGTAGGAAGCTCGGGAATCTCCTCGGCCCCCCACTTGCATTTCCAGGTAGAAGACCTGGAAGGAACGGTCATCGATCCTTACTCGGGGGAATTCAGTCAGGAAAAAAGCTACTGGGTCGAACAAGACTCCGGAAACGGATTGCCCGGAGAAACCTGCGCCTTCCCTTGAAAGTCCAACGATTTTCAACACCTGCTTCGTTCGAACCTCGACAAACGTTAAACATTCAAAAGCTACCATCTCCCCTGACATCTATCATCCGTTAAAACCAACCAAGTACATCCTTTTCCAAATAGCGTTAAAACAGAGAAAACCGAGTGAAAACCAGAAGGTTCCCGCGTCGGAAAACCTTGACATCCTAGACACCCCATGAAAAAATAACCGCCGCTTTGGCAATTTTTTTTACTTCGAACTCGACTCTTTGCCGAATCGAACGTCTTATTAGTTACTTTAATTATGTGATAAAAGCACTGATGAGTCGAAAATCAAACGCCTGAGATGGTTTCAGGGATACTTCAAGAACGGAGCAAGCGGATGAATCGGAGATTTTCTTCAACGGCTAGTTTGTATTTTGCCGTCGCGTTTCTTCTTTTGGGACTCTTTTCCTGGGGATGTGATGATTCCTCCGGTGGAGACCCCACGGGAGGAGACAACCCCAACACTGGGACTCAGTGTACTCCTCCAAACCACGATGAATGCGAGCAAGCCGGCGGAAACTGGGTTTGCACCAGCGAAGGTCGTTGCGTCGATCGCGGCCCCTGCACCAGTGACGCCGAATGCCAGTCCTGGCGCACCGGCTACAATGACGCTACTTGCAACAGCGGACTGTGCACCTGGGGCGGAGAAGACGGCGACGATGACAGCGAAGTGGATCAATCCACCTCCGATGGCTGCAAACGGCTGGATTATGCGTTCAGCGGAACGTACTGCGGCGAAACCGCCACGATCTACGTCACGACCACAAGCGAAGGGGTCGGCGAAGTCTACTGGCTCGAAGAAGACCTGCAAGGTGTCGTTTCCGAAGGCTGTGTCGTCAGTTTCGAAGGCTCCGAATGTACGGGTAGCATCCTGGATGGCTCCTTGACCCTTACCTGTCCTTCCTGTGACAACGGAAGCATCGATATCGTAGCAGGTGACGGCGGTTACCTGACCATCGATCCCACCGCCCAGGATTATGGCAACGTCGAGAGAAACGCTACGAAAAACAATGACTTCCAGCTCTCGGCTTCGGAAGCGGACATCACGATTGCCAAAATCGTTTTCAGCAGCGATTCCAGCCCGAATTTCACGATTTCCAATATCGATGCCTGGACCGGTACAACCATTTCAGCCGGATCCTACCAGAACCTGACCATTAGCTATACCGCCAACTTCCCCGAAAGTATGTCGCGAGAGGCGGAAGAAGCCACAGTCTACATTTATTCGAACGACAAAATCCAGCAGGTCTACGCCATCAGCGTTTGGACAACCCCCAAAGTCGATGTCAACGTGGTTGTCGAGCCCGTTGCGATCAACTTCGGTTCCTCGGCCGTCGAATACGACAACGAGCGAATGTTCCAAATCAAAAATATCGCCGGTGCTCCCGGACAGGTCACCGGCATCGCCATCGGTGAAGACGCTCAGGGTAACCCCTGGGACGGTGAAGGAGCCTTCACCCTGATGCCGTTCACCCCTGAAAACGAGCCTCCGTTCGTCGTTGAAGCCGGTGATGTCGTTAGTGTGTACGTCAACTTCCACCCGATCCAGGGCGTTCACCGTTCGGGCGTCACCTACGACGGACAGATTCTCGTCACCTATCTGGACTCGGAAGACAACACCAAAGAAAAATACGTCTCGCTGATCGGTCGTGTCGAAGAAGTCCGGCCAGCCTGCTTGGACATTCAACCCCTCGAAGGTTCCGCCGGTATCTGGGGTATGGGTGAATATCCCGGTCCTGGCATCAACTTCGGCATGTCCCAAATCGGTGTGGTCAGTACCCGTATTCTTTCCATCAGCAACTGCGGCGACCTGCCGTTGACCATCAACAACATTGCCTGGAACGAATTCGGTTGGGGACCGCCTTTCACCGCTCCTGCGTTCTTCGAGGACATGGGTACGTTCCATTCCTACACTTTGCAGCGCCAGGATACGATTTTCCTCAACATCAACTTCCTGCCGGTTTCCGAGTCGGGTACGGACCCGTTGATGGCCGCTTATTCCGGGCAAATCTTCGTCACTTCCGATGCGGAAACGGGTAACAATATCCCGGCGGGCATCCCTGAAGGAGCTTGCGATCCCAGCAACGGAAACGCAGATTGCGCTGGTTTGGTTGGTGACTGCATGTGTGTAAACTGGGGTGGTGAGAACCTCTGCCAGTGCCAGAATCCTCAGAACGTCACGGTGGGCGTCCGAGGTTCCGGTGCACGCCGCGACATCGAAGTTCTTCCTTCGAAAGTCGAATTCGGCCTGATTACCTTGGGTTGCAAAAGCCGCCCGGAAATCATCACCATTTACAACCTCGGAGACCTTCCGCTGGATATCGAAGACATCCGAATCGGTAATGGCTCCGACGATAAATTCATCCTCAAGAATCTGCCGACCCTGCCCATGCAACTCGGTGGATCGGGGAACATGCAGAGCGTTTCGTTCATGGCACAGTTCGAACCGACCTTCGAAGGCGAACATACAGGCCGTGTAGAGATCGTTTCCGACGACCAGGACGAGCAGATGTACGTCGTTCCGTTGCTCGGTGAAGGCACGACCATCGCCCACCAGACCGATGAATTCGTGCAGATCGATCACCCCATGGTGGACTTGCTTTGGGTCGTGGACCACTCCGGTTCGATGAGTGACGAGCAGGAACTGCTTCGTGACAACTTCGATGCCTTCATCCATGAAGCCGTAACCTGGGATGCCGACATGAACGTCGCGATGACCACGGTTGATATGGAAGAAGCCGAAGGTGGCGACATGGGCGAGTTCCAGGGTTCTCCGAAAATCATCAACTTCGGTGCTCCGGACGGTTCCGGAATGAGCGCCAATGCTGCAATTGAAGCCTTCAAAGACAACTCGACAGAAGGTTCGGGAGGCGGTACCGAAAAAGGGTTGGCCGCCGGACACGCTGCCCTGTCTCCCCCCATGTTGACGGAAACCGAGCAGAATCCCGGTCCCAATGACATTTTCATCCGGGACGATGCCAAACTTTCGATCATCTTCGTTTCCGACGAAGAAGACCAGTCGATCCCCGATACCGACTTCTACGTGGACTTCTTCAAGTCGAAAAAAGGCTATCGCAACGTGAACCTGCTCGAAGTGTACGCCATCGTTGGCGATCCCGATCCCAACGGTGGTTGTGGTGATGCCAATTCCTCGACGGGAGCTTCGGCTACAGCCGGTAACCGCTACGTTGAAGTAGCCGACCGCTGCAATCCGCACTCGGGAGAGCACTTCATTTCCGTCTGTGACCGTGACTGGGGTCCGGTGTTCAGCACAATTGCGGAAAACATCTTCGAGTTGCGCTATCAGTTCCCGCTCAGTCGGTGGGCCGAACCGGATTCGATCCGTGTAAAAGTCGGTCATCCGCCCAGCATTCCGATGGGACCGCTTGAAGAAGGATGGGAATACGACGACCTCGACAACTCGATCATTTTCGATGCGGACAACGTCCCGCAACCGGGCGACACGATCATCGTGGATTACGAAGCGGAGTGTTACCAGTAAAACGCTTCGGATCTTGAGTCAAATCAACCCCTTGCGAAAATTTCGCAAGGGGTTTTTTATTTTTTTCAGGGGGAATACGGTCTCTGTAAAAGAAACAAGGCTGAGCTGGGTAACAGATCTACAACACCAGTGCTTTGGTACCCAATAAAACTATCCGAAATGATAGCCTTTGGGAATCACGACGACACCACCTTCGCTGATGATGAAACGCTTGATATCCTCATCACGATTGTAGCCAATCACCGTACCTTCGGGAACAACAACGCTTTTATCGATAATTACTTTACGCAGCTTGGAATGTCTTCCGACAAATACTCCCGCGAAAAGAATGGAATCCTCCACGGTCGAAAAACTGTTCACTTTCACTCCAGGACCGATGATTGACCGGGTAACCCTGCCTCCCGAAACGATGGCTCCGTTACTCATCAACGATTCAAGCACCTGCCCTCGCCGTTCTTCCTGCGTCCAGACCGTTTTCGCCGGTGGTTTTTGGGGAAGATTGGTTCGTACCGTCCAATCGTCATCATACAAATCGAAACTGGGATTGACGTTAACAAGATCCATCGAAGCGGCGTAATAGCTATCGAGGGTTCCAATATCCTGCCAATAGGAACGATCCTTGTGATTTTCATCTTCGAAAGGATAGGCATGAACACGGTATAAGTCGAGCATTCCCGGAATGATGTTTTTACCGAAATCGTGCTCGGTGTCCTTCTTGGCGTCCATGGAAACTTCACGAACCAATGGAGGCGTCGTAAAGATGTAAATCCCCATGGAGGCCAGGCAATAACCCGGTTTTCCCGGAATTTCCGGAGGATCGTCCGACTTTTCGTGGAACGCCTTGACCTTCCAGTTTTCGTCGATTTCGCAAACTCCCAACCGCTTGGCTTCTTCTTTCGTGACTTCCATCGTGGAAATCGTCAGATCGGATTTTTTCTCCAAGTGATAGTTCAACATCTTGGAATAATCCATCTTGTAGATATGGTCGCCGGATAGAATCAACACGAAGTCGGTCGGATGATTGCCCAGTAAATTGACGTTCTGGAAGATCGCGTCGGCGGTTCCTTCATACCAACGGTCACGGGCGCGACGCTGGGGAGGTACACTGTAAAGGAATTCCCCCAGTTCGGAGGAGAAAATGTTCCATCCCTGATGCAAGTGTTCGTCCAGAGACTGGCTTTTGTATTGTGTCAGCATGTAAATGCGCCGAAAACCCGAATTTACACAATTGGAAAGTGTAAAGTCGATAATCCGATAATTTCCACCGAACGGTACCGAAGGTTTGGATCGAACCGTCGTAAGGGGATACAGACGACTCCCCTCCCCTCCCGCGAGGATCATCGTAACCGTTTTCCGCATGATGCTCGACCAGTATTGCCGCATTCCATCCTCCGATTGAATTGACTACCCGCGGGTCAAGCGGGTTGTTTCTTCACAATGAGTTCAACTTTACGGGGATCAAGGAGAAAAAGAAATGAGAATTTCGCGAAAAATGGCGATCGAAACGAAAAATGCCCCTTCTTTCGCTGTCTTTTCCAAGTCTTTTCCGACTCATTACAATTATTTTCCGGCTACGGCTTTGGTAACTCCGATTCTGTCCCACCAGACAGAAAAACGAAAGGCATACCCTGCAAACACCAACCCTAGTGAAATTGAGAAAATGGCTGCTATACCGAACAATCCCGTCCACCCGAGATAACCTTGGGACGACACAAGAGGCATTGTCATAAGCGGGTTGAGAAACTGGCCAAGAAAAACGGCGGTAGTCAGCCCACCGATCAGGCGTCCTCGCGACCCGACAGGAGCATGTTCGGTCAACCATACGTTGACATTCGGCATGTTGAGACCGAAACCAAAACCTCCGAAAAGCATGATCGGCAAAATCATCACATAAGAGGGAGAGAAAGCCAATCCAAACAAAGCAATCCCCACAACAAGGTACATCAAAGCGACAATTCCCTGGAAACTCAGGTGGTTACGAAACCTTCGATAATGATAAGAAGATATCGAAGCCGTTAACGTCGCACAGGCGATGGCAACCCCCGTATGGATCGCAGACAAGCCTTCGAAAGATTTCAGGAAAAACGGCAGGTGAACCGGAATCGTAAAAAAGACGGTCATTCCGAAGAATCCCATCAGATAAATCAGCACTACGATTCCCCATCCGCTTTTGGGTCGTTCTGCTCCGATTTCCAGACTATTCTTTTTCGGTTGTGTCCGTGATTCGCGAATGGAGAACCAAGCCGGATACACCAACAACAAAGACACGAGGTAAATCAGAAACGGATATCGCCACGAATGATCCGCCAGCCAACCGCCTCCGGTAAGAAAAACCACACCTCCCAAAGCCATGAAAGACGCCTGCAATCCCATAAAGGAAGCCCGTTGATCTCCGGCGAAATAATCGGCGATCAGAGTAGTTACAACCGTCATGATGCCCGCAACACCAAAGCCCAAAAGTCCCCGTGAAACCAGCAACATCGGCAGAGTGTCCAGGTATACACCCGCACTTCCCGCCAGAGCGAAAACCACAAGAGACACCATCAGCACCGGTTTGCGCCCCACGTTGTCGATGAACCAGCCGGATATCGGTGCAATGAGGGCAATGGACAAAGCAGGAGCGGTCAAAATGAAGGGAACCAATATATCGACATTGGTCGCCTCGCGGAAAAACTCCCGAATACCCGGAAGTGAAGGCGTGATGATCGCTCCGGCCATCACGGTGAGCGTCGAAATCAACAAAAGCAGCAGTTTTTTCGAAAACGATATTTCCATACTTCTAAGAATCTTTCGAGAAGTAAACAAATTTAATGTCTTCACTATGGAGTCAAATCCTCACAAAACAAGGCGAGGTCATCATCTTAATTTCAATTCAACAATTTCTCTTCGACCACCCTATTTTCAACCCATCAATCTCCTTAAGCAAATATGAAGCTACGCACTGCGTCAAAAAAAATAAATAATTCCTATACAAAAAAGCAATTCTCATGTCTAATAAATAGAGAGTATGACGTTGACCGGGAAAAAGTTCGTGCTTCTTTCATTGGTTTTTGGTAGATTTTTATTAAAATAAAATATGTGGGGGGAATCATAACTTTAAGGATGAACAACTATTCCTTTGCTTGACAGAACGATTTCATCGTTTATCATGAGTAATTCGCTTCTATCGTTTGGTATGCGAAGAAGACGTGTCTCTTTCCGGTTCCTTAGGAGGTCGAAATGCCCCGGCACAATGTGATGGCAGTATTGTTGGCTGGACTTTTAAGTGTTTTCTTATACGCCTGCGGCAGTACGGACGTCGACGGAAACGAAGACGACAACTGCGGTTGCCCCGAAAACACGACTTGTTTCAACGGACGTTGCGTTGCCAACGTTCTTCCCGGTGACAACGATGACACCACAGAAGCCGACGAACCGGAAGAATGTCTGACCGGCGGCAGTTGCAAATCCTGCCCCAGCGGTCGCCACGGCGAATGCCCCGTCAACGAATTCTGCGATCCATTGAACCTCACCTGTACACCTGGAGCAGACTGCTCTGGAGGTCTGGGAGAATGCTCTTCGAACTACGACTGTGAAACGGACGAGTTCTGCTGCGGTGGCGAATGCGTGGAAGTCGAAGGCAGCGACCCCCAAACCGGTTGCACCGATAATAAAGACTGCAACCCGAACGAATGGTGCTCCGATGGCGGGATCTGCAAAGACGGCGGCACCCAGGAAGGCGATGGTGACGAATGCACCACCAACGAAGACTGCCCGGAAGGAGAATTCTGCGCCTCCAATAACAAATGTGCTGAACCGGACCAAACAAATCTCGGCGACGATGACACGGATTCCAACACTGGTGGCGACGATGACAGCACGGACCTTGTCGATGACGATTCCTGGGTTACTCCCGATGAATTCGAGCGTGGACAGTGTGAATACGACGACTATCTCGGAGCCGCACAGATCAGCTTGATGAATTCCGCCAAACAGTCGATTTCCGAAGTCAATTTCGGTGCCGTTCCCATTTTGAATCCCAAAGAAGAATACGTTTTGATTTGCAACAGCGGAAGCAAACCTCTCAACGTAACGTCCTTGCAGTTCTCGCTTGCAACCTCTCTCGAATTCCAAAAGGCCCATGAAGAGTTACCTATCACGTTGGAGCCGGGTGTTTATACCACCATCCATCTGCGTTATCGCCCCCAGGATAGCTCCGACGATACTGGCCTGATGGCTTTCCTCAGCGACGACCCCAACAACCAGCGCATGGAATTGGATCTGCGCGGAAGCGTCAAAGCCCAGGGCTTGATCGTTTCTCAACCTCGCGTTCTGCAATTCGCCGGAGCGCAACCGGGACAACAGATCCGCAAAATCGTCGCCGCCAAGAACATCGGAACAGCGGAAACCAGCATTTTCGCAACATTGCTCAATGCCAACACCAATATCATCGGTGAAGGCAAAGAACATTATGAAGCCGTCGAAGTGACCTGGCCCGACGGATCGACCACGAACGGTCCATGGACGATTCAGCCGGGAGGATATATCAACATTGCGGTCGTGATGTCCATGCCGACCGAAGGTGGTGCCCCCGATGCGGAGCTGGTCCTCGACTGGTCTACCGATACCGGTCGCGAACAAACCACCGTCACTTTGACTACCGGTGACAATGCACTGTGCGCCACCCCCAATGCTGGCGTAGACCAAACGGTCCGACCGTTGGATACGGTCCAGCTCGACGGTTCGGAATCCTACGACGACAACGGCATCGTTACCGAATATTTCTGGCAGTTCATTGAATCGCCTGAAAACGCCACTCGTGCTATTCTCACCGACCCTGATACGGGAAATAGCATCGAAGGGAGTTGGACTACGGTCAGCAAACCACAGTTCTACGCCGAGTTGGCCGGAACGTATGAAATTATGCTGAACGTCAAAGATTCAGATGGCAGTTGCAACCCCGAGGCCATTTACGATACGGTGGTTGTCATTGCCGTTCCCGACGAAACCATCCATATTCAGCTCGTTTGGGGACGAAACAGCAACGACCATGACCTTCACTTCGTCAAACCTGGCGGCTTCCACTCCCGAGGACAAAACAGCAATGTTACGGATTGCCACTGGACCAACTGCAACACGCGACACGGCACCTCGACACCTTGTCCCGCACGCGGTTGTCCCGGCCCGTCCGATGCACCGGACTGGGGTGTCATTGGTAGCCGCGACGATGATCCTACGCTTGATATCGACGACATCTCCGGTCCCGGTCCTGAAAATATCAACTACTCCCTTCCCGAGTTAGGCGATTTCATGGTCAGCGTCGAAAACTACTCCGGTGACCAAAGCAACATGGTAACCGTTCGTATTTGGGTGTTCGGTGTAATGCGCTTGAACGTAAGCTACGGCCCCCCCATGCAGACGCAAGGGTTCCGTTCGAACTGCTACTGGAAGGTGGCGTGGGTCAATGTCCATTCGCCAACCGATATCGACGTATCGCCGATTAACGATTTCGGAGCTTCCGGGTCCGCATTGTGTCCGTGATGTCCATTCCCTCTGCTCTTTCAGCCCGCCTTTTCGGCGGGCTTTTTTATTTTTGCCTCTTGCCTTTCGGTTCCAAATTGACGACAATTTGCATCCTTTGATATGATTTGTACCCTTTGTTTTCACTTTGGAAGGAATACGATGCCCTCTCGACTTCTCGATGTTCATCCCCGTTTTCTCGCCACCATGGTCGGCAGTATGCCTCAAGTCGATGCCGACGAAGCCGTTCACCGCATCGTAGAGGCGGTACCGGAAGCCCCCGTTTGTCCGCAACTTCCCAACCGGGACTGGTCCGAACATTTTCTGGTACAATACGGTTGGCACTTGCCGTGCACGATTTCGGATCCCGAGAAGAAGAAATTTGTCATTACGGGTATCGAAGACTGCGCCGAGGAGTTGGCGTCGTTCTATGAAAAAGCACTCTTGGCCGAAGAAACCGGCGACCTGGACGCTTTCGCCATGTCTCCCGATTTCTGCCCCGGATTTTTCTCGCTCGAAAATTATCTAAAACAACGACCTACACCGCCACGATTCGCCAAAGTTCAAGTGATCGGTCCGGTGTCTTTCGGTCTGGGGCTGAAAGATATTGATGGACGCCTGAGCTTTTTCCGCGACGATTTTCGAGACGTGATCATCCGCGCTATCGCACTCCAAGCACGATGGCAGGTCCGCTGCTACACTCCCCTTTGCGAGCGGGTTATCAGTTTCATCGACGAACCTTATCTGCAATCCTTCGGGAGCATGGAATACATCGCGTTGAGCCGCGAAGACGCCGTAACCGCCGTTAAAGAGGTCTGCGACGCTATCAAAACGGAAGGAGCCATTGCGGGAGTACATGTTTGCGGTAAAACCGACTGGAGCCTACTCACCGAAGCCGAGGTGGATCTACTCAACTTCGACGCCTACACCCAAGGTGACTCTCTGGCCCTTTACGTCAACGAAATCAACGGTTTCCTCGAACGAGGCGGCATCATCGCCTGGGGAATGATTCCCACCGCTCCCGGCGATATCGATAAAGAAACGCCGGATCAACTCGTGCAACGAATGGAGAGTCTGCTCGACCGCCTATCCGAAAAGGGTATCGATCGGGAACGAATGATCGATCGTTCGATGATCACCCCGGCCTGCGGTCTGGGAACGTTGTCCATCGAACATGCCGACAAAGCGGGAATGCTGTTGCGTGAAACCTCCAAGCGTTTGCAGGAGCGCTACGCCTGAGATAGCTCCAAACAGATAAATCCCCTCTCATCAAGAAGAGGGGATTCGTTTATGATATCAAGACAGTAAAGACTTTATTCGAAGGCGTACCATAGCCGGTCTTTTTCCCGGCTCTCTACGTTGTAGCCTCCACAAAAGAGACAGGCCACTTTGCCGTCTTTGACGGTGACAGGAGATGTCTTGCAAGCGGGAGGCGGACAAAACGTGTAACGGCAACTGGCGATTTCTTTCCTGTCCTCTTCGCCTAAACTGAGCACCACAAAAGGTTTTTCCCAGTATATTTTGACCGGTACATATTCTTCCAAATCGCCGGGATTGTTGTAATACCGAAACTGACCTAGCTCCATGTGGCGCTGACCTTCGCTCTGGCATCCATCGCCGCGCAACCATTTGTTTTGCGCCATGACATAACGGTATCCGTTGGCAGGGGCGTTTTTGTCGAGGAATTCCAGCCATTTCAAACGATTCTGACGTTGTTTTTCCCCTTCTTTCGTTCTTTGGGCCGGTTTGCCATTGATTAAAAACTCCATTTCGGAAACACACAGAAACGGAATCCAGCCGGTTTCATAGTATCCCTCGAAATTCAACCGTACCCCTGCAACCGGCACGCCTTTCGGCAATTCCGGCGAAACCAGCACCGGATCGGTCTTTTTCGTCATCGGGACTTCCTGCATGCTCACAGCCTGACCGTCTCGCCCAATCCACGTAAGAATGACCTTTTTCGCTCGCGCATACCGTACGAACGTGTTCAAAGTTTTCTGCCAGCCTGGCGTGATGCGCAACTGATCGAAATCCCTAGCAAAAACAGCATCTTCCATCGTTACGGTGATATTCTCGAAGTTTTTCTCCCTTTGGCGCCCTTCACACCAAGCGGTTTGGATATCGCCATCGATCAGGCGTTCCGGGACGTGCAACCCAATGTGGTCGAATTCCTCGTAAACACTGGTAGCCATAACATCCAGCGAAAGCGGTTGCGATCCCAGTGCCAATTCCTCTTCAGAAACGGGGGTTTCCATTTTTCCGGGAATCAACTCCTGTTTTTTGGCTTTTTCGAACTGACGCTCCTGCTGCACCAGGTATGGATACGGTTCTCTGACCTCTTCCTCTTCAGAGCCGGTTTCCTCTACCTGTTTTTCGGCAATTGCAGGAACTTTTTCCGCCGCCGGATGCTCGACCTCGTCCGAGCATTTGCAACCGGAACACTGCACGGCCCAGCAAAGCAGCAACGCGAAAACCGGCAATCCCATGTTAACGAATCGGGTCATGATCCTTCTCTTTCGCGAACGGTTCGTTTTGGGTCTTTATACCATACCTACCAGGGATTTGGCCATGGCTTCCCTTTTCGGTGTGGAGTTTTCGCAATGTCTCATACTTGGTCCATCCTTCAAGCGTTTGGCATGCAGCCCAGCGCCATCCCCACACTCCTTCGAAAAAACCAGCTTGAAACACATAGCTTTTCACACCACGCCATGCCGGACGAACCCAGCGGCTTCCCAAAGGATAACGGCGTCCGTTCTCGAACATCGCACGAGCGGCTTGAAGTCCGTAACGCTCTGATTTTTCACGTAAATGCTCCAATCCTCCGGGAGGGTTGTGTTCGATAGGATGAACGAGGGAGCGCCATTTTCCTTGCAACTCCACACGGTCGTGGGGTTCAACAGCAGGATTCCAACAGCCTTTTTCCGTACGAAACAGACGTTTTTGCCGATTGGGCCACCACCCACCGTAGCGAATCCAACGGTCTTCGATTCGAGACCGTACCGGAAATCGAAACCCGTCGTTTCGGGGTTCATCAGCAAGAGTTTGGAGAATTTCCTCGGCCAACAAAGGACTTACGTACTCGTCCGAGTCAAGATTCAAGATCCATTCTCCCCGAACGAGGCGGCGACCGAATTCTTTCTGATGATTGACACCCTCGAAAGGATGCTCCATCACACGACACCCCAGACGAGAGGCAAACTCTCTCGAACCGTCTACGCTCCCTCCATTTATCGCCACGATTTCATCGCAGAAGGCAAGACTCGTCAGGCAGCGTTCGAGCGTATCTCTATTGTTTTGGAAAATCACCAGCGCGGAAAGCTTCATGAGAACTCCGAAGATTCCATCGCCAGACCGGTCATCGGCACGAAACGAACGGAAAACACCGTCCGTCTCTCGAAGCCGGAAGGCGTTCGGATCAACTCAATCAGTTCCTGCCCCTGCGTTCCTACCGGAGCGATGATCTTCCCCCCCAATTTCACTTGAGTTTTCAGGGGTTCAGGAATTTTAGCCGGAGCCGCCGTGAGAAGAATACCGTCGAACGGAGCTTCTTCGGGCCATCCGACGTAACCGTCTCCGCAACGAAGCCGAATCCTCGAAGAATATTTTCCTAGTATTTCCAAACTTTTATAAAACAATGACTCGACAATTTCGATAGAAAAAACCTGTTTTGCAACTTCGGCCAGCACCGCCGTCTGGTATCCGCTGCCGGTTCCTATTTCCAACAACTTTTCGTCTCCCTTGCACCCGAGCAATTCCGTCATTTTAGCAACGATGTACGGTTGTGAAATCGTCTGTCCGTAGCCGATTTGCAAAGGATGATCCTCATAAGCTTCCGCTCGACGCCCTTTGGGAACGAACCGATGCCGGGGAATCTTGCGCATGGCATCCACCACCCTGGAATCGAGGATTTGTCGCCGGACGATCTGCTCGTCCACCATCCGATTCCTCAAGAGAGCGAATTTTTGTTCTTCCGATTGTGCTTCCATGGAAACCCAGGCAGTAAAATCTAGTCAATCCAATACGTTATGAGACAGCCACAGAGCCGATTGACAAGAAAACCCCTTGGAAATGTATCGCCCCGGAAAACTCTATTGCTTCGGCGTGAATTGTTCGCAACACCGAAATCCCACGTTCGAATAACTTTTGGTCGAGTCGTAATCTTCGTGGCCATCGGCCGCTGTGTTTTCATGACCGCAGGAAAGTTGCGCCGCCAAAGAATGTTCGTAACTTCCACCGACCGGGTTGTCGGAATCCGCCACCCATTCGGCAAGGTTGCCACTCAGGTTGTAAATCGATCCGACACCGAAACAGGCTCCCTCGGTGGATTCCTGTTTTTGCGTGGCATAATCCGAATTGACGCAATTCTGGGAATAGGCCGCAAAATCGCACCCAAAAGGAAACGTAGATTCTCGCGGGGAGTCGGCATCGGGACAATAAGACGCCTCGGTTGCAGACCCCGGCCAGCAGGCCATGTCGTGAATCTCCAGCGGACACAATACCTTACCAACGTTGGCACAAGCTGTTTCGGCTTGCGCTTTGGTCACGAAACTCGATGGAATTTGGGCAGAAAACGAACAGGCTTCCATAAAGGTCGCCGTTTCATCGGCGGGAGTCACATCGTCCGGGAAATTCTCGCCGTAATCATCCTCGGCCACGCCCTTGGCTTCTCCGTCGCAAGGATCGATAGCATCTTCCGAAGGTTCGATCACCGTAGCTTCATATTTGTCGATGCACCAGCATTCTCCCAACACCGTGCTCATTTTGTTGTCCAACGGACAGGCTTCGATTTCATCAAAGGGGCAAACCGCCTCACGTAGTGGATTTTCTTCCACGCTTTCTTCGGTGTCGCTGTCTTCAATACCATCGCTGTCGGTCAAATCGGTGTCTCCGGGAGTAACGGAATCATAATCACTCGGCGTAACCGATCCGCTATAGTGACACTCTCCATCGACAAGTTCGTAATTGAACGGACAAACGCATTCTCCCTCGTTGTTGATCGTTCCGCCTACGCACTCCGTCTCATCGCCGTTTCCGTCGTCCGAATCCGACCCGCAAGCCGGTAAAAACAGAGCAAATACTGAAAACAACGCCATGTATCGAAAGGTTTTCCTCATGTCGGCACCTGTTGGGTCTATGTGTTCCTAATTGCACGAAGCTTCGCTTTTCTCACCAAGCATAGCATATTCTAAGCTCGTGCTGCAATGGGCTTGAAGGTTGGAATTCAACAAGCAACAAAAGTCGGGTGCATCACAAAATAGTGCGACTTTCGTAAAATCCTCTTTTTTCGTAGCGGCGAGGCGTAAGCCCGCCGTTTTTGCCTTTTGAAGGTTGCTTTTACGCCCCCAATCTCCCTTTTCGGCGGGCTTACGCCTCGCCGCTACAACCAAATGAATGAATGCTTCAATACTATTGGGCCAATTCGCACCATTTTGTGATGCACCCACAAAAGTCGGAATCTGTCCAAACTTCTTGACACTTGTAAGGGGGGATTTTAGAGTCTTCCCGGGTGTATGTGGAACGATTCCACGAAGAAGACAACGGTAGCGATACCTTTTGATGTTTCTCCGGCCAAAGGCAATCCATGGATGACAACCGCAAATCGCGTTCATCCCGCATCGCGGATGACGTGTGGAACCTCTTTTCCGGCGTCAAAACCAGCATTGTGCTGCTGGTATTGTGGCTGGTAGGTTCGGTATTCGGGACGTTGATCCCCCAGAACGGTCCCCCCGAACAGGTCGTAGCACTCTATGGACCGCAATGGAGCGATTGGATGTTCGCGGCGGGTCTGTTCGACGTGTACCATTCGACCTGGTACTCGGTCATTCTGCTGATGCTGATGTTCAATCTCGTGGCCTGCACGGTCGATATGCTGCCTCGAAAACTCACATTGGCACTCGAACAACCGAAAACCCGCAAGGTGACGGGAGGCGGAAAGCGGTTTTTCTCTTACCAGCTGTTGCTGAAAGATTCTCCAGAAAAAGCTTCCGACCATTTCCGGCAGATTATCGCCCGTCATTTCCCCCGGCTCGACGTATTCCAGAAAGATGGCGAACGCCATATCTATGCTCAGAAACAAGCTTTTTCGCATTTTATGATTTTTCTCGTCCACCTGAGTGTGCTGTTGATTCTGCTAGGCGGCTTCGTTTCGGCCCAATGGGGATTTGAAGGAATCATGGAAATTCCCGAAGGCGAGGAGCGAGACTTCGTTTTCCGAAAAATCGGCAACGATTACCAACCTGCCGGGATACCTTTTACGGTCCGCTGCGACGATTTCCGCCTGGACCGCTTTTCCAACGGAGGACCAAAGGACTACTATTCCTCGCTGACGGTGATGGAAAACGGCCAACAAACCGCAGCCAAACGCATCGAAGTCAACGAGCCGCTATCCTATGGAAAATTCAACTTTTACCAGAGTTCCTTTCATGAAAAAGCGGCCTTGAAAATTTCGGTTCCCGAGAAAAACATCCAACAGACGGTCCAATTGGGCAAAGGAGAAATGCGCTTTGTTCCCGAAACCGGGACAGCGTTGCGACTTTCGTCTTTTTCTCCAGGTTCCGAGGCGATCGGTATGATGGCCCAGGTTCTCGTCATCCATGGGGAAGAAGGCAAAACCTTCCAGGTTCCGGTAACTTCCAATGCCGAGCAAAACGCCCGGATGCAAGAAAAACTCCCGGTAAAAATCGACTTTGCCTCCAAAGAGCCAGCTTATACCACCGGCTTGATGGTCGTTGCCGATCCGGGTGTCGGCTGGATCTGGGCCGGTAGTTTCCTCATGGTACTTGGCCTTTACCTGACATTCTATACTTCCCACCGGCGGCTATCGATCCGTTTGGACGGCAAACAAGCCGAGTTGAGAGGCTTGGCCCAACGAAATCCCACAGCGTTCCGGCGCGAAATCGAAGCGATTCTCCATGAAGCGGGATTCGATCCCGAAACAGCGAAAAACGAGACGACCTGATGATCAACACCACACTTTTCGAAGTGAATTTCTATATTTACGCCGTGACCCTCGGTGTCGCGATCTATGCCTTGGTTACACGAAAACCGCGAGCCGAAAGCCTCACCTTCTGGCTGTTTCTGCTCGCTTTCGTCTTTCACACCCTGGCTCTGCTGGTTCGCTGGGGTGAAGCCGGAAACGTCGAGGTCACAGCTTTCGAAGAGGCGGAAAATCGTGTCCTGGCCGGATGGGAATGGTTTCACGTCTGGATCAGTCATCCACCTTGGAGCAATTTGTACGAATCTTTGGTCTGCTTTGGTTGGGGTGTAAGTCTTGTTTCTCTGTACGGTATTCGGAAATTCAAAATTCCCGTGCTGCCCGTATTCGCCATCAGTCTTTCACTGATCACCATGGGCGCGGCGTCGCTGCTGATCAACCAGGACATCAGCCCGCTGGTTCCGGCCCTGCAAAGCAAGTGGATTCACCTGCACGTCACAATGGCAACCATCTGTTATCCGGCCTTCGGTCTGGCCGCAATCCTCGGCTTGTTTTATTTGCTGAAAGAAGACGTTCGTAACGAGGCATTCGGACTGTTCGTGGCGATAAGCAACATCTTGATTTTACTGGCCGTTGGCGGGAAAAATCTGCTAACCGAAGGACAATACGGCCTGCACCTGCTCGCCCGACATGCGGGAAAACTCTACAATTTGACGTACGCAGCAAACGACACCCAAGGAAACGAACTGGTCAAATCGGCGGCGGTATTCTTCCCGGTTCCCGGAGCGGGATTACTGATGCTCGTAGGGTTGGTGCTCTCTGTGTTGGCATTGGTGATTTATAGTATCGCCCTGTACGGCAAAGAAAACCGTTTCGGAAAATTTTCCTGGTTGCCGATGGGTGGAGCCTTTCTGGCTATCGTCGCCATTATCGTGGCTTTGCTCGTAGCTTCCAGCGGCTCAACGGCTTCATCGATTACAGACAACACCGTCCGGGCGTTGATCGAAAACGCCCACCTCGCCTCCGACGGCAACACGCTGGTTTCCACGTATCAACTACACGGCAGCGCACCTTATGTGGTATCGATTTCGGGCAATCCTTTCGAGTTTCTGCTGCTTGTTACGGCTTTGCTGGGTGTGGTGCTGTATCTTGCCATCGAGTGGAAACGGGACTGGCTCGTCGCCCAACTCCCGGACACCGACCGCCTGGACGAGCTTTCCTACAAAACCATCATGTTCGCCTTTCCCTTCCTGACGATGCTGATCGTCACCGGAGCCATCTGGGCCTATTACGCCTGGGGACGCTATTGGGGATGGGACCCCAAGGAAACCTGGTCGTTGATCACCTGGATCGTCTACAGCATTTATCTGCACGTTCGCATCACTCATGGATGGGAAGGAAAACTACCTGCCGCTCTGGCCGTCCTGGGATTCGTCGTGGTGATTTTCACCTATCTCGGTGTGAATATTCTCATTTCCGGGTTACACAGTTACGCAGCGATGTAAGACGGAAAGCTAGAAAAGCTACTTCTCGATATCGGAAGAATCATCCGACTTCTGGCTTTCTTCCAGCTTTTTTCGAATGGTTTCAATGCTTTCCGGTGGGAGCGGCAGAGCATCGGCGCGAGAAAGTTCGTCACGCACCTTGGAAAATTGTTTTTGGCGAAACAGTTTCAGAAACAGGTTTTGACGTGTTTCAGCCGCCTCCCGAAGACAATCCGAACTATTATTGACCAATCGACAAGCTCTTTCGATCACCGGCAAGCCGTCTTCGGGACGCCCCATGGCATCAAGCAACCGACCGTATTGCAACACGGTTCCATAGGCCAAAGGCCATCGTTCGGCAGCCTTGGAAAACACCACCAACGCTTCTTCCAACGCTCCGATCTGCCATAAAAAAGCTCCGTAAGAATACGCCGTATCCGATTCATCGGGATTGTTGCGATAGACCTGCTCGAACACGGCACGTGCCTCTTTGTTTTTGTTTTGCTCGGACAACGCCTTGGCGAGTCCGGTTTGTGCCACCATATAGTCCGGATAACGTGAAAGCGCTTTGTAAAAAAGCTGCTCTGCCGCAGGAAAATCCCGCCTTTCACAGGCTTCATTGGCCAGCATAAAGTAAGCCCTCGCTCCCCCAGGGCTGTTTTCCAGCCAGCTTTGTCCCAAACGCTCCGGCGATGCATAGGCTGAAGCGGCTTTCGGGAGAAAATACACCGTAGGGACAAAAATCAGCAACCCACACAAGCTGTAGGTCAGGTTACGGGACAATCCCAAAGAAACAAGAGGCTTGACCGCCCGATTCAGAAGAACCGAAAGCGACAGCATCAAACCGATCATCGGAACATACATTAGGCGGTCCGGCAGCACGAACGTCCCGATTCCGAGCCATTGAAACGCCATCGAACCCAAAATCAGGTACAACCCGATTCCTACGGCTACAAGACGTAGTTCACCTTGTTTGCGCCAAAAGACCACCAGCAACGCAACGAGAATCATCGTTGCCAGGATTCCACCCGCCACTTCCGTCCAGACAATCCCATCGGAAAAAAACGACCCGGCGCAGTAATCTGCCGGAATTTTTGTGGGAACAAGCAGATGAAACAGGTACCAACCCGGCATAGCGGCCAGATTGGCTAGACGAACGGAAAACGTTTCATCCACCAGTGGATTAACCAAAGCATCGATGTGATAACTCCACTTTCCCGAAACAGCATAATGCGCCCACAGATTGGCCAACGAAATCAGACCATATGGAACCGATTCCATGAAAAACGTCTTCACGTTTTTCCAACGCCCGGTGACAATGGCGTGAATGGCAAGAACCGGGTAGATCAAAGCCACGCTTTCCTTGGCGAAAAGTCCGAAAGTGAACAATACCCAAGAAACAATCCGATACCCTCTGGTGTAGGCAAGCCACACCAGAAGCATAGCCAGAAGCCCCAGCATTTCGGCGTGTCCGACCGCGAAGAAGACAGCTTCCGTTTGAATGGGATGTACCCAGAAAAGTCCCGTCATCACCGCTGCGGCAAAAGCGCCCGTCCAGGGTCGAAACATGCGAAAAACCAACATGCCCAACACCAAGTGGAGTACGATCGAAACCAAACGCATGGCCGCCGGTGTATTGGAAAGCTGGAAAATCGTGCGATTCAATAGACTGGTCAATGGCCGATACGCCCAATTGGTGTCCGCCCCTCTGCTCTGTCCCCAGAAATTGTATTCCAAAATGAAACCGATATCGTCACCCGCAACGGCAGGATTCGCCCTAAGGTGCTGATGATCGTCGTAGTAAAAATCGGCGTTTATCAGCGGCAGATAAATTGCCAACACAACCAAAGCCCCGAAAAACAACAAGCCATAGGCAACCGTGTGTTCGCTGCCAGGAGTCTCGATATTTTCCGGGTTGGTTGTATTTTTCATGATTCGGAACGTTTTCGTTGCTTTTGGGTGTTTTTCGGGAACTTTGTTTTCAGTTGTATTGCCAAAGAATGTAGCACCAGAATTCATGGGAGCGCAACCGAAGGGATGTTGATAAACCCAAACAAATAAGCCACAGAATCGGAAGACTCCAACTCTATGGCTTATTTTCATAACCGGAAAATTCTGGAAAGGTTGTTCAATCCATCACGGTTCCGGCGTTTTTCAGTTTTTTAGCGCGTAACGGTGTCAGCACCCGAAATTACTCGCCTTTGACCCGTTTTTCCCAATAGGCGCGTTTCTCGGGATGCTTGGTTTCCAGCGAGGATGCAACCTTTTTGGCGAATTTCTTGCCGATGATCGGAATCTTGATGTCCACTTCGCCTTTTTCCGATAACGTACAGGAAGCATCGCCGGTGGATTCTACCCACATTTCGCCTTCGACCCTCACCATGTCACCATAGGTGTGGTCTTTGCGATCCCAGACACAACGACGTGTGGAAAGATCCCAGTTGAGAATCAACGTGGATTTCTCGGTGCCGCTTCCCTGGCGAGAGGGTTCTTCCAGTTCGATTTCGAGTTTGACTTTGTTATCGCCGAGATCGGTGCGTTTCGCTTCGACCTGCAATGCTCCCGTTTCGCGGGACATTGTTTCGTTTTCTTTGGCGTCGGTCAGTTTTTCCACCAATGCATCCGCCGCGACGTTCAGTTCTCCGCTCATGTTGAATTGGACTGCCATGATTCACTCCTTTTTTCGGTTTCGTTCGTTGGGAAGCACCATAGAACCGTTCCCCTGTTTCGTCAATCTTTTCGAGATCATCCTAAGGGAAAAACCAGTTGATTCCGGTCCTGCTGGTAATAACGACGCCGACCGTTGAATGTCAGGTAGGCAGAAGCTTGTTTGGCCCTGACTCCAAGGCTTTGAAGCTCATCCGGCCATAGCAGATTTCCTTCGTGTCTTGCTTCGAGAATACGTTTGACACCTTTGGGTCCGATTCCCGGCACACGCAGCAATTCTTCCGGTTCCGCCCGGTTGACTTCCAGAGGAAACCGCTCGGGATGCGCATCGGCCCAGACGCTTTTCGGATCACGACGCATGTCGAAGCGGTCGGAAGCATCCAACACGAATTCCTCTTCCTCGAAACCGTATTGCCGAAGTAGAAAATCCGCTTGATACAAGCGGTTTTCACGCCACAGCGGCGTTGGTTTCGAGTGTTCCAGAGGCGTGCCTTTAATGGGAGAATGAGCACTGAAATAAATTCGCTTCAGATCGTAAGCTTGATACGCCCCGGACATGGCACGAAGCAGGTCGCGGTCGCTTTCTCCTGCCGGTCCTACCACATATTGTGTGGTCAACCCACGACACCGCAAACGACGATCTTTTTGCTTCATCAAGCGCCCGGCCTCACCCATGGTGGCCTGCAATCCGCCACGCAGTTTTTTGGCCGGAGCGATTTTCTCTAAAAATTCCGGGGATGTTGCCTCGAAATTGACACTCACCCTTTCGGCCAGTTCCATCGCCCGTTCGATCTGTGCCGGTTCCGCCTGGGGCAATAGCTTCAGGTGCATGTATCCTTTGAATTTCTGCCGTAACCGTACGATTTCAGCCGTTTTAAGGATTTCGTCCATCACTCGAACAGGGTGATCGTACACAGCGGAACTGAGAAACAAAGCCGAGGCTTTTCGGCGGCGGCAGAGTTCCCCGAAAAGCGAAGCGACTTCCTCGGCCTGCAATCGGGCTGCGTCGGGACCGCCTCCCGAACGTAATGCGCAGTAATGGCAATTGAGATGACAGGCGTTCGACATCAGCACTTTGAGCATGTACTGGCGCCGTCCATCCGGCAGAACGCTGGGATAAATCCAGCGGTCCACATCCAAATCCCGTTTGCGGCCTTCTCCACAGGTGCCGCAACTGAGATCGTAGCGGGCGGCTTCCCCGAGCACTTCAAGCTTTTTCTCCAAACTCGGAGGAGATTTCACCAACATCTTGGGTTCCGTTTCTCTGCAATGTTGCTTCGCTCACTCGTTTCAGTATAAACAATACGGTACACTTGTCCAGTATTCTTGACGCCAAAATTTTTCGAAGAACCAATCCCTTGCTAAAAGATACCAATATTCAGAACAAATCGATTCGATTTAACCTATATTTCTTCGGAAGACATTGACGAGACAGGCTTCTGTCCACTAGAATCGCAAACAGCCATTAGAACTCTGAAAAATTCCGATAGAAACTTTTCGGCTGGATTCCCACTTCTTCACCCGCTGTTCTGCCTTGCGGGAAATCCGACCGAAAATGCTAAGGGGGGACATCGATGTTTTGGAGACACTCCAAACAGCGGTTGATTATAGAATTGCTGATTATTATTGTTGTGGCAGCTTTCGGTTTCATTTACTGCGAAGATCCATCACCCTATTCATCCAAAATCACCAACATCAGAACCGTTTGGAAACAACTAAACCCTTACCAAACAGTGCCCCCCTCACCACCGCTGATTCTCGTTCATAGCTATGGAGGAAGGACGGCAGTTGTAGGAAAAACCCTGCATCGACTTTTCGGCGGACGATTGCTAACCTACGGAGATGCTGCCAGTTTTTTACCTCAACGCAATCAATTCCCTTCGAAAAACAAATTGGCATCTTTGTTGAAGGAATTCCCGGAAAAGACGGTGTATTTCGGATTTCCGATCTGGGCTCATGGAATATCCGATCCCGCGCTAGAGCTATTGCAAACTCTGGATTTAAAAGGAAAAACCATTGTATTTTTCTATACCTACATTCATTACGTGGACGTTCAAAAAATAGAGTCCATCCTAAAGGATCTTTCACAAAAAGGTGCTCGAATCATTTCTCCGCTTGACCTTCGGCTCGATCCTTATGTCTATCGCGAACAAATCGAGGACCAAACGGAACAACTCATCTTTTCTCGCACCGATTTATGGAAAATGGGGGAAAAACCAGTCGTTTCCTGTCAACTTGATCCATCTACTCCCAACATGACCCTTTGTGACGTCCCGAAAGGAAAAGCATGGGTTCATCGACCGGAAAAACTATTGGAAAAACCAGTCCTGCAACGTGTCGATGTTGCTGGATTTTCGATCAACCAAAGTGAAATCACAATGGAACAATATCAACAATGCATAAACAGCGGAGATTGTTCTTCTCAAAGTGATGACGAGGAAAGAGCCCATTGTAAACGAAGAAATCATGGAGATCCTTCCTTACCTATTCTCTGCGTCGGTGCAGACGATGCCGAAGCGTTTTGCAACTGGGCGGGAATGCGTCTACCTACGCTCGCCGAATGGACACGAGCCGCCCGAGGAGAATCTTTGCAAGATTATCCTTGGGGCTGGGATTTCCCCGAAGATGGCAGCCATTTGAACAAAGGACAACCGCCTGAAACGGGTTTAAAGTATTACTCTTTGGCAAAACCCGGTACAGGTTACGTCGGCGACCGCTTTTCCGGCATAGCTCCGGCCTGTTCGTTTCCCGAAGGTAAGAGTATGTACGGACTGTGCGACATGGCAGGAAATCTCGCGGAATGGGTGAGGATCGGCGATAGCTCCCCTGTAAAATATGGCCTTATAGGAGGCAGTTGGATAGAAGTCACCCCCAACGCATTCAAATTGAACGCCGCGTATCGGATGATGTTTAAAAAAGGATTCTACTTATCCGGCTTCCGATGTGTTAAATAAGAATGACTACCTTTGACGCATTATGAATCTTTTTGAACCGATCCGAGGCGCACATGCTGAAAACGACGCTGTTTTTCTGTTTCCTGCTATCTTTGACACTGGTTGCTTGCGGGGGAGATGACAACGAATCCCCGTCCTACCATCCCAATCCCGAAGCCTGCTCCGAAGCCTTCGTGCTTTCCGGCTTGAAACTTGGTTGGAAAAACCTCAACCACCGAATCAGCTTGTGGGGCATCGAACCGGAATCCACCGGCTGCGAAGCAACGAACGACGTTGCGATCAATCACGTAGGGGGGGACTGGACAACCGGCGAAATGTTGAACGACTACACAGTCTATCGGGTTGAAGGAACCCGCGTTTCTGCACCCGGAACCGTGGGATTTCATACGGTTACACTCCCGGTGGTTTTAGATCCACCAGAGTGGGAGATCACCGAACCGATCGAAGTGGATCTTGCTGCCGCCAACCTCGACGGATTCGCTCAATATTTCGTGTTCGTTCATGGCCTGTATCTGATTACGGATGTCGACCAGCCCGACCCGAACTACCCGATGCCCGAGGAAGGCGAGGAAGACGACACTTCGACCTATCATCCCAAATACGGCTGGACGACACGAGGCATCGCGCTTCAAGCCCTCGACGTTCAACAAGCGGACAACCTTTTGCATTTCGATGCCGCAGTGCGGTTCGGCTTGGGACCATCGGACCGGGCCAATATGAATGAAGCAATGGCTTACGCACGCATCGAAGCAAGGGCGCAATTTCTCGTGGTCGGTACGGCGGGAGACACACCCGTCACCGGTAGCCATTCCTATCGTCTGACCTACCCGGAACCCGATGCGTTGTATCTCGACGATGGCCAAATCCAGGAACATGCAACGGAAGAACAAAGAACGGTCCATCTCGCGCACGAAGGCGACATTCCGAACGATTATTTCATCGGCTGCACCGGTTGGCGTTGGGATTTGAATCCCGATGGCGAAAACGGTTACTACATCCGGGAGCTTTCGTGGTTCCTCCGTCCCGAAGTCGATGATCCCTTTACGTTGGATGTCGACGGCTACGCTTCACATACCTCCGTGCTGATGTACGACGCCATGGACCATAAATTCAGCATCGATTTCGTTTTGGTGCCCGTTCCCGAAGGAAGCACCGAGTCGGTCCACACCGAAGGTGAATTCGGAATCGGTAGCGAGCAGGTATCTTTTAGCCCGGAAAATTTATGAGAATCGTAGCGAGACGCAGGAAACCGACGAACTTTCACGACATTGGAGCGATTTTCACCCGCAGGCATACTGAACAGTCTGTCGAGGATGAAAATCGTGAAACAAGTGAAAGATCGAGAGTTTTCAAGTCGCAGTAGATTCTTCATGAATTATCCGGGTTACACAAAGATAACGGTTTCAAAAGCTTGCACCCTTTTCGGGAATGATTACACTGGTAGAAAGCGATTTCGACTACAAAAGGAAAACGGACTTGAAGCCTTCATGCCGCTCGAAACGAGACGGGATTCGTCGGTGATGGTCCCATGCAAAAAACGCCGGCATGGCGCGATTTTGAAAACCACTTAGGACGGAAAAGATGAAAAACGATTTGCACCTATCCGAAACCTTCGATTTTCCTTCCTTCGAGGATTGGATGGCCATTGTCGAACGCGACCTGAAAGGCGCGCCGTTCGAAAAGAAACTGGTCAAAAAATCCCACGAAGGCATCGTTACCCAACCGATTTACACCGCCAAAGATTTCGACCACTCGCAGGATCTTTCGGGCTTTCCCGGACAACCTCCCTTCCTCCGTGGAGGCACGACACTGGGCAGCGTGTCCCAAGGCTGGGATCGCCGCCAGGAATACGGAGACGCAACACCGCAAGACTGTAACCGAAGCATTCTTAACGACTTCCGTTACGGAGTCACTTCGGTCTGTCTTCGACCCGACCAGGCGTTTCACCGGGGAATGGACTCGGACAACCCACAAGCGAAAGAAGCCGTTGGACGTGGAGGCATGACACTGGCTTGTCTCGACGATGCCGCTATGGCGCTCGACGGCTTGGACCCTGCCGAAGTTCCCCTCGCCCTCAAAGGAGGCAGCCAGGGATTTCTTGGTGCGGGACTGTCGTTCGCCCTGTGCAAAACCCGAAGCAAAAACGAAAAACCGCTCGAAACCATGCAAGGAACGGCGTGTTTCGATCCGTTGAGCGCTCTGGCCTCGGGTGGCGGCATTGTGTATTCGCTGGAAAACGTCTTTCGGCAAATGGCCGATCTCGTCGCCTGGAAAACGAAAAACGCTCCGAAATTCCGCCCCATCGCCATCACCGCCAGCCCCTATCACGATGCTGGAGCGCACGCGGTGCAGGAACTGGCGTTTTCACTGGCTACAGCGGTGACCTACCTGCGCGAGTTGAATGCTCGGGGCATCGGTATCGACGAAGCGGCAGCTTCCATGCAATTCCTCTTCAGCATGGGACGCCAAATGTTCTTCGAAATCGCCAAATTGCGTGCGGCTCGGATGCTTTGGGCCAAGGTCGTCGAAGCATCCGGTGGAACGGAGCAATCCCAAACCATGTTTATCCACGTCCGCTCCAGCGCGTTTACAAAAACCGCTCGCGATCCTTGGGTTAACATGCTGAGAACCACGGCCGAATGCTTCGCTTCGATCGTCGGTGGTGCGGACAGCATCGCCACCATGCCATTCGACGAAACCTTGGGACAACCCGACGCCTTCAGTCGCCGAGTCGCCGCCAACACGCAAAATGTATTGAAGGAAGAATCGAACCTCCACCGGGTAACCGATCCCGCAGGAGGAAGCTGGTACATCGAAACCATTACCCGGCAACTGGCCGAAGCCGCCTGGAAACTGTTTCAGGAAATCGAAAGCCAAGGCGGCATGACCCAGGCGATTCAAAGCGGATGGGTCGCCGAGCAGGTGGAAAACACCTGGAATCAGCGCAAAAAAGCGATTGCCAAACGCAAAGATGCCATCACCGGAATCAGCGAATTTCCCAATCTTCAAGAAAAACCGATCGAGAAAGAGCCGATCGATTTCGAGGGGTTATGGAAAAATTCCGCCGACAGACTCACCGAAAAGCGTCAACAAGCTCTGGAAAACGGAGCGCTCGACGCCCTGGGCGACGTGCTTTCGGCAGCCAATCCCCAGCCTGGAGAATTGACCGCCGCCGTCGTATCGGCGTTCGAGAACGGCGCAACCGTCGGACAAGTTTCCACCTTGCTTCGAGGAGACGACAGCGGCATAACGGCTCCGGCTCTGGGTTCCCGACGTGCGGCACAACCCTTCGAACGTCTCCGAGATGCCTCGGACGCCTGGCTCGCCTCGAACGGTGAACGCCCAAAAATCTTTCTAGCGAACATGGGTTCGATCCCCGAGCACAAAGCGCGGGCGATGTTCTCGGCCAATTTCTTCGAAGCGGGTGGTCTGGAAGCCGTATCGAACGACGGATTTTCCAACACACAGGATGCCGTGAAAGCATTTGAAGCGAGCGGCGCTCAGGCGGTTGTCATCTGCTCGACGGATAAAAAATATCCCGAGGTCGTTCCCGAACTCGCTCCCGAATTGGTTCGATGTGGCGCAAAATTTGTCGTATTGGCAGGAAAACCCGCCGACAAAGAAAAAGAAGCCCTGTATCGGGACGCAGGAGTCAACGTCTTCATCCACTTGGGCTGCGACGTATTAGGAACCTTGGAAAACATTCTCACCGGATTGAACATCCTGGACTGAATAAGGAAGTATCATGGCAAGTATCCCTGATTTTACAAAACTTTCCTTCGACGCCGCGACGCCTCCTCCCCAGGGAGCCGATGAGGCCCGCTGGCGAAAAGAAGTGGAACAAAAATCCGGTAACGGACCGGAGAATTTCATCTGGGGCACCCCGGAAGGCATCGACATCAAGCCTCTGTATACATCGAAAGACCTCGAAGGCGTCGAGCACATGGGCAGTATGCCCGGTCTGCCGCCCTTCGTGCGCGGTCCCTACTCCACGATGTACGCCATGCGCCCCTGGACGGTGCGGCAGTACTCCGGTTTTTCGACCGCCGAAGCATCGAACGCTTTTTACCGACGCAATCTGGCTGCGGGACAAAAAGGGTTGTCCATCGCCTTCGACCTAGCGACCCACCGAGGCTACGACTCCGACCACGAACGCGTCCCCGGAGACGTGGGGATGGCGGGCGTCGCGATCGATTCCATCTATGACATGCGCATTCTGTTCGAAGGCATTCCTCTGGATCAAATGAGCGTCTCGATGACGATGAACGGCGCGGTACTGCCGGTCATGGCGTTGTATATCGTCGCCGCCGAGGAACAGGGCGTCAAAACCGAACAACTTGCTGGAACGATCCAGAACGACATCCTCAAGGAGTTCATGGTTCGCAACACCTACATTTATCCACCCGAACCATCCATGCGAATCATCGGCGATATTTTCGAGTACACCTCGAAAAACATGCCTCGTTTCAACAGCATCAGTATTTCGGGCTACCATATGCAGGAAGCCGGAGCGACCCAGGACATCGAACTCGGCTATACCCTGGCCGACGGTCTGGAGTACCTGCGCACCGGAGTCAATGCCGGTCTCGGGATCGACAAATTCGCCCCACGCATCAGTTTCTTTTTCGGCATCGGCATGAATTACTTCATGGAAGTCGCCAAGTTGCGTGCCGCTCGGATGCTGTGGGCGAAGATCGTCAAACAGTTCAACCCGGAAAATTCCAAGTCGATGTCCCTGCGCACCCATTGCCAGACCTCCGGATGGAGCCTGACCGCGCAAGACCCCTTCAACAACGTGATCCGCACTTGCATGGAAGCCCTTGCCGCCGTTCACGGTCACACGCAATCTCTTCATACCAATTCCCTGGATGAAGCCTTGGCGCTACCCACCGACTTCAGCGCCCGGATCAGTCGAAATACTCAACTTTTCCTGCAACAGGAAGCGGGAATCACCGGAGTCATCGATCCCTGGGCCGGAAGTTACTTCATCGAGCGACTGACCCACGATCTCGCGTTGAAAGCCTGGAGCCACATCGAGGAAGTCGAAAAACTGGGTGGTATGGCCAAAGCCATCGAAGAAGGTCTTCCCAAGATGCGGATCGAAGAATCCTCCGCCAAAACTCAGGCTCGCATCGATTCGGGACGGCAAACCATCGTGGGTATCAACAAATACCGCAAAGATGAAGAAGACGAACTGGAGATCCTCAAGGTGGACAACTCCGCCGTACGGGAAGCTCAGATCGCCCGTCTGGCCAAACTGAAGGCCGAACGCAACGAGCAGGAAGTACAGGAAAAACTCGACGCCTTGACTCGCGCCGCCGAGGAAGGCGGTAACCTGCTGGAAATGTCGGTGAATGCCGCCCGAGCCAAAGCGACGGTGGGAGAAATCAGCTTCGCGCTTGAAAAAGTTTTCGGACGCCACAAAGCGGTGATCCGTTCCATCGAAGGTGTCTACCGTCGCGAAATGGAAGGCACGAACGAAGAATTCGACGAGGTCCGCGCCTTGTCCGAAGCTTTTGCACAGGAAGAAGGTCGTCGCCCCCGGATTCTCGTTGCCAAAATGGGTCAGGACGGCCATGACCGTGGACAGAAAGTCATCGCTTCGGCCTTTGCCGATCTCGGGTTTGACGTGGACATCGGACCGCTGTTCCAAACTCCCGAAGAAAGCGCAGCACAAGCCGTGGAAAACGACGTGCACATCGTGGGTGTAAGCTCTCTGGCGGCAGGACACCTGACCCTCGTTCCCAAACTTCGCGCCGCACTGAAAGAGTTGGGACGCGAGGACATCCTGATCGTCGTCGGCGGTGTGATTCCCCCGCAAGACTATCCGGCATTGTACGAAGCGGGAGCCAATGCGGTATTCGGGCCGGGAACAGTGATCAGTCAAGCCGCGAAAAACCTGCTGGAGCAATTGCAGGAACAAATCGCGTAAAACAGCAAAAAATCAATCCAAAAGGCTTCCGGTCACGATCGGGAGCCTTTTTTGTTTTTTGTGCGTACATGAGAACGAAATGAAAAAAGAATTTTTGCTAAGTTCGCAATGGAAAGTGGAATCGGACGAAGAAACGAGGTAGAATCCCTTCCGCACGAGCCATAGTCCATAAACGCAGTACAATCATGAGGAAGATGCCATGAAAATCATTTTGTTGGGAGCTTGCGCCGATATGGCGACGCCGATTCTGGAAATGATCGGACAAGAAGAGGATGTCGAAAAGATTTTGCTGGCCGATCTCAACCTTGCGAAAGCGCAAAAACTTGCACAATCGCTCGGTGAAAAATACGAGGCTGCGAAGCTCGACGCCACCCGGCATGAGGAACTTGTGCGTCTCGTCAAAGACTACGATGTCGCGATGGGCTACATCGGGCCGTTTTATTATTTCGAGCATCGCGTAGCAGCGGCCTGCATCGAAGCAGGCACGAATTACGTCTCTATCTCGGACGACTACGACGCCTACCTCAACGTGATCGAACTGGACGAAAAAGCCCGCGAAAAGGGCGTAACGATCCTTTCCGGCCTGGGAAATTCCCCCGGTCTGACCAACCTGCTGGCCAAGAAGGGCTATCAGTCGATGGATACGGCGAAAAAGATCCACATCCAGTGGACTGGAGGATCGGACGAGCCGGTCGGTCCGGCAAACGTCAAGCACGTCATGCATATTTTCGAGGGGAAAACCTTGCAATGGATGAACGGCAAGGAAACCTGGGTCGATTGCGGAGGCGGGGAGAAAATCGTGGAATTCCCGGAACCTATCGGTATCCAAACCGTGTTTTACACCGGCCACGCCGAGTCCGTTTCGGTTCCCCGCAATCTGCCGGGACTCGAAGAAGTCACCCTCCATGGCGGGGCGCGCCCCGTCTGGGTAGCGCGATTGGCTACGATGTTCGGCAAACTCGGCATGACGACTTCCCACACCAAGCGTGAACGCCTGACGAAAATTTTGACGCCGGTCATGGGCCTGTTCTCCGTAGGAAGCAGCGCGGACAAATCCGTATTCCGCATCGATGTCTACGGCACGCACGAAGGTCATCCTCGACACCATTTCTATACGGGAGTGGGTCCGATTGCGGAAATCACCTCGTTCCCATTACTTGAAGGCGCCTTGAAATTGGGACGCGGCGAACTCGATAAAGCGGGTGTTTTTGCCGCCGAGGCGCTGCTCGACCCGGAAGAGTTTCTCCCCCGCGTCGTAAAACGAGGTGTAGAGATGATGTATTACGAGGGAGAAAAAGCTTAGTTACGACAAGCCATAAACGTCGTCGAGCAACCCAGAAAACCAAAGAAATTTCATATAGTTGGAGCGATTAGAAACGAAGGTTTCAGGTCTTCCAGCCTGAATCCTTCGTTTCATGTGGATTTTCGACCCGGCAGCAAGATTCATTTAAACACACCTTCCGGGCACAACGGTCCGGTTAACTTTCCCAATTCCCATGAAGCTGATTTTTTTCTTAGGTCCGTGAAACCTCCCATGCTAGGGTAGGCCGGTTTTTCCGGGTATTGTCGCCGGAAAACGTTTGGAACTTCATAGGGTTCCTCCCGGTGGGGGACACGGAGAGAAGGTTTATGGCACAGGATTCCAATACGGCTCGATGGCGTCACGCTCTACTGAAACAGGTCGAAAAACCGGGACGTTACCTTGGCAACGAAGTCAACGCTACATTCAAACATTCCGACGAGGTGTCGTTTCGTATCGCTTTGGCGTTTCCCGATGTCTATGAAGTGGCGTTCAGTCACGTCGGATTGAAAATCCTCTATGAAATTCTTAACGATCGTCCCGACACCTGGTGCGAGAGGGTTTATTCGCCCTGGTTCGATTTCGAACAGGCTTTGCGCCAAAATAACCGGAAACTTTTCGCGCTGGAATCCGGTGATCCGCTGGAATCCCTCGACGTGTTGGGATTCACCCTGCAATACGATCTGTGTTACACCAACGTGCTCGCGATTCTCGACCTCGCCGGGTTGCCGTTGTATGCCTCCGAACGGAACGAAAATCATCCGCTGATCGTTGGGGGTGGACCCAACACGACCAACCCCGAACCACTGGCCGAGTTCTTCGACCTGTTCGTGCTGGGTGAAGGCGAACAAGCCGTTCACACACTGGCGGATGCCGTTATCGAACAGAAAAAAACGGGAATCTCCCGCAAGGAAATGCTGGAAAACCTCAGTAAACACGAAGGCTTTTACGTACCGTCCCATTTCACACCTAGATATGAGAACGGTCGGCTGGCAGCCATCGAACCCCACGATCCCAACCGACCTTCCGTACGCCGGGCTGCCGTGACGGATCTCGACAGCACACCGTTTCCCGTTCATCCACCTACACCCAACATCACGCCGGTTCATGACCGCTATGCCGTGGAAATTCAACGGGGTTGCTCGCGTGGCTGCCGTTTTTGTCAGGCAAGTCAGATCTATCGCCCCGTGCGCCAGCGAAAACCGGAGACGATCTACGAGCTAACGCGCCAAGGTTTGGAAAACACAGGAGAAACGACACTTAGCCTGTTGTCGCTTTCTGCCGGGGATTACGGCTGTTTGAACCCGTTATTGGAAAGTCTTGACGGGTTGGTTCGTTCTCGGCGCGTAGATCTGCAACTGCCGTCGCTGAGGGTCGAGGCTCTGGAAGACGGCTTGCTACATCTGCTGGGCCGCGAACGCAAGGGCGGTTTTACATTGGCGCCCGAAGCCGGCAGCGAACGTCTGCGACGGGTGATCAACAAAGGGAATACCGACGACGACCTGCTAGCGTCGGTGGATCGGGCGTTTCGCCTGGGATGGCAACGCCTGAAACTGTATTTCATGATCGGCCTTCCCTCCGAAACCGACGAGGATCTGTACGCCATCGTCGATCTGGCGCAGCGTGCCCGATCCGTAGCTCGGCGGTACAGAAAAAGCGCTCAGGTGACGGTTTCGGCTTCGACCTTCGTTCCCAAAGCGCACACGCCGTTTCAATGGGCTGAGGCCATCGGACGGGAGGAAATCCGCCGTAAGCAATCGATATTATTCGGTGAACTGAAACGGCTGAGAATCAAGTTCAAATTCCACGATTCCCATTCCAGTCTGATGGAAATGGCTTTTTCGCGGGGAGATCGGCGTCTGGCGGCAGTCATCGAGCGAGCCTATCGGTTGGGAGCGCGTTTCGATGCCTGGAGCGACCACCACGATCCCGAGATCTGGGAAAAAGCTTTTACGGAATCCGGGGTGGATTTCGCGATCTGGCGCAACGCCATCGACCCGGATGCAACGCTGCCCTGGGATCATCTCGATTTCGGTCCGAAAAAGAGCTTTTTACGGGAGGAATGGGAGAACGCCTTCGCCCAAGAACATCGCGAGGACTGCTCCTATGGTACCTGCTACCATTGCGGAGCCTGCGGATCTGGCAAAGTGAAACGGCAGGTTTATCTTCCCGAAACGCCGGATGAAAATTCACGTCAAGACGTACCGAAACACGTTCAATTCGCCCAAACACCTCAAGGAAAAGTACTATCTCCCAAAGCTCCGGGAGCACGCCGCAAGATCCGTTTCAAAGTGGCGAAAAAGGATCGGGCGGTGTTCATGGGACATCTCGACACGATGAAAACGGTCTTGCGGGCTTTTCGCCGTGCGGGAATTTCTCTTGTAATGTCGGAGGGTTTCCACCCTTCGCCGCGTGTGGCTTTCGGTCCGGCGCTGCCGGTTGGCGTATCGTCGGAAGGTGAATTTTTCGATGCCGAAACGACCGATACCCTACCCGCTTCGATGCTCGCCGAACATCTGAGCCATGCTCTGCCGAGCGGTTTCGAATTGCTCGACGCCATGGATATTCCGCGCCGGTCGCCGTCGCTATCGGAAGCGATTCAGCACATGATTTTCCGTTTCGATCTGCCGGAAAACGTGGACGAAGCAGAAATCGGAGACGCTTTGGCACGTTATGAAGCGGCAGCGGAAGTGATGGTCGAGCGCATCGCCAAAGGCAAACCTCGTCCCTACAATTTAAAAGATCGCCTGGCCGGACTTGCTGCCGAAGGTCGTAGTGTGACAGCGGATATCCTCAACGAGACGGGTGGAAGTGTCAAACCCCTGGAAATTCTGCAAACCGTGTTCGGATTATCCGCCGAGCAATGCCACGAGACGATCATCTGCAAGATCGACACGCAGTTTCGAACCTCGTTTCCGAAAAAGCGCTCGTCGTCGTCCAAACGAAGAAATCGAAAACCTCGAAAACAGGGATAAGTCTTAGAAACCATCCTAAAAAATACACTCCTGTCGCCTTTCGGACGCTTTCGATCGATTTCGCCGCCGGTCTCGACGTGAAAGACTCCCGGTATTCCGCGTCTCGCCAACGACGAATTAGTCTCGAAATCACCTCGAAATCCTCGGTCGGTATTTTTAGCCCGCATTATTCATGAGGATCGTCACGAGACGCCGAAAACCGAAGATATTTCGCGAAGTTGGAGCGATTTTTTAACGGAAGCATACTTGACAGTATGTTGAGTATAAAAAATCGGGAAACGAGTGAAAGATCAAGAGTTTTCAAGTCGTAGTAGATTCTTCATGAATAATGCGGGTTAGGATGACTTCTAGAAATTTTCAAAACCCAAGAAAAAACCCGAAAAGCGGGCGGGCTTTCCGGGTCAGGGAGTGGAGGAAGGAAAAAATAAACCTCCAAAAGTCTAGGAATGACTTAATTTTCATTAATTATAGATAATAAGACTTAAAAAGGCAACAAAAATACAAAACAAGACAAAATTTCAGCAAGAAATAGCTGTAATAGTTTCATGATCGGAGATCATAAAACGGCGAATATTCTTGAAAAATGGGAAATCGATCCATCCACATCGTTGAACCTTTTCGGAGTCGGTGATCCTGTTGCAATTTCGATACAAAAAATTTACATCCCTTCCACAATCTTTTCGGGTCCAGCTTGAAGTTTCCGCCATGGGGGAGTAGACTGCGTTTTCCGAAAGGAAGCGGAACCGCCTGGCTCGTCCTTAGCAGGAAATCAGTCCGGCGGAACTCGCGAAGCAGAGTGCGGAAAACGACGGGGGGTCGGACGATTTCGAATCGTAGGTTCCGGCCCGTAGAGACTATTCGAGGAAGTAATGATCAAGCGCGTCTGGGAAAAGATATTCGGTACAGCAAACGATAGAAAACTCAAACAGATTCAACCGATTGTAGACGAAATCAACGGTTTGTCGGATCGCTATGAAGCGATGAGCGATAACGACCTGAAAGCCTGTACGGGCGATTTCCGCCAGCGTTTCGACAACGGCGAGCCGCTGGAATCGATCCTGCCCGAAGCTTTCGCCGTCACCCGTGAGGTTGCCTGGCGAACGTTGGGAATGCGCCATTACGACGTGCAGCTCGTGGGCGGCATCGTACTGTTTCGAGGGATGATCTCCGAAATGAAGACCGGTGAAGGAAAAACGCTGGCCGCTACCTTGCCGATCTATCTGCACGGTCTGACCGGCAAAGGTGCACACCTCGTCACGGTCAACGACTACCTCGCCAAACGTGACGCCGAGTGGATGGGGCGTATCTACCGTTTTCTGGGACTGAGCGTCGGAACCATCGTCCACGGGTTGACCAACGATCAACGCCGCGAAGCCTACGCCGCCGACGTAACCTACGCCACAAACAACGAGTTGGGATTCGACTACCTGCGCGACAACATGAAATTCCGCCTCGAAGACTACGTGCAGCGCGAGTTGAACTTCTGCATCGTGGACGAAGTGGACTCGATCCTCATCGACGAAGCCCGCACCCCGTTGATCATTTCCGGCCAGTCCGAAATGTCCACGGATAAATACTACCGCGCCAACGAAGTGATTTCGAAGCTCGTGAAAAAAGGTTTCAGCGAAGGGCTGGAGATGGCCCGTCGCGCCGAAGAACAAGCCGCCGAAAACCCGGAAGTTTCCAAGGGATTGCGAGCACTGGCAAAATCCATCAAAGGAGATCAGAAAGACGACGACATCAGCGGCGACTATTACTGGTTCACCATCGATGAAAAAAGCCGCAACGCCATTTTAACCGATTCGGGCGTGGAATGGGTACAGGAACGCATGGGTGTAGAAAAACCTGTACGATCCCGGCAGCATGGACGTGTTGCACTCGGTCAACAAGGCAATTGTCGCTCATACATTATATCGCAAGGAAGTGGAATACATCCTGGAAGACAATCAGGTGGTAATCATCGACGAGTTCACCGGACGAAAAATGCCCGGACGGCGCTGGTCGGACGGACTCCACCAGGCCATCGAAGCCAAAGAAGGCGTCAAGGTGCAGAATGAAAACCAGACGCTGGCCTCGATTACCTTCCAGAACTTTTTCCGTATGTACAGTTCGTTGTCAGGCATGACCGGTACCGCCGAAACGGAAAAGAAAGAATTCATGCAAATTTACGGCCTGGACGTCTCGGTGATCCCGACGAACCAGCCGATCCAGCGTATCGACCATCAGGACATGGTCTACAAAACGCCGATGGAAAAATACAATGCGGTGGTGCAGGAAATCATCGCCTGCCGCAAAAGAGGTCAGCCGGTTCTCGTGGGTACCGTAACGGTCGAAGTCTCCGAAATTCTTTCGAAATTGCTTAACAAGCGCAAAATCCGACACAACGTGCTCAATGCAAAGTTCCACGAAAAAGAAGCCGAAGTCGTCGCCCAGGCGGGACGCAAAGGAGCGGTGACCATCGCCACCAACATGGCCGGTCGTGGAACCGACATCGTGCTCGGTGGCAACCCGGAATTTCTGGCATGGCTGGAAGTCGGTACCGAGGCTCCGCTCGAAGAATTCCAGGAAGCATTCGAACGCATCAAAACCAAATGCGAGGCCGAAAAGCAGGAAGTGCTCGAAGCGGGTGGTCTGCACATTATCGGCACCGAGCGCCACGAATCG
>CAXXVK010000025.1:0-41226 GCA_963676915.2 Myxococcota bacterium
AATCACCCGCCGTAGGATCAACTCGTCCCCATCGTCCAGATCACGCTCGGCGAGTCGCGTCAACATGGCGGGATCGTCGGAAAGCCGGAAGACCACCGACACCTGCGCCCGTTCGGCTCCCGCCCGGACGAAATCCGCCGTAGCGCGCCCACCCAGCACCAGTTGAAGGGCACGCACCAAGATGGATTTTCCCGCGCCGGTTTCACCGGTCAATACGGTCAGGCCGGGGGAGAAATCGATCTCCAGCCGGTCGATCAGCGCGAAATTCTGGACGATCAATTGGCTGAGCATGTCGAAGCCGTCCTACGGTATCGGTTGAAAACAACGCCGAGACGCATCATAAGCCAAATCTTTCACGGACCCAAGAAAACAAGACGTTTCACTGAGTATAATGTGAAAAAGTACCCAAAGATGCTTTTCCATACCTCAAAAAGTCAGAACGTTTGCTGCGGGCAATACGACGAAAAACGCCGCTTCCCCGTGTCCCAACCATGTCTATAGGTTTTCTGCATGTTGACACTTTTTCGCTGACTTCTCCCGCGAGTATGGTAGGATAGGAAAATCTGGAACGAAAATGACACAAGTTAGGAACAGTATTAACCGTGCCGAATGGCTCTTATTAGTTGGGAACGTGAAGTAATGTTTCGAAACTATTACAAGGGGGAACCGGTGAAATCTAGCACGATAAATGGGTGGCGACTTCCAAATCGTGACCGGGTTCTGCAACTTTTTGTGGTTTTGTTATGTTTGGGGTTGTGGGCCTGTCAGTCCTGGTTCGGCGGGAAATCGAGTTCTACCGCCGATCGTCCGGCCAAAGCGCAGCGCTCCATCGAGGAATTGCGGCAGGCCGTGATCGACAACCCTGACGATGCCGACGATTTCGCGGATCTGGCCAAAGCCATGCCTCTGCATCTGGAAATTCGACTCAATCAGGTGCGTGCGGAGTTGGAAGCGGCGGAAAGCACCGATCAACTCAAACAAATCCAGACTAAACTGGATGAGGAAACCCATCATTTCGCCGAAGGGCTGAGTTTCGTGCAGCATCGCTGCCGCTGTTCGGAAAAGGACTTTAAAGAGGCCTACGATGATTTCCTCGAACAGATGGGTTACAAAAACAATATGATCGAAGTGACCCGCAACGATATCGAAGTCAAGCGCCACAAGTTCCAGAAAAACAGTCTCCAGCATGGAGAAAATGCCGTTGTGGCGTATCGGGGAAACAGCCTGGAAGAAGCCCACAATCAAGCGATTTTAGCTCTTCAATACGATGACACGAATGCCCGCGCCAACGTGATACTGGCCAAGACCAAGTTGTATTTCGAAGGTGAAAACCTCGTGGCAGCTCATCGGATCGAAGCGGCGATCAAGCATTTCGAGAAAATCCTGAAAATCTGCCAGAAAAATCCCGATGTGATTCTCAGTACTTACGCAGCCAAACAGTTACCTGAACTGCGTGCCAAGCGTCGGGCCGTCAACCGGATGCTTCTCCGGGCGGACCGTTTGTTCAAAGCCCAGCGCTTCGAAAAAGCCAGAGAGAAATACAAGTCCACTTTGCAACGAAACCAGGAATACTCGGAAATCATCGAACGTCGCCTGAAAGCGTTGCAGTTTTCCGAAATGGCCAAAGTCCAAGAGCGCTCGAAAAGCTGGAACGAAGCTCTCGTCAACTACACGAAAGTCAAAGAACTTCAGCCTGAGATGACGTTCGTAGATAAGTGGATCAAGAAAGTTCGCTACAATCAGGATCTTACCGATGCCCGTGAAGCGCTGAAACTGGCGAAGCAATCCTTCTCAGCCGGACAGCTCGACGCCTCGGTCAATCTGCTGAAAAAATCCATTCAACGCTATCCCGATCGTAAAAAACGAAAAAAAGAAACTCGAACGTTGGTTCGTAACATTTCGAAACAATTGGAAAAACAAGCGTCTAAAGAAAAAAATACGTTGGTGGCCTGGCGTTTGTATGGCCTTTGTGCGGGTCTTGGGGGCAGTAGATGTTCCGGTAAATTCACGCGCCTCGACCGCAAAATCAAACCAAAACTATTGGCTGCTCTTGGTTCAGATAACGCAAACTGGGCGTCCCGTTTGACGGCAGCCTCGTTGCTGTTGGAAGTCGATTCCGAAAACAAAAAAGCGGCGCAGATTCGGGAAGAAACGCTTGGTTATCCCGAAAAACACCTCGATTTTTCCTTTCCGACGTCGTTCGAGCTGGTCGGCTACTCGGCCTACGGTGACCTTCCCGACAATGCTGTCGTGAATCTTTGGAGAGAACTGTTCGTCGAGGTTCTCGTGCAAAACGGTCTGAAATCGGTTCCCGGAGCGAAGCCTTTGAAAGTACAGGTTCAGGTTACGGATAAACCTGCCGGACCACCGGCTTTTGCCGAGGAAATCACCGAAAGAGGCGTGTTGCCGGGTAAAGAGAAAGTAACCCCTCCGGGATTGCTGTTTCTCGTCGGACCGGCGGACGGCACCGTAATCGATGCTTTTTGGATGCCTTATCCTGCCGACGGTACAGGATGGCTGGCGGCGGCGGTGCCTTCGGTTCAGAATATGGGAACGAATGTGGTCAACTGGGTACGGACGGTCGAACCCAAAAGCGGGCGGGAAACCGCGATCCGTGCCAGTATGCGACGTTGGCGGTTGACCAACGAAGGACCATGGGCCGAAGCGCCTTTCGAGCTGTTCTGGCAGGAATCGCAGATATAGTTCGAATCATTCATGAAAAGCCTGCACCGACTTGAAAACTTTCGACCTTTCATTGGTTTCCCGATTTTCATCCTCGACAGACCGTAAAAGTTGCCTGCGGGTGAAAATCGCTCCAACTTCTTGAAAGTTCTTCGGTTTCCCGCTTCTTACGACGATTTTTCATGGATGATTCGGGCGAAGTTTTCGTGAGCTTTATCAAAAGCATGGCGCTTCGTTGCTTTTCACCGGAAATGTGGTAAAGTTTTGTACATATTGTCGATGATGCTGGCGTTTGACCAAAGCAGGTTTCCGGTCACGCCTTCGAAAACGACCAACCATTTCCGCTACTGGCCCGCGGCCGCTCTTGCGAATTTGTGACGTGGAGGTAGATCCGAATGGGTAGGAAAATCGCCATCGTCAGCTTGAAAGGTGGCGTTGGAAAAACTACTACGACGCTGAATCTTGGTTTCAATCTCGCCCGTTCGGGGTTTTCGACGCTTATTGTCGATCTGGACCCGCAAGGCGGTGTCGCGTTGAGTCTGAACAAAGACCTCGACCAGTTTCCCGGTATCGACAAGTTGATTACCAAGCAGGTCGATAGCCGTGACGCTCCGATCAAAACTCGGGAAAACAACTTGTCGATCCTGTTCAGCGGTAATCTCACAGGTGAACTGTACTACCCCTATGAAGACTGGATCGCCGGTGGCGGACTGAAAAACGTCATTGCCCGGTTGGACGAGGCGTACGATTTCATCTTATTGGACTGTCCTTCCGGTATTGGCGTGGTGCCTCAAGGCGTGCTGGAGTTCGCCGATTCGTTTCTCGTGCCCCTGCGGCTCGATGCCATGTCCTATCGTTCGTTGATGCCGTTGTTGCAATTGGCAGGACGGGCGAGGGCGAGTGTCAACCAACGCTTACGTCCCGAGGGTATTTTGCTGGTCGGTTTCGATCTCCACAACGAGATTTCCTCCGAAATCGCACAGAAAATCTGGGACGAGTTCCCGCATTCATCGATCTTCGAAACCGTCATTCCTTTCAGTCAGGATTACATGGCGGCCCAGATGGCCGGAAAGCCGGTCAATTATCTGAAAGGTTCCAACCCAACGATCGCCCGGGCCTACTGGGATCTGGCGGATGAAATCGTCACCAAGAACGGCCTGGCTCCGGAGGAAGAACAACATGACGGAAACCTCCTCTAACAACCTTCCGCCGACGGGGGAAAACGGCGAGTTTCTGCCGGATGAACCCCGATACACGGCTCAAAGTCTTCTCGAAGCCCTTGCCGGTGATGCGCAACTGGCGCCGGGCGATTTTCCGGAACGCCCCAGACCCCAAGCCGGGGAAACCCGAGTGGTGGAAAAAATCGTCGAAGTTCCTTCCTCCGATACTCCAATACAGGTCGAAGCCAAGGACATCGTCTGGCGCAAGCCTGAAGGCGTCAACGATTTCAATGCGTTATCCAATTCTCTGCTCCATTGGTTGGTCGAAGAATTTTCCGTCGAAGGCACGATGCTGCTGGACGAAAGCGGTACCATCGTAAGTCAAGACGGTCGGTTCCGACGCAATCCCGAGTTGCTGGCTTCGGTTCCTCTGTTGCTGCGGCGCTCTTGTTTCCGAACGCACGATCTGCTCAAAGTCGCGCCAAACGGTGTCAAAACGATCGGGATTCATCTCGACAACGACGACGTGGTTCATGTGGGATACATTCCACGCTCTGACAAGCCGTTGTGGTTGTTGGCTGCCGGTTCTTCCTCGACGCTTCCGGCGTTTTCCAAAGCCGCCGAATATCTTTTGGCGCTGGACTGATCCAACCCAATTTAAAAATGAGGGAGTTTTGCGCAGGTCGGGTGGTTTTTCACCCGACAGCTTGGTATTGTCGGGTAAGAAATTGGCCCGGCCTTTGGGATGAAAATCGAAAATTCACAGATAAAAAGAGTACCGTTTTTCGATCTGGATGTGAAGGGGAATCCCAGAACGAAGCCCCTGTTGTTTTCCACTCGTTGCTGAAAAATACCGCCTTTCAAAACGAAAAAAGGACGTCAAACGGTCGTTCGTCTGACGTCCTTCTGTTTTGAAAATCTGGAAAACTTCAGATCACTGCTTCTCGCAGAAAATGTTCAATTGAATCTCAAGCGTATTGCCTCCCACATTCACAGTTAAGCTGTCTGAGTATGTCCAGCCATCTTCGAAATGAATGGTCAAACTTGCCGAACCTGTTCCCACCTCGTCGTCACCACCGGTAAAGAATCCGTCATCTTTTTCCCAGGCATGAACGCTGACGTCATATGTCGACGTACTTGATTCTCTTTTCTGAAACCAAGTTTGCCATGTGCTTAACAAATCGGCTGAATTAGCTGAGGAATGAAAGCTGTAATTGTAATTTCCACGGAACTCGGAAACGGTATCTAGATGCATTTCATCCGGTCTCGATCCTGACGGGTCGTAGTTTTTATCTTTTTGTATCCATATCCAAGAATCCATTAAAAAACATTTTACATAGCCCGAATTTTCGGGAGGGTCGGGGACATAGTCCGGATCGTAAATCACCACGACATCGATAGGATCGCTTTCCAGACCGTTTTCACCGATCGCTTTGATCTGCACGTCGTTGGAGCCTTCCAGTAAATCGACCTCGATTGACCAGGTAAACACTCCTTCGCCGAACTCCTCGCCGAACTCTACCTGCTGGCCGTTGACTTCCACGGAATTCGAGTAAAACGTAGTTCCTTCAATGGTAATGGAACTTTCGGCTGTGGTTTTCTCGCTTTCTTCAAAACCAGCCACGTTGACAAAGGGCTTATGCACCACCTCGCCATCTTCGCCCTGGCTATCGAAAGCGTCTTCGGGTGCGTCACCTTTGTCATCCCCTCCACAGCCAAACGGCAGCAGGAGAAACATCAACAAACTTATGGCAAAAAAACGATTTGTGCGATTGTACATTACAACTCCTCTTGAACATTAAAACGTTTTCTTTATACTAGCTTAATGTAAATAAAATAAGCAATGCGTTTTGTGCGTGCACATGAAAAAGCTCCGACCTGCTCCTTTCAGTATTTCTTCAATCCTACACGATTCTCTATGAACGAAGGGGGTCATGGACGGATTCTGTCGAGCATGGTACAATTCAACTTCGGTTCTTGAATCGAAACGACGGGAAATTATATTTTCAAACGTGACTTTCAGCATAAAGGAATTTGTCGAGGGAGATGCAAACCCTTGTCGAAATGCTTTCCAATGAGAAAAGATTCTTAAAATGAAGACTTTACATTTGCACAAGGTTGGATGGATTGCCGTAGTTGTATGGATGTTGGGGCTTTGGGCTTGTTCCGACGATGGACAGAACTATTGCTTCGGAACGGATTGCTCCGACGTAACACCCGGCGACAGCGACACGACGGAAAACGGTGCGGACAACGACACGCAGGATTCCTCGAACGGTGGAGAAGTCGCGAAATTCCGGGCCATCAGCGACTTTTTCGAAATCAATACCGGCAACGGTTGGCAGCCGTTCTATCCGGTAGGAGTCAACGTGGCTACCGGAACGCCGGGTCGGTTCCCAAGTGAAATGGATCTCTCCCGTGAGACCTTCGACCGCTGGTTGGAGATGGTCGCCGAGCTCAACTGCAACATGATACGTACCTACACCCTGCATTTTCCCGTGTTCTACGAAGCTTTTGCCGAGTACAACGCCAATCACCCGGAACATCCGCTGTACCTCGTGCAGGGAATTTGGCTGGATGAATTGGAGGAAGGCGATTACATGACCGACGCCACCGAGCAGATCGATGGCGAAATAGAGCGTGTTATCGATGCATTGCACGGCATGGCCGAAATCGAGCACCGATTCGGGAAGTCCTACGGAACCTACACGGTGGATGTTACCGACTACCTCATGGCCTGGTTGCCGGGGCACGAAATGGCCGGATTTCAGGTGGAGGAAAGCAACGAACAATGGGCGCCCTACACCCGATACGAAGGATATTACATCAGTCTGGATGACGGCCAGCCGATCGAAGCCTGGGTGGCGCGAAATCTGGATCACACCGTAGCCTATGAAATGGCGATGTACGGACAACAACGCCCCGTGGCCTGGAGCAACTGGCCCGCGCTCGATCCGATTCATCATCCTACCGAAACGCCGAACTTCGATCAGGATACGGTGGATGTCAATTTCGTGCATTTCACGTTTTCCGAAGATTACACGTCCGGCATTTATGCCTCGTTCCATATTTATCCCTTCAATCCCGAGTTCATCATCTACGATCCCGATTACATTCAGGTGCGGGACAGTAAAGGGAAAATCAACAGTTATTTAGGGTATTTGTTGGATCTGAAAGACCATTTGCAAGGAGTGCCGTTGTTCGTTACCGAGTTCGGCTTGCCTTCCAGCATGGGCTATGCCCACGTGGGGGAATTCGCCTACAATCACGGCGGATATTCCGAGACGGAGCAGGCGGAATACGTGGTGGATCTGTTCGACGCCATCGTGGAGTCCGGTTGCGGCGGGGCAGTGGTTTTCGAGTTGATCGACGAATGGTTCAAGCGCTCCTGGATGACCAACCCGACGATGCTTCCCAACGAACGGGGGCGGTTTTGGTACGATCCGATCAACCCCGAGGAAAGTTTCGGTCTGGTGTCCTACTATCCCATTCCCGGCCAGAGCATCGCCGTGGATGGCGACCCTTCGGACTGGGAAGATGTGGGGCAAAAACTCGGGAGTCAGGACGATTCGACCCTCAATCCTTATTCCGATGGAAAGGATGACGGGCGGACCATCGAAGCGTTGCATGTCGCCTCGGACCCGGCGTTTCTGTATTTCATGATCGATACGACCTCCGAGCATTTTCCCGATCTCGAAAACACGGTGTGGTATATCGGCATCAGTACGGCGGATGGAATCACCGGAAACACTCGCTTCCCGGATCTGGATCTCGGTGTGGATGCCGAGCACGGCCTTGAGGCTGTGATTCGACTCGATGCGGCGCAAAACACCTACGAACTGCTGGTGGACGCCATTTACGATCCTTCGCCGAAACTCAACGGATTTCGCAGGGATGGCAACGTTCCGGGAGTTCCGGTGTCCAACGATACGGGAGATTTCGTGCTGGCGAAGTACATCGTCAACAACGACGCTCAATACATCACCAACGGCTATGATTTCGTTCCCGAGAAAAAATGGTACTATCCTGGCGTGTTGACTCGTGGGGATGCTACGAAAAATTCTCTGGCGCATTTACAACCGGGACTGAGCGGCGTCATAGAAATCCGTATTCCGTGGCATATTCTTTGGGTGTCGGACCCGTCGAGCCGTCAGGTGCTGTTCGACGATACCGAAACCGACGGTTTCGAGTCTGCGGAAACTTCGGGAATCTATGTGGTGGCGGTTTCCGCCGTGCGGGATGGGGAAAACATCGAGGTTGTGGACATCTTCCCTCGGCCCGCTTCAGCGGGTAGCGACCCGAACCCGGCGGATATTCCGTTTTACACCTGGGATATCTGGAACGAGATCACATCCGACGAGCGGAAAAAACCGGTATTTTACTCCATTCAGGAAGCCTATGGAGACTTTCGATGATTCTGATAAAACAAGCATTTTTAACGTCATTGCTGCTGTTTGCGGTTTGTTCCTTCGCGTTTGCCGAAGAGGAAGAGCCGGAAAACCTGTTGCCCAATCCTTCGGTGGAAACGGTCGATCCCGACAACGAAAACCTCCCCGAACATTGGGTGCATAACTACTGGGGCGATGTGGATGCGACCTTCGAGTATCTCGATACCGGGTATACCGGCACTCGTAGTTTGCGCGTGGAAAACGTAGCCGATACCGCCGAGGGCGCTGGAGACTGCAAGTGGTGGACGAAGCCTTTCGATATCGTCGAGGGGAAAACCCGCTATACGCTGTCCAATCATTATCGCTCCAATGTAACCACAAGTCTGATGATCCAGGCCATTTTGGACACCGAAGAAACCCGTTGGCTTCCGGTGACGAGCGTTGGAGCCTCCGATGAATGGACCGAGGTGGTGGGAGAAGTCGTGGTGCCGGAAGGTACCGTGCAAGTGCGCGTTTTGCACGTTCTGGCGGCCAAAGGCTGGTTGGAGACGGACGATTACGTGTTTGCCGAATACGACAACCCCAACACCGAAGGCAAAAAAGCACTGGTAAGTATCGTCTTCGATGATGGTTGGGTCTCGGGGTTCATTCATGCCATTCCCATAATGAACGAGTACGACTTCGAAGGAACCCACTTTCTTCACGCCGAATTCATCGACAAACCCGGCTACCAGGCCGATTATATGACCTCCAAACAGATCTATGAAATGGCTGCCGAAGGCCACGAGTTCGGTTCCCACTGTCTGCACCACGTCAACCTTGCCGAAGTGAGTATCGAAGATGCCGAGGAGCACCTTGTCAAATCCAAAGAAATTCTGGAGGAGATGGGATTCAACGTTCCGGGATTGACCCCGCCGGGTGGTGCCTACAACGATGAAGTGATGGTAAAGGTAAAAGAAAACTACAAATACATGCGGACCATCGATTTCGGCTTGAATTACAAACCCTACGATACTTATCATCTCAAATGCGTTACCGTGCTCAACTCCATGACGATGGACGATATCGAATACTACGTGCAAAAAGCTGCCGCCGAGGATGGCTGGCTGATTCTCGTGTATCACCGGCTGGGCGATCCGGCGACGCTGGATACTTTTGTCACGCCGGATTTCTTCCGGGAAACCATGGAATATCTTGATGAACAGGAGGCCGAAGTTCTGACGATGGGCGAGGTTCTGGGATACTGGGAAGCCCAGGACTGGACACCGGAAGAAATCGAAGGTGGGATGGTGCTGCCTCCGGCGGAGATTCCCGATGCCATCTACAATCCCGATACCGAAGAATGGGAACCGAATGCCGACTCGGATCATCCGGCTTTCGCAGACAACGAAACCAACGATTCGGGAAGCGGACTGGTGGACTCTTCGGGAAGTTGCCGATCGACGGGAATTTCCGGGGGGTGGATCGGCGGAATGATGATACTCATTCTGTTCGGTTTACGCAGGAAGTATTGTCGGGGCTGATGGGGTTCCATTCCCAGCCCTCCCGCTGGTTCAGGTCTCCCGACCTGAGCCACATGTTTTTTCATGAGATGGAGCAGGATTGTATCCTGCTCCTCAGGTTTTTTTGAATTTTCCATTTTGTTGCATTACGTTCCTATTTTTGTTTCGAGTCTATCGAGCCACGGTGTTATGAATGTTTGGACCAGGATACAATCCTGCTCCATCGATAATGCCAAATTTCGTTATCTTCCCCATCCTTCCATACGCCTCAAAATCCCTTGAATTATCCTACAGTTCCCGCTACAGTGAAGCGGAATTCGCCGGATGAAGCGTTGCATCCGGGTTGCGGTGGTGATTCAAAGCGAAGGCGGAAACTCATGCGGACCAACTCAGCGACGTTCCCCTTTTCTGCGATTGTGGGACAGCGACGGATGCGCCTGGCGCTACTGCTTAACGCCATCGATCCGGGAATCGGCGGCGTACTGATTCGTGGAGAAAAAGGAACGGCGAAATCCATTGCCGCACGCGGTCTTGCAGGACTCTGGCCGAGGCTCGACGCCGTAGCCGACTGTCCCTTCGGATGCGATCCTGAAAATCCCTCGAAACAATGCGAATCCTGCCGGGAAAGAATCCAAGTGGGCGAAACCCTGCCGGTGGAGCATCGCGAGTTGCCGTTCGTCGATCTGCCGGTCAACGCCACCGAGGACCGCGTGGCCGGGACGCTGGACATCGAACGCGCCCTTCAGGATGGCGTCCGTGCCTTGCAGCCGGGACTATTGGCCCGAGCCAACCGGGGCGTGCTGTATATCGACGAAGTGAACCTGCTTGACGACCACCTCACCGATCTCTTGCTGGATGCGGCGGCGATGGGCGTCAACGTGGTCGAGCGCGAGGGACTGTCGGTCAGTCATCCGGCGCGGTTTCTGCTGATCGGCACCATGAATCCCGAGGAAGGCGAGCTGCGTCCCCAACTGCTGGATCGCTTCGGTCTTTCCGTGCGCGCCGAACGCGTAACCGATCCCGAGCGGAGAAAAGAAATCATCCTTCGCCGCGAAGCTTTCGATGCCGATCCGTCCGCTTTTGTAGAACGATTTGCACCGGATCAGCAAAAACTCTCCCAATCCCTGCAAAATGCCGCCGAAAACCTCGGACACATCGACATCGCCGAATCGATGCTCGATCTCCTGGTGAGGGTCTGCGTGGAATTTGGGGTCGAAGGGCATCGGGCGGATATCGTCGCCACGAAAGCCGCACGCGCCGTGGCGGCGTTGGAAGGTCGCAAGGCGGTCGAAGTGGACGACATAGCGCGAGCGCTGGAATTGACGCTTCCGCATCGAATGCGCCGCAAACCCTTCGAGCAACCCGATCTCGATCCAAAAAAGCTACGGGACGCTATCGAAAAAATTCGTGGAGAGTTGGAAGAAACCGAGTCGGACGGAAAAAAAAAAGCCCCGGCAAACCCCGTGACACCCATCCGCTGAAATCCCTCAATCAGGACAACCCGGCGATGAGTTGGGGAATGTCCGACAGTGAAGCTCCGTTGACGGTCTTCAAGGCTGCCCCCATCGAATTGGGCGACGAACGCGAGCTGATGAAAACCCGCATGGATCGCAAGCGCCGTCAGGCCGGAGGGCGGGGTGCCTCGTCCCTGGTGGATCGCGGACGGGGACGGTATCGGCAGGCCCGCCCGGTAAAGGAACAGACTCAGGATATCGCCTTCGATGCCAGTCTGCGTGCCGCCGTATTACGCCAAAACGGCCAAGGTCGCGTCAAAATCGAAAAAGAAGACCTGCACGAAAAGCAGCGCTCGGGCAAAAGTACGGCGCTTGTGGTGTTCGTGGTGGATGCCAGCGGTTCGATGGGCGTAGAGCAGCGCATGTCGGCGGTCAAAGGGGCGGTGGTCAGCTTGCTGGAGCGGTCCTATATCCGACGGGATCGGGTATGCCTGATTTCCTTCAATCAAAACGAAGCCCACGTCGTGCTACCGCCGTCGCGTTCCATCGACCGGGCTTTGCGCGTGCTCGACGACATCCCCACCGGTGGGCGCACCCCACTGGCATCGGCGATGATGAAAGCGCTCGATGTGATCCGCACCGAGTTGCACAAGTCGCAAAGTATCGTTCCGATGCTGTTTTTGCTCACCGATGGACGCGGGAACGTCGGCCTCGAAAGGCAACCCGACCTCAATCCCAAGGTGGCGGCGCTCAAAGATATCGAGCGCGCCATCAAGGCGGTGCAGGTATCGAAAGTCCGAACCGTGGTGATCGACTGCGAAACCGGAAAATATCCCAAGGGATCGGCGGTGCAGCTTTCCCGAAAACTGGGCGCAGCCTATCGTTGCCTCGCTGTTCCGACAGCCGAGGGACTGGCTCACCTGATCGCCGATGCCGGAAGCTTCGACGATCGGGGATAGCCGTTTTTCGAACGATTTTTTTCGAAACGAACTATTTCAGTACGGCTTTGGCCGTTTTGATATCGTCCAGATTCAGCACGCAACGGGCGCGGCCTGATTCCGGGTCGCCGACAATGTACACACCTTCGATGTTGACATGGGCGCGACTGAGTCGCTGAAGGATGGAAAGCAGACCGCCGGGTTTGTCCGGGACGGTCATTACAAGCACATCTTTACGTTCGAAAGCGATTTTCGCCTGTTTGAGCAGGGAAGCGAGGCTTCCGGCATCTTCGGGAATCAGGCGCAGGATCGCACCGTCCTGGCTGGCGAAAGTGGCGGCGGCGGTAAGGTTCAGTTTTTTCACCTTATAAAGCAGCTTTTTCATTTCGCCGGGACGATTGGGGAGAAAAATGGAGAATTGCTTGTGTACTTTCATAACCCCTCCTGTTTGAATACTATCGAAACCATTTTACCACAAAACAGGAAGGGTCGAAAGCGGATTCGCCCAGGGGATTTCACCCCGGGTGCATCACAAAATAGTGCGACTTTCGTAAAATCCCCTTTTTTCGTAGCGGCGAGGCGTAAGCCCGCCGTTTTTGCCTTTTGAAAGTTGCTTTTATGCCCCCAATCTCCCTTTTCGGCGGGCTTACGCCTCGCCGCTACAACCCAATGAATGAATGCTTCAATAGTATTGGGCCAATTCGCACCATTTTGTGATGCACCCCTTCACCCCGGAGGGAAATTTGCTTTTATTTCAGGTTGTTGCACATTGTCCAGGTATGTTATTGCACTTTTTTAATGTCCGCCCCTTCACCCATTTTTTAACGTATGAATTTGAATTCATCGACCGTTTTGAGTTTTTACAAAGATGGGAATCGCAAAGCCATGCTGGACGCCTTCGAAACAGAGAACTTTTCAAAGAAGTACGTGCGATTTAAATAAAACGTGCTCACCTAACGAATTAATATATCATTCTCCGATTCGAGAGGTTTCGATAAAGCCGACCCCGTCACGGCTTCTTTTGCCAAGCTGATTTTTCGGAGATAACGTAGGCGATTCAACAACATAGACAACGATGGAACGGTTTTTTCCTTCATGTTTTCACTATGTTCGTGTGACTCGTCTTTTGTTGGCTCTACCGGAGAATGACCCGACCTCGCAAGACTCACGGCCTGAGATCGTATCCACTCCATCAACTTCCGCAATCGGAAACGACCGTCTTTTCCTCTACCGACGAGTTGTTGATAGTGCTCAATGACGTCCCGTTTTCGTTTCCATGAACTTGCGCCGAAAAGCAACTCGAATTTCATAGGCAAACAGGCGGGATAGCTGCGAACGAGAAATTCCAATTCGGCGGAGGTGTCTTTGGAGTGCCGAGGCAGGGAATGTTCCCAGGAAAAGCTTTGTGAAGGCAGGACTCCCACTCGACGAAGAAGCGCGAGTTCCTGGACAAGTGCGTTGGTCAATTCGAAGGGAGGAATGGACGTTTCCATCCACGAAATCTCTTTGGACTCTATTTGGCAAGCAAGGGCTGCAATTTCCATATGGGTCCGAAGGGGAGCGTCTCCTCGATGTTGAACCAAAGCGTGGTGACACAAATACAACAGGTGCTCGGCCTTGGTCGCTTCGAGAGAATTTCCTGTCGGGTTTCGTTCGAGCGCTTGACGCCAAAGCCAATCGGCAGCGGGATTGACAGACGCTTCGTGGGGATGGGCTTCCACTACGATGCGACCTTCGAAAGGAGGAAAATGGCGGTGCAGCGTAGAAAAAACGTTCGAATGCGAGCGGTAGCCTCGATCGGTCATCAACGCCGCTAGTGCCGAATACCGGTCCGAACGGATGATGATATCGAAGTCCAGGTATTCACGTGGAATATCGGGAGGATAAACCAACCGTCGAATGCGTGGCCCTTTGATCGTCATCCATTGCAGACCGGCCTTAGCGAATACTTTCTCCAGCCGGAGGAACTCCAGTTCTCGTTGAAGAGCCTCGTACCGCGTTTCAGCCAGGTGTTTGCGCCATTTTGCGACCAGTTCTTCTGGGATTGGCAGCAACCCCCGTTCGGCATGTCTTCCAAGGGTGCAGACCACTTTGTTATGCACCGCCAGCCAATGCAACAACTGTAGATCACCCGGCAAAGGCGGTGGCGGACCCTGTATCGAAAGACGCGAGGCCCATAGAAGCCAATTCATGCCATCGGCGGGAAAAGTCGAGGTATAACCTGGAGTGGAAGATCGGCGACTCATGATCGTTCCCGGTAATGATTGGCTTGTGTCGCAAAACGATGGGCGTATTTTCCGCCTAGCTCGATCAATTCCTCATGGGTTCCCTGCTCCACTAGACGACCATCGCCGAGCACACAGATACGATCGCACAAACGAGCCAGAGACAAACGATGGGTGGCAAGCAGTCCCAGGCTCTGATGAAGATGTTTCCTCAACTCCTCGATGAAATTCCGTTCGGCCCGTGTGTCCATGGAAGCGGTCGGTTCGTCGAGCACATACAGGCGGGAATGCCGTACATACGCTCTGGCCAGCGCGACTTTTTGCCACTCGCCCAGGCTCAATTCCGCACCACCCTGGAACAGACGCCCCAGAGTCGTATGATACCCTTCCGGGAGTTTTTCAATGGTTTCGTGGAGTTGCGCTTGTCTGGCGGATCGCTCAAGCTCGCAAGATTCCAAATCTCGCGTAGTGTCGCCAAAACCGATATTTTCGGCAGCCGTAAACTGAAATCGTGCAAAATCCTGAAAAACGGCGCTCACCGATTGCCGCAAAGCATTTTTCGAAACGTCTCGCAGGTCGATTCCTTCCAGTTGCAGGTGACCCTTGGTGGGGTCATACAGCCTACAGGCAAGTTTCATCAACGTGGTTTTTCCCGAACCGTTGTCCCCAACAAGCGCTACAAGTTCTCCGGGATGAATTGTAAGATCGATCTCCGAGAGCGCATTACGCTCGGCATGAGGATATCGGAACGAAACGGAGGAAAAAGAGAGTCCATCGTTGAACGTTGTTGGAAGGGCTGTTGGAACAGGCTTGTCAACCACCGTTGGGGGCAGGTCGAGAAAGCGGAAAAAGTGGGAAAGAAACAGGTTATCTTCGTACAATCCAGCCAGACCCGACATCGTTTCGGTGATATATTGCTGGCCGCGCTGGAATGCCAGCATAACCATAGCCAGATCTCCCACCGTGTAACGCCCCTCGAAAACTCCATGAGCGATCCAAACCAATGCGCCGAACAGAGCCAAAGCCGTCCCCAAATGGGTTGCCGATTCCCTTAAAGAGCGTTGATAGGCAATGGACGACTTCGCGGTACGAATTTTGTCGCGCAAAAGAATAAATCGGTTTTTCAGCCAAGCGCCGATATCGAAAAGCCGTATCTCCTTGGCGAACGTTTCCTGGGTCATCACCCAATTGATATAGTTGGCTTGTCGTTCGGTCTCGGCCATGCCTGTCTGCCAGGCAAACCATTTGCGGGAGTAATACAATTTCACGAGCATTCCGGGTATAGCGGCTCCGAATAACACCAGAGCCAACACCCACGAGCCAAGCCAGACGACTCCTGCCACCCCCAATAGCGCCAGACCGTTTTGGCCTACTCGCGCAAGGTTGGTCATGATTCGTGCCGGTCGATAAAACGCCTCGCGTTGCGCCAGATGCATGGAGTCGTGGTAGTTTGGCGACTCGTAGTATTCAAGATCAGCATCCAACGATCGGGTATGCAACGATGAACTTACGTTGTCCGTCAGCCGTTGGGACTGAACGGTGGTCAGCCACTCCAGCCATGCACGTCCCAACGAAGCCAGAAGCAGGGCCAGCGTGCCACAACCGATCAGAAACAAAACGTGCCGAAACGCATCTTCCGAGTGGAATCCCGTATCCATTCCCGACTGCACGGCTTCCAAGGCCAGCTTCGTCAGGTACAACGAAACCGCCAGCAAGGCTCCACGAGTGATTTGCAGTGTCAGGCTGGCACAGAACAAACCAGGACCGACAGACCATACAAGCTGCAAGGCCCGAATCAAGTGAGTGAAAAAATGCGAAAATGACGGTTCTTTAGTGCTTTGTATGTTGTTTTCAGGCATTTTCAGTCTCTTTCCGCCATCGCAACACACAATTGATTGAAATACTCCCGTGCGTATTCTTTATGCGCCTTGCAAGTAGGATCGGGAGTTTCAAAGCTTCCAGTACTCTGCCACGCCAAGGCGGGACATCCACCCGCGCAAAGTCCTTTCAGACCACAAGATCGGCACTCGCGAATCGTTCGTTTGCGGTCTGTTACACGTTGCCTGAGTTCCGACAAAACCGAAGAATGCGCCACATCTGCCAAATCGTCGTTGATCGAACCCAACCGAAATTCGGGATGTATCAGTAATGCACAAGGGTACACTTCGCCATCGGACGTGATCACCAGTCGCGATCCGATGTCGCAGGGGAGATTCTCGTTCGTGAATTCGTCGCAGGTTGCTCCGGGAAGTCCGGTAAACCCGATAGAAACGGGAATCGGCCACTGTTGACCGACCACGGCTCGAGCCGCCTCTTTGGCCCATTCCACCAGTGGCGTTCCATCATAGCTTAACGAAACACGGAGCTTCGATCCTTGTTGCATTCCATGCAACGGCATGAAACGAACGCGACCCGCTCCAAGCTTTTCAGCCAGGTCCACGGTTTGTCGAGTCAAGGAAACGTTTTCATTGGTCAACGTACTGTTGATAACCAGCTTTTTCGCCGGCAGGCACTCACGAAGCAACCGAATGCCATTCAGTGCAGAAACAAATCCTCCGCTCCCCGCTAATACATCATGATAACGAGCCTCCGGACCATGCACGCTGGCAAGCACCGTGACATCATGTTTTGCCGCCAATGTGGCAAATTCTGCGTCGATTCGTGTCGCATTGGTCAACACCGACAATTTCAGTCCCAACCCCTTCAAACGACGGATGATATCTGGCAACTCGGGATGAGTCAGAGGTTCTCCCCCGGAAATGGCAACCTGTTCGAGCCCTTCGGGTAGAAGTTGATCTGCCATACGCTCGATCTCGTCTGCACCAAGTTTTTGTCCGGTTCGAGTCGGATAATAACAATGGGCACACCGCAGGTTGCATACGTCCGTGATATGCAAAAACAAGGAACGAATTTTTCCCGTTGCAGCCGGGTTTTGCGATTTTTTTTCGAAAGGAGTCATCGCGAACAGATCGTCGGAAGCGCGATTCGCCGCCTGCGAAAAAGCTTCTGCGGAACCAAAAGCTTCCTGCGCCAAACGTACCAAGGCCCAATGCGAATTATTTTGGCAGGTTACAACCGCCATGCCCGGAGACGAATCAACAGGCCAGAGCATCCGCCGTTTTCCATCGTTTTCCAGTTGTAAAGCGTTTCCGATCAATGGTTCATCTCGCGTCTTGATTCTTTGTTGATGAAGCTTCCTCGATGCAGTTCATGACGGTACGAGCTCGCTGTTCCACGTCACCCCCTTTGAGAAGATAGCTTTTGGCGTTGAACAGTACCCGGTCCAATACCGACCAGTGCGATTTCATTCGGAAATTTCCCGGCGGACAGTTCGCCGCCAACCCCAGCTTGCATACGGTGTTCTTTAGAGATTTCAAAACCGGCGGCCCTTGACGGTTCGGTGTCTCAAGCGGTGCGCAGGCAACGAATACGGCATGAAGGGAACTTTTTTCGATGGTGTCGTGCAACTCTCCCAAACTATAAACACCGGGTTTGGGGATGAAATTGCCTTGAACGACGGCCAAACCGTTCTCTTCCATCCGCTCGACAGACCGTACTTTTGCCTCGGACAGCACTCGGACAAAAGCTTCCGCGTCATGAGGATGACAGCCAATTCGAATTTTTTGAGGATGAGTTCCAGGAAAAATTCTATCCAGGAAAAAAATCCAGCCTACCTCGCAGGGGGATTTTTCCAGTTGCCGAGGTGCCTGAACCGTATGTTTTCCAATGACATTCCGGTTGAGATTCTTCCGATCTTTGGGAGAATGAACGAGTTCCAGACTCCGAGGAAACGGTTGCACCCATCCCGATTCTGAAGCGATCGGAATCTGACCCTCTGTAAGCAACGACAATCCTTGCCGATGCAGAGCCATCGCCAACGAGGTTTTTCCAGAACCGGAGCCGCCCACGAATAACACGGCCCTCCCATTTGAAGCTACCGCCGAACCATGCGTTAACAGATGGTTTTGGGAAAGCGCTGCCAGAGTGCATTGATGCGTCAGAACTTTTATATGCCAGGCTTTATGGGGTTCAGGAAGGATGTTTATGTCGTATTTGGATGTTGTTTTTATACGATGCGAGATCTTTTGAGGACTTTTCCCCTCTTCGATGCTGTGTATTATTTTCAATCCGGCGGTGGATTGACCCACTTCCAAAAGGGCCGTCGCCGGAAGATGATCCTCAGGAACGGGAAATCGACTCCATGCCAATTCGGCCAACGATAGATCATGAGGCGTTTCGGCACGAACCTCCAAAACCTGATCCACCACGTGACGCCGTAAAATTACCGTCATGACAGGGATTTCCTCCCCGTTTGGGGAATAACCGACAGCAACGGCAATCCCTTACGAACCAACGCAAAACCGATCTTGCGAAAAATCGGGCGACTTCGACGAACGGACCATTGGTGATCCAACCAATGGGAAACACGCCATCCAAGACCGTGACGCAGATCGAGCAAACCTGTGGGAAATTGTATTCCGGCAATCAAGCCAACCAGTTGCCTGTCGTCACGCCATGTTACGGTGCCGGATGCATCGCCACGTTCGGCGATCATGATTTTCTTGTCATCGATTTTCACATCCATAACACGATGGGCGATCAGTTTTTTACCACGTCGAAACACGGCAATATCACCCCGTGCGATGTTGTCGGCTGAACATGGCACCACAAGCACATTCGTACCGGGGGGTAACAACGGGTCCATCGACCGGCCTGCGATGTTCAACGAAAAGGCGTGATGTGAAACACGTTTTTTCATGGGCTGGTTTCCAGTATCGCTCGATAGTCCGACGCTGTTTCAAGAAAAGAGTCGATGTCGTGTTTTAAAGCTTCTTTGGAGATTTTGGGATACTTTGCAGTCAATACGTCCAACAATTGAGAGGCCGACGCTGGCGTTTCCAATTCGCGCCACAGCACAGCGCCGGACGAATTGAACTCGATGACTTTTGACGACTCGGCGTCGATCAGCAAGACTCCATCTCCCAGATCTTCGGGGAAAAACTCGGGGTTGCGTGTATATCTTTTAGCCATGGTTTTGCTCCCGGATCGAGAAAGGAGACTCAGAAGAGATCGGGGGTGGGGCTGCACGCCTGAGCAGGCCCAAGACCTTTGATGAATTCATCCCCATCATGAACGATCAATTGGGGCGGTTCATACGTTTCCGTATCTTTGGAATGCTTTTGAACCGGATTACCGGTTGGTGGCGAATCTTTTTCGCACGCTTGATTTCCAATGTTTAAAAGATACTTGAAAAGACGGGAATGTTTCATTGGACACCTCGTTGCAAAGAGCAATCACGTTGTTGATATGTATTCGTGCGAATTATGGAACGCTTTTGGAGTGATTTTCGTATCATGGCGCATCCAACAAGGCTGGTGTAGGCATCGAAGGATCGCCAAGCAGGACGTACGTCCACACGTCGTCATCCCCCAACTCCCCGGAAGCCGGATAAAGCGTATCGAACACCGCGCCCGTAAAAGCCTCGCCCAATGTCGCAACGGTGGGGTCCAGCAATCGATTCTGGACTCGTTCGGCCAGCATCATCGCCTGGTCGGGATTTGAATACGCCGACGTCGTGATGGTCGCTGCCGCGCCTGCGACATTCGAATCCAGCAAAATCATGGATTCCGCCAATACATGAACCAGAGACGGATAGGCAAAATACCCATTGAGACAATTGTATGTGATCCATAGTGCCGGGGAATCCCCATGCTCCAAGATGGTTGCGAGATTATCGAAAGCGGAGTGTTGAGACACGATTCGTTCGGCAGAAATGGTGGTCAGATCCCCATGGCCGAAATACGTTACGACTCGCGTTGCACCGGCTGTCAGATCCTCGTGCAGGTCCGAACGTAGAGCCATCACCGCCGGTTCTTCATACTGATTGGCGGGTGGAGGATCGGAGAGGGGATACTCGTTGTTGTAGTCCTCCAAGTAGAACGTCTGTGCCGAAAATTCCAGTGGTAAAGCGCTGCGCAAGGTTTCGGACATGGGTTTGAAAATCCCGTCGTTGTCGTCTGCAATGAACGTCCATTGCGTAGCGTTCGCAGATTCGTACGCCAGAATACGTGAAACCGCAGAAGCGACCTGTGCCGAGCTGCGAGCGGGAATACGACCTACACCGGGAGGTGAACAATCGGGACATTCGAGCATCGCTTCCTGCAACCATGCCATATCACTTGGCACCCAGATGCCACGATCCGTCAAACGTCTCCAGGCCGTAGGGATCAAGTTCTCCGGGTTGTCCTCGGTAGCAACCACCGGTCCCGGTGTCGTGTCACCGACCAGCAACAGCGCCCGCAAAGGACGAGAGCGGTCTTCGTTGTCGATTTCCCGAGAAACCAAGCGGGAAAATGCATCCGGCGAAGGTTGTCCATTCGAATATCGTTTATAAACCCACGCGGGGGAGACCGTCGCCGGTTGCCAACCTTGCTGCGTTCGTCGATCGATTAACGGTGCCAACGCTTCGTGAAAATCGCTCCCGGCGACAATCAACAGGTCTGCCGACGCCGGATCGCCTAGCTGCAAATCCTGATCGGGCACGACGTGAACCGTGGGTGGCTCTTGTGTGAATAAAACCAGTTCGATCCCGGCTGGTACGAAAGGCACGCTCCAGCCTTGCTCATCTCCCTCGACATTCGCCAGCCCGTTGCAGGCAAGAGAAAACAGGCTCGCTTGACCTTCTGTTGAATCACAGAACCAAACGTTCGGTTTATCGGGATAGGCTCCCAGATGAACGCCAACGGAAGTCAGAGCATCCCGATGGCTGTAATATCGGGTTTCTTCTCCAAGTTCGAGCGTTTCTTCAACGAGCAATACCACTTCGGCGATATTGCTTGCATCCAGAGGGGAGCCGTCTTCCTTTGCATTGGCATGAACCTCGATCGATCCTTCAGTGAGTTGAATCCGATCGTCCATCTGAAAATCGGCACGATCGAACCCTTCGAAATCAAGAACATACGTTGTTTCATCACCAATATGAAACTCTACGGAATGCGACACACTGGAAGCTCCCACAGCGTGACAAACAGGTGGTGTAAGGCAGAATCGCTCGGCGGTTCGGGAAACGTCGCTTGCCAGCCCACTCCTCCCGGACGCAATCGTTCCGAAGCCCATAGGTTGTTGAAACTGCCGTCAAACGGCTCGTGGTAGATGGCCCAGTATTCCTGAGGTCGTTGATGATACACCCGCAACAGTCGATCGGTCACCGAGTTTTGAGTTTCATCCACATAAACGACCATTTCCGGCGATGGATCGTCAGGGACCGATTCCACCACCAAATATGTAGCCATTGCCGTTCCATTGCGTCCGTCGGGGGCATACAGTTGAACGTTCCACGTTTCCCATGCGACACAACCATCGGATGAGGTTTCATCGAAAGGTAGGCGACGAATCGATAAGGGCGTATCTCCGTAACGCACCCGTAAATCCGAAGCTTTGGGGACCATTCCTCCCGGATACAAATCATCGCTATTCATTTGCACCGGGCCAGGCTTGGCGGTTTTTACGATGAGAACAGGACAAACGTCGCCTACGCAATTGCTTGGATATTCCCCTTCTTCGCATTCTTCATCCTCATCCGTGGAATCGATCTGTTCATCCTCATCAATGTCCGAAATTTCGTCAAAATCACGTTCCTGCGGGACTTCCTCCAACGGATCGTTATCAAGGTCGATTTCCTGTACTTCTTCCTCCATCGGTTCCTTGTCGAAATCACGTTCCTGCCACTCTTCTTCCATCGGTTCGTCGTCGAGGTCGATTTCCCAAGAATCTTCCTCGAATGAATCGTTATCGAGATCCCCGGTAGGAACGGAGGTATCGTCATCCACGAGTCCCGCATCATCCTTCAAAGGGTCGGCTTCGCTGCAGGCAAGGATCTGGAGTGCTATCCCAAATATGAATAACAAACGACACACACAGAACTTGCAGCGTGTGGCACTCGCATGAATGTCAAACAGAGTCGGAAATTTCTTTTGTCGGTAGGTCACCATTATGCCTTGATCTTCTTTCGAACGGAGATGATGAAAACCAAAACCATGATCAACAACACCCGTGATTCGTGCTTTGCGAGCACCCTTTCGGCAAAGTTGATGATTCTTCCGTAACACCAATAGTACCGGAATTCTTGCCTGAATCGTTCAGGTTCGTTGTCCCAGGATCTTCTGGAATCAAAGCCGCCGGATTGTCACTCAACCAGAAATCCCACCCGACACGCGGCTCGGCGCTGTCTCCTCGTTCGACAACCAGGTCAGGACGTTCAACCAACGCGACCCATTCTTCGGTAGAGATTTTTATCGGCCCATAGGTGAAAACCGCTCCGCCGATGTCATACTCTCTCAAGTAGTACGAGTAGATCACATCCGCTTCAGCGCTTGTATCTACCGCGGAATAGGCTGCGCCTTCGGCCTCGTTTTCACAAGGTACCGTCGTTGCGGAAAGTTCACGATGCCCGTCAAGATCGTCACCGCCATTGCCGCCTATTCCACCGTTGCCGCCATTGGCTCCATCACCGCCATCGCTTGTCCGGTTGTTACTGATCGTGCAACGAGTAATCTGCAGTTCGCCTTCATTGTAAATACCTCCACCATGACCGCTATCCGCGCCTGCGCCCCCCGTTTCTCCGTTTTCTCCGGCTTCCCCTGCGCCTCCGGCACCTCCTTGTTCACCATTATCACCATTTTCACCCCATGATCCCGGGGCACCATCCTCACCATGTGCGGCCAGCGATCTGTTCACTCCCGCCGCTCCGTCATTGCCGTTCAATCCATTCGCCCCATCCACACCATCGACATCTCCGTAGGTGGCGTTCGAATCCACCGTACATTCGGTAAGGGTTAGATTTCCCATATTGTAGATGCCACCGCCATGGGGATCGGACTCCGTAGTCAAGCCTTGCTCGATGCTAAGGCGCGTCAGTTCGACCGTGACTCCCGATGTAATGTAAAAGATACGAAAAGCCGTCGCTCCGGAGTTTCTTGCAATGCTAATGCCCTCATCTCCGTCGATGACGAGATCGCCCGAGATTTCCAATTGGCCGAGCGTCAACTCGATCGTGGAAACCCCGCTGGCGAATTGTATCGTGTCGTTCCCTGCAAGCGCGTTGGCTTCCTCGATAGCAGCCCGCAAGGTGCATTGACTCCCTGAATCCGCGCAAGAACCGTCTCCGGGTGTGGCATCGGAACTGTCGCCAGTGCTGTCCACCGTCCAGGTATCGGCAAAAACCAGGCTTGCATTCAGGCATGAAAACATGAACGGCACTATCGACAATGAGATACGAATCATGTTGAAATTACTGTGTTTTTTGTGTTGTTCATCATTGCCTTGTGATTTTCATCCGCCTGTTTCCCGATCCGAAAAAGAGAGTTCGTGGTTTGTTCGAAATCTCCCATTTATAAAAAATGGCTCATTACATCATGATATGAAAGAAGACGCCTATCCCAAATAGACAAAAGTCTACAATCCCCTAAGTAGGCAAAAGTCTGCTAACAAATAGCATTTCAGTGTTTTCCCGGTCAATGTTGTCAGTAAATCGGGATTTTCGTTTCGAGGAAGGGCTTGAACGACAGACTGTTCTCAAAGAAGAAACAGTTTTGCAGGTTGCTTTGACCTTCAGAGAAAATTCACTTGCCTGGATTGCCCTTGCCAACGGACTGTAGCACATATGTACAACAACAGATGCAAAAAATGGGACAGAATGGACCGATGGAACCGGACACGAGGGCGAACGCTCCCGTGAGTCACGACGGAAAAACCCAAGAAAAAACCCCGACTTCCAAGGAAATCGGGGTTTTATGCGTGGTGCCAAGGGACGGAGTTGAACCGCCGACACAGGGATTTTCAGTCCCCGTTCATGTCAATAAATTCAACAAGTTAGAGCACGTTGTACCACATTTGCACCAAAACAGGACCGTTTGGTGTACCCACCAGGTGGAATCAGCACTGACCGCTATTGAAAATCACAATATTTGGGACGCTGTGGAGATATTGCGGGGAATTCTCAATAGTCTGACGGCTTTCATCGAGGGGGAAGACAATGAATCGTAAGACCACCTATAAGAGTCAGGGAAATAAGAAACATCCTTACAAAATCCTTGAAAAGATACAGTCCTACACGGTCTGTACAGATACCGATTCCGTGCAAAAAGCCAGGGCGGCGCAACTGGAAGCACTCGGTCTGTTCGACTACGCCAGCCAAGTTAAAAAATGTGGTACAATCCAGTTCTACCGAGGAAAACCCGAACCAATGCGGTGTCACCATCGGCTATGTCCACAATGCGCTGACCGTCTTGTTCAGCATAACACCCGGCGTGTCGTGAATGGTGTTCGACGCTTCCAAAAGCCGGTGATCTACATTGCCAGCCTGAGGTCGAAAAGTCTGTACGATCTGAAAGAGACTGTCGATAACTTCCTGTACTACCACAAGTTATTCCGACGCCGGAAAAACTTCAAAGAAGGCATCCTTTCCGGTATCGGAGCTCTGGAGGTGAAACTCGCAAAGAAAAAGATGGTTTGGAATGTTCATGCTCATTTCGTCCTGGACCTAACACCACGGATACGGGAACTTTGGCTGCATGAGGCTTGGTGGGAGTTGACGGAAGGACGGGGATCGTTCCTACCTCATGACGAGTCGGATGTGGATCTTCGGAACCTGAAAGCGCTGGCTAAATACATAACGAAAAACCTCACATGGTGCCCGACACCCGGAAAACTCGGATCAACCATGGAAGAAGAGCTTGAATTACTTGAGCAGATTCATGACGCACTGAAAGACCGGAAGTTACTGATCGCTTGGGGGGCGGCTTACAGGGTCAAAGAGCAGGACAATGACATCGTGGACGCTCCGACACTTGACCGCCACCGCTTGAGGCGATCCGTAAAGCTTAGAAGGCGTAGGAAATCGTCAAAGCCGAAAAAGGACTGTATATCCTGTCAGTGACAGTGGAACTGCGGCACAAACTAGATATCCTGGACAAAATAACACTGCTTAGCTGTCCAACCAATCTCATTCTTAGCCCCACGAAGCCGAGCGGAGGCGTTAAGCCGAAGCTCCGGTGTAGTGGGAGGAGTTGTTCGGACGAGTCGGGACGACGAATCCGAACAACTCCATCGACACCTGGGACGTCACAACGACTGCTGATATATGCCAAAATCGATTCTGAACTTGCCAAAGTTCCGTTATCTCGAAGAATTAGCGGAACAAAATGCACGTAAAAACACCCAATACGTCGATATATGAGCGCCTAGGGGCCGTGCAGACAAGTCTTGTAGGGAGATTTTGCTATAGAAAATAGTATTTTCTGCCTCAAGAAAGAAAGATATAGTATTGATATTATTGAACTTGCCGGGTGGCCGAGGGAGGTTGCCCTCCCCCGGCTCCCACAGATCCGGACGTGCGGGACTACCGCATCCGGCTCCTCGGATCATGGTCTCGTCAAACGAATGGATGGCGCGACCGAATGCACGGGCTTGGATTTCGGAAGTGGGTAACGCTCCAAGAGTTTCAGATACCGCTCCCAAGTCATTTTCGCCTTGCGAGAGTGGCGGTTCAGCCATTTCTGCCAGATGCGAACAACTTGGTAGCTAAATCGCCCCAGAGACGGTGAGTTGGCCGTGATGCCATAGTACTGATAATGGCCGCGCAGCTTGGCGCATAACACCCGATGCTGCACCGGAATCGGATCGTGCCGATGCCGCCTGCACCAGAGTGAGATGGCTTTCACGCCACGCCGAAACCGATCCGCCGCCGTCTTGCGCAAGACCACCCAATTCCCTTTCAGACTCTTTCCCCAGTAATGGGTAAAGCCCAGAAAGTCAAACGTGTCCGGCATGTCCTCGGGCTCCGGTTCCTGGCCGTTGGCCCTTCGGATCGGACGCTCGAAGCGCACCAGGCGCGTCTTTTCGGGATGCAGTGCAAGACCGTATTTGCCGAATCGCTTCGGCAGCACGTTCATCAGCCGCCGGGCGTCCTCCTCCATCCGGCAGACGATGAGCACATCGTCCGCGTAGCGGATCATGTGAGATTCACCCGCGAGCCGAAGCTTCACGACTCGCTCAAACCACGTATCCAGTACTTCGTGCAGATACACATTGGCCAAGATGGGAGAAATCACGCCGCCCTGGGGCGTACCGCCCTTCAGGCGCGTCACCGCTCCCTTCTCCACCACTCCCGCGTTCACCCATTTTCCAATCGTGCGTCGGATGACGCCGTCGTTCACCCGCCGCAGATGATCGTGGTCCAGGTTATCGAAGAAGGCCTGGATGTCCACTTCGATCACGAAACCGCCCCGCATCTTCATCAGCTTCTCGCGGAAATCTTCCAACGCCTGGTGGGCCGAGCGTCCCGGACGAAAACCGTAGGAGCAGTCCAGAAAGTCCTGCTCGTAGATCGTCTCCAGGAGCATGGCCACCGCCCGCTGCAACACCTTATCCTCAAAGGTCGGGATTCCGATGGGTCGCATCTTCGTCCCATCCCCTTTCGGAATGTAGGTCCGTCGAACGGGAGGAGCCTGATAGCGACCGGACTTGAAGCGGTCCAGCAGAGAGCGGAGGTTATCCTCCAGATCCCGGGCATAATCCTCCGCCGTCATACGATCGCTACCAACCGCCCCGTCCTTGCGGGTGCGCCGGTAGGCCTCCATGAGAAACGCCAAATCGATGTGATGGGCCAGCGTCGTGAACGCCATATCGGGCGCTTGTCTCGCCAGCTCGGCTACCTTTCGGAGTCTCGGTGAGATGAAATCCGAACTCGGTGTTTCGGGCATCGTTCCCTCCAAAAGATCCATGATCCGGCATCCCCTTCCCTCCACGGGGTCCCGCCGGGCGCGGTTCCCCCGCTTCATCGGTACTATGGGATGCTCCGACTCCCCGCCGCTCCTCCCGGATCGCTTCGTTGCCTTCGCTCTCCGGTACCGTTCCGGCATCCGCAGTTTCGCTCCCTGCGCCGGACGGATGCTTCCGGTGCAGGCCGGGATTTTCCAGTCACCCGGACACCCAAAGGACCGGGATTCATGACGAAACGGAAGCGACGGGGCCTCCCAGGTTCTTGGGCAACCCCTGTGCATGCATGCCCCGCTCTTAGACCCCGGCGGGATCGAATGCGCCAGGCCATTCGCAGCGCTCCGATGGGGCCTTCCGCCATACGAACGACGTCGGCTCCCGCAATCGGCATTTCGAGGCTGAATCACGCGGCCTGCATGCTTCCTGTGTACGCTTCACGGCCCGGATTGCTCCGAGGCCGCGCAACACTCGGTTCCGGCTGGCTGGCCGGGTCTTGGCCGGACGGGACTTTCACCCGTTGGGTTGCAACAAAAGGTTTCAGAAACTTGCTATGCCATTCCATCCTCCTTCTCCAGGCTTCTCCTGGCGCAATCGTATTTTCTTAGCCTTATAATCATTACGATTTCGGATCTGGGAATGACTTACGGAGTCCCACGTATTGCAAGTCTAATTTTTTTGGCTGGGATTTTCAGTGCTGTCCGAGAACGGATGAAGCAAATATCGGTGTACGTAAAACCTGAGCAGTACAGTATGGAATTTCAGGGGTGTGTTCGCCGTATAAAAAACGCCAACGAATTCTCCAACCTCTCTCGGAAAACGTTTTCCAAACACGCTCTGCCTTCAGCATGAACATGGTAATCAACGAAAGGATTGAAAGATGGGCCATACTCAAGAAGCAAATCACATGGACAACGGAACAGGCATTCTCGACTCGACGGACGACCTCTCCCTTACAGAACTGCGCGAGCGGGTCATGCAAGCAGCGGAAGCTGACCATCTGGCCAAGGTTGATCTGGCTAGCGGGTGACAGAGTTGGAGGCTAGTCGAACCGTTTATCCCTCACTTGGATTGGGACTTATACGAACGGACCAATACCGAGGGGAGTTTCGTGATTTCGGCGGTTCCAATTGGAGCCACACGAGTTGAGATTGCCCACGACGAAATGGAGCTGTTCAAAGAAATTTCCGGTACGATTCCGGAAACGGTCCAAGTATGATAAAGAGCGTGAAGCAGTAGCCGCCGCTCGACATGCCGGAATGAAACGAAGGCCGGGGATTCAAAAGTGGATCTCCCCTTTTGTTGCACGAAGCGCTCGCGATTTATTGTCCATGCTACGCGATGATGGGACCGTCGTATGTTGTCTGAAAACTTGTTGAATAACTTTCCTGTTTACGATAACTTTCCTAAAGAATTTCAACACATCCAGAATAATCATTTTTGAACGCTGGAGAAAAATGAATGTTCAAACATGGAAATTGTATGTGGATTCAACGAGTTATCTTGATGATTTTCTTCTTTTTTGGCTTTGCGATGATTCCGACGGGTAGCGTAGCCAAAACCACTGACGGCATCGTAGTATGGGAATTGGAGCAGAAAAGCGGGGTCAGTCAAGAGGATATCGACAGCATCACAGGCATTGTGACCGCCAAAGTGGAGGAATTTTCCGGTCGAAAAGTCATCTCCAACGCGGATATTCTCACCGTTCTCAAGGGGGAGGAAACCCGCCAGAAATGTGGTGTCGAAGGGTCGGATTCCTGCATGGCCGAGATCGGCGCGGCGTTGGGGGTTCCCGAAGCCGTGTCAGGCGACCTGGGACGTGTGGGCGAGATATGGGTGCTCAACTTGCGGCGCGTTAACCTGCGTTCGGTAGGGGTGATCAAACGGGCCAGCCGACAGGTGGAAGGCGATCTGACCGACCTCGTGCGTGTCGTTCCCTGTGTCGTGGGCGAACTGTTCGGAGTCAAAGTCCCCGAGCCACCGCCACGCAAGAAAAAAGATAAGCCCGAGAAAAAGCCGGATGTGCTTAAAATCACGGGCTATTCTCTGGTCGGTGGAGGGGCGACGTTTCTCGTTCTGGGAGGAATCGCCACTTGGCAGATGGACGACGCCAATCAAAAAGACAAATCCAAGTTCGACACCTGGAAAAATACCTCTATTGCGGGCTATGCCGTTGGAGCCGCCGCTGTGGCGACGGGCGCGAGCCTGCTGATCTACGACGCCTTGCAGAAAGAGAAAACACCTGAAAAACCAAAGGTTTCGGTGATGCCACTTCCTGGCGGTGCCTCGGCCTGCATCGGATGGAGGTGGTAATCATGCGTGCGATTCTTCTGCTTCTCGCGTCTTTTTCCATCCTTGTCACCGGTTGCGATCTCTACACCTGGGAAGATCCCCCGGCGGATTGCGATTCCGGTCCATGTTGCGTAAATGGAGATTGGGTCACTGCGGGGGAAGCCTGTCTTAACGGGGTGGACGATCTGGACTGCACGGAGGATGTCTGCAACGATGGCCACGCCTGCGAGCACCCGGTATCTCAAGGATATTGCCTGATTGGCGGGGTGTGCTATGCCCACAATCAGGACAACCCTGATGAAAGCTGCCAGTTCTGTGACTCGAACGTCTCGCAAACATCCTGGCAGAACCGGTTGAGTTCTACCACCTGTGATGACGAAGATCCCTGTACCTACGAAGACCGCTGCACGGCGCAAGGTACCTGCAAAGGGACGGCGATTTCCTGCGAGGACGAATCGGAAACCTGTGGGATGAAGCGCAGTTGCGATGGTTCGGATACCTGCGTGGAAAGCTACCCAGGTGGGGAGACATCCTGCAATGACGGCGAACCCTGTACCCACTCCGACGCTTGCAATGGTTCGGGAGTTTGCCAAGGAATTACAATCACTTGCACGCCCGATGCCGACCCGTGCGCCTACCAGCCCTATTGCGATGGCTCCGACACCTGCGCCATAGGCTATCCGGGAGGGGAGACAAGCTGCGACGATAACGAAGCCTGCACGCATACGGATGTCTGCAATGGCTCCGGTGGCTGTGCGGGAACGACAATCCAATGCGACGATGATCCCGGTCCTTGTGGAGTGCAACGAAGCTGCGACGGCTCGGACACTTGCGCCGTAAGCTATCCCGGTTCGGAAACCTCTTGCGACGACGCCGAAGACTGCACCCGGTGGGACGTCTGTGATGGATCGGGGGGATGCTCCGGGACGGTTTACGATTGCCACGGGCATGGAACCTGTAACAGCGATGACGGGTTCTGCACCTGTACGGAAGTGGGCTATGTGGGAGATTACTGCGACGAGTGCGCCGATGGATATTTCGAATATCCGGCTGAAAGTGGAACTTGCATTGCAGACCCCTGCGCCTCCGATCCCTGCCATGAACACGGTACCTGCGACAATGCGACGGGGGCGGCGGTTTGTACATGCAACGATGCCTACATTGGTGATCATTGCGACGAGGGATGCTCGGAGGCGGCGTTCGGTACCTATCCCGACTGCTTTGTTCCTTCAAGGACGGATTGCGCGAGCCGTCCCTGTTTTTCTGTGCCGCCGACCGGCGTCACTTCCTGTTACCATGAGACATCCGTATTGAATTGCAACGATATTGGAGGAAATGATCCGAGTTGTGCCGATCTTTCGGTAGATTGCACGAATCCGGATGCTTTGCCGGACGGCTGTTTTTGTGGACAGGATGGGCAATACGCGGACAATCCACGTACATTCACCTGCTACGACGCTTCCGGGACGGAAACGCCCTGCGCCAACCTGGCGACGGCTCAGGATCAGGAAACCGTGGTCGATAGTCTGACGGGACTGATGTGGCAACGGACCTTTGTTTCGGATAACACGTCACCTGAAGTCATTTGTATCAATTTGAACGAAGAGCCGGGAGGATATGCCGGTTACACAGGGTGGCGCGTGCCGAACGTTCACGAACTGCTCAGTTTGACCGAAGCTTCCCGCCACAATCCCGTGGTGGATGTCGTCGCTTTTCCTGGCGGAACGGGATCGTTCTGGTCTTCCAACGCCCGATTCGATGACAGTTCTCTGGCGTGGTCGGTGCATATGAGTTACGGCCTGGTTTCCAGCGGCAGCGCTTCGACGCCGAAAAACGTCCGTTGCGTGCGGGGAGGGGTTCCGGCAGGGGAAGAAAGCGCCGGTTCGTGGTTGATTGAACAAGGCACCCCGAGCGAATCGACAATGATCGACGCCGTTTCCGGCCTGGAATGGGCCTTGACATCACTATCGAATCTCACATGGCAGGAGTCTCTGAAATACTGTCAGGACATGCAATATGCCGGGTATGAAGACTGGCGATTGCCGGACCGTCACGAACTCATGAGCATCGTCGATTTCTCGACCGGCAATCCGGCGAGCGCCATTTCCAGCATGGTGGCAGCGGGGCATTGGTCTTCCACATCCCACTCCCAGAGCCAGGAAAACGCCTGGTACGTGGATTTCGAGTACGGCAACCTGTTGTCGAATGCCAAAGATCAACAATTAAATGCTCGTTGCGTGCGAGGGTATTAGATTTCTTTCGGAGAGGGATAATGAAATCGATCCGTTTTTCTTATGTTGTGTTGTTTTTTGTCGTTTTTACACTTTCCTGTTCTTCGGGAAGCAGTACCGGAAATCCCATGGGGGACCATGACTCTACGGACTCCACCGACCTTTCCGAAAGAGAGATCTCCCCTGAAAGTGAAGAAGAAACCACCCGTGGATTGCTAGCGGCCAGCCCGGAGGAAGTCCGCTTCGGGGCGGTTGTGTTGGGAGTTACCGCAAAGGAAACCCTCACGTTGATCAACGACGGTGAGGAAAATCTCACGATTTCCGTGGTACGAACCAGTGAAGCCACAACATCGGAGTTCTCCGTTCAGGCGATTTTGGACGGAGACCAGACCGTAGAGGTTCCCTTCGTGCTCGTGCCGGACCAGCGGCTTGCTGTGACATTGCAGTATGTTCCCGTGGATGCCGGTTCCGATACCGGCACGTTGCAGATTATCGGCGAGGGTTTCCAAGGTAATTTGCTGGAAATCCCACTGTTTGCCGTCGAAAAGGGCGAGTCGGCGCTGGACGTTTCCCCACGACTGGAATTCGGCTATGTCAGAAATATCGGCGAGGAAGAAACACAAGCGTTGACCATCTGGAATCTTCCCGATGATCCCGATACCAATCGCACGTTGCAGATTACGAAGCTGGAAGTCACTGAAGGTACAAGGGATTTTCATTTGGATCTGGATAGCTGCGCCGCCAGTTCCCAGCATCCGATTCTCATCGCTCCCGGTCATAATCATTCCTGCACCGTGGCGTTTTCTCCACGAGAGGCTGGAGAACTTTTCGGGAGCGTTCGTGTCGAAACCAACGCAAGCGAAGGCGAAACAAGCCGCGACATCGACCTTACGGGTCGATGCGCACCGCCGGAATCGGTTCTGACCTTGGTGGTAGACCCACGAGGGGAACCCGTACCAGGGGCCGCGTTGCGCCTTTGGGGAGAAAATACTGTGATTTCAACCACCGACAACCGGGGCCGAGCGGTGATTCTCCCCGAAGAGGGTGGTCAGATTTTTGCGGCGGACGGGGCGACGTCGATAAAAGGGGTGTACTCACGTCAGTACAAGCAAGTGCTGCCAGCAGATGAAGTGACGGTCTTCGTGCTGGAAACCCTGCCGGTGGAGACTTCCCAGCCCGTGTCGCAAAAGCAGCTTTCTGCGGCGAATCTCGAAGGAGCACGGTTGGAATTCTCGACAGATGATGTTCTGCTTCCCAATGGTTCGGATACAACGTTTTTCATGGGTGAAGGACATATTTCGGCGGCTCCATACGATCTGCCGGAAGGCAAAGAGTTGGTGCAGATGTTCCACTTTGGCCCGGACGGCACCACTTTTTCCACTCCGGCAAAATTGACCTTGCCTAATTCACTGGAGTTGACTCCGGGTGAGCGCATCGAGTTTCATTCCTTTGATGAATCCACGCTGCTATGGGAGAAGGCGGCAGTGCTGGAAGTCAGCCCCGACGGCAAGATGCTTGAAACCGTCGAGGGAGGAATTTCCCACTTCTCGGTGGGTGGGATTTTTCAGCCGGATGGCAGCCTGCCGGAGTACACGGTGACAGGGTTGGTACAAGATGATTTGGAACAAAACCTGAGTAATATCCACGTATTCGCCTTGGGAAAACGCGGGCGAATGCTTGAGGACGACACCAACAGCGAGGGACGCTACACGATTTCCGGCGTTCGGGTAGCCTGTTATCATTCGCCGTACCTGACGGTTGCTGCCAGCCATAGCGGAGATTTCCTGGATGACACACTGACCTCGGTAATAGCGGAAGTTTCGGACGATCCTAGCCAGACCGTGCAGGCGCCTGTGCTGATCCTGCCGAACAATGTCGCCAAAGGCAGCGTGCGAGGTGTGGCGCTGAGTCCGTTGGGAACACCAGTGGAAAACACCCTTGTGACAGTCCACCCCTCGCTTGGTTGGAACTTGTACGCACGAACCGATAGCCTGGGAAGTTTCGTGATCTCTGCGGTGCCCGTTGGAGCCACGCGAGTGGAAATCACCCACGACGAGTTGGAATTATACAAAGAGATTTCCGGGACGATCCCGGAGAACGGCGAGTGGAACCTTGGTTTGGTGATTCTGGACGAAGTGACCGATACCACATCTCCAAGCATGCTTTGGAGCATGCCATTGGACGGCCAGGGAAACCTGCATGATTTACGTGAGTTACGGGTGGCTTTCAGTGAAACGTTGAATGCTGCAACCCTGCAAGCAACGTTGAAAAAAAGCCTGACCGACGAAACTGTTTCCGGTGTGGCGACACTGGAAAACGGCACGGCGGTGGTGTTCACGCCAGAGGGTGGTTTCGAGGATGGCCGAGCCTACACGTTCATCCTTTCTTCCGGGCTGGCGGATCTTTCGGGCAATGCGCTGGGAGAGGATTTTGTGCTGCAATTCCAAACGGTTGCACCGAATTGCCCGGACGAGGAGTGCAAGTCGGGGATCTACGTCTGGACCACGGAAACTTGCGGCTTCAATGACGTGGAGGAGGGTACCAGCTGCCGAAATGACCACGGAAGCTGCAATCAAAGCGGCGAATGCGTCTGCAACAATGCGTTCATGATGGAGGATTGCTCGGCTTGTCGGGACGGCTACATCGATTTCCCGAATTGCCGGGATAACCCCTGCGAACCTGATCCCTGCAATGACCATGGGATGTGCAATTCTGAGGACGGAAGCTGTACCTGTGACAACGAGTTCATGACGGCGGATTGCGGCACTTGCCAGGACGACTACGAGGGTTATCCGAACTGCGAAAGACCTTGTATTCCAAAGACTTGCGAGGATTTGGGCTACGAATGCGGCACCTGGCCGGACGGCTGCGGCGATACCGTCCCTTGTGGTGGTTGTGAATCCGGTTTCACCTGTCACGAAACCTTCGGGCAGTGCAACATCGACTGTCCCGGCGGTGTTACGGCACGGAGGATCGACGAGGCGTATTATCCGGGAGCCACCCAAACGGTGTATGTGGCGGATGGCTACGTGTACGCCAACCGGGGAAGGATTCTGGATATCTACACCGATGCCGGAGTGCAACTGCAAAAAGTGAATGAAATCCACATGCCTTGGGAGATCAAAGACATTTTCGTGGTTGATGGATGGGCGTATGTGGCGTTGGGGGCAAAAGGGTTGGCTATTCTCGACATCTCCGATCCTTCCGATCTTGGACAACCCGTGTACAGCAATACGACTGGGGAAGCTTTGAGAGTCTTTGTATCGGGGAATTACGCTTACGTGGCGGATAACGAGAGCGGTCTTGCAATTATCGATGTTTCCGATCCATCCGTTCCTGGTGAACCCGCTTACGTGGAAACAAACGGGGATGTCATGGATGTTTTCATATCGGGAAATTATGCTTTCCTCGCGAATGAAGATTCTTCTGTTTCTGATTCTTTACACTTTGCGGTCGTCGATGTCAGCGATCCTCTGAATCCCGGCGAGCCGGTTTACAACGAAACGGGAGGTGTGGGATATTACAGCGGAATTTTCGTCTCTGGAAATTATGCCTACCGAACGATTGGAACTACTGGCTTGGCCATCATCGATATCAGAGATCCTTTGAACCCAGGAGATCCCGTAAGGGTGGATACGGACGATAGCCCCTTGTCCGTGATCGTTCATGGAAACACGGCCTATGTTTCAGATCGAAATTCCGGCGTGGCCGTGATCGACGTAACCGACCCCACAGAGCCCGGCGAACCCGTGTACTGGGAGTCGATCGACTATGCCGCAGACATTGCCATCTCAGGTAGCACAGCCTATGTCGCGACGGGAAACACCGGTCTTGCGGCGGTAAATATCGCCGTGCCCTCCAATCCGGGGCAGCCTGTATTCATGGATACTTACGGAAATGTGCCTCGTGTTTTCGTCGCTCACGACGTGGCGTTTCTGGCAGGGGGAACTTCCGGGCTGGTGACCGTCGATGTCACGAACCCTGCTGAACCGGGGGTTCCCGTGTACACCGACACGACCGGCAGCGCGAATAGTGTGTTCGTAGCGGGTTACTATGCTTATGTAGCTGATAATACATCCGGTTTGGCGATTTTCGACATCGCTGATCCTACGCATCCGCAAACTCCTGAATATTTGGCAACGGAGCAATATCTTTCCGATGTTTTCATATCGAACGACTTGGCTTACGTTGTGGGTTCCGATGTATTCCACAATGGGCTTGCTGTAATAGATGTGTCCGATCCATTGAACCCAGGGATACTCAGCTCGAGTACGATGATGATGATGCAAGGATATTCTGATGTTTTCATTTATGGAAATCTTGCCTATGTATTGAATTCATTCGGATCTCTTGTACAATTGGATATTTCAGACCCTACGAATCCCAGCACATTCGAAAGTCCCGTGAGTGTTGGTTGGAGTAACGATACATTCGTGTATGAAAATCATATCTATGCTGCTCAATACGAATATATAAACCAAAATTCCGGGATTGCGACTGTCGATATCACCGACGTGGACAACCCTGGAGAACCCGTACACCGGGACACAAATGAGAAACCATACGGCATTTTCGTGTCCGGGAAGGAAGCCTACGTGGCGAATGGCTTATCTGGACTTTCAATCATCAACGTCAGCGAACCATCGAATCCCGGCGAACCTGCGTATTTCGAAACCACCGGCAGCGCCAACGAAATTTTCGTGTCCGGTAACCACGCCTGGATCGCTGAAGACACCAACGGCATGGAAACCTTCGAGTTACGCTGTATCGGAACTTGCGATCCAGATCCCTGCAACGGCCACGGAATCTGCGCCATCGAGGATGGTGACGTTGCGTGCACTTGCTACGAAGGTTTTGACGGTGACTGGTGCGACCAATGCGCCGAGGGTTACGACGGCTACCCGGATTGCGAAGCCGTCCAAACAGCCCCCGGCTTCGTTCCCATAGAAGCCGGAACTTTTTGGATGGGTTCTCCGGACGGCGACTGCCCGGAGGGGTATCCGGGGGAGTGTACTGAAGAATTGGGGCGAGTCTGGGATCGGGAAGAACTACATGAAGTGACGTTGACCTATGATTTCGAGATGCAGGCGCACGAAGTTACGCAGAAGGAGTGGACGGCTTTAATGATTTGGAATCCTAGCTATTTCAGTGCAGATGGCGGTGGTGTAGCCTGTGGGGATGATTGCCCAGTAGAAAAGGTTTCCTGGTTTGACGTTCTTGCATATGCGAATGAGTTATCGATAAATGAAGGTCTTGTGCCGTGTTACGAACTGTTGGAGGTGGTCTGCGAACTTGGCTTGATGGTGGATGAGGCCATCGATTGTTTTAATGCGGAATCGGGTGGAATAGATTCCGCAGCAGTGATTCTTGCAAATGGTACAAGCAAACCACAAAACTGCGAAGGGTTTCGTTTGCCAACGGAAGCGGAATGGGAATATGCGATTCGGTCAGGGAGTGAGTACACAGCGTTCCATCAGAGCGATGGAAATGATGGGACGATTATGCATACTGGAATTGACCCGGTAGATCCGAACCTTGATCAAATAGGGTGGTTTGGAGGTAATGCAAACATCATTACGCATCCTGTCGGTGAGAAGGAAATGAACACGTGGGGTTTGTACGACATGAGTGGAAATGTGGTTGAATGGATCTGGGATTGGTATCGATCTGATTATGAGACAGATGTGGGTACCGATCCTGTTGGACCGAGTACAGGTGGTGTCCGCATTTCGCATGGCGGTCGTTGGAACTATATGGCGTTGGGCTGCCGGTCTGCATATCGTGCTTACGATTCTCCCGGTGATCGCCGCTACGATATGGGCTTTCGTCTCGTCAGAACCTTGCATCCCGACTCTTGTGATCCCGATCCTTGCAACAACCACGGTAGCTGCGACGACACCAGCGACTATGCCCTGTGCGACTGTAACACCGGTTACGACGGCGGCGATTGTAGTGTTTGCGCCGAAGGTTATATCGGCTACCCGGACTGCATCCCAGAAGCAGTGGATGGAGACGAAGAGGAAGCCGAGGCGGAAGAAGAACAGGTTGCATGTCAGAATGACGAGTATGAAGGGGAAGAAGGCAACGAAACGTTTCAAACCGCAATCTCGGTTACAGAAGGGACGATCGATAACTTAATATTGTGCCCTGAAGAAAATGATTACTACTACCTGGATTTGTCTCAAGGTGAATACGTTACAATCGAACTCCTTTTCATTCATTCGCAAGGAGATATCAATCTTGTAGTATTTCGCGATGATTTTAGTGTTTTGGTGGCTGGTGCCACGACGAATGACAACGAATTCGTACAATTTTCTGCGTTGTATACCGCCACGTATTACATCAAAGTTAGCTCTTCCGACGATGAAGTTGAAAACGACTATTCATTAGCCATTCAAATCGAATCTTCAGCCGATGGAGATTTAGATGAAGAGACCGAGACGGAAGAAGATGTGGAATTCGATACTACACCCGGCTTCGTTTCCATTACAGCCGGAACCTTTTGGATGGGCTCGCCGGACGGCAGTTGTCCTGATGGATATTTGGGAAATTGCATTAGTGAATCGGGACGAACGGCAAACAGGGAGGAACTCCATGAAGTGACTTTGACCTACAACTTCGAAATGATGCAATACGAAGTTACGCAGGAAGAGTGGCAAACGGCGTTTGGAAACAATCCAAGTTATCATGGGCCAAACAGGAATGGTCCCGACTGCGGTTTGAACTGTCCTATAGAGATGGTGAATTGGTACGATGTTCTTGCCTATGCCAACTGGTATTCTTCACAAGCAAACTTGCAGCCATGTTATTTGCTTAGTGATTGTACAGGGACACTTGGAGGAGGATGCGACTATTCTCAACTCGGTTGTGCCATCGATACCTACCAATGCACTGTAGCGCTTAATGGTGTTGATGTTCCTCAACAATGCGAGGGATATAGGCTTCCAACGGATGCTGAGTGGGAATATGCAATTCGTGCAGGTAACCAGTATACGGCTTTTTACCAAAGTGAAGGCAATAACGGTACGATCACGTGGGCTGGTTGCAACAATGATCCCAACATGCTGCAAATAGGTTGGTATTGCGATAATTCAAGTGGAATGCCCCATCCTGTCGGTACAAAAGATCCAAATGCTTGGAATTTGTACGATATGAGTGGAAATGTCTGGGAGTGGGTTTGGGATCGCAGTTGCGATAACATCGAAACATTCTCCTTGATTGATCCCGATGCCAACGAATGTTCTAGTGCAGATAGGATTCGGCGTAGTGGATATTGGGGAGCGATGGCTTCTGAATGCCGATCTGCCTTTCGAGCTTCAGCACCGCCAACGACTTGTAATCGCGAAGGTGGTTTTCGACTCGTGCGAACGATATTTTAGACAGTATGGACCAACCTACTGAAGTACCCGCCTTCCAGAAATTGACAGAAGTTCGATCGCTGAACCCGAAATGGCATACGATCCGATCCTGAGCCGAAATTTCCATATCGTACGTGCCAAGACTCCTCGGAAATGACAATGACTACAAATGACTTGTGGAAATGATTTTTCTCCAATTCTTCTTGAAATTCACATTTTCCGTGATATATTCAGCGCATTAAATATAGACATTGAAACGATGTGGCATGGAACTGCACATGCCTGGACCAACTCTGCACTCTCCGGGGAAAACAATGAAAATCGCTCAGGAATTCTTCTGTTTCGTGTTGCTCACTACACTCCTTTTTGCCTGCTCTTCCGGGGGGAGTACCGGAAGTCCCCTTGGCGATGAAGACGTCTCCGAGAACTCCGACCTTTCCGAAAGCGACGTTTCCCCGGAATCCGAGGAAGAATCCTCTCAGGGATTGCTTGTTGCCAGTCCGGAAGACATTCGCTTCGGCGCTGTCGTGTTGGGTGATACGGGGTCGGAAATGCTGACATTAACCAACAACGGCAAGGAAAACCTCACGATTTCCGTGGTGCGGACCAGCGAAGCCACGACGCCGGAGTTCTCCGTTCAGAAAATGCTGGAGGGGGAACAGACCGTGGATGTCCCCATTGTCCTCGTTCCGGACCAGAGGCTTGCAGTGAAATTGCAGTATGCTCCCGTGGACGCCGGATCGGATACCGGTACATTGCAAATCATCGGCGATAACTTTCAAGAGAACATCCTCGAAATCTCGCTGTTTGCCGACGAGAAAGGCGAATCGGCGTTGGATGTTTCCCCGCGTCTGGAATTCGGTTACGCCGGGAATATCGGAGAGGAGGAAACACGGGCGCTAACGATCTGGAATCTTCCCGACGATTCCGACACCAACCGGACGTTGCAAGTCACGAAGCTGGAGTTGACCCAAGGTAGCCGGGATTATCGCCTCGATGTGGATACCTGCACCGCCAGTGCCTTGCATCCGATCCTTATCGCTCCCGGTCAAAGTCATTCCTGTGTCGTAGCGTTTTCTCCCCGGGAAGCCGGGGAGCTTTCCGGGGAGATTCGCATCGAAACCAACGCCAGCGAAGGCGAGACGAGTGGAGACATCAACCTTGCAGGCCGCTGTGTGCCGCCGGAAACGGTGTTGACTCTGGTGGTGGACCCGCGTGGAGAACCCATACCGGGGGCTGCGTTGCGCCTCTGGGGTGAAGAAGCTGTACTATCGACTACCGACAGCCGAGGGCGTGCGGTGATTCTTCCCGAAGACGGTGGTCAGATCTTCGCGGCGGATGGGGCAACATCGGCAAAAGGCGTGTATTCTCGACAATATAAGCGAGTAATCCCTGAGGACGAGGTCACGGTCTTCGTGTTGGAAACCCTACCGGTGGAGGCATCTCAGCCCGTGTCGCACAAACAGCTTTCGGCGGCGAATCTCGATGGAGCACGGCTGGAGTTTTCGATAGACGACGTGCAGTTTCCCGACAATACGAAGACAGAACTTTTCATGGGCGAAGGTCACCCTTCGACGGCTCCTTACGACCCGCCGGAAGGCAAAGCGTTGGTGCAGATGTTCCACTTTGGACCGGATGGCACCACTTTTTCCACTCCGGCGAAATTGACCTTGCCGAATTCGCTGGAGTTGACTCCGGGCGAGCACATCGAATTTCATTCTTTCGACGAAACCACGTTGCAATGGGAGAAAGCGGCTGTGCTGGAAGTCAATGCAGAGGGCACGCTACTGGAAACCGTCGAGGGAGGAATTTCCCACTTCTCGGCAGGCGGGATTTTCCAACCGGAAGGCAGCTTGCCGGAATATACCGTGACGGGATTGGTTCAGGATGATTTTGAACAATTTCTCAGTGATATCAGTGTGTTCGCTCTAGGCTCTCGGGGACGGATGCTGGCTGACGATTCCAACAGCGAGGGTCGCTACACGATTTCCGGGATACGGGTGGCCTGTAACCAGTCGCCGTACCTTACGCTCGCCGCCAGTCGTAGCGGAAGTTTTTTAGATGACACGCTGACCTCGGTGGTGGCGGAAGTCTCGGAGGATCCGAGCCAAACCGTGCAGGCTCCGGTGCTGATCCTGCCGAACGATGTCGTCAAGGGCAGCGTGCGGGGCGTGGCGCTAAGTCCACTGGGAACGCCGGTGGAAAGCGCTCGTGTGACGGTG
>CAXXVK010000026.1:0-38377 GCA_963676915.2 Myxococcota bacterium
AAACGGGATGGACGTTTGTGCAGTGATACTTGCCGGGGGAACGGGGACGCGGTTCTGGCCATGGAGCGACGACCTGATGCCCAAGCAGTTTCTCCCTATCGCCGATCCTCGGTTGACTTTGTTGCAACAGGCGAGACAACGGGTGGTTCCTCTGGTAGGAGATCGTATTCTTGTTCTCACGAACGAAGAATACGTCCCGTTGTTCGTACGCAACTTCCTGAAGTTCCTAAAGAAAACATTATCGGTGAACCGGTCTTGCGAGATACGGCAGCCGCTATCGGTTTGGGCGCTGCATTGGCCGAGCGACTATGGTCCGGCGCGGTTCAAGCGTTGTTTCCCGCCGATCATTCCATTGGTATTCCCGAGCGCTTCATCGAGATTCTTCATCATGCCGCCCAGTTCGCCGAAGCGACCGAAAAACTGTATACCATTGGCATAGAGCCTGCCTATCCTACGGAAGCTTATGGGTATCTGGAGAGAGGCGATAGCCTGGAAGCTCCTAAAGATATCGGGCACTTCCGACTCAATTCCTACGTCGAAAAGCCTGATATCGTTACCGCCGAACGATATATCAACGGTGGTCGTCACGATTGGAACGCCGGTATTTTCGTGTGGAAAAGCGGAGGTTGTCTGGGAGGCTTTGGAACGTCGTTTTGCCCTTGCACGCCCAACATCTTCCCGAGGCGGCAAAGGCTTTTGGAACGTCGGAGTTTGACGAAAAACTTCGTGACGCCTTCTTGGCAGCTACCGAAAATTTCCATAGATTTCGGGATGATGCAGTCTGAAGCGGCAGCGGGGAACGTCCACATGGTTTGCCGGAGATTTTCCGTGGAGCGACCTTGGCGGCTGGGATGCCTTCTCCCGGACCTTGACTCCCGACGAACACGGAAACTGTGTTTACGGGCACGCCTACGATTGGAACGGCGAAGCGTGGAACGAACGCTGGTCACCTCTGCACCCGAAACAAGAAGATAAGGACGAGTCGCTGTCCATGGGCGAAGCGTTCACGCTGGAATCCTCCGGGAATCTGGTGTTCAACAACCGCCGGGGACACAGGGTGGCGCTTGTCGGTGTGGATGACCTCGCCGTGGTCCATACGCATACCTCTACACTGGTTACGAGCGCGATGCCTCCGGGAAGCTCAAATCCTTGGTGAATGCTCTGCCGTCTCGTCCGAAAAAGGCGGATTGACCAGCGTACAAAAGGTGATGAAACCCTGGGGGTGGGAGTTGTGGTGGGCCTGGGAGGACGACTATGCCGGTAAAACCCTGTTTCTCGAAGCTGGCAAGCGTTTCAGTCTGCAATATCACTGTGTGAAGGAAGAAACCATCTACATCCTCCAAGGCAAAGTCAAGCTGACCACGGCGTCGCGGGGAAATGAACTGGAAGACCTGGAGTTGCGTGAAGGCGACGCGATCCACATCGAACCGGGACGCAAACACCGGATCGAAGCCTTGGAAGATAGTTTGTTGCTAGAGGCATCCACTCCGTTTTTGTGGGATGTCGTGCGTCTTTCCGATGATTTTGGTCGAGAAGGCACCGAGAGGCCGAAGCAGTGGGTAAGAAGTCCTAAGATTTGAGATGATATTTACACAAGCTTTTTTTGTCTTCCCTTCCCTTGAAAAATCCCGAAAATCGTTGCTCTGACGGCGTTTCGTTTGGAATTTCCATGAAAGCTAGGGCTTCATTTTTTTGATTCTGCCTGGCAGTCGTGGTATAAAGAACGAAATCCGTGTGGATCGGTACGTCCGGGATTTCCATTCGATGGGCGTTTTATGGCAGGAATTTTCAGGTCATGAAGCGACGATGTGGGATTTCGGGTGATAGTAACCAACGATATCGACGCTCTGGACAATCGAACCGAGGGGTTTCGTATGAGGCTTAGCGCAACAATCAAAGTGACTTTTTTGTGGCTGGTACTGTTCTGCTTGTGTGGAACGGCGGCTGCTCAGGATATCTCGCCGTGGTCCAATGATGGATGGGACGATGCGGTGAACGCCAACGAACCGGCGGCCCCGGCGGAAGAACCACCTCCACCGGCAGAGGAACCACCTCCCGCCGAGCCGGAAGCTCAACCCGCTGCGGAAGAACCGCCGCAGGAGCAGCCTGAGCAGGAACCGGTCGCTCAGGAGCAGGAACAAGGTCCGCAGTTCGGCGAACAAGCCGCTCCGGCACCTGTTCCGGTTGAGGAAGAGACACCTCTCGGACCGCCGGTCAATGTGGACGGTCTTCCCGCCGATCAGGTGGCGGTGATTTATCTGACCGTCAGCGACATCAAAGGTGAACTGAAAAACGAAGATGTCGAGTTCGTGATTCGCAAGGAAACGCTGAAACACGGCGAACAGTTGGTCGATGACGACGCGGTGAAGCTGGTTGAAAGCGTCGATGAAGACGGTAAGAAATGCATCAGCATCAAGTGCTCGGCGGAACTCGGCAAGCGAGCCGGAGCCACGATGGTTATTACCGGGTCCGTGCTTCGCACCAGCGATAGCAAACCGGCGCGTATCAACTTGAACCTCGTGGAGACGCAAAACGGCGACACGCTGGCTCAAGGAAAGAAAAAACCGGAAGATACGACTCCCGAGGCATTCAATACCGCCCTGGCATCGCTGGTTCAGGAACTCTGGTCCATAGCCAAGCCGCCTCCTCCACCCGAAGAGAAAAACGAAGACGAAGCCAAGGAAGAAGAAAAGAAGAAGCTCAAAGAAGACCGTTTCTTCAAAGGTGCGCTGACCACGATCGGTCCGTTGGAGATCATTGTTCCCAACAACCGGGCCGGTGTCGTGATGGGCTATCGCAAGCTGTTTTTCGAACATTACGCCTATATTTCGCCCGAAGTGGACCTGCGTTTCATTCCGGCAGACGTAGGTGAGGATTACAAGTTACGAATGGGCTTTGGTGTGCCGTTGAATGTCGAGATCTATTCGGGGCGTGATCGTGGCGACGCTGACAAGGAACTGGATCATTTCGACAATGCGGGGCGAGTGCGTAAGGAAGACTGGGACAGTGCCCGCGACTATATGAAAATTATCCGCTACATCCAGTACGGTCGTAAAGAAGACAATCTCTATGTCAACGTTAACCGCACCTTCGCCACGACCATCGGTCACGGTGTGGTGATGAAACGATACATTGCCAACCTAGATTATTTCACGACCAAGGTTGGTGCGGAACTGGATTGGTACAACGATTACGGCGGATTCGAGTTCTTCACCAACGACCTCACGCGCTGGCAGATGTTCGGGGGGCTTGCCTTTGTCAAACCGCTCTCTATCGGTATGGATCACTGGATGGCGCAGTCGGTGTCGTTCGGCGCTCATTACATGACCGATCTCGACGCTCCATGGCGTATCAACAACTATCGTGTGTCCGATGAAGGCAGTTACATCTACGATCCGACGAACATTCACCTGTTGGGTGGTGACGTGGAAATCAAGCTTGTTAAATGGGCTAAGTGGAGCAATGGAGCCAGCACCTGGGGGCGGAAGGTCAGTTGGGACGATGTGGTCGAACCATCGGATAGCAGCATTGAAGAACTGATGCAAAAAAGTGAGGATGACTCCGAGGTCGGAGCAGGACCGTCCAAAACGGTCGAAGTGGACGTTAAAGCCTATTTGGATTACAGCACCCTGAACAACTTCCAGTCGGGTGAGACGAAAAACTTCGGTAGCGGCATTACCCTGGGTACTTTGTATCGTATCAACTTCTACACCTCGCATCGGCAGGCGATCCGGGCGCGGGCGTATTTCCTGGCGCACCAGGACAACTACACGCCTTCGTATTTCGATTCTTTCTATGAAATCAGTAAGTTCCGCTGGGTTTCCGAACATCAGACCGCTGTGGACGAGGGTGCGGACCAGTACTCTGTTACGACCAAGTACAAAGAATTTGCCCGACGTAAAAACGAATGGAGCCATTTCGGTGGTGGGTTCGAGTTCAGTTATGCCGTGGTGGACTACTTCGGTCTGACTGTAGCCCTGGAGGATACCACGGGAGCCGACAACGGGCAGTTCCTCGCCCATATCGAGGTTCCGGCTACCAAGTATTTTCGGGTCGCGGCCAGCTATTTCAAAACGAACTTCGACAGTTACGAGAACGTATTCAACATCAATCAATCCAACACGATGCTTACGACGTTGGTACGTTTCAGTCCTTTCGGACAATTGCTGCATTTCCAACTCGGATTGCGCAAAACCCTGCAACCTTCCCAAATCTACTTCCCGAATCTGGATGAAACCTGGGAAATCAAGGCCGATATCGACTTGAGTTGGGAGTTCTAAGCAGGAATCCACATTTCATGGAAACACGCGGGGAGGATCGGAAGATTCTCCCCGTTTTTTAGTGGTGGAGAGGTGTAAGCGACGCTCTCGATGAAGGAACTTGTATAAAACTTCACGGTGTCATAGCCTCACGGATCGGAAGGTCCGGGAGACTGTGTAACTTATTGAAAACACAGCCTTCCACACTTTGTGCGTAAGACTTTGGGACACGTAGTCTTCATAACCTGCAAGCGTTATTTCGAGCCTTGCTGCCATCCGAGGACTAACAATCCACCCCCGAATCCCACCATTGCCAGTCCTGCCACGGTGGAACCCAACAGTGTTTCTCCCGCTCCAAACAATAGCAGAAACAATCCGGTCGTTGCGCCAAGCCAGCACAAAACGGAACGCAACATGTCCGTTCGACTGGAGGATTTCTCGGGTTTCGCCACATTCCAGAATCCCGGTGCTCGGGTGCGTTCCATAAAGCGGCGGCGATGCTCTTCACTTACCGGTGGAGTCAGCCAGGTCACGGCCAAGGTCAGGGGAAGGGATATCGCCAGTGTTATCAACAAAGTATCATGTAGCGACAGACCGGTTGCTCGGCAGATGGTTGCGGTGATCATCGAGGCCAGCATGGCGGTCCATTCGCTCCAGGCGTTGAGCCGCCACCAGAACCAGCGCAGAATCAGCACCGGTCCCAGCCCCGCACCCATCGCCAGCAGGAAACGAAAAAGTCCCGTTACGCTTTCCCCCCACATGGCCACGATGCCCGCTCCGGCCAGTGACACGAGAACGAACAAGCGAGAAATGCGCAAGTAGTGACGTTCACTACGATTTTTTCGAATGTATGGCCGATACAGATCGTTGACGAAATAGCTTCCTCCCCAGTTTAGTTGGGTGTCGATGGTGGACATAAACGCCGCAACCAACGTGGCGATCATCAGGCCGCGCAGTCCCTCCGGCAAAACCTGGAAAAGCACGGCGGCATAAGCTTGTTCGCCTTCGCCGACCTGAGGCAGCAGCACCAGCGATGCCAGCGCTGTAAGAATCCAGGGCCAGGTACGAACTACATAGTGGGTAACAAGGAAAAACAATGTAGCTCGCGAGGCGTCTTTTTCGGAACGACAGGCCAGTTGGCGTTGGATGATTTTCCCGCCGCCATCGGCATTGAGAAACGCCCACCACTGAACCCCTAAAAACAGCAACATGGCTGTAAACAGGTCTTCCGAGTCGGAAAAAGGAAGGACGTTCAGAGCATTCGAGCCGTTCTCGGTGGTGGCAGCTTGCAGAGCCTCCAGGCCACCGGCGGCGGACACGGCGAAAACCGCCAGCAGAACCGCTCCTAGCAACGCCAGCCAGAATTGTAAAAAATCCGTGACTACCACGCCCCAGAATCCGGATAGTACCGAGTACAAAGCGGTAATTGCCAGGCAGGGAAGCAGCACGGCCAACGGATCGAGGTGCAGCGGTCCCGCGAAGATGGCTACGACCGCCTTGAGAACAAGACCCATTGCCACGATGTTGACGAAGCAGGCAAACATTGCCGCACGCCCGGCCCGCAGCACGTCCGCGCCTTTTCCGTCGTAACGCAAAGAACAGAATTCCACGTCCGTCACCACGCCTGCTCGCCGCCATAGCGACGCCAGCACCAGGGCGGCGAACATTCCGCCGATGGCATAGCACCACCATTCCCAGTTCGCGCCGATTCCACCAGAACGGGTTATAGCGGTTACATACAACGGAGTGTCGATTGAAAATGCCGAGGCCGCCATGGAGGTTCCCGCCACCCACCAAGGAAGTTTTCTACCGGATAGAAAATAATGCTCGGTAGATCGCGCCGCCCAGCGATTGAGGACCAATCCCAGAACGAGCACCAAAAGCAGGTACCCACCGATGACGCTGTAGTCCAGGATGGTCATTGAGGATTTCTCTCGTGCATCGTATGTTCGATAGAGTGACTGGTCATTTTATTCCTCCAGCATCTAAAGAAGCAACAACATCAGCGATCTTTCACCAAAAAGAAGAAGCCTTGTTACCTGTTGATATTGTTAAGCTATTCCGACTTTTAACCGGTGTGAATATTCTCATGTCGATATCGGAAGTTTAGGTGCCCGCGTAATAAAAATTTCATTGGATCAGGATGGAGCTCCTTCGTTGCCAAAGTCTTCGGGTAATTCGTCGGGAGCGAGGTTGTCGAAACGGGTCAGACTGCCCTCGAAACGGACTGCAACACGTCCCGTGGAACCGAAACGGTTCTTTCCTACGATGATTTCGGCCACGTTGTGGTATTCCACGCGGGTGGGGTCGTAATATTCCTCTCGATAAATGAACAGGACGAGGTCGGCGTCCTGCTCGATAGCGCCGGATTCCCGCAAGTCGCTCATCATCGGGCGCTTGTTCGGGCGACTTTCCACGGCACGGCTAAGCTGGGCGAGGCATAGTACCGGGACATCGAGATCTTTTGCTAAGTTCTTGAGATTACGGGAAATCTGGCTGATGTACTGCTCCCGGTTGAAGTTCCGGTTCTGCATTCTTGTTTGCATCAACTGAAGGTAGTCGATGACGATCAGATCCAGCCCGCCGTTGGACACCATCAGTTGTGCTTTGGCGCGGATTTCGCTGTCCGAAATGCCGCCGGTATCGTCGATAAGAATGGGTATTTGAGACAATTCGTCGGCGGCTTGACCGAGTCGGGTGAGTTCATCGGTCGAAGGCATTCCTTTGCGGGCTTTTGTGCCATCGACTTCCGCTTCGGTGCAAAGCATTCGGGAGGTCAACTCTTTACGAGTCATTTCCAAGGAAAAAACAGCCACTCGCTTTTGTTTTTTTGCTATTTTCGTAGCGATGTTGAGGGCCAACGATGTTTTACCCATGGCGGGTCGAGCCGCCAGAATGATCAACTGTCCCGGTGCGAAGCCTGTGATTTTTTCGTCCAGATCGTAAAATTCGGTGGGAATCTGTCGTTTGTCGTCGGAGGGAAGGGCGATTGAGTCGAAAGCCTCTTCCATGCCTTCCGCAATGTGGTAGTAGGGTCGATCGTCGCCTTCGAGGTTGATGGCGAACAGGCGGTCCAAACCTTCGCGGATGTATTTCTGTGTATCTTCCGGTTCATCGAATCCCTGGGCGACGAGTTGCAGCCCGGCGTCGATCATCTGCCGTAAGAATGCTTTTTCCTTGATGATTCCGGCATAGCTGACAATGTTTCCCGCTGTAGCGACCGTGTTGGACAACTCTGCCAGGTATTCGAGACCGCCGATGCTTTCGAGCTGGCCTTTTCGCAACAATTGGTCTTTGAGCCAGACGAAATCGATGGGTTGGTTTTTCTGCGCCAACTCCACCATGGCTTCGTATATTTTCGCATTGGCGCGGATGTAAAAGTGGTTGGGAGACAAGATGGGAATCACCTGGTGGATTTCCCGGTCACGCAACATAACTCCGCCCAACACCGCACGTTCCGCCTCGACCGAGTGCGGAGGCACCCGACCGCCTGCGAGATCCTCGCGATCATCGGCAAACGTGGTTTTGGGATCGTTTTCCATAACAATACTCCATGATGTGAACAGCTTTCGAAGGGAGACAAAGAATAGCTGTTTGCCATCCGCAAAACAACCAGAAAAATGGAAAAACCTTTCCATGAAAAGGACGAAAAAAATGCAGAAAAAAATCTTTTCAGACCTTGAAAGGCATCCATAAATGAATAAGTTGTTTGGTGAGAAAAATTACAATTACAACATACCCATGGAGTAAGGAGACAAGTGATGGGAATCGTTGGGAAAAAAGCGCCGGATTTCACTGTTGAGGGTTTTTACAAGGGAAATATCAAGTCCTATTCCTTAGAAGATTTTCGTGGGAAATGGACGGTTCTGTTGTTTTACCCTCTCGACTTCACCTTTGTGTGTCCGACCGAAGTCTTGGAATTCAGCCGCAATATGGACCTTTTTAAAGAGATTGGGGCCGAAATTCTGGGTGTCAGCGTGGATTCGCAGTTTACCCACAAAGCCTGGGTAGAAACGGCCTACGAAAACGGCGGCTTGGGTGGAGATTTGAACTATCCCTTGTTGTCCGATCTCAACAAAGAGGTGGCGCAAGCCTACGGCGTACTCGATGAAGGCGCAGGAGTCGCGTTGCGTGGCTTGTTTATCATCGACCCGGAAGGCGTAGTGATGCACGCGACCGTCAACAACCTGCCGGTGGGTCGCTCCGTCACCGAAACCCTGCGTACGCTGAAAGCATTCCAGTATGTTTCAAGCCATGAAGGCGAAGTCTGCCCGGCCAACTGGGAAGAAGGGCAGGAAACCATGTCTGCCACGGCAGAAGGGATGCATGACTATCTGACGAAACACGCCCGTTAGCACTCGTTAACGATGGGTGTGCAAAATTTGTGGGGGGAACGGCGGTTTTTCGTATCAACGAAAGACCGCCGTTTTTTATGCTTCTTTTTCTATCGTATCCAGCATGGATTGGTGGCGGTTTCGTACCGTCTCCACCAGTTCATCCATTGGGATTTCGTTGTCGGTGGGAATCGGCTCGCCGAAATCGATTCGAACCGTTCCCGGACGAAAGATATACTGCCGAATCGACATGATGCTTTCCGATTTCGTTACCACGCCCGGTAATATCGGCACGCCTGCCGAACGAGCAAGATGAAACCCACCTTTTTTGTAACGGCCTAGCGTTCGGGCATCTTTCGAGCGCGTTCCTTCCGGGAAAATCAGCACCGTCCGACCCTCACGAATATTGCTGGCGGCTTTCGCAAGGGAAGCCTTGGCTTTTCGGCTGTTTCCGCGATCGATGAGGATCGTTCCCGCCGAAACCATACCGAGACCGAAAATCGGAATGTAAATCAGCTCCTTTTTCGCAATGAAATGCACGTAGTGGGGTACGATCATCAATAGCGAAATCACGTCGGCGTAGGAGCGATGATTGGTCATCACGACGAGTGGCTGGCTGGTAGGAAAGTGTTCCAGCCCATGAACCTCCACCAGGATACCACAGCCTTTGCAGAGCATCGTGGCCCAGGAGCGGGCAAACCAGGGACCGCTACGAAGCAGCAGTTGTGCGGGAAATGTCACGGTAACGAAGGTTGCGTAGAAAAACGTTACAACCACAATCCAGCAGGCATTGAATACAAGGCGAAATCCAAGCAAAAAGTCTAAAAGCATGATGTACAAGATCCCTTTACAAAACTTTTACAAATCGACTTTTACACGGAAATGAGCGGAGATAAAGAAAAATTCGTTTGTAGGAGCGAATGTGTGTAGCTTTTTGTGTGCGTTACGAAACGGGTCATTGATCTTCGACGGAACAATTGGATTGCCAACTGTAAAATAACTTGCTTGACTTGTTTAATAATCCTATCTTGGTTTCGTAAATATTTCCAAGGAACCTATGCGTCATAATCTGATTCTATTTTTGGGTGTCTTGTATCCAAAAAATGAAACCTGAAGTCTATGGGAGTCGAGAATGCAACAGTTGGTCAAGTTTTCTACGTTTCGCTGGAATCTGATTTCCGTTTTCCTTTTTTTGAGTGTTAGTGGGATCATGCTTTTTTCAGGTTGTGAAAAAAGCCCACAAGAAGTCAAAAAAGAACAAAAAGAACGTCTGACTCCACTTTATATGGTTGCACCGATTTCTTTGTCGAAAGAGGTTCCTTTAAAAGGAGAAGAAGGAAAAGACGCTTACGGATATCCTACGCAATACGTCGATTGTGCGATGATCAAAAGTTTGCTTATTCATCGGAAATATTCGGAATTGACGAAATATTTCGAACAGTTTCAAAATGCTTTCGAGAAAGACAATACGTTTGAATACTGGCCGATTGATGCCTCAGAGGCGTTTCGTTCGGCTGAAAAAGAATTGCTGCCACGGCTTAGTGAATGGGTCGCGAAATATCCGAACTCGTTTGCTCCGTATCTGGCTCGTGGTTCGTATTATTCCTCTTTAGGTTTTGCCTTGAGAGGAGCAAAGCCGATCTCAAAAACCAGTGAACTCGAAGTCGTCACCATGCAGCAGGCTCATGGAGAAGCGGTGAAGAATCTCATGAAGGCTTTGGAAATCAGGCCTAAACTCGTAGCCGCCATGAGGAAACTGATGCAGGTCTATGCTGGGTCTCATCAGGGGCTGGATATTCCCACCTTGTTGAAAATGGCAAACGAACAATGTCCGGAATGTTTTCAAATACAGGTGACGGCGATCATGAATCGTACGCCTCGTTGGGGTGGAAGCTACGAGGAAATGCAAAAAATGGCGGATGAAGCGGCGAAAAAGGCTAATCCGAAATTGAAGCTTCTGGCAGGCTATATTTCCTACGACAAGGCGGAAATTCATTATTATAAGGATCGTTACAAAGAAGCTCTGGAAGAGATCAATCGTGCTTGTAGTCTTGGAGATCATTGGGAGTTTCTTTTGATGCGCGGAAAAATTCACCTGGAAATGAAGCAAATGGAGCCTGCTTTCGCCGATTTCGATCTGTCGGTTTCTTCCAGACCGGATCAGTCCGAATCTCTAGCTTACCGATCCTATTTACATGCCCGGCAGGAGCGCTATGAAGTAGCGGCAAAAGATCTTCTTCGGGCGTTGCAGCTCGACCCGAATTCACATACGGCAAAGAATATTCTTAAAGGTGTTGTCAGTCGTTTGGAAAAGGCGGCGAATAAAAACTTAGGAGACGGTCGCTTGGACGATGCGCTTCGTCAATTCGACCTGTTGATGGAAATTCAGCCGTGGCACAAAAGTGTTCAGAAAATGCGTCCTTTGGCAATTCTCGGACAAACGCCACCGACGGAGCAAACGATTGTACAACTCATGGAGGAAATCAAAAAGCATCCAGACAATGTCCTCTTGTATCGGAAACTCGATTATTCCATCTCGAAAGTGACGAAAGATTTCAACAAAATCGTGGAGTATTGGACGAATTTCATCCAAAGGAATCCTGATTGCGGACGTGCATACATCGAACGAGCCGGTTCATACACGCATCTGAATCAAATGGTGAAAGCCACGGACGATGCCAAAATGGCTTGTCTCAATGGTATCAGTGAAGGATGTTTTCTTGCAAAAGCCTTGGGTGTTAACCCGTTGGAGTAACCGTCAATGAAAATCACTTCTTTGGTTCAAGGCGGTCGGCGACTTGCCAGGGTTCCAATCCCGTTTCTGACGCGATACGGAGGAGGTCATCGGTTTCGAGGATGCGCCGTTCGAAACCTTTCGGACCGGTTGCGACCTTGACGCGAATCTCGTGACCTTCCCAATTCAGCGTTTCGAACGATCGTTTTAGTTTCAGTCGGTCGGTTTGTATCATGCGGACGCCGATGCTTCCCGATACCCGCATCAGTTCGAAGGCCAGGCGTTCGGCGTCGTCGGGGTGTGCAAGAACGATCCAGTGCCAACCCTGACGGCTTTTCTTACCCATGTAGGGGTACACGTACACATCCAGCGCTCCGGCTTCCATTAGTTTCGCGATACCGGGAGCCGCGAGGTTGCCGGGAAGGTCGTCCACGTTGGTTTCGATCTGCACGACATTATCCCGCTCGAAGTCGTCTTTTTCTCCAGTGTTTTCCAGTGGTTCGCCGATGAGCAGGCGTAGGGTGTTGGGGCGTCCTTCTGGATCTCGGGTTCCGTGACCATACCCGATTTTTCGAAGAATCATCGCTGGCCGCGTGGCTGAACGAAACGCATGGGACAGAATCGCCGCACCAGTGGGGGTGGTTTGTTCTCCTATTGCGTCACCTGGAAGAGTAGGCCAGTCTTCGAGCAATTTCAGTACCGCCGGTCCGGGGGCGAGCATTTTTCCGTGGGCGATGTGCACCTCTCCTCTTCCCAAAGGAGGAGGATCACTGGTTAGCGAGGCGTCGGACAGCTTCGTCAGACAGCAGGCGGCACAGGCGATATCTGCCAGCGAATCCGTTGCGCCGACCTCGTGAAATGCAATTTTGCCAGGATCGCCACCATGGATAGAAGCTTCGGCCAGGGCCAGGCGGTCGAAAATGTGGAGCATTTTCTCGTGAACCGCTTCGGGTAGACCAGCGCTTTCGATGCGTTGTTTCAGGTCGCTATAGTGAACGTGCCCATGCTCGTGCTCGTGTCCATGGTCGTGATCATGCTTATGGTGGTGATGATGGTGATGTCCATGCCCGTGTTCATGACTATGTTCATGACTGTGCTCGTGACCGTGGCTGTGCCCATGGTTGTGCTCATGAATGGGGGGAATGGGCTGGTCCGGTTCTTCGGTAGAGCCGTCAGCGAGTCGAACGGTGAATTTCGTTCCTGATATCGAAGAACGTGCCTCTCGTTGGGCTTCCAAGGTTACATCGGGAACGAGTTTTTTCGTGATGTCCGCCAGTTCTTCAAGCGTTACCAACCCGGCGTCCAGGCAGGCGCCGACGAACATGTCTCCGGCGATTCCACCGATAGGTTCCAGATGTATGAGGCGTGTCATGATTTGCCTTTCTCGATTCTTCTACAGATCGCATGGGCCATCATCGCAGCGCCGTAACCGTTGTCGATGTTCACTGTTGCTACGCCGGGTGCACAGGTGTTGAGCATGGTCAAAAGAGGGGCCAAACCGTCCAAAGCTGCTCCATAACCGGTCGAAGTGGGAACGGCGATGACGGCCTGCTCCATCAGTCCGGCAACCACAGAAGGCAGCGCACCGTCCATACCCGCCACAGTGAGTAGCACTTCGGCTTCTTGGAGATCCTGCAAACGGGTTAGGAGGCGTTGCAGGCCCGCCACACCGACATCGTACACGCGGGTTACGTCGTAGCCTGCGATTTCCAAAAGCACGGCGGCTTCTTCTGCTACGGGAAGATCGGCCATTCCGGCGCAGATTACGGCGAGGTGGCTGCTTCTATCGTATTGTTCGGCATGGGGATTGGCCCAGAACAGACGGGCATCCTCGAAATAGATTCCTTGAGGAAAATGCTCCAGGCATCGGTCAGCCAAATCACTGTCCACTCTGGATGCCAAAGCCGGAAACGGTTCTTTCGTTAAAGATTCCAATAAGTTGCATACTTGCTCGTCTGTTTTTCCCTGAGCCAGCACAACTTCGGGAAATCCTTTTCGGTTGGCGCGATTTGTGTCCAGTAAGGCGGCTCCTACTGTTTTGGTTCCTGCGTCGAGCCATTGGCTAAGGAGGTCCTGCTCGGAAAGCTCGCCCTTTTTGAAACGTTCGAGCGCTTGTTTCAATGTGTCTTTATCATTCATTCGTATCTACCATCCGGTTCAGTTTGCCGGAAACAAAGCCTTCCAAATCCAGTGAAACCGTTTTCATGCCCATCGACAACGCCGTTTGTACAATCCAGCTGCGCTCCGTTGAAGAGGCGAGGGCGGCAATGGCGTCTTTGGCAACTTCAATACGCAACCCGTCGCCGTCGATTCGTGCCCGGCAGGGAGAAAAACCAGCCGCCAGCAGTCTATTTTCCACCGTTTCAACAAGACGCAGACGTTGGATCGTAACCGGCGTTCCATAGGCGATCCGACTAGCCAAACAAGGGGTGGCAGGGCGTTTAGTGTCCTCTAGGTTCAAGGCTCGGCTTCGCTTACGGATCTCGGTTTTCGTCATTCCGGCGATCTCCAGCGGTCTTACCACGCCCATTTCCTTTGCAGCAAGGTTTCCCGGTCGAAAATCCCCGGCGTCTTCTGCATTTTCTCCATCGAGTAAGTGGGTAAAACCTTGCTCTTTGGCAACCTTTTCAAGGGTCTGCAAGATTGTCTTTTTACAGTGATAACAGCGTTGTGGCGGGTTGGCAACATATTCGGAATGTGTCAGTTCGTTTGTGTCTATCCAGCGATGGGGAAGGTTCCACCGTTTCACGAAGCGATCCACTCGTTCCCGTTCTCGCGAAGCCAATGAGGGAGAACGCGCCGTGAGCGCCAAAACATCCTGTCCCAGTTCTTCATGGGCCAGTTTCACGAGGTAACTGCTGTCCACTCCGCCGGAAAAAGCGATAGCGACCCGTCCAAGTTCCCGTAAATGCTTGCGAACCCGGTTTTCTTTTTCCAAGGCAATAGGTTTCGATTCGTGGTTCATTCCACATCCAATGGAGAAAATTCCTCGTCGCCGTACAGGGCGATGTAGTTTTTCCAGACTCCGCCGCACACGTCGATCCATTGGCATTGGCGACAAGCGGGCGTAAGTTGCTTGAGAACGTCCATTTTCAGATCCTGCCAGACGAAACGCTGGCGGCCGTCTCCGTCCGAAAGACCATCGTTTCCGGGGTTGTTGAACGAGGAGACGTGAGTTCGGCGGTCGCGGTACTCCCCGATATATCGCTTGCGGAACGGACGGTTGGCGAAAAATTTTTGCGGATAGACGCAGTACGGAATTTCACCGAAACTGAGGTTGATTTTCCATTGACGTTCGTTCATCGCTACTGCCTTGAGCAGCAATGGCATAGCTTCGCGAAAGCGGGGGACCAGGTCTTTGTGATCGGCGGCGCGTCCCTCCGGGCGAACGAAGTTGAACCGGATATCCCGAATTCCCTTGATAACCCAGTACTCTACGAACTCCGGTACGGTCGGAAGGTTGAGGCTTGTCAGGACGGCATTGATGCTGATCGAGCGCACGCCTTGCCCTTTTTTTTGCAACGCCAACAAGTTATCGATGGCGGTGATTTTTGTTTTCATCGACCCGTTGCGCCCCGAAAGCTTGTCCTCGATTTCTTCCAAATGAGAATGAATGGAGAGGCAGTACCGGTTAATGCCATGCTCGACGGCTTTTTCACAGAATTCGGTTTTGGCCAGCCGATACCCGTTGGTGTTAAGCGTGATGTCGTCGAATCCTTTGGACTGAGCGTGTTTGAGTCCTTCGAACAGGTGCGGGTAAAGCGTCGGTTCTCCGCCCAGCAGTCCCAGGCTTTTTTACGCCGACTTCATCCGCATAGTAATCCAGTTCCCGAATCAGGCGTTTGAGGGACAGCCAACGTCGTTGATCGGCGTTGGAATGACCTTGCATACAGAACAGACAACGGTTGTTGCAGGCATGTCCCAAGTTGATATCCGCCCGCTGACCATCGCCTTTCAGCGACGATTCCGGTGCGGCGATGCCCTCGCAAGCTTCAGGATGAGCCTGGTTGTTTTTCTCACGAGGGTCTTTGTTGCTCATTTCCGGTATCTTTCGTCAATCCAACGGTCCGAATTCCGTAGAAATTTCAAACGTGAAGGTCGTGGGTCGTGGGCTGGCGTCTGGATCAATGCCGAAATAGCCCGCTAGTGTGGTCCAGGCCGTATCCTCATCGAACATTCCGGTATCGATCAGAATGGCGATCACGTCCGCGAATGCTCCTTGACCGATGATCGTCGCGGTTTTCGGCAGGTCGTCCACGAGATCGGCCTCGAATTCTCCTTCGCGAATGATCAATTCGCCAACCTTTGTTCCACTGTCTCCGCGAATGGTCAGAGTCCAACTATCAAAGGTTCCCGTAACGGTTTCGGTTCCCCAATCGGCCTGAGAAATCACGGCCTGGGAGAGGATGTCCGGCAATCCGTTTCCGTTGGCGTCGGTGGCAAGCACGAGGTCCGCTTTTCCATCGCTCGGTGCCGTGTATCCCAGCAAAACCGGGGGAATATACGGTTTGATGATGTTTCGGATCGCTTCCGAGTCCGGTTGCATGATCTCGGTTTTTTCGGTGTCGGAAATCAGCACGTTACTGGGTTCGAACTCGAACTCTTCGGTGATTTTCCCGAATGCGACATCGAGAAGTTCCTTGACCTGCACGTCCCGCCGTTCCCAGAAATACGCCGTACGGGTTTCCCACAGGTAGCCGAAAGGGTAGGCGGTCAGGCTGTCTTTTTCCTCGGCAACGAGTTCGAGAGGATAGCGATACACTTCCTGCTCGATCTCTCCGACCTGCTGTTTGACATCGGAAGTGATGGCCATGGCTTCTTCGAGTTTTTCATAGGCGGCGTCTTCTTTGTCATCGTGGGCGTCGCGAACTGCCGCATAATGGAGATAGGCTTGTTCTGCCCGCTGATACAGCAAGTGACCGGCGGTTTTCAACTCCAAATGCCGCTTTTCGATCAATCCTTCTTTGTCCTTCTGAATGTCGGGAAGTTCGATGTCCTGCAAGCGGTCGGAAATTTCTTTGTAGGCATTGCGCATTTGTTCCAATCGTGCGAAATCGCCGGTCAACCATGCGTCGTATTCTTCATCGGAATACTCGTATACTTTCCAGTAGGACAACTTCGTCGGACGCCCGGATAGTCCTGTTACGCTACCCAGCTCGTCGTGTTCGGACTCCCCTGCGAGGTAATAGAACATCAGTGGGTTTTCGCCGATAAAGTCGATTTTCTGTCGTTCGGCGGTGTCCTTGATCACTTGTGCGATGTCAGCCGACAGATCGTTGTCGTTGTCGCTGTAGATTTCGCTGATATCATCCACATAGTCTTCCCACGTCAGATCGGTATCCCAGGTCAACCTTGCCATATAGTGGTCATACATCCAGTAATTCCACTCCAGACCGGTTGTAAAGGTGATGTGTCCATCCAGGCGGGTATCTCCCATAAGTGGCGGGATGACGGTTTGCACGTCGTAAGCGCGGGTGTAAAGGGTGATCGGCAAAAACAGCGGCAATGAGTTGTCGAATCCCAGCCACCAGGCGCTTTCGGGAAAGTAGGTCATAGCCCTTTCGCCCTTGCCTTCGGTGAAGCAGGCTTGCTGGTGCTGGAAATTCTCGTTTCCATAGACCGGAGCGGGATGTTCGAGGTCGTAGAACATCGTGGTGTGGATCATCAACCCCACCGCCTCATCCGCCTGGAGCGGGAGGTGGTAAAACGGTGTCTCGCCGTCCTCGGCCAGTACATGGGCCGGGGTGTGAATCCAGGCGAACAATTCCGTTTCCGGTGCATTGGCCTTGAGCCAGTCCACAGCCGTTTGGAACCAGAAAAGCGTTTCGGCATCCGGTTGGGCGGTCAACTCGTTCGAGCCGAATTGCAGGGTGAAAGACGAAAAGCCGATATCGCCCAAATAGGCGAGGTTTTCCTCGATCTGGGGCTTCTGGTAGGCCATGCGTTCTTCCGAGGAAAGCGATTCCCCCAGGTCGTCGATCAGACGGAAGCAGTTTTGTTGTTGATCGGCGAAACTGAAAACCAACCCCAGTTTTACACCGTATTTTTCCGCTTCTTCGACGATCCACTTCGCATAGGGTTTCCAGGTGTCGCGATCGACGGTTTTTAGCATGTGCCATTGGAGATGATTTTGTCGATTGCGCAGCAGGTACCGCAAATACTCTTGAACGTAGGGTTTGTACTCTTCCTTGGGGTCGAGCAGGTATTCACTCCAGACGATGGGGTGTTGGGTGTGCTGGTGGTAGCCCCGTAGTCGATAGGCGGGCGTTTTCGTCAGACGATCGGTGAAGTCACGGGGGAAAATCGCCCCGTAGATCTTCGTAATGTGGCTTTCACGGGGATGGTAATAATGGATATCCATCCGGTTGAGAATATCGTACAGGCCATAGGCAACGCCTAGATGGGTAGGAGATTCGACCCTAATGACGATTTTCGACGAGATTTTCTGCTCTTCGATCACATAGCCTTCGGATTGCCAGGCATCCGTACTTTCCTGCACCAGAGCTGATTCTCCTGCCGGAAGTACCCCGGCCAGCAGTACGATGGTTTTCTTTGTAGAGGAAGGATCGTAGTTTCCCGAATGTTTTGTGTACGGAGTTTTGGGAGGATTGACCATACTCAGTTCGGAGAGGTCGTTGACAAAATCCTCGGCGGCCATTTCGAGGGCGGGTTCGGCGTCATCCGGCAAGACGACTTCGATATTGAACGCGCCATCGCGCTTGATGCGGCGCTCGGACGGTCCGATGTCGTCAGACGTTTCGCATGCGACCAGCAACAAACCCGACAAAACGAGCCAAATCACTCCATACAACGACATCCGGCGCATGATTGCTCCTTTAGTTTTCCTGTCCTACCGTTGCTGTTACCGTGGTTTGAATTCCTCCACGGACGTTGAACGTCCCTTTGATTTCCATGAACCTCGGTTGAAGCAGTCCCGCCAGGTCGTCGAGAATTCGGTTGGTTACGGCTTCGTGAAAATGTCCCTCATTGCGGAACGACCAGAGGTAAAGCTTGAGGGATTTCAGTTCCACACAAAGTTTATCCGGGATGTAGCGAAGCGAAATCGTGGCGAAATCCGGCTGGCCGGTCATCGGACACACGCAGGTGAATTCCGGACAGACGGAATGAATCTCGTAATTGCGCTCGGGAGCGGGATTTTCGAATGTTTCCAGTTCTCTTGAAGGTTGGGTCGGCATTGAAAAGACTCCTGTGTATCGATGGTGTTCGGAGGGATCGAAAGGTTGGCTGAAATTTCGTGTCGTTGATATTCGCCGTTACCGCTTCGAAAAAACCTCCAAGACGAAAGTTTCGAAGAAAACACTAGCCCATAGGTTCTATAGACGCGCCATTGTACTCCATGCCTCGCCATTTGCAAGCGCGGTGTGTCAGCATTTTGTGAGTTGTTACAAGTTCATTTGAAACGGATCAGAAAGACCGGAACGAGTGCACGACTTTTCCAAGAATCTGCACCTGAACGCCTTCGGATAAGTCGTATTCGAACGGCTCCATAGTGGGGTTTTCCGGGATGAGAAAGATTTTATTTCCCTGTTGTCGAAAACGTTTGACCGTTGCCTCTCCTTCGACCATAGCTACGACGATTTCGCCATTGTCGGCAGTGGATTGCGGCCGGACAAACACCGTATCCCCATCGAAAATTCCCACATCGATCATCGAATCTCCACGCACATTGAGCGCGAACAATTCGCCGTGGCGTCCGATGAGGTCGGGATCGAAAGCCAGAAAACCTTCCAGGTTTTCTTCGGCCAGAATCGGCGTTCCGGCGGCTACTTGACCTACGATGGGAATTCGTACCGCTTCAGGGGGACGTTGTTTTTTGCGAGAGGCAGAGCGCCGCTTCAGGTGGATTCCTCGGGATTTCTGGTCGCGTCGTTCCAGGTAGCCCTTGCGTTCCAGCGCTTTTAGATGGTCGTTTACGCCGTTGGGGGAGGAAATTCCCATATACAGGGCGATTTCCCGGATGGTCGGCGGGTAGCCGTCCCGTCCGATACACATTTCGATGTAGTCGAAAATCTGCCGCTGCCTGTCCGTCAAGTCTTTCATGGCGTTCCTCGGGAATACTGGAATGACTTTCCTTTTCGATCAATATACTGAACAAAAGGACAGATGTCAAATCCATTAAATATCTTAAATATGCGCTCATCGAAAATTTCTCCGTTTTCTCCTTCATTGACAAAGTTGAGAAGAAACGTCTACGTTGGATGGGTACCCTATTTTCGTATCAGGAGGAACCTTGCTTCGCGTCGTGGCCCTCATTTTGAGCCTGCTGTTGGTCGGTGGGTTGTTTGCCTGGCAGCTTCATGTCGGTTCAGAGCGCTATCCCATGCCGGAACCCGGCGAGGAACTGACCGCACTGCTTGGCGAATTGGACCTTTCGACTCCACCGTTGAGTGAATGGGTGCGTCTTACCGCGTTGGATAGCGAGCAAAGTTTTCGTGTGCAATTTCTTCGGCGAGGCAGTGCGGAACGCTTCGTTTTCGTGATGAATGCTCGGGACGATGAACGTCCGACCTACGCCCGAACCCGTGTTTACAACGTTTTTGTCGAATCGGCTTCCCAAGGGGCGGCGTCCTCTCCTGCAGTAGAAAAGGTTTTACCCGCTCTCGTGAAATGGGTGGAACACAGCGAAACCTCTACGATGCTACGACCCATGCCCGAGGTTGTTCCGCCAGATAGCGAGATCCAGCGACGCCTGGATCGTCTGCGAAGGCTGGAGGCTAGAAAGCGCTGGGAAATCGACCGCTTCGGCAGGGGGCGGTTGTTGTCGATGAAGGACGACGTTCGTTCCCACGTTGAGGATACTCGTTGGTTGATTATTGCCGGTCTGGTGGTATTTTTCGTGTTTCTGCCCGGTTTGTGGCGTTTGCATAACGATATGTTGCCCGAGGAGCAGTTGGATAGCAAAGCCAAGAATTTCGGTCATCCGTTTTTGCTGTTTGCAATTCTTGCGAGGTTGTCAGCCCATGCTTTTGGCTGGATTCCTCCATTGGTTTTTTCGAGTCAACGTTTATCTCCCGGAGAAGTTCCGCCATCAGAGGCGTTTCAAGCCGTTTTGTCACAGTGGATTCACTCCATGCCGCTTCCCGGTAACCTCCTGGTTGCACTGGCTGATGTGGCGCTCTTCGCGGCGACGGTTTATCTTGTGACATATTTATCACTAAGGATCTTTGGGCAAGCCCGATCGGCGATCTGGTCGGGGGCATTGTTCACACTGGCGGTATGCAATTGGGCGCCGGAATCTTCGGCATTCTCTTTGTTGCTGGCCGAATTCATTCTGACGCTGTTCCTTTTTTCCTGTGCTCTTGCACTGACTCTCGACCGCCCTTGGTTCCTTATCCTTGCATTTGTATTGGCCGTTGTGGTGGTACGTATTCATCCGGCGGGAGTGTCGCTGGCGCTGCTGTCACCTTTCATCTTCTGGGCATTGGTGAAACGCTGGGAATTTTATCATTCCATATTCAACTGGCTGTTACCACTGGGAATTTTGCTGTTCGCCGCACCGCTCATCTGGCAGCACGCCCGTTGGGAGCCGTTGGTGCCGGTTTGGGATACCTGGGCCGATCTCGGAACATGGCTGGTGGCTTGGCTGAGTTCAGGGAAGCACATGATGCTGTTGTTTCCCATTTTGGCGTTCGTGGGGTTGGTCGTTGGAGTGAAAAGCTCGAAAAAGCGGGAAACCTGGATGATTTTCGCCGCTTGGATGCTTCCCTGGAGCGCGGGTTTTTTATCTCCCGATCCGGCCATTCGTTCGAGCATTGCCTCGCAATGGATTGTCGCCCCCTGCCTGCTGGGAGGACTTGCCATGGATCACGTGTTGACCGATTGGGAAACTCGTGGCCTGCATGACCGAAAAATGCTGCTGGCCGCCGGGATTGTCGTGGCGGTACTGGTTCCTTCTGTGTTTTTGGTTTTTCAATAACGAATGGCAATCCAAGAGGCTGTTTGTCTCTTACGAGTCTTCGTCCATATCACCATCGGCGGATTGACAGAAAGCATCACCGATTTGTGTCGTATCGGTGCAGGTGCCGTTGCAGGTCGTAGTTACGCAGTCACATTGAGACAAACAAGAATACCCATCTCCTCTGCAATGCTCGATCTGCTTACAGGTCAACAACGTTCCATTTTCGTCGCATTTCGTTCCTGCATCACGAAAAACGCCATTGGCAAAGCACGGTCCGTTATCCTCTTCACACAAGCAATCGCTTTCCTCATCCTCATCGCCGCCCGGAACGCACACGGCATTTCCAGATTTTTCAACGTCCTTGCAGGTGCCGTTGCAGGGAATGGAGATGCATTCGCAAAGCTTTGGGCAGGATTCGACGCAATTTATTCCTTGAGTGCAATACAACAATTCACCGTCTTCATCGCATTTCGATCCTTCTGCTAAATATCCACCGTTTTCAAAGCAATAAAAAAATTCTTCTTCACAGGGTTCAAATAAACAGTCCGCATCTCTATCGGCTGGGAGGGTGTCATCCTCATCGAGAAGCAGAGGTTCTTCGTCTTCATGGCAAGCGGTGATAAATAGCATCATGACCAGAACAATTCTTAATACACTCAACGTTTTTTCCAGATTCCATCGCATGAGTTATCTCGTTTCTGAGAGTGTATAGTTTGTTGCGTCATGTGAATCGAACAATACAAACACAAAGATTCGAACGAAAACGTAAAACATCGACTGCAAGAATCTTACATGATTTCTCCTTATTAGCATGATTTATTGTGTTCTTTTGGCTCTTTATTGCCACTTTTACCCGAAAAATTCCGCAAAGATTCATTTGCCTATTAAGACGCCCTGCTTTATAAAATGAACTCTCAAAACATTCGTTTTATGTCGAAACGAAATCAAGAGGAGATAAAAATGAAAAAAACGGCTACTTTCCTACTGGCTTCCATTCTTTGCGCGGCGCTGTGGTATGGCTGTGACGACGCCAAGGACGCCCTGTTGGGTGAGGCTTCCGAGAACACTGCTTGCGGTCGCTACTGCCTGAGTTGCGACCAGTGCAAGTCCGAAGCAACCGGTCTGACCAAAACCGTGCTCAACACCATTTGCTCGGATTCTTTTGCCGGAACGAAAACTCTGTGCGAAATGCCTTGCGAAGAAGGCGACTGGCTGGCCGATATGATCAACGGCCTCGTTCCCGAGAAATACGAGTTGGAATCTCTCAACATCAAAGAGACGGTTACCAAGGCCGAAGCCACGCTCGAAACCAAATGCGGCGAAGATCCTCCCTGGGAGCCGATGGGCCTGGAAGAAGGCGATACCTTCACTTGTGAAGCCGACATTCGCACGCTGACCTCTTCCTGTGTCGAATACAACATGGTGATCATCTCCGGTGGCGAGTTGGACACCGCTTGCCAGCGTTTCTGCTCGATGTGCGTCAACTGCTCTGTGGGTGCGGTTTCCAGTGTCGCCGAATGGTGTGGCAAAGAGGGCGGACTTCCCTGTGCCAGCATGTGTGACAAGTGGATGAAATCCTACGTCGAAACCGCCGAAGAAAAACTGGCGGACGAATTGGACGATGTGGATAGCTGGAAAGACATGGAATGCAACAAGTTCGATGACTACGGTCAGGAAGTCATGGACAGCGTGACGGACGAGGCGGATTTCCCCGGTCTGTAAACCGAATCCAAACGTGACAATCCACGAAAAGGACGCTTTTGGGCGTCCTTTTCGCGTTTTGTGGGACAAATGCAGCCTGTTTGTGGCATAGTCGATGCATCCTGCAAAAGTTTTCGAGGAAGGTGTACCGTAATGAGTCTTCGCCCCGAACGATTGAAGCGCTACCCGCTATTCAGCAGTTTGCCCGCTCGTCCACTTGCGGATGTGGCGGCGTTTAGCGAACTCCTCAAGGTATCCAAAGGGGCGATGCTGTTTTATCAGGGAGATCCAGCCACGGCATTTTACATGCTGGAATATGGCCGTGTGAAAATCTACCGTAGTTCTCCCGAGGGGCGAGAGCAGATCCTTCATATGGCCGAAAGCGGTCAGACCTTTGCCGAGGCGGCTGTGCTGTCGATGCCCAATTATCCCGCCCACGCTTCAGCGATGGAAGAAAGCCTGTTGATCAAGGTGCCGCGTGTTCCTTTCGAACGCTTGATTTCGGAACACTCCAATGTGGCTCGCGCGCTTTTGGCTGGTCAGGCAATGTGGCTGAGGCGGTTGGTTGACCTCAATGCTTCGTTGTCACTGGAATCCGTAGCTTCGCGGTTGGCGCGCTATTTGATATCAACTGCCGAAAATGCCGGGCTGGAAGTGACCGACGGAGTGGCGATGCCTCTGGAAACGAAAAAAAACACGATCGCCGCACAATTGGGCACCGTGCCGGAAACGCTTTCCCGGAATTTTTCCAAATTGGAAAGGTCGGGCTTGTTGAGGAGGGAAGGCAAGACGGTAATGTTGCTCGATGCTGAAAAACTGATCGATCTGGCCTATTCCGATGTAGGAGCGTAATAGCTTTTTCCACCCAAATTCCTATTGCTAACAACACACACATACTTTTGAGTGTGAAGCCTTGAATAAGCATTGATAGGGTTGCGAGGGAAAAAAAACGTGATATAATCGCGCGACTTTTTCGAATTCTGGGGATACTGATGGAAAAATCCCAACTGTTCGGCATTTTGCTGGTACTGGTGATCTTGGGTGGGGGAGGATACTTCGTTTTACAGAAGGATTCTGCCGTTCTCGATGATCTTCTTCCCGCAGATGATGAAGAGGAACGTTCCATTGCCACTGGGACCGAGCTTTCCTCCAGCAAAGCACATTCTTCGGAACAGGATGTTCAGACATTGGAGAATGAGCCTGAAACTATCGTATCCAAAGTCGAGAATATCGTTGGAATCAAACAACCCGCATATTACAAATGGGTGGATGCCAAAGGGACGATTCATTATACTGACGATCCAACGACAGTTCCCGAAAACTACCGCGATCAAATCACCAAATTGAACCTAGGTAGTGGAGGGCGTGGCGGGGTGCTGGTTCAGCAAAATTCCTGTGATCAACCCCAGGAAAAAAGTAGTTTATTCAACATGGCGATTGGTGGCTCGGAGTCGCCATCTCGTACGAAGTTGCCTTCTCTGAATCAGTCTGCTGCTCCCCGCAAAACCTCCCCCATGGGATCTGGGGGGGATATTTTGAAGGTTTTCACCCGTGGAGGGGACAATAAAAGTCAACAACTATTGAATTTCCTAAGGAAAATGAATGTTCCCCACGTCAATCTGGATGTTGGTGAGAATCAGCAGCTTCATGAACAGATGAAGAACCTTACTCAGGGACAGGACACGTTGCCGGTATCTGTTTTTCCTGAAAACAAGGTGATGACCGGTTTCAACCGGCAAGCGCTTCTTCAGGCCATACAGAATCTTGACGGTGTAAGTCCCGGTTCTGCAAAGTAGCCGACCGAAAATCCTAAAATACTCAATAAGATCGATAGGATGTCATTTTTGTGATGATGTTTGGACTTGTTCTTTTTCCATGGGAACCTTCGAAACGTCGCGACAATCTTGGGGCTTGTCGGGATTGGGACGTAAGTACTTCAGTAGAAAGTCCGCCATGCGACGGTAAGCGACCTTCCGATTCGACAATTTTCGGATGCCGTGGCCTTCATCGGGGAATATCAGGCTTTCTACTTCTCCACCTCGTGCGCGTAAAGCATCGATGATCTGCCGTGCTTCATTGACGGGAACACGCGGATCGTTTTCACCGTGAACAATCATCAGCGGACTGACCACACGGTCGATTTTGTGAATGGGAGAAATCGATTTAAGGAACTCGCGGTCGCTCAGCGGGCCGTATTCCATCTCGCGGACTTGGCGTCGATAGCCTTTGGTCTGTTCCAGAAACGTAACGAAATTCACGATACCCACCGAGTTGATGCCTGCCATGAAACGGGTGGGATATTCCGTGAGCGACGCCATGACTACATACCCACCGTAGCTTCCGCCTTTGATGGCGAGCCGTTTGGGATCGGCGAGCTTCGTTTGCACAAGCCAGTCGGCTGCGGCTTTGAAGTCGCGGATCGAGTCCAGCCGCTTGCGGTAGTCGTCCAAAGCCATGTATTCGCTGGTATAGCCGGATGAACCTCGCACGTTGGGGGCGATCACACCGATGCCATTTGCAAGTAAATGTTGGAAATTACGAATGAAACGAGGTCGGAACTGGCTGGATGGTCCCCCGTGGGCATACACAACATAGGGGGCGGGACGTCCGCTGTAACCTTCGGGACGGTACAGGAAGGCCGGGATTTTCAACCCATCGAAACTAGGAATGAAAACCAATTCCGGTGCCACGAAACGCTTGGTGTCGATTCCTGCCGTATCCGAAAACGTCAATTGCTCCAATTCTCTGGTTATCATGTCGTACCGAATGACGTCTCCTGGTTTCGATGCGGAACTAAGCACGAAATACAGGTTGAATCCGCTAAAAACCGGGTTTTCGATAACGCCGGTTTCTACATCGGGTTGTGAAAAATCTTCCAGGGTATCGGCATCGACAATGTTCAAGCGACTGGCGCCATGTTCGTTGAAGGCATAGGCCAAGAAATCTCGATTCGGAGAAAGAGTGAAGCTTTCGATGTCCCAGGGCGGTTCGGCCAGTACATCCCATGTTGTCGAAGGTTTCGAGGCGGACATTTTGCCAAGTACGGTTCGCTCGTGACCGTCATCGCTGAGAAAAAACAAGTGTTTGGAATCTGCCGTGAATCGTGCCGTGTGGTACATACCGCGCTCACGCTCCGAAGGAGTCAGTAAAAGGCTTTCATGGCTCTGTAGGTCGAGAATCATCAGGTCGGCCAATCCCGCTCCTTTGTAATGGACATAGGCCAGTTTGCGACCATCGGGGCTGATGTCCTCGATCCAGTGGTAGCCTTCTCTCTTTTCCAGTAGGGACGCTCGGCCTTTGGCCAATTCGTAGCTCCAGAAATCGAAATCCTTGCCGTTGCGTCGTGTGGATCGATAGTAAAATGTTTGGGAGTTTTCAGCCCAGACGATACCGTCCGCTCGTGCCGTTTCTCCTGTGTCTACGGATTTTGGCGGTGAGTTCGGCAAGGAAGTGTCGATCAGGTACAAGTCGAATTGTTCTGTTCCTCCTTTGTCCGAACCGATGACAAGATGCTTTCCATCCGGAGAAAGGGAAAAGAAATCCACACCTTCAGGGAATTGCTCTTTGGTTGTGACCGAGGAAACTTCGTTATTCTGGCGGCGATACACCTGGTCTACACCCGTCGTCCAGGTCAGATAATAAAGCGTCGAATCGGGAGCGACCTGTGGCGAAGTCACCGAAAGAATCTGCATGTAGGTTTCAACATCGGCGGGAGCGGGACAAGGGGGAAGTGGCAGAGGTTCGATGACCGTGGGTCGGGTGGCGCATCCGGCCAGGAGCAAGACGAAAAGACCGCAGGTAAAAGCGGTTCGTTTGCCTGAGAACTCGTCGACATTTGAAAAATAACTGCAAAATTGAGTCAAAAAAAACATGATTTCTCCTTAGAGCACAAACAAAAACGCCTGAAGTGTAGTCCGTACGTGTGGATCGTCAAGTTTTCCTTGTTTGTATAGAAGCGCTTTACCGAAAAGGTATACAATTTTTCCTTTGTTAAAAATAGTTTGGAATATTTTCAAAAAAAGGGGCTTGACATTCTTTATTAAATAGTAAAACTACTAACAAGGAATTCATTCTTAGTGAAAGTGTCTCCATGTCAAGTCACAGACCCATCGTCAACGACCGAATGAAGCGTTTCGAAGACGTATGCCGGAGCCAGGGGGTGAAACTCACGCCGCAGAGGATGGAGATCTTTCGGGAGGTCGCCGGAACCGGAGAACACCCGGATGTGGAAAGCGTCTACCGTGGAGTTCGAAAACGGATGCCTACGATATCGCTCGATACTGTTTACCGAACCCTTTGGAAACTGGAAGAGTTAGGACTCGTAAAAATTCTCGGGGCTTCTCGGGAACGAACTCGCTTCGATGCCAACCTGGAACCGCATCATCACTTCGTTTGTATCGAATGCGGTAAAACGAGGGATTTTTACAGTGAAGATCTGCTGCATCCCGAATTGCCTGAATCCTTGAAAACCTTGGGAAATCCTTTGACGACACATGTGGAAGTCAGAGGAATTTGTAACGATTGCGTGCAAAAGACAGAAAAAAATAATTCTCAGAGACAAAAATCCTGAAACCTTGCAAATCGTAACGGCTCCATTTTGATACCCCATGAGGGGTTCATTGAAAAAAGGTCATTTCATAAACTCATAGGAGGAAATCATGTGTGAAGAAACCAAAACTCAACAACCCCGCGTTCCATTGATCGGTGAAAAAGCCCCTTCTTTCAAGGCCATGACCACCCAGGGAGAAATCAACTTTCCCGAGGATTATAAAGGGAAGTGGGTGATTCTTTTCAGCCATCCGGCAGACTTCACTCCGGTCTGTACGACCGAGTTCATGACATTCGCCAGTATGCAGGAAGAGTTCAAAGAACTGAACACCGAACTGGTCGGTTTGTCCATTGACAGCCATTACAGCCACATTGCCTGGCTGCGCACGATCAAAGAAAAGATCGAATACAAAGGAATGAAGGACGTCGAAGTCACCTTCCCGGTCATCGCTGACCTGAAGATGGAAGCGGCGAAAGCTTTTGGCATGGTACAATCGGAAGTCAGCGACACCCAGGCCGTTCGGGCGGTGTTCTTCATCGATCCCGAAAGCAAAGTCCGGGCGCTGGTTTACTATCCGCTGTCCAATGGTCGCAACTTCGACGAAATCAAGCGTCTGTTGGTTGCCATGCAGACCAGTGACAAGTACGGCGTGGCCACCCCGGCCGACTGGCGTCCCGGCGATGACGTGATCGTGCCGCCCCCCGGCTCTTGCGGAGTAGCCAAAGAGCGGATGGAGAACCCCGAGGACGACACTTACTGCCTTGACTGGTTCATGTGCTTCAAAAAACTGAACCTCGAATAACGAATCATCGCTTCAGATTCAAAACCGCCTCGTGGCTACGGGGCGGTTTTCTTTTGTTCCTGTTTTTCTATGAGAGATTCATGTCGTTGAGTTGAAAACTCGAAATAAAACAAAGTTAGAATGTTTGAGTATGTTGGATTGTAGATGTTTAACGTAAAAATATCTTGCCCATAAAAAAGAATTCGATACTCTTTTTACATCAATTAGCAGGAATAGAAGGTTTATCTATGGCAATACAAAAGACTGTTTTTACCGGGGCCGCGGGGGAACATTACATTATGTATCGCTTGCTGGAAATGGGTTATGTGGCGGGACTAGCCCCCGACGGAACACCTGACGTAGATTTGGTAGTTTCTCATTTGGAAGCAGGGAAATCCATTGCCATTCAAGTCAAGACACGACGTCCAAAAGGTTCGGACAACGGTTGGCATATGAAACCGAAGCATGAAACTCTTATATCTTCGAATCTTTTTTACTGTTTTGTTGATTTGCCGGATGATCCGCAAATTTCTCCCATTACGTATATCGTCCCGAGTAAAATCGTTGCCGATGCCATTCGAGAAATGCATGTAATATGGTTGGGTCTTCCCGGAAAAAACGGGCAACCTCATAAAGACAGCAATGTGAGGCGATTGCTGCCAAACTATACTCGACTGCTAAAAAATCATCCCGATTCGAAAAAGTACGGTTCAGGGTGGCTTGATATCTATAAAGAAAACTGGGATGGATTGGGACTCAAATAGTTTCTCTTTCAACTACCATGTCTATTGTCGCCCTTTCTCTAAAACCTTGCTGATTTGGAAAAGTGAACTCAAAGATCACGTTTTTTCGTTTTTAAGTGACACTTTGATTCTTGAACGGGGTTGTTTTGTCGGTGGCGGGGGGATTTCATCGGATTTTCACTGGCTTTTAGGCGTCCAATGATTACATTGGATTTGTTTACCGACCCCCGGAAGGATGTATCGAGAACTTCCGGCTGAATGCAATGGGCGGCAATATGTTGAAAGTGACCCATTCCAAAACGTCTTCCAACACTTTACTAGTGTTCGTGGTGTTGTCGTTCGTGCTTCACCTGGGGTTTTACAGCGCGTCGAAAAGTCTCGCCGCGTCGATCAAGAAAGAATACAAGCCGATGGTGGTCCGTATCGACCGCATCGAGCCTCCAAAACCTCCGCCTCCTCCCCCGAAGGAAGAGGTAAAGCCGAAACCGAAGCCCAAACCAAAACCCAAACCGAACCGTAAGCCCAAACCGAATAAGGTCACCAAACCGCCCGAGGAAAAGCCGCCCGAACCCGTTAAAGAGGTGTTCGGCGTCACCAAGGATACGGTATCCAACAGCAACAGTTCCGTGGCTGTTCGGGTGGGAAATACGTTGAATAAAGAAATGGAGAAAAAGGCGACCAAGGTGGCGGAAATCAAGGATTTACCCCCCGCGCCGCTCCAACCGGTAAAAAGCTATAAACTCACGACTCAGCCCGGGCGCTCTCATTGGAACACGCTGCCCCAATACCCCGAAGCCGCTCGTCGAGATGAAATCGAAGGTGTTGTGATTTTCCTCGTCGATATCGATGAACGCGGTACGATCAAGCGGATCAAGCTCTCGAAATCCCTGCGCAAAGACCTGGACTGGGCTGCGGTCAACTGGTTGAAAAAACAACGGTTTACCCCCGGAAAAATCGAAGGGAAACCGGTACCCGTGAAGGGGATTCGCGTTCCGATTCGTTTTACGCTGGACTGATTTCTTTTCCAAATGACAACCTTGTTTCTTTTTTTATCGGTGCCACGGAATTTTCGAGTGACGGTTTCGAGATTCTTCGGTGTTAGAGAAATGAAACGAAGGTTTGTATCGTAGAAGACTATCAAAGGAGAGTTCGTTGAAGTCTACGAAATTTCTCAAGATTTTCCATAGTTCATACCTGCTTGTCGCTATGTCGGTTCTTTGCTTGGCCTCGTTGGCGTGGGCGCAAAATCCCCAGGAATCGACCGAGATTCCAGCGGATGAGGCGCAAGTACCGACGAGCCCGGTGATGAATGAGGATGTAACAGCATCCCAGCCGACCGAACCCGCCGAAAACCTGTCTCCGATTTCCGAGACTGATTCGGTGGAAGAGACCGGAGAAGCGGTGTCCACCGAGGAACCGATGGTGGATATGGGAGATGGCGGTATCGTGATCGAAGGGCTGGAAGTTCTGGGAGAAGAGGAAAAAGCCAAGGTGGTTACCGAAGAGGGGATCGTCAACTTTCGCGGTAGAGTGCTCGAAAAAGGCACGAAAAAACCGATTCCCTATGCGGGGGTTTATCTGCCCGAGTTGGAGTTGGAAACCTCTACCGATACCATGGGGTATTTCGAATTCATCGCCGTGCCTTCAGGAATTCATCGAATCAACGTGCCCGTCACCGACTACCAGCCTTACGAAACCCAGGAAACGTTTGTGGATAACGTGCTGACGGAAGTCACCTATTATCTCGAACCGATCCTGTATCGGCAGGACGAAATCGTTGTGTACGGGAAGAAGGTCAAAAAGGATGTCTCTCGCAAAGCCATCAGCGTTTCCGAACTGAAAACCATTCCCGGCAGCCAGGGAGATGCGTTGAAAGTGGTGCAGAACCTTCCCGGCGTGGGAACGGATATCAGCTCGGGCGGGCTGGTTATGCGTGGGTCCAACATGGAAGACAGTCGAGTCCTGATCGATGGTAGCGACATTCCCCTGTTGTTTCACTTCGGCGGCTTCAAGTCGGTTTACAACTCGGACCTGCTGGAAGACGTTCAGGTGCTCAACGGTGGCTTCGGGGTGGAATACGGCAACGCTACCGGCGGTATTGTGGATGTCAAAACCCGCCGTCTACGAACCGACCGTTGGCACGGTTACGTGGATTCTTCACTGATGGACGTGTCCGCGCTGGTGGAAGGTCCGACCGCCGAGGGGCAGGCTTTTGCCGGTGCGTTCAGGCGCTCGACCATCGATCTGGTGCTGCCGTTGGTCATGCCCGAAGATGAAGATTTTTCGATGACCACCATGCCGGTTTATTACGATTACCAGTTCGTTTACGACTGGGAAATCAACAAAAACAACCGTTTACGTTTCGACTGGTACGGTGCGCTCGATAAAATCGAGTTCGTCACCAAGGGCGTTTCGGACGAAGAGCCGGAATTCACCGGAACCATCGGTTACGACAGCATGTTTCACAAATTGCGGGTCGGATGGAACCTGACTACCCCTTCGGGATACGAACACGATCTTGCTTTGTCGGTCAACTATCAGACAATGAATTTCAACCTTGGAGATGATTTCAATTTCGAACTGGGAGTTGTGAGCAATTCTATCAAATACGATGGTCGTCAGAAACTCAACAAAAACAACACCTTGGCTTTTGGGGTAGAGTTCTGGCCTAACTGGGCGACCATCGATTCTGCCTTGATTCGTCCCCCCAAGGAAGGCGATGTGGCGGTGTCGTTTTCGAATTCCGAAACGATCGAAAGCGACCTGGATGCGATGTGGTACTGGTATGGTTTGTACCTGAAGGACGAAGCTCAGATCGGTCCGGTGCTTCTTATTCCAGGCATTCGCTTCGATTACACACCCAATCTCAATACGTATTCGATAGACCCGCGCATTCTTGCACGCTGGAAGATCATCGACCCCGTAACGTTGAAAGCGGCCTGGGGAATGTATCACCGTATTCCCGATGCGGACGAAATCTTCGAGCCGTACGGTAACGACGGGTTGGAGTTCGAACGGGCGATGCACTCGACCATGGGTGTGGAGTGGACCATCACTCCGAAAATCGACTTCGATTTCCAGGTTTATTACAAGCAGTTAAGCAACCTCGTAACCAGTGAAAGCGATCCCGAATCCGATAGGGCTTACAACAACGGCGGGTCTGGCTACGTGTACGGTGCCGAGGTCTTTTTACGACACCGCATGACGGATCGTTTTTACGGCTGGTTGAGTTACTCGATTTCTCGTTCCATGCGCAACGATGGTCCCGGCACCAAAAAGCGGCTGTTCGACCAGGACGAGACGCATAACCTCGTCGTTCTGGGAAGTTACAAAATCACGAAGGAATGGCAGATCGGTGGTCGTTTCCAGTTGACCAGCGGAAGACCGTACACGAAGCTGAAACGAAGTATCTACAATGGTGACAACGGCACGTACATCCCGCTGTCCGATTCCGATAAACGCAATACAAGCCGACTACCATTGGCCCATCAATTGGACGTGCGCGTGGACAAGTTCTGGTATTTCAATACCTGGATTCTCTCGCTGTACCTCGACATCACCAGCGTCTATTACCACGCCAATGCTGCCGATGTTGCAAACAATTACGACTACACAGAGGAAGCGTATTTCCGGAACATTCCGATTTATCCTTCCCTGGGAATTCGAGCGGAGTTTTAGTCATGAAAAAGCCAAATCATAGAATCATGCGAGGGCTTTCGGTGCTGACACTGGCCTACCTGTTTGCAGGTGTTGCGTGTACTCCTCAATTCGACGACGCCATGGCCAGTTTCGTGCAAAAACCGCAAATGCTGGTCATGACCCTCGACCCGCCGGAAATCGATGCAGGCGATACGGTGAGCGCGGATTTCCTGATGGCGGACGAGCGCGGGCGGCTTCATCCCGAATTGGCGTTGTGGGTACGCAACGAGCCGGGTGATATCCAAACCAACGCCCGTTCCGGCATCGATGAGGGCCAGCAGCAAGGCTTTTCCGAAGGAGACGAGGGAGACGTGTATTTCGGAACGCCGGGAGACTATGCCTTCGTATTCGAAACCTACAATTCCAAAGAGTATCTCTACGATGAGGACGGTTTTGCCTCCCAAACCGTGTTGTTGGTGGTGCCGAACGATCCGATCGACGAAAGCCAGTTCGTCGGGGTGGACATGGAAACGGCTATCGAACAATATGCCACAGGCTTGATGGATGGCAGCGTTGCGTCGTTGATCAACTTCCGAACAGCCATTGTTTCCAAGCGTGAAGATAAAAACCGCAATCCGCAAATTACGGGGTTGCGGGTGTTGCTCGACAGCGACGATAACGAGGGCGAAGACATAACCTTCACCACAGGCGAAGATACCCCGCTGGACTACACAACGTCTCCGGCAGCGATGAACCCCTATATCGTCACGGTTAAAAAGACGGTAAAAAACGGCAAAGTTCGCTACAAAAACGATATAGATATCGTGTATTTCGAGATCACGGCTACCGACCCCGACGCCCAGAGTGAAGAAGAGTTGGAAGAAACCTTGCGGTACCAGTGGTTCAGTCCATCCTATCCTAACGGCGGAGAATTCAAGCAGACCCGGAAACGGATTCAGGAATTCACGTTACCGACCTTTACCGCTGCCGATGATAAGAAACTGGAAGAACCCGTGCCGGAGGATTGCGTCGAAACCGATCATCGCTGTCAACCGAACCTCTACCCGGTGTGGATCGTTGTACGGGATAACGGCGAGGATACGTCGTTGGGCAGCACCTGGGCGGAGTTTTACGTCAAGGTAGTGCTGGAATAGGGAGGTTTTGGTTTCTACCGCACGCAGCGGACTTCATTAAATTCGTCGTATTTATCGGAAGTCGTAATTTCACCATCGTGGAAATTAAACGTCCATGTTTTTCCGTCCAGCGTAGATTCCGAGGACCAGAAAGAAATCAGACACCAATCATCAAAATAGCTGGGCCATTGGCAATCTTCATCTTCGTTGCCGTACGTCAGACTTTTAAGTTCTCCAAGAACAGGTAGCCGCCAGTCGTCGCAGCCGCCAAGGGTCAGATTGTCGCAGTAATCCTTGGCATATTGTCAATCTGAGAGGCCATCGTTAAATATGAGTTCCACATCCTTCTGCCATATCAAACCATTGTTAGGATCCCTGTAAATTTCCTCTTCTTCATCTGCTGCTGTTATACTGCTCTTGTAACTGCAATAGTGAAATACACAAGTATTATTCTTTGGATAATTGGAATCCGAGGTACAGTAAGTATAATTGCTATCATCATCGTCATCCGGCCACTCTTCGCATCCATATCCCAGAACTAGTAATAAAGAGTAGAAAAACAATCCAAGGTTTCATTGCGAATATCTCCAAGAAGTTCAATTGGTTACCACGTTGCTTGCCACGTAACGTAGGTTTTTTGACCGTCCGTGCCGACGGATGGAAGATAATTGGAACTGTATTTCGAATCCTTCTTCATTTCGTTTGTCGCAATTCCCAATATGATCGATCCTACTGCTACAAAACCGGCACAAACTACACCAGCTACAATTGCTGTGTTTTTTGCTTTTTCGTATTTGCTTGTATTTCCACTTTCGGTAACTTCGTCGTTTGCGATTTTTAATGCAACTAAGGCAACGCCTCCCGAAGTTGCTGCTCCAGCGACGGACCCAAGAAAAACATACATAAGGGTAGTTCCAGAAGAAGAGTCGGAAGACGAATAAGAGGATTTGTAGGGGGAAGTCGTTTCATCGGGAGAAGCGCTAACGGTTTTGATTTTCACAAGTTGTGCCGAAACGGAGGTTTTTTTGTTGTTTTCTATTGTAATCGTTTCCTCGAATCGTCCATTCGGACCGTTGACTTCAAGATTGTATGTTCCGGCGATAACCTGTTTTTTCAGCGGGGTTCGTCCCGCGAATTTGGAATCGAGCCAAACTTCATCATTGGAGGAACTCCATTTGCTACCTCTGACCATGACGAAGGCATTTACGGTCAACAACCCGCTGGAGTCGGTGCTTTCGCCAAAAAGCACCGGTCGTTTCAATTGTGCATGAACGAGGTGTTCTTTTCCTTCCTCAACCTTTATTTCGCCTTTAGAGACGGCGTCTCCATCACTGACTTCGATGTTGTAGGTTCCTTCCAGAACTTGCCGTTTGTAGGGGGTTCTTCCCACTCTCAGGCCGTTGAGTTTTACGTCCGCATCGATTACGGGCTTATGTTTGTCGTCCAGTTTCTCGAAAGCTTCGATTTTCAGCAGTCCGCGTCTAGCGGTTAATTTGGCGTCGAGGAGTTTGGTTTCGCCTCGTTCGATGTTCACCCGTTTCCTGAAGTCGTTGTGGGAGGTCAGCCGCAGGGTGATATCCCTGCTGCCGACCGCCAGCGGTCCTACGGTTGCGGGCGTTGCATGTCCGGTGCCGAGACCGTCCACGAACACCTTCGCACCAGAAGGTTCGCTGGTTACCCGCAAATGTCCGAAATTTGCCTTGAGTTTTTTGTCGATTGTGATCGTTTTACCATTACCCAGCATCACTTCGACGTTGCGGGTGAAGTACATTTTCTTTTTTAACGTGATTTTGTACTCACCGGTTTTTTTCATGGAAAACGTATGTGGCGTTTTATGCCCGGTGGGTTCCCCGTTGAGCCAGATATCGGCCCCTGCTGGGATGCTGTTGACTTTCAGCGTTCCGTGGTTCGGGCCGAGTTTCATGGTCAGTCGTGCGCCTTCCTGTTGAAGCCGAATCCGTTTGCGTGCCGGAAACCACAGCGCCCCGGATTTAACCTGCACTACGTACTCACCGACCATCAGTTCCTTGACGAACGGCGTTACTCCTTCTTCCTGACCATTGATGAAAACCGTTGCGCCCTCTGGTTTGCTAAGGATCGATACATAGCCGTGTTCGTCCACGATGGGGTTCTCTATCCGGCTGCCGTCGTCGTCGAAATTGTTGCGGAAAGTCTGCACTTGCGTATCGTCGTCCACATCCTCCAAAGCCCGTACACGAATCACCTGGGAGAGCAGTTCGTCTACTGCGGTTTGGATCGCCGCTCGCAACGATACCTTGTTTTCTTTTAACCCTTTTCCCTTGTACGCTTCCTGGGAAGAAGCTTTGATGCAGCCGTCCTTTTCCAATTGCAAAGTCAGGCTGCGTTCGCCGGAGGGATCGCCCGTCAGTCGAATGCGTAGGTTGCTGTTCGCCGGAAAATGCGCACCGCAGGTGTCGGTCTGTTCCCTGGGGAGGGAGGCTTGCGCCTGGGAGACGACATCGAACTTGCTGCGTTCCCGCATCCGCGCCACAATGGCGTCACGGACCCAGACCGGATTCGACGCAAGGGCGTACTTGTCACCGACGACCTCTACTTGATCCACTTGAATTTTGTAAGTCGTGTTGGAGAAATAATTTTCGATAGCTTTCTCCACCGGCTCTATCCGGTGGGATCGAAGCGCAATGTTGCCGTCCCACGAGAACAGCAAGGATGTCGGCAAGTCCCTGATTTCAAACTGACTTTGCAAAATGCCGTCGGTGTCGCAATAGGTTGCGTCCGGTGCCCAGTCCGCTTTCGAGCACAACCCTTCATCGGCGCTTATCACGATAAACCGCAATCCCGAGCGCTTGTACTTACGGTGCAATTCCTGCCATTTCGGCACGGCGTCCATGCAGGGTTTGCACCATGTGGCGTAAAATTCCACCACCACGAGTTTTACTCCGGGGCGGGAAAGCTCTTCTTGGATATCCAGGATAGAAGGATTGACCGAAGCATGACAAAGTACCGGAATACAAAGCAAAAACAGTCCAGCGAGCAGGCTGGCGAAAGTGGTTCGTCCCCTGAGCATAATTTACAGTTCTCCTTTGAAACGCTTGAATGTCGTGCGTGTATGTGGCGAGTCAGTCTAAATGTAGCACAAAGCGTCTGAATCGCCAATTTTTCCTTTGAAACGACTGAAAGACCGAGATCTTTCAAGTTAGAGTAGATTCTTTATGAATAATCTGGGGTAACCGCATATTGACCCCGACGCGAGTTTAGACCATAATTCTTTACTTCATGACGGGATTGAGAGTTTTGGGAGGCAGATGTGCGAACAGCAGGAAAAACGTTGAAGATATGGCAACTTGGGTGGCTTTTGCTGGTTTTGGGCGTTTTTGCCTGTTCCGATTCGGGAAAAAAGCAGGAGGACCAGGGCGATACCGATGAGCCCGCCGAAAGCGAGGAAGAAGCTGTTTCTTCCTACGAGATGGGGACTCCACCCGAAAAAGCGCTGTTCGATTGGACCGCTAACGATCTGGGACAATGGACGGAACAGGAGTTCTGTTACGGCGGCGTGACATTGTTGGAAGAAGAATTCGAAGATTCAACTCTCGATGCAGAACTTCAAACGTATGAGCTAAACGACCAGACCTCGGTGTTTCCGGCCATTCAAAAGGAAGAAAGCGGTAACCATTATGCTTCCGGTGCTGCTGAAGATTTGGAGGATGGAAAAGAATTCGGTGTCACGGTGGACTGGTACAAGTCGGCCGGGATGATGGTCGATGCCTTGAGAATTTCCAGCCGTTTGCCGAAAGAAACGTCCGTCAACGTAATCGAGATGGCGTCGCCATCGATGAACGACCAAGCGATTCAGTTGCGTATCGAGCACTTGGGAAGCAAACCGGAAGGATGGCAGACCACAGCGACGTTTCCGTTGGTCCGAATTCTCGATCCCGATGGGCAGGATTTACTCGATCCTCCCTTGGAGGCTCCTGACGGGTGGGTCGTTCTCGAACTGTATCGGATCTCCACGACCCGGTGGCGTCTGGATGTAAACCGCTACAGTTCCGCGCAATTCGATAGTCTCTTGACGCCGTCCACCGATGCCGATGGCTGGTTGAAGATCAGCGGTACCGGTCATTTCGACAATCTTTTCATGAAAAGCAGTTGCGAATTACCCGAAACCGTTACGGTTTGTTCTTCGGCGGCGGATTGCCCGAGTGGAATGTCCTGCGGTCGTGACAAAACCTGTCACGAAAGCCGGTCCGTTACCTGTGAGGCAACGATGATCTGTGCCGACAAAGAAGACACCGAATGCGTTGGCCAACGAAACGGCGCTTCGTTTCTTGGAGACGGCGCTTGCGTAGCTCCTTGTACGGGTCATTCGGATTGTCGCCCTTACGAGGTTTGCGTACCTGAAGCGCTCGATACGGCTTGGTGTCGTACGTTTTGCCACGACGATGAAGACTGTCCCGACGGGCAGACCTGCCTCGACTCTTTCGGGGTAGGCGGGTGTGCGCCGACCACTTGCAAAGAGAACGCCGAACCGGCGATTCTGGTCGATGGCCTGTGGGGTTGTCTTTGCAAGGAAGGATATTCGATTGACCTCGCTACGGGTGCTTGC
>CAXXVK010000027.1:0-133796 GCA_963676915.2 Myxococcota bacterium
TCGATGAAGACGAAATCGACACTGCAAACCAGGTCGTACCGGTGCACGAAATCGGAACGAACGTCGATCAGAGCGGCAACGTTCTGGCCGACATGGATTCGATGACTGTCGGTGTTGAAACCTACGTTGGTGCAGCGGTCAAGATCGAATGGAGGCTTTCGGCGGCACGTCGGAAGACGGCTTCCAGGTCATGCGCTCCGACGATCCCAATTCGGGGTATGAAGTGATCAATACCGAGCTCGTACCGGTCAACGATACAGGATTGTACTGCTTCGTCGATGTATCCGCACCGGCCTGTCAGCGGGTGTATTACATCATCCGAACCGTGTTCGACAACGGATGTACGGAAGATACCGAATCCTTCTTTGTCGAAACCGATTGTTAGGAGGTGACCATGAAACGCACGAATCAAAATGGCTATCGGGTTGCCTCTTCAATCGAAACGGGTTTTCCAAAGGGGGTTCGCATGCATCCCGCGACTTCAACCTTCGCGATGAAAAGCCTACTGGCCTTCGCGATGATTCTGGGAGCGCTGATCCTGCTTCCCGCTCCCAATGCCTATGCCGTCGGTGAGGCGGATACGGCTTTTCACATGTACGTTCCTGCCAACGAGTACAGCAGTTCTCGTATTGTCGGCGTGATCGTCACTTCACTCAACCCCGGTATCACCACCGTGGATATCGTCGATGAAGACTGGGACGACAACGACAGCGACGACACCTACCGCGATGTCGAACTCGCCTACGGGCAAAGCATGATCGTCTTCATCCGGGAAGGTACCGTCAACGACGACAGAGGCGGCAAAAGCGATGGTGACTTTTTCACCATTACATCCGATCGCCCCGTCATTGCCCTGATGATCACGACTTCCGACTGGCAGCACGACTGGGTGCCTTCGGACGCCATGGGCGGTATCGGGCAGAGCTTCATCGTCTGGGCACCGCCGGTTTCCTCTTCTCCGACCGACATCAATGTCTATGCGTACCATGACAATACCGAAGTATTCATCGAGCGCATTTCCAACGCGTCGAAAACCACGTCGGGACGTACAACCGTAGACGTCGAACAGCCGGAACTGATTATTCAAAACATTCTGCACGAAGGCGAAGACCTGATCTTCACCAAACGGCAAGGCTTGGACGCGCTGATATCGGGTCACAGTTACCGGGTTCGAGCTTCGAAACCCGTTACCGTGCAGTATGGTGCATTAGGCTCCAAGGACGGTAAAGTCCAGAACACGGCCCGTGACGGTGGTGGCTTCATCACCAGTAACACGGGTGCATCCACGGGTTCTCTGTATTACTTCATCGTTCCGCACAACGAAGGCAACTATCACGAAAAAGAACTCCGTGTCATTTCCTTCGAAGATGGTGCCGAATGCGTGCTGTCCGGCAAAAAGTATTCCACCGACGACTGGTCCGAACTGTATGCCTTCTCCTTGGATGAGTGGCAGACGGCGGATTTCGTCGGAAAAGACGATGAACTGTTCAAAACCCACCATATTTACAAGTTCGAGGTAACCAACCAGGCCAACGTGGCGCTGTTCGAAGCCAACTGGATGGAAACCGGTTCGTTCGGTACCTCCGACTATGCTTCCTGGGTCAGCAGTTCGGAAGGTCGTGGCGCGGGCCGGGAATTCATGGCCTATATGGGACCGCCGGGTGACGTAGACCACGTGGTCATCTCCTGCGACGATTGCTGTTCGGGTCAGTGCAACAAAGATCAGCGTGCCCATCTGTATGTCGCTGCCGATGAATGGGACACGGAAGTGCATGTTTTTTATCCCTTCCAGGATAACGTGTTCGATTACACCGTCACCATTCCTGCGGACGAGTATCACATCTTCGCCATCGGAGCGAACCTCTGGAACCAGATGAACGACCCCGACGCAGGCAAGCGACCGTATCTCCGCTTGGAAGCCGATTATCCCGTCTCGGCGGTTTCCTCCAACCACAACGATAACTGGTTGGCTTTTGCCAGCGGTCGCGGCATTCCGAACCTTGAAGTGGTTCTGGAAGGCGGTGGCGAGATGGCCTGCGAGTCGGATGGATTGCCGCTGTACGTCACCGTTCGCAACCCAGGACTCAACGACGTGGAAAGCTCCGACTTCACCTTGCAGCTTCAACCCGGTCTGAGCTACGACTCCGGTTCCGGAGATTTTGGAAGTCCCACCGATTCCGGTGAAGACACCGAATTGGGTGTGAATTTCGTCAAATGGTTCATCGGTACGATTCCGCCGGGCGAAGAAAGAACCCACGAAGTTTTGTTGGCTCCCGACTGCTCGGACATCGACGTCTGTTTCTCGGGGATCGCCCGCGTACCGGAAGCCCGTGGCAAAGCGCGAGGCATTTACCGCCGCTCGATGGGGTCTTCCACAGTATCTCTGACGATTTCGGACGAAACCACGGCCAACTACGGCCTGATCGCCCAGTTTAGACCGAACATCACGGTCGTTTCGGCAGAGTCCACGGAAGTCGAACACGAAAGCGTCATGCTGTTCGGTGCATCGACAGCTACCAACAAACTGTACAAACTGGACATTTACAATGCGGAGCATACGGCGGTCAGTTCGCTTTATTACGGCGACGGCACCTCCGGTTCTCCCGTGATCGAAGGCCTGGCCTGGCTGGAAGACGGTCGGCTGTTCGGTATCGACAATGCCGCTCGCCAGACGCATCTTGTCGAAATCGATCCTTCGAAGGGTAGTGTGTCCCGCATTGCCGATCTCGGCATGGTCTATCCGCAGCAGATCGAAGCCTTTTCCTCCCATGTGGATGGTTTCCTGTACGCGGCCCAGGACACTTCGGGCGACGATACCCTGCCGGAAGTGTTGAAAATCGACCCCAATACAGGAGTCATCGCAGAGGAAATCCACCTGGACGAGAATTTCAACGCCGTCGGAGGCATTTCCTTCAATCGAGACAGCGAAGAGGATTCTTACTACTGCGAACCGCCTCCCGACGTATCGTTCGTCGGTATGTTCTCCTTCGCCAGCGACGTAACGTTCAAAGACGACGATGGCGACGGCTTCTCCGAAACGCTGGTATTTTCCGCTGCCGAAATGAAAGGCGTGGACGTTCCCGTATACGATCCTTTGCGCGACGTGATGGATACCTTGGTGCTGGAAGTTACCGGTTTCGAACTTGATCGAAACAGTAGGCAACGGTCAGGCGTTCGAGTTGGCGGGAACCGTTATCGACGACGGGTTGATCCTCAAAGATGCCACGGGTATCGAGTTGCTGAAACTGGACCTGGCCCTGGAAGGTGGGTACATCGAGTTCGACGGCGAATACGGAACCGTGATGGCTCATGTGAAAAACCCGACCGTCAACAACATGTACTTCTCGGTGCTGTTGGATTACTTCTTCCGTCAACCGCGAGACTGGCCGACCCCGATGGTCTTCACTCTCCAGGCTGCGACGCCGATCCTCGATCGCGTCAATGAAGGCGAAGTGATTCATACGACCGTTTCCGGTACGGTCAAGACCGAAGGTGGCAGCTTCGCGGCCGCACCGGTCTGTGAATCGGATCTGTAAATCGGATTATAAGGTACAAGATTCCTTCAAAGGGACGCCGAACGGCGTCCCTTTTTTGCGGGATAATATCAATAAATTTAAGTGGTACGTATCGAAGGACGGGGATTGCATCCGGCAAAGATCGGAGGTGAAAATGTCCCTCCGGTCTTCCGTCTGTGATTTACCGGCTCACACCACCGAAAACGTTCCGTCCGGCGGACTCCAGATCCTTGACCATCTCGACGTGGGGAATGTCAGCCTCCATGAACGGTGCGCCCTGTTCCCGATAGCCCACCGAAGCCCAGAAAATCCTTGCTTGGGCTTGGGAATGCAAGGTCAGGTGGACGATACCTTTTTCCATGGCCCAGGATTCCATACAACGTACCAGAGCCTTGCCAACCCCTTGACGTCGATACGGTTTGAGTACCGCCAACCGGCCCAATTTGGCCGAATCGCCCTTGCGGACCAGTCGCGAGGCTCCCACCGGTTCGCCATCCACCAGCGCCAGAAAATGAGGGCAACGGTCGTCCTCGTCGTCGCGTTCGATGGTCGGATCAACCCGCCTGTTCCTTGACGAAAACCTCATATCGTATGGGAAAACGCTAGTTTTTTTTGTTTTTCGTCCACGCATTCGAAGAGCGTGATGGGTTCCGGGCTCATGGTTTTCCTCCCGAAGGTTTGGCACGGCGTTTCAGCACCAACAGCACTTCGCGGGCTTCCGGCGCTTTCATCGCCAGTAGAACGCCGCCGAAAATTGCCACACAGAAAGGAATCAGCACGGACAAACGCAAAGCGGCTTCAAGGCGACCGTCCACCGGATCGGGGAACAGGAGCATGGAAGCTCCCCAACCCGCCAGCGTCATCAGCGCCGTTGCCAGGGATATCCGTAGCAGCGAGCCGATCCAGGGTTCGCTTTTGAACAGTTCGAGGCGGCGGTTGGACCAGTACAGCAATGCGATAGCCTGAGCCAGCATCTGAAAGACTATTGGCCACGGGCGATTCCCCGTTGCTGCATCGGTTCGAGCAACAAAAGGCAGGCCAGTACGTTGACCACCAACGCTACGGCGGCGGCTTTGACAGGAGTTTTAGTGTCCTTCATGCTGTAAAACGCAGGAACGCAGATCCGTCCCAAGCCAATGAAGACAATCCCTAGCGCATGAAAGAAAAAGGCATCGGCGGTCAGTCGAACGGAGCGGTCATCGAACAAACCGGACTTGAACAACAACACGATGGCCGGTTCGCGAATCAGCAGCAGTCCCGCCGTAGCCGGAAGGGTGACGAGCAGGGTCATGCGCAGGGCGAACATGAACGTTCGTTTCATCTCGTCGCTCAGACCGTCCCGCACCTGGGCCGCCAGCGTAGGCAACACGGCGGTGCTGATGGCAATCACGAACACCCCAAGCGTAAATTCCGTAAGCCGGGTGGGAAAACTGCAATGCCGCCAACCCGCCTTCCATGTCGAGGTAGGTGGCGATCATCTCGGAAAGCATCACGTTGAGCTGATAGACTCCGGCTCCCAATGCCGCCGGAGCGAACAGCAGCATCACCTTTTTAACGGCGGGATGACTCCAACCGAACGCGGGACGCAGCTTGATGCCCAAACGCCATAAGTAGGGAATAAGAAAGAAAAATTGCAGCGATCCTCCAACCAGCACCCCCACGACGAAGGCCCAGACCGGCTCGGCTCCGAGCCATGGACCGAGCAGCAAAGCCGAGGTAATGATCGACAGGTTGAGCAACACCGGCGTAAACGCGGGAGGTCCGAAGATTTTGTGTGTGTTGAGCGCCGCTTGCGCCACGGCGGCGAGACTGATGAAAATCAGGTAGGGAAACATCCAGCGGCAAAGCACCACCGCCCATTGCAACTTTTCGGGGTCCGAAGCGAAACCTCGTGCGAAAACGTGCTCGACAAGGGGGCTGGCAAACACGATGAATCCCAGCGTCAACAGGGTAACGAAACTCGTAAACATCGTGAACACGAGGGAAAACACCTCGCTGAATTCCCGCTTTTTCCCGGCGTAATCCACGAATACCGGCAGCACGGCCGCCGACATCGCGCCTTCCCCCACGAGACGCCGGAACAGATTGGGCAGCATCCAGGCGATGACATACACGTCCGCGATCTTGCCCGTTCCCAAAAAAGTGGGCAATCACCATTTCTCGCACCAGACCCGCCACGCGGCTGATCACGGTGAAAAAGCTCATCAGCCAGGTGGAGCGCAGCAAGGAGCGCTTCAGGCGATCGTCCCCGCCGCGTTTGTCGAGGCTTGACGGGGAATCGGATGGGGAGCCGTCGCTCATATCAAGGAAATCCCTCCACATGAAAGTACGATTTCAGGAACGAATACAACATCGTTTTACCACGCAAAATCCTTTCGGGGCAACATACAGAGCCGTTGCAGTCAACTCAAGCGTTTCTTTCGAATCCTAGCTCGAATATTTCATGAAAAACCCGCTGTGAGTTGAAAACGATCGGTCTTTCACTTGTTTCACGATGTTTTGTTCCCCTACACGGGCGGAAAGTAAAAAGTGCGGATTTGGAATCGACCCATAGGGTCCGATGTCCTCATTCCAGGATGAAAGAGAACATACGTCTGTAATTTCTAGAAGTTACAACGAGGGAGTGGCATGGGCTAGCTGTAGTTTGCCCATGGATTTCGTTTGACCACGGGCACGCGAACGTTTCACGTCGCGTAGCTTGTGCCATCCTTTGCTTTCATTTTCGACGAACCCCTTTGCAACGGGGTTGCATCATAAAAAATAGCGACTTTCGTAAAATCCTCTTTTTTCGTAGCGGCGAGGCGTAAGCCCGCCGTTTTTGCCTTTTGAAAGTTGCTTTTATACCCCCAATCTCCCTTTTCGGCGGGCTTACGCCTCGCCGCTACAACCAAATGAATGAATGCTTCAATATTATTGGCCAATTCGCGCCATTTTGTGATGCACCCCTTTGCAACCTGATCAATTCCTATTGAATGCAACCGAAGCCCCTGATAGTGTCTCTATGGGACTATCACTGTCTATCGGCTGAAAGGAGAGGTTTCATGTCAAGCCGAAACGACCAGGAAGAAAAAAATCAGAACGCTGCCGACAACGCAGAAAACGTTCGTGATTCCGAAGAGATACAAAACGAAAAAACCACCGTTCCCAAAAAGAAACGCTGGCTTCGAGTGGGCATCGGCGTAGGCGTGGGTGCTCTTGTAGGATTCGGCTATTACTATTTCGTGGGTTGTTCGTCGGGCGGATGTCCGCTGACGTCCAACCCCGCGATTACGACATCCTACGGTGCTCTTCTGGGTGGAATTGTAGCGTCAGGCTGATGATCGGGATGAATGGGACTGGTGACGGACCGACAGCAAGTGGAATCGTGAGGTGATATCGTGACGTTGGATGTGATGGGCATTTTCATAGCGGGGCTGTTGACGTTTCTGACTCCCTGCGTCCTTCCGCTGATTCCGATTTATCTCGCGGCGTTGGCGGGGTGGCGATCTTGGCAGCTTGAGCGCTGCGGGTCGGGGACAGCTTTTGTTCCGTTCCCTGCTGTTTTCGGTGGGATTTCTGCTGGTATTCACTTTGATGGGACTGACCGCCTCGACTCTCGGTGGTTTTCTGGTCGACCACAAGGCCGCGATTCAACTGGCGACGGCGGTTTTGATTCTGCTGTTCGGGCTGAAATTCATCGGTTTCATTCAAATTCCCCTGTTTCGATCGGGTTGTACGAGCCGACGATACTCGCTTCGACACCCGTTTCGGTGCTTTTAATGCCCTCGTCATGGGAGTCCTGTTCGCCGCCGGGTGGTCGCCCTGCGTCGGTCCGGTGCTGGGATCGGTCCTCACCTTCACCGCCTCGGCCACCAGCGATCCATTGACCGGTGCAGCCTATCTTACGGTTTACGGTGCAGGATTCGCCCTGCCTCTGGTACTTACGGCAGTGTTCGCACAGGCGGGTGTAGGATTCCTTCGTAAAATCAACCCGTTTCTTCCCAAAATCGAACGCGCTATCGGGGTCTTGCTGTTGGCGGTTGCCGTCTACCTGTTCGAAGGTCTGCCGCTGGGTGCTTCCCTAGCGGAAGACGCCGCCGGAACACCCTCTCGGGATTTCACGCTGCACGAGGACGGCAACCACTGGCCGGTAATGCTGGAGCTTTACTCCGCCTCCTGCACCGTTTGTGAACGAATGGAACCGGTCGTCACGGGAATCGCCGGGCAATGCCACGGGAACCAGGTGCGTGTCGTCCAGGTGGACGTATCGAAACCCGAAAATCGACACCTGGCCGAGAAATACCGGCTGGTGGGCGTCCCCACCTTCCTGTTTCTGGACATCGACGGCGAGGAGGTCGCCCGGCTGGTCGGAGAACAGACCGACACAGCCCTGCTCCAAGCGCTTTCGGCGCTACGGGGCGAACCTTGCCCTGGCGTCGGAAGTGTTCCCGAACTCGGGGACATCGACTCGGGTCAAGGGGCTGCTTCTTGTGGAGGAGACCATTTCAATCCCATCGAAATCATGAAAGATTCCGGGGAAAACTGCGATTTGTAGAAGCGGATACGTTATCCGGTAAAAATCACGATGAACCACCTTTGGTTTGGGGAAAACGTGCGGATGGGATGCAAAAACCGTCCGTTGTTCATCGGAATGTGCTACTTTACGAATTTCAAATCGTTCCCTTGCAAATTTCCTTTAATCTCGCGTAATTCCAATAAGTTATCTCATCTTTCAGTATTTTTTACCGGACACTGCGTCACAACGTGATTCTTGAAAAGAACGTGGTTGATTGTCGGTTCAGATCTTCCAACTTGCGATTTTTCCTGCAAAAAATACAATGATTCCAAATCTTCAAGTCGTTTTCGTTCCATTTGATTGATTTTTTGAATAATGGTACCCTTTCTCTATTCTATATTCCTATTATGCGTGAACCTTGCCGTGCAGGCGATAAGGAGATGGGGTATGAAACAGGCTGTTTTTACAGGAATTCTGGGATTCTTTCTGATTCTTTCGACCGCTTGCGGCAGCAGCGATTCCTCGAACGATCCGGCAACGGAGATCAGGAATTTGTGGACAACGAGGAAACCGTCCCGGCTGACGAAGACCCGGACGCCACGGACGACGAGGAAGCGATTCCCGGCGATGAAGAAATCACGCACCAAGTGACTTTCGATTCTCGGGGAGGAAGCGACGTAGAAAGCCAGCAGGTGCCCCACGGAAATTTAGCAGAAGAACCGGAAGATCCCGAAAAATCCGGCTGCGGTTTCACGGGCTGGTTCGAAGATGAAGAGTTGTCGGACGAATGGGATTTTGCGGCCGACATCGTAACCGCCGATACAACCCTGTACGCCGGATGGAACTGCTCGTCCATCCTGGTCGATGCCGGCGAGGACATGGTGGTCTGCGACATTGCGGACGCCATCGCTACCGACGCCAATGCGGAGAATTACAGTTTCCTGGAATGGAAAACCTCGGGAGATGGCACGTTTTCGGATTCTTCGGAACTTTCGGCGGTGTACAGCCCGGGAAGTTCGGATCGCCAGAGCGGACACGTCACCCTCACCCTGACGGCTTCTCCTTCCCAGACCGGGGAAGGTTCCGTTTCCGATTCGGTAGACATCGACATCACCCCATCTCCGGAGATTTCCACCGAAACCATCGAACCGCTTTGTCCGGGAGAATCGGTGACACTGAAATCCGTGGCGTCGAATTATTCGGCGGTGGAATGGAAAGCAATCAACGGTAAAGGAACGCTCACCGATGCGGATCAACTGACAGCCGGGTATGAGCCGTCCGATCTGGATCGCTTCCTGGGTTATACGGATTTCGTCGTTCGAGCGACTCCGCTTTCTCCCTGTGACGAGGTCCACGAGGCTCGGGTTCGCGCCACGTACGCCAAGCCGCCGGAAATCGATGCCGGTTCCGATCAACTTGAAGTCCAGGGCACCTCCACCAACATGCTGGCAAGTGAGCTTCCGGCGGGTGGAAGCGGGATTTGGACCATCGAAAACGGTCTCGGTGGCGTGCTGGACGATGCCACCGATCCTCAAAGCGGTTTTTCCGGTGTAATCGACCAGTCCTACCTGCTAAAATGGACGGTCACCGATGCCAACGGATGCACCCACAGCGAAAGCGTTTCCGTGTCTTTCGAGGTGGCGACTCCGCCTGACCCCTGCAACGGAATGGATATTATCGGTGATATCGACGACAACATGTACCGCACGACGGCCATTGGAAATCAGTGCTGGACCCGGGACAACCTTCGAACCACCCGATACGACGACGGCTCGGCCATTCCCAACCTGGGAGGCAGTCTGGAGTTGTGGGGAACCACGACCACCGGAGCCTATGCCTGGTACAATAACGACGCTTCGTGGAAAGATATTTACGGCGGATTGTACAACTGGCATGCGGTGAACCACGGAAATCTGTGTCCTTCCGGCTGGCATGTACCAACGCAACCGGAGTTTCAGGAAATGTCCGACTACGTTTACAACGTTCATATGAATTACCGTGGAACCTTGCTTAAATCCTGCCGCCAGGTCGATTCTTCGCAGGGAGGCGACTGCGCCACCACGGAACACCCTCGCTGGGATGCAAGTCAGTATGATGGAATCGATGCCGTGGGATTCTCCGCAATTCCCGGAGGGCGAATCGTCAATCCGAATGTTACTGTGTTTGAATATAAAAACATTGGATTAGACTGCTATTTCTGGACATCGAGCGCTGATTCCCAAAACGGAAATCCTTTCCCGGTGGGAATGCATGCGGACTCACGGAATTTCGAAATCTGGAGCGGAACGGGCACCGCGCCGATTTATGGCTTTTCCATCCGTTGCATGAAAGACGAGACGGTGGAAACCCGTGCCCCAATCGTCACCACGCATCAAGTCGAGCAACTTCATTGGGATACGGCACGAACCGGCGGTACGGTCACGGACGAAGGCATGTCCGAAGTAACGGCTCGCGGAGTGGTCTGGGCGCTGACCACCGAACCCACGGTCGAGGTGCATCTCGGAAAAACCGAGAACGGCGAGGATACCGGTGCCTACAAAAGCATGATGCGAAACCTGGAACCTGAAAAAACGTACTATATCCGGGCCTATGCAACAAATTACTTTGGTACTTCCTACGGTGAATCCGTAACACTCACTACAACGAAATATGTGCCCGAAGTAACCTACCATTCGGTTTCCGACATCACCGCCACGACAGCCGTAACCGGTGGGACGATCACCGACAACGAAGCCGGGCAAACAGCCTACGCACGCGGACTCGTCTGGAGCAAAACCCCCGAACCTACGGTCGAGGACCACGAGGGCATGACAGCCGACGGGACAGGGGTCGGGATGTTTTCCTCCACAATGACGGGATTGACGCCCGAGTCGACCTATTACGTGCGGGCTTATGCACAAAACGAACTCGGAACCGGCTATGCCCAGCAAATGACGTTCGATACACCCGAAGCAGGGGTAGGCGATCCCTGCAACGGTCAGACAACAATGCAAGATACACGTGACAGCAGGGAATACGGTATCGTTCAAATCGGCAATCAATGCTGGATGGACGAGAACCTCGCCTATCTTCCCGACGTGTCGCCGTGGGAGGAAATCACGGATGCCGGTGAACGATATTACGTTTCCGACTACCGGGGAACCGATGTTTCGGAAGCAGTAAATACCGACTATTACAAGCAATACGGTGTGCAATACAACTGGTTGGCAGCTCTCGACGCCTGCCCGTCCGACTGGCATCTTCCATCCAAAGCTGATTGGGAAACACTGCAAGGTGAAATGAGCGGCGGGTTCGACTGCGGTGGCAACCAGCTAAAATCCTGCCGAACCGTCGATTCGCCTCTCGGTGGAAGCTGCAACGTCACCGAGCATCCCCGCTGGGAAAGCTCTCCGACGGTGGATCCCCTGTACGGTACAGACGACTATGCCTTCCACGGTCTTCCCGGAGGATACATTTCCTCCTTCAGCACCAACAGCGGGTGGTTCGTCCTACCGGGCCGACACAGCCATTGGTGGACCTCTACCGATGATGAACCGAAAGCCTATGGCATGAGCTTGAGTTACATGAATTCCTACTGGCATATGACCACATACCCCCAAAGCAACGGTTTGAACATCCGCTGCGTCAAGGATTGAACATGTAACATGTTGGAATAACAAACTTTTCATGTAGGGTAGGGCATCTTGCCATGCTCTACATGTTTGTTCTCAACTCTTCTCGTTCCGTTTCCCGGTATCCACTCCAGCGGCTCGGCTTTCAAAGATCCGCCGCAGACCCGGTTGAATCTCCAGTCGCATGGCACCCGTAGGACAAACCGCATGACAGGCCGTGCAACGGATGCAGTTTTTCCCAACCACGATATGTCCTCGGCGGATATCGAGGCAGTCTACCGGGCAGACCTTGAAACAGTTTTGGAGAAAAGCGCAACGTGACGGGTCGTGGCGCAGGCGTATCGAATGCTGCCGGACCCAGTAATTGGCACGCGTGACGGGAGCGGTGCGCTCGCTCCACGCCCGAGCCGGTTTTTCGAAGGGATGATAGACATCGCCGGAAGTCTTTCCGGTCCAGTGCAGTGCATCGGGATCGTCCAGCCCCCTCGCCTCGGCACGACGCATCAACGGCAGATCTTCGCGACCGAAACCGACACACAGCGCCGCCGCTCGATCCACGGTGAAAAGATCACTCCCGGCGAGAATCAATCCCGGTTTGTGGAACACATCGCCCACACCCGGCCCACGTCCGGCCAGCGCTTCGATGCCGTCGTAGATCGCTCCGGCAAAGCGGACACCGTAGCGCTTGAGCGTTTCATACAGGTCGAGAATGCCGTCCGCAAAGGCATCGACTTCCGGCATGCGAACGTGCAGCGCGCATTTGGTTGCGCCGGGAAGCATGCCGATCAGCCCTTTGACGGCACCGGTCAACCCCACCAGGGTATGAGTTTTCAATTTCGGCACCTGAAGCACGGCCTCGGCGTCCAGAATGCAGCGAGGAACCCAGTATTCCGAGACGCGGGGATGGCGGGAGGCAAGCCGTTCGAACGGTCCACGGTCGAAATTGACGATTCGTCCCCCTGCGGCAAGCACCGCATCGGCCATGCCAGAGGCTTGAAACGCCTCGTCGGTAAATCCGAGGATGCCGGAGCTATCGCCGACCTGCACTCTTGCACCATGTTGGACAAGAACGCGTACGATCGCTCCGACAAACGCCGGATGAGTGGTCAACGCCGCTTCGGGCGGGCTGCCTTTCATCATATTGATTTTCAACAACACGCGCTTGTTTTCCAACCCGCGCAGCATCTCCGCTTCACTGAGCACCGCGAGAATCTCGGCCTCGCACGTCTCGTAGCTTGGACACGTTCGAATGGAAACGCTATGCGTCATTCGCGGTTTCTCCTCGTTCCCCCGGCTCCTTTCGCCGGGAGCGCCATCCGATTCCCAGCAGAATCAAGACACTCAGCAGCCCCAAACCTGCCAGCAGCACACCATACGTAACGGAAGCAGGGCGGTATTCCATCGTCAGGCGATGTTTCCCGCCAGGGACACGTACGGCGCGGAACGTTGCGTAGGCTTTGTGGATCGGCTTTGCCTCTCCGTCTAGCGTCGCCCGCCAGCCTTTCATGTACGTATCGACCAGCACCACCCAGCCGGGGAGGTCGCTGTCTACCGATAACTCTACACGATCCGGTTCGTACCGAACGATTTCGACGCTCCCTTTTCCAGGGCCGGTTGCCGAACAGGGAAGCGGTTCGGGAAGCCCTGGTGTTTCGGCATCGAACAGAGCGCAATCGTAAGGCTGAAAATCCTCAGACGCCATGTGTTTTCGCAGGGTTGCGGCATTTTCAAAGCGTTTTTCTCCTGCAACGAAAAACGCACGCGGCCCGGCTTCGGTGTTCTCATAGAACAAGGTTCGATCCATCGAGCTGTAACAGCCTCTAGATTCTTCATATAAATATTTCCAACCGGGAGCTTCGACGGTTTTTCCGGCAAACAGCGTACGGATACCCAGAAAATCGATCACGGGAAGCCCAAGCGTGCTTTCTTTTTCGAAGGGCAACAGGCGCAGATCCGAAATATTGCGTTTGAAACAGCCCGGCTCGATAGCTTCGATCAGCTCGACGTATTCCCGCAGCATCATCGAATCGTAACCCTGGGCGTCGTGACGGTCGATGAGCATCGCCATGGACGGTGGCAGGCTCGATGTGGCGTAACGGGCCACTCGGTCGAGGGGATTTCTGCGGTCAAGACGCTCGAAGCAGGACATCTCGCCCATAACGTTGATTTCGTTTTCCGTTTGATAACTTCGCGTCGGCCAGTGAGGAATCAGCAACAGCGCTCCTACAAGAACCGCCAACCCCACCGGCGCACCGAGCAGACGCTGGAGCCGCTGCAAACCAAAAGCGATCAACGCCGGATAGCAGACGCCCAACGGCATGAAAAACCAGTTCTGATCGATTTTGAAGTAATGGAAAAACGGCAAAGAATGATACAGGAAGTAATAAATCGGTCCACCCTGCGAAAATTCGAACGCCAGAACCGACAGCGCGGCCAATGTCAGGGGAATGACTTTTTTCTGAAACGCTCCGAACAGGCTCATCACGAATAGCGGCGGCCAAAGGCAGTAATCGCTATCCTGGCACAACAAAAGCTGACTCCAGCTCTCGCGCTTGCCGAAATGCCGGGTTTGCATGACCTGATCGAACGAGAAATTCCGAATGGAATCCTGCAATGCGTCGAGGGTGGAAAGAATCTGCGGTGCTCCGAGACACAGACCGAGCACGATGGCCGCCCCCGCAGCAACAAGCAACCAAAGGGCGGCGCGGTTCTCTTTCGTGGCGATCTTTCGGCCCGCTTCCACGAGAATCAGCACACAGGAGACGACCAGCACGTTGAACGTAACCTGGATATCGCCCGAGTACATATTCAGGCCGTAGGATAGACCCAACAGTGCGACTCGTATGGGCGTCGGACGTTTGAGCAGGTAAATCAGCAGGATGAGATTCAACAACCCCAACGCCTGGGGTTGGCGGTTGGTGACTTGGGTCAGAATTTCCTGTTGCAGGGATTCCCAACTGAAATACAGTGCTCCCAGCAGCGATGGAACAAACGATAACGACCAGTTCCGCAGTAGAACATAGAACAGAAACGCTGAAAATACCGCAAGAAACACCACGCCATGGATCAGAGCTACAAGAGCGGAGTCCTCCCATAAAAACAGCCACGTGATCGGCGAGACGGCCATGGTCTGGGCGTTGGCGAAGAACGGCATTCCTCCGGCGGTCATCGGATTCCACAACGCCAGATCCCCTTGATGCAGACGATCGCGGGTGAAATCCTGCCAGGCAAGGTACTGGGTCGCGAAATCGTCGTAGGAACCGGAGACGAAAACATCCGGGGAGAGGAAAATCAACTTGTCCTGGCTGACAAGCGGCCACAGATAGAACAGCACGAAAACCAGAAGCACGACGAATGCCAGCGCATGTCCCCACGGCGAACGGTCGAGGATCGCGAATCTATCCGGTGGCGCACTGGAAGACGGGCTAGCAGCCATCCTAAAAAACCTCCGAAAACGTTACAGTTCGCGTCGAAGCATGAAATCCGACCAAAATTGCAAAAAGTCCAGGTATTCGTTCGCTTTGAAACGCTCCAGTTTGTGCTTGGCGTTTTGGATGCGTTCATCGGCGAGCCGCCGGGCGTAGTCGATACCTCCGAGATCGCCAAGCAGTTTCGTGACCTCCTCGATATCTTCCAACCGAGCCTGAGAATTTCCGAGCGTATTCAACAGGATATCCCGCTGTTCGGGATTGGCCTCGCTTAAGGCACGGCGAACGATCAGGGTCTTTTTGCCTTCCCTGATGTCACTGCCGATGGGCTTGCCGAGACGTTTTTCGTCGGCGGTCAGTCCCAAAATGTCATCCTGCAACTGAAAAGCGACACCGCAATCTCTGGCAAAGCTTTCGAGCGCCACCACGTCGGGGTCGTCGAAATCTGCACGATTTTTGCCGATCACTGCCCCCGCCGAAGCGGAAAAACCCAACAAAACGCCGGTTTTCAGCGTCATCATTTCCAGAATCAATGATTCGGGAATGGTTTCGATAGCCTCGTTTTTCATCGCGGCAAACCGAACGTCCAATGCCTGTCCACGAATCAGTCCGCCCAATACGTCCGTTTGCAAGCGTTGGATCAACGCCACGACGACCTCGGGCGCAACGCGGGAATCACGGTGAAGATCGGCGAAGCAGGACACCGACCAGCCGTGTTGCAAATCTCCCGCGAGCAGAGCCATATCGCGGCCATAGGTTTTGGCCGAAGCGTCGGGAATGGCGGGGTCATCCAGGGCGAAAGATTGCACCAGCCGGTGGACCGTCGGTTCTCCGCGCCGAGTATCGTCGTTGTCCATGATGTCATCGTGAACGAGTGTCCAGGTGTGGAATAGCTCGATTCCGGCGGCGGCAGGCAATGCCGTTTCGGGATCGCTGCCCACCGCACCGCAGGCCATGCGCAACACTGCCGGACGCAGACGTTTTCCATTACGGAAGGGATAGGCTTCGACCGAGGACCGCAGTTCCTCCGGTCCCTCCTCGCAAGCGGCGGGATGATGTTCGAAGTAGCTGCGCAACAAGTGATCGGTATGCTTAAGGATGTCGAAAAAAGCTTTGGAATCCATCGTTTGTTTCCTTGTTTCGTCGATTCCCTTCGAATCGTGGTTTGAGCGTGGTTTTCTCCCGAAAAAGACGCTAGTATCGTGAAAGGAAATCTCAAGGCCAGGATAATCTGCTTCCCTATACATTGGCAAGGGAACGATAGGACAAAAGACGATGATGCGTGTCAAAATCTGTGGAACCGTTCATCCCGACGACGCCCGGCAGGCATCGCGCCTTGGGGCCGATGCGGTCGGTGTGCTGGTGGGCATGCGTCACAAAGCTGAGGATGCCGTTTCCCTCGAACGCGCCAAGGATATTTTCGCCGCGCTGGAGCCGTTTACCACGCCGGTGATCGTCACCCACGAAATCGAAGCCCACGCCGTGGCACGCCTGGTTGAAGCGCTCCATGTACGCACGGTCCAGCTTCACGACGATATTTCCCCCGAACAGATCGAAATATTGAAAATGCGTTTTCCCTTTGGCCGTTGGATTAAAGCCATTGGCGTGCCGGGCGACGATCTCGAACGGCGCATGGCGTCGTATATCCCTCTGGTGGATGCCTTCGTCTTGGATAGCCACGAAGCGGCAGAGGATCGCATCGGGGGTACGGGAAAAACCCACGACTGGAGCATCAGCCGAAACCTCGTGAAATTTTCGCAGGTTCCGGTGATCCTTGCCGGTGGTTTACGTCCTTCGAACCTGGAACGGGCGATTCGTCAGGTGCGCCCCTGGGGAGTGGATGTCAACTCGGGTGTGGAGCCGAATCATGGGAATCGCGACGGGAGAAAAGATCTGAAAAAATTGGAGAATTTTCTGCGTATCGCCAAGAGCGAAACATAAGCAATCCGAGCAGGAATTTTTTTCCATCCTACGAAAAAAGCCCCGATTTCTCGGGGCTTTGTGCATATCTCGGAAAATTTCGATCAGGCCAGCGGTTCGAAGCGCGCCTGGAAGAAGCGCAGTTTCTTCGGCTCGAAGACCATCTTCAGTCCCTTGATGCTGTCACGCTTTTCATACAGAGCGATCACCGCGTCGGCGACGACATCCAGGTGCGACTGGGTGTAGACGCGACGAGGAATGGTCAGGCGTACGAGTTCGAGCTTGGGTCGGTTGTGGTCGCCGGTTTCGGCATTACGACCCGAGGAGACGATACCGCGTTCCATCGTGCGAACGCCGCTTTCGCGGTAGACTTCCGCCGCGAGGGTCTGTGCCGGGAAGAGATCCTGCTCGAGATGGGGCAGGAAGCGTTTGGCGTCCAGGAACACCGCGTGGGAGCCGATCGGCTCGACGATGGGTACACCGGCGTCCAGCAGTCGTTGACCCAAATAGCGGGTCTGGGAAATCCGGTGAGCGATGTGATCGTAGTTCACCGCTTCCTGGATTCCACGAGCCACGGCTTCCATATCGCGTCCGGCCATGCCGCCATAGGTATGAAGTCCTTCGTACATCACGACCATTCCCTTGGCCTTGACGAAGAATTCCTCGTCGTTCATCGCCAGGAAACCGCCGATGTTGACGAGGTGGTCTTTCTTCGAGGACATCGTGCAGCCGTCGGACAACTCGCCGATCATGCGGACGATTTCGGGAATCGAGTATTCGCTCATACCCTCTTCGCGTTCCTTGATGTAGTAGGCGTTTTCCACAACACGGGTGGCGTCGAGCATCACGTAGATACCGTGCTTGTTGCAGAACTCGCGCAGTTCCTTGGCGTTGGCGAGGCTGAACGGCTGGCCGCCCGCCATGTTCACGCAACCTTCATACGAAATGTAAGGGATTTTGTCCGCGCCGACTTCATCGACGAGTTTTTGCATTTTGGCAAGATCCACGTTGCCTTTGAAGGGGAAATTGCTTTGCGGATCATGAGCTTCGTCCACGATGACATCGACGAATTTTCCGCCGGCCAGTTCCTGGTGCAGCCTCGTGGTGGTGAAGAACATGTTTCCGGGGACGTAATCGCCCTCTTTGATCAGGCACTGGCTCATGATGTGCTCGGCGGCACGTCCCTGGTGGGTCGGAACCACATGCTTGTAGCCGTAGGTATCCTGAATGACTTTTTCCAGGTTTTCAAAATTTTTCGAACCGGCGTAGGCTTCGTCGCCGATCATCATCCCGGCCCACTGGTTGTCACTCATCGCGGAGGTGCCGGAGTCGGTGAGCAGGTCGATGTAGACATCTTCGGAACGCAGCAGGAAGGTGTTGTATCCGGCGTCTTCCAGAGCTTTCGAGCGATACTCACGGGTGGTCATTTTTATCGGTTCAACAACTTTGATACGATACGGTTCGGGTAAAATCTTGGGCATGGTAGTCTCCACTTGATCAAAAAAGACATATATTGAATCAATTGCATCGATGCTCGCCGAAAACGAGCCTCGCCAAACTACCCGCTACCGCCGGAAATTTCAAGACTTTTCGCGTTTTCCGTTTCGAACGGATTCAAGTTGTCCGGTCGGGTATTCTCATCCCGTTCATCCTTGCTTGCTCCTGAAGGCTCATCCGTATACAATGGTTCCAGTGACGGTTCGGATTTCTCGAACAAACCAGGTGGCGGATTCCGTTGCAAACGGCAGGGTCAGGACGATTTCGCCTCCCGAGGAATCTCAGTGTTTTTTGCAGCACGATCGAAAGCAGCCCTTGGCTGAAAAAGTTGGTGACGGTTGGGTATCGTTTTACTCAACCTGTTTACACGACACGGTTCCGACGAGAAAACCTACGGATAAGGCGTACACGATGGAAAACTCGCAACCCAGCGAAACCAAAGAAAAAAACAACCTCCCAGCGGGTCTTTTGGAAGACCTTCAGGAGTGGTGGAACGATCATTTCGACCGGCCCTTCTCGGAAGTAGCCAGCGCCTTGCCCACCCAGTTGAACGAGTTCGGCTACGATCCGTTTGGGTTTCAACCCCAGGTGGTCAAGTATGCCCTGTATGTCACGTCCTGGCTGTACAAATACTATTTTCGCGTGGAATTGCAGGGAGCGGCGAACATTCCCGAGGGCCGGGTGATGATGATCTCCAACCATTCGGGGCAGTTACCCATCGATGGCGTGATGATCGCCACTGGCGTCCTGCTCGAAGGCAATCCCCCACGAGCCGTTCGGTCGATGGTCGAACGCTGGGCGCAGGTGCTGCCGTTCGTCAACGTGTTTTTCAATCGGGTGGGTCAGATTCTTGGAACGCCGGAGAACGCCCGCGCCCTTCTGGAAATGGACGAGGCGTTGCTCGTGTTTCCCGAGGGAACGCGGGGTATCAACAAGCTGTGGTGGGATCGCTACAAGTTGCAGGATTTCGGTTTGGGTTTCATGCGTCTGGCATTGGAAACCCGCAGTCCCATCGTCCCAATTGCCGTCGTAGGAGCCGAGGAACAGATTCCGACGTTCTACAACCTCAAGAAAATCGCGGGGTTGCTTAAAATGCCCGCTTTGCCGGTTACACCGTTTCATCCCTGGCTGCCCGGTCTGGGCATGATGCCTCTTCCCACCAAATACCGGATCTGGATCGGCCAGCCGATGGAGTTCGACGGTGACCCCGAGGATGAGGACTCGGTGATTCAGCGCAAGGTCAACGCCGTAAAACAGCAGATTCAGGAAATGTTGACCTACGGTGTCAAAACCCGAAAATCCGTGTTCTTCTAATCTGTGAGGAAATCATGGCGGAAAAACGATCCAGCGCCACGGGTAGGAAAAAGACGAAAACCGGAAAAAAATCGAAACCTTCGGTGCTGATTACGGGAATCTCCGGGCGCTTCGGTCGCCTATTGGCGCGACGACTGCACCGCAACAACCGGGTATCGGGCGTCGATATGCGCACCTATGCCGGTTTTCCAAAAGATGTGATTGTACACCATCACGATCTTCGGAAAAAACGCTGCGACGACCTGTTCCGTACCGAAAGCTTCGATGCTGTCTATCATATGGGAATCATTCACGATCCTCGTATCAGCCCCCAGGAACACCGCGATTTCAACATCAACGGTACGCTGCGAATTCTCAACAGTTGCCGCAAATACGGTGTCAAGAAACTGATCGTGTTATCCACGGCGGCGGTCTATGGTCCGCACCCGAACAACCCGGTGTTTCTTTCCGAGGACGCCCCTCTTATGGCGGGTCTGAAATACACGCAGATTCGCGACCTGATCGAACTGGACATGACCGTGCAGTCGTTTTTCTGGAAAAACCGCCAGATGGACACCGTGCTGCTGCGGCCGGTGAGTGTCGTTGGACCGGATCTCAACAACACGCCGAGCCGCTACCTTCGCATGAAACGCACCCCCACGGTAATGGGCTTCGATCCCATGGTGCAGATCATCCATCAGGAGGACATGCTCACTGCCATGGAATTGTCCCTGCAACCCGGTATCAGCGGCATTTTCAACATCGCGGGACCGTCCGCCGCCCCGTTGAGCGTGCTGATTCGCGAAGCGGGAGGTACGCCGGTGCCGATTCCCAATCCATTGAGCAAAATCGTACTGAAAAAGGCGCGCCGCTGGGGTTTTTCGGATTTTCCCGCCCCGGAGCTGGATTATTCGAGATTCATTTGTACGGTCGATGACCGCCGTGCCCGCGAGGTGCTGGGGTTCACGCCGCAATACAGCGTCAAACAGACGTTGCGAGACCTCAAAAGAAGCTTGCTGTAATCGACGAAACCCACTACAGAGTCACTGTGAGTTCGACTCCAATGTTAAGGATGGTACGATGGAGCAGTATTGTATCCCAATGCTGTTGACCTAAGTTAAAACTGTTTTCAGGTGGGTGGCACGGTCTTTGGCCGAAGGGCAATGGCCGTGAGATTCCGAGAGTTTGCACGGCCATCGATTCTTCGAATCGAAGACCGTGGCACCCGCCTCAGAAGTCCGAATTCCATAACGAAATTTTATGATACATCTTCATAACATCTTGAAATAATAAGGTAAAATTCTCCATGAAGCTTTTCGATCATCCGCACCGCAGAAAAAATCCCCTGACCGGCGAATGGATTCTGGTTTCTCCCCAGCGCTCCCGACGCCCCTGGCAGGGACAGATCGAAAAAACGACGCCTGCCCGTCGTCCGGCCTACGATCCGAAATGCTATCTCTGTCCCGGCAATGCTCGCAGCGGTGGTCAGAAAAACCCCGAGTATGAGGGAACCTACGTTTTCGACAACGATTTCCCGGCTTTATTGGACTCGACACCTTCCGGGGAGTTTCGCAGTGGGTTGTTGGAGGCCGAAGCCGTATCCGGGATCTGTCGGGTGATCTGCTTCAGTCCACGTCACGATTTGACCCTGCCGGAAATGGACGAAGAAGCGATAAAAGGCGTCCTATCCACCTGGATCGAGCAATACCGTGACATCTCCACATCCCCCGATATCTCCTACGTGCAGATTTTCGAAAACAAAGGCGCGATGATGGGTTGTTCCAACCCGCATCCCCATGGACAAATCTGGGCTTCGTCCTCGATTCCGACGCTGGTGGAAAAAGAACGCGAAAAGCAAGCCGAGTATTTTTCCGAGCACTCAAGCGTGTTGCTGGCGGATGTTCTGGAGTTGGAACGGGAAAACAAAAGTCCTCGGATCGTGCTCGAAAACCGGCATTGGACGGTGCTTGTTCCGTTCTGGGCGACCTGGCCTTTCGAAACCCTGCTGTTGCCTCGTCGCATCGTCCGAACTCTGTCCGATCTTGTGGCGGAGGAATGCGACTCGCTGGCGGTGATTCTCAAGAAACTGACGACCCTGTACGACAATCTCTTCGAATGCGAATTTCCTTACTCAATGGGTTGGCACCAGGCGCCATGCGATGAACTATCCAACGATTCCTGGATGTTACATGCTCATTTCTATCCGCCGCTGCTACGGTCGGCCACGGTACGCAAGTTCATGGTGGGTTACGAAATGCTCGCCGCCTCCCAGCGGGACATCACTCCCGAACAGGCTGCCGAAAGGCTGCGCGGACTTTCGGACGTGCATTACAAGCATTCGTAACATTCTTTGAATTTTCTCGCATTTTCTTTTTCACCCGAACCTTGTGATGTAAACGCTTTGTTTGACATTCCCTTGCGTTGTGGCTAATCTCGGCGAATTGAGTAGGTATGGGTGAAAGGAAGAAAAAATATGAAAAAGATGGTCGTGTTGTGTGTACTGTCCCTGATCATGAGTTGGAGCCTTTTCGCCTGGGCGCAAGTTCCTGAAAACAAAGAGGAAACAACAAAAAACGCAGAGCAACAAGTAGCTCCTGTCAAGGATGCCGCCGCGACCGAAAAAGCCGTCGATGCGAAAACTGCACCCGCCGCTGAAGCCAAACCCGAAGTCAAAGAAGAAGATCCTTTCGTCTTTGCCGAGGAACTTTTAGGGCAGATGGAACGAGCGGTCCGCAAACTCAAAGGGTACACCTGCGAATTCCACAAACAGGAATACAAAGGCAAATTGCTACCCAAAGAAGTCATGATCATGAAATTCCAGGAAAAACCCAAACGTATCTATATGAAATGGATCGGAAAGCACAAGCAAAACCAGGAAGTGCTTTGGGGCCCAGACTGGAACGACGGCGAACTCAAAGCTCACGAGGGTGGATTTTTCGGCTTTGTAACTGTCAACCTCGACATCAACGGCAAAATGGCGAACAAAGACAGCCGTCATCCGATCAGCGACGCGGGGTTTCGCGAACTGATGAAAAAGCTTCGTCGCGACCTCAACCTTTCCCGAAAATACAAAGATCAGGGCGTCAAATTCATCGATCACGGATTCAAGACCGTGATGGGTAAAAAAAGCCGTTGCTACGAGGCGCACATGCCGAAAGACCTGGATTCCAAATACTATTGTTACAGGGCGTATATCTGTGGCGAAGCCGATACGCACCTGCCCAACAGCGTGAAAATCTGGGATAAGGAAGACGGCAAGATGCGGCTCGTCGAGGATTACGCTTACACCAAAATCAAGCGAAATCCGAAATATACGGAGATGGATTTCAGCCCCAAAAACCCGGAATACAAATTCTGATACCAACCGACGGACGTTTTCTTTTTTCCTGTTTTTTCTTGCGGATGCCAAATCATGTGCAGCGACGATCGTATCCAACTTGTTTCTCTTCGTGGCAAAACGTTCACGATCCAATGGCCGCGCTCCGTCGCCCGCTGGGACGAATATTTCGACCAGGTTCTCGGCATGTGGGAAGACGGCGAAACCTCTTCCGCCGAAGCCGAGAAAATGTTGCAGACCGTTCTTAAAAAATCCCCGGAATTCATTGACGTTTACAATTCCATCGGGGCGATCTGCTGGCGAGACGGAGACATCGACAAAGCCCTGGACTACTTCGAGGATGGCTGGAAACGCTGCCGTCGTTTGCTTCCCGACGATTTTTCGGGACGCCTTCCCTGGCGACTGGAAGACAATCGGCCCTATCTTCGCTTGATGCACAACATCGCCTTGGGACACTTGTACCGGGGGGAAGAAAACGAAGCCCGGAAACTGCTCGAATGGCAACTGGCGATCAACCCCAGCGACGACCAGGGTGCCGCCCAGTTGATCGAAGATATCGATAAAAAGCGGCTGGCGTTTACGTTGAAACAGAGGGTTTGCCAGATCCTGGACGTTTCCGAGGATCAACTGGACCCGATTTTTCCGGCTCTCGAACGGCTGGAAAAGGAATTCGAAGAACGAAGCGGCGACCAGCCCAACTCCCCGTTTGAATTCGAAGCGGATAAAATCGATGCCCCGTATTTTGCTGGACTGTTGTTCCAGTTCGCTTACGAATTGTCCACCGTGCGCGAGGACTGGCTGCACCGTTTCGCGACCCATGCCGCCGCAAGTTGTCACCCGCTCGAAGGCGGAGGAATTCCTGCTTACATTTTCAGTATTTACGCCTACCTGATCGACAGGGACGATTTGAGCGGCATGGACCTGCTGCACCTGCGCGATCTGTTGTACATTCGTGCTCCGGGCGATAGCTGGATCAGCAACCCGCTGGATTCCGTAACGATCGCTCGCTACCTGATGCAAGCCGCCCGTTTCGACGACGAAGAGCGAAATCGGCTGGTGTTTCTCCTGCTGGCGTACGAAGAAGTCAGTCGCGATGCCGCGATTCTGATCTTGCACGACTTTCTTTCTCTCTCGATTCAGCAAGAGAACGAAGTCATGCATATCATTAAGGAAATGTTGTCTTCGACTCTCCCCGGACCCTTGGGAGGTGAAGATTTCTGGAGCATTCACGACCACTATCAGCAATCTTTGTACGAACAGGATCACTGGGAACTGGACGAAGGTCTGATGCCGATCGACTGGCTCTCCATGCACGAGCTTCCCGGCGATTTTTCCGAATTCTCCGACGAGTTGGACGACGCGTTTCGCGAGCACCTTTTGGATCTCGGCGATATGATCGAGCAATGGGACCAGTACAGCGACATCTCGGGAAAAGCCACACTGGACTATTTTCCGCTAACGCGGGACGAATCGTTGTACGAGCTTCCCGACGACGACTGGACAGGCTATCGCCGCATTCGCACGCCCCACCTGCCACCCCGGATTCGACGTTTCGCGATTCGAGCTTTGGCGGCATTGACCGGCATCGAAACCACGATCCGGCGGTATCGCAAGGTCGAAACGCTGCCGGATTTCAACTTCCCGGAAATCCGTCACGGTGTGATGGATCTGATCGAGGAATACGAAACCGAGCTGGACCCGCCGTTCGTTCGCGAATCGCTGGCAGGCATGGCCTTCGACACCGCCGGTCACGTTCGCCTGCGCGCCCGTGCATTGGCTGTTGAGCGTGGCTTCAGCGTTACCGGTACGAAATCTCGACCCATCCGGCGAATCCGTCGCCGTCCCTCTTCGATGTAGCGTCCGATGTTCTGGACGCTTTTAGCCTCGGGACTGACGTTCGTGATTGCTGCCTGCGCGGCGATTCCCCTGCTGGCCAACGCCGTGGCGGGACTGTTGCGAGGAGAAGCCTACGTCCCCGATTTTCGCCCCAAAGCCCCTCATCCCTGGCGAAAAACCGCCGAGAAAGGCGTTCGCTCCTGGGCCTTGGGGTCGTTGATCTTTGCATTGGCTATGCTGGCGATGGCGGGAATAGGCTTCAAATCCCTGTACCTTGGGGAGTTGGGGGCTTATGTCACGCTGCTCGATTTTCCACCGCCGCAAGATCCGAAAGCTCTCACGTTCACGCGCCTGTCCGATGGTGTGCAGATCGCTTTCAGCCAGTCAATGGCCAAAGACGCCCTCAAAGACTACTACCGGAAGCATTTAGAAGACGAAGGCTGGAACATCGAACTCGAAACGCCGTTGTCTCTTTCGGCGTTGCGGAACAATCGCCGCGCTCTGATGACGTTTACCGGACCCTATGTGGATGACCGGGGGGCTTTTCCCTGCCGACTGATTTTGGTTGTCAGCGAATCGAAACCCGCCGATCCCAACCAATACGATAGAGAAAACTAGAATTTTTTTGGTTGGAAACCGTCTAACCACCGAATTTTCCCTAAAAAAGCTTCTTAATTCGCAAAGAATACGTTTTTTCGCATCGATTTCTTGCAAAAGCGGTGGGCTTCCTTTATAAAAATGATCCTAATTTTTTCCTTGCGGAATTTCCCGCAAGATTCCTTGCTCTTCGCGATGCGCTGGACGAAGGGCTGAAAGCCGAAAGGAGGGCGCGAATGATCGTGCGCGAATACGAAACCATTTTTATCTTACGACCCGACCTGGGCGACGACACGCGTAACGCGGCCATCGACCGCATCCGTGGTGTGTTGGAAAAAGAAGGCGGAATCCCCCTCAAGGATATCTCCTGGGGCAAGCGGAAACTGGCCTACGAAATCGACAAGCACCTCAAGGGTGTCTATCACTACCTGCTGTACCTCGGAACGCCGGGCCTGACCGACGAAATCGAGCGTAATTTCAAGATGATGGACACTGTCATCAAGTACATGACGGTGAAAGTCAACGACCGGGTGGACGTGGATACACGCAAAGCCGAAGTCGAGCAGGAAGAAGCGCAACGGTTGGCCGAGGAAGAAGCGAAGGCCGCTGAGACCCCGGACGAAGAAGAGAAAACCGACGATGCGACGGAGGAAACTCCCAAAGAGGAGACTCCTGCTGAAGAAACCTCCGAGGAAGAAACAGCCGAGGAAACCGAGCCTGAAGCCGACGAGTCGGACGACGACGACGAAAAACCTGAAGAGGACTAAATTTCCGACATCCGCAAGGATTGTCAGAACATAGCGATTGAGGAGAAGATCATGCCCAGACCGATCAGAAGCAGGAAAAAACGCTCCAAAAAACGCGGGCGACCGCGCCGTAAAGTTTGTCCGGTGTGCGCGGACAAGCTGGAACTGAACTATAAGCGAACCGAAGTACTCGAACGCTTCATTACCGAGCGCGGAAAAATCGTTCCTCGTCGGATCAGCGGCGTTTGTGCCAAGCATCAACGAAAAATTTCCTTGGAAATCAAGCGGGCACGCCATATCGCCTTGCTGCCTTACACCGTTCTCGGCGAATAGGAGGGGATTATGCGCGTCATTTTGAAAAAAGACATTCCCGAATTGGGAGCCGGTGGAGAAATCGTCGAGGTCAAAGACGGCTATGCCCGTAACTACCTCATTCCTCGCGGACTGGTACAGTTGGCTACGACTCGCAACGTCAAGCAGCTCAAGCACGACCAGGAAGTGATCGAAAGCAAGATCAAAAAAGATCGCGCCACCGCCACCGATCTGGCCACCCGTATCGAGAACATCTCCTGCACCATCGCCAAGCGCGTCGGCGAAAACGATCGCCTGTTCGGCTCGGTGACCTCGAAGGAAATCGAGGAATGCCTGCGGGAAGAGGGACTCGTCATCAAAAAACGTCACATCCTGCTCGAACAACCGATCAAGGAACTGGGCGTTTTCGAAGTGCCGATCAAACTGCATCACGACATCACCCCGATGCTGAAAGTCTGGGTCGTCGCGAAGTAAACCCGACACGTGCTCATTTCAACCGGACCGTGCTCTGCACCGTCCGGTTTTTTTGTGTCAATATATGAAAACTCAATAAAAAAAGTGGTTCAGGACAGAAGCCCTGAACCAACGAATGGAAAGAATCGAACGTTTTTGATAAATGTGCCATAGTCTACCTCGCGGAGCGAAGAAGACTGTGCTTTCCATGGTTTGCACAGCCTCCCGGACCTGAAGGTCCGTGAGAGGGTGCATCACAAAATGGTGCGAATTGGCCAATAATATTGAATCATTCATTCATTTGGTTGTAGCGGCGAGGCGTAAGCCCGCCGAAAAGGGAGATTGGGGGCATAAAAGCAACTTTCAAAAGGCAAAAACGGCGGGCTTACGCCTCGCCGCTACGAAAAAAGAGGATTTTACGAAAGTCGCTATATTTTGTGATGCACCCTCCGTGAGACTATGGCACACTTTGGACTTGTAAAATGTCAATAAAAACCTAAGCTTACGGCTTAGGTTTTTAAGATGTGACGACACTCCCTAGGGAAATCCCGCACTATTCGCAGGTTCCTGCGTCTTTCCAGGCAAGGAATTGATTTTCGCCGATATCGACGAGGCCGTAATAACGAGCCATCCAGAACGCTTCCGTGAAATCCCGGCCCGGCGACTGCTTGCGTCCCACGTTGCCGTGGGAATCGCCGATGTCGAAGGGACTGCGTTGCCACATGAAGTCCGCGTAGGTGCGCAGGCGGGTGGGCAATCCTGAACTGGCCAGTCCGTTGACACACAGGCCGTCTTCCATCACGCATTCCCCGGCGCGTCCATCGCATTCGTACGTGATGGTTTTGCTTTCCAGAGGAATACCGAACAGATCGCCGCCATCCTCGCAGATGTTGCGTTCATCTTCGGTTGGGCAACGAACGCTGATGTTTTCCGGGAAGGCATCGATAATACTTTCTCGGCTGCGTGTGTAGGTACGGCGCGGAGCATCCTTTGTACCGTCGTTACCTCCGAAATCGGCCAGTTGTGCCACGACCGAGTCCACCGCCATCTGCCGGTTTTCATCCGATGACGGAAATACGGAAGCGTACATCGTATTGAACTTCGCGCTTTCGTGATTGTACAACGCTTTTTCCCAGAGTTCGGTTTTCATCACGTCGAGCATCTGGTCTTTCAGGTCGCCTTCCGGGAGCATCGTTATCATCTGCCAGTGCGTGCCGTAGGTGATATGGTCGCCGTAGAAACGGAAGCACCAATCCGGCAGACGAAACGCGATCATCGTGCGAGCCACTTCGATCGTGCTTAGGTTGCCGATCAGTTCATCGAAAAGAAAGTCCAGGTACTGCTGTTCTCCTGTGAAATAGTAATTCATGATCGCCAGGTGCATCAGGTGGCTGGCATCGCCGCCGCGAACGTTGGCGATGTAGAAATGGTCGATCATCTTCTCTCGGGCCGGTTCGTTGCTGTCGTCGTCCAGTTCGGAGGCCAGATCGAGCATTTGGAGCATGAAATCCGAGGCGTTGGCGTCGATAACCCGCGACGGCTCGATTTCGAGGGTGTCTGGGCAGGTACGGTCATAGGTTTCGGCGTTGGCCTGGTTGAACATCGCATGGTAGTAGACCACCAGCCGATCCAGTTGGGTGAAGTCCATGTCGTCCGGGTCCAGTTGCATGTTGGCTCCGGCGAAATAGCTGGTCACCGCGTCGAGCACGTCCGGGTTGTCCTGCAAGTTGGTGATTTCCAAGCGTTTCAGGCGCTTCATGTAGCAGCTCATGTGGTGGACGATTTTCTCTTTGAGATCGCTGTCTTCCTCTTTCAGAAGATCGTAGATCAGCGGGAAGGAGGTCATGGGACCGGAATACTGGTCGATGGAGGGATGCCCGTTCCAGTAGGGTGTTCCCTTAACCGTTCCGCCGTTTCCGTCCGGCACGCCGTCGAAATACATTTGCGGAAGTCCATCGACGTTTTCGGCATTCTCCATGGGATTGTCCCGGTTGTTCCGGTTATCCAGGCCGAATTCGATAATGATTTGATCGTTTTGCGGTCCGCCTTCGTCAAGCACCAGATAATCGTGACGCGCCAGATAGCCGGGGATATTCGTTACATCGAAATTGCGAAGCATGGCTTTCAGCCGGTTGATCATGTGGTCGTAATCGGCGGAGGTTCCGGTATCCATGTAACGGAAAATGTCCGAAACCAGTGCTGCACCGGTCCAGATGGAGGCATCGCCGGTTCCGGCCCATCCGGCGAATTTCTCCGGGTCGCCCCATTCTTCTTCCGGCATCGAACCGGGAATGTCGGTGTTGAACACGCGCTCGGCGGTCAATCCGTTGGGAGAGGTGTACAGGTCGTGCCAGCGATCGTACAGGTAGACGCGCTTGAGGATCTCGTTCGGTTCATCCACGAAATTTTTGGATTCGCCGTCGTAAATGTCGCAAACTTTTTTCTTTCCGTTTTCGCAGACTTCTTCCTGGTACAAGGCGCAGCTTTCAATCTCCGTTCCGGTAGTAGGGTCGGTGGGTAGGGTATCGAAAGTCGGATGCGGCTCGAACGCGGCGTCTTGTTCGATCTCCGAATCTCCACCCGCCAGAGTATCCGTATCTCCCGGAGAGGAATCGTTCGAGTCGGAGCAGGAAATGCCGAAGAAAATCAAAGCCAGAGACAAAAGGAACAACGATGCGTATTTCATGAAGACTCCTTGGTTTTGCAAGCCATCTACCCGGTTCCGAAAAAACAACTTTCCAAAAGCAGGTTCATAACTCAATGTAAATACAAGAAAAAATGGAACTTCTTCCATGTCCGTAAAGGAGATGAAAAAAACAACGCTAACAAAATGCTAACGAAAACCTTATATCATCTCGTAGCGGATTCTGTCTATTTCAGTTTTTTAAGGAAGAAACGTTGAAATGTTTACGTCGACAAAATCCGATCCAACCTCGGGTTGACGAAAAACCGATTTTAGGAGCACGTCGAGAGAATTGTTCCGTCTGGAACGAAAATCTGGCGGAATTTTATACCGAAATGTTAGAATTTTCAAATATTAGAAACTTGTTAATATCAAATTGAGCGAAAAAAACTTGACAGTCCGCATCAAGATTGCAATGCTTTAAGGAGAAGATTCAAGGAACCCTATCCCGCTTCGTCGCGCGTTTCTCCTAAACGATATCGACAAACCAAGCATTATCCTTGAAAAGATGAACAGTGGTTGAACGGTGGGGTAGTCGATTCCGACGCATTGTCTCCTTTGGTTTGATTTTCAGAACAGCTTGTACCCAGGGGCATTTTGGGTTACGAGATCAATCCTTCATTTGTCTCCATTTTTCACAATGATTCCAAATGGTTCAGTCTAATCTGACAATATTTTTCGAAAAAACGAGGTAATCCCGTGTCCAACGACGACAACAAGAAAAACTCCACCAACGATACTCCCGAAGAAAAACCTAAGAAAAAGCCCCGGCGGCGGGTCGTCATCCGATCCGATTCCGGTGGACAGACAAACATCCGGCGCCAGTCCTCCAACCGTGGAAACGCCGAGGCCGGATTCCGCAAAATCATGCGTTCCAAACCACCGGTCGATGAAGAGTCCCTGCCCGACATGGCTTCGGATGACGCTGCAGAACCGGTCGCCGATCCGAATCTTCCGCCTCCCCCGCGTTCCCTGCAAAGTCGAACCCGGAAAAAGGAGGAACCGGCATTCACCCCCGATCCCGGTCTTCCGTCTCCTCCCAAACGCAGGGCGTTTTCGATCAAATCGAGCACGCCTGCTCCCGCGACGAATGATGAGCCGGAACTGCCCTTCGAAGAGGATTTCGCACAACCCGCTCCTCCCAGCAATCCACCGACCAAAAAGGAAGAACCGGCGGACGATTACTCGGAAAGCCCCTCGACGGAGTTGGAGCACAACGAAATTGCTTCGAAAAAAGGCCGTATCAACCTGAAAGAACTGAAAGAATGGCCGATTCGCAAAATCGCCTCTCTGGCCAATCGACTGGGAATCGAAGGAGCCGCCGGACTGCGCAAGCAGGAACTGATTTTCGCCATTTTGCAGGCCCAGAGCGCCAAAGACGGCATTATTTACTCCGAAGGCGTACTCGAAACACTGCCCGATGGTTTCGGCTTTTTGCGTTCCCCGGACTACAACTATCTTCCCGGTCCCGATGATATCTACATCAGCCCGTCGCAGATCCGCCGTTTCAACCTGAGAACCGGCGATACCATTTCCGGTCAGATCCGTCCGCCGAAAGAAGGCGAACGTTACTATGCGCTGCTGAAAGTCGAGACGGTCAACTTCGAAGATCCCGAGGTTTCCCGGCACAAAATCCTTTTCGACAACCTGACGCCGCTGTATCCCGAAAATCGGCTGAACCTCGAATTCACCACCAAAAACTACTCGACACGCATCCTCAACCTGATGACGCCGTTGGGCAAAGGACAACGCTGCCTGATCGTCTCACCGCCGCGTGCCGGTAAAACGGTGCTGTTGCAGGATATCGCCAACGCGATTACCTCCAACCACCCGGAAATCGTGCTGATCGTACTGCTGATCGACGAACGACCCGAGGAAGTGACCGACATGGAACGCTCGGTCAAAGGCGAAGTCATCTCCTCGACCTTCGACGAACCGGCCCAACGTCACGTGCAAGTGGCCGAAATGGTGATCGAAAAAGCCAAACGGCTGGTTGAGCACAAGCTGGACGTCGTCATCCTGCTTGACTCCATCACTCGTCTGGCCCGTGCCTACAACACCACGATTCCGGCTTCCGGTAAAATCCTGTCCGGTGGTGTCGATTCCAACGCTTTGCACAAACCGAAGCGCTTTTTCGGTGCGGCACGCAACATCGAGGAAGGCGGCTCGCTGACGATCATCGGTACCGCGCTGGTGGATACCGGATCGCGCATGGACGAAGTGATTTTCGAGGAATTCAAGGGAACCGGCAACAGCGAATTGCATCTCGATCGCAAGCTGATGGAAAAACGGATCTTCCCCTGCCTCGACATCAACCGCTCGGCGACCCGCAAGGAAGAACTGCTCATGCCACCGGACGAACTTCACCGCATGTGGATTTTGCGCAAGCTGCTCCATCCGCTGAGTGTGATCGACGCCATGGAATTCCTGCTGGATAAAATCACCAAAACCAAGACCAACCAGGATTTCCTCGATTCGATGAGCAACTAACTCCTCGAAATTCCACAAAAAAACCAACAAAAAACCCGCCAAAAGGCGGGTTTTTTGTTGGTTGATGAATGGGGATTGCGGCTTCGTTCGCCTGTTCTTGTCAAACCAAAACGCAAGGAGCAGGAACCAATCCCAATGCCGTTGACTTAGAGCTTCTATGTGGGTGCCACGGTCTTCGAATCGAAGAATCGATGGCCGTGCAACCTATTGGAATCTCACGGCCATTGCCCTTCGGGCAAAGACCATGCCACCCACCTGAAACAGCTTTTTCATGGAAGTCAACTACAGTGAGAATCAATCCTGCTCCATCTAACGGTCTGTTTTTAAAGGGAGGGGCTACTCGTTCCACTCATCGGGATCGAGCAGCACCAGTTCATCGTCGGAGTCCCCATCCCCGGAGTATTTTTTCTTGAATACTTCTTTGAGCATGGATGCAAGATCGTCGATTTTGTAGGGTTTGAGCAAAATCTGGTCCGCTCCGGCTTTTTTGATATCTCCCATCGGTGCGATATCGGCGAAACCCGTGGAAATCACTACCGGAAGATCCGCTGCCCGCTGCTTGATTTTTCGCAGCGCTTCCAATCCGTCCATTTTGGGCATGATTACGTCCATGACCACGACATCGATGTCGGCACGGCGCTTTTCGACGGTCTGGACCGCCTCCAAGCCGTTGTGGGCGACAATGACCTGGTATCCCAGCGATTTCAGGATGCTTTCGCCCATGCTGATGATCAACTCTTCGTCGTCCACCAGCAATACGGTTTCGTTGCCACGCTCCAATGTGCCTTGGCTTTGGGACGGGCTTTTCGTCTCCTTGGGAGCGGAAACCGGCAGGTAGACCTCAAAGGTCGTACCACGTGGAATACCGGGAATGGCCTCGATATAACCTTTGCGCTTTTTGACGATATTGCGAACGTAGTACAGACCGAAGCCGTGGCCTTTTTCGGCTCCCTTCGTCGATGACATCGGATCGAACAGCCGGGACAGCATTTTCGGTGCCACACCTTCGCCGTTGTCCTTGACCTGAATCATCATGTAATCACCCGGAGATACGGGGATTTTCAGGATTTCGCCACGATCGCCGATGTCGGCTTTTTCCAGCACCAGCTCGATCACCCCACCCTTGGGCAAGGCATCGCGGGCGTTGGACATCAGGTTCATGACAAGTTGCTTGAGTTCCGTGGAATCGATTGCCAGCGGCAGGGAAGCTTTGGAAAATTTCTCGATGATGGTAATGGTCGGAGGGAACGTGTCGCGGCAGATTTCGACCACCGAACGCAGCACTTCGCCGGGATTGGTGACTTCCAGGTTCCCGTTTTCGTACATCGCCTGGCCACCGCGAGTGAATTCGATCAGGTTTTTGTTGAAATTGACCAGTTTATTCACGGCCTGGTCGATATGTTCCAGTCGTGGATACAAAGAATCGGAACTCGGCAACGTGGCCAGCAAACCGGAGACCTGACCGCTCAGCACCTGAAGAATGTTGTTGTTGGCGGTAGCGATTCCCGAGGTGATGTCGGCCAGCGACTTGGCCCGCTGATTTTCGAGCAACTCTTTTTCCATCCGACGAAAACGCATTTCAAGAGCGGATTCCTGACTGATATCCCGAACGATCAGGCAGATACCCAAAATGCTGCCGCTGTCGCTGAAGATAGGACAAATCGACATGTCCGCCGCGAAAAGATCGCCGTTGGCACGGACGTTCGAGGTCTTGCGATGGGAGGGTTTTCCGGAGGCGTACATTTTTTCCAGCCAGGAATGCAACTCCTCGACGCGCTCCTGCGGAACGATCTGTTTGACCGGCTTGCCGATCGCTTTCGATTTCTCGATTCCGTAGATTTTCTCGGCGGCACGGTTCCAACTGCGAACGATGCCGACCACCGAAGTGGAAATCACGGCCTGATCCAAGTTTTCAAGCAAACTGTCGGCCAGATAGGCTTTACGCCGGTTCGACGTTTCTTCCTGCATACCAACCAATACGGCCAGCGCGTCGGTGCCTTCCTTCGCGGTAAGCCACGACGGTTCCAGCGTGACGGCAAGACGCTTGCCGTCACGGCTGAGGAATTCGAGATCGAGGGGATTTTGCAACGCCTGGGCATTGCCCATCCAGGTATACAGGCGGCCTCGTTGATCCTCCGGGACGAAGTGGTAATCCGGCGTCAACCCTTCGAGCTGTTCGCGTTCCCATCCCAGGAGTTGGCAAAACGAGGTGTTGACCCCCAGAATCACCCCACGTTGTCCGAAGAGAATCAGGCTCTCCTGAAACACATCCATGATGCCCTTGAAATAAGGACCGTCTTCCATGTCTGCTCCTTGCTACAACCATGCGTCTTCCTTGAGAAGCCGCAACAAATCCTAGGATATTCTACCCTTCGAAAATGCGGATGAACAAGTTCTTTCCACAACGACCCGATTGTTTATGCGCTCCTGTATTCGATAAAAAATGTATAAACGGTGACGTTTTCGCCTCCATGCGGTGTTGATAGAGAATAGGATGACGTTCGGGAGCGGATGTGGTAGACTTTGCAAAAAGGCTCCTGAAAACTCTGTAACTCCATCGAATCAGGAGGAAATCATGAACGAATTCACACGGATTTTCGGACTGTTGGCTTTGGCCTTGTTGCTTGTCGGCTGTTTCGGCGAAGACGATTCCACTTCCGGCCAGACCGGGCAGGCCGAGGACGACGCCTTTCGCAATGCTCTTCCCAACAGTGAAACTCTCAAGCTTGAAGTTCCCGAGTCGGAAGGCTCGAAAAAAATCATGCTGCGTGCCGTCGCCGCTCCGGTCGGCGAAACATCCGCTTATTATCTGGAAACCGTCCAGACGACACGAGCCATCAACTTCAGCGTGACTTTGCTGCTTTCCTGGCTGGATATTCTGGTCCAGTATCCCCCGTCGGAGCGCCTGGACAATGCCCGGATCTGGGGTCCGTGGCAGCCTGACGATGCCCTGAGTCAGATCGAACAGCGGTTGGTGGTCACTGAGAACACCGAATCGGGAACGTTTGAATATTCCATGGAAGCGCGCAAGCTCGACAACGAGGACGGCGAGTGGACGAAAATCTGGTACGGAAACGTCGAACCGGACGCCACCCAGGCTCATCATGGCATCGGCGACCTGACGCTGGATTTCGATGCCGCCGCCGAAATCGATCCTGCTGTGGTGGAACAAGGTCGTTTGGTGCTCGATTACGATACGGTCAGCGACGGTCGGCGCATCGAGGTGGAATTCATCGATTTTGTCGGGGAGGACAGTGACGGCGAGGTCGGCAACGGAAGTTACAGCTACCACAGCCACGCCGATGGAACGGGCCGCTATTCCTTCACCCTCGTTGGAGACATTCACGCGGACGATCCCGACAAAGACCTGCCGGAACTGGAAGACATTCAGATCGTTGCGACCTGGCAGGCCGATGGCCGTGGTCGGGCAGATGCTTCGGTCACCGGTGGCGACCTGGAAGCCGAAAGCTTCAAAGTTGTTGAATGCTGGGATACCTCGTTCCAAACTTCCTATTACATCGAGAGTGCGGTGCTGGACGGCGAAGAGTATTTCGACGAAGACGGCGACGAGGAAAGCTGTCCCGAGGTCGTCCCGGAATCCTGAAAATTTTCTCTCGGCCCAACCAACAAAACCCCGTCGGAAACAACGGGGTTTTCTTGATTGGGAAATAAGCCGTCAGATAGAGAAAATTTCCATGGTTCAGGTCTATCGGATAAAGCTGAATTGTATCCTGCTCCCTGCGTTTTGCTTGGAAAAGAACCCTGTGGATAGGGAAGCAATTCCCGTTCATCGCAATGATTGGTTTGTACGGTAAAAACAGCTATTTGGAGGTCTCGATGGCGGCGTTGTCTTCCGAGATCGGGACGAATCCTTCACCCTCGTGACGTACGATGCGCGTGATTTGTGCTGCAAAGCGGGCCTTTGTCTTGTCGCGACGGTCGAACAGCATCGAAATTCCCAGGCCGACCAAAAATCCCGCCACACAGCCTAAAATCGCGCCGTCGTCCGTATCGAATCCCAGTGTGGAAAACAGCGCTTGCATAGAAAAGCCTCCCACCAGCAAACCGAAAAGCGGTACGAGGTAGACGAAAAACGTCGCCTTGACCTTGGAGTTTTCGGGAAATGCGATTTCGACCTGATCGCCGACGGACGCCCCGATCGTGTTGGTCGCTCGGATGGCGTCGGGCGTATCGGTTCCCATGGCGAAACACGCGCCTTTTCCGGCGCATTTGTCACAGACACCTTTACGGGGAATCGATACCACCGCCGTATGTCCCTCCAGCGATTGCACGATCCCGGCCCGGCATTCACTCATTTCCTTCGGTGTTTCCACGATCGCTTTCGAGTCCACGGTCCGCTCCGAATCTGCCGAAATCCTTCATGGGAATATAATAAACCCCAGTGGCATTCGGGCAAGCGAAAAGATGGTTTCGACCTGAGAAAAGGAAAAAGTCGAGCTTTTTAGGGGTTCAATGCAAGAAACTGGCAGGAGGACGAGGAAAAACTCTTGACAAAGTCACTACAGACTAAAGACTTATAGCGAACCCTCGTGAATGAGTTCGGTTTCGCGTGGGTTCGAACCTGAAGGAATATGGATACGCTTGCACTGCAAGCAGCTGCCGGGAGAACAACATGTGGGACTATACCGATAAAGTCAGAGATCATTTCAAGAATCCGCGCAACATCGGATTCATCAAAGAAGCTGACGGGATAGGCGAAGTCGGCTCGATGGCTTGTGGCGACGCCCTTCGTCTGATGTTCAAATTGGACGATGACGGTAAAATCACCGAAGCCAAGTTTCAGACCTTCGGCTGTGCCAGCGCCATTGCCTCGTCGTCGGTGCTCACCGAAATGATGATCGGCCTGACTCTGGAAGAAGCCGAGAAAATCACCAACCAAGAGATTGCCGATCGACTGGGTGGATTGCCGGACCAGAAAATGCATTGTTCCGTGCTGGGTCGTGAAGCCTTGGAAGCGGCGATTCTGGACCATCGCAAGCGTAAAGGCGGCGAAATTCCTGAAAAGAAAGAGGAATCTCGGCTTGTCTGCATTTGTTTCGGTGTAACCGAAGAAGAAGTGGAACGCGCGATTCGCGAAAACAACCTGACCACCGTTGAGGACGTCACCAACTACACCAAGGCGGGTGGCGGTTGTGGTGGCTGCCACGAAGATATTGCCCAGATCATCGAAAAAATCACCGGTCGCCCCCCGGAAGAGAAGGAAAAAGAGGTCAAGGAACCGTCCAAGAAGAACCTTACCAACATCCAGAAAATCCAATTGATTCAGGAAACCATCGACCGTGAAATCCGTCCGATTCTCCAAAAAGACGGCGGCGACCTGGAATTGATCGACGTGGACCGCAACGTGGTCCAAGTTTCCTTGCGAGGAACCTGCTCCCAGTGCCGGGTTGCGTCGTTCACGCTGCGTGACGTGGTGGAAGCGAAGCTGAGAGAATTCGTTACGGAAGATCTGGTTGTCGAGGAAGTCCAATGAATCCCATCATTTATCTTGATAACAACGCTACGACCCGCGTTGCCCCCGAAGTCGTCGAAGCCATTCGCCCGTATTGGGAAGAGTACTACGGCAACCCATCGAGTATGCATCTATTCGGCGGAAATGTTCGCAAAGACCTGGACCGGGGCGCGTCAGCAGATCGCCAGCCTGTTGGGTGCGGAACATTCTTCCGAAATCGTGTTCACGGCGGGTGGTTCCGAAGGCGATAACCTGGCGATTCGCGGCACGTTGGAAGCGCTGGGCGGACGCAAACGGCACATCATCACCACGAGGGTCGAGCACCCCGCCGTTCGTTCCCAATGCCATCACCTGACGAAGATGGGCTATCGCTTGACGGAGCTTCGCGTGGACGGCAACGGCGAACTCGACCTGGACGAGTTGCGTGGCGCGATCAACTCGGATACGGCCATCGTGAGTATCATGTGGGCCAACAACGAAACCGGCGTGATTTTCCCCATCGAGGAAATCGCCGAGATCGTGCATGAAAAAGGCGTCGTGTTTCACACGGATGCCGTGCAAGCCGTTGGAAAAGTGCCCATCGACCTGAAAAACACACCCATCGACCTGCTTTCGCTCTCCGGTCACAAGCTTCATGGACCGAAGGGTATCGGTGCCTTGTATGTTCGCAAAGGTACCAAACTGATGCCGCTGATCATCGGCGGTCACCAGGAGCGCGGCAAGCGTGCCGGAACCGAAAACGTGCCGGGGATCGTTGGCCTGGGTATGGCTGCCGAATTGGCCGAAAAACACATGCCGGAAGAAAACGAACGGTTGATCTACCTGCGCAACAAGCTGGAAAAAGGCATTCTGGCCACCTGTCCCGACACGCGGGTCAACGGTCGCCACAGGCTTCCGAATACGCTTAACGTGAGTTTCGAATACATCGAAGGTGAAGCGATTCTGCTGATGATGGACGAATTCGGCATCGCCGCCTCGTCCGGGTCGGCCTGCGCTTCGGGATCGTTGGAACCGTCACACGTCATGCGGGCCATGGGAATTCCCTTCACCGCCGCGCACGGGTCCATTCGGTTCAGTCTGAGCCGCTACAACACCGAGGAAGAAATCGACTTCGTGTTGGAGAAACTACCCCCCGTAATTCAGCGACTGCGCGAAATCTCGCCTTTTGCCAATGGAATGACCTGGGGTGGCGACGAATAGTTTTTCTCGTTTTTATTGTATTCAGGCGGGTTTGGCTTACGAACCCGCCTTTTTTTGTTTCAGGCGCTGGTTGATGATAGTCCGCAGCCGGGAACGCGCACGATTATGAGGGGCGTTGAAGGCGTATTCGGGCGAATCGAGATATTGCTGCTGGCTCGCACGGATATCCTGCGGGACAAACAGGTCGGCCACACCTTCGAACCTCGTTCCGCACAGGGAACAGTAATTTTGGCCACGAACCAACTTTGCACCGCAGGATGGGCAGAAGTTGGTGATGATTGGAAGCCTCGTACCGCAAACGGAACAATATTCGGCCAGAGGATTCTGTGTCGGCGTGAAACAGCGCGTGCAAGCTCGCTTGATCATCTCGAAACTCCACAAAAGGATTTTTAATATATTATATAAAATTGAGTTTAATTTGTCTATTTCTTGTTCGTTTTTTCGCAGGAACGAGTGAAACGGAGTGGGGAATTTTCAGTAGGTCGGGCAAATTTCTTGCCCGACAATGCCAAGGTGTCGGGCAAGAAATTTGCCTGACTTACGGGATTATCCTGAAATTCGAAGAATTTTCGGTAGGCTAACCCGGAATATTCATGAAGAATCTACTCCGACTTGAAAACTCTCGATCTTTCTCTCGTTTCCCGATTTTCATCCTCGACAGACTTTCCAGTATGCCTGCGGGTGAAAATTGCTCCAACTTCGCGAAAGTTCTTCGGTTTCCGGCGTCTCTCTACGATTTTCATGAATGTTCCGGGCTAAAAATCCGGTAGAAACTGGGGTTGCTGAGTATCGGGACGCAGTTTGCGGTCCAGTTGCCTGGCAAGAGCGTAGGCGGGAACGCCGACGATGAACGTTGCCAGCGTGCCAAGCAAAAGCTGAGAAAGATTCGGCCAGAACGTGACCAATGTGGACGATTTGAAGACAAAGACGTAAAAATTGGCCAACTCCCGGCTCGGACCGCTGATCAGGGCAGCAAGAAACGCCAGATGCACCGGGTGTTTCAGCAACAATCGAAGGGAAAGAAACGATATCATCAGATACAAGGTCACGGCGACCAGAAACACCAGCGGCAAACTCGCTGCACTTTGCGCTGCCACGGCTACCGAACAGAAAAAGGTCGAGACCAACCCGAGAACGGGCCGACGCATCGTGCTGAAAAACACCACTCCCAAAGCCAGCAGGTCGGGGCGTGCTTCTCTAAGTCCTAGAAGATACGAAACATTTCCCATGCTGAAGCAGAACAGACCGAAACCGGCGAGCAGCAGAACCCAACGCATCACAGCCCTCCCGTGGGTTCCAGCACCAATACTTCTTCCAGCCGGGTGAAATCCACCACCGGGTCCAGCACAGCTTCGATGAAAATTCCTTCTCGTTGTTGAGAAAGTCTCGATACCCGACCCATCGGCAACCCGGCGGGAAAGCGGCTGTCCATGCCGGATGTCACCACGAGATCGCCTTCCTGCACCCCGGTCGTTCGCAGGCTGTAGACAATCTGGCACTCCAGTTTGTCTTTGCCCGGTAGCCCCTGCACCATTCCCTGTGCGCGAGTGCGCTCGATCAGAGAGTCAATCGCGCTGTTGGGGTCGGTCATCAACAAAACCTGGGCGGTGGAACCGTACAGCTTCCAGATACGTCCCACGACGCCCTTGTCGTTGACCACCACCGCTTTGCTGCTGATGCCATCGCGGCGTCCGCGATCGATCGTGATGGAGCGGTAGTCTCCGAAAAGATCGACGGCAATGACGTTTGCGCCGATGGCATCGAGCTTGTGTTCTTTTTTGAAACGTAAAAGCCGTTTGAGACGGACGTTTTCCTTTTCAGACGCTCGAAGTCTCTGGAGTTCGAGTTCCAGACGGCGTTTTTCTCCTTCGGCTTCCAGCGCTCGTTCGGCGGCGTCCGTCAGGGCGACATAGCGTCGCCAGACCTGCCCTAAGCCATTGAAAACATAGGTGGTTCCCTTTTGAAGAGGAGAAAAGACAAACCGGGCCGCCGACTCGGCGGCGTTGGTTTCGTCGTCGTTTTTATCGTGACTGACAAGCGCCAAAACGGCCAGCATAATCACGACCAACAGCAAAAAGGGAATACGATACTTGAACATCCGCCGCTCACGTCTGGTTGGAGGCGACCTCCTTGAGCAGGTCCAGTTCGTCCAGAGCTTTTCCGCAGCCGATGGCCACGCAGCTCAATGGATCTTCGGCAACGATGACCGGTACGCCGGTTTCCTCGCGTAACAGCAGATCGAGCCTTCGCAGCAACGCGCCGCCGCCTGCCAACACGATACCACGGTCCATCACGTCCGCCGCCAGTTCCGGCGGCATTCGTTCGAGTGCCAGACGCAAGGCCGATACGATGGCGCGGATGGGTTCCTGCAAGGCGTCGCGGATTTCCTCGGAGTTGATTTCCACGATCCGAGGCACGCGGGCAACCATATCCTGGCCCTTGACCTCCATCGTCTCGATTTCCTCGCCGGGATAGGCGTTGCCGAGGGTGACTTTGATCATTTCCGCCGTTCGCTCGCCGATCAGCACCTGATGCTTTTTCTTGAGATGGGCGACAATCGCTTCGTCCATCTTGTCTCCGGCGACTCGCACGGATTTTCCGTAGACGATACCTGCCAGCGAAATCACGGCCACTTCGGTCGTTCCGCCGCCGATGTCGATAATCATGTTGCCGGAAGGTTCGGTGATCGGTAGTCCGGCGCCGATGGCGGCCGCCATCGGTTCTTCGATCAGGTAGACTTCACGAGCGCCGGCGGAGGTCGCCGACTCGCGAACGGCCTTTTTCTCGACTTCGGTAATGCCCAGCGGGACACCGACGATCACGCGAGGGCGTACCAGGCTGGAATCGTTGTGCACTTTGCGAATAAAGTGCTTCAGCATCGCCTCGCAAACGTCGAAGTCGGCAATAACACCGTCTTTTAGGGGACGAATCGCGACGATGGAACCGGGGGTCCGGCCCAACATCTCTTTGGCTTCCTTGCCCACGGCATGGACTTTGCGTCGTCCGGCGCGGTCTTTTTGCACGGCGACGACGGAAGGTTCGGAGATGACGATCCCTTTATTTTTCACGTAGACCAACGTGTTGGCCGTCCCAAGGTCGATGGCCAGGTCGTTGGAAAACAAGCTGTAAATCCAATTCATGCGCAACTCCCGTATACTTGGAGGCAGAAGTTGAAAGGAACGGTTTCAAAAAACCTCGAATCGAAGACTCTTTTTTGTCAAGTGCCCGATTTCAAACGGTTTCTTTCGTTGCCTTTGTAGGATGCACTCCTAAATGCCTCCACGCAATGCGTCTCGAAATTCCTGCCACTATATTTCCTATTGATCGCCTTGACCACTAAAAAGATGGAAAATATCCAAAAAAAGGACACGTTACAAATCCGTAGAGAAAAGCTCCTTGTAGACCGACCCTCCAGGCTGCAGATAAGAACGGTACAGCACCACCCGTGCGGCCTCGCTCGTACCGAAAACGTGTGGGCGCAGCCCGTTCGTCGCCTCTGCAACAAGACCACGCCCTTTCTCGTAACGAACCCTTCCCAAGGTGATGTGGGGTTTCAAGGGACGGTCTTCCCAAGGCAATCCAATGGATTGAAAATGCTCTCCCAGGGATCGGTGCAAGGCGTGCAGTTCGGGAGCAAATGCCATTCCCGCCCAAAGCACTCGGGGACGTCCGAAGTTTGGAAAAGCTCCAAGACCTTGGATTTCCAAAGGAAACCGACCCAAATCCGTCGTGGCTTTACGGGTTGCCTCGGTAATGGGATGCACCAACGAGGCGTCGATGTCACCGAAAAAGTTCAAGGTGACGTGCAGCCCTTCGGGACGTACCCAACCTACTTTCACACTCGGCGGAAGCAGGGTTTCGGCAAGGCGAGCCTGCATTTCCTGCATGTTTCGCTTGATCTCCTCGGACAGCGGAAGCGCGAGGAAACAGCGGATGTTTTCCATTTTTCCACTCTTTCAAAGAATTCGCATTTATGGTCTTTGGTCCGAACGATTTCCATGAAAAAATCCCTCCGCACAAAGACCAACATACCCGAAAAATAGGTGGAAATACCATTTTTTCATCAACTCGGTCCATCCTCTTCCATGTCAGGCTCGTTCGAAATCTGGAATGAAAGTACCTTAACGATTTCGCGTTTTTCCTTCACAATATTTATAAATTTTGCTATTATATTAACTATAGTTTATTGAGAATACTTATGACCGCCTCCGTTTCGAAAGGAAATGGCATGAGACGCGCTTGGACGATACGATGGTTTTCTCTGATGGTATTGGCGATCCTGATGCAGCTAACCGGCTGTTATTCCTCCGAAATGCTGGAAGGGGACATCGACCTCTCCAACGGCGATCTCGACGCTGTGGAAGGGGAAATCGAGGGGATCGAAGCCGAAGAAACGGACCTCGATGAAGAGGCTTCCGAAAGCGTCGAGTCGGAAATCATCGCCGAAGAAGAACAGACGGATACGGTGGATGAACCCGCCGAGCAGGAGCCGGTTCAGGTGGAAGACGGCTGCGATTCCGTACGTATTCTGCTCGACGGCTCCAATCAACCGGCCCCCGGAGAAGCCCTTCGTTTGCAAGCGTCGTTCGGTTCCTATGAGTTGCAAGCCACGAACATCGACTGGTCTTTGGATGCCCTGCCGGACATGAGTCTGGCCCGCTTGGATACCACCGGCGGAACAGACGGTGAAGTCGAATTGATACCGGACTTTTTGGGGGACTACCGCGTGCGTCTGCAGATGAGCGACCAGACCGGACAGAAATACGGTCCCTGCATTCAGCCGGTGCATTGTCTGCTGGACGGACTGCTCGTTGTGGAATTGGCCTGGAACACCCCCAACGCCGAAGAAGGTGCGGACCTTGACCTGCACGTGATCAGCCAGACGGGAAAATGGGGTGCCCATCCCTTCGATTGCTTCTGGGACAACCCCCAGGCCGCCTGGGGTGATGCCTCCGACCAGGACGATGGCCGCTTGCTGTCCGATGCCCGTTACCCGGTTGGACCGGAGCATTTTCAGCTTCTCGAAAAACCTGGCGATGTCGATGAGTTGGAAGTGGGCGTACGAGTCAATACCAGCCGTGGTTCCGGAGCCAGCCCGGCTCGGGTCACCGTGTACTACGAAGGAAAACTGTTGGAATCGTTCCGGCACGGCGGATTGGTCGACGGCGATTTCTGGTGGATCGCCCGTATCGATCTGAGAGACGGCGGGCTGGAAATCATCGACAAGGTATCCACCGGATATCCCGAATAATTTTCAATCGTTTTCGCTCGTTTGTATCCAGATTTCAGAGTTTGAAAACTTTTCACCGTCGGGTGAGTGCTGCCGTACTGAACCACACGTTTCTTCCTATCCCTAATTCTGCATGAATCGAACGGGGTAAATCTAAGAATGGGTGCGCTATCGATCCGGAAAGGATCGATAGCCCGGATTTTTTGTGTTTTCACGGCCAGTCATCTCACGGTGAAAGACCGTGCCACCCCCCGAAAGCACTTGAATGGAACAAATCATTCAAGAATTGAATCACCTAAGCCCTCACAACCATCCCTTGACAGTCCATAGCGAGCCTTCTATAACCTTGAAAGTACCATGGAATTTCAGACCTCAGGAGGTCCGCCAATGACGGGAAAACGGCTGTTCGTGTTCATCATGCTGCTGGGACTGTTGGGAGCCTGTACGCCGACGGTCGATACCATCGATTCCCTGGCCGAACAGCAGGGCGGAGAAGCGAAAATAGCAAAAATCATTCAGGAAACGGGAAACCCGTTTGCCGTTCGCGTGCATGGTTCGGTCACGCTCGCTCGGCTTGGGGATCTCAACAACCTCGGTTTGAGCTACCGGGATCTTCCCGTCGGAGACCGTAGCAAACTCGCTGTAGAGTCGGCCAAGCAGATCGTGGAATTGCTCAAGCATCCCGATGCGGACGTGCAGGCCAACGCCAAGGACGCCTTGCACCTGCTGATCAAGTTCGGTGAAGGGCAGGTTCCGGCCAACGTGGGACAAGCGGTGGTCGACTGGTACGGCAAAGGATTTTCCCGAAAATACGGATCGGGAAAATATTCGGCTTTCAATGTACTTACCCGTATGGGAGATGCCGCCGTGCCGATGCTGATCGATCAGCTTTCGACGCAGGACATGGCGATGAAGTCTTTGAAAATACTGCAACAATTCAATAAGGGAGCCACCAAGAAAAAAGTCTGCGACTACATCATTACCTGGTGGAACGAGCAATATCCCAACCCGCAGCGTTCGTTGATACAGACCCTGCATTTTTTCCGGGACTCGCGGGTTTATGAACTCGTTTTACCCTACTTGCTCGATAAAAATCGCTCGATTCAAACCCGTTACCTGATTCTCGAAGCTTTATCGCGTAACGCCGATCCTGAAAGCGTACCCACGGCTTTGACCATCGCTCTGGATCGCACCTATGATATCGAGTTGCGTGCCTGGGCGCTGGATATCCTCGGACAAGCCGCCGTGCCGGAACAAGCGCTCAAAGTGTTACCGCTTCTAAAGGAAGAGCGGGTGAAATGGGGTGCGTTCGGCGTGATTGCCCGCCGGGGAGGTTCCGACGGCGCGGCACGAGCCATTGCCGGATTGAATTACAACGTCAAATTCGGAGCGGGTGATTTCAAAGAAGTTCGCATGCAACTGAAAGATCTTACCTTCGAAAGCGCCGAACCGTTGACCAAGATTCTCGATGCCGATACCGCTACGCAAACCGCGTTGGCTCTGATCGGGTTGGGAGTTTGTTCCAACAAAGATCTCGCCGACCAGCACATCAAGCCTTTGTTCGACGTTTCCAAAACCGTTGCGGGATTCGATGCACGGGGTGGAGCGATCACCATCGGAGAATTGGCCAAGCAGGTCTACCAACAAATTACCAAACGTAAATAACCGTTCGTGATCCTGGAGCAACCGGAATGAATAAAATCGTTATCTTGTTGATAATTCAAGCTTTTCTCGTGATTTCCTGCGAGGATGTCTGCGAGCACGAAAGCGACTTGAAAAGCGCCTACAAAACCGTCACGACGTGTGCGGCAGGCGATTCCTGCAAAGCCTACGTTCGTGTGGGAGACGGCTGCAGCTACGATTTCACGCCCTGGGAAGCCTGTGGCGTGATTGCCATCAACGAGAACTACGACGTTTTTGCTGAAGCCCAAAAACTCGACAGCCTGCACCGGTTGGCCTGCGATGGTTGTTTCAGCAAGGTCGCCCAATGCGCGTCCTGTGTCGAACCGGTCGCCGTGCGGAGCACCTGCGACGCCACCACCGGACGATGTACCGTCGAACTCGCCGACGATTGCCGAGACGATGCCGATTGCCCTTATGGACGGGTCTGTTGTCCCGAAACCGAGGTCTGCACCTTGCTGAAGGATTGTCCGTCTCGTGCCGAGGAAGACGACACGGAAGAAGAATAGCCGAACGGGTGGTGGTAGGAGAAAACTACCAGCCGCCTCCCGCGCCACCGCCGCCGAATCCGCCACCACCTCCTCCACCGAAGGAACCGAATCCGCCGCCGCCGCCCCAGCCGCCGCGCCGCATTCCGCTGCCCAGCATCATGCCTGCGGCCATACCGGAACCACCGCGCCAGCGCCGCATTCCCATCATTCGACGGGCACGGAAGATCCAGGACATCGGTCCCAGAATGAAAGCCAGCAGCACCAGAACCCAGTTGTAGCCTCCACGGCTTCTGCGGGCACCGCGAACCTTCGGCATCCCTTCAATGGCAACGTTATAATGCTTCGCCAGGCGATTCAGAACCGTAAGCGTTGCAACGGTGATTCCCTGGGAATATTTTCCCCGCTGAAACAGGGGAACGAGCGTTTCCCGGCCCACTTGTCCCAAGTAGCCGTCCGGCAAAACGCCTTCGAGTCCGTAACCCGTTTCGAAACGGTATTTTCGTTCTTTTTGCGCCACGAGAAACAAGAGGCCGTCGTCCTTGCCTTTTCGTCCCAGCTTCCAGCGTTCGGCCAATTCCAAAGCGAAGGTTTCTTTGGGAAGTCCGCCCATGTCGCCCACGGTGACGACGAGAAACTGCACGCCGGTTTTCTGTTCCAACTCCTGAAGAAAGCCGTTTAGGGATCGTTCTTCTCCAGGTTGGATCATATTCGCGCTATCGGTGACATAATGGGCCGGTTTGGCGGGAAACGACGCAACGGTTTCCGCCTGTACATTGGTTCCGACCATGCAAGAAATGAAAACAGCGAGAACGAAGGGAATCCACCCCGTCGAAACATGGAGCGTGGATCGTCTACAAAAATTCTTACAGCGCATCGACCGTCTCCACCAGTTTGTTGAGGATGTTTTCCCACTGGGTAAACAGTTCACGAACCGACTTTTTGTCGGGCGTTCGTCCGGCTTTGTGATCTTCCCAGACACCGACGAACGGTCCGGCGTCGATACCCAGCGAATCGTGCAATTCCTCGGCACAGCGGGTGTTTCCGAATTCCGTCTGTTTTCCGTGAAGATGCAAAACGGCCCGAATCGTCGTGAAAAAATCGGGAACCTTTTCGGACATCCACTCTGCCAACCAACCGGCATCCCCGGCGGAATACAAATATCCCTGACGCATGTGCAGGCGCAATTCCCGCAGGCTTCGTTCGGTTTCGAGCCGCAGGTGTTCGCGGTCGATCTCGATGTTTTGCAGCAGGTCATCTCCGGCAAGCAGCACATGATGACTTTTCAAAGCCAATAGTTCGATGGGAAACACGTCCGTTGCCCCTCCCAGATAATCGGGAGTCAGCAGCATCGGTGCGCGAATCCCAGAGCGCCCAAAAGATTTTCCCAAAGCCGCCAGATGGTCGAGCAGGTCGGTCATTACATTCTCGTATACCAGCAACAGGTGGATTTCAGGGTTCTTTTCGCTGAATTCCCCTCGGGCGGACGGCCCGACCAGGTACGTCGCCAGCGGTTGGGCATCGGAAAAGGCACTTACTTTGTCCAAAAACGGCCCGAGTCTCGTAGAAACAACCTCGGGAACGGATTCGAAAGAAAAAACGGTCACGGCGGAACTCTCTTTCTCCGCTTGCTGCGGATCGTCGGTCGATGTTTCTCTCGGCTCACACTATACAAAAGTATTCACAAATTGACCAATTCATGTCACAACGGGACGAAAGATGTGGAAATCGCACGGATTCGCATCTCGCACGAGCTTGGGGTATAATCCGTTTTTTCAAAGCCTTTGCGTAGCGAAGGTTCGATGCCGAACCTTCGGTCGATCGGGAAACATTGACCATGGGCACTCTTAAAAGCAAACAACAACAGATTCAGCGATTGACCACGCTGATTCTGTTCCGAATCATCACCGTAACCGCCATTCTAGCGACCTCGGCGATCATGAGTTTTCGCTCGGCGGACTGGTGGACCCCGACCCAGCAGATCATGTTGAGCAGCATCGGCCTGATGTACCTGATTTCCATCCTGTATCTTCTGGCCGTCAAATATAACGAAAACTTCCTGTTGCAGTCGATCGCCCAGATTTTCGGGGATTTGTTGTTCTGGTCCTGCATGGTCTACATCACCGGGGGATTGTCGAGTCCGTTCACGTTTTTATACAACCTGACGATCATCCTTTCCTCGCTGGTTTTCAGGAAACGCGGCATTGTAGGAACAACGATAACGTCCTGCCTGATGCTGCTGGGTCTGACCTGGATGGAAAGCAATAAGATTTTCTTCGAGACGCTGCAATTGCAAAGCGCAACCGAAAGTCTGTTCGAAATCGAGGTGATCTATCGGTTTTTCCTCAATGTCTGCATGTTCAGCCTCATTGCCGTTTTATCGTATTACATCGCCGGTCAGGTTCGCAGCAGCGAGGATTCTCTGGTTCAACAGCAACTCAATCTCGACGAGCAAAAGCGGCTCAATCGCTCGATCATTCAGGGAATGCGTTCGGGATTGCTGATGGCCGGTCTCGACGGAAAAATTCACTTCATCAACCGGGCTTTGCGTAAAATGGTCGGCAAAGAGGACGAAGACCTTCCCAACGATTTGATCGGACTTTTCCCGGTTTTGCGCGAATGTTTCCGTCTGGAGCAATGGGGAAGACCCTGGGCGCGGAAATTCGAGGGGGAAGTCAAGGTCGGAAACGATCGTAGATGGCTGTTTTTCCACTTCGCCGACCTGCTCGACGCGTTCAGCGAAAAAGACGGGATTTTGCTGATCGTCGAAGACCGCACCGAAACGCAACGTCTGAAAGAACGAATTTTCCAGAACGAAAAACTGGCGGCTTTGGGTAAACTGGCGGCGGGTATAGCCCATGAAATCCGCAATCCGCTGGCCAGCATTTCGGGATCGTTGCAGATGTTGCGCATGGAGTACGATACGGAAGACGACAACTCGCGTCTGATGGAAATCTCCCTGCAGGAAACCGAACGTCTCAATCGGCTGATCAACGACTTTTTGAGCTTCGCCCGACCGATGGACCCCACCTTCGAAACGGTGGATCTCAAAGACGTTTTCGAGGAATTGAAACCTCTGATCAAGAACCAGGACATGGAACGGGACATCGAGGTGACCTGGAGTACTCCACCGGACGTTTCCACCCGAATCGAAGCCGACAACGGGCAGATCCGGCAGATGATGTGGAACGTGATTTCCAACGCCATTCATGCGCTCAAACGAGGTGCCGGAACCGAAGGTGAGGCGCCTCGGGTGGATGTGATGGCGATGGTGGACCCGGAATACGATATCATCGGCGGGCGGCTGTTGCTCGCCATTCAGGACAACGGCTGCGGAATGAGTGCGGACGTGGTAGAGAAACTGTTCGATCCTTTCTTTACCACACGAGCCGAAGGATCGGGGTTGGGGATGTCGATCGTTTTCCAGATTATCGAAGCCCATCACGGGACGATCGAAATCGACTCCGAACCCGGTCGGGGCACCACGATGCTGATTCGCCTTCCTCGAAGTCAGCAGGATAGCGATATGGCCAATTCCTCTACGCAGCGAATCAAGGTGGTTTCATGAAACGAGCACGCATACTGATCGTCGATGACGAACAGAGCATGAGAGATTTTCTGCGGATTTTTTTCGCCAAGCAGGGTTACGACGCCATCGTTGCAGAAAACGGCGTGGATGCGTTGGAAAAAATCAAGCAAGAGCATTTCGATCTGGTAATGAGCGATATTCGAATGCCCGAAATGGACGGCATGCGGCTGCTGAACGAAGTACGTAATTTTTCGGACAGCTTGCAGGTCATCATCATGACGGCGTACGGCTCCACTTCAGACGCGATCAAGGCGATGAAATTCGGAGCCTACGATTACATCACCAAGCCATTCCAACTCGAAGAAGTTCGGGTAACCGTTGAAAAAGCCCTGGAAAAAACGGAATTACTCAAGGAAAACCGCAATTTAAAAGAAGAACTGGACGACCGCTTCCGGGTCAATCGCATCATCGGTAAATCGAAAGCGATGGAGGACGTTTTTTCGATGATCCGCAAGGTTGCGGACACCAAAACGAACATCCTGATTTCCGGGGAAAGCGGAACGGGAAAAGAGTTGGCGGCGCGTGCGATCCATGGGAATTCCAACCGCAAAGATCGTCCTTTCGTGTCGGTCAACTGCGGAGCGATTCCCGGAGAATTGATGGAAAGCGAGCTGTTCGGTCACAAACAAGGATCGTTCACCGGGGCAATCAAAGACAAAGACGGCCTGTTCCTCGCCGCCGATGGAGGAACGATTTTCCTGGATGAAATCGGGGAGTTACCGCTGCAACTGCAAGTCAAGCTGCTGCGTGCCTTGCAAGAGCGGAAAATCATGCCCGTGGGCGATACCAAGGAAAAAACCATCGACACCCGCGTTTTAGCGGCAACCAACCGGGATCTGAAAGAACAGGTGGCGAGAGGGCTGTTTCGCGAGGATCTGTACTACCGGCTGAACGTGATTCAGATTCACCTTCCCCCACTGACCGAGCGTCGCGACGACATCCCGCTGCTGGTGCGGCATTTCGTGACGAAATATTCTAAAGAAATGGGATTGGAGCCGTTGCGGGTTTCCGAAGCGGCGATGATGATTTTAAGCGGCCACGATTATCCCGGAAACGTGCGGGAGCTGGCCAATATCGTCGAACGGGCCGTAACGTTGGAAACCACCGAAAGTATTCGTCCGGAATCTCTGCCGCCGTCGTTGCTCGAACGCTTCGACCTGGAGCAGCCCGAAGAACCTGTCGCCGTCGGTCGTCAGCCGATTATCCCCGAAATGGGTGTGACATTGGATTCGGTGCTGGAGCAGATCGAGCGGGAATATCTCGTCGAAGCGCTTGAAAATGCCAAAGGCGTGAAGAAAACGGCGGCGGACCTGTTGGGGATCAGTTTCCGATCCTTGCGATATCGTTTAAAAAAACTCGATCTCGAATCCAACGGCTCGGCAACGGTCAACGGAAAACTCAAATAAGGAGCAGGCGTGAATTTCTTTGCCATCATGTCCGTGTTCGCCTTCTTTTTCGGATCGGCGGTCGGCAGTTTCCTCAACGTGGTGATTTACAGGCTTCCGCTGGGACGTTCCGTCGTTCGGCCTCGTTCGGCCTGTCCGGGTTGTAGCGCTCCGATTGCCTGGTACGACAACATTCCCATTTTCAGTTGGGTGATCCTGGGAGCCAAATGCCGACGTTGCAAGACACCGATATCGATCCAGTACCCGTTGATAGAATTGCTTTGCGGCACGTTGGCGCTGGCCTGTTTCATGCGCTATGGCGTCAGTATCGATACCGTCGCTTATTTCCTGTTTTGTGCCGGTCTGGTCGCAGCAACGTTTATCGATCTGCCGTACCAGATCATCCCCGACGAAATCTCCATCGGAGGTACGGTGTTGGGGCTGGCGGTCAGTCCGTTCACCAAAGAAGTCGGCGTGACCGATGCCTTTTTGGGGGCAGGAATCGGATTTTTCCTGATCGCCGGGATCATTCTGGCCTATTACCTGATTCGCAAAACCGAAGGCATGGGCATGGGTGACGCCAAGCTGCTGGCGATGATCGGCGCATTCCTCGGTTGGCAATCGCTGCTTTTTATTCTCGTCGCTTCGTCGATCCAAGGACTGGTCGCCTCGCTGGTGTCGTTCAAACTGGGCTGGATGAAAAAAGCGCCGCCGTTGCCCGATCCTGCCGAGGTCGAGGCGGATGGACCACTTGAAGCGGAAGACGAGCAGGAAGTGTCCTTGGGTCAGGCGGCGGTGCCCTTCGGTCCGTTTCTGGCGCTCGCCGCGCTGGAATGGCTGTTTTTCCGAGGAGATATCGCAAGCATGTACCTGGGATTGTTGACGGGCAACGGCCCGCTGTGAGACAATTCGAACGACGTGCCAAAATGTCCAATGTCGTGCGAAAATAGAATGAAAAGCTGCCGATTCCGCCGTTTACGGAATTCCGCAGCAAAACGCCTACGTGGTGTATCGAAAGGATAAACGTCCGCTGAATCGTTTGTTCTCCAGCATCCAGCAGAGGTTGGGTCTCAACACCCTGCGCTTTCAACTCACCGTGAGTATCATGCTGGTGATGCTCGCCGCCGTGATGTTGATGGGTCTGGTTTTGTTGAACATAACCCGCAATATTTTCGTAGAAGAGAAAAGCGCCCAAACCTACGCTGTCGGCAGTGCCGTTCAGGAGGGGTTGCGCGAAATCACCGAGAATAATCTGCACGCTTCGGCCAAACGAATGGGGCGCGAACTCTATCATCCCCAAACCTTTTATTCCATCACCTTTCTCGACCTCAATGACCGAGTGCTGTGGTCCAACCTGGAGATGTCTCAGTGGGGAATTTTCGTCAATACCCTTACGCATTATCGAAACCGTAGCCTGCGAAGAGTTCAGCAGGAGTTCGTCGAACATCCCCTGACCGGTGAAAGCCTGCTGGTGACGCATGTGCCCTGGATGTCCCACCGACGGATCGTCGGCTGGGTACAACTGACCTTCCCTCTGTTCACCGAACGACAGCAGATGCTGTTTTCGGGGCGTCTCGTGCTGGTATACGCTATCGGTTTTTCGCTGCTATTGGCGTTTTTCGGAACGTTCGTGTTCAACCGGATGGTGGTCTACCCGCTCGAAAAACTGACCCAGGCGACCCGAGATCTGGCGATGGGCCATAGCGTGGAACCGCTCGTTATGGATAGTTACAACGAGTTGGGTCGGCTGGCCGAGTCGTTCAACATCATGGCCGAGCAGTTGACGCAACGCGAGATGGAGTTGGACCGCCGTATCGAGGCCCAGGTGAAAATCAACGAAACTCTGGAAGTCACCCGACAAGGGCTGATTCGCTCGGAAAAACTGGCTTCGGTCGGCAGTCTCGCGGCGGGTGTGGCCCACGAGGTGGGCAATCCTTTGCAGGCGATTTTAGGATACGTGGGAATTCTCAAAGACGGCGGAGTCGACGACGCCTTGCAACAGGACATTTTGCAGCGAATCGAAAATGACATCAGCCGCATTCACGAAATCATCAGCGGACTGCTTTCCTATTCCCGTAGTGGCACGGGAAAGCCTTCGAGCGTGGATCTCAATGAAATCATTAAAGAAACTCTCGAAATGATTCAGTTGCAGCAGCAGTTCAAGAATGTGGAATTCGACTACCAGTCGATTCTTCGTCCGGCGATGGTGCGGCTCGTACCGGGACAGTTGCAACAGGTGCTGGTGAATCTGTTTCTCAATGCTGCTCAAGCCATGGATAACGAAGGCCAGATCCAGATTTTCGTCGAGGGTGTGGATTACGATCCTCAACTGACGTTTCGGCAGCGAGGACAGCGATTCAAAGCCGGGCAACAGCTTGTCAGTTTGGCAGTCATGGACAACGGTCCCGGTATCTCGGAGGAAATTCAGGGAAGACTGTTCGATCCGTTTTTCACGACGAAGGAAGTCGGACAAGGCACGGGACTAGGGTTGAGTGTCTGCGATTCGATCGTGGACTTTTTCGGGGGAAGTATCGACGTGCAGAGCCGTCCCGGAGAAGGGTCGACCTTCATCATCTTATTGCCATTGGATAACGAACTGGCTGCCGAACTGGACGAGTTGTCCGTGGAACTCGAGTCTGTGACCCTGGAGCCTTCCGACGGGTGAGGAAGCCTAATAACCGACTATATCCTAAAATTGCGCGTAGACGAAAGGCTGGAATTCTTTCGGGAAAAAGACGATAACCAGCCAGATCAACGCCAACAGCACGGCAGGGGTAAGGCGCGAATTCAGCGGCACGGTGACGATTCGGACTTTCAACACGACCAGCAGGTGGAACAATCCCGATGCCAGGAGAATAAATGCAACGAACGGATGGGTCCAACCCACGCCGGTTGTGTCGAACATGAACAGCTTGCCGATGATGAAAAAGGCCTGATCGATGCTCTCCGCCCGAAAAAATACCCAACACAGTGACACCGCCAGAAAAGTCCAGGTCCAGGCAACGAAGGTATAGGTCCGTGGAAAACGTTCGAGGGTTCGACGGCGGAGCGATTGCTCTTTCCAGTGGTGGTTGCCGACCAGTAGCAGGCCATGAAGAAAACCCCACAACACGAAGGTCCAGGCCGCACCGTGCCACAGACCACAAAGCGTCATCGCCACCAGCAGATTGACGTACTTTCGGCCTTTACCGTGCCGGTTTCCGCCCAGCGGGATGTAAAGATAGTCTCGAATCCACTCCGACAAGGTGATATGCCAACGTCGCCAGAAGTCACTGAAATTTTTGGAAATATACGGAAAATCGAAATTCTTTTCGATCTGTAGCCCCATCATTTTACCCAGACCGATGGCCATACTCGAATATCCTGCAAAATCGCAATAAATCTGGAGATCGTAGGCCAACACCGCCTGCCAGGTGGTGAAGGTATCGAAAACCTGATGGTTGGAATAAAAATAATTGACGAAATACGCCACCTTATCGGCAACGAACACTTTCATGAAAAGACCGACCACGAACAGTCGCAGACCTTGGTAGAGGTTATGGGCCGAGAGGTCGAGGTTGTCCAACTGGGGCAGAAATTTCCCGGCTCTCGAAATCGGTCCCGAGACGATGATCGGGAAAAACGTGCCGTACACCAGGAAATCCAAGAGCCGTTCCCGTGAAGCGTCGGTCTGCGGACCTTTCCGATAGATATCTACGAGGTAACTGATGAAGCGAAAAGCATAAAAAGAAACTCCGATCGGCGCCAGTATGCGTAACGCACCGAAAGCCGGGTCGTCACCGGCAAAAAGCTCTCCAAGACTTTCGAGGAAAAAGTTGAAGTATTTGAAATAAAACAGGATTCCCGTATTGAACACGATGCCTGCAATCAGCAGTCCTTTTCGAGCGCGTGGCGTTTCGATCCGTCGAAGTCCCTGGCCCACTCCATAGGTTGCAAGGATAATTCCGTAGAGCAGCCCCAGAAAACGAAGGTCGAAAAACGCGTAAAAATAGCTGCTTGCCAGTAGTAACACCACTTTTCGGAACGTGGCGTGTTTCACGAGATAAAGGGGAAGAAGAATCCCGAGCAGCAGCAGATAAAATTCGATCTGGGTGAATGCCATTTACAATATGCCTTCTCGAAGAGCGTGCTCGGTGATCGCTTCGGAAACGAGGTCATGTCCGAAACGATTGAAATGTCCTTCTCCGGGTTTGGAATTCGGAAACCCTCGGGGGAATTGTCCCGTTTTCTTGTAGAATTCCAGAAACCGACCGGAGAGATCCACAACCGAAATCCCAGCCTTGCGGGCCAGAGCGGCGAAGGCGGCAACCTCGTTGGCGTGAGGATCGGTTGTTACGATGGTTCCGTTTTCGATAAACGGAATCGTCGGACAAACCACGAAAACCAGTGGAAGCCGGGTTTGTTGCTTCAGTTTTTCGAATAAAAAGGTCCAGGCTTGTTTTTGAAAAGCCGGAGATGGTTTGTTTTCGTTGGAGATAATCGAAGAAGTGTGTTGAGGAAACGATGGGATCAATGTGAGATTTTTTATTGAACGCATCACCGAACGGGCAGGTTCCCACAGGAAATACAATCCCAAGGAATTGAGTCTTTTTTTGATTCCCTGGAATTTCGGAGGCGACTCGACGAAAGACAGCCGGAAAGGATGGGAGGTAAAAACGCCTCGGATGGTGTCGTCCGCCTGATCGGGAAGCGTGTCACGAACGTCTGTGATGAGTATGTAATGAGCTTTGATGTTCCGAGCCAGTTTTTTCGTATTTCGGCAGGTCGAAATAGTAATCCGCCACGCTGTCGCCGCTCATGCCGACCGCAAACGCCATGGCTTTATCTCCCAACCCTCTCTCCACGAGTCGTTGCGTAACCCGTTGCGGAATTTTCAAGGGGTCGTCTACCTGGTGGGCTTCCACGAAGGAATCTCCCCACACAACAAGCTTTTCCTGTTTGGTGTCGCGAATATCCTCGATGGCGTTGATACCGAATCGTCCTTTGTAGGTTGTGGCTACCCCTTCGCTACGGTGACGATAGATCAATCCGTGGGCATTTACGAATTTATCCAGCGTTTTATCGAATTCGACATACAGCAGTGAGTTACAGAAGAGGTATCCGACAATCCAAATAAATGCGAACGAAACGACAAAAGCCGCGATCCATCGCATTATAATGTGCAAGATCGTGCCGCTACCTTCGTGCATCGATTGTGTTTCATTCGACATCAAAACCCCATCGTAACATTCGAATCCCGTTGGGTGTGAAGTGAGACAAGACTATGAAATTGTCGAAGAATGTCAAGAGCATTGATCTTATTGCAGAAAAAACGCACCCGCTCGGCAAAGGGAGTTATCGGATGTCTACCTGCTTGACGGATCGGGCTATCGTAGTACACTGGGGTGAATACTTTCTGACCGGTCCGTGCAAAACGGTCCCGACAATCGTATGAAATTCGAAAAAAAAGCGTTGAAAATCGGCTTGCAAGTTCCTTAAAACGGGTTACGTTGGAAACGTGCATAGAACTAGAATGAAAAACAAACGGCGGGGAGGAAACGAAAAGAAGACATTTCTTTTCCAGTTTCGATCTACCGCCGGAAATGAAAAAGCATGAAAACATATTTCGTAACGTTTCTTCTGTCGCTGGGGGCGTCGTTGATTCTAACGTGGGTAGCACGGGAATTGGCGAAAAAATTCCGTATTGTAGACGACTCCTTCGGAAGAAAAATCCATAGCGGCTCCATTCCCCGTCTCGGGGGACCGGCTATTGCCATCGCCGTTTTCATTCCTACTTATGCGCTTTTTCTTTGGGACAATACCATTGCCGATGCCTGGAGGCAGAGTTCCATGCAGGCTCTGGCGATTCTGCTGGGTGGACTGGCCAGCGTCGGACTGGGCTTGTGGGACGATATCGGCTTCGTCCGTGCTCGTGTCAAACTGGTGGTTCAGATCCTGATCGCCTCCATGGCGTATTTCATTGGAATCCGTATTGAAAACATAAACTTACCGTTTATCGGTTTGTTGGATATGGGGGATTTTTCCTATTTCGTCACGGTGATCTGGATCATCAGCTTCATGAACGCCATCAATCTGATCGACGGAATGGACGGCCTGTGCGGTGGGGTGGTGTTCATCGCTTCGTTAGCGGTATTTGTTATAGCGCTGGTTAACGGATCGCTTCTTGTGGCGCTGTTTGCCGCAGCCATTGCCGGGTCCGTTTTGGGATTTCTCGTCTACAATTTCAACCCGGCTTCGATTTTCATGGGAGATTCGGGAAGTTATTTTCTGGGCTTCATCCTATCGGTGATTTCGATCATGGGATGCCAGAAAACCGGCGTTGCCGTGGCGGTTCTGGCACCGATGCTGGCCATCGGACTGCCGATTATGGACACCTTTCTCGCCATTATCCGACGAGCACGTCAAGGCTTGCCACTAAGCGCACCGGACCGTGGACATATCCACCATCGTCTGCTCGATCGTGGTTATTCCGACCGCCGGACGGTTGTGATTCTGTACTCGTTCAGCTTTTTTCTCGCAATGGGCGGTGTACTGACGGTTCTTGGACGAAACTGGGAAACCGGTCTGGCGCTGTTGTCGGTCCTGATTATGGTCGTCCTGATCGTCCGCATCGCCGGGATCAATATGTTTAAAAAGGCAGAGGTCGGTACGGCCTTCGCTTCGTCGAAAGAAGAACAGATCCGCGTCGAACTCATCGATTTGTACGCCAGACTGTTCGCTACAACAGACCGTGATGAAATGTACCGTACAATGGAAGATTTCGGTCTGAAAACCGAACTATTCTACATGAAGCTCGTTGAGTTGAACGACAACGAACCGGCGACCCTGTGGGAATGGTCCCACCCGGACAAACCGGGAGCCAGTGAAAAACTGCCGAAATTGACAGCGGACTTCGACGTGCAACGCAATGGGGACGCTCCATTGACCTGGACGATTGTCTGGCATTCCGAGTCGGCCATCGTCTCGTCGATGATCAAGACCCTGTTTTCCATCACTGCCGACGTTCTGTCCCGCGCCTTTGAATCGTCACAGGTCGCCGAGGGAGAATCCTCCGAAACGGCTGACGCCTGAGAATCACAAGTAGGTCGGGCAAATTTCTTACCCGACACTTTGATTGTAAGCTGCAACTCTGAACTGTCGGGCAAGAAATTTGCCCGACCTACTCAATTTAAAAACTGAAATAATTACGACTCGTTAGCGAATCGTCAGCTCTCCGTGGGTGGTGAAGCCGTCCTTGTGGCTCTCGGTGTAGACCGAAAACGTCTGGAAGGCTAACAAGGTCGGTAGAATCTCCGTTTCCCAGAACTTGAACACCTGATGAACCTGCGTGTTGCTGCATTTCGCATCGGGGCGGAGATGCTCCATGGATTTCGCGGCTTTGGGGAGATCCATGGAAAGCTGCATGACGCGGTTTTTCTCCTTGAACCCCTTGATTTTCTTGCGGTTTTTCATAGCTGTTTGCAAAGCGTCGGTTCCGATGCCCAGGAAAAAGACTTTTCCTTCGTAGCCGTATTGCAACGGAAGTCCCTGAAGGACGATCTCGAACAGTTTGCCACCTTTTCCGATGGGTTTGCGGTTAAGCTTCTGCTTGTCGGCAATGGCGTTGATTTTCCCGATCAGGGATTTCGGGGCGATCCCTTTTCGGATACCCGTGGCTGCGACCAAGCGGAAATGTCGCAGCAGATCCAGGTCGTCGAGTCCTTGTCCCATGCAGGCCGCTTCATCCAGCGGCGCGATCTCGTAAAGATTGACCAGCAGTTCGCCATTGGAGAGTTCGAAAAGGTCTTTACGGATGTTCAACCCGGTTTCTTTTTCGAATTCGGCTTCTACCTTATCGAAACTGCGGCTCCAGGCGGGAACGTCTTTCGACAGTTTCTCCACCCATTCCTTCGCCATGGCGAGAAAGCGTATCGATCCCAACGTATCGGGATTGAGTTTTAAATTTTTGAGACGCGACACACCCGCAATACCCATCTGGCGGCTTAATTTGCTGACTTCCTTTTTCGGTCCGGTTACGGCGTGTACGAAAGCCAGTTTTTTGTTGTTGAAGGTCAGGCTTGCAATCTGGCCATTGAAGATTTTGGCCCAGTCCACGAGGGAATCGAGGTCGGCGATCGCCTCTTTTTGTTCCGCCGTTTCCGCCGATTGCCCGGCTTGTTCCTGAAGTCGTGAGACATTGCTTTGAATGTCCTTGAGATAGGCTTGATAATCGCCCACCTGCACCAGCGAGGAATCGGGCTCGATCCGGTCGAGAAGGGCCGGAAAATAGGAGGTTTTTTTGAGGCTCTGATCCGGTTTCAAGCTCAACGCCGCTTTGAAATGCCGCTCGGACCATTCCTGGCTTCCAGGGAAAAACATGAGGTAAATCTTATCGTTACGCTTTGCAAGCGACAAAACGATTTGGGATTCCGGCGTACAGGAAAGCCGGAATTGCGTCAGTTCTGCATCCCATTTCGTTTCCGTTTCACAAGGTTTGGCGTTGCCTACGTTCAAAGCCAGCGTTTCGAGACTTTTCCTGGCTTTTGCCATGTCCGAAGTCGAGGCGATGATCAACGGTGGCCCTTCCTGTCCCAGCCCGAAGGCAACGAATCCTTTCGATACATCCAACCCGGATTGGTTGAGTTCCTCGGGATGGAAAGGATTGTATCCGAAGGTACCTTTGATCGTTTGTTCGAACTGCACCATGTCGAACTTGGAACTGTTCGACGCGAATTTGACCAGCAGTTCGTTCAGGCTGACCAGTGAACGGTCGAAACGGGCGACGAGAAAGGCGTATCCGGCCTCGTTGGGAACGTCGGAAGCTAATGCTTCATAGCGGGCGCGTTCGTCGGCAGACGGTCCCTTGGCTTCTGCCGAAAACGATGTCCAGAAGGTCAATAACACGAAAAGCGGAAGAAAAATCGCTAGTCTGCGCTCGATACTCGGTTTTCGATTCATTTCACGTCTTGTCCTCAAAACCTTAAACCCGGAAAATTCATTAAAAAGTACGAGAATGACTAATGTTCCAGGCTAACGGCAGTTTTTCCATTGCGAACTGAAGGTTTCCATTACGGTTTTCGCCGCCCTGCCTTGCAAAGGGCGCGGACCGTTCGCCCCGATGGCCAACGGCAGAAAATCATAGGAGATTATTCCCCGACGATTGATTTCCACGACAAACGCCAACCCGGATGCGTCGCTGTTGCGGTCGTCGATCCAGACGCCGGGCGAGAAAAGCGCCACGCCGTTCACCGATTCCCGCACCATGCGCGGCTTTTTCCCTCCTTGTCCGATCACGAGGGATGCGCCTTCCATCAACGCGGCATCGACCAGTCTACGTTCGTCTTGGGTGGGGCAGGCTTTTGAAGGCGTACCCCGTTCGAGAAAGACAATGGTGACATCCACCTGCGGAGCCAATGTCCGCACATCTTCCCGAATCATGTCTTCCAGTTGGAAAAGAGGTGCGTCGATACCGGCGAAGCCGGGTTGGGTATTCGTCGCAAAAGAATCTATAGGTAAGGTTAAGGTTTTGTCAACAAAGAGATACCCCAAAAAACCTACGCGAATCCCCTGAATCGTTATCACCTGCGGGCTTCGTGCCGCAGCCAGATTTTCACCCGCGCCAAGGGTTCGAATGTTGGCACGGTGCAGGCTGCGAAGGCTGTCCATCAACGGACCTTTTCCGCACTGTGCCAGTTCGGGAGAAAAGGGGCTTAAAAGGTCGATTCCGCTTCCTTCGAACACGCCTTCGGCCTCGTGGGGAAGGTAGTGGGACCAGGAGCGAGTGCAGGAGGAGTCGAGCGATGTAAACGGTGTTGCGAGACGTGCCGCGAGAAAATCGACATCTTTCAGCACACGCAACGAACTTCCGAAGGGATTGTTTTCCTTAAGGTTTTTTAGATTTCTTCGACTGGGATCGAAAGCGAGCGTTCCCAAAAACGCCAGCTTGGCCGTGCTCCCGCCCGAGCGAATCGCTCGATCATTTTGCAGTTGGACGACCTTGTTGGTACGGCCTGACTCGATGCGGCGTCGCGTAAGAAACAGGGAGCGCACGACACGTCCCGAGGTGAAGCGATCTACGCGGGAACGGAGATCGACTTCCTCTTTGTCGGATTCGTATAAAAAATCCTGCATGCTGCGTTTGGTGAACGGTTTTGCTACGGGAAGTGCTTGTTGTTTGGCTCTCGCTTTTTTACCGAAGCAGCTTTCCAGTGTTTTACGTATTTCGGAGACCGTGCGTTTTTTCGGTCGGTGAAACTCGTATTCGACTTTGTACAGTTCGTCGCTTTTGAAAAACACCGCAAGGCGAGCCTCGCCGAAGGGTGTAGACACGTTTTTGTGAAATTTCAGGATACGCGTTCGTTCGAAGGCATCGAGACCGTCGCTGGTGCGAACCAGGCCGCGTTCGGTGCGGGAAAACTCCGAATACGAGACGCCATACGGCATATCTCCGCAAGGCTCCAAAGCCCAAACAGCCCCCGGAAGAAAGAAAAACAAACATATCGAAACGAAAAGGAAACTCTTGCTCAAAAACGCCCTCTTTGTTAGCTTGAAAATCATCGACCTCTTACCCTAACACAACTTGAAGGCCGAAGCGAAAACAGCGTGAAAAAACCTTACAATTATAACTTATACTCAATTTATTTCCTGCTGTTTTTTTTAGCGTTGCCGTGGAGTGCCGATGCCGAGACGGCGGTGGAGGACCAGCTACAGGCGTTGTACAGCAATCGTCTGAACCTGCTGCCGAACGGCGAACCGGAGATCGCGGTCGGTATCAGTTGGAGTCAGGATCGCATCACCCTGTTGTTTCACGGACCTTCCCGAATGCAGGGACTTCGTCCCGGAGAAGCCTTAACCCTCGAAAAAAACTCGATTCTCAACATCGATGTTGCCAGAAGCACCCCCGGTAAAATGAATGTCTGGCTGGTGGTCGATACACTCGCCCGCAAAGATCAGAGCCGGATCGAAGAAACTCGAAAGAAGTGGAAAAAACGTGGTGTCGAGCTGACGTTGAAGCGCATCGGCGCGATGTTCGCCATCCGAGGGCAGGTGATACGCAACCGCCAATACCTGATGGTCGCGGGTCCGTACAAAACGCGACAAGATGCCGAGCAGGAGCAGCATTCCTGGTGGCGACGCTGGGGAGAAAAAGCCCACCTGCACGAAGAGTTGTTGGAGCGTCCCACAGGGAAATTGCTGGTACGAGACTCTGAGAACGCCCCTTTGCTCGCGACCGGAGCCTATTTGTCGTTTACTCCGAACGACAAACAAGGACGGATCAGCGCGGTAGACGTGGATTTCGACATCGGTTTCAAAAACAAGCGTGGTCGCCGGAACTATCGCGGAACGTTGTACGTTACGATCGGTTCCGACGGGAAACTGGTGCTCGGAAACGTATTGCCACTGGAAGACGTGGCGATGGGTACGGTTCCGGCCGAGATTTTTTCCACTGCTCCGAGGGAAGCACTCAAGGCACAGGCGGTGGCGGCGCGGGGACAATTGCTGGTCAAACTCGGCCTGCGCCACCTGGCCGATCCTTTCCAGGTCTGTGCCAGCCAGCATTGTCAGGTTTACGCGGGAGCGCTGGCCGAGAAGGAAAGCACCTCGAAAGCGGTAAAGGAAACACGGGGAGAGTTTTTGTTCCTGGATCACGTTCCCGTGGATACGGTGTATTCGGCCCATTCTGGGGGGCATACCGAAAACAACGAAATCGTCTGGAACCAGACGCCTTCGCTTGCCCTACGCGGCGTTCCCGATGGCGACCCACCGCCGGGGAGACTCGATAACCCTTCGTATTTGAAGCGTTTTCTGGATTTTCCACCGAAAAGTTTTTCCGGTTCCGCCGGGTACAACACCAAGCGCTTGCGATGGACACGAACGGTAGAGGCCGGCGTCATCGACGAAAAAGCCGATAAGGATTACAATACCGGCAAGATCCTCGGGATCGAAGTGATGGGGCGCGGAGTTTCCGGGCGCATGACCGGCCTGAAGCTGCGGGGAGAGAAACGGGAAATCATCGTCTGGCGGGAATTACCCATTCGGCGGTTGTTTGGCAATCTGCCTTCGGCGCTGGCGATTATCGAGGAAGAACGCGACGACCGGGGCCGGATTCTTCGCTATCGCATTCAGGGCGCGGGGTTTGGGCACGGCGTCGGCATGTGCCAGACCGGGGCGATCGGTCGGGCCAAAGCCGGACAGGATTACCGCCAGATACTTCGAGCCTACTACGGTGGAGCCGAGTTGAAAAAGCTATATTGATTCCGGTTTTCGTACCAATCGGCAACGAATGGCTCGGGTAGATTCGAATTGGATCTGAAGACCTTCGCCTTCTCGCGAAAGCTGCCCTTCAATGTCCCACGTATGGGTTTGAATCCTACGCTTTTTCTCTGTCATGTACATCTAACTATGCCTAATCATTTATGATTTTATCATAACAAGTCGAATAAGGAGTCACCTGTTGATTGGCTCCTCATCTCCTCCGACCGGCGATTTCTGATCGTACCGAATTCAAGCGAAGGAAAGGGGACGGGAAAATATTCTCCTCTCTTGAAAAAGAAAAAATCGATAACATATTTGTAAAACTTACAAAAGAATAATCATTCCTTTGTAAATATTCTAAGAAAAAGATCACTGGGCCGGAGGACTCATGTTTTCGAAAATATTGATCGCCAACCGTGGAGAAATCGCCGTTCGGGTTATGCGTACGGCCAAAGAGATGGGCATCTCGACGGTTGCCGTCTACTCGGATGCGGACCGCAGGGCGTTGCATGTGCTGACAGCGGACGAAGCCGTGTACATCGGGCCATCGAATCCGCTGGAAAGCTATCTCGACGCAGATAAACTTATTGAGGCGGCGCGGGCGACGAGGGCCGAGGCGATTCACCCCGGTTACGGTTTCCTCAGTGAAAACGCGGCGTTCGCCGAAAAAGTCGCTGAAGCGGGGTTGACGTTCATCGGTCCCAAACCCGAAGTCATGTCGCGTTTGGGCGACAAAATCGAGGCTCGCAAGTTGGCTCAGGCCAGCGGAGTCCCCACCGTTCCCGGCAGGATCATTGCCGAAACCGACGAAAAAGAACTCTTCGACTTCTGCGAAGAGGCGGGATACCCGGTGTTGATCAAAGCGGCTGCGGGGGGAGGCGGCAAAGGAATGCGCGTGGTGCGCCAGGCCGACGAGTTGTTGCAGGCGGCTCGGCAGGCGTCGAACGAAGCGGCGAGCGCATTCAGTAACGGCTCGATATTCCTTGAAAAATACCTCGAACGTCCCCGGCACATCGAAATTCAGGTACTGGCCGACCATCACGGCAACGCGGTGCATTTGTTCGAGCGGGAATGCTCGATCCAGCGACGGCATCAGAAAATCATTGAAGAAGCACCCTCGCCGGTGATGGATGAAGAGCTTCGAAACCGCATGGGACAGGCGGCCGTGAATCTCGTTCGCGAGTCCGGTTACGAAAATGCGGGAACGGTCGAGTTTTTGCTGGATGAAGATCGGAATTTCTACTTTCTCGAAGTCAATACCCGGCTCCAGGTGGAGCATCCGATCACCGAGGCGATCACCGGGCTGGATCTGGTCAAACTCCAACTGGACATCGCCTCGGGGAAACCGCTGCCGTTCGAGCAAAAAGACATCACCTTGCGCGGGCACGCCATCGAATGCCGCATCTACGCCGAAAACCCGGAAGAGAATTTCATGCCCGCACCGGGAAAAATTCTTTTTTCTCAAGACCCCGAAGGACCGGGCGTGCGTATGGATAGCGGAATCTACGCGGGTTTTACGGTTCCGGTCCAATATGATCCGATTTTAGCCAAGCTGGTTGCGTCGGCCCAGGATCGGGGGTCGGCAATCGACCGTATGCTTCGGGCATTGAGGGAAACGGTCGTATTGGGAGCGGGGACGGCCCTGGAATACATGGCCGACGTGCTCGATTGTCCGCCGTTTCGCAAGGGAGACACTCACACGAGTTTCCTGGAAGAGCATTTCGGCGACTGGCGAGCCTCCAGGGAGAACGACGATCTGGCGCTGATCGGTTTCGCCGCCAGGCGATTGCTGGAAGCGCGAGGCTTGCAGCCCTCCCACTCCGAGGGCAGGGATTCGGACGGTCCGGTATCCTGGGCTTCTCTGGACGCGATCGAACTGGCGGATCATGCCGGATATACGGGGGAAATTCATGAACTTGAAAGTTAAAATCGCCGAGAATGAAACGCGGATTCATACCGGAGATCTGGACGAGAGCCTGTCCACCTGGATGACCCTCGGAGACCGTCGCTATCATGTGAGAATCACTCCGATTTCCCACCACAGGATGAACCTCGAAATCGACGGCAGAAACTACGCCTTCAGTGTTGCCGCCACCCAGCGGGGAAGCTGGGTATGGGTCAACGGTCGAACGCGGCTGGTACTCCCGGCCGGTGATGTCGCCGCGATGGCCGAAAGTTCCGGGTCGGTCAAACGAGGACCGCAAGGGGTGTCGGCACCGACTCCGGCCACCGTCGTTCAGGTGTTGGTTTCCGAAGGCGACCGGGTTGAAAAAGGCCAGGAAGTGGCTGTCGTGTCCGCTATGAAAATGGAATCAACGTTGACCGCCCCCGAGGATGGCGTGATTCGGGCCGTTCATTGTTCCGTGGGAGATGTGGTCAATGCCGGGGAACTGATGATCGAGATTGCCGAGGCGGAAAGTTCCGAAATCGATGGGACCGATCTCGTCTGACGGGTCGTCTTATGCTCTGGGATTTTCAAACGATTCAAAACCAATAACGGTGAGATTTCAAATCGTTACCTGAAAGACGATAGGGCGGGACTTCATCCCGCCATACAGGTTTTGGTTCAAGTTTCCAAGCGAAAACTCGAATTTCGCGAGCGATACGCGAATTCCCCGTATTTAAATTCACACCCGTACCTTGACTTCCCTCGACGGCTTTGCTACGTTTCGCACAAAGACATGGTATCTGTATGAGAATCGAGGGTTTTGTGAACCGAATCCTTACAGTTTGCGCCGTTTTACTACCACTGATGTTTTCCTTCGGTTGTGGAGCGGTCTATACCACGAAATCCATTTCGGCGGCGGAAGAAGAATTGAACATCGCCCGGCAGACCACGCCGTGGGAAGAGCCGGATACGGAGTATGCATACTGGTCCGCCGTGGAATACCTCCGGGAGGCCAAAATCCAGGAAGGGCATTCCGAATACCGGGCCGCTCAGTATTACGCCGAACGTTCCCGGAAATTTTCCTTGGCGGCGCAACGTCTCGAGCCGTACGATGAAGGCTTGCTCAACACCGAGGATGGTATCTCTAACGAGCCGGTCGAAGACGATCAACCGGAGAAAAAGCGGAAAAGCCGTAAAAAACGGCGAAAAAATAAGTCTCGTAAAGTCAAACGTAAAACGGTTCCCAACACTAACGACGACTGGTAGCCTGCGGGGGCTGTTGCGGTCGAACGGCGGTAAAAGCTCCATGGCTGACGGTGGAATATGAAACGGTCACCTCTTTGTCTCATAGTATGGTTTTCCCTGTTAGCCGGGTTGACGCTGATGTCGTGCTCGACGAAGGACAAGTACCTTAGGGAAGCCTCCATCATTCACGATACGGCCGAGGAAACCCGAGCCGAACAACAACGCATCGAGTCGCTGGGCGGCGTCAAGTGCGGCGTCAAGGAACTGGCGATTGCCGACGCCCGCTACAATTTCGCCCTGCACGAAATCGACGAAGGGCGTTACGTTTCCGCAACTGATCATACCGACATTGGTAAAAAATACAGTCGCCGGGCTTTACGCAAGGCCAAACTGTGCGAACCTCCGGACCGTGACGGAGACGGCGTATTCGACAGCGTGGACCAATGCCCGGACGATCCCGAAGACATCGACGAGTACGAGGACGATGATGGTTGTCCCGACATGGACAACGATGAAGACGGCCTGCCCGATCCCGAGGACAAATGCCCGGACGATCCCGAAGACCTGGATGGTTTCGAGGATGAGGACGGCTGCCCCGACATGGACAACGATCAGGACGGCATTCTCGACGAAGACGACAACTGCCCCGACGAGGCGGAAGATCTGGACGGCTTCGAGGACGAAGACGGCTGCCCCGAACTCGACAACGACAACGACGGTATCCTGGACAACGAAGACAAATGCCCGCTCAAGGCCGAAACCTTCAATGGCGTCAACGATGAGGACGGTTGTCCCGACCAGGCCGATTACAAGCTGATTACCGTGACCGGGCGCAAGATTCAGCTTAAAGACAAAGTGTACTTCCGCACCGGGAAATCGACGATTCTGCCGAAATCCTTCCCCATGCTCAACGAAGTGGCGGATGCGTTGATCAAAACCCCGACGATGAAAGTCTTCGTCGAGGGTCACACCGACTCCCAGGGTTCGGAAAAATACAACATGACGCTTTCGCAACAACGAGCGGAATCGGTAAAAACCTACCTGAGCCGACGTGGTGTGAAGTCGAACCAGATGAAAGCGGTTGGCTACGGCGAATCCCAGCCGATGGGTTCCAACAAGACCGACCGAGGCCGTGCCAAGAACCGCCGGGTGGAATTCAACATCCTGCAAGAAGGCGAGTCTTTCTGATCGCCTAAACGAAGTCCGAATGAACAATCAAGCGTCACCGAAATTTTCGGTGGCGCTTTTTTCATGTGTGTGCGGGTGGGTACGGAAAAGCTCTCCAATATGTAAAGATTTCAAGTAAAAGCCACATTGCCTGTGTGGGTCGCCTGACAAGCCCGACTTTTTTGTCATATCTCGTCCCGATTTTTCTTCTTTTTAAAACTTTGCACGATCCCTTGTCTTTGGGAAAAGCAAAGTTACTCCAATCTTTTTGAATGTTTTCCGTATTTTCAAGCGGGAGGCGTTGTAGGGTTTCTGAAAAAAATGGCTGTGTTTTTTTCATTCGTGACTTGACAGATGGTGGACTGATCTTACTTTGGATCGTTTTGAAAAAACGTAAATATTGTGAATATACTGCACATAACTGTTGGAAATCAGGAAAGTTCTTGACAAACACCTAATAAAACCTTTAAAATTCCCCCGTTTAAAGGTAGCGGATTTCTAAATTGAATATATTTTATTGGAGGGTGACAAGTCGGATAAGCCGACCTGAAAGGGTGGTGACATTCTTTCAACGGAGGCTCTTGGGAAAGAGCACGGCATGATTTCAAGGCTTTTTACCCTCCTGACACATTCGGCACGCTTTTTGCTGAATACTTAGCGCATCGCAAGACGGTCACGGGTGTGGACAATGTTTCTCGCAAATGTGATCGTAGCGCCGAATGGACGCACTGATAACCGATTTGGACCGAATTCCCGTTGTGGGTAATGGTGTCCGGCCAAAGAAAGAGCCGGAAAAATTTTTTCATAGTTCATAAGGAGGACTCATGAACCGCAAAATGTTTGCCCTGATGATGGCCCTGATGCTCGTTTTCAGTCTCGCGTTTGTCGCCTGTGGCGATGATGACGATGATGAAAACAACAACAACCCCGCCGAAGGTACCGAAGGCGGCGCCTGCAAGACGATGGAAACCCCCACGGCTTGTGACGACGACAATCCCTGTGACACTGGCTACACCTGCACCGAAGGTTTCTGTGTTGCCGACGTGACCGAGAAGCTGTTCGAAGCCGAAGAAGATGATGCCAACGCCGCTGGCGATGACTACAGCGCTTGCGTAGGCAAAGACATCAGCATGGGTCTGTGTAACCTCGGCCTGTTCTGCGACACCGACGTCATCTGCAAGCTGCCGGAAAACGTCACCGATTTCGACATGACCATCTGTGGCGACGACACCCCCGAGTGTGACGACGACAATCCCTGCGACGAAGGCTACAGCTGCGTCGAAGGCGCCTGCGTCGAAGACACCGTAGATCCTTGCGATCCCAACCCCTGCGAGAACGATGGCGAAATCTGCACCGCCGATGAAACCGCCACTGACGGTTACACCTGCGCCTGCGATACCGACATGGAACTGTACGAGCGCACCGACCTCGCCATGTGCGTCCCCGTGGATTACTGCGTGGATGGCCTCTTCAACACCGCTTGCAACGAAGCCAAAGAATTCGCCGTTGGCGCCGCCACCGGTGGAGACGACTGCGAAGCCGTGACCTGCACCGAAGACGCCGAATGCGCCTACCTGGCCGCTTGCGACGATCCCGACAACCTGCCGACCATCACCACCTTCATCTGTGACGGTGGAAGCTGTGTCCGCGGCGAACCGGCTGCCGAGTAATCGTCATCCGGCTTGAACCGGAATCTAAACGCCCTCCCGATCGGGAGGGCGTTTTTTTTATGTCAAGTATCGATTTGAATTTAGCCTGCATACTTCATGAGGATCGTAGCGAGACGCCGAAAACCGAAGAACTTTCATGAAGTTGGAGTGATTTTTTAACGGAAGCATACTTGACAGGTTGTTGAGTATAAAAAATCGGGAAACGAATGAAAGATCAAGAGTTTTCAAGTCGTAGGTGATTCTTCATGAATTATGCGGGTTAGGGGAATCCTGGCAATTCGTCGGAAAAATCTCCGAGGTGCTCTAAAGGTTCATACCGACAAGTCGGAAAAAGCAAGAACTTCTTCAATCGCAAGATGTTATGGTGGACCTGTTTCAGGCCGGTTGTTTGAAATGCTTTTGCAGGGTGTGTTCCACCTGGCGGGTCAGGCGGTGGAGGATGTCTTCGTAGGAACCTTCGATACGGCAGCCTGCCGCATTATGATGTCCACCGCCTCCGAATTGACGGGCGATGTCGCAGACATTCACCGTTCCTTTGGATCTCATGCTGATTTTATACTTGCCGTCGTCGTCTTCGCTGATCAGGATGGACACCTCTACCCCTCGAATCGAGCGCGGATAGTTCACGAAGCGATCGAGCATGTATTCCTCGGCTCCATGGCGATCCATCATTTCACGGGTGACGGTCACCGACGCATACCGACCACAGTCGCTGATGTCCAGGGTCGTCATGGCATCGGCCAGCAGGCGCATCTGAATCGGTGAACGGCTTTCGAACAGGTTGTAGGCCACGTCCCACGGATTGACATCGTAGTCGAGCAGCCGCCCGGCGGTTTCCAGCGCCCGACGGTTGGTGTTCGAGTACCTGAACGAGCCGGTATCCGACATGATCGCCGCATACAAATTGAAAGCGATAGCATCGGTCAGCGGCAGGGACAATTCATCGAGTAGATCCAACACCAATTCGGCGCAGGAGGCACAATTGGGGTCGAGATAGGCGAGATCGGTAAAAAGTTTTTGCTTGATGTGGTGGTCGATCAGGATTGTGGTTCCGAATCGTTTTATATCCCCTTCGAAAAGCGGACCGAAGCGCGTGATACTGGGAGAGTCGCAAAAGATCGTGCAGTCGAACGTTTTGCGGGGATGCAGTCGATTGACCAGGGTTTCCGAGTCGTTGAGGAATGCCAGCGTGTGCGGCAATTCCGAAACATTGTAGCAGGTAGCGTCTTTTCCTGCCGTCTTGAGCGCCATGGTCAAGCTAAGCGTGGAACCCAGTGCGTCGCAATCGGGTTCGAGATGCCCCAGCACGAGGATCTTTCGGCTGGTACGAATTTTCTCGGCAATGGCTTGCAACGGATTTGTCACGGCTCAATCCTTGGGTTCTTCGTCGGACTCCTGACGTACCGAATCCAGCAAGTCCCCGATTTCACGACTCTTATCGTCCAGGTCATCGTACACGAAATGAAGTTTGGGAACCTTGCGGATACGCAACTCGCGACCGATCCGGCCTTGGATAAATCCCCCGGCCTTGTCGAAGGCATCAAGGATTTCTTGAATGCGGGAAGGATCGCGTTCGGCGGGAAGAAAAAATACCCGAGCACTACCCAGGCTATCGTTGCAACGGACCTCGGTAATGGTCAGGGGACCGAAACGCGGATCGTGCAATTCTCCGCGCTGGAACATTTCGTACAGGATTCTGCGGATTTCCTGCCCCACCCGTGACGGGCGCTTGGGGCGTTGTCGGTTGAAACGTTGCGGCAATGAAGCCTCCTTCGTCGAGAACCGATTCCGCAAACCACGCGTAAAGCCGTTACAGCGTGGCGGCGACCTCGACTTCCTGGTAGGCTTCGATCACGTCGCCGACCTTGATATCATTGTAATTTTCGATCCCGATACCGCATTCGAAGCCGGATACGACTTCCTTGGCATCCTCTTTGAACCGGCGCAGGGACGAAATCTTGCCCGTGTAAATCACCACGGAGTCTCGCAGCAGCCGTACCTTGCAACCACGTTCGATTTTGCCGTCCACCACGTACGAACCGGCAATCGTACCGATTTTCGGAATATGGAAGGTATCCCGGACTTCCACTCGTCCGAGCGACTCTTCCTTGATGATAGGAGCCAGCATACCCGTGATGGCGGCTTGAAGCTCCTCAATGGCTTCGTAAATGACCGAATACAGGCGGATATCCACTTTTTCGCGCTCGGCGAGCGTCGCAGCCTTGGTTTCGGGTCGGATGTTGAATCCGATGATAATGGCGTTCGACGCCGAGGCCAACAGCACGTCGCTTTCGGTGATGCCACCGACGGCGGTGTGGATGATGTTGACGCGGATTTCTTCGTTGGACAGTTTGGCCAGCGCGTCGCGAACCGCTTCCACCGAACCTTGGACGTCGGCCTTGATGAGAATGGCCAGTTCCTTGGTCTCGCCTTCCTTGATCTTGTCGAACAGATTGTCCAGCGTGACTTTGGAAGAGATGGCCAACTCTTCCTCGCGCTTCTTCAAGCGGCGGTTGTCGGCGATCAGGCGGGCTTTTTTGTCTTCCTTCAGAGTGATGAACTGCTGCCCGGCTTCGGGAACCTCGCTGAATCCGTGGACTTCCACCGGATCGGAGGGCGACGCCGATTTAATGCGCCGTCCGCGATCGTCGAGCATGGCCTTGATACGTCCGGCCTGAATGCCACAGACGAAGGGATCGCCGATGGACAACGAACCCTGTTGAACGAGCACGGTAGCCACTGCGCCGTGTCCACGGTGCAGTTTGGATTCGATGACAACGCCTTCGGCCTGGGGACGTTTCGGGTTGGCTTTGAGTTCCAACAATTCGGCCTGCAAAGCCACCAGTTCCAGCAACTCTTCGATTCCAATGCCTTTTTTGGCCGAAATCTCGACCATCGGCGTTTCTCCGCCGAGGCTTTCGTCGATCAGTCCGTGTTGCATCAGATCGGTGCGCACGCGCTGGGGATCGGCGTTGTCTTTGTCGATTTTGTTGATAGCGACCACGATAGGCACTTCGGCGGCCTTCGAGTGGTTGATCGCCTCGATGGTCTGCGGCATCACGCCGTCGTCGGCGGCGACGATCAGAATGACGACATCGGTGACCTGCGCGCCACGCGCACGCAACGCGGTAAAGGCTTCGTGGCCCGGCGTGTCGATGAACGTCAGCGTTCCGTGCGAGGTCGGTACCTTGTACGCACCGATATGCTGCGTAATTCCGCCTGCTTCCTGATCGGCAACGTGTGCGTTGCGGATGCGGTCGAGCAGCGAGGTTTTACCGTGGTCGACGTGTCCCATGACGGTCACGACCGGACGACGCTCTTCGAGGTTTTTGTCATCGTCTTTGATTTCCACTTCGAGGTAGGATTTTTCCTCGAAAGCGGTGGATTCGACTTCATACCCGAATTCCTGGGCCACCAAGGTGGCTACGTCTTGATCGATAGCCTGGTTGATCGTCAACATCAGACCGAGGTTCATCAGTTTCGCCAATACTTCGTTGGCTTTGACACCCAACTGCTTGGCGAATTCGCTGATGACGATGGATTCGGCACCCATTTTCACGATACGTTTCGCAGCCTTGGGAGTGGTGATTTCGGTTTTGGACGGCGCTTTCTGAGCCTGTTTGCGACCCCGCTTCTTGCCTGCGAGTCTGGCGCGGCGCTCCAGATAGGTGTCGTCGATAATCTGTCGGCGACGTCCGCCTTTGCGGCTGCCTCCACGGTCTCCACGGCGATCGGTATCCTTGTTGTCGCGGCGACGTCCCCGGCTGTCTTCTTTGCCCGGTTGGGGCGGCATATCCAGCGGAGAATTGAAGTTCGCGGCAGGTCGTGCCGAAATGCCGCGTCCACCTGCCGGTCCTCGGGCTGGTCCTCGCCCTGGTCCTCGTCCAGGCCGTCGATCCTGAGGACGTGGATCGGGTGTGAGTTCCTCCAGGTCGATTTTCTTGACGATCGTAGCGATCTGCTTGGGAGGCTCGATGCGTTTGACGGTATTCGAACCATCGCTTGAAATTTCGACGCGCCGTTTTCTTCCCTTTTTTCTGGGCTTTTTCGTTTCTTTGGACTCTTTATCGTCCTCGGCCTTTTCATCCGATTTCGCCTCGGTGGCTTCATCGGTCGTTTCCACCGCGTTTTCCATCGGGGCTTTGTCCTCGGCGGGAGGTTCTTCGGCTTTTACGGCTTCTTCCGAAGGTTTATCCGCTTCGGCCTCCGGTTTCACGTCTTCGGCATGATCTTCCTCGGGTTTGGCTTCCACTTGAGGAGTCTCGACTTCGGCGGCGGGTTCTTTCGTTTCCGAAACTTCGGGAGTCGTTTCCGTTTCGGCGACGACGGGCTTGTCTTTTTGGGAAGCCTTCACCGGAGTTTCTTTTTCCTCTACAGGGGTTTCCTCTGCGTCGGTTTTTTCCGGCTCGGTTTTCTTCGGCGCTTCGACTTTGGCTTTGGCCGGAGCTTTCTTTGCTCGGCGGCGAATGATTTTTCGCCCCACGCGCTTTTCAACGACTTTTTCCGACTTGGATTTCTCCATACGGTTCCTCAGTCGGAGCACATCGTCATCGTCGATGCCCGTCATTTTGTTTTTCAGCTCGATTCCCGCGCTCTTGGCGAGGGTAATCAACTCTTCGAATTCAATGCCGAACTCGTTTGCCAGTTTGAATGCACGGATCTTAGCCATGTATGCTCCTCACAACTGGTCTTCTCATACGCCAGCCGTTAGTTTTCTTCGTTCCGAATTCGTTCGAACCGTGAGCACTCCCAAAACAGTTTATCGGCAAGCGGACCTTCCGCCACCGCCAGAATCACTACTGAAGGACGCGCCAAGGAGCGTCCGATCGCTTCCGAGCTTGGACCCCGTACGAGCCTCGCATCACACGTTTCGGTCAAACGCTGGAAACGGGTGACCGTTCGCGGTGAGGCATCCTCGGAAAGAACCAGAAGCCCGGTCTTTCGCTCGTCGAGAAAAGCGCTTGCCTTGTCGCCCCCGGCGACCAATCGCCCGCTTTTCTTGGCGAGATAAATCAATTCCAACACGCGTTCCGTCGTTTTTTCGACCGCCAGTTTCCACCAGAAGTCGGCATCGAAACCGATACCCGGTGTTTTGAACGCCCGACGAAACAGCGCTTTTTTTTCCACGTTGTCAAAGCATGCCCGCGATGGGTGCACATACGCACCACGTCCGGGCAGGCTCGCCGTGAAATCCAGTACCGCCCGGTTTTCGGGGTCCAGAACGAATCTGAACAACGATTGCGCAGGCGCTTTTTCACGACAGGAGATGCAGGAGCGTTCCGGCTCCATGCTCTCGTTATTCCTCCGTTTTTTCATCCCCTTCGGCGTCCTCGTCCTTCTCCTCTCCGTCCGGGCTTTCCGAATCGGACAGGGGAGTACTCAAGTCGTTGAAGGCAGCATTGGCCGCCGCAAGGGCATCGCTTTCCGGTTTCGCTTCACCATCGGGCGACGAAAGCTCGATGATGGTTTTCGCTTCATCCTCGGAAGATTCCGAAGCGGACGGTTTGACCCGCATTTTCGCCGAATGCAGAATTCCCCGCGCCCGGCGTGCACCGATTTCGAATTTTTCCGAAAAATCCTTGGGGTCCAACCCGGCTTCCACAATATCGGCCGCCGTGTAATAACCCGCTTCCTGGAGTCGATGCATCAGCTCTTCGTCCATGCTTTTCAGACGCATCAACTCGGGACGGTCGTCGCTCGAAGCCGCAGCGGGACGCGGTTTGTCCGCTTCCTTGGCAGGGGCTTCTGTTTTGGTTTCTTCTTTGGAAACGGGAGCTTTTTCGTTCTCTTCCTCCCGCTTTTCTTTCCATAACTGATCGGCCTGCTGGACCATGAGTTCCGCTTTTTCCTCGTCCAGTCCCGGAATGATCCGCAGGTCGTTGATGTCCGCCCGGCTGATGTCTTCGAGTGACAAAAATCCCAGTCGGGTGAGGGTTTCGGCCATATCCTCGTCCACGTTGTCCAGCAACTGGAAGAGGCCCCGAGCCTCTTCGGCCATTTTTTCGACCTTGGATTCGGATTGGATGTCGATACGCCAGCCCGTCAGTTGCGAAGCCAGCCGCACGTTTTGTCCGCGTTTGCCGATGGCGAGGCTCAACTGATCGTCGGGAACCGTGACTTCCATCAGCCGTTCGTCTTCATCGATGACAACCTGGCTGACCTGTGCCGGAGCCAGAGCGTTGCAAACGTAACGAACCGGATCTTGGCTGTAGGTGACGATATCGATCTTCTCGCCGCGCAACTCCTGAACGATGTTCTGAACGCGGGTACCTTTCATACCGACGCATGCGCCGATCGGGTCCACATCGGTATCGCGGCTGACGACGGCGATTTTCGAACGGTTGCCGGGTTCGCGCGCCGCAGAGACGATCTGCACGATACCCTCAGCGATTTCAGGAACTTCCATTTCGAACAGTTTATGAATCAAACCCGTGTCGGTTCGTGACAAGACGATTTGCGGGCCTTTGGTCGATTTGTTGACATCGACGACGTAAGCAACGATTCGGTCGTGGGAACGATAGGTTTCGCGGGGAGATTGTTCTTTCGAAAGCAAAATGGCTTCGGTGCGTCCCAGATCAACGATGATGTTGCCGTGTTCCACCCGGCGAACGGTTCCGGCGATCAGGTCGTCTTTGCGATCTTTGTACTCGTTGTAAATGTATTCCCGCTCGGCGGCACGAACACGCTGAATGATGACCTGCTTGGCTACCTGTGCGGCGATCCGGCCGAAATCGGTATTTTCGATCTTCACGCCGATGCTGTCGCCTTCTTCCACGTCGGGATCGAGGGAGATGGCTTCGCCCAGGCTGATTTCCGTCGAAGGATCTTCGACTTCATCCACAACGGTTTTGAACTGGAACAGTTCCACTTCGCCGGTATCGTCGTTGTAATGAGCTTCGATGTCGTCTTCCGCCCCGTATTTCTTCTGGGCGGCCTTGAGCATGGCCTCTTCGAGTGTCTCGATGATGACTTCCCTCGAAATGCCTTTGTCCTTACCGACTTGATCGATCAGAAAATTTAAATTGGTCAACATGCTTTATTCTCCGCGAAGCCGATGGCCTGCCCGGCAAGCCGTTTATCGTCTCGTAGAACGGTTTCAGGCATCCGCTTTTTTCGAAGCGGAGCCATGACCGAAAAGTTCCTCTGTCGTAAACACCAGGTTCGCTCTTGCGATGCAATCCCACGGAATCCTTACTGTTTCATCCTCGCCGCAATCCATGACGAGGGTTCCCTTACCGTCATCGTTGGCATCGAGCAGCGTTCCTTTGAAATTGCGGCGTCCGTCAACGGGAACGTCGCATTTCAACGTGATGGTGCGCTGGACGGCTCGCTCGAAATCTTTTTCCTTTACCAGCGGGCGGTCGATTCCGGGGGAGGAAACTTCCAGCCGATACGCACCTTTAACCGAATCTTCGACTTCTAGCAAGTTTCCCAGAACGTGACTCAGGCGGGAGCACTCGTCCACGCCGATTCCACCCTCGGGACGATCCACGAAGATCCGTACCTGAGAAGCCTTTTTTCCTCGGACAAAATCCAGATCCACCAGTTCGTAACCTTCAGCCTGCACCACCGGATCGAGTAGTTTCCATAGTTCGAGGACAAAGCCTTTTTTCTTCAACATCCGCAACGGAAACCGTCCTTCGTTTCGGGCTTGTATTCCCAGACTTTCTGAGTCTAAGCAAAAAAAAGTGGGCGAAACGCCCACTTCTTGAATAAGAAGCCCTTAAAAATGCATCGCCATTATATGGATGTAGTATGAAAAGGCAAGAAAATTAACGGTTTTTTCATAACAATTTCTAATTATCATTGGTCAATGCAACGTCCATCGCGCACCGAAAATGAACGTATCGCATACTATCATTCAAAAAACGCACCAAACACCTTTATCGCGTTAGAAATTCCTCGCAATCTTGACGAGACGATATTCCTGGATTTATAGTGCGCCCACCCGAATGAAACTTCGGGTATCGACCTGATGCAACTTTCGATCAAAGGAGTACAACCCGTGCGAAATCGAACAGTTTGGCGAGGCGCGTTGTGGATGATCTGGTTGGTGTTGTTGGTTCCCCTGAGCGCCCAGGCGGGAGCCTTTCGAACGTTGGGGTACGATACATCGACTCAGTCCACGGCCAACAGCAACGTCAGTTACGGCGACAGCCTTGGCGTGCTGTATACCAACCCGGCTTTGTTGTCCCGCTTTCCGGCGAAGGCTTCCTTGGGGGTAACCTTCTGGAAACCCAACCTCAAGATCGACCTGTTCGATAAGCCCGCTTCGTCGAACGTGCCGTTATCCATCTACAACTCACGGATGGGTAACGATCCCGGACAACGGGATCTCGCCGTACCGACCATCGAGTTGTGGAAAAAGCGCAGCAATACCAAAGTGAACGATCCCTACGCTTACGTAAGTTTCGGAGCGTCGATGGAACTGTTCGAGGGGATGCGTTTCGCCAACCTGATGCTGATTCCCATCGACAGTCTGAACATCATTTCGATGAATACCTATTATTATAACGAGAACGAACAGCACTTCTCGAACAGGCTGCACTTTCCGCTGTTCGGCGAATGGCCGAAGACCATAGACGGCCTGCTGGGTGTCTCCTACGCACCGAACGATTTGATTTCCTTTGGGATTTCGCTGAAAATCGGCATCGCCACCGTAGCCAAGATGGACATCTACATGCCGGACGCCTCGGTGCAGGATTATTCTTTGATGAACAACTCCACCGAAGCGTCACTATCGTTGAAACCTCTGGTCGGCGTGCAGGTACAACCGGTGGACTGGATGGCCATCGGCGCGACCTGGCGGCATTGGTCGTACATGCAAGTGGACGGCGGCGGCAAAATGGGGCTGTGGCAGTTCCACGAAAGCAGCAACGATTACACGATTCCCAAGCGCGCCAATCAGAAACTGACCATCATCGTCGATTACGAACCGATGGAATTTTCCGGCTCGTTCGGCATCAAGAAATCGGATTTCACAACCCAAGTCAACCTGACCTGGAATTTCTGGCATCTGTATATCGATCAACACAACGAAACGCCGCAGGAAGCCGCCCATTTTCCCCCGTCGGCCTATTACGAAGACCCGATGGAAGGTAAAACGGGACGTTTCAAGTTCAAAGATACGTTGTCGGTTCAGTGGAGCGGACAATATGCGTATCTCACAGGCGACAAACTGACCGCAGAAATCAAAACCGGCTTCGGCTATCATCCTTCGCCGGTTCCGGCCCAGGTGGGGCGCACCAATTACGCCGACTCCGATACCATGTGCCTCTCGCTGGGTCACAAGCTCGACTTCACCCTGTTCGATGACAAACAGTTCGGTTTCGATTACGGAATGCAGTTCTGGTACATGGTTCCCCGCACGGTCTACAAAAATCCCAGCTACGTAGTGGATGAATTCGCCGACGATACCACCACCATCGTCGGGGATCTGCCGATCTCGGAAGCGCAGGGACTCCAGACCAACAATCCAGGATTTCCGGGTTACAAAATGGGTGGCTGGATCGCTCTGGCCAGCGTCTCTTTCAGCTACAAATTTTAACGAACCATGCAAGCAGGAGAAAATCTTATGAAAACGAATACTTGCGGCATGTCGATCGTTTTTCTTTTGATCGCTTTGAGTTTTGTATCGACCGGTTGCGAAATCGAGGAAGGAATTCCTTTAAGCGAACAGGGAGATTCCGTTGGTGAGGTGCTGGGCTTTCAAAGCTGCGAAAAATCCTCGGACTGCGGCATCGGCAGTTATTGTCATCCCGACAACAACCTGTGCACGATGGAATGCACGGCCAACCGAGACTGCTATTTTTACGACGAAGACGCCCGAAAAGCCTGGCAGGATGCCCAGGCGGCGGGAATCGCGTTCGAAGACGCCGAATTGCCGGCCCTGAAATACAAATGCTCGGATTGCGGCGGTTGCATTCCTGTGGACCAGGAAGTGGATGAGCGTTGCCCGTCGAAGTCGGTATATCTGTGCGAAGAAGACGCCTACTGTCAGCAGGTGCTTGACAATGAGTGGATCTGCAACAGCGACGGATACTGCACGCTGCCTTGCGAGAACGACGAGGATTGCGGCACCCTGGATCGTGGCCATATCTGCGGGGAAGACCCCGGCAACGATCGAAAAGCCTGCTACAAATGGTGCTACGACCATTCTTCTTGTGCTTTTCATGGCTATGACTGGCGCTGCCAGCTTCCCGATGGTGTCGGACAAACCGAAAACTTCTTCTCTCGCGAGTCGGTCATCGGTCGCTGCACACATACCGATGACGGTGTGGACTGGGGCGAAAACCTCGATACCACGAAGGAAAACCACAAGATTGTCGGGGTTTACGGAGCGATCAACAACTCGACGTTTACCAACTGCGGCTTCCCGTTGGTCAACTGCCAGGACACCACCAACATTCACCATCTGCTGTTCCGTATCCGGCAGACGGAAGACGGTATCGAAATGGACGGCAAATATTGCTACCACGAAGCCAAGAATTTCCGGGCGGACAACACCAACGAAACCATGGATGTTCCCCGTACCGAGTTCGACGATCTCGCCTGGATGGAAGTTCCCGAAAAATATACGCTGGCGGTGGCCTACCACCACTGGAACGCCACCCCGGAATCGTTCGCCGTCGGCGATACCTTCCGCACCGATCACTATCTCGAAATCCGTGGTGCCTTGCTGGACGATCCGGCCAACGATCCACTGCCTACTCGCGAATCCATGGACACGGCTTGGGACCAGGACCGCGACGATCTTCCCGGCCTGACCACCGTCATGAACGGCATCCTGACCGGCGAAATCTACAACGTCAACCGGGCCGATCAGTTCGGGGATTTCGAAATCGCCCAGGTGGATGAAGACGGACGGGTGATGAAAATCAAGGGCTTGCTCACCACCGAGAACGAGTCGTTGATCCTCGGATCTTCCGATCCGACCTACGATGTGGACATCGAACCCAACCTGTACGCCGACCCCAACCGCTCATTCATGCGTTTCATGCGATTGGACGACGACGCAACCTGCCTGGACGTGATCAAAATGGGACGCAGTGAAGAGAATTGCGGCAGCGATTACAACCAGTTGCGCATCAGTGTCGACGACGATTCCACCTATCTGTGCCACACCCCGACGGTGGACGGACCGTCCGAATAGCGGAGATTTCGAATGGATCTGCTGACGCAAATCAAGGGTCTTCACGCCGTGGGCTGGCGCAAAGTTGGCCAGGCTTTGATATTTGGAGTGAAAAAAGCTTTTTTAGACGCCAATACGTTGCGTACGCTGAACACGGCGACACATCGTTGGAGCGATCTCGGGGCTTTTCGACAGGTCGAAGAAATCCCTCGGGGATTCCGGCTGGATTTCGAAAACGCTTCGCTCGAAGCCGTGGTCTTGGGCACCGATCTGGTTCGTATGACCTGGACGCCCGGAGTTCTGCCGGTTCCCTACGCCCTTGCTCAAACGGAATGGCCTGAGGTCGAGTTCACGCGGGAATCCGACGAAACCGCCGAAATTCTCAGGACTTCCGAGCTTGTCGTGCGCATCGGGCGCGATGGCGCAATCGCTTATGAAACGCCGAACGGCACCGTGCTGCGTCGAGAATATCCGCCGCAACGTATTGGTGATGGCTGGCGGCATCGTGCGGAGTTGGCTGAAGAAGAGCACGTCTATGGACTGGGACAACGCAACCACGCTCTCAACCTGCGCGGCGGTCGCTATCTGATGTGGAACGAAGAGCCGATGGGCGATTACGGCCCCGGTAAAGACCCGATCTACGTCTGCATTCCCACCTATCTCGGACTTCATAAGCAAGGGAATTACCTCGTCTTTTTCGAGAATTCGCACAAGGCGACCTTCGATTTCGAACGCGAAGCCACCGCAGAATTCACCGGGGGCGCTTTGCGCAGCTATTTCATTCCGGGACCGGTTCCGCGTGCCATGCAGCGTTACGGTGAGTTGACCGGCCTGGCTCCGCTGCCTCCGGCCTGGGCGCTGGGGTATCATCAGTGCCGCTGGAGCTACAAAACGGAAGACGAAGTCAACGAACTGATGGAAGGTTTCGAAACCCATGACCTTCCGCTAAGCGTGATCCATCTGGATATCCACTACATGGACGGCTACCGCGTCTTCACCGTGGATAACGCACGTTTTCCCGATTTGGCCCGTTTGAGTGCGACCTTGCACGAAAAAGGCGTCAAGCTGGTGACGATTCTCGACCCCGGTATCAAAAAAGATTCTTCCTACGACCTCTATCGGGAAGGTGTCGAGCAGAACCGTTTCTGTAAAATGCCGGATGGAGAAGTGATTCACGGACCGGTCTGGCCGGGATGGTGCGGATTCCCCGATTTCACGAATCAAGAGGTGCGACGCTGGTGGGGTGAACAGTATAAGAGCCTCGTGGACCAGGGTGTGGACGGCTTCTGGCACGACATGAACGAACCGGCCGTGTTCAGTGGAACCAATCGCCCGACCCTGCCGCTGGATACCCGTCACGACATGGAAGGGCGCGGCGGCGATCACCTGGAGGCGCACAACCTGTACGGACTGCTCGAAAACCGTGCCGCCTTCGAAGCGCTCGAACGCTTGCATCCCGAAAGGCGTCCCTGGTTGCTGACCCGCTCCGGCTGGGCGGGAATCCAACGCTATGCCTGGAACTGGACCGGCGATACGGGCTGCAACTGGTGGAGTTTGGGTCACAACCTTCGGTTGACGCTGATGCTCGGCCTTTCGGGTGTACCCTACACCGGTTCGGACACGGGTGGTTTCAACGGCGATCCCTCGCCGGAACTGTTCGTTCGGTGGTTCGAGATGTCATCGCACATGCCGTTTTTCCGTACGCATTCGGCCGTGTTCACCAAGCGCCGCGAACCGTGGAGCTTTGGCGAAGACGTTACCGCCATTACGAAAAAATACCTCGAAGAGCGCGTGCGCATGATGCCTTATTGGTACACGCTGGCCTGGGAAGCGTCCCGAAAGGGCTGGCCGCTCGTACGTCCGTTATGGTGGAATCGCACCGAACACGAAGCCTTGTGGGATGTGGATGACGAATATATGATCGGAGACGATCTTCTTGTTGCACCCGTTCTCGAAGAGGGAGCCGAGGGGCGAAAGGTGACCCTGCCCGAGGGCATCTGGATGTCTCTCGAAGACAACACCTGGCACCAAGGACCATGCCAATTGCGTGTTGCGGCCCAACTGGACCAACTGCCGCGTTTCGTGCGCGCCGGGGGAATACTGCCGTTGCACGAAGGTGAAAACCTTTGTCTCCACGCCTATTTACACCCGGATACGGCGGATTTTTCCTGTCAGGTTTACTCCGATGACGGCGACGGTAACGGACCGTCACGCCTCGACCGTTTCGAAGGGAAACGCACCGAAAACGGTTGGGAGATTCACCATGTCACCGAAGGCGATGCGCCGTTCCCATACCAAGACCTGGAATGGGTGCTCCACGGATCTTCCGTAAAAACGATGACGGTGGACGAAACGGACATGGCGCAGGAAGACGGACGAGCCAACGTGGGTCTTTTCGAAACGCTCCGGTTGGAACTCGCGTAAACTGCCTTGTAAAAATCCCTTATGATTTCATGGAGATAAGGGCAGGCGCTCGTCGATCCATCCACCACCCAAGAGACGGTCTTTGTCGTAAAATACGGCGGCCTGGCCCGGAGTGACCGAACCAACCGGTGTGTCGAAGCGCACCTCTGCGTCTCCATCGGAACCGGGAATCACCCGACAAGGCACGGCTTTCTGACGGTAGCGAATTTGTACCATGCACGATAGCTCGCCGGATGGTGTTTCGGCCTGCCAGTTGACCTTGGACACCCGACAGCCTCCCGACGCCAGCCGTGTGGGGTCGGTGGTGACCACCAGCCGGTTGTTCCTCGTATCGATGCATTCGATAAAGGCTCGTTGCCCCAATGCCACGCCATGTCCCCGGCGCTGTCCTACCGTATAATTATGAAGACCGCGATGCTCGCCGACGGGGGTTCCTCGGTCATCGACGATCGGCCCCGGCGGCATTTCCCCACCGAAACGTTGCCGCAAGGTTTCGGCGAACCCTTCCGTTCCCAACGCGAGACAGGTATCCTGGCTTTCTCGGGTTTCCGGGTCGGTCAACTCGGCGTTTCGCGCCCGTAAACGAACCTCGTCTTTGGTGAAATCGCCGATGGGAAACAGCAGATCGTGCAAACGTTCGCTGGAGAGACGAAACAGAAAGTAGGTTTGATCTTTTTTCGGATCGTTTCCTCGGTAAATGGCCGGTTTTCCTGAAAATTTTTCGATACGGCAATGATGCCCGCTGGCGATGCGGTCCGCACCCAGTTGCTTGGCATGTTCGAACAGCAAGCCGAATTTGATGTACTCGTTGCAGACGGCGCAGGGGTTGGGAGTGCGTCCCCGAGCATACTCTTTCCATGCCGGGAGCAGAACCAGGCGGTCGAAGGCATCGCGGAGGTCGATCACCCGATGCTCGATCGACAAACGCCGGGCAACATACCGAGCCTGTCGGATCTCGTCGGGTTCGTCCGAATCATCCGTTCCCGTTTGCAAACGCAGAGTCAGGCCGAGAACGTCGTATCCTTTTTCCACAAGACAAGCCGCCGCCACGGCAGAGTCCACACCGCCGCTGAGTCCGATCGCCACCCGTTGTCCGTTGCCACCCATTACCACTCCGAAAAAAGTCGAAATCCATCAAAAACCTATAAAAACACTCCATTTCGAACTAGAGTATAGCGGTGAGCGTGAATTTTTTTGTAGGAAAAATCGCAGGTACGATGAAAATCGACCCGTCGTCGTTTCCACTAGGGTATGGTTTGATCCCAGGTTTGATTGGATGTCTTCTCTTCAAAAAAAACTCCGTCTGGAAGTAAAGCGCTGTGACTTGTGGAATAACAAGCACCGACTTCTGGTGGCTTTTTCCGGCGGGTTGGACTCCACCGTTTTGTTGCACCTGCTGGTTGACGATCCCGCTATCGGGGCGGATCGGGTCGTCGCGGCGCATTTCGATCACGGCCTGCGTCCCGAATCGGCGGATGAAGCACGGCAAGCCCTCGATTTCGCACGACAACTTCACGTTAAAACCATTACGGAAACGGCACCGGCTTTCCATGCGGGAAATCTCGAAGCCTGGGCACGATCCGAACGGTATCGTTTTTTGGAACACGCTCGATTGGAAACGGCTTGCGACCGGATCGTTACGGCGCACCATGCCGACGATCAGGCCGAAACCTTGCTGCTTCGCTTGCTACGGGGCAGCGGTCCCGATGGCTGGCGGTCGATTCACATTCGGCGCGGTTTCGTTGTTCGACCTTTATTGAATGTTCCCCGACGCGAGCTGGAAGCCTATGCCGCCAAGCACCACCTGTCGTTCATCGAGGATGCCAGCAACCAGGATATTACCTTCGCACGTAATCGTCTGAGACACGAGATTCTGCCTCGTCTCGATGCGGTGCAATCCGGTGCCGTGCAACATCTCGCCGATGCCGCACGCCGGGCTAAGGAATTGAAAGAATGGTTGGACTTGGAGGTGGAGCAATACATCGACAAGCGTGGAGATTTTTCGAAAGATTTCATAGACTTGTCCGGCTTCGATCTCTGGCCCGCCGCACTCCGACTGGCTTTTCTACGGCGAGCGCTCCCCCGTTATCGCTCGGAGATTTCCGAGAACCGTTGGCGGGATCTGGACCGCTGGCTTTGTCGTTCCTTTGATGGAACTCGCCGATTTCCCTGGGGAAACGGTGAATTGGAATTCCATGAACAGCGTCTGCGTTACCTTGCGAACCCAACCGATGCGCTGCCTCCCGATCCCGTTTGCATTCGATGGAATCTCCCGGAAGAGTCCGAAGGGGAATTTTCGTGGGGGGATGGCAGTTTTTCGTATAACGTCATGAAATTGCAGGATGTTCCAGAATTTTCCGCGCAACCCTGGAGGAAAAACGACCTCTTCCGAGCCTGGTTCGATGCCGATGCTTTGCCGGAAACGCTGACGCTTCGCTCGCGAAACGACGGCGACCGTCTGACGCTTCCCCACCTGGGAACCCGCCGCGTGTCGGACGTTTTCATCGATGCACGGATTCCCCGAAACGACCGCAATCGCCAGCCCTTGCTTGTCGGAGACGATGTAGTATGGATTCCCGGCCTACGGCGTAGCGCTCAGGCGTACATCGATAGCAAAACGCAACGGATTTTGTTTTGTGAATGGATGCCGGAGAAAATAGACCGGTAACCTTCTGGAAAGATTGGGAAATTCTATTTCGTTTCCCGACGATGGAGGCGGGTGCCACGGTCTTCGATTCAAAGAATCGATGGCCGTGCAACCTATTAAAATCACACGGCTCAGACGATGGAGCAGGATTGTATCCTGGTCCAATCGTTCATGATTTCAGCACCTTGTTCGGGAAATGGATAGACAATGTAGCCAGAGCTACATCTGAGTGATTCAAAACATGAGGAAGGAGCAGGATACAATCCTGCTCCATCGTCGGGAATATCAGGAAAAAGCATTACCCAACCCAGATCCTACAGCTTCCCACGTCCCTTGATGGCCCGACCAATGGTCACCCGGTCGAGGTATTCGATGTCGGTGCCGATGGGCATTCCCGACGAAGGCCGCGTCAGTTTCACACCGGAGGGTTCGAGCAAACGCCGCAGATAAAGCGCGGTAGCTTCGCCGTCCACCGTGGGACTGGTGGCGATGATCACCTCCCGCACCTCTTCCTCGACGATGCGAGCCAGTAGAGGTTCCACGTTGAGATGCTCGGGACCGATGCCTTTGAGCGGCGAAACCAGCCCGCCCAAAATGTGGTAACGCCCCATGAATTCGCTGCTGGCCTCGATGGCCTGAAGGTCGGGCACACCTTGGACGACGCAGAGCAATCCGACATCCCGGCGGGAATCCGAGCAGATCCGGCAGGGATCGTCCGCCGTATAGTTGCCGCAGATCGAGCAGGCGTGAATCTCCCGCGTGACCGTCTCCAGCGCCAGCAACAATCCCTGGGACTGCTCTTTGTGGTCGAGCAGGTGGTGGGCCAGCCGCAACGCCGTTTTATGGCCAATTGTAGGCAACCGCTTGAGTTCGGCCACCAACCGTTCGATGGGATCGCCGCTGCCGTTCACCTGCCGTCCCTCTTTATCCTGTTGATTTTATACGGAAAAAAGGCTTGTCAGAACAATCCGGGAATCTTCATTCCACCGGTGATTTTCGACATTTCTTCCTCGACGTAGCGGTTGATGTTCTCGTTGGCTACGTTGACCGCCGCGACGATCAGATCCTGCAAGGTTTCGATATCCTCGGGATCGACCACTTCCTTGTCCACGACGATTTTCAGCAACTCGTGCTTGCCGTTGACCGTCGCCGTGACCATGCCGCCACCGGCCTGGCCTTCGGCGGACTGCTCGGCAAGTTTCGCCTGGGTCTGGGCCAAACGCTGTTGCATTTGCTGGGCTTGCTTCAAAAGCTGATTCATATTGCCTTTCATCGGATTCCTTCCTTACGATAGCGTGTTTCAGCCGGTCGCCTCGTCGCTGTCGAGATCGTCCTGGCTGTCGAAATCTTCTTCGGGGAGCAGCGGATTGAGCACTACCTCACCGCCGCCGAATTCCTCGCGGATGGCTTTTACCGTCGGGTGATCGAGGGCTTCCTGCATCAGATCGTTTCGGGTCTGTTCCAAGTGTTTCTGCTCGATGTCCTCGACACTACGACCCTGTTCGGCATTCTCGGTTCCGAGCACGCGAAGCTCGATCGTTTCACGGAGAAGGTCCGAAAGGATTTTCTGGGTTTCCAGGCGTTGCGCCTCGGCGCCGAAACGCTTGCGAAGGCGGTCCGAGGGAGCCGCCAACACCAACTCGTCTCCCACCCAGGAGAGAAACTTCATCGGCCACAGGGTCAGCCACAATTCCCGGTGACTTTCCTTGAGCGTCCCGACGAGTTCCCGCCAGCGTTTGAAATTGCCACCTTTGGAAACCGCTTGAGGTTTCGAGGCTTTTTCACGATAGCGGTCGAGCGAGACGGTGTTCGGTATCTCGGTGACGGGAGGAGTCATCGCCGGACGAGGTTCCGGCGGGATGTTCTGCGGGGCGGCTTGTTGGCCACGCATTCCGCGAGGGCTTCCTCCACCTGTGGCTCGTGCCCGGTTTTCCGTGTCGATCCAACCCTTTACGCGGTCGATCAGGTCGTCCAGCGGTCGCATGGGAGTTACATGGACCATCTTTGCCAAAGCGGTTTCGAACATCAGCCGGTCGAACGCTCCGCGAGCGATGTGGTCGTACGAGGCGTAGAGAATGTCGAACCAGCGTAACCAGACATCCTGCGCCTGAAGGCTGTTCGCCTGTCGTTTGATTTCCGCCAGTTCGGCGTCGGGAAGATCGAGCAGTTTTCCAGGATCGCGATGGTTGAGCGCCACCACGCCGTTTCGGATATGTTCGAGCAATTCCCCGCAAAACTGCTTCAATTCGACTCCGTGGCTGGCGAGATCGTCCACCAGCTCAAACAGTCCCGCACCGTCGCCTTCGATCAATTTGCGGGTCACTTCATAGATCCGCGTCCGGTCGGCGACACCAAGCACCGTCTGAACGTCTTCCTCGGTCAACTCGCCTTCGATGTAGGCCAACACGCGATCGAGCAAAGATTGCGCATCGCGCATCGATCCCCGAGCATAGCGGGCTACGAGGCGGATGGCTCCCTCGGTGAAGGGTACTTCCTCGGCGGTGAGCATTTTGGACAGGTGTGCGGCGATGTCCCGAGCGGGGATCATTTTGAAATCGTAGCGTTGACACCGCGAAAGGATCGTCGGTAGGATCTTGTTCGCCTCGGTGGTGGCGAAAATGAATTTCACATGCTCGGGAGGTTCTTCCAACGTCTTCAACAGCGCGTTGAAAGCTTCCTTGGTGAGCATGTGCACTTCGTCGATGATGTAGATTCGGTAGCGCGAGCGTTGAGGTCGGTACATCACGCTCTGTTGCAAGTCGCGGATGTCGTCGATACCTCGGTTCGATGCGCCGTCGATCTCGGTGACATCCACGCTGTTTCCCTGGGTGATTTCCTTGCAGGAGGCGCATTCGTTGCAGGGAACCGCCACCGGTCCATCCTCGGAGAGACAGCACAACGATTTCGCCAGAATTCGGGCCGCCGTGGTTTTTCCCACGCCCCGAGTTCCGGTGAACAGGAAGGCATGATGAAGCTTGCCTTTGCGGATGGCGTTGGTCAGCGTCCGGGTGACGTGTTCCTGACCGATGACATCTTCGAAGGTCTGGGGACGCCATTTTCTTGCAAGTACCAGATAAGACATAGTTTTTCGCCGTTCACAAACGGTGTTGACGAGATCGGGCCAAGGGTTTCCATCGAAACAATGGAAGGGTGACCGGGGATTTCGCAGCACACGCAGGAGATCGCTACCGCTGCTTCCTTTCGGACCTGACGGGGTTCACGGACCTGAGTCGCACGAAGCCCGGCCACCATACGACCTCCCCGCCATGGCGGGAGGGTGCTTTCGGAATTCACCACCTGCACTCATTGCAGACGATGCTCTTTGCAAACTACCCCTCCGGGAGGTCTTCTGTCAAGTTGCGATAAAGTCGGAATTGGCACCGAGAACGAACGAAAAACTACCAGTGCAACACTCCGTATACGCCATCGTATCCCGGTTCCATTTTGTACCGACGGGTCTTGATGCGCTCGATGGCTTCGACCACTCTTTCGTCGATCACGCCTTTCAGCGTTTCGACGACATCCCCCGGCGACATACGCCAGAGTTCCGCTTCGTTTCCCATCGCATCGAGAATCGCATGGTAGATGGAAAGCACGCGTTTGCTCAACGGATTTTTCACGCCAAGCGCCAGAGCGACGACCTCAACCAGCGGAACGGCATGAACAAACGGCGGATGCTTGTGCGTCGCCTCTCCGGGATGCCGGTTGCCTCCCTGAATTTTCGAAAGATCGTAGGCGCGTTGCGCCACACCGACGGTCAGTGCCTTGCCGCAGATCGGGCAGGTTTTCGGCGCTCGATCGACATCGTAACAACATGCATGTCCGTCATGTTTCATCTTGTCGCCGCGATGACCGGTCCAGTAATATTTTCCTTCCATGGGATTCATCTCGACGGTGCGTTCCACCTTTCGTTGACGAATGGCCTGCACGATGCCTTCGAATCCGATCTGTTCGACCCGAAGTTCAGTGTATTCCCGTCCGAGCCGATCCGGTCGGGCGGAGTGACAATCCGAATTCGATAACAATGTGAAATGATCCAGTTCCGGAATCAGGGACAATACTTCAGGATCGGCGGACAATCCTGTTTCCACGGCATGAATCAGAAGCAACACTTCGCCGAAAACATCCGCCAGGGAATCGACCGGATTTTTCGAACCAAGGATGCCTTCCGGGGTCATGACATGCGCCGGGAATTGTTCGATCGTTTCATGAATGTTCGCGATATTTTCCACACGTTCGCGCAATTGTTCCACCGAATCGCATGTAATGAATGGTCTTCCCACCGTGTTTTTTACATTCCAGTGTTCCATATGTTTCATCAACTCGGCAACGGTTTCGAAGGAAGGAAACAAGATGACCTGATGAAACGATTTTCGTCCTCCACAAGGATGTGGATAGGTGAAAACGACTTCGGTTTGCAATACCAGTGAAATGTCGAAGCCGGGTAGCGTCCACAATCCGGGCTTCGAAGGTTCGAGATGACGTTGTAATAGAGAAAACCACTTGGGATGCAGAGCATCCCCGGTGCCGAAGACGTCGATTCCTTTGCGAGACATGGCAGGCAGCAACTCAGGAAGTTGCATTTGTCCGACGCCCCCAGAATATCCGGAATGAGAATGAAGATCGCATACGAGAAGAGAAGAATTCGGCATCATAATTCGCTGCTTTGTGTGATGTTGAACAAGAGGATACGTTTGTTTTCAATCGCAATTGATAACATAATATTTTCCTATCACAGATCTTTTATTTTGTTGAAATTATTGCAAAATAGTTGACATCTTACGAATAGTCCATAAAGTGAATATTATATTTTGTTTCATTTCTATCATATTTCGGAGAAACATCCATGCGCGCCTTCAAAGAACTATCATCTTTTCTCGAAAAACAGATCCTGGCCATTCAATCCCAATGGAATGAAGCATTGGGCGAGCAGTCGAGCGACCTCGAACAGCTCCAAGCTCGGTATCTCGAACTACTCGACCTTAAAACCGATCTCGATCAATTTCGTGAAAAACTGATGGCTATAGGCGAAACCGTAGAAACTCCTGTAGTGAAAAAAGCGAAACCGGCCAAGAAAACGGCGAGCAAAGCGAAAACGAAAAAAGCTCCTGCTGCCAAAAAATCGAAGAGCAAAGGGCCGAAACGCGCCAACGCCTACCCCAAAGGAACCGTTTTTCAGGCCAATTACAAAAAGACTCCGATCAATGTGATCGTCACGGCGGACAAAACCCTGGACTACAAGGGAAAAACCTTCAAGTCCATGCGTGAACTTTCAATGTACCTCAACAACGGTGTACCGTCGTATCTCGCCAGTTTGAAAAACTGGAACATCCTCCCTCCGGGAAAAGCTCCGGCTATTGTGGAAACTCCGAAAAAAGCCAAAAAGGCAGCTCCGGCAAAAAAGAAAAAACAAGCGGTGAAAAAAGCGGCACCAAAAGCCAAAAAAGCTGAGAAAAAAGCCGCTCTTGCTACTCCCGTAAAAGACAAAGTCCCAGAAAAAAAAGTAAGTACACCCAACCCGCAAAAAGCTGACAACAAAGCCACCGAAACAGGTCAAGAACCGAAAAAATAACGATCCTTGCGGTTTTCCCTGGACGTTTCGAGGCGGATGCGTTGGTATTACGGTAGTTGAAAACCACCTTCGGGATAGGAATGATGAAAAACGCTCGTTTGCTTCGAAACGTTTCGGTTTGCTTCCTTTTTTTGGCGCTTTGTTTCGTTCTTGTGGGATATGTCGAAAGTCTGGAGGAACTGACCCAGCCGTTCTTCAAACACATGGAACGCTGGGAAGGCGTGCAGGTCACGATGGAACGCATCGACCCGTCGGCGGAGTCTTCCGCACCCCGGCAACACCTCCAGCTTTCGGTGTTTTTTCCCGGAAACGTTCGTCTCGAAACCCTGGGAGACGATGCGGCTGCCATTCGAACGTCCAAGGGGAAAACCAACGATGCATTTCGCGGCTTGCCGTCACATGTGAGAACGTTTCTCGATCTGTATCCTTCATTGACAAGTTATGATCGATTCGCTCGTGTGTTGAAAAAACACGGCATCGCCACAACACCCACTCGGTTGGATCGGATCGGCAAGCAGGTTTGTCTCGTGGCGGGGGCAACCGCCGATCAGCCCGGAAAACCTCAAGTCTGGCTGGACAAATGGCGAGCGGCTCCCGTGCGCGTGCTTGCCGAGGGAAACGACGAAAAAGCCCTACGTCTGGAATTGCACAATTGGACCAGCCCCGTCACTGACGACCGCTTCCCGCAAGTCATCGATTTCATATTGGATGAAAACGTGGTCGAACGTTGGGAGACGATTTCGGTAAAACGACTCGACAAACCGGGCAAACTTTTCAAACTGGAAGAAAAAAAATAATTTCCTTATTTTTCGGAAGTTTCCGCGCCTTCCGGGATCAATTCCTGATCTCGAATCATTTGCAGGTCGTCGTTCAGATGGCGTCCTCGGGTGGTTAGATAGTTGCCGATCATCATCCCGTTGGCGCCTGCCAGAAAGATCCAGGACTGCATCTCGCGCAAATTGAACTCTCGCCCTCCCGCGATGCGAATTTCTTTGTCCGGCATCATCAACCGTGTCACGGCAATGGCTTTTAACGCTTCCGTCGGTGTGAGATCGTGCTTGCCTTCCAGTGGGGTGCCATCGATGGGAACAAGGAAGTTCAGCGGTACGCTATCCACATCGAGATCTCGAATGGTTTCCAGCAGTTCCACGCGCTGCTCGGCGTTCTCTCCAAGGCCGAAAATTCCTCCGCAGCAGATCGACAACCCGGCTTTTTTCGCAGTACGGACCGTTTCTACCGCTTGATCGTAGGGATGGGTGGTGCAGATATTCGGAAAATGGCTACGAGCCGTTTCCAGGTTGTGGTGAAATCGTTCCAGGCCGGAACGACGCAAGAAGATCAGTTCGTCTTCCTTGAGCATTCCAAGCGAGGCGCATGGCGTTACCGTACCTTCTTCCTTCATGCGGGAGATGGCACGAGCCAGCGTTTCCAGGTCGCGGCCCGGACGCACTGCTGTTCCCGAGGTAACCAGTCCCAGCCTTTCGGCTTTGTCGCGACTCGCATTTCGTGCCGCTTCGAGCATCGTGTCTTCGTCCACCAGCGGCCAACGTTCGATCGGAGCGCGATTGCGGGACGACTGAGCACAGAACGCGCAGTCTTCGGCACAACCACCGCAACGGGCGTTTAGAATGGCGCACAATTGCACATGATGACCGAAATGTTTTTCACGCAACCGACCGGCGCGGGCCAGGAGGTCGTAGAAATCGCTTCCGGTAGCATGGATGCGTTCGAGGGCTTCCTCGGTGGAGATACCGTTTCGGCTCATGGATCGTCCTTTTCGTATCCTCGTTAACAAGGGGAAACAAACGGGAACCAGCCCTTTTATAGTCGAGCTTTTACGAAATGAAAAGGAAGGATCGCAGGCAACGTTCTCATCCTACGAAAAACGCCCCCGTGTTGTGCACACGAGGGCGAAAAAAAGCAGGTTGTGAGTTCGAGTTACAGGGCGATTTCGAGGATGCCAGCCCACCCGACCGAAATGTACAGCGTGTCACCCTGACGGACGCCGCCGTTGGCGAAGCTGTAGTATCCGCCGACACCGGTCAGCGGCTCGTCGATTTCCACTGTCGATCCATCCGGGGAGATGTACATCAGGTGCATTCTCGTGGTGGATACACGGTTGCTTTCGTCAAGCGTCAGTCGCACGAGCATTCCGCCACCCTGGACTTCGGTCACGTCGTGGCCACCGGGAGCGGTGATCGTGGCTTTCGCCTCGCCCGTTTCGGCGTCGATGACGGTAACGACTGCTTGCTGGTAGGGCACGACCTCGGTTTCGTCCACCTCGTTGGGTTCCTCCTCGCAAGGATAGCCATAGGCCATGGTGGCGGTTCCATTTCGTGAATCCAGGTATTGCTGAGCCACCAGGAAGAGGGTTTTGTCCTGCACCACGAACGTCGTGTCGTTGGTGGCGTATTCCACGTTCTCGACCTCTGACGCCAGTCGTTTGAGATCGTCGGGATCTTCTTTGACATCCGTGCTTCCCTCTGAGGCTACGGGAACTTCCGCACCGTCTTTGATATCGGTGCTGTTGGAAGAGGTAGAATCCGGCTCGACGCTCGAAGAATCGTCTTGATATAAAGCGACATCATCATCGTCGCAACCATAGTAGTAGTAGCCGCCCCAACTATTTTCCAATTCGAAGCTTTTTACGATCTCCGCACCCTCCGAACCCAGCGAAAGTACGTTGATCCAGTAGGTGTAGTACGAGCAGCCATCTTCGTCTTCTTCCCACTGGCGGTCACGGGTGTATAGAATGCGTCCGTCATCGCTGACACCGACGATTTCACCCGGCACGTTGACGCTGCCCTGACGGACCGGCGCCCAGGGTTCCGACGCATCGAACATCACCGAGAAACAGGCCAGCATCGGACGGCCGGAACCGTCGCGCCCGGCAGACTCACAGTGCGGGATGTAGATTTTATCGCCCCGGCTGACGAGTCGGGCCGGTTTGGGTAATCCGCTGTAATAGTAGGAATCGTAGTACGGCATCATCTGCGCTCGTACACTCGGTTCCGCTGCCACATCAACCGCAGGAGTTTCGACATCATAGTAATAATACCCGCCGTAATAATCGAGGTATTCGCGGAACAGGCTGCGGAAACCATTGAATCGTCCGTTTTCCACGAGTTTCACATTGGACGGGTCGCTGGCATCGAGGAACTGAAGGTAGGCTTCGGCAGTCTGTTCGTCGTCGCTCCAGTCATAGGATACGCCCAAGTAGGCCAGTGCGCCGTTTTCGGTGACGCCCAGTCCGCTGCCCCACTGATAATAGGCATCCGTGTCCTCTTCGCTGGGTAATTCCAGCCGGGTGACGCCCAGATGCTCGGGCGTGTCGCTTTCCAGGTCGAAGGCGTGAATCGCCATGGTACGTTCGCTCTGCCATTCGCCGGTCATGTTGTCCCAGGAGCCGTAACTCTCCGTAATCAGGTAGGAAGCATTCCCTCCCTGCAAGAGAGAAGCGCGGTCCGTAAAACCTTCGGCCTGGGCTTCGAGCATGTCGCTTTCGTAGGCCGGGCGGAAATCGCTGACGGTGAGATCGTAGGAACGAATCCGCAAGGTGTTGTCGTAGTACGCGCCACCCATGTCGCACAGTTTTTCGCCACATTGTTCCAAGTGACCGACATAATTGGCCGTTACGAGGCTGGAGGTTACTTGCGGGTTATCCGGGTCTTGATAGTCGATCAACTGAATTTCCATTTCGGACAGCGAAGCGATGGACTGGCCGATGTGGATGCCGCGACGGACCGCACTGCGGGAATCGACGTATCCGCGCTTGCGCAGCCCGTAATCGTCGGATGCGGGGTCCAGGTCGAAGCTGATGAAGGTCAACCGATGAGCCATGTTGCGCCAGTTGGTGGAATAGGCTTCGCTGGGCATCAGAATCAACCCCAGGTCGGTGTACATCCGAAACGCTTTCCAGTCGTAAGTGGCTTCCGAGCTGGCGTATCCACCCTCATCGGCGATTTCGATGGTGTCGATTTCTGTCGGGTTGGTCGGATCGGCGATGGAATACATCGAGACTTTCGTTCCGCTTTGGCTTGAATCCTCGCCGGGAGCGATGATGTGATCGCCGACGATTTGCATGTAAGTGGAGTATCCAGGCACTTCGAGCTGTCCCAGTTCGGTGGGGTTGTCCGGGTCGGAGAGGTCCACGACGTGCAGCGGGTCAACCTGTTCGAAGGTCACCACATACCCTCGATTGCCTGTGTACTGGGCCGATTTGATTTCCTGGTTGTAAATCAGGGTTACTTCGCCACGCTTGACGATGTTCATCGGGTCGGACACGTTGAACGTTTCCATCTTGGCCACCATTTCGCCTCCAATTCTGGCTGGCTACGGCGAACAGATCGCCGGTTTCGTGCATCCAGAAGCGGTCGGACACGATTCCCTTGAGCGTAAAAATCACCCTTCTTTTCGATTGCTCCCTGCGGGTCGCTGATATCGAGATAGGTGATTTTCGAACCCTGTCCCCCTTCGGACCACTGATCGCCCGTCTGAGCGACATACAGGGCGGAGGTGGAAACGTACACCGTCCAGCTCCAGCTATCGGAGGTGAATTCCTCGCTGTCCACGAGTTGAATGTTCGAAGGGTCGCCGACCTGAATCGAACTGATGAGTGTGCGGGAGGTGTAGGAATTGTTGTAGCAATAACTATTATAATAATTGTATCCGGTGGTAACCACGTAAATCACGTCGCCCACCTGGCGGCTATCGGAAACCTGACCGTCCAGATCGAAGGCGTTGAGCTGAATCGGCGAGGCGGGGTTGGACACATCGATGGCCAGCAAACGGCTCGACGTTTGCCCGGTTCCGTAATAATAATAGTCCTCGATCGGATTCAACAGCACATAGGCGACATCCTCGACGAGATACATTTCGGTGGGAATCCCCTGGAAAGCGACGTTGCCCAAAATCTCCATCTCAGCGGGATTTTGTGTATCGACGACATACAAGCCACGATATCGGTTGAGGGCATACAGGGTGGTTCCGTCCACGTAAAAGATATCGGACTCGACGATGTCCCGGTTTTCTGAACCGGTATCGCTGCTGTTTTGTTCCGAGGTGGAATCGTTGGCGGCTGTCGGAGCGGTGGTTCCGTCGTCAAGGGAGTTTTCGCCCCCAGCACGGGCATAATCGCTGGAAGAGTCGTTGTACTCACCGGCGGATTTGTACCGCATACTTTTGTACTCGTTGCTGCCGGAGTCGTCCGAGCAGGCCATACCGAGCGATGCCAGCCAAAGGGTGAATAGCGAAACGATCAATACATGGAATTGGGTCGGTTTCATGGGATTTCCTCCTTGCGGACCGATTATTTCAAAGGGTGTTGTTTGATATTGCATGGAGCATGCCATTGTATCAAAACAAAAAAACAAAAAACAGCGCAAAGATGCGTTTTTAGAAATATGCCTGTAAATTCTATGGGTTACAAAGTGTTTTTCGTGAAAAGCGCTTCGATGGATCCGGTTCATGGGAAAAATACCGGGGGGTGGTATGAGGGGAATGTCCGTTTTTCTGCATGACTGACATTTATGTCATAGAGGGGGTTCCGGTACCTATGGAGTTGTGAAAAAAGTCGTACCGTCATGCCTTCTTTTAAAAAACGAAAAAAATCGTTGACAAACGTTTGTTTAACTTTTACCCTGTGCAAAGTTAAACGCTTGATTAAAACAATCGTTTGCTTTGAACGAGGAACGTTATGCGAAAAACCATCGACAGCTCTTTTCGAATTCTTTGTACAGCCGTTTGTCTCTGCTCTTTCGGAGTGTTGGGGGCTTCCGAAGCTCGCGCCCAGGGATTGTTCGAGCAGGCCGTCAGCGGTGAACTCGACACCGAAGACACCGACGAAGAAACACCGGAAAGCGACGAAAACCCCTCCAGCGGGTTGGGGTTTTCTACGGGCGGATTCAACTTCGAACTCAACGGCTACATTCGCGGCGATATGTACATGGGACGTATCCCGGAATCCGACAGCGCCGAAATCAAAAGCGGTTACGGTGAAGCCGCGCTGAAACTTCGCGTACGAAAAGGAAGTTACGGGAACGCCTATAGCGAAATCCGTCTTCGTCAGGGTTACGAATACGGCGAGCCGGTCACCGAGTTCGATTTGCGGGAGGCGTATATCAACCTGTTCGCCGGGCCATTCGATTTTCGCTTGGGACAACAAATCGTCGTCTGGGGACGCGCCGACGCAATGAACCCCACCGACAACGTGACGCCGCGCTCGATGCGGGTCAAATCGCCCGACGAGGACGACCGGCGGCTGTCCAATTTCGCGCTACGGACGTTTTTCAATATGGCTCCGGTACGACTTGAAGGGGTCTGGGTTCCATTTTTCCGTTCCAGCGAACTGCCGCCCGTGCACCTGGAACCGACGATCCATCTGAATACCGACGCCGGGCACTACCCCGACGCCAACGTCAAGAACGGCACTTTCGCCGGGCGCTTTCACCTGGAATTACCAGCCTTCGAAGCCAGTGTTTCGTATTTATACGGTCACGCCACGTTTCCCGGTGTCGTCTTCGAAGACGCCGCCATCGTGGACAACAACCTCAGCGTGGCCATCACCACAGCCGCATATACCCATCAGGTCGTGGGTTTCGATTTCGCCGCCACGGCGGGCGACTGGTTCGGGCTGCGTGGCGAGGCGGCCTACAAACGACCGTTCGGTTACGGCGGCAAGGCGTACATCCCCAACCCCGACATTCAGGCCGTTTTGGGTATCGACCGGGAGTTTTTCGGGGAATTCAGCGTGATTGCGCAATATTACGGACGCTACGTGTTCCACCATCGCAAAGCGAAAACCACGCCTATGCAGGAAGTCGATCCCAGCGCGCTTGCCGGTTTGAACGACGAAACACTCAACTCGTTGGTGTCGGCGAACTCCGCCTCGTTGCTGCTGGTGAAAAATCAGATGATCGCCGGGCAGCAGGAAGAGTGGCAGCATTCCGCCATCGTACGGCTGGAATGGAAACTGCTCCAGGAAACTCTGAGTCTTGAGACGCTGGGAATGGTCAATTTCGTGACCGAAGAGGTCATGCTGCGACCCAAAGTGACCTACGACATCACCGATGCTTTCACGTTTACCGCTGGGGCGGAAGTGTATCTCGGACCCGACGACAGCCTGTACGGTTCCATCGAAGAAGTGCAGAGTGCCGGATTCGTCGAACTGATGATTTCGTTCTAACGTCATCCTATTGTTTGAATGATTTGTACCATGAATTCCAAAGGAAGATCCGATGCGTGAAAATCAAACCCATCACGAGCCGCCTACCGATCCGAGGCAACGCATCCTCAAAGAAGCGAAAATTCTTTTCGGTGCGCAGGGATTCTCGGCTACGGGCGTTCGTCAACTTGCCAAACGAGCCGATGTCAACGTGGCGATGATCAGCTACTATTTCGGATCGAAAAAAGGCGTGCTTTTGGCGATTTTGGAAGAGTTTTTCGCCGATTATTTCGACGTGATGTCCTCAACGCTGCTCACCGACGAACCGTTGGAGGTCCGTTTACGTGCCTTTTTACGCAAATTCGTAACTCTCGTGCGCAACGAGCCGGGCTTGGTGCGGTTGGTGTTTTCCGATCAACATTCCGATCTGGTAGAGATTCTTGATTACAAAGCGGAACACATTCGAAAAATCAAGACCAAAGTGCTCGATAAACTAAGCGAGCAGCTACCGGAAGGACAGACGCTGCCGTTCACTCCCGAAATCATTTTTCCGGCGATCATGAGCACGGTGCTGTCGCATTTTATCGTGACTCCCGTTGCCGCCAAAGTCAGTGATATCGCGTTCGACGATGACTTTTTCGAGCGCTATCCCGATGAAATCGCCGATCTTATCACCATGGGACTGCCGGGCATGATCCAATCACGCCTCGTCGCCCGCATGAACGAGGAAGCTTCGAAATGATCTCCAGCCTTTCCCGTTTCGTCACCCGCCACCCTTGGCCGGTCATCGTTCTGTTCGTCGTCGTTACGGTTCTGATGGGGAAAATCTACCTGCCCCAGGCCGAAGTCGATCCCGAGGTGAAAAACCAGCTACCGGAAGACTTCGCCTCACGTGTGACGACCGACAAAATCGAGGAGTTGTTCGGCGGAACGGAAGTCGTTGCCGTCGTGCTTATGGCAGACGATGTGCTCGCCCCCGAAACCTTGAAGCGGCTACGGAAAATCTCCAATAAAATGGACCGGATGCCGAAATACTTCGACCGGGTGATGAGCCCCTTCACACTAAAAGACATTCGTTCCGAAGATGATGTGTTGTACGTAGATCCCGCCGTCATGAAAATTCCCGCGACGAAGGAAAAAAGGGAAATCCTGCGGCAACAGATCAAGGACAACGATCTCGTCTACGGCCGGGTCGTCAGCGAGGATTTCAAGGCCGCCGCCGTTACCGGCATCATGACCGCCGGAGCCTCGGATTCCGAGGTTTTGGGAGCCTTGCAGAAGGTGCTGGATGAAGCTCCCGGCCCGGAAAAACTGGTCGTCTACGGAATGCCCTGGGTGCGGGTCAATCTGAGCAAAGACATCAAAGGCGACATGCAGAAATTCCTGCCTTACGGCCTGCTGATCATGCTGATTTTCCTCTACTTCTGCTTCAAGCAGCTTCGTGGCGTGATCCTGCCGTTTCTGGTAGTGATTCTGTCCATCGTTTTTTCCATGAGCCTGATACCGCTGTTCGGCTGGAAAATCCAAATGATTACGGTGGTTTTACCGGTCATGCTGATCGCGGTTGCCAACGATTACGGCATTCACATCCTGGCGAAGTACCAGGAGGAAAACACACCGGGAAATACGCTCGATAAAACAACGCTGGTACGAAAAGTCATCGACGATCTCGGCAAGCCCGTGATTTTCACAGGAATCACCACCATGGCCGGAATGCTCTGTCTGTGGATTCACATCATCGTGCCCGCCAAGCAGATGGGACTTTTAGCCTCGCTCGGCGTCATCTGGGCGTTGATCGGTAGCCTGACGTTCATCCCCGCCGTGCTCGTGCTGCTACCCAAGGCGAAACCCATCGCCGGACTGGCCGGTGACGAATCCGCCGATGGAAAACGTCCGTTGCTGGAAAGGCTGTTGCAAGCGGTGGCTCGCCTCGTAACCCATCATCCCGTTCGGGTGATCGTGGGTACTTTCGTGCTGGTTGGCCTGACCTCGCTGGGGATTTTCCGCCTGGTCGTCGACACCAACCCGACCAATTACTACCCGGAGGATAACCCCATCGTCACCGCTTCCCGCGTGCTTTCGGACAATTTCGGCGGGGCATCGACCATCATGGCCGTGGCCAAGGGGGACATCAAAGATCCGAAAATCATGGGTCAGATCGACTCGTTGCACCGCAAACTGGAAAAACATCCGGATGTGGGAATGGTGACATCCATTGCCGAGGTGGCGCGGGAACTCAACCAGACGATGCACGAGGACGATCCGGCCTACGACGTGATTCCCGAAAGCCGCGATCTCACCGCCCAGTATTTTTTGCTGTACGAAAACAGCGGGGAGCCGGAGGATTTCGAGAAGCTGGTGGATTTCGACTACCAACACGCCCAGGTTACCGCCCGCATCCGCTCGGAAGCGACAAGCGTCATCAACCGGGTGTACGAAGCCTTTTTGCAATTCGTCAACGAGCCGGGGCATGAGGCGTTTATTCTCGTCGGCGGTTACGGCGCGGTGTTCTCGGAACTTGTCGAGGGCGTTGTCCACGGGCAGGTGTACAGCCTAGCGATTTCTCTGCTGGTTGTGGCGGTGCTGATGATGATCCTCTTCCGTAGTGTGATGGCGGGCCTGCTTTCCATCGTGCCGCTGGCGCTGGCCATGCTGCTTCTGTTCGGAATCATGGGCATTGTAGGGATCGAATTGAATATCGCCACCGCCATGCTCAGTTCGATCATGATCGGCGTAGGTATCGACTACACCATCCATTTCCTCTGGCGCTACCGCGAGGAACGCAGCAAAGGCGTCGAGCGTCGCCGGGCCGTGTTCGTCACGTTGACCACCACCGGTCGGGGCATCGTCTTCAATGCGCTGTCCGTGGTGATCGGCTTCGTGGTGCTGGTTCTTTCCAACTTCCTACCGGTGAAATTCTTCGGTATCCTCGTGGTGGTGTCGATTTCGGCCTGCCTGGTGGGAGCCTTGATGTTGCTACCGGCCTTTGCACTCGTGTTCAAACCCAAATTTCTGGAACCCAAACGAATCGAGATGGAAAACGAATCCGACTCGTCTCTTCCCGCATGAAACCCTTGAAGGAGAAACCTGATGAAAATGAAACGAATTCAAGCTGTTACGCCTTTTCTGCTCGCTGCCTTCGCCGTCGTTCTTCTGGGTGCGCAGCCGCTGTTCGCCGCCGATCCCGATCCGAAAGCGATCATGGATAAGGTCAACACCAATCGCAAGCTCGAAGGCTCGGAAGCCCTGCAAAGCCTTGTGATCATTAGCAAAAAAGGACAAAAACGCGTTCGCAAAATGGCTACGGTTTCCAAACTGTACGATGAAGGTAAAACCGAAAAACGCATGGCGCGTTTCCTGGCGCCCGCCGATGTCAAAGGTACGGGCCTGTTGACCTTCGACTACGAAACGAAAACCGACGACATGTGGCTGTTCATGCCCGCTCTGCGCAAAACGCGGCGGATCGTCTCCAGCGAGAAATCGAAATCTTTCATGGGTTCGGAGTTCAGTTATTCCGACATGACCATCCCGACGCTCGACGACTTTACGTACAAATTCCTGCGTGAAGAGCAGTACGAGAAAGCGACCTGCCAGGTGATCGAAGTCACGCCGATCAACGAAAGCATCGCCGATGAAAACGGTTTCAGCAAGCGGGTCGTCTGGGTGGGAAAACACGATTTCGCCGTACGCAAGGTCCATTATTGGGATCTGTCGGGAGAATTCTTCAAGGAAATGCGGGCGCGAGATATTCGCCTCGTGGACAAGAAAAACAACAAATACCGGGCATTTCATTTGGAAGCGGACAACAAATTGACGGGCCGTAAATCCGAATTGCAGGTTCATGAACTCAAGCTGCGCACCGATATCCCCGACGACTACTTCACCACCCGTTACCTCGAACGTCAATAAACATCGTTTCCACACCGGGCTTCAGGCTCGGTGTGGAAATCACAGGCTCAAAGCCCAGCCTTCCAGATTGAATCCCAACATCCATTCCAGAATCCATTGGTGGACCCACTCCACCGCCCACTGCATCACGACCAGAAACAGCGCGAACAGCGCAGCGCAGAGCAGACCGAAAACGAGTTTCCAGAAAACATCCCGAATCTCCTTTCCCGAACCGGTATAATTGCAGGACGGAAACATTTCGTTTGGGGAAGTCATGGCCGCTCCTTTCCCGCAGATAAAAGAGCTGCGTCGACTCTCTACTTTTGCAAGTCGCGAGCCATATGTAAAACCTTGTAATATTCAATAGTTACCTGTTTTATGGGATTTCCTTTTTTGTAAAAAGCGAGGCATTTTGTCACATATAAGTAAACATTTTGGTGTTTTGCTTGTGATAAATCATAAAAGCTATTGAAATCTTTAAAGATTTTACACAATCAGCCTTGTTGGGACAATTTGTCTCAGAAAAGCAGCAGGCTTGGTAATGTCATGGACAGTTGCACTCGACATCGTGTACGTTGAATGAAAGAAATCATGAAAGGAGCAACCCCATGATTCGATATTCCGGCATCAATCATCTGGCCATGGCGACGAGCGATATGGATCGAACGATTCGCTATTGGCGCGACTTGTTGGGAATGAAACTGGTGACGGCCATGGGAAAACCAGGCTATCGCCATTATTTCTTTCAGGTAACGCCTCTGGATCGAATCGCCTTTTTCGAGTGGCCCGGCGTGGAACCTTTGAAGGAAAAAGACCACGGTCGCCCGGTGAAAGGTCCGTTCGTTTTCGATCATGTTGCCTTGGGCGTCGAAGACGAAGACGAGTTGTGGAAAATCAAAGACCGCCTCGAAGCGGCGGGGTTCTGGGTGTCCGAAGTGGTGGATCACGGCATCGTGCACTCGATTTACTCCTTCGATCCCAACGGAATTCCCGTGGAATTCAGCATCGAACCGGAAGGTCTGGATCTCGAAGCCAATCCCATCATGGCCGACGAACAGCCCTCCGACATTGCAAAAGAAGGCTTCGATCCCGTACCCGGACATTGGCCCGAGGTTTCCCGGCCCACTCCGAAACAGGAGCGTTCCAGTTACCCGGGAGTTGGAAGCGAACTGTTTCAGGGAAAAAAGAAGTTTTAACTTCCTGAAATTACAACGGTTTATAGAAGAACAGCAGACAGTAGGTCGGGCAAATTTCTTGCCCGACACCTTGGCATTGCCCTTGTCTTTGTCGGGCAAAAAATTTGCCCGACCTACGTGAGATGTTTTCGACACATGAATCGAAAACGTTTGAAATCATTAATATTTCTCGCTTCCCAAGAAACCAGCAACCTCTATCGACCACCTTTCAGGGCATCGCCTCTTCTGGCGCGTGCGACGCTTTCGTGATACATTTCACCGTGTAAATCTGCTGTTTTCCACGATTTGACCAGTTGATTTTTCGGAGGATTTCTTTTGTTCCATCCTGCCGCCCGCCGCTGTCCTTCCTGCAAACGTCGTTACGGAATTTTCCGCGACCGCTGCCCCGACTGCGGCCACGTCGCTTCGTGGGGTCGACGCTATGGTCGGATGCTGTTCGTCTGGCTGATCGCTGCCGGGTTCGCAGCCGTCGGAACGGCGGTTTTCGCGCTGTATCTGATGGTTTTCGCCATGGTGGTTCAACTGCCGTTTCTACTGGCATTCACTCTGAAAAAAGACTGGGTAGCGCTTCGTTACAATGCCGCGAAAACGTTGGCCTACGTGCTCTTTACGGGGGCGATTCTCGGCTTTGCCTACGGTAGCGACATGCTCTCCCGCTCGCGAGCGGAGATGGTCATCGAAGCTGTGGATCAATATCAACTGCAATATGGCACGTATCCCCAATCACTGGAGGAACTGGTTCCCGGTTACCTGGACGAGATCCCCAGTCCCGGCCTGCTGGTGCGAAACAATCGTTTTGACTACAAAAACATGAACGGTCACGCAACGTTACGCATGCAAAAGGCGTTGATCGGCATCTCGTTTTACAGCTTCAAGCACCGCCGTTGGGGTAAATTCCCCTGATTTCAGGGCGCTTATTTTATCAGGCCGAGGCGTTTTCGGTGTTTTCCTCCGGCTCATCGTTGTTTTTCACTCCGCTGAACAATCCCTTTAAAATCAACAGACTGAGCGGCGAAACCACAGCCATTCCGCCGATCCAGACCCAGATCATGTAGTGCATCGGGTAGCTCTCCTGACCCTCCGGCACATACGTGGAAACAAGCCAGCCGGACAACGGGCCGACGATCAGTTTGGAAGCGAAATAGGGAATATAGGATAACGAGATGTACGTTCCTTCTTTACCCTTGGGAGCAACTTCCGCCATGAATTGCATCAGACGCGGCGACCAGATCGCCTCACCGACGGTGAACACCGCCACCATGATCACGAGCGATAAAAACAGCGGGCGTTGCAGATCCGGCGGAACGCTCAACCAGCGATCCATCACCAGTTCGGAAAACCAACTCCCCATCAGCGGTTCGTAAAACGTCTCGGGCATCGTGGCGATGAAAATCGAAAACGCAGAAATGAACGTACCGACCATCATGACTTTGTAGGAACTGAATTTTTTGGTCAGGCTGGCGATCAACGGCGTCAGGAAAACGATCATCACCGGATTTAATACCCCGAAAATACTGCCAACGTTCTGCCCCTCTCCCAGCACGCGAATCCCGTATTTGGGGAACGTGTAATGGAAGTGATAAAACACGAAACGAACGAAGACCAACGAACCCATCATCAGCAGAAAGTACCAGAATTCCTTGGTTTTCGCGACGGACTTGAACACGTTGACCGTATCGAGAGCGGCCTTTTTGGATACTTTGAAAAGCACCTGTAAAAAGGTTCCCGTCTGTTCGGTAATGCTTGGCCGGACGGTAACCGTTCCATCGTCGTGCATCTCCACACCATCACGCATCAGCAAAATAGCGATAAGGTCCGGCACGGTGAAAACGAAACCAAGCGCCAAAATGATCTGGTAGGTGGAAAACTCCCAGTTGATTACCGGAGCCGTGAGAATTTCATGCTCGCCGAAATAGCCGCGAATCGAATCGAAAAGCTGCGCTCCAATGGCCCAACCGACGTTCATCATCGTGTAAAACAGGCCGAATCCCAACGCCGCCGTTTCCTTGGTGGTAAAGCGTTTGATACCGACGGATAGCACCGGCCCCATCATCGCCATACCGATTCCCATAGGAATGAATCCTAGCACGAAAGCCAACGCAACCGAATTAGTGAACGGCAGGAAAAAGCGTGAACCAAGCAACACAATCGTACCGATCAGCAAGGTTTTCTTGATCCCGATCGCATCGCACACCGGACCGATCACCATGATTCCGACGGTAAGAAACATCGACCAGACACCGATCACCGTACCCGCCGACGTATCGCTCAAGCCGCAGTCCGCCGAAAGATAGAGAACGAAGGTCAGGTTCATGGCCCCGTAGGCGGAGTATTCGGTCAGTTTGGTGAAAAACAGCAAGTACAGTTCTCTGGGAGAACCTTTTAAGTTTTTCTGATAGCTCCAGAAAATGTAAATGAAGGCGATGCCCAACACCACGGCGCCGGACCAGATGACGATATCCAGTGTTTCCATGATTCGTTGTTTGCTTTCCGGGGATTCGGCCGATACCTCGACCGCCCACAAGATCTAATTGTTGGATTTTACAATCGTTTTACTCGACAAAAAAAACGTTCCGACCGAAACATACCGAAAAACGGGAAGAGATCCTAGTACGAATCTTTTCCCGAACGTTCTCGGAAAATCATTTTCCGTTCGAGGTCATAACGGGTTCGGCCTCGTGAGGTTCCGATTCGGGAGTTGCCGGTTCGGTTGAAGCCGCCTCGGGAGACGTTTCCGCCCGTTCTCCGGAATCGGAGGTTTCGGCGGGAGTGGGCGGGGCTTCCTCCGGCGGAGTTGCATTTTCAGCAGCTTGCGGTTCTTCTACGATAGGAGCCTGCTGGACCTCGGGGCTCGCCGAGGGTTCGGGCAGCGTTTCTTCGGCGGGCGTATCGTCTTCCTGCAAGATTTCTTCTTGCAAAGCGTCTTCCAATTCCTCCAACGGAATCTCGATGACGTCGGGATTTTCTTCCTTGGTTTCCTGCGTTTCCTGAGCGTCCTTGCCACGCTGTTCGGCGATATCGGGAGGCAGTTCCGGCCCGTAGACTCTGCGCTTGTCGCCTTCGGATTCGTTGCGCTTGATCGCCATCCGCACCAGCGCTTTGAGCACTTTGTTGCGCTTGACGTTACCCAGGATCATTTTCACATCTTCGTAAATCGTCGGGTCGTACACCAGACCGCCGATGGTTCCCCTACCTTCTCGAATCTCCGCCGTTACGAGCTTGAGATCTTCGGTGGCATCGGCCAGATTCTTGATAATATTGCTTTTATCCTCTTTGTAGATCAGGTTGTGAATCACGCCCTCTTCGGTTTGCAGCGTCTGAGCGATGTTGCGAATCGAGGCGGCGGCTTCCCGCAGATCGCGGGTGATTTTCTTGCCGTCGTCGTTGTAAATCAGGTGGTGCACCGTACCATTACCCGAACTGACCTGATTGACGATCCCGTGGATATCCTGGCTGGTTTTGACGAGGCTTTCGCTCAAAATCCGTACGTTTTTCACCGTGCTCTGGAAATCTTTGCTTGGCCGTCCGTCGTAAATCAACCCATGAACCAAACCTTTGCCCTGTTCGATTTCCTTCATGATGTCATCGATGCTGGAAATAATGTTCTGAACGTGCCCCACGGTCGCATCGTTCGAAAAACGGTCCACCGCTTTCCGAATGCCCTTGACCACTTCCACACCATTGTCGAGAATCTGCCCCGCCTTGGAGAGCATGGCGAGCATGTCGCCGCTCTCGATAGGATTGATGAACTGGCCGTTTCGAAGTCGCAGTTTGTCTTTGCTGCCCATGGTGAGCTGTATCACTTTGTCACCGAGCAATCCCTGCGTAACGATCTGCGCCATGCTGTTCTCACGAACCCGCTCCATCACCGAATTATTGACTTCGATAGACACAATGATGCTGGATTCTTCCAGTGTTTCCGGGAACTTGATATCCACGACCGAACCGACGTTCACACCTCCGAGTTGCACCATCGCCCCGGTACGCAACCCCTGCACATTGGAAAACTTGATGTAAAGCTGTGTCGTTTCCTCGAACAAGCTGCGTTCCTTGCCCAACAGGGTCACGACGGTGACGATCAGCGCCAGAGTCACCAGCAGGAAAAAACCTACCTGGAACATCAGTTTCTTGCTGTAATTCATACTTTGTCTCCCGCGACGTTCTTCGTCGAACGCGCTGAATTCATTCGGGAAATCCTTCGAAACGGCCTTCCACGAAATCTCGGACCTCCCGAATGTCTGTATTCTTCACGTTCTCGGCGGTGTCGCAAAGGACGATCCGCCGGTCGTACAAAAACGCGATACGGTCGGACACGGTGAACGCGGTTCCCATGTCGTGAGTGACCACAACGCTGGTAACGTGAAGAACTTCCTGCATACGTAAAATCAGATGATTGATGCGACTGGTATTGATCGGGTCGAGTCCGGTGGTCGGCTCGTCCCACAAAATCACTTTGGGATCGGTGGCTATGGCCCGAGCCAGCCCGACACGCTTTCTCATACCGCCGGACAAATCCGCCGGATGCATATCTTCGATACCCTGAAGGCCGATCAAGTGCAGCTTTTCGGCCACAACCTTGGCGATGCGGTCCTCAGGCCAGTCCGGATGATGCACACGCAACGGATAGGCAATGTTGTCCTTGACGCTCAACGAATCGAACAGCGCGCCTCCCTGGAACAACATGGACACCTGCGCCCGAATCGGCACCCAGCTTTCTTCGGACAGATGCGTCACCTCCTGACCGAAAATCTCGATACTCCCGGAATCGCAGGACAACAGGCCGGTCATCAACTTAAGCGCCACGCTTTTTCCCATGCCGGAACCGCCCATAATCGTTAGCGTTTCTCCGCTACGAATATTCAGCGTAAGATTTTCGTAGATCACCTTGGGGCCGAAAGCCTTGGTGACGTCGGTCAGGCGAATCGCCCAATCCTCCCCGTCGTTCGGCGCAATACCGCCGGAAGTTTCGACCACTTCGTTTTCCCGTGTCATACCGACTCGCTCGTTGTTACCAAACGGAAGTGAAACTCGTCGCTAAAAGATAGTGAATATAATACCATAAATATATCTCTAAGGAAAGTTTTTTCGTCCCTGCCTCGGAATTCGAGGGCACGTTCAGGAAAATCGAAGTCTTCTTCTTGTCGAATCGGTTTTCCCCCACCTTTCCCTTCACATCCGTGTATAGTGCAGAAAGTTCATGAATTCGATAGCCTGCCCGTTCCGTTTCATGATTTTCACGGAAACGGAACGGGTCTTTCCATTGACAGCGCTGCCAAATTCATTAGAGTGAATCCAACAATTTGCATCCTCTGGAGAAAAAGCATGAACCGGCGTTTCGTTTTTTGGGGTCTTTTGTGCTTCGTGGTGGCTTTTTCCGTAAGCTTCGTAGGTTGTTTCGAAACCGAAACGACGAAATACATCCAGGATACGGGTGACGTAGACCAGAATGACAGCAGCGAGACGGCTGTCCTGTACGGTTGCCAGTCCAATCTCGATTGTAGCTATGGCAAAACTTGTTTCAATGGAGAATGCCGCACGTATTGCGTCAGTGCTTCGACGTGCTCGAACGGTGAAATCTGCCGGAACGACATCTGCGCTCCCGTCGGAGCTTCTGTTACGAGTTGCTCTCAGACCGGTCAATGCCTGAACGGCCTGATTTGTATCAACGGTTGGTGCCGCACGTATTGCGATGTCGAGCAGGATTGCGCCACCGGCGAAGTCTGCCGGGACCATCTATGTACGACACCGATTCCCTGTCAGGGGGATTCTCAATGTCCAGTCGGCCAGGATTGTTATCAAAACCGCTGCTATACCACCTGCACCGTAGACAACCAGTGTCTGAGCGAAGATTCCTGCACTAGCGGTGTGTGCCTGCCGGAGTCGGAAGCCGACGGCGACCTGGACGACGATTTCGGTGAGACCGATGGGGCGGAATGGCCTGAAATCGACCAGGATGATACGGAAACGCCCGAAGATGTTTATTGTGAAGCGATATGCAACGGACGTTGCGGAAGTTTAGGAGGTTGCGATTGCGGAGGTTGCCAGGATGGCGAAGTTTGCAATGGGAACTACTGTGTTCCCGATGTGGACTGCATTGTCGATGAAGATTGCGGAGAAAAAACCTGCGATGCCTGGTCGCGTTGCCAGGATTTCGTCACACAGTGTTCACCCTATGGAACCCGCTATCGAGACTGCAACGATCCTTTCTGCGCCGATCACGAGTGCTATTACCAGAACAGTTATGAGGAGAGCGATAGCTGCTATCGCGATCCCTCGGGACTGTCTTGCGATGCCGGGTGGGGTGAAGGTTCGGGTACCTGTGACGAGGACGGCTACTGCATCGCCGATTCTGACGGCGATACCGAAGACGACTGTCCCGCCGTGGAAATCATAGGACCGGAGACCGCTGAAATTGGCGGTGCGGTGACGCTCCAAGTGGATGTTGGGGAAGAGGATGCCGTGGCGATAGAAAACATTCGCTGGAGTTTCACGGAGTTACCCACGGACGCTTCGAATTTCATCGTTCTGCAGGATATCCAAGGAACCCCCATTGAAAATGTCATGGGTACGGCAATGACCGTCTCGTATGTTCCGGTTCTATCGGGAGTCTACAAGACGAAGATCGAAATCTTCTGGGCCGATTCCGATTGCCCGTACAGCGAGGTCGAACACACCTTAGGAGTAGGGCTGAACGATCCACTGCAACTGGTGATTTTGTGGCAAAACAGCAGCAACGATTTCGATATTCACCTGGTTCAGGGAGATGGGTCGGTTTCCCATGGAAGCGAGTCCGCCACCTGGGATTGTCACTGGTCGAACTGTACGACCGCGCACGATCCATTGGATTGGGGACAGAGTGGAACGGGCGGAAATCCCCTGTTGATTCGGGATGATGTCCAAGGATTCGGTCCCGAGGCAATCAAGGTTCAGGAACCGATCTGGGACGGACAATACATCTTTGCCGTCGAATGGTATTCGGGGACAAGCAGTTCCCACAGGGTCGAAGCCTGGGTCTATTCCTACGGGGAACGTCTGCTGCATTCGGTCGGCGATCAATTCCCTGGGGCGAATTATCACTGGAACGTTGCCGGAATACTGGTCAGCGAAGGAGTTCCCTACGTCGTCTCTGCAAATGACTACGCCGCGACGGGGGAATAACCAGCATCCGATTCCGCGAAATCCCTGGAAAAAGAGCCGTGAATTCTTGAGGGGTGGTGTTTTTCACGAGGGCGTGGTAGGCTCTCGTTCGATAGTGGCACAATCCTTTCGTTTTATTTTCGGACGTACGTTCATGCAGCACGTTTTTCTAACCGGCAGTTCGGGATATCTGGGATCTCAGGTGTTGGCCAAATTGCGTGACGAGGGATATCCAACGCGTACGCTGGATACCGAGTGGTTTGAAAAAGATGAACGAAAATGTGCAACCCATGAAAATCACTTAAAAAAAGATTTGCGTGACGTGCTTCCCGACGACCTCGCCGGGGTTCGGTCGGTGATTCATGCGGCGGCGATTTCCAGCTATGCCGCCGCCGAGAGCTATCCCGAAGCGACACGACAAATCAATGTCGAGGGAACGCGGCGGCTGGCCGAAGCGGCCAAACGGGCCGGAGTCGAGCGCTTCGTGTTTTTTTTCCACCGCCAGCGTCTACGAGTCGTTCGAAGGGGAATGGGCCGACGAAGACAGCCCCGTGGCTCCCCATTCTCCGTACAGCAAATCGAAACTCGATGCCGAACGGGTGTTGCTCGATCTGACGGATTCCCGTTTCAAACCGGTGATTTTGCGATTGCCGACGCTGTTCGGCGACTCCGAAAGCCTGCGCCTCGATGTGATCGTCAACAAGCTGGTGTTGCGACTGCTCAACGGTCTGCCGTTGGAAATCCACGGAGAAGGGCGGCAGTTCCGGCCTTTCGCGCACGTCGCCGACGTGGCCCGCATGGCGGTCAAAGCCTTGGAATTTTCTTTGGAAAACCGGGAAAACCTCATTGTCAATACCTGCCTGGAGAAGCTAAACTTTTCGGTGCGCGAGGTGGTGGAAGCCGTGGCGAATCCCTTCCCCAAGGCGGTTGTCACCCAGGGAACCCACCTCGATCTTTCGAAAATCACCTACCGGGTGCGTTCCAACGTTCTCGGAGAGTGGTTTGGCGAAGAGGATTTTGCGGGCGATCTGAAACCCGCGATCCTGCAATTGTACGAACACTATCGCAAAGAACCGTTGAAACCCTACGAGCGCATCATGGCGGTTCGTTGCGAATGGCTCGATCGCCTGGTGTCTGAAGGACGCCTCGACCGGGACATGCGTTCGGCAGAACCACTTTCGAGCGGACAACTTGGGTGCCGATGAAGATTTTAGGCTTGAACATCAGCGGGTATATTTCCTCGGCTGCACTGGCGTCGGATGGTCGGATCGTCGCGGCCAGTTGCGAGGAACGCTACACTCGGATCAAACGAGACCGTGCATTTCCTTCGAACGCCATCGCCCACGCACTCGATGCGGGTGGTTGCTCGCCGGAGGAACTCGATGCGGTGGTGGTAGCCTGGAACCCCTCGAAAAACCTCCATAAAAATCTCGGTTTGCTTCAAGAAGCCAACCGGGCGAGGGCCAAATATCTCACGTACGTTCCCAACGAACTGGCGTCGTGGTTCGACGAAGAAAGCTCGCAAGAAACCGAACTGCGCCTGTTCGGAAAACCGCTGGTCTACATCGATCATCACCTGGCCCACGCGGCGAGTACCTGTTTCACCTCGCCCTGGGATCGTGCCGCCGTGGTGAGTGTCGATGCTTTCGGAGAAAACGATACCCTGGTTATCGGGCGAGTGGAGAACGGGACGATCACGTTCGACACCCGCATCGGTTTTCCGCACTCGTTGGGGTCTTTTTATAGTTATTTCACGGAGTTTCTGGGATTTTGCGGGGATGCCGACGAATACAAGGTCATGGCTCTGGGAGCCTACGCCGATCCCGATGAAGCGGCGGAGTTGGCGAAGAACGTCGCCAAGACCTATACGGCGGACATTTCGGGCGACGAACTCGTGTTCGAAATGGATCTCAACCTTTTCGACCATTACCTGTTCCATCGCTCTCACGATTTTTCCGCGCTCTCGCGCTTGTTGGGCATGGCAGCGCGACGACCGAACGATCTGCTGGAACCTCGTCATTTCGCGCTGGCTCATGCGGTGCAATATCATTTCGAAAAGATTTTGGATGCGATTCTTTCGTTCGCAGCAAAAACCACGGGCGAGTCGTTGGTTTGCCTGTCGGGTGGGTGTTTTATGAATTCGCTGGCCAACGGCAAGCTGGCGAGAGAATGCCGTCATTTCAAAGACATGCACATTCCTCCCTATCCCGATGACAGCGGCACGGCCATCGGTGCGGCCTTGTACGGTCAGTTTCATTCCAAGCCGGGCAAACACCGCTTCGAGCGACACAATTTTTTCGGACCGCAAGAGACAACCGAAACCTTCGAAGCACTTTTGTCACAGCGGAAAATTCCCTTTCTGCGTCTGGACGATCCCGCCGCCGAACTGGCCGAACGGCTGGAGCGGGGAGAGATCGTAGGGCATGTCTCCGGCCCGATGGAATTCGGCCAGCGCGCTCTTGGAAACCGCAGCATTTTCGCCGATCCTCGCCTCCCGGACGTGCGAGACAAGATCAACGAGAGCATCAAAAACCGCGAGTGGTTCCGGCCTTATGCCGCCTCGGTGTTGGCCGAAGAAGCTGCAAAAGTATTCGACGTGCCGAAGGGATTTCGTTCGGATTTCATGGAAAAAGTCGTGCCGGTTCGGTCGGAATGGGCGGAGCGTATCAAAGGATTGCTGCACGCCGATGGCACGGTTCGCCTGCAAACCGTGGAAAAGCAAACGAATCCGAGGCTTTATGCCATGTTACGGCACTTTTTTAAACGGACCGGCGTGCCTCTCGTGCTCAATACGTCGTTCAACGTCAAGGGCGAACCTATTGTCCTCGACGGAGCACAGGCGATCCGCACGTTCTATTCTTGCGGGCTGGATACTCTGATTCTCGACAACCTCTGCATCGTCAAGCAAGGAAACCCGCCTCGATGAACGTCCTGTTGCTCAATCCGATCACCCGCGACGGCATCAAAACCCTGCGTGTGGGACGCTGCCAGGGAAAGATGATGGTCGGGCTGTGGCCGAACATCGAGTACGGCTTTCTATTCGCGATGTTGCAGGAAGACGGCTTCGACGTACATTTTCTCGACGCCAACCATGAAGGACTGACTTTCGAGGAGATGTTGAAGCGAGTGGAGGAGATCCGACCGGACCTGCTCTTCGTGCTTTCCATCACCGCCACCTTGGAAGACGATCTGGCCATCGGCGAACGTCTGGCTTCTCGATTGCCGGAAACCCGTTTCATCTACTGGGGAACCCATGCCACGGTCCGACCCGAGGATTACCTCAAAACCGACCGGTACATCGTCATCCGGCGCGAACCGGAAGAAACCGGTCTGGATCTGTGCCGCGCTCTTCGCGATGGCGTGCAGGAACTGGAGACGATTCCCGGCGTAAGTTACCGTACTGACGGCAAAAACCTTCACGCTCCCGACAGACCGTTTTCAAAAGATCTCGACGATTTACCCATCCCCGCCTATCGGGAAATCGGGACGGGAAGTCATCTTGCCACCGACACGCAACGACCGTTTGCGCTGATCAAAACCTCTCGTGGATGTCCCCAGCGCTGTGCCTTTTGCACGGTGCATGCTTTTCACGGAGCGCGCTGGCGGCCTCGCTCGCCCGAGAAAATCATCGAGGAAATCCGCACCATCCGTTCGTTCTCCGACGTGGACGATTTCTTCTTCCAATCGGATCTCTTCAGCAAAGACCGTGCTTGGACGGTCGAGTTGTGCGAACGCCTGATCGAAGCCGATTTCGGAATTACCTGGTTCAGCAACAGTCGTGTGGATACCCTGGACGAAGACCTGTTGCGTCTGATGAAGCGTTCGGGATGCCGTCTTGTGGCTTTGGGGGTGGAATCCGGCTCGGACCAGGTATTATCCGCCATCCATAAAGGCACGACGGCACAATGTGCCCGCCGGACCATCGAAGCCTGTAAAAAGGCGGGGCTTCCATCTCTGACCTACTGGGTTTTCGGACTGGAGGGAGAAACGCCCGAAACCATTGATGAAACGCTGCGGTTCATTCGGGAGGTTCACCCGGACTACGCCCATTTTTATTCTCCCACACCGCTGCCGGGAAGTCGTTTGTACAAGCAACTCGACATCGCCGGGCAGATCGAAAAAGGAAATCTGACCTGGAGAGACTTTTTTCAGGGTGTTTCCAGCCGCTTCATTGCGTCGACTGTGAGCCGAAAAGATGTTGAAAAAGCGATTTCTACGGCCTATTTACAATTTTATACCGATCCAAGGCGTATTTTGCGAGAACTGTCCGGTACGCATAATCTCAGAAATCTATTTGGAAAAGCCGCAACATTGGTTACTATGATACGGAATTACGTCATTCGCTAAACAAAACGTAGGGCGGGGGAAGGAGAGGGGATGCGGATTCCTCGGCAGAAAGTCGAGTTTTACCGGCATGGTCTGGGGGGAAAAAGAACTTGCCGGTGTGCAAAAAGTCTTAAGCGGACTGTTTTTGACGACCGGCCCCGAAACCATAGCCTTCGAAAAAGAATTCGCCGAATTCCTGGGTGTTTCCCATGCGATAGGTGTTTCCAGTTGCACGATGGCGCTCGTTTTGGCGCTCAAAGCGTTGGGAGTCGGTCAAGGGGATGAGGTTGTCACCACACCGATGACCTACGTTGCGACCGCCAACGCGATTTTGCACGCAGGGGCAACGCCGGTTTTCGTCGATGTGGAACCCGACACCGGGAACCTCGATGTCTCCGAAATCGAAGCGGTTTTGAACGAAAAGACCCGAGCGATTCTCCCCGTGCATCTGTATGGTGCGATGTGCGACATGCAAGCCTTGCGGGAGTTGGCACAGCGAAAGAATCTCCATGTGATCGAAGATGGCGCTCACTGTGTCGAAGGCACCCGCGACGGTCTTCAGCCCGGACAGGCCGGAGACGCCGCCTGCTTCAGTTTCTACGCGACGAAAAACCTTTCCTCGGGCGAGGGCGGGATGGTCGTCACGAACCATTCCGAAACGGCGGAGCGATTGCGCCGCCTGCGAAACCAGGGCGTAGATCGCGACGCCGCCACGCGCTACAAAAAAACCATCGGTGGTTGGGACCAGACCGAGCTGGGATACAAGGCGAACCTTTCGGATATTCAAGCCGCCATGCTGCGTCCCCAACTTGCTCGTATCGGAGAAATCCGCGAGAAACGACAAACGCTGGCTCGGCGCTACGACGAAGCTTTTTCCGATGTACCCGGCGTGGAGCCGATGAAGGTTCCCGAAGGCGCCACGAGCGCCCGCCATCTTTACACAATTCGTACCGCTCCGAAGCTGCGTGACGCAACGATGGAATATCTCAAGGAAAACGGCGTCGGAACGGCCATCAACTATCGCGCCATTCATCAACTTACGTACCTGAGAAAACGCCTGGGTTACCGGGACGGTTCGTTTCCCATTGCGGAAAAGATCGGCGATTCGACGATCAGCCTTCCTTTTTATACGTCGCTGAGTTTCGACGAGCAGGATTACGTCATCGCCTTGTTGCGCGAGCGATTCGGAAAGGACGCGACGCAAGATGAGTGATTTCCCCGCAGACATTTTCGTTGCCGGAGCCGGAATCACCGGGCTGGGCGCGGCGCACGGGCTAAAAGGACGATCTGCGGCGGTGATCGAGCGCCGTCCCTTCGTCGGAGGCATGGCCGCTACACGAGTTCGCGACGACTTGCGCTATCATGCGGGCGTACACCTGCTGCATCCGTCCTCCAAAGAGTTGCAACCGCTGATTCGGGAATTCGTCGAGATGATGCAGGGTGACCTTAGAACGCTACGCCCCAATTCCAAAATTCACTTCGATGGCCGTTTCATTCCCTATCCTTTCACGGGAATGGATCTTCTTCGGACGCTCGGCCCGTCTTCGGTAGGACGAATCGGCCTGAGCGCAATGCGATCCTGGGCGGGAAACATCGTATTCGACAGAATGAGGAACAAGGCGGATTCCTTCGAAAACGTGGTGGTGCGAACCTACGGCCGGAAGCTCTACAATCTGTTTTTCAGGGATTACACCCACAAAGTGTTGGGCGTTGATCCGTCCGGCATCTCGGGAGACTGGGCGCGCTTGCGGGTACCGTTGCCGACGCGCTCCAGCTTTTTACGCTCGATGGTGGGGTTGGGGGTCGGTAACGAGGTGGATCACTCCCACTTCCCCGAAAATCGGGAACAGGCTGTTGGCGAAGACGGCCTGACCTCGCTGTTCGAACGTATCGTATCCGACGTGAAAAAGGATGTTTCGTTTCACTTCGGCACGACATTGAACAAAGTTCACCTGTCCGATGGGCGTGTTTCGGCCCTGAGCTTGCAAGACGAAGACGGAAACATCGCTCGGCATGACTGCCAAACTTTGATTTCCACGATTCCCCTGACGCATTTGATTCAGCGCCTCGATCCTCCCGCACCGCCGGAGGTTCTGGCTGCGGCGCAGACCTTGCGATTTCGGGGACTGATTTTCGTGTTTTTGCTCGTCGAACGGAAACGCCTGTTCGATCCGCATTGGATCTATTTTCAATCGCCGGAGTTGGTATTCAACCGGGTTTCGGAGTTCAAAGCCCTGGTGCCGGAATACCTGGACGGATCTCGGACGCTTGCCTGCTTCGAGATTTCCGCCGAACCCGGTGGAGAACTCTGGCAGAGCGCAGACGATGCGCTGGTCGGAAAAACCTTGCGCGATCTGAAAACCGTACTTCCCGGTTTTTCGGACGCCGAAGTGCTGGACGCCTTTGTGGACCGGGAAGATTTTGCCTACCCGGCCTGGCTGGCAGGATATCGCGACCCTCTCGCTACCGTGCTGAACTATCTGGATCGCCTTGGGGGGCTGATCACGGTGGGACGACAGGGACGCTTCGATTACCTCAACCTCGATCAATGCTTCCACGCGGGCAGGGAAGCGGCGATGTCCCTCAAGGAGAATTGACGGCCTGAACATGAAACGCTGCACGAAATGCATCACTCCCGAAACCTGGCCCGAGCTTCGTTTCGACCGCCGGGGCGTTTGCAATCTTTGTCGTTCCTATGAAAAGAAATGGGGGAAATGGTTACGAGATGAAAAAGTGCGAGACGCTTCGTTTCGTCGCTTTCAACGCATCCTCGATGCCAAAAAAGGAAAGAATTCATCTTCTTATGATCTTCTCGTTCCGGTCAGTGGAGGCAAAGACAGCCTGTACGTTCTCTGGTGGCTGAAAGAAAACACCGATCATTCGATTCTTACCTACACCTATGACAACGGTCTGATGAATCCCGTAGCGCTCGAAAACATTCGAATCGCTACCGAGGCTTTGGGGGTCGATCATGTTTTGGAACAGCACGATTTCCAAATCGACCTCATGCGCCATTTCCTGGTGAAATCCGGGAATTTCTGCGGTGCCTGCGTGATTCCGTATTTGGTCGGTTCCTATTACACGGCGAAAAAATACAGGATACCGTTGTTGATATTCGGGCTGGCGAAACGTAGCGACTCCAATCTTCCCGAGGGCATGAATCCGTTCTTTTTCCGCAATGTCGTACTGGACGGTTTCGGGATGCAACGGCTGCTCGACCTTTGGGGACGCGATCCCATTTCGAGTTTCGGCTGGGATTTTTTGAAAGGCGTCATCCGAGTGTTGAACCTCCCCGACTACGTTCCGTGGGACGAGGATGTCAACCGGGTATTGTTGATCGAAAAACTCGGCGTGCAATTGGACAAAGAGCACGAGGATTGTTTAGGGTATGAAGTGGCCGACTGGCTGGCGGTGAAACGCTACGGGTTCGGTCATCCGACCTCCAAGTTGAGTCAGTGGATTCGGCACGGAAAAATTACTCGGCAGGAAGCGTTGGAGCGCCTGCCTTTGCTCGAATCGACGACATTGCCCGATTCGGCGCGAGTTTTGATGGAACGGCTGGAGATTTCGGAAGAGGAACTACTGGAAGCCTCGAAACGCTCGATGAAGCCGTATTTCACGGGATGGGGCAACTCCATCGCCGTGTTTCATCGACGAAAATATTTAGGCAGGTAACCATGAAGCAAGCAGACGATTTCCTGAAGGGTCGGTTGAGGAACCGATTCCCTGCGGGATTTTACCTGTTTGTTCTTGTTTTATCATGTTTTTGTGCCGGTTATTTCTTTTCGTTACCTACGGCTTTCGCTTCGGATTCCTGCCGACCGGAGGCGATTGAACGGCGTTTCGAGAGCGAGCAGGGCGACCACCTGCTCAAGCTGACGTTTCCGGGTACGGGAGCGGCTGTCAGCTATGGAACGTCCTCGGATCGGGCGGACTTCGTTTTCTGGTTCGCCTTTCTTCCCAACGGCGATCTGGCAACATCTTTTCATGGTCGCGATACGGGAACACCTGCCGAAAAATCCCGCTGGAAAGCCGAGCATGACCGTCTTGCCCGATGGGTCGGCGAACAGAAAAACTGGCATGCCTGCACCAACCTGCAAACGACGAATTACCAAGCGCTGGACTGGGATCTGTTGTTGGGTACCGGGACGTCCGAGTCTTTTATCGGTATAGGCCAGACCATGGTATTTTTACTACTTGGCGCGTGGCCTTTGTATTTTGCGTTGTTGATCGTGGCTTTCGTGCAACGAACCCGACGCTTTCCCAAAGAAAGTCTGATCGGAGTCGGATTGGTTGCGCTGGGTCTGGCGATTCGCCTGTTGAGTTCCGAGCGCCTGCCCATTCTCTCGGCCAGTGCCGATTTCACCTACATCCGACTGGTCACCGCTCTGTTCGAGCAGGGATTGGGTGCCGATGTCCCGGTGACGCCTCCGTATCTTCCCGCTTATCCGGTGTTGTTGTACGAACTGTTCCGGTTTGTCGCACGTTCACCGGAATTTGCGTTTTTTATCACCACGTTTTTCGGAGCCTGGACGCTCTGGCCGGTTTTTCGAGTCGGAAAGCATCTGAGTGGTTCGCGAAAGGGCGGACTTTTCGCAGCGCTGGCGCTGGCTTGTTATCCAACGTCGATTTACTTTTCCAACGGTATCAATCTGATGATTCCCGCCGCCTTTTTGCTGGCGATGAATTTTATGCATTTCTTGGATGGCTTGGAGAAAAATACCTGGAAAAACCACGGTTTGTACGTGCTTTCTTTGTTTCTTCTCGTTCATTGCCGCTCCGATGTCATGGGTTTGGCCGTGTTTGTGGTCCTGATCCAAGGATTCATCGTCTGGGACAAGCACGCCTGGTCCGAAAGCCTTCGAAAATGGCCGGTGTTCCTGCTTGGCGCGGTTGCGTTGATTCCTTTGATACTCAGCCTGGGCGATACCGCCGCCGAGTATTCGTGGCATGTTGCGAGCACGATGGAGCGGTTTCGGTGGGCGTTTCTGGTCGCCTGTGGGCTGTGTGTCGGGGTTGTCCTGGCCGGGAGATTTCTTCCTGTTTCGAAAAAACTCGATACCGCTATTGTGCTGTTTGTCAGCCTTGCAGCGGTGATGCTGCTGGTTTCGACGATAAAACATTATCCAGGAAATCCTCTGTCTCCACAGCTATTTACGTTTGCCGATACGCCCCATACCGTTTATTACGGCAACGCCGAGAAAATCCCGACGGGTTTTCTTACAGGCTCGTTGTTTTCGTTCATCGCTTCCCCCGCGCTGTTTCCTTTGTTGATGATTCCGCTTTGGATTTTCTCGCTCTGGCCCAAGCGAACACCCGAGAAAACCACACTTTCCGTGGTGGCTATCCTGCTGTTTTCCTTGCCGTTTTTCAACAAAGCACTAACGTCGTTTTTGCAGACCGGCATTGTGATGGCCGAACCCGCCCGCTACCTGCTTCCCACGTCACCTCTGATCGCGGCAAGCATCGGATTGGGTGCCTGGAACGTGCGGGAGCGCTTCTCCGGTCGTGCAGGACAAGCCGTTACGGTCGTGTTGGTGGCGGTGCTTTTGTCGCCGCTTTGGACGAACCGGGAATTGCTGGCCGATACCCGGCACAATCCCCAGAACCAGTACGACTTCGTTCGAAAAGCGGTCGATCTCCTGCCGGATCGGGCCATGTTGCTCTACCCGAGTCATTGCATCGATTCGACGTATTTCGACAAAATCTCGCGAGTGGACGATGTGATCGACCGGTCGGTGGATCTCATCCGGGGAGTGAGCTTCTTTGAGCGAAAAGAACCGACATTGATGGATTGGCAGCGCTTCGAAAAAGAAGCGATTCCCGACGGTAGCGACGTATATTTTCTACGAACCGCCGGATGTGCGTACGTTTTATCTCCGGCTGCCGAGCATCCCTATTGCCAGGCGGTCAACAACCTGTCCGGGCACTCCGTCCTTCTGACCGCTACGGTTCCCAACCGAAAGTACTCCGGCAGCGAAATCCTCGATGTAGCTACAAACGTGGATTCACTGACTTTTTCCCTCGTTCGCCTCGATACCGAAGCCGCCCGCAAGCTGCAACGTTTCGTTCGTGAACACCGTGAAGTGCTGGGATGTCCGGCCGATTCCGGGAAGTAATCGACAAAGTTTTTTCTATGAATCTCGCGTAGGTCGGGCAAATTTTTTGCCCGACACAGGCAATTGGCAAACCCCACTTTGAACCATTTTTCGTCTGTAACTTATTGAAATTGTTGAAGCTCAAAAACGACAAAACCCTTTGTCAGCAAGCAGGGGTCGAGCAAGAAATTTGCCCGACCTACTACTAGTTTTGAAAAACAGACCGATCTTTGGGTTTGAATCGCGAAATCGTAAAAGGCCGGATGGTATGCTTATTTGTCATTTTCGTATAACGAATATAACGCACTGCATTACCGGCAAGCCGAAAAAAAGCTGGCGTGACGCGAAGATATTCGCAATCAAATGTTGACGAAATAAGGAATAAATTGTATCCTAACGTATCGTTTAAACATCGATTCAGCAACGGAAAGTTCGAAAACCGCAGATTGGGGTCATGCGCCTGAACGAGGTGGTACATATGTTCCAACGAACAAGAATCTTTTTCTCTACAATTTCCATGCTCTCCCTTGTGGCGCTGGTTTTGTGCCTTGCTTCGCTAGGGCTGATTTCCTGCGAATACGAATCCTACGCCGACAACGTACCTCGTGACGAAACCGCTTCCGATGAGGATACCTCTTCTTCGACCGGAGGAGATACCGATGTGACCGAAGTCAGCGATGTCGAAGAGTCGGAGGAAATGGAAGACGCCGACACGGAAGAGCTTGAAGAGGATGCCGACGTTTCGGAAGACGATAGCATCGAAGCCGATGAAATCGCGGAAGAAAACGAACCCGAGGAAGAACTCGAACCGGAACTGGAGCCGGAAGACGAACCGGAGTTGGAACCGGAACTCGAAGACGAATTGGAAGAACAGACCGAACAGGAGGAGGAAGCCGCCTGAACCGATCGCGGCTTTTCAATGGAACTGTTTTTGGGGCTTGAGGCTAACGATAGGGAAATTTTCCATCGCCAATCGACCCCGAGCCAGGCTTTTTCAACAAAAGGAGATTTGGAATGAAAAGGAAACAATGGTTTGTGATGATGATGGTGCTGCTTTGCTCGCTGACGCTGATTTTCGCGGGATGCGGTGGCGATGACGACGATGACGATAACAACAATAACAACAACGGCGATGACGACGTGGAAGTTACCGAAAACACCGGTGACGAAGTGCAGCTTTGCGACTTTATGGGCCTAGTGCGTGACTTCGCTCAGCCGCAATTCCTCGAAGGCATGACCGTTTACATTCTCGACAACGACACGGGACAGAAACTGGCGGACTACGAAGGGAAAGTCACGGCAGCGGACGGCTCGTACGAATTCAATCAAATCCCCTGTGGAAAATACGGATTCCTCGTCGAAGGCAACAAAGATATCGAAAACAAAACCGTCGATACCTACCAGTTCGAGATTCAGGCCGACGCGCAGGACGAAATCATCTGGTCGGTGGACGAGTTGACCTACGGTGCGGCTCCGGCAATGGCCGGTGTCACCCTGGAAGCGGGTAAAGGCATCGCTGCCGGCGCCGTGTACTGGGTGGATGAGGAAGAAACCGAACTTCCCGTCGGTTGCGCTACCGTGACCACCGACCCCGCAAGCACCGACATTCGCTACTTCAGCGATGATCAGCTTCCCACCACTCTGGATGTCCAGGCCGGTATCAACACGCTCAACGGCTTCTATCTGGCCCCGAACCTTCCCGCCAGCACGACGGGTGAGGAAGTCATCATCACCGCCCATTACGGCGGCGAGGACATCGGCACCGTGCGTTTCGTGACCTTCCCGGACGCCATCTGCATCGGCAACATCTATGTCGTCGATAGCTACACGGCCAATCCTTCCGACGAAAGCGGCAATTGCGTAGCAGCAGAATAAGAATTAGTTAAGCCAACGGGGACGTGAATACACGTCCCCGTTCGTTCCTTTCGACTTCGATCGGTCCCAAGGAGGTTCGTTGTGAGGCAATTGGGAATTTTGGTGGTTTTGATCGGTTTGTGCCTGCCCTTCAAAGCGTTTGCTTTCGGAGAGGAGGAATTCAGCGTTCACGGCTATTTTCAGCTACAATCCGGTGTGTTCGTGCCGCTGACATCGAATCTTTTTCAGGATCACGAGAACAAAGCCTATTTCGAGTCTCCGATCAAAGGCTACCTCGATACCGATCTCCCCTGCGATCCGGTGCGCGGCGTGACCAGTTGCTGGCCCACCGATCACGGCGGAAAAGCGGGGACGCTCTCGATGATGCGTGCCACCGCCCAGTTGGAGGCCGACTGGCATCCGGCGAAAAAGCTCAATTTGCACGCTATTTTACGAGCGTCGCGTGGGCTGGAACTTCCGGCCGATGATACCGGTGTTCCTCCCGTGGACATTGCGCCATCCCAGCGCAGGGCATGGATCGCCAACAATTTTTACAATGAATTCGACCTCAGAGAATTTTATCTGGACTATGAAGCCACCCGCTGGTTGAGTTTCCGTTTGGGACGCCAGCAAGTGACTTGGGGCACTACCGGTCAATACCGACTGCTCGACGTGATCAACCCGGTGGACAACACCTGGCACTTCGGACCGCTCGAATCCTTCCAGGACACCCGGATTCCCCTGTGGATCGGTAAAGCGCTGATCGACATGTACGAGATCGACCACAGCCTGGAAATCGTCTGGGTTCCCGGCATCGACCGCGACGAAGACAGCGTGACGCCTCTGTTGACCTACGTCGGCGCGTGGGGACTTCCCCCGACCAACACGCCGTCCCCGGCCTACATCGCCAAAAAACGTTTTTTATACCCCAACCGGAACCTCAACGATTCCCGCCTCGGATTCCGCTGGCACGGCAATCTCAGCCCGAAATTCAGCTATTCGCTGGTGTATTACTACGGTCACCAACTGTCGCCGCCGGTTCCGCGTTACATCGACTGGATCACCTACGATACGCAGGATTTCGACGCCGATTCTCAGACGCTGGTTCCTCGCGAGTACATTCGCCTGACGGACGACGAGTACAAAATGAAAAAAGCCCGGCTGACGCTGGACTTCCCACGGCAGCACATCACCGGATTCGACATGGAATACACCATCGACAACCCGGTTGGCGCGGTGGTCAAGCTGGAAACCGCTGTGGAACCCGACCGCACCTACGCTCGTCCCAGCGATTTGCAACGCACCGAAGATCCCAATATCAAGTTCCGCGAGCACTTCCCGGAAGCGCCCCAGAAACTGGCCGTGAGCTACGCCTTCACCGTCATGCGTCCGACGATGATCCGCTTTTTGAATCCCACGACCAACTTCCTGCTGGTCGGACAGTTCATGCACACTTACGTCCACGGCATCGAGGACACCTACTGGTCCCGCAAAGTGGACAAGAAAACCAAGGTGCCGCTCAACCGCCGCCGAGACGAGCTGGTCAACATCCCAGGATACAACCAGTACACCGTCAAACCGCATGAATTCAAAGTCATCGGTGTCGTCGGTACCCGGTATTTCCACGGGGCTTTCGTTCCCCGCGTTGTGGGTGCGTACGTTCATCCGCATTCCGGGTTTATCGCCACGACGTTCGGCTTCAACATCGGAAACCACGTACGCCTGCGTCTGCAAATCACCGACTTTTTCGGCAAAGATGCGTACAAAGGCGTCGGATTGTTCCGCGACCGGGACGAAATCAACCTCCGGATGCGCGTCCAGTTCTAATCGTATCCCGTCTTGAAACCTCAACGCCCGCCGGATGTCCAGCGGGCGTTTTTTTCGAGGTTTGGTCCAACGAAGGGATACCATTCCGTTCTTTCTCTGGTGGAACCGAAGTTTGCTTGACGATGGAGCAGGAATGTACCCCAATGCCGTTGACTTATGTGAAAAAGCCGTTTCTGGTGGGTGGCCGGTCTTTGACCGGAGGTCAATGGCCGTGAGATTCCAATAGGTTGCACGGCCATCGATTCCTCGAATCGAAGACCGTGGCACCCACTACGAAGCTCTAACCCGGATAATTCATGAGAAATCGTCGCGAGACGCTGAAAACCGATGATATTTCGCGAAGTTGGAACGATTTTTTAACGGAAGCAACCTTGACAGTATGTTGAGTATAAAAAATCGGGAAACGAGTGAAAGATCGAGGATTTTCAAGTCGCAGCAGGTTTTTCATGAATTTTCCGGACTAAGTCAACGGCATTGGGATTGGTTCCTGCTCCAAACATTCATGACTCCAACTCCCCCCGTTCAACTCGGTATTTTCGGAATAAGCATGACATCAGAATGACCCAATAACTCAAAACCTGAGAAGCAGGAACCAATCCTGCTTCATCTCTGGGTCTGTAAAAATGTCTCATGAAACGATGACGGTTTCATGGAATTTGCTGAAATAATAAATGTCAATAAAAACGATAACTTACACGTCATCAAACCCCGCAAAAATGATTGACTTTTTCACGTCCCCAAAGTAGGATGAATATACTTTTGAATGGTGCCCGGTGCTGTGCCGACGCGCCGCGTTATTTCCTGTGAGCGAGAGTATTCGAACATGTCCAATCAATCCACCGAGATCCCTATCAACATCGTGGACGAGATGGAGAATTCCTACATAGAATATGCTATGTCGGTCATCATCTCCCGCGCTTTACCCGACGTGCGGGACGGCCTGAAGCCCGTCCACCGTCGCGTGCTCTACACGATGTACGAGCAGAAGAATTTCTACAACCAATCCTTCAAGAAATCGGCCCGCATCGTCGGTGACGTCATGGGTAAATATCACCCCCACGGCGACTCCGCGATTTACGACACCATCGTCCGTATGGCGCAACCCTGGGCCATGCGCTATGTGTTGGTCAACGGACAGGGTAACTTCGGTTCCATCGACGGCGACTCCGCCGCCGCCATGAGGTATACCGAAGTCCGTATGATGCGCATTGCCGGAGATATTCTGGCCGATATCGAGAAGGAAACCGTCGATTTCGTCCCGAACTACGACGGTTCGGAGAACGAACCCAGCGTTCTGCCCAGTCGCGTGCCCAACCTGCTGGTCAACGGTTCGGCGGGAATCGCCGTCGGTATGGCGACCAACATGGCCCCGCACAACCTCGTGGAGGTCATCAACGCCACGCTGGCTCACATCGACTATCAACGCAAGCTCCAACACGGCGAAATGGAGCCGCTGTCCCAGGAAGAATTGCTGGACATGATGATGGAGTACGTCAAGGGACCGGATTTCCCCACGGCGGGATTCATTTTCGGTCGCGACGGCATCCGTCAGGCGTACCTCACCGGGCGCGGCATCGTCAAAATGCGGGCGCGGGCGATTGTCGAGCGCAACTCGCGCAACGACCGGGAATCCATCATCGTCACCGAGATTCCCTACCAGGTCAACAAGGCCAAACTCATCGAAAAAATCGCCGAGTTGGTCAAACACAAGAAACTCGATGGCATTTCCGATCTGCGCGACGAATCCGACCGCGAGGGTATGCGCATAGCCATCGAGCTGAAACGTGACGCCGTAGCGGGCGTGGTGCTGAACAATCTCTACAAGCTGACAGCGATGCAGAGCAGTTTCGGTATCAACAACCTCGCCTTGGTGGACAATCAGCCCAAACAGCTTTCCCTGGAACGACTGGTGAAGCACTTCATCGACCACCGCCGCGATGTGGTGAGTCGTCGAAGTTACTTCGAATTGCGCAAAGCCGAGCAAAGAGCGCACATTTTGGAAGGCTACATCATCGCGCTCGACAATATCGACGAGGTGATCAAGCTGATCCGTGCGTCGAAGACGGTCCAGGAAGCCCGTGAAGGACTGATGCGTCGTTTCAGTCTCTCCCAGTTGCAGGCTCAGGCCATTCTGGACATGCGCTTGCAGCGTCTGACCGGTATGGAGCGGCAGAAAGTCATCGACGAGTTGACCGAAGTACGCGCCACCATCGAATATCTCAAAGGGATTTTGTCCAGTGAAGACAAATTGTTGGACGTGATCTGCGAAGAGCTGGTCGATATCCGCGAGCGTTACGGCGACGACCGCCGCACCGAAATCATCCAAGACCCCAAAGAATTTTCGGTGGAAGACCTGATCGTCGAAGAAGACATGGTGATTACCGTGTCCCACACCGACTACATCAAGCGCAACGCCATCAGCCTGTATCGTGCCCAGCGGCGCGGAACTCGCGGCAAAACGGGAATGACGACGAAGGAAGAGGATTTCGTCTCCAACCTGTTCGTCGCCTCGACCCACGATTACATTCTGGTGTTCACCACCAAGGGCAACCTGTTCTGGCTCAAAGTCCACCAGATTCCTCAGGGTGGACGCGCCAGCCGAGGCAAAGCCATCGTCAATCTGATCAACGTCGAAAAGGACGAAGGCATCGCCGCCGTGCTGCCGGTCAAGGAGTTCAGCGAGAAACAGTATGTGGTGTTCGCCACGGCCAACGGCACGGTGAAAAAAACCAACCTCGTCCAATATTCCAACGTTCGCAACGTGGGAATCAAGGCCATCGGTCTGGATGACGACGACCGCATCATCGGTGTAGAACTCACAGACGGCCAGAAAGACCTGATTCTTTCGACTCGATTCGGTAAAGCCATTCGTTTCGCCGAAACGGAAGTCCGGCCTATGGGTCGCACGGCGCGAGGCGTACGTGGTATTTCGCTAGCTAAAAGCGATTCCGTGGTATCCATGGCCGTGATCAACGAAGGCACGTCCCTGTTGACCGTCACCGAGAACGGTTTCGGCAAGCGCACGGCCATCGACGATTACCGACGGCAAGGTCGAGGTGGCCAGGGCGTCATCACCATCAAAACCACCGAACGCAACGGCGAGGTGGTCGGCGTGCTGATGGTCACCGACGACGACGAAATCATGTTCACCACCGACGGCGGCGTCATCTTGCGGATGAAGCTCGCCGACGTGCGGATCATCGGTCGTAACACGCAGGGTGTCAAACTGATCCAACTCGGACAGGGACGCCGGGTAGCGGGGCTGGCACTGTTGGCCGAGCACGACGACAGCCGAGGCGAGGAAACCAAACCCGTCGAAGAGGAAACCTCCGAGCAGCAGGAGTTGTCGCTTGATTCCGGCAATGCCGACGACGACGAGTAAAAACCGACTGCCGTTAAAACGGTAGATCGTATTTCATGGGGTTCGGACCATACGGTTCGAACCCCTTTTTATTTTGTGTAAGTCGGGTGAAATCCCCCGACAATTTTAGAGAATGCTTTCCGATTGGAGTAGAATGGCATCGGGTGCATCACAAAATAGTGCGACTTTCGTAAAATCCTCTTTTTTCGTAGCGGCGAGGCGTAAGCCCGCCGTTTTTGCCTTTTGAAAGTTGCTTTTACGCCCCCAATCTCCCTTTTCGGCGGGCTTACGCCTCGCCGCTACAACCAAATGAATGAATGCTTCAATATGGTTCATCCGACTTTCGGGCGCGTGATCAATGAAAAAGAGTGGAAATGGCGTACCCTTCGGGTTGAGTTTGACGATTCATGCTTTGATGGAGCAGGATTGTATCCTGCTTCTCGCGTTTTGTTTGGAGGAGAGAGGATACAATCCCCGTCCATCGGACGTCGGGTACAGATTCCCTGCCGGATAGCCTTCCTAAAAATATGTAAACGATACGTTTAAACCGACCCCGAGATGGTGGGTTTGAAAACGTCCGGTTTTCAATTCCAATGTCTCGTAAGACGGTCTGAAGGATAGAAACGACTCGTCCGAGTATTTCGAGGTCAACGTTGAAAACAGGACGTTGTATGTTAACGCCAATTCTACGCCGAAGCCCCAGTTTTCACTAATGGAAAACTCTCTGCCAACTTCGGCGGTCGCTCCCATTCCCGCCCTCCACATGTGCAGGTAATGCTCGGGACCGTCCAGGAAACCACCTCGTCGATTGGCCAGGGAATACGATGTAAACAGCCCCCTCGCTCCGGCTGTAATATAGAAGTTAGGATTGAAATAGTGCGTGGTGCCGATTCCAAACGAAAAATGGGTAAATTGCCGAAAATTGGACGGATTTGAATCGTAACCGGAATAAAACGCAACTCCCAAATCGGCGTGCAAAGCCGTATCCGGCTGGAATGATCCACCTAGCGAAAGAGACATCGACGGACCGATAACAATCAATTGTGAATCTTTGGCACTTAAACTGCCGTCGTAAATGTCATCGGTACATTCTTCTTTTTTACCACTACAATCGAACATCCGCAGGGACTCGACCGCCTGACCTCGATCCCAGATGCCGGCAAATCCAAAACCCGGTTTCATCCGCAAAAAGAAACCTTCCCGGACGTGAATCACGGAGTCTGAAACGTTTTCCACTGGTTCGGGAGGTTCGTACAAATCGGATTCGTCAAAATCATCTGCTTGGGCAGCGTTTGGTTTCATGCAACAAACCATGACAAGCAGTAGCCAGAAGATGTTGAAAACGTTTCGAAATCTCATTTTTTACACTCCGGTACCCTGCAACGCCACGCCTGGCGCGCCCATTGGAGGACAGTTTTTCGACTCGTGTGATTCTGTCGGATCGGTGCCGTTCTTTTTTGATGAGTTGCTTCGTAAAAGAAATCCTTGCATCGAATTTTCGAAACGGTCGGTGGGTGAAGCTCCTACCCGACGGACTTCTGTAAACGGTTTTCGTCGATATCCACGGACGCCTGTAAATTTTTTCGGAGTTTGGCTTGGAAAGGCTATGAAAGGTGTTTGTTAGGTAACTGATTGATTTTTCGGGACTAATCGAGTTGTTTTTTTAATGTGGCCTCAAAAAGGACTGAAAGAACTGTTCTTTATCGTGGTTTTTATATAAGTGCAGTTTGTGAGATCGGGCCTTCTATGATAGCATTATCGATAGTACGCATGAAGATGCCCAACCATTCATCAAGGACTCGATGCCAGGGAAACGCATCATGAACGACGCACGAAAAATCGAAGGGCGCAAGTATAAATACCGGGACAAGGGAATCGTCGAGGACGATCGGGGCCGTGTGGCCGGAATGTGGCTGCGCAAACGCAAAGGACGGGTCGAAACCATTCTTTTCGAGAAACCGATTCAGAAGGAAAAACCGTACAAGATCGAGCATAAAACGATCACGATCGACGGTAAAACCTACAAGAATTATCCCGTCAAGGTATTTATCGAAGTCAACAATCTGACGCACTGGAACAAATAAACGCTCGGCAAACGTCGAATCTCCAGTTCCGTCATCTCTCCCCTTTGCGCAACGGGGTATATCTGCAAATTCCATGAATACGATCAATCTATCGGATAAAACTCTCCGCGATCTGGAGTGGCCCGGCATCGTCGCGGCTCTTCAGGCCAGAACATCTACGCAACGAGGTTATCAATCCTGCGAAAACCTCGTTTTTTCAAGCACATCGGCAGACGCTCGGGAAGCTCTGGATCAGGTCGGCGAAATGATGCTCCTCATCGAAAAGGAAGAGGAACCTTCACTCGCCGGGATTCACGACGTGCGGCAGTGGGTCGTTGGGGCGAAAAAAGATATTCCCATCGAGCCGGAAGGTCTTGTGAACCTGCTCGAAACCATGGAATCCGCCCATCGGCTGCGACGGTTTTTCAAAACCTCGGAAAGCACACCGACCCTCAAAAAGCTGCGCGATCGCTTCCACCTCGTCGAAGAGGTCACCGACGGCCTGGACGTGGCCGTGGATCGTGCTTCCAACCGCTTGCAGGACTGGGCAAGTCCTGCGCTGGGCGAATTGCGCGACCGCGCCGAATCGTTGCAGCAAAGGGTTCGTGAGACGATTCAACGCATCATGCGGCGCAAGGAAGTGGCCGAAATCCTTCAGGATGAGTATTTTACCGTTCGTGACGACCGCTACGTGCTGCCCGTACTCAGTGGACGCAAGAACATGCTGTCGGGCATCGTGCATGGTTCCTCCGCCACGGGACAGACGATGTATATCGAGCCGCAGGAACTCGTGAATCTCAACAACGAGTTGAAGGTCGCCCGGATGGAGGTCGAGCGGGAAGAACGCCGTATTCTGCGCGAGTTGTCCGAACTCGTCGCGACCCACTCCGAGAAAATCCTGCGCAATCTCGATGCGTTGGAGTGGATCGACCTGTTGTTGGCCAAGGCGAAACTGGGAATCGAGTGGAACGCTTCCATCCCGGAAATCACCGAAGAACCCCAAGCCGACCTGATCGAAGCGCGCCACCCGATGTTGTTGCTCAAGGGGACGAATGTCGTTGCCAACGATTTGCGAATCGGCAGCGATTTCAGGGTGCTGGTGTTGTCGGGCGCGAACACGGGCGGCAAAACCGTAGCCCTGAAAACCGTGGGACTGTGCGTGTTGCTGGCCATGGCGGGAATTCCCGTTCCTTGCAAAAACGGCAGCAAAATCGGGATGTTTCGTGAAATCGTCACCGTCATGGGGGACGAGCAGTCCCTCTCGGACGACCTTTCGACCTTCAGCGGAAACCTCGTCAAGCTCAACCGCGTGCTCTCGCAATGCGGCTCGGAATCGCTGGTGCTGCTGGATGAAATCATCGTCGGTACCGAACCCACCGAAGGCGCAGCGCTGGCCCAGGCCATTTTGGAAAGTTTTGCCGACCGGGGAGCCTGCGCCATCGTCACGACGCACTACGAACCGTTGAAACGTATGGCGTTCGCCCGAAAAGATTTCACCAACGCCGCTGTCGGCTGCGATCCCACCACCTGGAAGCCGACCTACCGGGTATCCATCGGATTGCCCGGAACCTCCGCCGCCTTGCAAATCGCACTGGACCTGGGTACGGATTCGTCGGTCATCGCCCGTGCACGAGCCGTGTTGGAAGGTCGCGAAGATCCCGATTCGGACTCTCTGGTCAAAGATCTCGAAGCCCGCTTGCAGGAAGCGAACGATCGCAACAAAGCGCTGGAACTTCAGAGGATCGAACTGGAGGAAATGAAAGCCCGCCTGGAAGCCCGGCTCGACGAGATCGAAGAACGCGAGCAGGAAGAAGAGCTGGTGCGGGTACGGGTGCGCAACGATCTGATGAAACAAACCGAGAACGAGTTGAAATCGCTGGTGAAATCCTTGCAGAAATCCAAGGATATGCGGGCGACGAACGAAGAACTCCAAAAGATACGGCGCGACATCAAGAGCGCCGCCAAAGACGAAAAGTTTTTGGAGGAACAAACCGAGGCAAAACAGGAAGAAGAACGACAAAACGCGTCGAAATCGACGAAAAGTTCGTCTTCCGCGCTGCGTAGCGTGCGCATTCCAGATCTGGAAACCAATGGAATTCTGCTGGAAGAACCGGACAAACGCGGGTTCGCGCTGATCGAAATCGGTTCGATCAAAATGCGCCTGGAGCGTTCTCGGTACGTGGAACTCGACGGCGAAGGCGTGGAAGCCAAGGCAGGAATCAAAAAAGCCACGCTGATGGAAGCCATCGAGCAATCCAAAGCCGAGGCGAAAAACAAAACCAAGACGGGTAACGCTTTCGGTAGCAATGCTCTGTCGCTCGATTTGCGCGGCGAAACGGTCGAAACGGGTCTGGAAAAACTGGAAAGCTTTTTGGACCGCAGTTTCCGTAACGGCATCGGCCGTGCTACGGTGATTCACGGCCATGGCACCGGAAGGTTGAAAAACGCGGTGCGCGAGTATCTTCCCGACGCACCTTTCGTCACGCGCTGGCGTCCGGGAGAAAAGGGAGAAGGCGGCGACGGTGTAACCGTCGTACGTATCGCGCCACGCTGAAAACAAGCGTATTAGGCAAAATTCCGCTTGCACGAAACAGGTGAAAAATGAAAGATTTCGAAGGGTTCGAAATGTCATTCAAAGTTTCTTTACAGGAGATGATGGAAACCGCCGAATACCTTTGGCAAAACGGCTGGGCCGAGTGCAACGGCGGGAACCTCTCCGTCCGTTTGGATGACCTGGACGGCGAAGAGCTTGATTTTCCAGAGAAAACCCCTTCGGTCTCTTTGAATCGCAGCTATTCGAGACTGGCCGGAAAACGGTTTCTGGTCACCGGATCGGGACGACGGTTTCGCGACCTTGCAAAGAAGCCCGAAGCCAACGCCTGCCTGCTGGTTCTGGACGACAACGGCGCGTCCTATCGGATCGCATGGGGCGGCGCATCGAAAAAACCTTTTCGTCCAACTTCCGAATTGCCGTCGCACCTGCTGATTCACGATTTTCTCGTGCAACGCCATCCCGAGCGCCGAACGCTGGTTCATACCCACCCAACAGAGTTGATCGCATTGACCCACATGCCGGAATTCCAGGACGAACAAGCGCTCAATCATGCCTTGTGGGGAATGCTGCCCGAAGTCAAAGCCGTGGTTCCCAAAGGTGTGGGTTTTGCTCCGTACGCTTTACCGGGATCGGAGCAACTGGCCCAAGTGACGCTCGATTCGTTTTCCCTGGGTCACCCTGCGGTGCTTTGGGCGATGCATGGTTGTATCGCCATGGGAGGCGATGCGCTGGAAGCTTTCGACATCATCGACACGCTGAACAAGGCCGCGAAAATTCTGTTGCACTGTCGTTCCGTCGGAGTGAAACCGATCGGGTTGAACTCCGATCAACTCGACGAACTGGTGCGGGCTTTCGGATTGGAAGAATAAATCGAGATTTCGTGATCTGTCGATTCAAACGCTTGACAAATTCGGTTGGAGACTCCACCTTTAACCATTCACGAACCTTTCGCGAAAAGGAGATGCAATGGATCGCGAAGCTCTGGAAAAAGTCATTGAAACGAAAATCCGCCCCGGTTTGCGCATGGACGGCGGCAACATCGAGTTGGTCAATGTCGAAGACGACAAAATCTATGTCCGGCTCGTCGGTGCTTG
>CAXXVK010000028.1:0-9018 GCA_963676915.2 Myxococcota bacterium
AGCCATATCCAAGGTTCGGAAAGCTTGAACGCCGGATTTTCCAATGATTGGAAAATCCGGCGTTTCTTTTTCAAGAATCTGGAATCCGACCTACGGATCCAGCTTTTTGCATTGCACAAGAAACAGATCACGCCCCCATAAATCGAGGGAAGGACGTTCATGCGGCTTCACAAAACGCTCCACGTCCGCACGAGCCTTTCCCCAGTCAATAGCCTTCATTTTTTCTGTCAGCAAACCGACACATTGCTCCCGATTGAGCATCATTGAAGAAGCACGATGCCCCGTCTGTTCCAGAGCGGTGGTCAGCAATTCATAATTCGGACGAATCTGCTGCGCGATGTACCAGATAAAATCGTACCAATCGCGACCCTTCACATATTCGCGACAGATCAGTGCATGCAGTTTCCCGGCAAACAGACTCGGCAAATCAAACACCGAAACGGAAGAGACAAAAGGAAAATCCAGACAATCCGCTTCAAAGCAGGCATTGGCAGGAGGATTGGTGTCCACTTCCAGTTTCACCCGGATTTTACGCATGGGACCGCTGGCGAGACGATAGTTCAGCGTCAGCTGTTTCCCTAGGGAATCATCCTTCAGAAACACCTTACGCACAGTCGACTCAGAATCCAAACGCCCCTGAATCTCAAACGCATAACCATACGCAGACAGTTCATCGCACACGGACTTCAAATAAGGATCGAGCAAAAACGACGAATCCGGCTCCCGCAACGCAAAATTCAAATCCTCCGAAAACGATTCAACTGATGAAAAATACGAAGGCAGGTTCCGCCATGAAACGCCGCCTTTTGAAAAAAATCCGTGCGACCCAATGCTGCCAGAACGATTTCCTGTGTAATTTCCCGAATAGCATGCTCCTCCTCCAGCTGAGTTTTACAGCCGTACGAACTCAACCGCTGCTGAACCATCCCTACTGTCATGATGCAACCTCCCCTCGAACCTGCTCCAGAAACGCTGAACACGCCGACTGGCATAATTCCCGCTTAACTCATCAACCGACGACATAGAAATCAAATCTTTCAGCTCTCCTTCAATCCGAAGACTGTCCAGCAAAGCCTGCGGCGACTCAGTCCAACCTCGCACATAGACCAAATCCGCCAACGCCTTCAGCGGACTTGAAATCAGAAACGCCTCATTTCCACCCGACAGCTCCAAACGCTCTACTCCGGCAAAAAAGCAGGACTGCGGAACCCGCACAAAATCAAAACGTCCTGCCGGAGTATCAAAAGTCCGCGAACGGTACAGCGAAACACTTGCCACTGAATAGACCGCCTCAGGAATCAACCCATGAAAAGACAGCGCCGATTCCAATCCAATATAGCTCGGCCCATACACATGCTGCGCCAATGCAAGCGGATTCGGAATTGCTCGCTGATACGCCGGCGCAAGCATATAAAGCCCCCGCCGGATTCGAATGATTTCCCCGGCAACCATAGCCCGTTTCAACAACGCATCCAAACGGCATGCACTTCCGTCAACCCATACCGTCAACTCGCTGCGGGAAAAAATCGACCTCCCGCACCGCCTCATCACCTGCTCTGATAATCGCTTCATTTGCACGAAACCGTCACAAAGTGACAGTTTCTGTCAAATAAAATATGGACATCGATCCCCGCATATTTCAACTCAACCTTGAAATGTGCGAGATTCAGGGTGCGAAAATAGGATCACTCACCCGGAGCCCGCGCTTTCTCTCGCGTTTCCAAGGTTCGGAAAGCTTGAACGCCTGCACGGCGGCAAAGGCAAAGGCAAAGCAGGGACAAACGATCCATCGAAGCAGGATGTAATAGCCATACGGATTGTCAGGATACAACGCCCAGAGAAGCATTGCCCCGGAGACAGCCTGCGGAATCCAAAGCTCTTTTCTCATTCGCGTCAATTGGCGATCCTTCGCGGCCAAACTCTTTTCCGACCTCAGTCCTCCGACCTTGTCTTGTACTCTTCGCCCGGCTCTTCGGCGACGCGGGAAAGTTTGCGGTCGGATAGCTTGCGCGGCGGAAGGCGAACCAGACGATCCTTAAGCGTCTGTTCTTTTTTTCGCAGGTCTTCACAAATCAAATGCAAGTCGCCTCCAAAACGCTTTGTATGCTCCATACGGTATTTACGAACTTCTTCTACAATCGGGTCTTTCATACTTCTTCCCCCAACAATTCTTCGGGTGACACCAATTCCGGGCAGACATAACCGAAGTCTTCCACGATTTTCCGAATCACCGTTCGAGTAAACGGGTTGTTAATGTGTGAAAAATTCCATGTCACAATAAAATCCATTCCAGCACCCGCTGCCAATGCGATATGCAGGGCGTCTTCCGGATATTCTTTGGGAACGCCTTGCCCGTTCACAATGTCTCCAGCCAACGCCTCGGCGTTCTCATCTCTTTCAATCACAGGGAAATTACGAATTGCGTCGAGCCTCTTTTGCGCCAGAACAGCATTACCCTTTTCCGCCTCATCAACCACCAGTGCGGATACAAACGGCTCAAACTCAGAACCCAAACGATCCCAGAATTCATACGTAGCCTGCTGGTGCCCAGCCACAACCACATCACGACTAATACGCGATGTGTAATAACTGATCACACTCGTTTCGATATAAACCTTCGGCTTCATCCTTAAAACGGTAGTCCGATCACCCCGCTTTTTCCAGAAATAAAATTGAGCCGCATTCCGGCAAATGGCAGGTTTTCCGCGTGAGCTTTACCTTAAATAATGTGGTTCCGTGGGGGCGCAGTTTCGACGAATATGTCGCGATGTTCAACCTGTCGGAGGCCGATCTTCAGAAAAATATTCTCGGCTGCGGCGACGGCCCGGCCGCCTTTAATGCCGTGCTGAGCGCCCGCGGGGGTAAGATTACTTCCGCGGATCCCATCTACGGCTTTTCAGCACCCGAAATTCAGGCACGAATTGACGAGACCTTTGAAATCGTGATGGAGCAGACGCGCGCCAACCGGAATGAATTCATCTGGGAGCACATCCGCTCCCCGGAGGAACTCGGAAAAATCCGCATGGAAGCAATGACGGAATTCATTTCTGATTTCCCGACTGGAAAAAAAGAGGGCCGCTATGTTGAAGGCTCCCTGCCCAAACTGCCCTTCGCGGATCATCAGTTCGACCTCGCCCTCTGCTCGCACTTCCTGTTTCTCTACAGCGAACAGTTTTCCGCCGATTTTCACGTCCAATCCATTCTGGAACTGTGCCGGGTCGCCAAAGAAGTGCGCATTTTCCCGCTCCTCGAACTCGGCTCAAAACCGTCGCGGCACTTCGGCGAGGTTACGCAGCAGCTGCAGGCTGACAACTGCGCCATTTCAATCCGGCCGGTTCCCTATGTCTTCCAGCGCGGGGGAAATCAGATGATGACCGTAAAATCGTTCCGATAAGGACGCTTAAAACGCGCCCCAAAACCGCAACAGCGCCCCGACAAAAAACGCCAACCCGAAACTGAGCAGCGTCCCCACCAGAACATACTCATTTTTCTTTGCGGTCTCAAACCGGAGAATGGATTTGGCAGCAATCAGCAGCCCAATCGCCGCATACTGATTGGCCAGAATCATCAGCAGCGTAATATAGCGCTCGGCAACACCAATCAGTTTCCCCGCGTTTTCAAGATCCTCATCATCGCCGGTTTTGCTCTCCGGAACCAGCACACCGAACGATGCCATTAAATGCTTCACGAAAAAGTTGCCGGTTGTTCCGCACAATACAAAAGCGAGCAGCGCCGCAACCATGCCCGACGGCGGCAAAAAGGATGCAAGCGGCCCGCCCAGCTTGATATAACACAGACCGACAACCAGCACCGCAACGATGTGGAGTGCCTGATCAATAAAGAACACATGCCGCTGAAGCGCCCCCACACTCCGCACTCTTCCCACCCGGCTTTTGAGTTGATCCAGCAAAAAATGAATCACCGCGATACACAGAGCCGGCAGAACAAACGCCCAGCTGAAAGAAAGCCCCCAGTGAACAAGAAAAATAACCAGTGCATGTTGGAAATGGGCCAAACAGAAACATCGCTTCGATTTTGCATCACACCACGCCTGACTCTGCAGATCAAAATCGGACACGAAGTGCGCAATGAGCTGAAGAATAATTAAGGATTCCATTTACACTCCAAACTCCTGCTCGAACAGCTGAACGGCTTTCGCAATGCTCTGCCAACCCGCCGTGGTCGAATGTTTATTGACGGTAGACTGGGATCGCCCCAGTTTTTCACAGATTTCCTGTTCGCTCAACCCCTGCAGCCGATAGCGAACAACCCGGCTCTGCTTGACAGTATGCTGGGAAAAAATGTGATCCAGCAACCCGAAAACGGCACCGAACCGGGTCTCAAAGTCCGGTTCATCACTCAGAAAAAACAGGGTTTCCTTAATAATCACCCGCTGTTTGGCAGCGGTCCCCTCCACGCCCTTCATCTTGCGTCCCGACATATAAATAGCCGGGCCTTCCAAAATCCCGCGCGTTTGGTCAACGCGCTCCATATCTCCAACGGCCACAGCCACACGCAGGCCATGCTCCTTGAAATACTTGATTCGTTTCCTGTGAACGGGCTCGCTCTGCCGCTCAATGGATTTGACCAGAGCCTTTAACTGCAGAGCGATGCGCAACGCGTGAGCCGGCGGAGTCAGCACACATTCAATCTGATCCCCAAGCGTCGTGCGCCCAAAGAACCGATCTGCACCATATCGCTCACACAGCCACTGCAATTCCCGTTCGAGAGCCTCGCGTATTCGCGCCCGGTCCGGCTCTGCAAACGCCGTGTACGACACCACATCCGCTGAAATCGCTGCATACCTCATAATGGAGACAGATTAGCCCCTCTTACCGATCAATTCAACTATAAACATCAATATCGTTTAATTAAACGATATTTAGATTTATCCTCCAAAATAACGATATTTCCATGTCGTTCCCGCGCACTCGGCACGTCTGTCTCTCCCCGCAGTAAAAACAGATTGAGCCCATTCTCTACACATGGCACCCTGACGCGCATGGACATCGATTTAAGTAATTTCAGCATGGGCGGCCCCGAATGGAAGCAGTCCGCACCCGGATCAAAATTCCCGCCGAAAAAACAAAAGAAGCAGAAGAAACAGCCTGCGGTTGCAAAAAATGACGGCATCGTACGCGTCGGGCGCGAAACCAAGGGCCGCAAAGGTGCGGGCGTCACGGTAATTACCGGCATTCCAACGCATCCCGAAGGGCTCAAGCAGATCGCCAAAGAGCTCAAACAAAAATGCGGAACCGGCGGAACGGTCAAAGGCAATACGATCGAAATTCAGGGCGACCAGCGCGACCTGATGGTCAACGAACTGACCGCCCGCGGATATACCGTCAAAAAGTCGGGGGGATAGTCGAAAGTCCCAAAGTCAAAGGTCGAAAGTCAGTTTCCCGACTTTCGACCTTCAGACATTGGACTTTTGACTGACTCTTAATCGTTGCGCATGGTGACTTCAACGAGGTGATACCCGAACTGGGTTTGTACCGGGCCCTGCACTTCGCCGACCGGCGCGCTGAAGACGACTTCGTCAAATTCCTTCACCATCTGGCCGCGGCCGAAGGTTCCGAGCGCACCGCCCTGCTGGCCGGAGGGGCATTTCGAATATTTTTTAGCCAGCTCCGCAAAATCCGCGCCGCCGGCGATCTGAGTTTTCAGCTCGTTGCACTGTTCTTCCGTTTCCACCAGAATATGTCTCGCTGCTGCCTGTGCCATAGGAACTCCCACGTTGTTAGTTGTTAGTTGTTAGTTGCCGGAATTATCACAGCTCCTCATGCACAAACGCAAGAACGCGACGAAAAGAAATCCATCCTTTACTTCTATCCGTTGCCGACCGTTTCTGCTCAAGCTTGCCCTGCCCCGCTCAGTCATCTATAAAATACGGATTTTCATGAAGGGAAAATCCTATGGAAGCGCGCACAGCAGAAATTAAACGGAAAACGGGCGAAACGAACATTGAGCTGTCGATCAACCTCGACGGCACCGGAAAATACTCCATTGAGACCGGCGTCCCGTTTTTCAACCACATGCTCGACCTGCTCAGCAAACACTCGCTGATCGATATGGACATCAAGGCCTCCGGCGACATCGACGTGGACTACCACCACCTCGTCGAAGACGTCGCCCTCGCGCTCGGCCAGGCCTTCAGCGAAGCGCTCGGCGAGCGACGCGGCATCAACCGCTACGGATTCTGGGTCCTGCCCATGGATGAGTCGATCGCCAGCGCCGAAGTCTGCCTCGACCTCGGAGGGCGCCCCTACCTCGTCTACAACTTTACGAACGAAAAAGAGTTCATCCGCGACTTTGACACCTCCATTTTCAAGCACTTCTGGCGCTCCTTCGCCGACACCGCAAAAATGAACCTGCACATCGATCAGAAATACGGCGAGGATCTGCACCACGCGCACGAAGCCGTCTTTAAAGCGGTCGCCCGCGCCCTGCGCATGGCCTGCACCGCCGACGAGCGAGCCCTCGACGCCGTCCCGTCGAGCAAAGGGACGCTGTCCAAATAACGGATAAAGCATAAAAGATAAAAGAAAAACGGCGCCCCGCAATGGAGCGCCGTTTTCTGTACGTCAGAGGCAAACGTTCTTAGTCGTTTTCGCCTTTGACATATCCGAAGTTGGCGAGGATTCCGCCGTCCACGTAGAGGACCTGGCCGTTGACGAATTCCGCGGCTTTGGAGGAGAGGAAGAGCGCGGCGTTGCCGATGTCTTCCGGTTCACCCCAGCGGTTGGCCGGCGTGCGCATCATGACGAGATCGTTGAACGGATGTCCGCCTTCGCGGATCGGGGCGGTCTGCGCGGTGGCAATGTAGCCCGGGCCGATGCCGTTGACCTGAATGTTGTGCTTGGCCCATTCGCAGCACATGTTGGCGGTGAGCAGCTTGAGTCCACCCTTCGCAGAAGCGTAGGCGGAAACGGAGTTGCGGCCGTAGACGCTCATCATGGAGCACATGTTGATGATTTTTCCGGCGCCTTTTTTGATCATGTTCGGAGCAACGCGCTTGCCGACGATAAACGGAGCGATGAGGTCGACGTCGATGACCATTTTGTAGTCGTCGACGGGCATATCGAGGATCGGCACGCGTTTGATGATTCCGGCGTTGTTTACGAGGATGTCGATGGAGCCGACCTCTTCTTCAATTTTGGAAATTCCGGCGTCGACTTCGGCTTCGCTGGTCACGTTGAAGACGAGCGTGTAGGCGTCGATACCCGCTTCGGCGTATTCTTTTTTGGCCGCTTCGAGTTTTGCTTCGTCAATGTCGTTGATGCAGATTTTGGCACCGGCTTTTCCGAGCGTCATGGCGACGGCCATGCCGATTCCGTGCGTACCGCCGGTGATGAGTGCAACTTTCCCTGTGAGATCAAACAGTTCGTTAATCATGATGTTCTCCTTTAATTATTTTACGTCCTGAATTGCAATGTGGTCCATGTCGTCAAAGCGCTGGTTTTCGCCGCCCATCGCCCAGCAGAAGGTGTAGGCGCGAGTGCCGCAGCCGGAGTGGATCGACCACATCGGCGAAAGCACGGTCTGGCCGTTTGCCACGGCAATATGGCGGGTTTCGTCGCCCGGGCCCATGAAATGGAAAACCTTGGCATCCTCTGCAACATCAAAATACATGTAGACTTCAGTGCGGCGCTCGTGCGTGTGGCACGGCATGGTGTTCCAGACGCTGCCCGGCTCGAGGCGGGTGAAGCCCATCACCAGCTGACAGCTTTTGATGCCGTTTTCGTGGATGTACTGGTAGATGGTGCGTTTGTTCGCATCTTCGAGCGAACCGAGCTCAATCGCGTTGGCGTCGGCGTTTTTCGCCTGCGTGGTCGGGAACTCGGTGTGAGCCGGATAGCTGACGATATGGAAGCGCGCCGGGCTGGCGGCGTCCGCGCTGGCAAAAGAAACCTCTTTGCTGCCGCGGCCGATGTAGAGGCAGTCGAGGTTGTCCATACTGTATTCGGCGCCATCAACCGTGATGGTTCCGGCACCGCCGATGTTGAGCACGCCGACTTCGCGGCGCTGGCAGAAGTAGTCAGCAGCCAGCTCTTTGCCGGCTTCGAGCGTCAGAGCCGCGGCTGTCGGAACTGCGGCGGCAACAATTGAACGCTCCACTTCGCAGTATAACATGTTGAGCGCGCCCTCTTCGAACAGACTTTCAACGAGGAACGCATCGCGCATTTCCTGCGTCGTCATGCGTTTGTATTCATTTTTTCCTACAGTATATCGTACGTCCATGATTTCTCCTTGTGTTAACTCGTGATGCGTAATTTTCGATCTGCATTACGTATGACCTGTTTACGCAGTACTCCAAATCTATTTCAGTGCACCGGAAAATCCGTCCAGATAGGCCGTCCACTCGCCGACGGTTGTAATGGCGCCGGCACGCGCCCAGCCGTAACCGGCCCACCATGAGATTTCGCCTTTGGCATTCGTTTTGGAAAGAATCAGCGCATGGCTCTCATCCGGCGTTTCGGACTCGATCAGCTTATAGTCCATGATCTTTTCCGGATCGATCAGCACGCCCGTGCCCAGATCGTACCCGTCAATCGTCTCCCAACAGGCAATCCAGCCGGCGTTGAGATCATTAAAAGCCGTCGCCTTGCAGTTATGCGTGGTCAGCCCAATCGCCACCGGCAGGTTTGCAGCCACCTTCCCGTCCACGCGGAAGGTCGCCACCGTCTTGAACAGGCGGTCGCCCAGTGAAATGGTCATACGCTTGGTGAGCTCACACTTGCGCCCCTCGTACTCCCATTCATAGCTCAATTCAAAAATGGACTCGTCCTGTTCGCATTGAATCACCTTTGTGTCGATAAACGTTTCGGTCGTAACCAGTTTTCCGTCAATCCAAAGTCCGATTCCGCCGCAGCCGAGCGTAGCCCCGACGTGATACGGGTCATACCCTTCCCGCAGTCATCCTTGTGGTACGTCCCGCCGTCGACATACTTCTGATACCACTTGTTGATGATCGGATAGTCGACGCGCTTGAGCCAGCAGTCGACGCCGCCGCTCTCC
>CAXXVK010000029.1:0-59910 GCA_963676915.2 Myxococcota bacterium
TCGTAGAGGAAGCCACCTCGAACGGCCAGGTGATCGTCGTAGAATTTGTATTCACAGCCTAGACGGACCTGAATGGCGTCGTGGTAGTCTTTGACTTCCGTCTGTTTGGTCAGCACTTTGTCCGGGCCGAGAACCAAGCCTTTATCGAATTCGAAGACCAGTTTGTCATACACGGACCAGACCGTGTACCAGGCATCCAATTCAACCGAAAAGCCATCGAACGGCCAGAAGCGGACACCTGCCGAGATGAGGTGTGGTAGGTCGATGTCGGCGTCGAAGTTTTGATCCGGGAATCGCGGCTCGAATTGGGGAACCACCGTGAAATCCGCTTTGCCGCCGGTCATTTTCATGTTGATCGTCGAGCGATAGGCTGCTCCGACGCGCACCCATTCCGTCGGTTGGTACATCAGGCCGACGTTGCCGCCGAATCCCCAGGCCGAGCCGACGAGCCGCATACGGTTCTGGATATCTTCCGAGCCGGACGGATTCAGTCCGAGGGTCAACGAACGTTTGATATCGACCTGTCCCCATTTCGCATCGAATCCCACGGCGACCACGAAACCTTTGAAGGGTCCGAAAGCCACGTTGGGATTGAATGTGAACGAGTTCAGCCCCGAACGCTGCACCAGATGGTCGCCTTCCCATTCGTCGGGCCAGGTGGTACTCAGACCAAATTCGGTGAACTCCGCGAATCCCACGGCGAGCCAGTCGTTGATTTTCCACGAGGAGAAGAAATGCGGGACGAAAATCGGGTCGCTACCTACGTCTTCCTTCTTTCCGTAAGCCGGATCGATGGACCCGGTGGGAATGTAGGTTGTTCCGGCGAGTTCGAAGTGCATTCCGGGAATAAAGGCAATGTTCGCGGCATTCTGGAAGGCGTTGGAGGGTTTATCTCCTGCCGCCACAACGGCTCCGGCTTGCGCCATACCGGAGCCGGACATTTCTTGAATGAAGAAGCCGTTGGCCCACGCGGAGCCGGTAAAACAGACCATGCACAAGCAGAGGGTCACGATGCGTACGGTGTGAAAACGTGCGTTCATGATGTACCTCCTACTTTCCACAGGTGCCAGTCGTAAATGTCCAGAACATCACCAGATCCTCCCTTTCGGCAAGAAATCCGTTCTCCACAAGGGCGTCGATGCTGTCCGCGTAATGCAGTCGGAATTGCTCCAGAGCGCTCAACACGCCTGAAAGCGTTGCCGTGGCTTCCGCAAGGTTGCCGGTGGAAAGTTGGTTCATATCCTGGATATCCGAGCCTAACGGGTTGTTTTTCAACAGAAACAGGGCATCCATTCGGCTGTCGAGGTTGGGAGAAAGCCACATGCCGGTTTCGTCTACCAGCGGAGTATCCACGCGGGTCAAACCGAAATAGGTTTGGTCGCCCGCCGGAAGACCGGTTTCTTTATCCAAAAGACCGTGGTTGGCTGCCACGACGTATTCGCTCTCAGCGTCGAGAGCCGCATCCGGCGTGAGCGTGATTTTCACCACGCCGTCCTCTGTCGAAAGGGCGGGCGTAGCTGCCGTTTCGGTCAGGCCATCGGTTGTTTTCTTGTAAAGTTTCACCGTCTCCGATGTGACCGTATCTTCTTGAATTTCCCTGGAAAGTTCGAATTCGATCTGCGGGCTGCAATCTGCATCGGCAAGATCGAATGCATACGTGACGTTCTCCGGGTCGGTCAGGTCGGCTTTCACGCCGTCGGAAGGCTGCGGAGCGAGGTTGTACGCGCCACCCAGCGTATCCAGAGGATTGAGAACGAAGTAGGTTGGCATCGGATTTTTTGCCACGCTGAAGTGGAAGGCTGTTACGACTTCATTGCGCTTGTGGGTGTTGCCGACGAGCGATTCCCAAAGCGTCAAACCGTAATCGGTGATCTGGCGTGCTCCCTCGGCGGTTTGAATCTCTTCCTTCGATCCCAACACGTTGTTTCGGGATGATCCATCCGGGGCGATGTACGCCAAGCCTTCATCCACGTAGCGATCTTCTTCGGCGAAGACCAGGAAGAAGGGATCGGGTTGGAAAGGCGTTCCTTCGGAGGATTTCAGTCCACTGTCATTAAATCCTGTAATTACGATTAGATAGCTGCGCCCCTGCGGGAAGTCCAAGGTTACTTCGCCGAACATCAGGTCTTCCGTTGTAAGGCGTAGTGACAGATAGTAAGGCATGCTTTCGGAAAGTCGGAAGTTGAATACTCTCAGGTACTTGGCAGGATCGACCGCCACAGGCGCGGAAGGGTCGGTGATGTCGAGGAAGAAAAAGTTAGCTTCCTGGGTGTTGGAGCCATCGAAAGGCACCAGCGAATCCAGGTCGATTTTCTTCGACAGCGGAATTTCCGGTACGAAATTGACCTGGAATCCGTCCAGCCGGTTCATGCCTTTTTTCAACGCCAGCGTCAGGTCACTGTCCGCGACGACGTTGTATGGCTCGGCGGTGTATCCGAGATCTGCCGCAACGGCTACCGCATCGGCGTCCACCACCGGCAAGGCAACGGTGGTCGGGATGGATTCGGGGACCGGAACCCCCGGAATCGAGACATATCCGGCTTGTTGTGCCGGATTGAGCAGATTGTTGGGAAGAGGCAAGACGCCCCAGTCGGCGTTATAAATGGCGATGGGGTCCGTTTCGTAGCCGAACGCCTGTGGATCTTCAAGGGACAGATCCGTGCAACCGCACAACGAGAGCATCCACCACGTAATTCCCGCCGCAAAGACCGGCAAGACCAGCGGTTTGAATGAAAGACGCATCGTATCTCCTTTCGAGGCGAAAAACGTTGGAATAAGGGTGTCGAACCCCTTGTTGCCTGAAATGATCGAAATGGTGACGAACTAACGTTTCAGGATTGTACCATAAAAAAACCGGTACAACTCCGCAATGTTTTGTTTTGGTTAAAATTGTAGATATGTGAAAGAAAATCTCGCGTAGGTCGGGCAAATTTCTTGCCCGACAATATAGAAGAGTTTTTTCGACAACGATGGAGCAGGATTGTATCCTGGTCCAAACGTTTATGATTACAGCACCTCGGTCGTAAATGGGTTGTGTCGGTATTCCTAAAAACACGTATGACAACAAAATTCAAAACATGAGGAGCAGGATACAATCCTGCTCCATCTCCATCTCATCGGGAATATGACAGGAGCCATGTTCCAACAAAAGAGCGAAAAAAAAGCGCAGATTGGATTGAAAGTAACCAACCTGCGCTTTTTATTTCGAGATATGCAGACTATTTCTTTTCCCAGTGAGCCTGTTGAATCTTCTTGGTCAACTCCTCGATATCGCTGGGCTTTAAGACGTAATCGTAGGCTCCGTGCTTCATGGCCTCCACGGCAGAATCCACCGTTCCGTGACCCGTCAGCAGAATGATTGCCAACTCCGGTCGGATTTCCTTCATATGGATCAGCACATCCTCGCCGCGTTCCTCACCCAAACGAAGATCGAGTACGACAGCGTCGTATTCATTGTCGTGTACCATTTGCAACGCTTCTTGGCCCGTGTGGCAGCCATCGGCACGAATTCCACGCCGTACCAGACGTTTGGACATCGTCGAAACCAGTTCGCGTTCGTCGTCCACGAGCAGTACGCGGATTTCCGCATCGCTGATTTCTTCTTCGGTGGGAACCACGTGCTTCAACGGGCAGGTTTTCTCGTCGCTTCCTTCGTGTACGATAGGCCAGATGGCTTCGACAGCCTGGGTTACGGTCATGAATACGTGGTCCTCGCCGATTCTCTCGAACAGGTGCGAGCGGTGAAGTGCGTCTACCACACGTTCGTTCAATCCGGCGAAATAGACATCGTAGCCACCGGAACGAAGGCGCTCGATCAGTAGAGAAAGCGTGTCTTCACCAGAGGCGTCGATTTCCGTGATGCCGTCGGCTTTGAAGAGAATCGCTTTCAATTCCGGCATCGCTCGGACGCGGTCTAAGACTTCATCTTCGAGATAGCTCGAATTGGCGAAGAAAAGAGGACCATCGAAACGGATCACGGCCAGATGTTTGCATTGCTGTAATTTCAAACGCTTGGCGTTGTGCAGGTGACCGTCTTTCCAAAGCGACAACTCCGCAACGACCGGTTTCATTTTGCCGTATAGGAAAATACCCACCGACAGCAACACGCCAATCATGATGCCTTTGTCGAGGTGGGGAGCGAAAGCCAGCGTCGCCGCGAAAGAAACAATGCTGATGATGCCATCGCTACGCTTGACTTTGTAAGCGTGCACGACGCCTTTGAAATTGATAAGTCCGATCACGGCCATCATGATGACGGCGGCAAGCACCGATTGCGGCAGATAATACAGAACCGGCGTGAAAAACAGTAGCACGATGACGACAAGTCCGCTGGTAAACACGCTGGACAAACCGGTTACGGCTCCGGCCTGGATGTTTACGGCGGAACGTGAAAACGAACCCGATGCAGCGTAACTTTGTCCACAAGAACCCAAAATGTTCGCGATACCCTGACCGATCAGTTCCTGGTTGGGATCGAGGCGTTGGCCGGTGCGGGCCGCCATGGCTTTGGCAATCGAAATCGCTTCCATGAACCCGAGAAGGGAAATGATGATAGCGGCGGCGAAAAGCCTTCCAGCTACCGACGAATCCCATTTGGGCAAAGACAATTTCGGCAGGCCGCTGGGGACTTTACCGACAACCGCACCACCGCCGATGAACGTAAGGTTTTCGAGATCAAGTGGTTTGTTGCCGACCTTCAACCGCCAGATCGGAACGTTGTCTTTGTCCGAGCCGAGAAGGGCGAAGCGTACGTTTCCACCATCTTCGGTACGTTTGAACTCCAGACCTCGTAACTCGGCTCTTAAATCCGAAGCTTTTTCTTTGAGTTGTCCGACCTGTTTGTCCAGCAATCCGGCCATGGCATGGAGTTGCATGGCGGTTTTCGGCAATACCGTTTCCTCGAAACCGACGGGTTTGTCCGATCGCAGCATTTCCAAGTCAACGTCGTGTCGAGCGTGGCAAGTCATGCACACTTGCTTGTTGTTGGCAAGGTCCAGTTTGTCAACTTGTGGGCTGATAATGGCTCGTGCTTCGGAGGCCAACTCGATGTCGGCGATATCCTTGTTGAAAACACGGATTTTTTCTTGGATTTCGGGGGATGAAATCCGACCGATACCGACGTTCTTGTTGTTCTCCAGTCCGATGGCCCAGGAAATGATGGTCGTTAGCGCCACGGCTGCCAGGACGTAAGGAATCTTCGGGTTGATCTTCTTTAATATGATCATTGTGGCGAAAGCCAATACCCCTAAGAATAGTGTTGGCCAGTGTGTGAAGTGCCAGGCTGCGACGATCACTCGCCAGATGGTTTCATAATGGTGCTCGGCTTTATCGACTGAAACGCCAAACATTTTCGATAGTTGGCTTGTCGCAATGATAATGGCCGCAGCGTTCGTGAAGCCGATCACCACCGGATGTGAAAGGAAATTGACCACGATTCCCAGTCGTAGAATACCCAAAGAAAGCTGGAAGAGACCGACAAGCAATGCCAGGAGGATGGCATAGGCGATATAAGCTTCTCCTCCGGCTGTAGCCAATGGTTCCAGAGTTGCCGCCGTCATGAGCGAGACGACTGCCACCGGTCCGGTAGCCAACTGGCGGCTCGATCCGAACAGCGCCGCGACCATGGGTGGAAGGAACGAAGCATAAAGACCATAGTAAGCGGGAAGACCGGCCAATTGGGCATAGGCCATGGATTGTGGAATGAGAACCAGAGCGACGGTCAGACCTGAAATAAAGTCGGCACGTAGCGAGTTGACGTTGTAGCCTTTGAACCAGTCAAGGAAGGGAAAAATTCTCGATAGCATACTTCTCGATCCTTGTATGTAGTTGTTAATCGTTCTGAAAAATTCTGACACCGGCAAAAAAGTTGTGGTACTATATCATAATAATAGGCTATGAAAAGAAGATTGTTGAAGAACTTTACCAATGAAGGAAAGCAAAAGGGAAATGCCATGGCGATTGTTACCATTTTCAGTTCCGCGTTTTCACAGGCAGACGACATTTCCGAACAAGTTGCGCAACGAACCGGATGGGAGAAGATCGACGGCACATTGCTGAAAAACGTATCGAAGCGTTTTGGAGTCGAGGAACAACGCTTGATCCGAGCCATGGAAGGTCCGTCGTTTTTATTCAACAAGTTTACACATCAGCGTGAAAAATACTTGGCGCAGATCAAACTCGTTCTGGCAGAAATGCTCCAAGATGGACAGGTGCTTCACGGATTCGCTTCTCAAATGGTTCCTCGGGACATCAGCCACGTCTTGCGGGTATGTATCGTCAGCGACCCGGAATATCGGGCGTCCCAGTTGAAAAAAGACGGAAATTCACACCCGACTCGCACGGTTCAGGAAGAAGACCTGAAACGCGCGCAATGGACGCAAAAGTTGTTTGGAGCGCAACCCTGGGATCAAACGCTCTACGATCTCAAGATTCCGGTCAACGAAACCGGTATGGACAAAGCCGTGGATCTGATCGTCGAAAACGCCTCAAAAGAGATGATGTCTCCTTCAGAGGCTTCCCGGAAAGCGCTCGAAGATTTTCTCGTGGCCGCCAAGGGGGAAATGGCGCTTGTCGAAGCCGGTCATTATCACACCGTTTCGTGCCAAAACGGAATCCTTACCGTTATGGTCGACGAATACGTCATGCGGCTGGAAAAGCTGGAAAGCGAATTCAAGAAAATCCTCTCGAACGTGGAAGGAGCCAAAGACGTGACAGTCAAAACCGGTCCCAACTATCGTCCGACCTCGGTATTCGCTAACGTAGAATTTGAACTGCCCGAGAAAGTCCTGTTGGTCGATGATGAAAAAGACTTCGTTCTGACGCTTTCCGAGCGCTTGCAGATGCGGGATCTTGACCCAGCCATCGCCTACAGCGGCGAGGAAGCCCTGAATCTGCTCAAAGAAGAGGAAGAACCGGAAGTAATGGTGCTTGACCTCAAAATGCCCGGAATCGACGGTATCGAAGTTCTTCGCCGCGTGAAGGCGGAGCACCCGGAGGTGGAAGTCATCGTTCTGACGGGCCACGGCAGCGAGAAAGACAAAGAATTGTGTATGGATCTCGGAGCTTTCGGGTATCTGGAAAAACCGGTGGATATCGCCGTGCTTTCCGACACCATGAAACGGGCGAAGGAAGCGTTGAAAGCGAAAAGAGAAGGCAAAGAATAACGAAACGAAAATCAGGGAGTCCGATTTGGGACGATTGTTAGCAAAATTCTTTTTCGTTGATGATCCAGACGTAGAAAATGAGGGGTCTTCTTCACGGTATCGCAGAATGTGGCGAAACACCGTTTTTGCCGTGGCAGCGGTGTGTATCATTCCGCTGCTGACGATCACAACGATCAACTATTATCTCTATCAACAGTCATTTCAGAAGGAAATTACCCAGCCGATTCAGCGGATTACAGCCATCACCAAGCGGTCTTTGGAATCATTCCTGGAAGAACGTATCTCGGCAGCAAAATACGTGGTGTCCCGCGAACGTCCCGAGGACTTGTTCGACTCCGAAAAACTGGCGGGAATTTTCAAAAGAATGCGGCAGTCCTTTGGTGGGATCGTGGATATCGGTGTCGTCGATTCCGAAGGGATTATGCAGACTTACGTTGGCCCTTATGAACTGCACGGCAAGAATTACCAGGATCAGGACTGGTTTACCAAATCCCTTGTACGGGATGTTTATGTTTCCGACGTGTTTCTTGGGCACCGAAAGGTTCCACACTTCATCATTGCAATCAAACGCGATGGCGAGAAAGGCGAGCCGCTGATCTTTCGGGCGACCGTCGATATCGAGGGGATGGTTCGGCAGATTCAAGTAGCCGGTTTGAAACGCTATAGCGATGCGGTTCTCATCAACAGGGATGGACTGCTGCAAACACCGTCGAGGCTTTGCGGTTCCGATCTCGTGCCGTTTAGCGGGGAAGTGCCTCCTTATAGTGAAGGAACGCAATTATTCGAGGATATGAAAATAAAGGACCGTACCTATTTCATGGGGTCGGCCTATATCGAGAAATCCCCGTTCATTTTCATTATTCTGGTCGAGAAAAAAGGCCTGATGGCAGGATGGCTGGCATACCAGGGAGAAATGCTTGGGATTCTTATCGCCAGTGTTTTGGCGATTATGCTGCTGATCATGCGGATCACCAACCGGTGGATTATGCGTATTCGCGAAGCGGATCTTCGCCGGGAAGCCACCCTACATAATGTAGAGCACACCAACCGGATGGCATCTATCGGACGTCTGGCGGCCGGTGTCGCACACGAAATCAACAATCCGCTGGCGATCATCAATGAAAAAGCGGGGTTGATCAACGACATCCTCGACTATTCGGGCGATATTCCGCAGAAGGACAAGCTATCCAAACAGACCGATACGATCATCAAGTCCGTCAATCGTTGCAGCGATATTACGCATCGGTTGCTTGGATTCGCCCGACATATGGATGTAAAGCACGAACCGGTTGCGATCGACTCGCTGATTCGGGATGTTTTGGGTTTCCTCGAAAAAGAGGCGATGTATCGGGATATCCAGGTCGATATGCAGGTAACGGAAGCTCTCCACACGATTCACAGCGACAAAGGGCAGTTGCAGCAGTTGTTTCTGAATCTGATCAACAATGCCTTCGACGCCATGAAAAAAGGTGGACGGCTGCTGATATCCATCGAGAATCGGCCTTTGGAATGCGTTTCGATCACAATCAAAGACGATGGGGTTGGGATTCCGAAAGACGATATGGAGAAGATTTTCGAGCCGTTTTTCACCACGAAGAAAAACAAGGGGACCGGGTTGGGGTTGTCGATTACCTACGGAATCGTCAAGAAACTCCGGGGTACGATTTCGGTTGAAAGTGAAATCGGAAAAGGAACTAGTTTTATCGTTACTCTGCCCGTGAATCGGCCTTAGCTAGAAAGAGATAAGAATGAAAGAGGATTTGAAAGTCCTGATTGTGGATGATGAGCACGATCTTGTTTCCACGCTCGTGGAACGGCTGGAAATCCGGGGTGTCGATGCGACGGGAGTCTGTTCCGGTACGCAGGCCATCGAACAGGTTGAGAACGATGATTTCGACGTGGTGGTGCTCGATGTGAAGCTCAAGGGGGAAGACGGCGTCGAGATCATGAAGCAGATCAAGGAGATAAAGCCGACCTTGCCGGTCCTTCTACTGACGGGGCACATGTCTCCCGAAACGAGTGAAGAAGGCTTTAAGGCCGGGGCGATCGACTACCTGCTCAAGCCGATCAACCTGAACGATCTGATGACGAAAATGCGCGAAGCGATGGCATTGTACAAGAAAAATCGAGACTGATGGACGACACGACAAACGCGAGTGAACGACGACGTTTGAACGATCTTTTCTTTTTCGGAAAGATCATGGCGAACGTTTCCCATGAATTCAACAACGTACTTACCGTAATCACCGAACTTTCAGGACTGCTGGAGGATCTGTCTCTTCTTGCCGAACGGGGCAGGCCGATATCTCCCGAGAAATTGCAGATGATCACACGGAAATTTTCTCAGCATCTGGCGCGTGGCAAGGAACTGATCACCAACATGAATCGTTTCTCGCACAGCGTGGATACTCCCCGTGCATCGCTGGACCTGAAAGACGTGGTGAAAAACATGCAGGTGCTGATCCAGCGCCTGGTGGATCGTCGGCAGGCTACGTTGGAGTGTAGCTATTCCGAAAACGGAACGGACGTGACGACAGACCCGTTTGCCGTTCGTCACGCACTTTTCGCTTGCTTTGAATGGATGATGAAGGCATCATCTCCGACACCCGCGTACAAGATCGAACTGATTTCGGGTGAGCGCGGGGCCGATATCGTGTTTTCCTGCCATTCCGAATTCGGTTCCGTCGAAAACGGACAAGAGTGGTCGGAGATGGTTGAAACGGTGGAAAGCTTTGGTGGAAGGGTCGAACTCGACCATCGCGACCAAGGTGTTTTTGTAAAAATCGCCGTCCCGAAAGATCCGGGCGAGGATGCCTGATTAGGAAAGGATGATTGTTATGGCCAGTGCGAAGGTTTTGCTTGTCGATGACGAAAATGACTTTACCGCTACGTTGTCCGAACGACTGGAATTGCGCGATCTCGAAGTATTTACCGCCGACAACGGAGCCGATGCCATCAAACTTGCCGAAAACCACCGGTTCGATGCGGTGGTCCTGGATCTGCAAATGCCCGGAATGGATGGCATCGAGACGCTGAAACGTTTGCTGTCCGGTGATGCCGATCAACAGGTTCTTATTCTGACGGGACACGGTTCCATCTCCAAAGGTGTCGAGGCCATGAAAGCCGGAGCCACGGAATTTTTGGAAAAACCGGTGGATATCAAAGTGTTGACCGAGAAAATCGGTGAGGCTGCCGTCCAACGCATGATCATGATGGAAGAACGATCCGCCCAGGCTATTGACGACATACTGAAGAAAAAAGGCTGGTAAAGGGAGCGGGGGATTCAAAAGGCAGTTTAATTTGGGGGGTAAAAAGGGTAGGGGATACTCTAAATGCTATTGTTGTTTTTTTACACAGCGAAATCCAACTGAAAAATTCCTGTGGTCATCATACTTGGCATAGTAACGATAAGAAGCACGGGTTTCATAAACACCTGATTGCCAGCTTCCACCTCTTAGAACTCCCCTATCTAAACTATTATACTGGATCCAGTCATTAGGGTGATCGTACTCTGATTTATAATCTTTGTCGCACCATTCCCAAACGTTTCCAATCATATCGTAGAGACCAAAAGCGTTTGGAAGTTTTTGGCCGACCTTGTGGGTGCGTTTTTCAGAGTTTCGGTTTGTCCAGGCAATTTCGTCCAGGCAATCGGACTCCATGCCGCAGCCATACACGGTTTCAGATCCGAGCGGGTTGGCGCGAGCGGCGTATTCCCATTGCTCCTCTGTTGGAAGATTTCCATCAAGCAATGTACAGAAATTGCGGGCTTCTTCAAGGGTAAAGCGATCCAAAGGACAAGCAGGGCAATTTGAAAAATAGCTGGGGTTTTCTTTTGGAATACCTTCAAAATACGGAAGCAAAAACCCGCTATAATAACCCTCTGTAGCCTTTTTTATAATGTTTTCATATTGCTGTTGGGTAATTTCAGTTTCCGTCATCAGGAAGCCTTCCAATGGTACTTCGTGGGAAGGCAATTCGTCTGTATTGCAAAATCGATCTCCTTCGGCACATCCCATCATGAACTCTCCAGCAGGAATGGGAACCCAAGCAATACCAATATAGTCAATAATAGTTCCTTCGGGTCTGGGATAAAGACGTTCCTCGATATCTTCTTCCTCGTCTTCATCTCCTTCCGGTGGATTGATTAGCGGATCATTCAGACTAGAAACGCATAGACCTTCCACGCAGATGAAATCGCAGATACAGTTCCACGTTTCTTCACAGGGATCTCCGTAATGAACGTTTCCACGTTGGTTAGGGTCACAATCTTCGATTTGTGCGCATTCGATACGTTTATTTTCCTGACATGCCAAGGGCCATGAGAAAATCACGAATAAAATCCATGACATGGATTCAATATATCGGATCAGTTTTTTCAATTCGCAATTCATAATTTTATAGGTGGCGTTATTGTACATTCATTTGAACGACCTCATCAATTGGTCCGGCAATGCCACGAATAACTTTTCCCTCCATATCCATGACCAGCAAATCTCCCGATTCTGTAACGGTTCCTGTCGTAGGCCATCCCATACCATATCCCTTTACGTAAGTTCCATCAGAGCTACCTAAATATAAGGAATTATTTGTAGCACTACCTGCAACCAATTTGAAAACACGCTCTGTGTCATCAATCAAGAAAAGGCTATGTTGATCGTAAGCCAGTACGAGGGGACCACTACTGGAAATATAAAAAAAGTTCGAATAGATCTTATTCTGATAATCGAAAGATGCACCGTCGTGGGGGCATTCCTCTTGAGGGCATTCTTCTCCAACTTCCCCAGCAAGGAAACGGGCTTCGATTTGATTGTTTCCAACCATAACAAGCGTAACCAGAGCTTCATAAATCGTTCCAATACCCCTTCCGGAATTTTTATCGAAAACAAAACCGTCCTCGATGTGCCGTAAGGAGAAGTAAGAACAAAAACTTCCTCCTATACAATTCAACACAAGTTCCGTCAGTTCTCCATTTTCAAAGAACGCATATCCTCTATCGGTTCGGATCATCAACACATCGTCGTCAATAAATTGAATGTGACCCAAAAGCAGTCCCCTTTCGGGATCATCGCTTTTATACAGAAGTTTTGTGCTTTTGCTCTCGATATCCAATTCGATGATCGCGGTAGTGCGTCTAAACTCACTTTCTACTAAGGACCATATGACCGTAAAAATCAGTTTGCCGTCTTTATAAAGCACCCCTTCAGAAAATATATCCCAAATCGGTTCAGAGATTCCCAACTCCTCGGGTTCAATGACCTTAAAAACACCACTTTCCTGTTCGCTTACGTAATAAACGATTAAAAATCTTCCAATATCCGAATACTGACCTCGGTCCAATACCAGAGCTTGTTTGTTTTTTTCATCGAAAGCAAAGCTGTAAGAAGATTTAGAACCTTGATCGTGATGAGGAGAAAAAGTATTTGGAATGCATCCAAGCGAAAAGTACTGACCGGTACTAACTTCGCTTCTCCATAGAGTTTTATTGGAATTATAGCTATGAAATGGATTCTGAGGAGATAAACGTTTCTCTCCATCGTCGATATCCAATTCGTTTTCATCGAAATCTTCTTCGCTCATGTCACCATTGGTAGAAAATTCTTCGTCGCATTCTATATATTGTATAGTTTCTTTATTGCATCCATGTGAAATGCTTACGAGGAGAAAAAAGATCAAAAATCCTATTGCAGAATTAACACGAGGATCACATGCAATGAGACTTTGGTTTTGCAATAATCTTTTCATTCAATACAACTCTGGCATCGATCGAAGTATTAGGAAGTGGATTTGAATTCACTGCATTGTAAGTAGAAAATCTACAGAATCCAGAGTATACGAATCTTCTTAGAATAACAAGGTTTGGTGCAGATGGAAATCGTTTTCCCGGACGGGTGGCCGTGAAAATAAATATCCAATCATGGGTGCCACAGCCTCACGAACGGAGTTCGTGAGGCTGTGGTCCATTTTATGACTGATAACTTATCGTAAGCCAACGTCTCTAGCAAAGCCTCGCGTCATCCTGAGGACGCCGTGAGACTATGGCATCCCTTTGTTTGAAAATTATTTATCCCGGCCTGTATAATTCGTAACCGCTCCAGGAATGGATCGTTGATTGTTCTCACGAAAACTATGAAGGCGCACAGACTGATGGAAGTATTTGGATGGAAGAAAACCGTGGCGATTGTACAAAGCAAATATTTAAAGGAAGTACATTCAATACTGATATCAATGCCACAGATGAACTCTGGACGTATTGTCCCTCGGGTCGCTTCTGGGATATGATAGATATTCGGGGTGTTGCCGATGGTTTTTCGTTGTGCGAGGGAGGTGCAAAATCTTTAGACAGAATAATTCACGAGGATCGTTGCGAGACGCCGAAAGCCAACAGGAGAAACTGCAGTGCTGGGGACGTGTTTTCCATGCAGGAATTTGTATCTCGTTTCCCAGGTCATCGTAAGAAACTTTCCTCAATCGAAAAGAAATGTGCCAAAGCACCAGGAAATACCAAAGGCCAATGGCCTGAATTTACAGGACGTTTGAGTTTGAGAAAGCGAGGTTGGAGAAAGGCTTTCCTACAAACCGTACTATACCGAAAATCCTGGGTAGTGAAAGCCGAAACCAACTGTCGAACGATACCTGTACGATCATTTCATATTTATCCCTGCGTTTTGTGCTACGTAGGAGTGAATACTCATCAGAAGGGTTTCAATCCGCCGGTCCCGTATTGCTCAAGGTAAAATCTATGAGGTCCGATGCAGGAATCGAAAAAAGCGCAATCCGAAAACGGACAGACGTTGCCGACTTTCCCGTCTCTCGTTCGGATCGCCGTCGCTTTCAATTCTTCCATAGCAAGCCTGCTTCTGTACAAGCAAAGAGGTTCCTTTTGCAGAGTTCCTTTCGTTACCTCGGTGGACTTCGGAATCATCGGAATGATCTCGTCGGCAAGCTTGTTGTAAGGGACTACATGCCGCAGATACTTGGCGATCGTTGATGCTTCCATACTGTCGCGATCGCAAACCAGTGAGCGAAAGAAAGAAAGCGAAAGTTTCTCTCTTTCCAACTTTTCAAGAAAGGTTCCGAATCGGGGGATCGTCGACTTCACCGCCAGAAACTGAATGATTGGGCGTATCCCCCTGGTACGGCAGTTTTCGATGGCTTTCCAGATGGCTTCTCCGGCTCCATGTTTTCCGACCAACTTGTCATGAGTTCCGAAATCGTCGGAATACGGAGCTAGAATACAGGCGTATAGTCCGGCTTTCTTCAATCGCCTTACATATCCCGAATCCGCAAGCTTCAGTCCGTTGGTTTCCAGATTGACTTTTCCCACACCCTTATGTACCGCAGCCCGTATTATTTCCGGTAGGTCCTTGAAGAAGGTCGGTTCGGCACGGGTCAGTGTCAGGGATGGTGTTTTTTCGATCAGCGGCAGATAATGTTTGACGGCAAGCGGCTCTCCGTCGACGTAGATTTTCGGAAATTTGAGATTGCAAAAGCCGCAATCGCATCGACAGTCCGCAAAGAAATACAACAGACCTGAATTCCCACCGGTTCCGCAGGCCCGTGAGGCAAATTCTTCACGGGTAAAAAAGAGTTCCTTCGTATCTTCACCGGAACCGTCCTTTTCCCGGGCCATCAACGAGAAGAGTTGTTCTTTTGAGAGTCCGTCGGTTCGTTTGGCGATCAGGGAAATCAGCAAATTGAAGAATTTATCGGGAAGTGGACGAGTGCTGTCCACCGCCGCATCGAAATGCACGGTCGCACCGAAGCGATTGTCGAAACCGAACGGTGACAGTTTGATTTTCACGGAAGTGTTCAAACGCGTCAAGCGGAAATCGAGAACGATTCCGGTATCGGAAAAATCCGCTTTAACCAGTGTTAGTCCATCGGCAGGACTCCAGTTCGAAGGAAATAATCTGTCGGAGTCTAACTGATTCATTGACCATTCTCTTAATATTACATGCAGATCGAAAACGGAATTAAATATAAACCATCATTATATACGAAGAACACTTCATTGTAAATGAAGCTTATCGTATTCGACACAGCGGCTTACGAGCGATGGGCGAAACCGGACGGGGCGGCCTTTCAAAATAGATCGCCGAGGTAGGTGAATCCCAGTCCGTGAGAGTGCATGTTTTCTTTATAGAAGCCCTGGTATCCGAAAAACCAGTCACGGCGAGACTGGTGTCTCCGATGTCTCCGGCCAATGCGTCTCCGGTCCATCCCAGTTGTAGTGCGGGATCGAAGAGTAGGCCCAGTCCTCGAAGTCGTAGGCGACAATAGCTTTGTTTCCATTGAGACTAAAGTTTCCTTGAAGTATCTCAGAAAACAAAGCTTTTGCTTCTGCAACTGATAAGGTTACCTGTAGTATCCCTAGTTTATAGTAATCGTTAATGGTAATTGGACTGGGAGTGAGAAAGACCGTCTGATTGTTATTCTCTAGTTCTGAGAAACAACCAAGTGAATAGAAATTTGAGATATTGCCAGTCTCATTTTCAATTAGAAAGACCTGAGTTATTTCAAAACTCTTGTAAAATCCTAGAACTCCAGGTTTAACAAGGAATTCAAAATCTTTAACAGCCCGACGCCGTTTGTCGATGATTTCAACTTTTCTGTCTCTTGGATACAATACAATTTCCTTTCAGTAGTACGACTGTGAGGCTTTTTTAGAATAAATAGACAAAGTCGAAATGACTGGGATGATACCACGAAACTATGGAATTATCCACTGAGGATATTCAAGTTCACAACGGTGGAAAAATGTAGTAGGATGAAAAACATGATGATCGACAGCAAAACGCCAATCGCAGAAATCCCTTTCGTAGCCTTTGATACAGAGACTTGTGGCTTGAACGAGGCCCGTGTCGTGGAACTGGCCGGAGTCCGGTTTCGTGGCGGTGCGGAAGAAGCCAGATTCCAAACCCTAGTGGACCCGAAGGAACCGATACCCGCTGAAGTAACAGCCATTCACGGAATTACCGACGAGATGGCGCGCGGAGCGCCGACAATACGCGAGGCGTTGATTTCGTTCCTGGAGTTTTCGAGGGGAGCTGTGTGGCTTGCCCACAATTCTCCGTTCGATGTGAAGATACTCACAGCTGAATTCTACCGGAGCGATCTGGCTATTCCGACATGGCCGGTACTATGTTCATGCCGTTTGTCAAGGAGGCTCAATGGTGGCTTGAAATCCCATAGCTTGGGCTCGGTCTGCCAGCATTTCGGTGTCCGACAGCAGGACGCACATAGGGCTTTGGGAGACAGCCTGGACGTCATGGCCGTATTCACGCGGATGATGGCAAAACGCCCGGAAATAACGTTTGGCGAGTTATTGAAGATCCATAAAAAGCCGTACAGCTTTGACGATGCTATTGAAAAATCCCATACAATCCCCCACAAAGCACGATTAAATCGAATCTAAAGCGATACTCACGATCCAAAGTTCTGCAACATAAAACTACTACTTGCAAATGGTCGGGGCTGGGGAAGTGTGCCATGAGGCCGAATTTCACGGCGAAGGCTGAGATGTCGCTAAATTTGGTGATCGAGGCTTTCCGCAACGGAGAAATTGCCGAGCGCTGCGCTCTGCCACATCTCCGATGTCGTTCTGATGGAACTGGAGCAACGCGCCCAAGCGCTTTCGACCCACGCCTCGACCCGCATCGAAGGCAATCCGCAGCCGCTGACCGAGGTGAACAATATTCTGAAAGCGATTCAGAAGAATCTGCGCGCCAGTGAACGGGAGGTCGTGAACTACAATGCGGCCTTGAAGAACCTGGGCGCATTGCTTCAGGAGCGTACACCTCAGTTTTCCCACAAGCTTATTCTCGACATCCACCAAACTGTGATGAAGGGCTTGATGGAAAGGCACGATGATTGGGGTGTAGCAGGAAGCGCTGTGAGATTTGCTTCGGATGTTTAGCTTTCGTGACGATCTGATTGTGGTGGTGGATCGCGGTTATGGCAACACGCGCTGGATCGCGGATGTTCAAAGCTGGGGTGTTCGGGGACAACTTCCTAAAAGAGTCTTTATTCAATTATTTGTAATGGTTATGTTGTTTCTCTGAACCCCGAAACTTGAGACAACGCTGTTTTTAAAACATTTAAAAAACAAATGCGTTGACATAATATATCCTTATCTTAAAATCGTAGGCAAATAAATTACAGAGGGCCGTTCGGTTCTTGGCGATGTTTTCCAAAGAGCCTTTTTCCCAATATTTCATTCTTACGACTTTTGGGTGTCTGGAATTTATGTGTGCAAAACTGGATTTAATCACAATCGAGGATATGCTTATGCTATTACGAATGTTAACCTAACCGGAAGGTTTAAGTCATGCCACCGAGAAAAGTCGTTCCATATAAGGAATACGTAGGATCATTCAATCTTGACACCGATTTGGAATCCTTGGCAAAAGCTCGCGAAGACTCACGGTTCCATACCATCAACGCGAAAATCAAGGTGGTAACGCCGATTTTCGGCGGTGGTGTTGAGGCGGCGAAGAGCGACCCAGAGGATGTCATTCGTGCTTCGACGATTCGTGGCCATGTGCGCTTTTGGTGGAGGGCGCTTTATGCCTCTAACTACGATTCCATTGAAGAAATGTACAATGATGAGGCAAAAATATGGGGGGGCACGCAGTAGCGTGACCCTAGAGATGACAATAGAAAAAAAAGCCGCGCATCGATGGTCAAGGTAATGGTGGACGTTGAGAAGAAAGGAAAAAGTATTAGGGCTGGTTATCATCGAAAAAATAAAGACAATACCAAACCACCGTCTGCAGCCGCAACATTTGAAGTTGGTCTCGATTACGCTCTTTGGACTTTACAAAGAGATGAGAAAGAGAGAAAGGCACATATTGGGAAAGAATTGAATACGCTTGATGTTCTTCAGGATGTCGAAATCAAGCTTTCGGTAACTTTTCCTAATTGCCTCGCCCATTCTTCGATGGAAACAGTTTTACAGGCGTGGCTACTGTTTGGAGGATATGGAGCACGAACTCGTAGAGGATTAGGCTCCCTAATGAATGAGGATTCATTTTTGCCTCGAGGCGGTCCATCCCCCCAACGATGCCTGAACCAGGCATGGGTTCCAAGTGACCAAGCAAGTAACATAGCAAACAGGCCGGTGAATCGAGGAACCTACGTCTGGGAAATCGAACTCTCGCCGGAGCCTTGCGGCTGAAGCCGCCGAAAACGAATCCTTCTGCCGAAAACAACACCGAAAGCAAGCATGATGCAGAGAGAATTGCCCCGGAAGCGACGAGAGCGAAACCTCCGCCGCATGCTGGAGCATCCCTCATCCAGGTATTCGTCATCGTCTTCGGCATCGATGCAGCCGCCCGACTCATCGTAGGTAGTCTCTTCCTCTTCGTAACCGGAGCAACCGGACTCGCTGTCATCCCACTCGTACTCCTCTTCTTCATCATCTTGATGGCAACCGGTATCATCCTCCTCTTCCTCGTAGTCGTCCTGATGGCAGCCAGTGTCGTCGTCGTCATCCCAAAGATCATCATCATCTTCTTCGTAGTCATCCTGGTGACAACCGGAGTCTTCAGCTTCCCAGTCGTCGTCGTCTTCCTCGTCATCTTCATGGCAGCCCGACGAGTCATCAAGCCAACTATCGGAGCAATTCCATTTGCAAAGATAATGCTCATAGGGCGCGCATTCGATACAGCTACATTCAGAAGTCTCACACTTCCACGGGTCGTTCCCCGTAGATGATGAGGAACGAGATGAGGATGATGCCGGTTCCAGAGGCTCTTCCTCGCACGGGTTGAATTTCTCGACGATAGTGCGGCCTTCATTGTATGCTTGGGGAGATTTGTCGGGGACCAGTTTTAAGTCAACCATGTGCTTCGTAGCTTCAAAGGATCGGTAATACGAGGTGAAAAAGCTCTTGTTGCGAACGAACTCGTCCAATCGACCTCCCACAGTCCTGCTTAGATCGAATAATCCCCACGAATCCGACCGGGTTCGGCACGGCTCCAGAATGGCATCACCGCTCGAAGCGCCGAGGCTTGTACGTCGAGTGATATCCGCATTGAACAGTTCTGCCAGCACGTAACCTCCCTGCCTTTCGAGCCAATCCTCGAAAGCTTGCCCATGATCGTCCTCGTTCGTTTTATAGTGGACACTCGCAGCCCGATAATTCCCAAAGGGATTGGGTTTCCACAGATGCCGATGATCCCCTATCATAATGGATAGCTCGCCGTTTGTAGGCTTGGCTTCTGCGGATAACCACCCCAAGGGCAGTACGATGTTTTCGTTTTGCGACCAATCGAAGACCTTCGGCGGCAATCCGTGGAACGGCAAACGACTCCCGCCCCTACTCTCAACAACGGCTACGTAAAAGACGTAGCCACGTTTTATATAATCGTCCGCAAGGTTCAGCATGGCAGTGGCAGGTATTACCCCGAAGTCCCCAAACCATTCGCGGAACTCACGCTTGTTGTCGAATTTTTTCATATACTCCATGTTAATCGTTTCGGTATGGTTCAGTAAAAACATCCGGCCTAAGGGATACATGGAGTTGCGGGCTGCCCCATCACAGGAATCGATGATCCACTCGCAAACGTAATAGTCCGTCGCCTTGGATAGCGCGTTTAGCTGGTTGGCCGATGAGGTATCAACGGTGTTGGGAAGTTCGGGAAGCGGAACGATCCAGAAAACGCTTTCATCTTCCGGGTAGGAGGACGCCTGCACATGAAGCCGCCAGCCGGAATCGTCGATCACCACGAGACTTCGTTGTCTGCTCGGAACATGAAGCTCTCCGTCCCTAGTAAGAAAGAGTCCCTGAGCCTGGCTGTTGGGCAGAAACGCGAAACCGAGCGAAACCGTCACCAGCCAGCCAGCCGTTTGGATTTTCAACGCACGTGCACACCTTGCTTTTCGCATAGCTGTCCCCTTTCTTTTCGGGTTGTGCGAAGAAGCGGCTGAGGGTAGCCAGAGGTCACCGAGATGACATGGCAGGCGGTATCGCTGGATCGGTCGGTGGTTCTGCCACTCTTCGCCTTCTATTTGTTGGTTGCGATAGAAGTGGCGTTCCTTGCTTGTTTTCTTAGGGTTTCAGTGGTTTTTTCGTGTCAGTTTTCCATCTGTCGTTCGCCATTATTACATAGGCCAACAATATCAATAACTTGGCGTTTATTTGCCAATGTGTGTCAACTGTGCGTCAAATATTCAGTGTATCTGCGTGTAATCCTTCAGTCTTTTGGGGAAGATTGGCAGAACAGCAATGCTTCGCCAAAGTTTGTATGTTCGACCGCCTTCAGGAGAATCATTGTCGAAATGGTAACTAGCAATTCCAGGTACAGCACTGAAACCGGAAATAATTCCTGTAAGGCTTGTCGGCAACCAACGTCCTGGAACAGCTGGACGATATTGTACAGCGGACAAAGCTGTAATGACGGTAACGCGTGTACTTATGATGATGGCTGCGCTGCAGGAGGAATTTGCTCCGGAGCGACGTATTCCTGCAACGACCATGGTACCTGCAATGGTGATGGAACCTGCACTTGCGATGAAGGATATGCAGGTGATCTATGTGATAGTTGCACTGATCTCTATATCAATTATCCTGACTGCGAGCCATTGATAACTTGGAAATACATTCAAGAAACAGGTAGTCCATGGCCAGGGTGTTTTGGCCAGGGATGTTCAACAGGAGATCCGTATTGCGATTCATCTATCCACATGCCTCGGTGGGCCAGTCGAATCAGCCTTGAAATTGCCAACGTAAAAGTCGAACACTTGCAGGATATCACCGAAGAAGATACGATAGCCGACCGACCCGGAAAACCGCATGTCAAGCCCGAAGAACAATATCTTATCCCTACGCGCTACATCCTGCGTCGCGTTCGGGACGGCGACTTGACAGCGGAAGTCGGCTCGATGGACGAATATATGAGAATGCAGGCCATGGGCGGCATAAAATTTGGCAACCCACCGGAAGTTTGCAAGATGAAACCGAAATGCGAAACGGTCAAGACCCTGCAAGAAATTAAGCGGGAATAACGTTTAGATTACAAGAACTTACACGAGAAAAGAAACCGGGCGAAAGCCCGGTTTCTTTTGCCCTATGCTTACTCATTGCTTACTCGAACAAAGAAAAAAGGACTTACGAAAACTCGTAAGTCCTTGATTTTCTTGGTGGAGCAAGGGGGAGTCGAACCCCCGGCCTTCTGAATGCCATTAAGCCTAGTGAGAAATTTTCGATAATTTTCCAACCCCTTGAAAATACCGCAAGTTATTGTTTTTGCAGGTTTTATAGTGTTTCGCGCTGTCTGGTTTCCTTTTTGTTCATCCTTCATTTTTCGTTAAAATCACCTTGTTTTCGTGCAATTTTGGCACAGATTGGCACAGGATTTTGGAGTAAATATATTGATTAGAAACAACCTTCTTACAACACTTCTCGCATAACTTTTCGCGCTCATTCTTTTCCCTTCAATACAAAATGCCCCCTGCAGAGGGATGTCCTGTTCGGACAGTAGGGGGAGAAAAGAAAATGAAGAGCAGTGTGCGTTTCCGGCCCCCTGCAGAGGGATGTCCTGTCTGGACTTTCTAAATTATTGCGAATATCCGTAATTTTCGTTTCCGGCCCCCTGCAGAGGGATGTCCTGTCTGGACCCTGGAGGCAAAGATGAAATTCGAGAAACTCAGGTTTCCGGCCCCCTGCAGAGGGATGTCCTGTCTGGACGAATAATGAACATTTGAAGAAGGAAGACTAAGTTTCCGGCCCCCTGCAGAGGGATGTCCTGTCTGGACTTATCTTCTGAGAAACAGAATGATGATGGTTCATTTGTTTCCGGCCCCCTGCAGAGGGATGTCCTGTCTGGACTGCACAACGCAGCCAGAGGGCAACAAGTTTCGTTTCCGGCCCCCTGCAGAGGGATGTCCTGTCTGGACAAGAAAGTATCGTTTTTTTTGTGTTTGATGGGTTTCCGGCCCCCTGCAGAGGGATGTCCTGTCTGGACATTATTTTTATCGCTATCAGTATATGAAACGGTTTCCGGCCCTCTGCAGAGGGATGTCCTGTCTGGACTGTTGTTTTTTTGGGGATTGTCAAGGAGGAGAGTTTCCGGCCCTCTGCAGAGGGATGTCCTGTCTGGACACCAAAGAGGAACTGAGGGCGCTCGATGAGTGTTTCCGGCCCTCTGCAGAGGGATGTCCTGTCTGGACGAAGGAAGACAACCAAGCAGTGAACACCTTTGTTTCCGGCCCTCTGCAGAGGGATGTCCTGTCTGGACTTATGGAAGAAGGGGAAAAACGCTGGGACATAAGTTTCCGGCCCTCTGCAGAGGGATGTCCTATCTGGACCCATTCAGATGGCGGAAAGCTTCCTGAAAAAGTTTCCGGCCCTCTGCAGAGGGATGTCCTGTCTGGACTTTACGAGCCCCATCAAAAACGGCAGATCATGTTTCCGGCCCTCTGCAGAGGGATGTCCTGTCTGGACAGTCCTTTCTAAGAAGATTTCTTTGCAGTACCAAAGTTTCCGGCCCTCTGCAGAGGGATGTCCTGTCTGGACTCTAGCCTCTGTAATATCTTGATTTCAAAGAACTTTCAAGCCTAAAATTCGGAACCTCCCTGTTAGGTGAGCCTAAAACACCCCTTTTCCGGGGAGGTTCCGAATGACTTACACAATAAATGCTGGTCCGTCGTCTATGGCTGGTCCACCTCCGTCTCCGATAATGGGAGGATTCAAGCTATGCTCCAGACGATAAATCTTGATAAATCCGCTTTCAATACCCAGCTTTTCCAATGCCTCTATCATGCGTTTTTTCATGGGCCGGGTCAAGCGGCATTCGAACACGCTTTTCTGTACCCGAAAGCCGTATCCTTTCAGACATTTGTCTACCCATCGCCGTTCACGATTCGAGGAAATGTCGTAAATCACTACGTAATCCGATACGCCTTTCATGATTTCCACCTGTAAAAACTCAACGAACTTTCTCCTTTTACCCATCGACTTACGATAGCGACTTGCACCTGCAACAACTCCAGCCACGATAACTCGCCCGGGTTGCGTTTCCGGGTCAGCTCCGCTTCGTAGTGCTGAAGAAACAGTTTTCTACCTTCGTGAGTCAGGTACGCGCCGCGATCCGTCGTCTGAAAATGCTTCGACGTAATGATTTTCAGGTTCAACAGCCGCAACAACAGACGATCCACCCGAGAACGAAACGGTTCTTGCAAGTCACAGACAAGCGACTCGTAATCGTCCGCCGGACTGTGTAAAAAACCCAGGTAAGGACTCAAACCGGCACAACGAACCAAGGCATTGAGACGCATGAACAGCAGGTAATAGCCGAAATTGAACAAACTGTTCAGGGGATCCGGCTTTTTTCGACGACGACCGGTAAAAGTAAAGGCGTCGTCTTTGATTTGCGCACCGATCTTGGCAAACACACGACGAGTAGTCTGCCCCTCGATGCCGCGAATTTCATTCACCGATCCGGCCTGAAGGATGCTTTTCGCCGCCCGTTCCAACTCGTGCAGCAAACTTGCAGTTCCAGGAGTATATCGTTGCTTGAAAACCGGCAGGTAATTCAACAATTTAGCCTGGGCTACTTCAGCCGCCATCGCCAGGCGTTCGGTATCGCTCATACTATTGTAGCGTTCGGCGTGACGACCGACGGTCAAGTAGTATTCTTTCGAGTCGGGTTTAACCGTTACGATGTTGTACCCTGATCCGAGGGACAGACTGACCGGAACCTTGCGCTCGACACATTCGGCCAGTAAAGCCGTGGAAATTACGCTTTTTTCCAGAACCATGATTTCGCTGATACGCCCAAGGGGAATGGTTTCCAGGATTTTTCGATAGCGGGTAACATCCACGGCGCTACCGTTTTTTGCCAGAAACACAGCCGGTTCGGTCACGTACAGCGGCTTTTTCAGTCGTTTGCCTTCCTGTTCGAAATCGGGAAGCGGCTCTCCTTTCCCCAACTCCAAGCCCAGGAAACGAAATCCCTCGTCGATGCGGTGAATCGCCGTTTTGGCAGGTTTGATCTTCAGTCGAATGGCATCAAGGCTTCGTTCTACGGTTTCACGAGCGGCCTGCGCCTGTTCTTCCGTGCGAGTCAGCACGATGAAATCGTCGGCGTAGCGGATCATCCGGGCATCCAATCGTTGCAAATCCTCGTCGAAGGCATCAAGATACAGATTCGCCAACAAGGGAGATAACGGACTTCCCTGGGCAAGTCCGGCGTCTCGATCCTGCAGGCGATTTTTGAACACGTAGCCGTTTTGCAGACAGGTTTTCAGCACATCCAGCACCTTGTGATCGGCCACGGGAAACATATCGTCCAAAAGAGTGAAAAGCCGCGTCAAATCCACCGAGGGAAAGAAATCATCGATATCCGATTCCAGCACGTAGCGGTAGCCATCGTCGAGGGCTTTGCGAACACGCGTCTCTACCTCATGACGTGATCTCCCCGGTCGATAGCCGATCGCTTCGTCCTCCAGCATCTTTTCGATTACCGGAGCCAGCAAACGGCGCAACAACTGGTGGATTACCAAGTCCTCGGGGCCAAGGCGCTCCACCATACGCTCTCCTCCGTTGGATTTCGGCACGGCGAACGCCTGGTTCGGTGAAGGCTGCCAGCTTCCATCGATGAGGGACTCGTGCAGCCTTTCGGTCAGGGTATCGGCGTCGAAGGGGGTTCCGCCGTCCACTGAGGCTTGCAGCAGGGCGCGGTCGTGGCGATGGATCACCTCTCCCACCGCCTTGCGTATCGCCGCCCGTTGGGGAAAACGCCGGGAGAAAAACGGGGAGTTGCGTTGCAGCCTGTAATGTCCCTGGGCATTGGCCAGTTTCGAGCCGCAGTGCAACTCGCTTCCCAGAATGAGCCATGGGAGGAAATCGGAAAACCGCCCCTTCAGATAGAGTGGTCCAGCACAGCCCTTGACATACTGGACCGTTCCCGGCTGGGATTTCGAGGACCGGCGACGCTCGCTGTAATGCCAGAACCAGGGGAGCACCTCGAAGTCATCTTTGGAGCTTCGATAGGTGAAGTCGATGCCGAACAGTCTTGAAAAGCGGCGTTCGAAAGCTTGGACGAAGGTTTTGCGGGATAAAAACGTTCGAGGTTTTTCTTTGGGTCGATGGAACGAAAAAGGCGTGTCGAAACGAAGACATAGCTCATCATCCTCCAGCCAGTCTCCGTTTTCTTCCATAAGCTTTTCCAGGCTGCGTTCTTCAGGAGCAGCACAATCTTCCAATGCGTAGGTGATGCAATGGGTAGGATCGGCCATATGCGCCCGGCAGGCCGCCGCCCAGCGCCAGGCGTCGGCCCGGTCAGCCCGACAGAGAAACACGTCCGCCTCAATGAGCGTGGGACGCTCGCGTGGTTCCCAACGAACGAGATGATGGAAAATGCGCGGATGTTCGTGCTCGGAGCCGTCCGGGTCGAGCCAGCCCAGGGAATCGGTTGTCCCTTTGACGATAGCCTCCACCGCCCCTGCGTGGGGAGAGCGAAGATTCGGCTTAAGTGGTCTGAATTCCACACGAATCCGCCACCAACGTAAAGCGGAGAAATCGGGTTGTGGTTTTCGTTTCGGCATTGTTTTTCTTTCTATTCAAAGACCCCCTGCAGAGGGATGTCCTGTCTGGACTCACAATTATTACCCCATTTTGGAGGAATTAAGTTTCCGGCCCCCTGCAGAGGGATGTCCTGTCTGGACTCACAATTATTACCCCATTTTGGAGGAATTAAGTTTCCGGCCCCCTGCAGAGGGATGTCCTGTCTGGACTCACAATTATTACCCCATTTTGGAGGAATTAAGTTTCCGGCCCCCTGCAGAGGGATGTCCTGTCTGGACCGATTGCCGAGAGTCGGAGGAATATCCCGATAATGTTTCCGGCCCCCTGCAGAGGGATGTCCTGTCTGGACCAATGGTGCGTAATTTGGGTGAAGCCCAAAGTTTCCGGCCCCCTGCAGAGGGATGTCCTGTCTGGACACAGGTAGTTACGAGAGCTTAGCAGAGTTGACAATGAACGTTTCCGGCCCCCTGCAGAGGGATGTCCTGTCTGGACCTTGCTTGAAAGTGGGGAGGAGATTGGAAAAGTTTCCGGCCCCCTGCAGAGGGATGTCCTGTCTGGACTCAAAGTTACACTCACACAAGTGAATATACTATGTTTCCGGCCCCCTGCAGAGGGATGTCCTGTCTGGACAAACACAGAACCAACGAGAAACTGCCAAGGAGCGTTTCCGGCCCCCTGCAGAGGGATGTCCTGTCTGGACAGCACGGTCTGGATATACACGCTCGCCTTACGGGTGTTTCCGGCCCCCTGCAGAGGGATGTCCTATCTGGACAAAATACGACGATGCGAAAAAAAATCTTGAAATCTGTTTCCGGCCCTCTGCAGAGGGATGTCCTATCTGGACACATTCGGAATATAAAAAACTCAGCCCTAAATTGTTTCCGGCCCTCTGCAGAGGGATGTCCTATCTGGACTCTAGCCTCTGTAATATCTTGATTTCAAAGAACTTTCAAGCCTAAAATTCGGAACCTCCCTGTTAGGCGGACCTAAACCACCCCTTTTCCGGGGAGGTTCCGAATGGATTGCTAAAAAAAGCGGTTTCATATTTATAATTTTTCCGTTAAATCCTGCTCTTGCCAAAGTATTTGCAACAAAATCCCCAAAGCACTACCAAATAAAGGGAATTGGATCAACAAAGATACATTAGATGCAATTTCCAACCATGGAGCCTGATTGAGGACATATCTCATGACCTCATGGCCTACAAGCAGATAAAACACCTCGGATAGCAAAATCCCTTGAAGAATAAATAAAGTAACAACCACACTGCCACGCTGAAATAGCAATTTCGGATATTTGTAAGTTTTTTTTCCAACTCGTAAAAACACGAAAAAAATAATGCAGACCAAAGGAAATAGGATCCCCCAAAATAAAGGCAAAGCGGATACCATTAGCCAACCCTCCGCTACACCCATTAAAGCAAAAAGACCGATCGACGTCGCCGCCATCATACGTGGCATTAAAAAATTCCAATAGTTTAACATTTTTCTCTTAAACGAAAGACTTCTATAAATGCGTCGAGCTGAAACAAAATCATAACGTTTTAAAAACCATTCGATACCAAATTCTGCCAATTCGGCATGAGTAATAAAAAACGACCTAAGACCGCCTTTGCCATCATCTTCGAAAAATACGGATCGTGCTTCCTTTTCTATGGCTGGACATGTATTATCATCGTTGCTTAATAAGCGAGAAAACAACAAGTCGTATCTACTTTTTTCCCTTTGTACAAAATGATTAAGCCAATTGACAACGTAGGCAAAAGCATTGCTTTTATGCTCTTCTGGCATGGAATCATTCCATTTAATCAATGCCAGTCGAGCCTGAACCTTGTCTAATACAAAGTCATAATGTGGTACTGAACGAACTGAATCAGACAAATTATCCAGTGTTTCCTGCAACAATAAATAATCGTCGTAACCTATTTTTTTTATCCGTTCGTCATTCGAATTCCTGCAAAATTCTAGCAGTCTCTCTTTGCGATTCTCACCGGGAAATTTTAATTTTTCAGCCGCCTGGTCCAACTCATCAAAAATCAACGATGAAGCGTTCATTCTGTTGTTTGTCATGATAAGTCACTAACTTTCCGAGCCCTTGAGGTCAGATGACTCTTTTTTGCTTCCCCAGAAGTCGTCTGGATCATTCGTTCAGACGTCGACAGAGGTTTGCAAAGCATAGTGGAATCTTCAAAAAGGTAGTAGGTCTCTCGATACCAATCAGGTTTCGTAATATCTTTCAACAGATAGTGCACAAAATGTAGCAATGTTCCTTTGTACCCACCGGTTAAATTGAAATACACTTGCGGATCTGAAGCTTTTGCAAGCTTTTCTTCGAGAAGACTCGTCATTTTCCATAGCGCGTTATCGAAACCAATTGGATTGCAAGGATCCAATCCTTGTACTTCCAACCATTGTGATTGTATAAGTTTCGGTAAGAAGTATTGTTTTTGGTCATCAGGTAACAGGAGTTGATTCAAGATACCTTCGTTCATCGTTGCCGAGAGTCTACCCTCCTCGTCATCTCCATGGATAAAAAGCAATTCATAATTTGCAATTGTTTCATCCGGCTGGAAAATTTCTTGATCAATATAAAACAGGGACGCCAATTCCGCACTCAAGTCCTGTCGTGGACCATACTGCCATGTGTCGACATCAAATTGATCTTGCACGCTGTCAGTATTTTTCATCAGCTTTTTTACCACTTGGTCCCGGACGGTTTCTACCTCCATCAGATTTTCCAATGAGTAGTCAGTGCGATTCAAACCAATTTTTTTTCTGTATTCTGAAACCGCTTTCCAACACGTAGCAGATCGCAAGATACTTGTGCCGCATGGAGCAACTAAAAATGTTGTTTTCATGACCGTTTCTCCGTTTAAGTGCTCGCTGTAGATCTGAAATATCCATAACCCGAACTGCTTTTACCACCTACGCCATAGTTCATCAGGGCCTTTTCCAGGATGCCTTTGGCGTTAGTCAACAAGGTTCTTTGACGCTCCACAGGTACCCAGTCAGATGTTCGAAGCCCGAATACAAAGGGAACTCCTTTGCAGACCGTCAAAAAGGGCACAGGATTAGGCTCATCCGATTCTTTAGGCGACTGACCGCCATTACTGCTGTAATATTTCATATGGTGATTGGTAAGAACATCGACGGTCAATAGTTTACGACTAATGTCCTTGGGCCAAGCATCGAGAAATATTACGCTCCCTTCGGAGCCTTGCTTGCGATTGCCTTTCGCATCGATAAAAGGCGGAAAGCCAAAAATCTCTTTCCATGAGGCTTTGTCAGCATATTCTGGATGGTCCGCCCCCCAATGCGCTGCTAGACCTTTCAGCGAGGCACCGAGAAGAACCGGAAAACCGTAGAGAGGATGTAGGGTCAAGTGGGTTTCAATTACAGAAGACTCACCCATACCCGTAACAAGCCGGCAAGCGGTTTCCAAAGAAAAAACGTACGCATCTTTATAATAACGTCTGAGTCTAACAGAATGTAACTTTCTTTGGTTATATGCACTTTGGTTTCCTGTAAACTCAACCTGTTCAATCCCCATTTGTTTGGCACTTTTCGCAACTGGCCTTCCAAGAACTTCATCGGTAAATACAAGATATTTGTCCATTAAAAGGCCAGGATTTGCGTAGTTAGCTATCTGACGTAACAATTTCAGTTCCAACGACACAATTTTGCCATTATGATGTCCTACGGTATGAGGCAAATCTTCCACCCCTTGGCAACCATACAGCACATTACTAATCTCCATAGGCTTGTCCTTTCACTGTCTGACCATTCTCACCTGCTTGACCGTCGGTCTTTTTAAACGTAGCTTCAGAAAACAACTTTAACCAAGTCAACAGCTTCTGGCATTGCATGGTTGCATGCATCAGAAATATAGGATCACTATCAAGAATCGCGTTCATCATACTTTTTACGGATTGTGAGGAATCTTTATCCAAAACGCCACAATCCATTTCCCCGCGATTTACGCAACAATCCAGATAATGTAGAATCTGAGTTGCCACCAATTCACGGGACTCTTTCTTGGCCATCATGAAAGCCAGCGCCTGAGCCAATCCGGCGCGATGAATCAGCAGGGGTGCTTCACGCACAGATGCGAAATAACTTTCTCCCATCTCACCAATCACTTTTGCTTTCCGACTGTCCGTGACTTCTTTATCTAACCATTTGATAGTGAAATTTCTCTTAGAACTTTTTAAAATCAATGTTCTTCCACTGATATCCGCCCCTGAAATCTGCTGAACAAGACCTAAAGCACATCGTGCCCTTAAATGATCTGCCGATTGAATGCTCACACTCATGACTGCACCTCGTATTTCTTGTTTTGTGATATTGCGTCACCGTGCAGTGCGAAAGTGACAATCCCTTTCCCTGTTGTTTCATCACCACCGACCTGCAGTCGCTCATCGGTGATAATTTCTTTGAAGGCATCGAATACATCATTGGCAGAGGCATAAGGATCTTTTTTAAAGGGGCATCGTGCCTGGAAAGGAATGAACATGAGACTTTCTTGTGGAAGGTATTCGCTGTATCTCAGGCTGCCCTCTTCCGTCACACCATTTTTGCCTATGCGGATATTAGCCTGGATCTCCGTCCCAAACCGGGTAAAGTAGGTAAACATTGTATCGCTGACCACAACAAGACGATCGGTGAAGTCTTTCAACATGGAATCATCATCTGAATAGACAACATTACCGATCAGATCTCCGAACTCTTTGAATGCTGGATTTTCGGACTTATAAGCCTTCAATGGATACTCTTCTAAAAAGACTTTACCCTTATAGGCAAGTAGATTTTCACTAGCTGAAGTGACCAACACATGATCCTGATGTGTTGCTAGATCCCTCGTGATCTTCATGAGGGGGTCGATCATATCAATCGGGTGGGTATATTGCTTGGCGAACTGTTGCAAGCGTCTGAGAACCATGGGACAGGTAAGCAACGCGTACCCACCTACTAAAGACCTAATGGGCATAGTAAAGAGATAGGCATCCACAAAATCAAGAAACCCGATATTTTTATCCCCCGTATTATCCATAGTCCCAAAAAGGATATTGAGTTTGTGTTCACATTGTGTGCTTGTCTCCCATTTAGTCTTGCAGTGTGCCCGAAAAACGCCTTTAAGACTACTGGACTGGACAAAGGGCAACCCGGTATGACGTTCCCGAATGATCGGACGATCGATGTAATCTACAGTTTCACCCGCACCGTTATGCAGGGGAGTAATGCAACTCATCCAAAGCATTCCACTTTTTGCCAGCATAGTTAACTCCTTTGTTGTTCCCAGGAACCTATCAGCGTTTGGCCGAAACCGGCACGTTGAAGTCCCGAACTACCATCAGAAACGGATTTGTTTAAAAGGTAGCAATCAACCAGATCATCAACGATCTGGTTGTCATCGATTTCGTAGAAATAAACAGACCCAGCCGGTGCAAGTCTGCGCAAAGCCTTAGCTCTACCTTTGGCATAATCCCAACCAGCCATATGGGTAGACTTCTGAAGAGCGGCTCCTATTGGATAAAGTCCGAACATTTTATCCGGCGATGGAAACCATCCCTTGTCGAAGATTGACGGCGTGGCCAAGTAAATGAAAAATCGACCCGAATCGTTTATGCTTTTCTTTATCTTCTTCGCAACATCACTTGAAAGCCCTGACCATGCTTCATGTTGAATCGACACCATGTGGTGCTTCCCACCGATTGGGAAGTTTTTATAATGCGCAACAGTGGATAAATCCATACCTGTAACCATGGCCGCATAGGAGGAATCATCTGACTTAAAGCGTCTTGTGTTGACTTGGTAGAGGCGTTCATCTTTCACAGTATGACTCTGTTCTTCGCGTTCGTGCCCATACCTAGGTTCGGAAATCCAGATCTCCGATTCGGGCAACACGCTTAAAGAACAAAGCCCAGGGGACATGTTTAGGCAAAGTTCAAGCAATTTATTGAGTGAAATCCAACTTTTCTCTGCTTTCACCTCATCACGTTTTTCGTCGGTCAGGATAGGACGTATGTTGGTGGTGCCTAAGTCGTTAAGTATGGAGTTCTCACCAGGAACGCCCAAAGTATAGGTGCCATCTTCGTTTTGAAACAGATTGGTGGGCGCCTGAAAATATAGCCGATTAGACAAATATAAAAATGGCCCTTTTATACTCAACGTCCCTTTAACGGGTTCAGGCGTCGCTTCACCTATGATGTCAACAAGTGGTGCGACTGTGTCGCTTAATTTTTCAGATCTGCTTTGCTTGACATAATCCGATGGCTCGACACCCGATGAGTGAAGAATCAGGCTGCGAATCGCTCCGAAAAATACTGAAGGCAACGGATAGATTCCGTCCAATATACTGCCGAGTTCGGCAGATCTAAGGTCTCTGAAAAATAGGACATCATTGGGATGAAAAGTCATTAATTCGATTGTCATCGGTCACCTGCCTCTCTGGCAATGACGGCTAATCCATGAAGAGCGTGAAGAACATTATCCAATGCCGTGCGATCCCCCGGTGGATGATATTTTGCTAATTGTACCAAGCCGTCATGAATGGCTTGTTTGGCTTCCTCTTCAGCATTCGAATCAAGGCATTGCCTCTGTATAAGGACCGATAATACCGCACTGAACATTTCTGGTTCCAAGCGACCTTTATTCGAACAAATCAAGGCAAGTTCAGATAACCTGTAGAGAAAACGTGATGAAAGCATAGGACTAGAACCACTAATGGCCGAGAGGATTTTTTTGCAGATATCAGTCCACTCATGGCTGTTAGTGGTGTTCCATGAGTGTCCGAAGGTGCTACTTCCTCCTGATGACTGAAGAACCGTAGTCACCAACGCATTGCGTTTGAACGTCTTTTTCGCATGGTTGGCACTTTCATAAGCAACCGAAACAGCGAGTCTAAGCGGTTGGTGAATAGGCAGAAAAACAAGAGCACCAGAAATTGTGGGGCTTTGATTCTTGGCATTGCTACAGAACTCTAACTTTTCGGCAAATGTTTTTTTCAGCTTACTGACGGCCGAGAAAACGTGCTCAGCAGGCAATAAAGCGAACAGATCATCCCCACCGGCATAAACAAGTTGGCCACCGTTCTCTGTAATAATTGTATCAAATGCTTTAGCGATGATCGAAAGGCTTTGGCTAAATGTTTTACAATAGTCAACATAGGAGTTGTTTTTGTCGGCATACCCATCACCACCAATCCACTTCCCGATATGATCGCCATCGAAAATCACCAAGCAATAATATTTTGATGGTGAACAGGGAAAAGCTTTTAAAAACCCTTTTTGAGCCATCAATAAAGCATTGTAAGATTGCTTCTTACTCTCGACTATTTTTCCATCCGTGGTCAGGAGGGGCGAAATGATGTCTTCCAGACCAGACTCGTAAAACAGCGAACAGTGTTTTTTCTCCAAATCCAACCACGAGTCAGGCAGATTTACAACGGCAAGTTCGCGCTCGATCGTTTTTTTAAATTCTTTCCAATGTTTTTCAATTGAGGATTTTTCATCATCTGATGCTGTTTTAATCTCTTCCCTGAAATGAAATGAAGCCAATTCGGCGGCTGTTTTAATTGAATTTCCAAGCTTTAACATCCTCTTGCCGGTACAAACCGAACACAAACGCTCACGCTTTCTAAAACGCACATCAGATTTAAATAAGTGCTGCCAGTTAAGATCGGCAACTGGCCGCAAGCCGCATTGAGTGCATTTTTCCCCTGCTAAATGACCTGGAATTGACGAAAACTCTCTGGTCCTTTTCCTGGCTTCAAAGAGTCTGTCCAGATTTTGGATATCTTCTTGTCTTAGAGAATCATTTTCACTTAATTGCTGAGCCACCCAGCGAATAGTAAACAGGTCGTCAAACCAAAAATCATCCCCATCACGATATTGAAACGCGGAACTCAAGGATGTCTTCCATGACCTCCTTGCTGCTTCTTCCACTTGATGCACAATAGTACTTAGCTGTTCTTGCAAAAGATTAAGTATGCCCACGAAATAATTGGGATGATGCTGATTGTCATTTGCAGGATAGAGAATATCTCCCGAATGCTTCATAAATTCCAGGCGTGCAGCATAAATAGCATTGACTAACATAGAAGAAGCCGAGCAGAGGTCCCTTGTACGTCCAGCTTGTACGATAAATTCTTGAACGGGGGAGATGGAAAGTTTTATTAGAAATCGTGCCATACTAAATCCTCTTTTGATAATGGTTCAAAGCCAAGATCTTTTAATAACATGCCTACAAGAGGAAGCCTTAAAGGATCAAGTGGCGAGGAAGTAATTAATTTTTTATTGACAATTGGTGGAGACCAGATGGCCACTGGCACAACCATATTATTGTTTACTGGAGTTAATCGAATCGCAAGCGGTGAAGCAAGGCGTTTTCTCTCATCACCGAGTAGATTTCGAAATACATCGTAATTCTTATTTTTCAAGAATGAGCATTTCGACATAATCACTTCAATAGCCCCTCGAGAATTAGATATATTGGGTCTATTCAATTCACGGCCTACAAAAACATGCTTTGGTGATGCCACATGAAAAATGCTTGATGCACGAGGTTTTGCAGTGTGAGACTTATTGCCAAGAAAGACTGAGATTAGCCTCTGAGATTGCAACAAGCTAGATTTGAGCTGAATTAATAGTTGATCACGAGTAATATTTTCTTCACATACAGGAAAGTCATCAAATTCTTGTTTCTCTGTAGTCTGGAGGTTTGTTATCGCAATCGAACCAGCTCCACGACGTCCCCGCCTGCCGAGAGAGCCAAAATTACCCCACATCCAGATGCTTGCAATAAAAGCATTAAGCCATTCTCTAGTTGGTACATCCAAAATTTGAAATTCAATTTTAGCATTTAGTCCAGCTGGATAAGCCTTTAAAGGAAACTTTCGTTTAGGAACAACTCGCGTATCTGTCGCCACCCATGAATCTTCGTCAATTAGCTTAATACGCATCCGAAAAGTCATCTTTTCTGTGCTACCAAAAAGCTTTTCTTCTTCTATAAATAATGGCTCGCTTTCAAAATCCAACAAAGGAGTTGCTATTGCACGAAACCAATGCCGCAATTGTCCTCGAACTGAGGAACCACGAATTCCATCAGGATCGGTTTTATTGGCTCCACCAATAAAAAGCGGGCTGACAAATTTAAAGTTGCAAGTGAGAATTTGCTGAACCATATCAATCTCTCCAGCAATTGTTATTTTCGTGATTTCAATACTCTTATAAAAAACATACCAATACAAATCAAATAAATAAATCCAGAAATATCCAATTATTCCAAAAATTAACCCAGCGCGAGACATTATAAATCGTTAATAGCAAAAACCATATAGATTAATTGATATTCTGCTAAATCATAAAAAAGAATTATAGATACACTTGCCAATTTCCCTTCAAGCGCCTTTTGTAGTATAAAAAGAAATCGAATCAATCAGATTTTGGAGCTTGTGCCCATGACCCGCTTTTCTCAATATTTTCGACCCTTTGCCACCCTGACCCCGATCATCCTTACCATCTTTCTCCTCCTGCCAATCCTCCTCCTCCCCACCGGTTGCGAGGATGACGGCGTAACCTTCAGCCCGTTGACCGACATTGATGTAGAGACCGAAACTGACGCCCCTGGGGATTATGACCAAGCCGACGTTACCGACATCCCGGAAGATTCTGATTCCACTGATTCGGACAACGACACCGACAGCTTAGACCAAACCGACATCGAAGGTACTGATTCCGACAACGAAGGTGCCGATTCCGACCGCATCGAGGTCGACCCGAACGACCCCTGCGGTCGTGAGATTTTCAATCATCCGAATCCCTGTACCGAGCTAAACAAAACCGTCTGCATTCCCGATGGAGAAACCTATACCTGTCGCTGCGAGCCGGGCTATGTCGAAAATTCCTCGGGGAATTGTAGCCTGACCAATCCCTGCGAAATCGACCAAACTTGCTATGATGATCACCATCTCTGTCTGATTCAGGGTGGTGAGGCCACCTGTGGGGATTGCTTGTACGGCTACCACGAGGAAAATGACGAATGCGTGCCCGACGTACATCCGGATGGGAACCCGATCTGGTCCGATGCCGGTACCGGGCTGGATTGGCAGGCCGTCCCCCCGGAAAGTGAAATGACCTGGGATTGGGCGGTCAACTATTGCGACGGATTGGATCTGGGAGGTTTTACCGACTGGCGCTTGCCGAATATCACCGAGTTGCGCACGTTGTTGCGGGATTGCTGGACGGTTTCGGCCTATAGCGATGCCTGCCCTGTCCACGATGTGTGTTCCCACTGCGGGCCGTTCCCCTTCGATGCTTGTTTGGAGGTGGAGTGCAAAATTATGGAATTTTGTGGAAAATGCAGAAATGGAAGTGCATTTCCCGAGGATTTACCAGGAGCAGATGATGGCTATTGGTGGTCGTCCTCGGAAACCTCTTGGGGAGGAAACAATACAAGTGCATGGGAATTGAATTATCAAGGAACAATCGGGCATAATAATAAACTATCTTCTAGCACAAAAATTCGTTGTGTCCGTGGCCCCAACTAAAAACGCTCTCCCGTTTTCAGGAGAGCGTCACAATCCAACCCATTGAAAGCTTTTCTAGACGAGCAATTTCTTACGCCGATAAATCACCTTCAGTCCTTTAAGGCATAAATGACCAGCATCCCAGCTTTCCGGTGATCCACTCCCTTCCCAGGCCATTTTGTCACCGATCCAAACACGCCAAAAGTCGGAATCTTCCATACTTTGCGGAACGGGATCGTGGCTAGGATCGTCAGTGACCATTGCGGTTACCAGTTGATCTCTTGTTCCATAGTTGATTAACTTCAAGCCGGTATTTTCGACAGTCTGGTCATTTCCACGTGCCTGTTCTTCGTCTGCCAAATCGACCGAAAAGTTGCTCTTTAGCACCCGAACATCCACCATATGATCGTTGGTATCCGTATTCTGCATGGCCGCACCAACACTCACAATCTCCGCACCGGGGATATTGGGAATGGGGATAGACACCGACCGGTTGTTGACGCCAACCCGAAGGGCACCGTGATCGCAGCAGAAATCCCACCCTCCATCTGAAGGGGCTGCGCAGGGAGGCACCATTCGCCGAAAATACACATAATCGTCGAAAGCCACGTCCTCGGCGTCGTCGGCATCCAACGTGACTTTGCCCTGGAAAGTCACATCCCCGGAAAACGTATCACCGGATTTCAAGGCCCGATCGTTCAGACCACCGACTACAGCCGCCAACGCCTCCTGAGCGCTGCCCGCATCCAACGAAAACGGCGAGCCGGTCACCGCTCCGGCCATGATCGCCGAAAGAAGATGCGCACCTCCCGTGTCGTTCAAATGATCGTCCACATAGGACTGAAGAGCCACGATCGCATTCGCACGATCTGTCGCTTCCTGAATAACGGCATCGGCATTGCTTTTGACGGTTTGGTCCGTTCGTCCTTCGCCGGCCAACTCCGCCAGGGCCGCTTCCACCTCTCCTGCTTCGAAACGTTCGGCGCTGTCCGTCAAGGGGATCGCCGAGGCAGCGTGGGCCGTCATCGTGTCGTTCACATGCTCGGAAAGCTGTCGAATTCCGCTACCATCGAGCGTCAACGACGGAACGTTCAATTCCACCAGGGCACCATCGGACACTGTTCCGCTTTCCACCACGAAGATTTTCAGGGCGTTGTCGTCGTCCCGATCGTAACGGGCCAGGATCGAGGACTGGTCTCCGCAGACCACATGATAGCCGTCCCCTTCCTGGCGAAGATTGCGCATCCACAGCGGGGCGGACGCATGGAAGACATAGGACCAGGTCGTTTCTCCCGGTCGCATCAAACCGTAAGCCAACAGGATGTTGTGCTCGGGCAATTCGGGAATCGGCGGGTTCAGGTCTTCCGAGGGTGTGCCTTGAACCACTTCGAATCGCGCTGGCGGGTTCGGCCAGGCTTCGAGATACTGATGGCGGCAGACAATCAGGTCGTAGCGATTCATTGTCGCATGACCGGGAGGCACTTCTACGGTCGTTCCAACCGTTTCTTCGATGCGGACGCCATCGTTAGTCAACAAAACGCCAGGACCGACGGCTCCGTCCGGTTGGACACGGAAGCCGGAATAGATCCCGGCAGGCAATGTGTCGATGAAGCGTCGGTTTTCTCCTCGGGGGTCCAAAGGAGCACGGTAGTCGATGTCGCGGATCTGTGTCATGGATTTTTCCTTTCCATAAGGGGTTATGAGTGGATCCACTCGTTCCAAACGCCCTGATTCCGATCGGGTTCCTCGTTCCAACAACGGGGAGCCAATTCCGATTCGACCAGGGCCAACGTATGAGCCGGTTTCAATTTGCGTAGGGTTCTGTAAAAAACGGTCCAGTCCGAGATCAAGCCATCCCAAGCGGTGATCTTCACGACGAAATAGGACCAGTAGGGGGTGCCTTTGTAGGGTTCGAGTACTTCCACCGTGTAGCCAATGTCAGCCAGTCCCTGAGTAATACCTGGGATGGTCCCGGCCCGATGCTGGACCGTAAAGGCGTTGAGAACACGGACACGAAAATCTTCGTCGGTCTCGCCATCACGACGAACGAGATGGCGCAGGCGTGCCAGACGATCGAGATAGGTACCGGTGGCGGTAACAGCCATGGTTTCGGGGCAAGTGAGGGCAAGGGTTTCGCGCACATCGTCGAATTCCTCGCCCAGAATGTCGCAGATTTTCCCCAATAGTGCGCTTACCCGCTCCTTTTTCTTCATGAAGCCGGGCAATAGATACCAGAGATAATCGGCGATTTTCAGGACAGTCAGTGCGGTTCGGCTACTCATCGGAAGCGACCTCCATGGTGAGGGTGATGTCTCCCAATGCCGGAACCTGATTGGGCTCGATGGCAACGTCGCCAGTCGGCTGGGTGACGGAAATGGAATAAATTCCGGGGATTTCCATGACGAGATGAATCAAGCGGGCAACCACCACGTCCTGACCTACGGCAAGCGGATCGATGTCGAGCTCGTCGTCCTCGATGTCGCCGAAGAACACGCTCAGTCGTCGGCGAATCTCCTGATCAAGAGCCTCGAGATCCTGAGAAACGCGAGGCGTGATGGTGAGATCGATATCGACAACAACTTCTTCGGGAGCACGAACCAGCACATCGGCCGTTACGGGACGCCGATCGTCGACCACGTCTTGAACGGTGGCAATCAACGTGGGACTCGGCATACCGGTTTGACCCATGATGTAGACGTCGACGGTACCCGCGCCCCGGGGTTGATCTTCGTCTACGATGACCGAGGTCACACCGTCCACCGACGCGGCCCAAGACCGCACGGCCGCTGCCGTTCCTCCCAGGGAAAGTTCGTCCCAGGCCAGCGAGAAACGCTCGCGCAATTCGGCATCGGCTTCCTCATCAACACCCACTGTGGTGATCCAGTCGGTTTCGTTTGTCACAACCGTGATTCCGGCGAGGAAGGTTTTTCATTTCGGTGATGGACCCGGGGCCGACGTTGTAGGCCGATCCAGCTTCTTCCGCAATGACCGGAACAACGGCGGAAGCCATCCCGGGAAAAATAACGGCATCCATCGTCGTGAAAAAGCGGTATTCCTTGCCGCTTTGATCCTTCGGAGTCGTCACGATCGACCCGGCGGGAATGGGAATGCTGGTGTTTTTGGCAATGGGACGGGAATAACGCACATTGCCTTCGGTTTTGATGGCGGGCTTGCGCTCCAGTCCGAATTCCAGTGCCTTGCGGTCCAGCCACGAATCGGTGGCCGTATCGACGAAGCTCTGCTTGAGCATGTCGGCTCCGAAGGTGTAGAGTTCTCCCAAGGTTTCGGCATAGACTTCCGTCAAGGTTCGCACGACGGATCCGACGTTGAAGTTGGTCAGTCCCGTGCGTTCGCCGATGGCATCGAGCATGGATGAAACGAGTTCGGAATAGGTTTTGATGTGGATGGTCATAGATTTAGCTCCTTATTTTTAAAGTTCAGTATTCAATCCCCAAACCATGTTGAAACGATTGGTCCATTCCTCTCCCAGCGGCACGAACGACAGGTCGAACTGAATCTGTCGTCCATCCCGCGTGGGAGTGATTGCGATAGAATCCGGCTCGATACGTGGGGCCACCGAGGGGTCATAGGTGAGAGCATCTGCGATGGCACGCACGGCAAGCTGCTCGAAATCGTTTCGATCCTCTTCACCGACCAGACGGGTGATGCCCGCGCCGTATTCCGGGTGTCCGAAAAGATCGCCCGGGAGCGTATCGAGCAGGTTGGCCACATCTTGTAAAAGCGTGGTTCTACCGGACGATGTAACGGCCAGATCTCCTGTGGATCCCACTTGAAGATCTCCCAATTCGTCCAGTTGCAAATCGATGCCGAGATTTTCGTAATCGCTCATCTCATCCTCCAAAAAGTTCCGCCACGGGACCGAAATCCGCTGTGGCCGCTAAAAGACAGGTTCCAACGACCCAGGCTTCGCCGGTCCAAGAAGGTGCATCCATGGCCGTTTCGGCTTTCTCCTGTAGATCCGTGACACCGTTTCCATCGATCCGCAGGACGTACAATCCCGCCGATTCGATCAACGTGGTGATGTCGGTTACGAGTGCCCGGATTTCGCCGGCGATAGAGGAAAGCAATGTGGATTTTTGTTCGATCGTTTCAGAAAGGGCGTTCAACATGCCGGCGTAGTCGTCGGTGACGGAAAGCATCCCTAATGCTTGGGTCAACTGTTCGGCCAATTGTGCAAACGGAGGACAAACCTCACCCAGACGCAGGGATTCCCAATCGGGTGGCGTGCTCATGCCGTTTTCGATGCGTGTGGGAATATCCAAGTCATATTCGTCTGTTTCCCAACTCAAAGCCGGAAGTCCGAACAGAGCTGCCAACAATCCAAGCAGGCGAGTGAATTCCGGCAGATCATCGGCACCCACCACGAAAAGCATGGCCGAAATGCTGGCGCTTCCAACTAACTGTGGCCGGTCTCCATCGCCAAGATCGTCGAAACTGGCTTTCCAGCGGGAAAGAAACCCGGAAAGACCGTCCGGGGTTTCCCCGGTGAAAAGCGGCCCTTTGTCCAAATAGAAATAGACACCGGTCTGTAACAGGTTGTGGATCTGGTTGATCAGTTCTTGGATGGCAGCAATTAACGCTTGCATCGCGGCTTGTGTGGCGTCTGCCATGGCAGAGACCATGTCGGCCAGAGTTCCAAGGATGTCTGCAAGACCATCGAGAAAGTCAGAAAGTTTGTCGGCTCCTTCACCAACGGCGTTTAGAGCAGGAGTTACGCCGGGAACCATCGACATATTGAGAGGTTGCCATTCAGGCATCGTTTTCCTCCTCGATGGATTGCGTGGGCGAAGTGGACAACACGGCAGTTTTAGCCATGTTTGCGACGGCCTTGGCTTGGGTTTCGTACAGCTTCGGCAAGGCTTCGTTTAGGCGTTCCGTCACGTCCTTCAGTTTGTCGACAATGGGAAGGTTTTCCGGTCGTTTCCAGGTGTTCATGACCGCCTCACACTTCCCGACCAATCGATCGTGGTGGAGGCGATCCCCGTGACACGAAGCCGCACGGTTTGTGAGACTGTATCGACATCGAGCGTGCAATCGCAGCCGGACAGTGCAGTATCTTCAGCGGTGTGTTCGTCGGAAACGGAGCCTACCGCCGTTACGTTTCCACTGGTCGCACGGCGAACGGTCAGAGTACGTTCGTATCCCACCGCTGCACTTCCATCGCTTTCAGGCCAGACACCACGGCATGGACCGTAAACGATTCGCCTTCGGTAACAGGGATTTCAAGCAAGGTCGTCGCGCTGCCATCCTCCGTCTGAACCGTCGCTGTTTTTCCACACAATGTTTCCGAGTGATGATGATCCACCACGGCGAAGGGGATTTCATTCGTTTCGAGCGGATCGGAGAAAGCGGTTCCATCGTTGACGTGGGCCAGCAGCTCATCTAGTGGGCGTTCCACAAGTTTTTGCGAAGAAAGATTGTCGGCATCCAGTTCGCGATTATCGCTGCTCGATCCGAGGTACGCGGCGACATCGTAACCGTCCGCCGGTTCGGGAAAGATCGCCCATGGCTTGTCCGTATGGTTGAACTCGATATCCCAGGACAAGGAAAGACCGCAATCCGCCCAAGACGTCCACGTATCGGACACGAAGAGTGAATTGAAAGAATTGCCGGATTCCGTGTGAAGGTTATCGGAAGGTGTGTGCGACGCACCGTACGCTTTCCACCAGTCGGCGGACGAATAACTGTCAATGGTATATTCGAAGACAATGTAAAAATCTTCGGCATCGTCGATCGGCGAAACGTCCACAAAAGGAAACTCGGAAATATAGCTGCTGCCTGTACCGATGCGACCGGCTAGATCGTAAGTAGAGGTTCCGACAACCTGTTTGTTGTACTCGGCAGTTTCACCCCGGATGTCGGACATATCCGGTAGGCCGTCGCCATCCACACCCACCACGTAAAACTTGAAATACAACCATGGCAGTGACGCACTGGCACAGGTTTGAACGGCCACAGCGGACACACTTGTCGGGTAAATCGGACCGGATTGGTTGGGAGAGGTTCGTGCATTGGTGAATTTCCGAGACGATTTACGGCGAGGATAGGACGCTGATCCGTTACCGTTGTTGATTCCGGTCGTACCCGTCGGATGATCATAGGTATAGTCGTTCGCGTCGGTCCAACCATACACGGGACGGAAAACGCCGGTTTCGCGGTGATGCTCCACAATAGCGATGCGCTTTTCTCCCGCCGCCATCGGGAATCCGAACCGTTCCGGTGAATCATCCAGCGCAAGCCAGGCTTGACCATTGACCGAGGACAACGTGGAGGGATCGTCGCCATCCAGATTTCCCGTCGTCAGGTTGAGTTCGACGAGTCCCTGACTGACCAGACGTTCAGACGATAACCCGGGATAACGACGCCCGTGAATCGTACCATCCTGAAAAGCCCTTATGGCGGGATGAATGAGAAGCTTGGATGAACCATCTCCATCTTGCAGTACGGCCGGAGAATTCAGCAGGTCCGGCAGAGTGATATGACTTTCCCAATCTTCCAGATGGTTGCCAACTGCATTTTTATCGAGTCCGGAATCGGCAAGATTTCCTTCCGAAGTCAAAGATGCCAGATGATCTGCCGTTGCCCCTTCTACTTTGTCGGCTTTCGTATCATCGCTTGTCGTTTCGCTGCCGGAACCCGTCCCTTCTTCGACATAAGCATCGATATGATTCAACAATGGCGAAAGGATCTCTGCTACAGCCGTTCCCAGGTTGCGATACCCATCTCGAAGCTTCTCTTTCGATTCGTCGTCTTGCAACGAGGCGATCAATGTTTCGTTCAAAACATTCAACTTATCGGCCACAGCGGCAAGTGCCGTTTGTTTGAGCGTACTCAGTCCATCTGTCAAACCCATCGATTACCTCTTTGCAATGAAAATTTTCTCACTCAACAACGCCGCCATGGCCGCTTCAGCTGGTGCAAGAGCTGTAGCTACCGCAGGATTGGGAGCAATCGGTGCTCCGAGATTGCCGATACCCAGGGATATCGTTTTAAGTACCGTCAAGATCGTTTGAAGGATGGTTTGGAGAGGGAGTCCACAAGCAGCAGGTTGTCCAACAGCAGAGAACCCGCCAAGTTGCACCGGCCCGGAGGCGACCGAGCCGAGATTGATCATGAGGGGCGGCATATTCAGATTGGAACCAATATCGATCTGACCACCAAGGGAGTCGAAAGCCAGCCCACCTCCATTGACCATGACTTTGTATGCTGCAAACTGTGGACCGGTAGGACCAGGTGTGAAAGGAGGTGCAATCCCCGGTGTGGCAGCGACCAGCATTTCATAGCTGCCACCGACGACATGACGTTCATTGAACGTAACAGCGGATGATTTTCCACCGGCAACGTGCTGAGAAACGGATCCGGCGACCTTCTGACGGAGGGAGCCTCCAACATTCTGGATTACGTCGCCTCTCGTTTCTTCGGTCAAGGCACCACATTGAATTACCGCATCTCTGTTGACCTGCAGGTTCCAGGAGTCGCAGGACACGGATTCAACCCCGTCCACCTGTGATTTTCGCTTACCTTGAACCCTCTTTATTTCATCACCAACGGTATGTTCCTGGCGCTTGTCCGTCGTAACGAGCTTTAACGATGCACAAGAGAGAACGATCTCGTTTGTGTCGGCCTTCAACTCGATTTTCTGGCCTTTTTTGCCGCGAACAGCGATGGTTCCGGACTTGAAACCGGCAGGAGCCTTGTTGCTGTGGAAAATCGGTGCTTCGACATAAGGCCGAGTTACATCACCATCATGAAAGGAAACGGTTACCTCCGCTCCTATTTCCGGCAAGGCAAAAACGCCATAGCCATCCTGGGCGAAAAGAGATGCCACCGGAACATACGGCAGAGAAAGACCCGGCTCTCCCGTTTCCTCATCGGCACCAACCACAATATCCACACGGTAATAGTGTTCTGGATCTGTATCATCATCGTGGACGGCCACGACTTCACCGAGCAAGGACGGGCGGAAAAAGGCACGTATATCGGGGCGAAGCCCTTCGACGACCTTTTTCAGTTCGCTCTCCAGATTTCCTCGGCTATTCATTTGAACGTTACCTTTTTCGAACAGGCAAACAGAGGTCGCCCCCAGTGATGCGTACCCAGATAGCGGACCGATCCAAACCCGACTTCATTTCTCAGCCAGCGTTCGTATTCCTCTTTATTGAGTGGGATTTTTGTAGTGGCCTTCGTTACGAATCCCTGCTTTTCATTCACTTGATCGATGAAAACCACCCAGGCTTTCTCCGCCATCGTTTGAACGGCCGCTAGGTATCGCTCGTCGTTTCCCGGCGTATTCAACCAGTGATGCAACACGGAAAGACAACTGACACTGCCAATGCTGTTGTAGGAATCGTCGACAAGAACCTGTAAAAAGTCGTCATGCCGATAAAAAGGAATATCCAACCCGAAAACGAGGTTAAGCGTGTCGGCGATGTGGATATGGTCTTCCCGATTGTCGAGGCCATGAACGGCAACCCCCGCTCGCTTCAATTGGCGGCAGAGATGACCGGTACAACAACCGATGTCGTAATGGACGAAAGACGGAATCTCGGAACGCATCTCCCGAAGAAAATCGATGAGTATCCGTTCCCGTTCATTTCCCCGACGAATCACCTTCCAATCGTCGAACCACGGGTGCTCGATGGGCGAATACAAGATTTTTTCACCACTGGCCGCGATCAACGTCCGTTCAAAAGCCAGCCAAGCCGGACTGACATGCTTGATACCAACGGGCAAAACCCTTTCTCCGTCAAGAAAACGCATGGCAGCCCGATGGTGAGCATCGATCATCTCTATCGCGCCGTTTGCCTTGATTCGAACAGGAATTTCCTTGCTCGAAGGGTCTTTGAATCGTCCCTTTTCAAACGTTTCGATATCATGATCGAGCGTGTCTTTGACCCATTGTCGAATCACATCCGGTTTTCCATGTTGGGCCAGCTTGCAGGCGTATTCGACGCTTTTCACGTAAGGGTGAGAGTTCACATCGAAATCTTTGTTCCGATATCGCTGGAGAAAATCGACAAAGGGACTTTCCGGCAATGTCAGGTTCGATCCCTCTGCAAATAGGAGATGTACCGGCACTTGCAAGGTTTTGATCGTCGGCATTTTATGAAACAACAGCATATTCAATTCCTCTTAAATTCCTGATTTCAAAGACAAATTCATGGGGTTCAAAACCCTTCCCCTCATTGAAAAAAAGTGGTAGTTTGAAGATGTCGTAAGATTCGACATTGAGGAGGCACACGATGAGACAAGTCGTACTCTATAAGGGTGAAGACGGATTCTGGGTGGTCGAAGTTCCTTCGTTGCCGGGATGTGTTTCCCAAGGAACGACGAAAGAAGAAGCCCTTGCCAATATTCGCGATGCCATCGAGGGCTACCTTGAGGCATTGAGAGCTGATAATCTTCCGATTCCTGAAGAGAATTTCGACACGATGGTTGTTGCGGTATGAGTCCGTCTCTCCCCGTTATTTCAGGTGACGACGCGGTAAAAGCCCTTTCAAAATGTGGCTTTCGCTTCATTCGGCAGACGGGAAGCCACATGATTTTACGAAGGCAAGATCCTTTTTCACAGGTTACCGTTCCCAAGCACAAACGTCTCGATCGAGGCACCCTTCGAGCCATCATTCGACAAGCCCAATTGTCTGTCAGCGAATTCATTGCTCTCCTGTAATTTCGTCCAACCAAAGTCGACTTCGTGCCCCTTCATCTCCGATTCCAACGCTATGGCGCACCTGCTCCACGAAGTAGCGGGTCTCGTTCCCCTGTCGATCGAAAATCGAAACCACCTGCGAATGCCATACAGGACTGGCGAAAGCGGTTAGCAGATACCGATCGCCGGGAATTGGATGGAAATCGACGATGTCATCACCATGTGTGAAAGAGGTAACCGGCTCTTGCGCCAAGTCACGCAGTCCCCAACGAAAGATTCCAGAGGGATCGCAACCGAAGGCATAGTCCAGTTCCAAGCGGCGATTCAGCAGGTGAAGGGCTTCGACGATCGTGTTGTTGCAAAGGGGAAGTTTATCGATTTGTTTCGAGTCAGAGGCCAGTTCACTCTCAACAAACGGGTTTAGTGCCAATAGATTCGCAACAATGACCCCTGCTTCTTCGTTTCGATAGGTTCGTGTGATACGGGTATCGGCCAGGTATCGAGCACGACAAAGTCCTTCGACTTGCAACGTTTCTTTCAGATATGCGCTTCGAATCGACCCGTCGAATAGTGGATAAAGCTCTTTGCCGCGCCATCCCCAGCGAACTTTCAGAACATCGCCATCTTCGACTCCATCGTTCCACTCGAATCGTAGATTGGAAAGCTCCAACGAAGCCGTGGCGACAGGCTGTGAACGAGCCGCAACGACATCCATCGTTCGAACGGATCCGATGCGTGTTTTCTCCCCGATCGTCACTTCGATTTCAGGTGCATTCCAGTTCACGAACCTTCTCCCATCGCTGCAGATTTCCCCTCACGAAACGCTGCAACCAACGGATCTTCCGTTCCCACAGCCTTGTCATGAGCGGTTTGGGCCGCATCGTCTTTTTTCGCAGCCGCTGAGGCTTCGGCTTGAGCCTGCTTTTTCAGAATCGCTTCTCGTCCACGTCGTTCCACCTGTCGAGCCACAGGTTCGAATTCAATAAGTGTGAGATTCGCTTCCAGGTCCGTGGACCCGGGTTGGTCGGTGACATCCAAGCTTTTGAACAACACGGTCTTGATTCCGCAGGAATCGGTTAAAGGAGACTGGATCGAATAGACGGTGGGAACAGCAAAAGATGCGTCTGCGGTGGAATCGTTGTCTCCAACGGGATCGGATCTTTCCCGAAACGCCGCCTGCAAGGTCTCGAATTGTTTCCTGGCCGATATGGTAACTTCGCCGGAGCGATCTTCCTCATTCACCAGTCCTAAGGAGATTGTGATTTCAGTATCTTCGTATCCGACCGCTTGCTTGATTTTTCCAGAGCGGCCGGGGATTTTCGCTTCGTCGATCGAGACTCCCTGACGAACGCTCATCTGTCGATGCGGTACCGGAAAACGATGCAAAACCTGTGCAATATCGGGCGTACCATCCGATTTGACGGCACCCAGCGTCACGACCTGAAATTGTTCATTGCGGATTTCAGGCATGAGTATTCTCCGAAATATGGGTATTGACAGGACAACATAAATGTTGCATTGTTAAGATATGAAGACGAAGGAGTTGATTAAAAAACTCAAGGCTTCTGGGTGGTACTTGGATCGCATCCGAGGATCGCATCACATTTTTGTTCATCCTGAAGCCACGCGGAACGTTACCGTGCCGGTTCACGGTAAAGAAACAACGGATCGTTTTGCGAAAGCCATCCTGAAGCAAGCCGAACAAGCGGTTGGCAAGGAGTAGAACATCATGATTCCCAGTGGTTATTACGCCATTTTTGAAAAAGACGAAGATACGGTCCTTGTTCAGTTTCCGCAGCATCCCAACATTCTCACGTACGGTTTCGATTGGGAGCACGCCGAAGAAATGGCCCAGGAAGCGCTTTCCGCTTCTCTGGAGGCGGATTTCGAGCAGGGCTACGTGTTGCCACGAACGAAAAAACCACGAGCCAAAAAGGGACAAAAAGTAATCTTTATTCCTTTGGAACCTGAAGTCAGAATGGCCTACCTGTTGCGTTCTTGGCGTGAAAGTGCCGGTTTGACACAAAAGCAAATTGCCAATCGTCTTGGTGTCAGCTATCAAGCGTATCAGCGTATGGAAAGGCCCGGACGATCCAATCTGACGGTTCATACGCTGGACCGAGTAGCTAGAGCCCTTAAGAAAGAGCTTGTCATCGAAATGCGCTGATTTTCTACGCATGACTTACCCCCAGACGCTGTGCCACATTAGAAAAAACTTTCGTCATCCGCTCTTCGAGATCGTCGAAGGGATCGGCTCCAACGAAAGTCATTTGGAAGGCTCCCTTTTGGAAAACGACCGAGGATTGATCGCTCGTTCGGGAACGATTTTGTCCTTTCCGATCGTTTTTCCTTGTCGATTCCATTCGCAATGGGGGGATTTTCGGCCCATCGAGACGAATTTCTGCGAGAGAGGACGTGACAGCCTTGATCGGAGCATCTGCCCCTTTCTCTATGCCGGCTGCAAAGGTGGGCAACAATGTGCTACCGGACTTTGTAAGCTGCGAAAGTGGTCCTTCCTTGGCGTCCGAAAACGGCAAAAACCCTCGAAAGTCACCCAGCAACCCGGTAAAACCTTCGATTAGCGTGCCCCAACCACCCTGGATTCCTTCCCAAAATGCGTCGATCAGCCCTGTTCCCGAATCCATGAGAATGGACCCCAAACCGGTGAACCAGCCGATCCAGGTCATAAACAGACCTTCGATGTCTCCCAATACATTGGCGAAGGTAGTTTGAACGGTTTCCCAGGCTCCGGACCAATCGCCGGTCAGCAATTGCAAACCGGTTTTAAACAGTCCGGAGATCAGGTTCCAACCCAGCGAGACAAGTCCGGAAACCATGCCCCAAGCGGTTTTAACGTTCAATACGATGCCGGACCAAACCGCCTCCGTCAGAGTACCGAGGATTCCCCAGGTGGTAACGAACACACCTTTCAATAAAGCCAGACCGGGAAGCATCGTAATCAGCAAAGGGGAAAAGGCCCGCAAGACCACGGTTCTCAACATAGGCCAAACTTCATTGGTATAGCTGGCGATCGTCGACCAGGCGTTTGAAACAACACCTGTTAAAAATCCGATACCGTAGGCTACAGGTGTCGCCATAGCATAAAAAACGGATCTCAAACCTTCCCAGCTTTGCGCTACCCAGCTCGACGAATCGTTCATATCGTCGGCAGCGGAAGTCCACAGCAACGTCAGAGCCGTAATGCCAGTGATCAAAGCCCCGACAACCAACAAAATGCCGCCGGTGGATACATTGACCATTGCCATGGCCGTCACGACTTGCGCCCCCATGACGAGCGCCGCGCCACCAACGACTAGCACTCCCGCCGTGACTGCCGTCAGAATGACCACGGTTTTCGTCAAGAATGGATGAACTTCGGCAAACGTAGATATTTTATCGGACACCCAGGCGAAAGAATCCGCCAGACTACTCACGACCGGCATCAGGGTATGACCAACGGTTTCCACCAAAACGGCTGCGTTGGCCTTGGCGCGATCGAATGCTGCCGAAGCGGAAGCGTTCACCTTCTGGAAGGCTTCATCCGTAGCTCCGGCCGAGTTCCCCATTTGTTCCAAAATAGAAGAGAACGACTCCGCCTGGTTGCCGGTCAACGCCATCACACCCGAGAGCGCTTCGACAGGACCGAATAGTTTGGCCATCGCTTCTTCATTGCCACCGGTTTTTTCTTTGACATGGGCCAGCCAATTGCCCAGCCCCATGCTTTTCACCGCCGTGCTGGAGAACTCGATCCCCAGTGATTTCGCAGTTTTCGTAGCTTCCGATGTGGGCTTGATGACGGCAGACAACATGCCTTTCAAAGACGTGACGGCCTCCGAAGTGCTCAGACCACCCAACGTCAAAGCCGAGGTGGCCGACAGTAGATGATCCAATCCGACCCCCGCTGCCGCAGCCAACGGAGTGACTTTGCCAAGCGACGAAGACAGTTCACCGATGTTCGTTTTTCCGGCCTTCATCGCCACGAACATCTGATCCGAAACGCCGGAGACCAGGTTTGCTTCCATTCCGTAGGAATTCATGATGGAGGTCAATCCATCGATGGCGGTACCGGTATCGGTAATACCGCCCCGCGCCAGTTTCATCGCTCCTTCGAGCATGACCGTTGCGTCGGCCGCGTCGCCGTAACCCGCCGAAATCGTTGTGTACAGTGCTCCGGCGGTATTCACCGGCATCTGACCGTATTCTTTGGAAAGACTGCGAACCTCGGAGGTCAGTGCCCCCATATCGGTTGTCGCGGTATCGACGAGCGTCGAAACTTCCGCCATGGCGGAATCGAAGCCTGTAGCGGCATGAACGGCAAGGCCCAGACCGGCAGCAACGATCCCTCCGACCATCATCGCTTTGGTACCGATTCCGGTCATTTTCGAGGCGGCTTTATCCACCGCTCCCATATCGATATCGGCAGGTATCAAGCTGGAATTGACGGACAGGGCCGTCCGTTCGGCGGTCTTACGAAAAGACGTAAGCGAGTGCTCGGCCTTTATCAACGAGGAGCTCAAGGCATTGTTGCCTTTGACCAGAACTCCGATCGTATGGCTCATACCGCCGGACATTTACGACCACCACCTTCTTTTTCCAGGCTTTTTGAACGCTTTGTTTTCCAGATCACGCAACCAGAGTGCCGCACCCGCCACTTCCGCAAATTCATCGGCGCAGAGTTTTTCAACCGTATCGAAGGTGTAGCCTCCGAAGGTCGAGCAGATGAGCGCCTGCATCTGCCGATAGCCGTCCGAGCGGCAACGATGCCGCTCGGCCTCTATACGTTTTTTATGGAAGCTCCCTGGACGAAGCCGAGACCCTTCTGGATTTGCTGGGCCAAAGTGACGACCAAACCAGGATCCCATTCGGACTGCATCGCCTCAAAATCCGGTTTGGGATGCATGAGGAATTTCTGAACCAGCAATTCATTGGCCGCCGCCTCGTCTTTCACTGCGCCAACCAGCTTCTTGTATTCGGACCACGGAGCCTTGCGAGCAATGAAAATCTCGTCCTCGCGTCCCGGTACCAGGATCCGATACAGTTTCAGATCGGGATTGTTGGCTCGAAGGGTTTCTGCGATTTCACGAATTTTGTTGTCGATTGTTTCAGACATTGGTTTTTCCTTTGCGTTTGTCCCACCGGTCCGGGCCGTCTTCGCGCACGTCCAGGTGGGTGAAGGTGTCGTAGCGGCCAATGCCGCCGTTTTTAAATGCAGGAATGGTTTCGGCGATGGTAGCAACACAATCCGGATGCAGCCCTTGCACGACAATGTCGGCGGCATGACCCAGCAGATGTTGACTGTCCGGAACGCCACCCACATCGGCGTTATGCTTTCGGCAGCGATATCCAGAGCTTATTTCGATGGGAAGGCCGATGCGATCACGAAGGATTTGCAGTGCTTCGATCAATCGTGAATCGACCCGCACCTGCCCACAGCCACAAGGGCAACGAAATTCCCATTTGGAAAAATTCCGGCTCAAATCGCCCATCATGCACCTCCCAGCAATTGAAGAAGTTGTTTGACTTGCAACGCACCGGTACCCATCATCATGCCGACAAGCAGAAAGGCAGCGTTGCGCAATAGCCGGATCGTTTTTTCCAACTCGACAACTCGAGATGAAAGCTGTTCCACCGACTGAGCCAACCTTTCGGTCAGCTTGACGATGTCATCATGGGCGTTGCAGGTTTCGATCGTCCCGTCCGGGCGTCGTTCGCACATGGCGTCCTCCTTAGACCAAACCTTCGGCGTCCAGAGCGAGTCCGGACAGCTTGCGCCCCACCGCCTCGTCATCCACCGAGAAGCCCCCCTCGACATCGGTAAATTCGAAGCCCAGAAAACGTGGGTTGCGACTGACATTGTTTTTCGGCGGATAGACAATCAGGATCGTCAGGTTGCGCAGATCCAACAGATCTTCGAACTCCTGGTCCCCCACGCGAAATGTTTTGAGCTTCACTTCCCGAGAACGCTCGGAATTGACGGCTTCCTCGATGACGGCCTTGTTCAGTTCCTTGACCTCGAAGTCGAGTTCATACTCTTTCGAACCACGTCCCATGGCATGAGGTTTCCGATACCCCGCGCCACGAATCGGCGTTTTCTTCTGACTGGCCTTCCACGACAGGTTCTGCAAAGCCATGATTTTGATTCCGTCGACGAGGAGGCTGATTTCCTCCCCGCCGGTCCCCTGGATAAATCCTTCCTGTGACATGATTCACCTCGTTATTGCAGGTAGATGGTGGTATAGATCATTTCCATGGCGCGCCTCGGCTGGATACCCAACGACACGTAGACATCACCCAACAGGCGATTTTCCGTCGTGCTGACCGCGTTCAAATCGAAAGCATCGATCTGTCCGCCATCCCGCATCTGCTCCAACGGGCGTGCCATGGCCGATTCCAGTCGTCGCAATCCTTCACCGGCAGCGTCGTTTTCCTCTCCCACGTAGGGTTGGGCTGCCTCGCGAGCCGCTTTGGCTCCGTAGTAGACCGCCCGCAGATCGTTGACCCGTGAATAGTCCGAACCTTCGGCTGCCGCCGTAAGCGAATGAGCAAGGATGTAGCCCCGTCCGGGCTTGAAACGAATGCAATTGACCCGCGCCTGAATCAGCGTTTCGATATGTCCGGGAGGAAACTCCGGTACCAGCTTCAACACACCGTCGACGGGTTTATTGATCAGAGACTTTTGAACTTCCAGGCCGGCCATCGTGCCTCCACAGGCTGCCGTGACCGGAAGATCGATTTCGTTGCCGTCCGAATCCATGAACGTTGCACCGCCAGCAAACACACAGGCATTGCGATCGCCAACTTCTCCCATACGCTCCACGAGCTCATCCACGTAATCCTGAAGATCGGCGAGATACTCCGCGCTGCCTTCGTCGTATTCACAGTCAAAGGCCGGAGTTTCCAAAATGGCAAAGCGCTCGGCCTGAAGATCTTCACCCATTTCCGAGCAGTGCAACAAAATAGCGGTCCACAACGCATGCGACGTGGCACCGACAGCGTGAATCCAGGAAGCGTCGGTCTTGGCTTTCGAAGCTTCCAGACCCGCCAGATAGTCTCCGTTCGTCGGATCCCCTCCGTCCGAACCGCCGGTAAACGCTTCAAATGTGGTTGGATCCGGAGAGCCATCGCCATCTTCCAGAGTTGGCAAAAGGCATTGGGTCGTCCCGCTTTGCAGGATTTCCGTGTCGTAGACCCCTCCCGCCTGGATCTTGGCCGCGATCGCAGAAACCATGGTGCTCATCGTACTCGTGGCTTCATAACGGCGAGTCGTTACGGGAGAGAGGTTGCGATCCTGGATCGTCACGGCAGTTTGCACCACAGCTTCCGCCATGAAAGAAGCCAGGCCGAACACGTTCGTGTCGAGTTCCTGCATTCCTTCATAGCTTGCATTCGACGGATCGTCCCAGTCCACATTGAAGCGCAGCAACCGAGAGTAGGGATAACTACCATCGTTACGAACGGCGACCAGCAGCTCTCCGCTTTGCCAATCGTAGGCCAAACCCTCCGGAGAGTCGCCGCCGACCCATCCCGAAAGATTCACCATGCCTTTTACGCTGGGACTGCCTTGAAGAGATCCCGCGAGAGCAACGACCGTTTTCGTCTCCCGATCGAGCAGCAACGTCAGTCGTTCGGGATCCTCTCCCCGCAACACGGCCGCAAGATCGAACGAGATGGTGGTCGAAGAGACATCCGGCGATTCAACACCGAAACTCGTGAAATCCAGCGTAACGTCCAGAGAGGGACTCGATAGATCGGAGGCATCGATTACCAACAAATGTTTGTCGGTAGTGACGTAGAAATCATCGTTGATCCCGAAAAAGTGACCGCCAAGTCCCGTCAGCGTATCTCCATCGGGGACCAACCCGGCTAGATCGAGCGTATCGGTAGAGATGATTTCGCCACTTGCGTTCAGATGCCAGATTTTCGGGTCGCTTCCCGGAGCCGTGCCGTATCCCAATACGAAAAAGTCGAAGATGTCATCCGAGGGTGTTGTTTTCGGCAACGTCGGCACTTCGATCGCCACAGGGACGGCAATGGAGCTAGGCAGCGGAATCGACTCGATTTCTTCCATGTCTTCGTCATAAAACACAACCCGGTTGGGACTACCGTACACTGCCGCATGACTGGAAGTAATGTCGTCGAAGGTCAAGGTGACGTTCGAGAAATGGTTGTTTCCCGAAGATCCGTAATCCCCCTTGATCCGCAAAACATCCGTACCGTTATGAGTCTTGAGGGTTTGTGTCGCACGAACAGCCGTACCGATCCGGCAGGCGTAAATCCGCGTGGACCCTGCGTCGAAGGCCGCTTCGATGGCTCGAAGCAACTCTCCTCCTTTGAAAATCGTTTTCGCCTGCTTTTTGGCATCCGCACCGGACAGCGTGTAAAACTTGTACGGCTGACCGCCAAGCGCCGGGCCGATTTTGATCTCCACATTTGCAAGCGAGGCGGGAACCACCCCCAGGTGGCCATCCTCGTACTCGTTGTAGGCATCCGGAATGACACGTCGAGTAGCCATATTCAATCCTCCTTCGCAGACCCACGCAACCACTGGTCACGCAGGCGTATGAAATTTTCCTTCTGCAGCCGCGTATCGCCGGTCCAGCGATAGGCCACCTTCAAACATTCAAAAATTATGGAATCCGTCTTGGTCGAGAGCGCCAGTTGCTCCACGGAGATCAACCTCGGTCCGGATTTGCGTCGAAAATCCATCTCAGCCCTCCGTTACATGAATATTTTTCATGACGTGTTCGACCTCCCGTTCGGACGTTACGTAACGTCGAACGGCCAAGGTCAGTGCCCCGCGATATAAAAACGGTTTCCGATCGGTTTCCGGCGGGACGTTTTGACGACCGATCGGCTTCAAACTTTCCAAAGTAAAAATTTCGGGGGGATCCGTTTCCGGATCGGTCAATTCCAGGGAATCGGTGGATAACCAACTCGCCAGCGCTACAGCTTCAAGTTGTTGTACGATTCGATCGACGATTTCCTGACCACCCAAGGCGCGACTCGAAGGGGAAGCGATCGTCAAACGAACCTGTGTTGTCTCCAAATGAAGTTTTCCGGTTGCCGTAACGTGCCCGCTAGCTTCGTCACGCACGATATATTCGGTCTTTCCGCAACCCATCGACTGTGTATCGTGAGTCAATTCCGTTACGATCACGGATGGATAGCGATGTTTTTCATTCGCCAGATCGTCGGCATAGGCGTGCAAATCTTCCACGGACAACGTCGCCCAATGCCCGATGGCACGTTTTAAGGAAGCCGTCATTTCGCCTCCTTGTCGAAACGAGCAATCGCTCGGGAAATCGCTTTACCGAAAACCTTGCTGGCCTGCTTCTGTCCTTCCAGAAAAGCAGGTTCGAGGTAGGGTTGAGCAGCCATGTGTTTCGTGCCGAACTCGACATAGGGGGCATACTCGGTATTGGTACCCACGTAGGCTTCCGCCCAACTCTGAATCACCGGCGTAATCGAAGCCCGCAGTTTCCCCGTATCCACCGGACATAGCTCTTTCGCCTTGGCTTCGACGATCAACATCAAATCGCGAACGGCTTTTCCCAGCTCTTCGGTGATGATCTCTGGCATTTCCCGCATCGCCTGTTGCAGACGTGCGATCTTTCTCAGATCGATGTCGATGATCGCGAGTTGACCTTTCTTACGCACCGTCCGTCTCCCGTTTCTCCAATTCCAAGTGCAGCCGGATGTGAGTCACCGCTCCGAAAAAATTTTGCGGTTTTACGTCCGTTGCCCGATACCGGATGCCTTCGATTTCCAAAATGTCCGACTCTTCCACGCCGGAATCCGGCAGCACATCGGCCACAGCATCAGCGCCGATTTCCGCCAGATCCTGTTCTTCCAAAAGCTTCTTTTCGATAGAGATCGTCCCGATTTCCGTTTCGTCCGACTCGAAGGATCCGAAAAAGGAATCTTCGCCGGCCTTTACGGGACGAAGCAGACGAGCGCTCGTTCCCGCTTTGCGAATCAACCAGGCCGTATCCTTTACGGCCTGGTGAATCTGGCGTTCCAATCGCGTCACGGGCTACCCGTTTCTTTCGGAGGGTCTTCCGAAGCTTCGGTGGAGGTTTTCTCCCAACGAGCCAGCGGGTCACAGTGAAGACCCGTCTTGCCGGTTTTGCCGTCCTGAATCGCTTCACAACGGAACTCCAGCAAGCGTCCTTTCGATTCGCATCCGGCAAAAATGCCACCGCCGTAACTCACCTCATCATTCCAATCCACCGAAAAAGCCGGGGCGATCGTCGCCTGCTGACAACCGGATAAATAGTCTCCGGCTTGATCGAGTACGGCATGACGCGAGTCGATGACGAACTGCCTATCCACACCGCAACCCGACATCAGCACCATGGACGTCACAATCGTCGCCAACAGCACAACCATCGTGAGCAGTTGAAGTCGGATGAAACCTCCGGTTTTCTTCAGAGGGGTGTTGCTCTCTTTGACCAGCAGACGCGTCAGGTCACTCATCAGAGTGCCTTTGCCACCACCCAGCAAGGCTCCCAGGGCCAACAGCCCCGTCAAATCCCCTTGGATGGCGAAGTACACCCCCGTTGCCGCCATGGCGATCTGCAACAGAATCGTTGCCGTATCCATCTTCGTGTAGTTGAAAGGGTCCAATTTCTTCGTGTTCATGATCATTCTCCGTTTTCAGGGATAAATTCTCTCCACCAGACGGGTTGCCGGTACGTCACCGGACTCACGTCGACATGGAGAAACGCTTCGTCGTTTTCCGGGTTCTGGAGTCGAACCCGTTTCGAATAGTCCGTCGTCAAATCCTTTTCCAAGTCCGCCCAGGTCTTGGCCTCGTTGCTACGGGACATCGACTTGTCACCGGAAGAGAAGTTGACCCGCTGCGCAGCCTGGGATCGCAACAAACGACAAGCCAGGATCTTCGATCGAAGTCGCCAGATCTCTTCGTGTGCCGTAGGCATCGGTGGCTCGACATCGCCGTCCACGAGTTCGTAAGCCACGCCCAGGTCGGCAGAGACCGTCGACAATGCTCGTTCCACAAGCCTCGTCGCGACTTCTTCCGGAAGAAGAGGGGTTCCCTCATCGTCCGAAAAATCGCTTTGTAGGTCTTGTACAAGTCCCGTCAGCATCCCAACCTCTTCGTGAAATAATCCACGGCAAGTTTGCCGTAGCGGTCCATCGAATAGGCTTGCTCCACCATGCGCCGCCCTTTGAGTCCCAACTCTTTCCGATTCTCGGCTTCGGCCATCTCCACCATCTTCATGGCGAAGAAATCCCGTTCGACGTCACTCATGTCGGGACCGACCTTGGCCACCGCAACGCCACAACCGCATTCGAGCATGTCGGGAACCGCACCCACTGCCGTGGAAACCACCGGCAAACCACTCGCCATCGCTTCCAACAGCACCAGCGGTAAACCCTCGAATTGACTGGTCAGCAGGAAAACATCCATCATCCGGTAGTAGTTTTCCGTGTCCTTCACGGCTCCGGTGATGCGAACGTCGTTGACCAGATCCATCTGGCGGATGACCTGTTCCACCGTGCGCCGCTCGGCGCTCCAGTACGCATCGTGAATCGCAACGCCGGGATCGGAACCACCGACCAGCAGCAGTTTCGCTCGCGGCAGGCGGGCTTTGATTCTTCGAAAACAGTCCACCATCGTGATCAGAGATTTTTCGCCGGAAAAGCGTCCGCAATAGCCGAACACCGGGCCTTCTCCCACCTCCCAGGCGAGATCTTCCGTCGTGGAATCATGTGGGCGAAATCGTTCGGTATCCACCGCATTGGGCAGCACGCTGACGGCATCGTGCACTATGTCGCCTCGCAAACGCCGAATCCCCATTGCAGCCTCGTTCGAAATCGTCAACACATGCGCATCATCCGGGAAGACCTCGGGAAGCAGGTCCATCGACCATCGGGAATAGCCATGCACGAAATAACCGAGATACGACGGTTTGGAACGTCGAAGCAGAGATTCGGGATCCCGGGAGGCGAATCGGCAGTTGTTGAACAACACACCGTCCGGCTTCTCGACCGCGATCCTCGAATACAACGCTTCGGCCTCTCCGTCTTGCAACGCCATGACCTTGACATCCTTGTGCAAACGATCCGCGAACAGACCGTTTTCGGACAAGGTCAGCAATACGCCGACGCGGACCTTGCCGCTGTTATGGAGCGCGTTCGCCAGATCGACGGTGACCTTTTCAGCGCCACCCAATCCCAGCGACTCTCCAACAAGCAGAAGATACGGACGCTTTTTGCGACTCGAACGCGACGTACGTGTTTGCTTTTTCGGCGTCTTGGTTTTCGTTTTGCTTTTTCCTCGTGGCACGGTGAACTCTCCTTAAAAAATCAAGCCAGCACCAACGGTTGGAATTTAAGACCCGCCGTTACCGTCACCTTCAGGTGGGTGTCGGTATGCGTCCCCATTTGGATTTCGTAGGGCTTTCCGCTGCCGCCGCCATAACCGGTATCCGGCACGTAGGTCACGAGCAGACCCACCGCAGAAGGCACATGGTCCAGACCGTGCGCCAGCGATTGCTCCACACCGGTAGCCACCACCTCATCCAAAACAGCGATGTCACCGGGATTGGCCACGCCGGAGACGTATTCGATCTGTTCGGCCTCGATCGCGGCATCGACCGCCAGCGTGCGTCGAGCAAAGGTTTGATCTTGGGTGCTCGATCCCGCAGGACCGAACACCGCGTTGTCCACCACGAGAGGCGTGGCCAGTTGATTTCTGTACGTCAACGCCATCACGGCACCTCCTCTCAGGTGATCGAGATCTTCGTCAGCAGATCCGGACGAGTAATGCACTGAGCCGCTTCCATCCAGACCACCCAACCGGCTTTGAAACGCTTGGGTTCGTTGGTCGGTTCGGCAGCGATCGGTTTCCGGATCGGGAACTTGCCGATTTCCTCATCGGGAAGCAGCAACACCGTGCCTTGCGGGACCGACGCACTATTGATGATTTCAGCACCGTTGTACCGATTGAAGATGCCCTTTTGATTCAACTCTCGGGCCGTCACCGGATCCAGGTCCGCGTCCTGACGAAGCTCCGAGATGTGCTTGCCACGCATCAAGATGTACTTGGTCGACATCTCCATGTCTTCAAGCACGGTCATCGCCTGGTCCATTCCAGCCGCCGTTAATTTTCCGCCGGCCAGCGTGATCGTGTTCGATTCCGGAACCGCCCCGGAAATCAACGTGACCGTTTTGCCGTCGATTTTCTTGCGGATCTCGTTCCCCGTCGCCACCTGCATGTCGTTCAAACGTCCGACATTGCCGTTTTGCAGCACGGACACATCGATCATCGGGTTACCCGCGATGCGACGGATGGGGAATTCGATCTCTTCCTCGTCCAGTTCCGATTCGGCCACATTGCCGTTAGGGCTGATCCAGTAGACTCGGACCTTCGGCTTCTTCTGGTACTTGGCCGATTCACCCACCGGGAGTTTCCCCTGGGTCAACAGCAACGAAGTGATCTCTTTTTGTTTGATCGTCTGTTCGATGGGGGGCGCGATCGCCGCCGCCAATGCCCGCATTCCGTCCGGCGTTTTCAGCGCTTCGCTCATCAAAGAGCCCATCTGCCGCTGAAACTCGAAAGAATCGGCATGGATTTCGTTCGCCATGGTGTTTCCTCCTTTACACCAGCAGCTTGAAGCGCAAAATGCCACCATCGACGGACATTGCGCTTGCCACCTGGAAATTGCCTTCCTCCGCTTCTTTGAGCAGCGACGTTTCCGCATCGCAGGCCAGCTTGTCACCCGCGCTCAAGTCACCGATGAAGGTGTCGGTTTCGTAAATGCCGCCGTTGCAGTAAATCGTGGGATTCTCGCCCTCGGCGGTCGCCTTTTTGTTGATCCCGAAAATCGGAACCGTGGAACTCGCCCCGGGCGCGAACGTTCCGTCGTCGGTCACTTTTACGCACTGCACCGCTCCCAAACCGCCCGTGGCAGCCTGCCCGATGCCGTACGCAACTCCTTCGTGCAGAGGGTTGATCTGCGCCATCCTCTTCCTCCTTTATTTCGCGTCGCCGTGAC
>CAXXVK010000030.1:0-92977 GCA_963676915.2 Myxococcota bacterium
CCACGGGCAGAGCTTCGACACATTGGTTGATCGACTGCTGCAAGGCGCTGTTTTCTTCGATTGCTACGGCAGGACAATTCTCCTTTTTTAGGCAAAGGTCGTAACATTCCGACACGAAAACGGCGAAAAGCCCAAGACTCGTCGTCTCGTAGGTTATCGATGATTCCCCTTCACGGCTTTGCACATACAAGGGAATCGTAGAGACACCCGGCTGAATCTTGCGCACGATCAAAGCATTTCGATCGATCAGATGTCCCGCATCCATGGCAGACAAATCGAATTGCAGTTCCAACGGGAGATTCAATGTGACTTCCGGCTCCAAACCTACGAAAAAGGCGTCGGAAACCATGGATGGAAATTCGGTGAACGTATTTTTATCGATTGCATTGACCACGAGATTGACATCCTGGTCGAGAGCGTTCATCGGCACAACGACGCTCAATCCCGGTACCGTAACGGTATCCCCTGCCCTTCCGATGCTATTCGTCGAGGCTTCGACTTCCCCATCATCCTGATCGCCGGGAGTGATAGAGTCGTTATTCATGAAATCAGGGCTTGAATCGAAACAACCCGCCATCAGGATCGTAACCAGCCCTACAAGCAAACCAAGAGTCGAAACGTCGCGTTTCATACCCACGACCTCCGAAAATAAGTTGAACGTTCACGCAACCTTGCTGAAGTTTTGATTAAATGACATCAACGACCGATTGTCAATTTACTCTCTTCGTTCTATGATGAAAACGAGTCCTGTCCCCTCAAACCGTTCAGCTTTACAGGTATAAGATGTTCATTGTGCAGATTGTCGGTCGGAAAAATCATGGAAAAACCACACTGGTGCTTGAACTTCTTCAGGAATTTCGTAAACGGGGACTTCGAGTCGGAACGGTCAAGCACACCGGCCATGAACACGAACTGGACACCCCCGGCAAAGATTCGCATCGTCACCGAATGGCTGGAGGCTATCCCGCGGCCGTTCTTACACACAATCTCGCGGCGGTATACCTGGACGGACAAAACGACTGGGACGCCTGGAAAACGATCGAACCGTTGTACCAATCGTGCGATGTCGTGCTGGTGGAAGGTTTCGCCGAGGGACCGGGAATCAAAATCGAGGTCTGGCGTCAATGTGTCGGTACCCGCCCCATGGCACAGGAACGGGACGATATCGTTGCCGTCTGTACAAACGACACCATCGACCTACCCTGCCCTATCTGGGCACGAAACGATCTTGCGGAACTGGCCACAAAGATTCTTGCCATGAAATAGTTTTTTGAATATTTCCTGCTAGTTACATATCAACGCTGGCCTTGATCGCCGTACCGAAGGCAAGAATCTCCAACCCTGCCGTTCCTTTACCTTGAAACGAAGAACTGGCCAGACGCGAGGTTTCCAAACGAACGTTGATTACGGCATCGTACCCTTTTGCGATAGCCTCTTCCTTCATGCGCAACAGGGCTTCGCGCCGGGCACGTTCCAATAAGCTGTCGTACATGGCGATTCGTCCGCCGAAAATCTGGATAAAGCTTGCAATGAACCGCTTGAAATAATCGACGGAAATCACGACGCTTCCCGATACGAGTTCGGCACCTTCAGCCTTCCAGCTTGCAGGAGCCTTTTTAAACGTAACCGCTGGAAATCCTGCAAGTTTTCCTTCCCGATCTACAAGAGACCGGAAATGTCGCTTTTCCACTAAGGTACCGACAATCAACCCCAGCATCAGCGGGATGAGTATCGACAAAATATTGATGATGGTTTGTTCCATGGTATCCCGACTCCGTAGTCAAAAAGCTATTCGACCGTAACAGCCGTACCATAAGCAAACAGTTCGGCAGCACCCTGCGCCACGGAACTCGTTGAAAAACGCACGTTCACCACCGCATTGGCTCCCATTTCTTCGGCCTGAACCATCATCCGACGCACGGCCTCGTCACGGGCTTCCTGCAATAATTCCGTGTACCCTTTCAATTCACCACCCACCATGTTTTTCAAACCGGCCCATGATGTCCCGCCCGATGTGCTTGGCCCGCACCGTGCTCCCGGTGACTACGCCATAAATAGCCACGATGTTTTTGCCGGGAATCTCTTCGGTATTCGATAGTATCAGCATGATTTTTCCTCGTTAAACGTATTGATCCTCGTTACCGTTGCTTGTGCACGGTAAACCTGTTTTGTTCACTTTTCACGATTCCTTGCCTACGATACCTGCGTTTCACACAAAAGACAATCGGATATTTTCTTACGGTTTCAAGGGGGTGCATCACAAAATGGTGCGAATTGGCCCAATAACATTGAAGCATTCATTCATTTGGTTGTAGCGGCGAGGCGTAAGCCCGCCGAAAAGGGAGATTGGGGGCGTAAAAGCAACTTTCAAAAGGCAAAAACGGCGGGCTTACGCCTCGCCGCCACGAAAAAAGAGGATTTTACGAAAGTCGCACTATTTTGTGATACACCCGTTTCAAGGTGTTATCGATCTTTAACGTTTCGTTTCGGTACGAGTCTGCAAATAGCTCTTCAACGACTGTACACCCGTTCGGAAATCTTCGAGCGTATAGGTCTTGCGCGGGTCGTTTTCCACGTAGGATTCAATCGCCGTAACCGTCTCATCGATACTTTCCTCCCAGGACATAGAGGAAACAAGTTGCTTTAAAGCAGCGGATTCACTTGCATAAATCGCTGCGCATTCCGCATCGTTCAGGCAATGAGTCGGGATCACGCTAGACCCGGACGGCATCAACGAAAAACTCTCGAAACAACGATCCGTTCCCCAAGGAAGCATATGGAAGTATCCAGAAGCATCCGCATGTAAATAGTAGTTATTACTTGCCATCGAATACCCATCTTCATGACCGATGAAATTCTCCACCGCCCATAGCCGAACCATTTCTTCAAGGTTCGCAACAGTGGCAATAGTGTCCATCCATTGATCATCCGAAGTTTGATTGATCGTCTGAATCAAAGCCGTCAGATCTTCTATATCCTCGGCATCTCCTTCATCCACTTCGAATTGAGTAGCCTGTCCCGAATAGAGATCCACACTTCCCTCGTAAAGATGCGCTGTGGACGCAAACATGCGATTGAGGAAAATATCGTCGTACTTTTCCAAAACGAGATACAAACCATACGGCTCATCATTTACACGAATCCAAGCGTAGCCGCTCAATGGTGCGGGCACGTCGAACGCTCGAAATACGCTGTAGGCCATCGTTTCGTGCAGATTCGAGGGATCGTCGGTCATATTGTTCAACGTCATCGCTTTCAAACCGTGAAAACGCGCATCATCGTCGAATTCATCGAATTTGATCTTGAAGGCCGCTTTTTCGGACAACGGCTTGAACGACAACCCGCTTTTCAGACGCACACCGACCGTCATTGTATCGTAGGTGACCCCGAATGCTTTCATGGTAAAGGTAGCTTCAACGTACTCGAACGGGCTGTTTTCCAAGGCTTGTACAGAGGCATCCGGTAACGTGAGATCGATTTCGTGAACAGCGGTGGAGTCGAATAAAAACGCCGCTTCGCCTTCCGACACGGTATTGGTCTCCCCTTGGCTCGGCAGCGTTTCCCGCCACGACCCGGTGCTGTCCGGGTATCGTCCCCAGGTCGTTCCCGAAGTGGTATCGCCCACGGCGGCTTGGTCGATGATTTCTCCTGTATTATCCATCAAATAGATCGTATCGCCACCGCATTTGATTCCGAATGGCAATCCCGATTCTCCCTCGTCTTCATCTTCCTCTTTGATCACGAGGTATTCACCCGGTTTCAATGAAAGACCTTCGGCAAACGTATAGATATGCTCGGAATCGTCAAGCACGTCCGTCAGGCTCCATCCCGATAAATCGGTCGTTTCCGTCCCTGGATTTACCAGCTCGATCCAATCCCGGCCATGGCAATCGATTTCATTGAGCACCGCCGGCAGCCGTACGATTTCAGCCGGATCGACATCCAAGTCCCCGTTTTCCGAGCCGTTTTCGGTATCGCCGGTTCCGTTATCCTCACAACAGGGCGGGCAACCGTCGTCGCAGGCGACAAACAGCAAAATTGAGAGCAAAACAGTTACAAACCATGAAAATGCAGTCCCTGAAATTCCTGCGATTCGTAGTACGATCATTGGTGCTATCATCCTAGATTGAGTTGATCCCATTGGCATTGGAAATTATTTCGTTTATTTAAAAATCATCATCCCCGCCCAAAAGATTACTTTATCAGAAATCGTTGAAAGAAAAGAACAAACTAGACGTTTTCGTCGCTGTATAGAATTCACAAGCCTTTTTCCCATCGCTCCGAAAGGCCATTCGGTTGGATTATACCACCGAATGTGATAGTATTCACGAATACAAGCGTAGATGGGTCCAGCCTGCATAAGTCAAGCAGATTTCAGTCGGGGATATTGAACGGGGAAGCCGACACAGCGAGTGATTTTTTTCGGGGACGGGTGCCGATGAAAAAGAAAACACATGTGGAAATACTTGAGAAACTCGTAATCCGGTATGGCATCAAAGACGTGTTTTTTCAACGCGTTCTCGATGTCCTGACCGATGCGGATAAAATGCACGCCGACGAGTTTCTTAAAGATCTCATCGAAAAATACGGCGTCGAGGACACTCAACTTTGCGAGGTTCTTGCAGAAGTTTTCCATACCTCCGTCGTGGAATTGAACCGAGGCGAGTTATCCAAGGATATCATTGACCCAATCGGTTTCGACATTTGTTACAAGTACAATTTGATTCCTTTCAAGATGGATCACGAATCGATTCATCTTGCCTGCTTCAATCCCGGCAATCTGGAAGCCGCCGATATCGTCCAGTCACTGACTCGCAAGAAACCGGTATTGGTTGCCTGCCCCTACGAGGAGGTGCGAAAAGCCATCGGTTCGATGTATCCGATGGAAACGGATTTATCCCATTATTTCGACAGGTTGGGCGTTTCTCGTGCCGAACTGGACAACAGCCTTTTGTCCCTTGAACAAAGGTTCTTGCAAGAAAACGAACCGGAGGAAGTTCAAGAAACAGAGGACGAATACGACGAACCCTACGATTACGAGGAAGATTCACCCGAAGAATCGACCGAAACCAAACCACCGGATCTCCCTCCACCGCTGCCGAATGCGGAAGAAAAAGAGAAACCCCGCCCATCGTTCGCCGTTTCATACAACGGATGATCGTTCGAGCGGAAAGCGTACGAGCCGACGTGGTGGAATTCGTATTCACCGGAACCGCCGTGTTGATCCGTTACCGAATCGATGGTGTTTGGTTCGATGAACTGGTGCTCGCCCGGTACTTCCATCTCGTTTTCGGTGAGACGATTCAATCGGTCTGCGGGCTAAAAATCCTTGATCCGGGTGACCACAGGCATGTCAGAATCGATACGGGAGAAAAGGAACATCTACAAGCTCGGTTATATTATAACATCACCGATGACGGCTGGATGTACCGAATCAGTCTCCCCGATGTAAAAACGCAACTCAAGGATCTGCTGAAACTCGGCATCAGCCAATCCACGCTGAAACGCTACCGAAAAGCTTTCGAAACTCCGAAAGGAATGGTGATCGTCAGCGGTCCTCCGGGTAGCGGACGTACAACGACACTGTATGCAACGTTGCGGGAATTGAAGGAAAAAGGCAAAAAAATCGTCACCTTCGAGTCCCCGGCGAAACGAACTTTCAAAGGAATTACGCAACACGAAATTTCTAAGAAAAACCAAATGGTTGAAGCTCTGGCGGAGGTCTTCAAATCCCCGCCGGATGTGCTGATGATATCCGACATCGACGACCCGGAAGTATTGGAACTAGCATTTCAGGCCGCCGAACAAGGCATGACGGTTCTCACTCGTGTAGAAGCCGAATCCGCTCCGAAAACCCTGGTTCACCTCGCCCAGAAAATGGAAATGCCGGTAGATAGGGTCGTAGAAGTCGTAAAAGGCGTACTCAGCCAACGATTGTTACGACGAAGCTGTCCCTATTGTTCGGAAGAAGTCGAGCCAACAGGAAAAGACAAAAAACTTCTGGCTTTGATGGGTCGCAGGAACATCCGAAAAATCACGGTAGAAAACGGCTGCGATTTCTGCCGCTGGGTGGGTCTTGCAGGACGTACCGGAGTTTTCGAGTTTTTACCCATCGCCGGACCGGTAGCCGAAATTTTCCGAAACGACCCGGAAGTAATTCCCCTTCGCCGGGAAATGAAAAAACGTGGCCTGAAACGGTTTATGGATTACGCCTACCTCAAAGCTTACGATGGCATAACCACCCTCGCTGAAGCTCAAAGGGTCGCAACTCCCGTTCCGAAATCCGAAAATGAATCCCCAAATTCCGATGCCCCCCTTCCCTTGTCAAAGGAAGTGCAAACCGTTTACGAAAGTGGTGCTGTTACCTCCATTGCACCGGTTTATAGGTTCCATCTAGCGCAACAACAGGGAGAATCATCGTTATCGGACAAACCCACAACGATTCGGAAGATCTCCGAAGCTCCTCCACTACTGACCGTGATTTACACCGGCGATCCTCAACACCGAACCCAGGCACAAAAAGTTCTCGAAGGCGAATTGGATGAAAATGCCCCACCGGTGGAATTTCATCACGTATTGAATCTTTCGAACGGTGAGGTGGTTCTCAATCAGCTAGGTCAGTTGCGAGCGCTTCTTGCACCGAAACCGGTGGAAATTCCTTTAGCTGAACCGGAAGAAATTCCCTCGGAAACCGAAGAACAGGAAGCTCCATCTAAAAGCTCTCATGATACCGACTTCGGTGAACCGGACGATTTCGACACTCAAAAGCGTAGAAAACCGAGTAAAGGTGTCAAACGAGGACCACACACGCGGGCCTTGCACCTCGACCCAAACAACCCCGTAATGACGGCGGAAACCGTTACGGGAGCCATCGCTCAATCCTGCCTGAACTTTTTCACGAACGGGCAAAAGTACGCCAAGGGATTGATCGAACTGGTGATCTACGAAAACGCCACGCCGCTTTCGCTGATGTTCATTTTCACATTGGTTGGTTTGCTTCTGGAAGGCTTCGTTGCATCACGAGCCATCGAAGTTACGGTGGGACTGGGCTTTTCTCCGTTGACATTGCTGTTTCCCGTATTCCACCATTTGGATCTCGGCCTCCCGGATTGGATCGGCTACACACTGGGTTCGGGACTGGGATTGCTGCTGATTTCCATGGTTTTCTGGTTGACACTGAAATTGCTGGGAGACGAATTACCGATCATGCTGTTGATCACCCTTGTGGGATTTCCCCGTGCGGTGATGATGCTCCCCATCGGCATCGTGGTACTGCTGTTGCAGTCCCAGCATGTTCCTCACCTTGGATACATCGTGTTCCTTGTCGGTTTGATCGGCCTGTGGCGGATGATCGCCATGTTGCGGAGCTTTGCCTATCAGTTCAGCGAAGCCGTGATTCACATCGTCTTGGTTCTCGGCATCTCGTGGACACTGTTCGGGGTAATTGTCGTGACGGACGAACGCATCGACTATAAAAACACCAAAGAATATCAAATTGTTGCCGCGTTTATTCAACAAATGTACGACCCGGACGGGTACCAAGCCAAACAGGAAAAGAAGACGATCGATCGCAAAAAGCTGGAACAAGCCATGCAGGTTCTGAACAACGAGGAAAAACAAAAGGAAGCCATCGAAAAACTCAAGAAGATGACCGAGCAGATCAAGAACCTCAAGGCTACCGAAATCCACGAGAACTATGAAGAAATCCTGGAGCAAGTAGGCACCAACGCTGCCGCATTGAACGCCTGCGAAACGATGCAGACCGACACGGGGATAATCAACGACATGACGGTACAAGTGTTGATGCGCCCCGAAAAAGCCAAGGAAATGACAAGCCTCGTTCAGGAAATGATTCAGGCAGGCGAGACGAAAAACCCCGAAGCTTTCGTGGAAGCGGACGAAAAACTCGAAGCGTTTTTGGAGGATTTCTCGGAAAACGAAGCAAAACAGGAAGATCTTGTGGTACAGGCTGCGATCCTCGGACCAGAGGAAAGCGACGAGGGAGAGCTTTTGCGCTATTCTCTGTCGCTTCAAAGCACGTCACCGAAGGTATCGCGCCCCGTCGTCTACTGGGATCTGGACTACAACGGAAAAAGCTTTCACCCGCACGAACAACACCAGCCGGAAGATGAACTCTCCATTCGTTGGCCGGATGATGGCGAATACCGTATCGCGGCTCGCGTGGGTGACGGTGTAAACGCCCTGAGTCCGGTTCTGGAAAAAACCGTTCGGATCAACAATGTACCTCCAACCATCCTGCCAACTCGGAAAAAATACATCCAGCAGGCTGGATCTTCCCTGCGCATCGAGAGTCGTGTGAACGATCCGGCGAACGAGCACGACACCTACGTTATCGAATACGATTTTGATTACGATGGTGGAACGTTCAAAGCCGATGAATCTGTGGAAAATCACAATATTCTCAACCTGGACGGATCAAAACTTTCGGATGGAATACATGCCATCGCCATGCGCCCGAGAGACGAGGACTGCGGCTATGGAAATCTTGCGGTCGTGCAGGTTGCCAAGGGAGCCAAAGCGGCTCAAAGCTGTTCGGAAAACAAGGACCATTCTACGAGGGTGAAGATGTACGCCTTGAAGCCGACTACAGTCTGCCGGAGTTCGAGCAGGAACCTTATTCCGTGAAATGGGACTTGAATTACAAAAAGAAGAAATTCAACACGGATCGTCTGGTCACCAACGAGACCTCGCTGATCGTGCGTTTTCCCGATGAAGGTACATACACGCTGGCCTATCAACCGAAACGGCAGGGCGTCGAAAAGAGAAAAGAGATTCCGATCACGGTTCAGGTACTCAATCGGCCTCCTAGCGCCAAACTGACGCCGGACTTCGTCAAAGTACTTCCCAGGAAAAAGCTGGTACTGCTTGCCGAATGCCAAGATCCTGGTGAAGGCGACCGCATCGCACAATACCAATGGGATACGAATTACGACGGTCAAAATTTCAAAGCCAGGAAAAAAGGAAAGAATATCACAAGCTTGGAGATTCAAGCCCCATTATCTGGAACTCTGCGAGTCGCAATGCGCTGTGTAGATAACGATAAAGGAATCGGCAAAGAAGCCGTGACGTTGATCAAAGTTGTAGAGTAAACTCGAAAAAACGCAGTCATTGAAATGTGCACAAGGCAATCAAGCCCAGGATCTCAGCAGGAGTAAAGTATATATTTAAAGAAGGTGTGGTGTGCCTTTTTTGCATAGAGTGCTGGGCTAAAAACGGGGCTTGATTGCCTTGTGCACATTCCGTGGGCTCGTTTTTCAAAGAAGCTCTTATCTGTTACAGTTTCATCTTAATGCCCGTTTCACTTTTGTCAATGATCGAAAAGTCACCTCGCCACGTTTCTTCCGTTTATTCACAATACTTCGTGTAATTCTACGGAAACGGGGGCGGGAGTTTTCTAGGAAATCACCGAGCGAAGAATCCCCCAATCCAGTTGTTTTCTTTATGGAAATTGCTAGAAAACCATTTGGAGATACAGGACTTTTTCAGCGTTTGCTTTTGATTTTTTTGACCTGCTTACGCAACCGACCCATTTTTTTGCCACTGGATTTGGATTGCATTTTTCCAGCCAGGGTCTGCTTTCGAGCCAGTCGCGCCATTTCGTCACGCTGCTTTTTGTAGTTGTTCACGCGAGCGGCATCCAGTTTGCCGTTTTCTACCGCTTCCCTAACGGCACAACCCGGTTCTTCGTCGTGTAGGCAATCGCGGAATTTGCACAACTGAGCCACTTCCTCAACATCCTCGAAAGCCTGCTGAAGCCCTTCGTCATCCACCCAGAGTTGGATTTCCCGCAACCCCGGAGTATCGACCACCATGGCTCCATTCTGCAAGAGGATCAATTCCCGGTGGGTGGTCGTATGGCGACCTTTACCGTCCTCTTCGCGTATTTCTCCCGTCCGCTGGCGCTCCGTACCAAGAAGGCGGTTGATCAGAGTAGACTTGCCGACACCGGAAGAACCAAGAAATACAACGGTATCTCCGGCTTTTAAGTACGAATTCAGAGTATCGATTCCATTGCCGGTTCGAGCACTCACGGCATGAACGTCCACACCTGGAGCGACATCTTCGACTTCCGCCAAAAAAGCTTCCGCATCCTCGCATAGATCCATTTTATTCAGAACAACCACCGGGCGGGCGCCGCTTTCCCAGGCCAAGGTAAGATAACGCTCGATACGTCGAAGGTTGTATTCGCGATCCAACGCCGATACAAGAAACACGGTTTCGATGTTCGCGGCAACGACTTGTTCTTCATCCGCTTTTCCGGCTTCTTTGCGTGAAAATGAACTGAAACGAGGCAAAACAGCGTGAATCTGCGCGGTATGGTCTGCATCCGAACGTTCGATGACAACCCAGTCACCTACACGGGGGTAGTCGGCGCGACAAGTAGCTTCGTGACGGAATTTCCCCGTGACTTCAGCCAACCATTCGCCTTTGGTATCTCGCAATCGGTAGTACCCGCGATCCTCTCGAACGATACGCGCCGGAACCCATCCGAACTCCCGGTATTCGGCGTAATACGCTTCGAAAACCGGTTTCCAGCCTAGTTGCTCAAGATCCATTCACCACCGAAAAAAGAAGGGAAAACACGACGATCCAGTCATTTACCATGAAACGTTCCCTTTGTACCTCAATTTCCCATTTACAAGCAAGATCGGGAGTGAATTTTTCGTGGGGAAACGTAAAAATGCGATGGTGCGGGATTGTATCCCGCACCCAAACGTTTCGGTTCAGGTTGGAAACCTGAACCATCAGATTTTGTGTGAGAGTGGCAATATTCACGCCCGTCAAGATCACCCCTTGCGGGAAATTTTCTCCCCAACTTTTCGCCATGGGTAAAGAAGCAACTCTTTGACACGCTCGGCTCCGGCTTCCCGTCCTCTTGCCCGATCTATGGCAATAAACAACGGCAACAACACGAGCATCAGCACAAACAGGACGAGAATCGCCAGAACGAATAACAACAGACTCAGCGTCCATCCCACTCGCGCCACGGGAGCCATAACCCGTCGAGTTTCGTAACGTTCACCCAACTCGTTGATTTTCTCTGCCCATTTGTTCGGGGAACCTTCGATTTCCATGGCAGGATCGCTCATGTTCACTCCTCCTCGGAAGGACTCCAGCGCAGAATCGGACGCCTCGCCGCCGTTGCCTCATCGAAGCGCCGCCGAACCGGTCGAACCGGCGCATCGTGCAGAACTTCAGGAGACGTGCGGCACTCTTCGGCCACCTGCTTCATGGCTTCCACAAAACTGTCGAGCGTCTCCAGGCTTTCCGTGTCGGTGGGTTCGATCATCAATGCACCGTGAACGATCAACGGAAACGACATCGTAGGCGGATGGAAACCGAGGTCGATCAAACGCTTGGAAATATCGAGATTGTTGACACCGTTTTGTGTGTGCTGACGTTTATCGCTGAACACGACTTCATGCATGCAGGTTCCGGGATACGGCAGATGGTAGTCGTCAACGAGACTGGCTCGCAGGTAATTGGCGTTGAGCACTGCCGATTCCGCAATGCGACGCAGATTGTCCCGACCCATTTCCATCAGGTAACTGTAAGCACGAACAAGCACGCCGAAATTGCCCCAAAAACCTTTCACTTTGCCGATGGACAACGGTCTTTCGTGATCGAAACGAAGCTTTCCTTCGTCAGAGACAATCACGGGAGACGGCAAGAACGGCTCCAACACGGATTTGACACCCACGGGACCGGCACCCGGACCGCCGCCGCCATGAGGCGTCGAAAACGTTTTGTGCAGGTTGAAATGAAGAACGTCGAACCCCATATCTCCGGGGCGAACCACGCCCAATATGGCGTTGAGATTGGCCCCGTCACAGTACACCAAACCACCTTTATCATGAACGATATCACATATTTCCTTAATATGCGTCTCGAACAATCCCAAGGTGTTGGGATTGGTCATCATCACCCCGGCGACATCCTCGTCCATCGCCTCGGCAATGGTCTCGGGCAGCACGATGCCATCGGGACCGGATTTGATTTCTACCGTTTTGAATCCGCACAGAGCCGCAGAGGCCGGGTTGGTGCCATGAGCCGAATCCGGTACGAGAATTTTCTTACGAGGCTGTCCCTTATGAACGTGGTAAGCTCGAATCAGCATCAGACCGGTAAGTTCTCCATGCGCCCCGGCAGCAGGCTGGAGCGTCACGGCATCCATGCCGCTGATCTCGGCGAGTATGGATTCGAGGCAATGCATCATTTGCAGGTTGCCTTGCACCAACTCATCGGGAAGTTTGGGATGGGTTTTGGTGAACTCCGGCAGGCGAGCCATGTCCTCGTTGATTTTGGGGTTGTATTTCATCGTACACGACCCCAGCGGATAAAAGCCGGTATCGATGCAGTAATTCCACTGACTCAACCGCAAGAAATGCCGCATGACATCCACTTCGGTCAGCTCCGGAAAATGGCTTACTTCCTCGCGGACGAATTCCGCGCCCAGTTCTTCCGCCGGATCCACTTCGGGAACGTCGAGCGGAGCGAAACTATAGCCGGTTCTACCTGGCGAACCGATCTCGAATACCGTGGGCTCTTCCATCATCAACCCGGTCGTGCCGGGAGTACAAGTTCTCGTTGTCATTGTTTTTTCTCCTCGCCTCGGTTTACAGGGCCGCCAGTTCGTCGGCCAACCGGTCCAGATCCTCTTTGGCGTGAATTTCGGTTGCACATACCAACAGGTGACGATTCAACTCCGGATAATCGTCTTCCAGGGACAAACCGGCGACGATGTTCTTTTCCAGGAGTCGTTCTTGTACAACCTGCGGAGCGTGCTTTTCGCAGTGGAGAACGAACTCGTTGAACGTAGTTCCTTGAAATGCCAAAGAAAATCCCTCTATCCCAGCGAGTTTCTTTTTAAGGTACGTAGCCTTGGACAAGTTGGTTTTGGCCAAGCTTCGGATTCCTTCTTTACCTACCGTCGAAAGGAAAATGGTGGCGGCCAGCGCCATCAGTCCCTGATTGGTGCAGATATTGCTCGTCGCCTTATCGCGCCGAATGTGCTGTTCACGGGTGGACAACGTTAGCACGTAGCCTTTTCGTCCATCGGCGTCCGTAGCTTCTCCGCAAAGACGGCCCGGCATCTGTCGTACGTTTTTCTGCCCGGCCGAGAAAATCCCGAGCGACGGCCCGCCGAAATTGGGATCGCCCAAAAACGACTGCCCTTCCCCGCACACGATATCCGCACCGGCTCGTCCCGGTCCGGGAATCAGACCGAAAGCCAGCGGTTCGGAGAAGGTCGAAACCAGCAAGGCATCCGCATCATGGACGATCGTCGCCAACGCGGGAAGATCTTCCAACACCCCGAAATAATTAGGATGTCCAACGATCAGACAGGCGCAATCGTCGAGTTTCGAACGAAGATCTTCGGTATCGATTTTGCCATCGGCACCGAAACCGACTTCAACCAGTTGATCCGGCTGATCCACCATGTAGGTCTGTGTCACCCGACGAAATTCGGGATGAACCGAACGTGCGATCAATACCTTATGTTTCTTGCGCTTGACTCGAAGACTCATCAACGCAGCTTCCGCGCAGGCGGTCGCACCGTCATACATAGATGCATTGGTCACATCCATTTCGAGCAACAAACACATCAACGTCTGGTATTCGAAAATCGCCTGCAGCGTTCCTTGACTGACTTCCGGCTGGTACGGCGTATAAGCCGTGTAAAACTCCGAACGCCGTAAAAGATGATCCACGACCCTCGGTGCTCGATGAGGATACTGTCCGGCTCCTAAGAAGGATACGAACTCTCCAGCACGGTTCATGGCGGTAAGACGGGCAAATTCGCGCTCCACCTCTTCCTCGGATTTCGCCGGGGGAAGATCGAGTGCTTCTTTACATTGAAGTTCCTTGGGTATCGGTTCGAACAGTTCGTCCATCGACCCGATGCCGATCTTTTGCAGCATGCGGTCGATGTCCCGAGAAGTGTGGGGAAGATAACGCATCGTCACCTCGAAAAGTATGAAAAAATAATACGTTACACGACCAAACAGACAGTCCATCTGCAAGAAAAACCATGGTTTGCCGTTGTCGGAAACCTCGGGCCGTCCATCGGTCACAAGAAATCGTTGCCAGATCGTTCAATGGCACAGGCGAACAAAGATGTCAATACCACAAACCTGCAAAGAAAGCCGTGAATCTCACCGAAATCGTGCAGTTTTTCCCCTTGGCTATTGAAAGCGGCAAGAAATAGCCTATTGTTTGGATACGAGAAGCTTTTTTCAACAATTCAACCGGCGGGGCGCTTATGACGAAAATCACCCTTCCCAATATCATCGTGGAAATGGACGGAGACGAAATGACCCGCGTCATCTGGCGCATGGTCAAGGAAAAACTGCTGTTTCCCTATCTTAGCTTGAACCTCGAAGCCTATGATCTTCACGTTTCTCACAGAGACGAAACCGACGATCAGGTAACCATCGAAGCCGCCAAGGCTATCCAGAAACACGGGGTAGGCGTCAAATGCGCGACGATCACCCCCGATGCCGGTCGAGTCACCGAGTACAACCTGAAAAAAGCCTGGAAATCCCCCAACGGTACGATTCGGGCCATTCTCGATGGAACGGTATTCCGAAAACCGATCATGACCCGCAACATTCCTCCGTTCGTACGGACCTGGAAAAAACCGATCGTCATTGGCCGTCACGCCTTCGGAGACATTTACAAATCTTCGGAAATGATCGTCCCAGGGGCGGGAGAAGCCAAACTCGTATTCACCTCCGAAGATGGTCGAACGGAAGAGAAAACGCTCGCCCGCTTCGAAGGTCCGGGCGTGACCATGGGAATTTTCAACACGGAAAAATCGATCCGCAGCTTTGCGAAAGCTTGCATCCACTATGCAGGCGACCAAAGCATGGATCTCTGGTTTGCAGCGAAAGATACGATCAGCAAAACCTATCACGCCCGTTTCCGGGATATTTTCCAGGAAGAAATCGATTCGGCGAAAGAACGCTTGGACGAGGCAGGGTCTTCGTACCGTTATTTGCTGATCGACGACGCCGTGGCTCAGATCATCAAACACGAGGGCGGACTCCTGTGGGCTTGCATGAACTATGACGGCGACGTCTTTTCGGACATGGTCGCCGCAGGCTTCGGCAGCTTGGGCATGATGAGTTCCGTTCTGGTATCCCCCGACGGTAAATATGAGTATGAAGCCGCTCATGGGACGGTACGGCGGCATTTCATGGAGCACCAAAAAGGCAATCCTACGAGTACAAATTCCGTCGCCACAATTTTCGCCTGGACCGGCGCCATCCGCAAACGCGGTCAGTTCGACGATGTGCCCGAAGCCATCGATTTCGCCGACAAACTGGAAGCAGCGGTCGTGCAGACCATCGAAAACGGCAACATGACCAAGGACTTGCGCCTGCTGGCCGATCCAAAACCCGAACGTTGGCTGACGACCGAAGAGTTTTTGGACGCCGTAGCCGACACACTCGAACAAAGTCTATCGTCCAAATAGTGAAACGAGGTTCGCAATGCTGTTCGAAGTGGTGGTTTGTCGAAAAGGTGAAGCAATCTACCGGGCGTCAGTCGCCGAAATGGACACGGCGCGCCGCACGGCGGAATATCTTGCGATGAAGTACGACGAAAAAGCCGACAGCGTGTTCGTGTTGCGCGAGGGTAAGGTGCCGTTCTGGCTGATTTTCGACGAAACAAAGGAAGATTGGATCGAAGCCGACGAAGACCGCCTCCTTCAACTCAATCTGCAACCGGACAAAGTGGCAGGAACCTGGAAAGAAAAAGAATAAAATAATTGGATTTTTGCCATTTCTTTTCGTAATTTACCCAAGGATTATCGTCGCTTTTGGAACTTTGAGGTTCTATAAAAAAATTCTTGACAGCCAAGGGGCGTCGATATAGGTTTATGGCCCTCTTACGGGGGATTTCCGTAAGTATATTGTGTAGAAAGGTAGTAACATGTTCGCGGTAATCAAAACCGGTGGAAAACAATACAAAGTGGCTCCCGGCGATGTCATCCAGGTGGAAAAACTGGATGCGGAACTGGGTGAGATTACCTTGAATGACGTGCTGATGATCGGCAAGGACGGTGATTTCACCGTAGGTAAACCGTTTATCGAAGGTGCGGCGGTCAAAGCCATGGTCCTGCCCCAGGGCAAAGAAGGTCTGACCTACGGCAAAGGCGAGAAAATCTACGTGCTCAAAAGACGACGCCGCAAAAACTATCGGCGGAAAACCGGGCATCGCCAACTTTTCACCGAGTTGAAAATCACGTCGATCGAAGGCTGAGTCCCTTCACGGAAAGGCAGGAATCCGATGGCACATAAAAAAGGTGGCGGCAGCAGCAGAAACGGTCGAGACAGCAACGGTCAACGCCGTGGCATCAAACGATACGATGGCCAGTTCGTAACGGGTGGATCGATCCTCGTACGCCAACTGGGCACGAAAATCCATCCCGGCTACAACGTCGGTCTGGGCAAAGACTACACCCTGTTCGCCAAAGTGGACGGGTATGTGAAATACGAACGGATGGGACGCGACCGCAAAAAGGTCTCGATTTATCCCGAACCGGTCAACTAAATCTTTCGAGATTTCAGTGATTCAACCCGCCTTTCGGCGGGTTTTTTTATTGGTGAAACGTTTTCGACATCCATACGAAACGTTGCTTTTTCCCCGTCCGCATAGTTCTCCACAAAACAAAACGCGAGGAGCAGGATACAATCCTGCTCCATCTGTAAAAATTTATCCATTTTACGAAACTTGATTCTTCCGAGACGTTGCTTTTTTTTTCCGCTTTCTTTTATGCAATATCGTGCCGAATCGGAGGGGATAACGCAAATTCGTACAATCTCACTGCGTGCCGCGTCTGTGCGGGTCAAACCACATCGTTTCATGCTGTTTCGTGCTCGAAAACCACCCTCTGTGCCACACCTTGTGCTGTCATATATGACAGATTCTGTGATATATCACAGAAAACAGCCGTTTTCGAGGGTTTGCGCAGACGCGAATCTGCCGGACGTTTTTGCGTAATCTCCTCCGAATCGACGTGAAACGGCGCGATTCGAAACGAAATGGCACAAGACGATTTTCGTCTGTCCGAAAGAGGTTGTTGGGACTCTCCTAAATCTTACTTGCTACCGGAAGCTTCAAGTTCGAAGCAAAGCTCCGTTTGATCCAACGTTGTACTTGCAAAACGGTAGGTCGTTGCACCTTCCCATGTGGAAGTGGTTGTAACGGTTGCATCCGTCTCTTCTCCACATACTCCGACACGGGCGACGGTCCAGCTCTCATCCGAACCCACATACGCCATTTGCGCCACATAGCCGGAAGCCTTATCGCTCGCCAGTTTGATACGAACGCCGTCGGTCAGGCTTTCTACGGTCAGGGTTATACGGGAGTCCTCCAAGCGAAGGTTTTCCACCGTGAACGAAGGCCAGTCGTTGGGTAAGTGAATGGCGAAATCTACTGTCTTTTCACGGGCATCCGGTTCGAAACCGGTCAGATATTGCTGCATCGCTTCCCCGACGATCGCACCTTCCCACGACCGGTACTTGCCCCAGATTTCACCCGTCCGGCTACTGGGATCGTAAATGACCTGCAACGATTTGTTGGGCTGATTGAAGGCATAGATTTCAGGATAATTGCCCGATGTCGTGGCGTAGATCGGTAAAGTATTGAAGACTCCTTCGGCGTAGCTGGCGTGCTCCATCGTTGACCAGCAATAGAGTTGGTATCCCAACGTCATTCCCACGGCCAGTCCGGAACTTACGTCAAACCCCATCAACTCTCCGGCACCCGCTTCGGCGGTTTGCATCACGCCATCTCCCACACCGATGCGCTTGTATACATTGAGCACGTTTTGCACGGCGCGTTCTTCATCCGGTGCGGCGTAACCCAGCCAAAACAGTTTCGTGTTGACATCCTCGCTTGGGAACTCGCTGGTTACCAGAGTTTCTTTGTCGATGAACGCCCCGTAATAACCTTTATCCTCCAGCCAGTATCGTTGCTCGATTCCTTCGCGTACCGGTTCGGCTAATTGCCTGAAATGCTCGGCATCCAGCCCTTCGGCCTGTGCCTTCTCGGCAGCTTCAGCCAATTGTTCCGTGGCGACGACATAAAGCAACGAACTGTTGAGGGAGTACGAATGGTCCTCCCAGACATACTGTGCGTCGTAACCGATATTCACGCCGTAACCCACACGGAACGTCTCGTCTCCCGACCATTCCATCAAGCCACCTTCGGAAATAGGTTGGCCATCGAGGGCGTGTTGCATCAAACGCCAGCGCTCTTTGATTCGTTCCAACGAGCCGGTGTATTTCCAATCCGAAAGATAGTACAGCACCAGGTAACTCGGACCCTCCCCGGCCATCCGACCTGAAAACGGATGACTCTGACGTTCGGACCAGTCCGGTTCCTCCGGTTCGGTATCCACGGTATAATTGCTTTCGTAAGCGTTGTTGATTCCGCCACGGATTTTGTTGGCCAGCCAGGAGTAATCCAGGATCGCACGGGCGTCGTCCCATCCTCCCAGTTTATACAACCAGCGTAACGGCGGATAGGTATCCCGCTGCCACATGTTGGTATAGTGCGACATTTCCGAAATCGAACCGTTTTCCGCCATCGAGCTTTTAACCGTCACCACCAGCGAATCGAACAAATCGTTGACGTAAGGGTCTGGGGTATCAAGAACAACCAGCCCGGAGCGCCAGGTTTTCCACGTTTCTTTGGTGGTTTCGAGCAAGGTATCCGGGTTGCTCAACGCCTGCTCGACTTCATCGAAGCGGCTGTCATCCTCGGCTTTGCAGTGTTCCGCCCAATCTTTTTCGAATCGCGTCAGGAAAGCCAACGTCGTTTCGGTAGAACTCTTGGCTTCTACTGTGGGAAGATCCGTAAACAACGTGCGGGTATCGTCGAGCGTTTCCTGAGTATTCGTGCCATTCAAGAATTTCAACCGCATACGCTGATGGTGACGCACGACTTCCCAGGTTTCGGTTTTGGTTGCGTCAGGAGCCGTGGCGGGAAATGCGGCAAGACGAAGCCCGTCGCGGGATGCGTCCGACCGGTTGATAACCTGAATCATCTGCACGAGCGCATTCGATGCCGCACCGACATCGCCCCAGGGCGCGAACGTCACGGTGACGACTTCCAAAGAGTCATCGAAAGACACGGCACGGGTCACATTGATTCCGGTTTCACGAATTCGCCAGGCGAGACCGGTCTTGAAGAACACTTCCGTTTCTCCATCGAAAAGCCTGACACCGACATCGGGAAACCATCCGGCAGACCCATCGGCCTGAAGGTCGGGACCGACGAATTCATGCACGGTGTGAATCGGGTCCGTGGTGCCTACAAAACCGAACACCCGGCCGTTGCTCGCGCCGAGATATCCCAACGCGGCGAGGTCGATATCATCAAAGCGGCTTGCCCTGTCGTAGCGCGTAATCCAGGTTACACGTTCATCGATGAGCCATGGGAAACGACTCGGCAAACCATCGTCTTCCTCAAGAGCAAGAATGGCGGAATCATCCGGTGTATCCCAAAGTTTTGCACTCGTCGTTTCGGTATCGTTTTCCTGCACTTCGCTATCGGTATCTCCACCGGGCGGAGTATCGTTGCTATCGGAAGAACACCCTATTAAAAGTAAACCCAATAACAGGCTCGCTATCCATCCCCATTGAAGTTTCATCACCCGAACCCCTTTCAATCTTTTGTCACTGGTCGTTCATTGTATTCAAGCGGATTGATTATTGAAATGTTTTCTTTCAAGAAAGGCTTACTTGGGGTGCATCACAAAATGGTGCGAATTGGCCCAATAGTATTGAAGCATTCATTCATTTGGTTGTAGCGGCGAGGCGTAAGCCCGCCGAAAAGGGAGATTGGGGGCATAAAAGCAACTTTCAAAAGGCAAAAACGGCGGGCTTACGCCTCGCCGCTACGAAAAAAGAGCATTTTACGAAAGTCGCTATATTTTGTGATGCACCCTCTTACTTGATAAAGAGCAGGAAAATTGTACCAGTCAAAGAAACTTTCGGTTAAAAACCCAGATAATGACGCTCAATTGAGCGATTCCAACCTGCAACCACTTGCTTCCATGAAAGCCATCTTGACAGGGCACCGACCAAACAGCACAATAGCTTCAGAATAAGTTTTCTTTTTCGGAACGATCCAAACGCAAACGATACGGATTTTCGCAAAAAACAACGGAAATAGAGGATTTTTATGGGTATCGCTACGGATATCATCCTTCTGATCGTCGCCGCCTTCGCCTGTGGCGTGGTGCTTCAAAAACTGGGGCAACCGTTGATCTTGGGATACATCGCCGCCGGATTCCTATTGGGACCGCATTCGGGAGGATTGACGGTCTCCAACACCCACGACATAGAACTTCTTTCCGAAATCGGCGTCGCTTTGCTGCTGTTCGCGTTGGGACTGGAGTTTTCGCTCAAAGATCTTCAGCCGGTAAAAAAAATAGCCCTTATCGGTACGCCGATCCAAATGGGTTTGACAATCGTTCTGGGATACGGAATCGGTACGGCCATAGGTCTGGAATGGACGCATGCCCTATGGCTAGGCGCGCTGATTTCGCTGTCGAGCACGATGGTGATTCTGAAAACCCTCATGAATCAGGGCTGGTTGGGAACATTGTCCAGCAAAGTGATGATCGGAATGCTGATCGTGCAGGATCTCGCCGTCATCCCACTAATGATCATTCTTCCTCAGATGAGCGATCCCGGCGTAGGGTTGTCGGCATTGGGTATCGCCGTGGTGAAAGCGGCAGGATTTCTCGTGGGCATGATTCTACTCGGCACTCGCCTGCTTCCGAAATTAATGGCCTATATCGCCCCGTCTCGGTTCCCGAGAATTGTTTTTACTGGCGATTACCGCGATCGGTTTGGGTATCGGCTATATCACGCATGTGGCGGGCTTGTCGTTCGCTTTCGGAGCCTTCGTGGCGGGTATGGTCTTGAGCGAATCCGATTTCGGACACCAAGCGTTGAGTGACATCATCCCCCTTCGCGACTTGTTTGGGCTTTTGTTTTTCGCTTCCGTGGGAATGCTGCTCGATCCCGTTTTTCTGGTGAACCACATCCAACTGGTCTTGTTGCTGTTTTTGGCGATCAGTGTAGGTAAAGGGCTGATTTTTGCCTTTCTGGCCAGGGTTTTCCATTACGGAAACGTGATCCCTCTGGCCGTGGGATTGGGAATGTTCCAAGTCGGCGAATTCTCCTTTGTTCTTGCCAAGGTAGGCGTTTCCACCGGATCGATCGACAACGAACTGTATTCGCTCATGCTGACCACCGCGATTTTTTCCATGGCGTTGACACCGATGATTTCCGGCCAGACGGCCCGCCTTTACAAATTGAAAAAGCGTTTGTTCGACCATGAGGAGTTGGACACCCACAACATACCCGAAGCCGGTCTGCACGATCATGTTGTCATCGCCGGAGGCGGAAAAGACGGTCTCCAGGTAGCTCGCGCCTTGAAAAAAACCGGCATTGTTTCGGTGATTGTGGAAATCGATCAAAGAAAGCTGGAACGCTACAAAACCGAAGAATTACCGGTCGTTTACGGAGATGCGGGAAACGAAATCGTACTGGAAGCGGCGAACATCGAAAGCGCACGACTGCTGGTTGTGACCGCCCAGGATATGGTTGCCGCACGGGAAATGATCGTTCATGCAAAGCGCATGAATCCTGACCTCGAAATCCTGGTCAAAGCATCCGATTCGGGGTTCCTTCCGGTTTTCGAGGAAATCGGAGCAAGCGGCGTGGTGCTGCCTGAATTCGAAACCGGACTGGAACTGATTCGACAAGCATTGTTGCATTATCGGGTTCCGGTACCGGAAATCCAACGGCAGGCCGAGTCGATGCGCTGCGAGCTGTTCTCTCCGTTTCTTAAATCCAACGAAGGATACAGGACACTCCATCAACTGAGCAGCGCCGAAAGGCAATTCGAATTGCATTGGGTCTTTTTGGACGATGGAAGTGCTTTGACTCGTCGTTCGTTGAAAGAATCCGACGTACGCAACCGCACAGGGGCTTCCGTGGTTGCGGTATTGCGCAAAGAAACCCTTACGACAAACCCGGACGCGGATTTCCAGTTGGAAGCCGGGGATCACGTGGCGATTATCGGGACGGACACCGCCCACCGGGATTTTCTGGAATTGGCTCATTCCGTGGAGCTTGTAGGAGATCTCTCCGAAGCCTAGCCGGGGACGATAGCCTCACGAATCAAAAAATCCGAGTACTGTGCAAGCCATTAAGACACAGCCTTCCTCGCTCCACGCGTAAGACTATGGCACAAGCAGTTTGTAAACCCCGAATTTCGCAAAAGCATTCGTTAGAACAACACAAAAAACGCCTGGAAAATCCAGGCGTTGCATAAACCAGAATCGATGATGGATTACAGGTGGCGATTGATGAAAGAAACCAACTGCTCTTTCGGAAGCGCTCCGACCTGCATTTCGGCCAGTTTGCCATCTTTGAAGATCATCAGGCTGGGAATCGAGCGAATCCGGTAGTTGACGGCAGTCTGCTGGTTTTCATCGGTGTTGAGTTTGACGAATTTCACCTTACCGTCGAATTCATCGGAAAGCTCCTCGATCACCGGACCGATGAAACGGCAGGGACCACACCAGGGAGCCCAGAAATCCACGAGGGTGGGGATTTCGGACTTGAGGACTTCGGCTTCGAAATTGGCATCCGTTACATGGGTTACGTTAGACATCGTAAAATCCTTTCGTTTCAAATTTCAATTCATCGTTCCAGTATTGAACTTTCAATGTACCAGAGACAAACGAGACTGTCAGGTTTCAAAAAATGTAAGAGGTATTGAAAAAAAAGCAAGCGAGAAAATCCAAAACAGGGAGAAAGCCGCAAAAAACCTCGAAGGGAATGATTTAACCCGAATAATTCATGAAAAACCTGCTACGACTTGAAAATCCTCGATCTTTCACTCGTTTCGCGATTTTTACTACTCAACAACCTGTCAAGGTTGCTTCCGTTTAAAAAGTCGCTCCAACTTCATGAAATATCATTGGTTTTCAGCGTCTCGCGACGATTTCTCATGAATTATCCGGGTTGATATCGTCGAAATTAGTAAGCGCTGAAAATCATTTGTTGCCGCCCCCTACCTCGGCTATAGTGAATCAGCAACATCAGCGGAGTCTTAATGCGATCCTCGTATCGAACAATCCTGTTGTTCCTGACGTTCTTCCTATTCTTAACGAAGACGAGTTGGGCCTATCCGCCCGAACTGGAATGGCGCACGATCGAAACCGAGCATTTCCGCATCCATTACCACGAAGGCACCGAGCGCCTCGCCGAACGTACTGCCCGCATGTCGGAGGCGATGTTCGACGAAATGGTCCCGTTGATGGACTGGGACCCCGGCTACAAACCGGAATTCACGGTGGTCGACCACACCGATTCTCCCAACGGCTGGGCCAATGTCATTCCGTACAGCCAATCGACCTTCTACGCCGTACCTCCCTCAACCAACCATGCACTTAACGATTACGACGACTGGAAACGAGTGCTGATCATCCATGAATTCACGCACGTTCTTCAGTTGGACGTACGGCGCGGATTTCCCGCTTTGGTTCACATGGTCGGGGGTAAAACATTCCACCCCAACCAGATGTTACCCCGGTTTTATACCGAAGGCATGGCGCAATATTACGAATCCCATTTCACGGCAGGCGGACGAAACCGGTCCTCGACCTACGAAATGTACATGCGTATGGACATTCTGGAGGGCAACGAGCGCCGCTTGGATCAAATCACCGGAGACACCGCCCGCTGGCCGGGAGGCACCCTGGCCTATCTCTATGGCGCCAAATTCATGGCCTATCTTTCCGACCGCTATGGGGAAAAAACCTATGCTGCGATGAGCTACCTTCTCGGACAGATGCTCGTTCCCTATTCTCTGAGTGCATGGCTTCGCCAGGTCGGCGACATGGACTGGCCCGACCTCTATGACCAATGGATGACCGGCCTTAAAGCCCGATACCAAACGGAAATGGAACGACTCAAGGAACTAGGCCTGACTCCTGTAACCAAGCTTACAGACACAGGAGATTCTCATTGGGCCGGCAGGATCGATCCCACAGGCCGCAAAATCCTGATGTTCCATGCCGACGCTTTGGAGTCTCCCAACTGGAAAATCTACGACCTCGAAACGGGCGACTCGGAAACCCTGCTCGAACTTCGCACCAATGGCGGAATCGACTGGGGACCGGACGGAACGGAACTGGTGTATTCCACCGTCTCTTATCCGGACCGCCGCCTGCCCTTCCACGACCTGTATCTGTATGACATGAAAACCGGTCTCGGCAAGCAGATCACCTTCGACCGCCGAGCCAGGGAACCGGCATTTTCGCGAACGGGACGTCGTATTGCCTACGTCAGTTATCAAACCGGCTTCTCCCACCTCGAAATCCTCGATCTCGACCGAAATAAAACAATTGAACCATTTGATCGAGAACGATTCGACCAGGTATTTGCTCCCACATGGTCCCCTGACGGGCGCTTGCTGGCTTTCGGTGGTTTCGAAGAAGGCGGTTTCAAACATATTTACCTTTACGACACACAAACCAAGGAATTACGGCAAGTTACCCATACCGGAGCCATCAATTTCTATCCGTCGTTCAGTCCCGATGGCCGCACTCTGGTTTATTCCTCCGACCGGAGCGGAATTTTCAACGCCTATGCCTACGATCTTGAACGCGGAACCACGCATCAGATGACCAACGTCCTCGCGGGTGTTTTCGGTCCTCAGATTTCACCCGATGGCCGCCGATTGTATTTCACCACGTATTCCTCGAACGGATACGATCTCGCCTATACCGATCTGGCCGACACATTCTGGATCGAAGAACCCGAAGCCATGGATATTCGGGTCAAATTCGAGCCGTTCGAACCTGAAATGCCCTATGTGGATCGGGATTATTCGCCCTTCCCCGCCCTCTATCCTCACCACTGGCGACCGGATTGGGGCCAGGATCATGCAGGCGACACGCTGGGAATCTCCACCTATGCCACCGATCCGGCAGAGCGTCACAGTTGGAGCGCTGCCTTCGACTACGGCATTCAAAGCAAACAACCCACCTTCGGAGTCGGCTATACGGCGAGAGTCTTTTACCCAACGATTTCCATGCGTTTCGCGCATACCTCCTATACGTTGCACAACGGAGGACGGAAAGACGGTGCAAAAATCGATCAGGACGAGTCGCGCTACTCCGGCGGCATGAGTTTTTCCTATTCCTTCCGAGGAACGGACAACCGTTTCGACGACATCCACGGCTACGCGCATAGTCTCTATATGAGCTATAATTTCAGATACTTACGCCTACTCAATTCCTATACGTACGAACCTTTGGAGGATGCACCCTCGTTCGTCGATACCGGATTCCTGGGAAGCTTGAGTTTCGGATACAGCTATTCGAACCTGGAAGGACGCACGGGGTTTATCGGAGCCGCCAAAGGACGATCCTTTGGAGTTTCTTTAGGATTAAGCCACGACGTATTTGGCTCGGAATACAACGGAGCGAGTATTTACGGATCGTACAACGAATACATCCCCAACCCCTGGGTAGCCCACCACTCGCTCGCCTTGCGAATCGTGGGTGGTATGGGAGCCTACGACTACCGCAACCGCCAAGTTTTTTACATCGGTGGTCCACCGGAACGCGATATCGTAGACGACATCATCAAAGACGAGCGCCAGTGGGGAGATTATGTCCGAGGATACAAACCTTATTCCTTAAGTGGCGATAAATACATTCTCTTACGAAGTGAATATCGCTTCCCGATCTGGAACATCGAGCGCGGCGTTTACACCCTGCCCCTTTTTTTCCGCCGAATTCACGCCGCTCCGTTCTTCGATATGGCCAGTATCTGGACCAAAGATTTCACCACCGACAGCTTCGCTCCCGGCGTCGGAGGAGAGATTCGCCTGGACATGCTAACCGGCTATTTCGATCCTTTGACGCTCCGCGTTGGCTACATGGCCGGATTGAGCAAACACTATAAAGATGCTAGAAATAATACTATTTATTTCGGGCTGGATAACATATACTGATTTTTCCGTTGGATTTCCCGCTTGTTCGTTCTGTTTCCCCGCTCCATTTACCGTTATTTTTACCTATAACCAAAAAAATGACGCAAGAAGTCAAAAAGGTCATTCAAACTGTATTGACAAAGCTCTTTTACCGAACTAAGTTCGACAAAGTTTTTGCCATGTGGTCGAAACATGTTTCTTTGATACTCTTCGATTGATCCTGTTCGCGTTCCAGTCATTTCGGCTACATTCCTAACGTTCCACTGAATGGAGAGAATCGCACTATGTTGAAAGGTCTGCTGAATCCTGAGTCCATAGCCGTGATTGGCGCTTCGAAAAAGCCAGGAAAGGTTGGCAACGATGTGTTGAACAACCTTTTGGAAGGCGGTTTCGAAGGCTCGATTATTCCTATTAACCCAACTGCCGATGAAATTCTCGGCCAAAAGTGCTACCCGTCACTGAAAAAATACGGGAAGCAGGTGGAAATGTGTGTCATCACCGTTCCCGCCTTCGCCGCCAAGGATGCGGTGACCGATTCGGTCAACGCAGGTGCCAAAGCTGTTGTCGTCATTACGGCAGGTTTTAAAGAAGTCAGCGAAGAAGGCGCCTCCCTGGAAAAAGAAATCGCCGACATCTGCCGTGCGAAAAACGTTCGTCTGCTCGGTCCCAACGTTTTGGGTCTGATCAATACCTATCATAAGATGAACGCCTCTTTCGCCCACTACATGCCGGAGCCGGGTGGAATCTCGGTGATCTCGCAATCGGGTGCTGTATGTACGGCCATCCTAGACTGGGCCGCCTCGCGTCACCTCGGTCTGGCCAAACTCATCAGTATCGGTAACAAAGCAGACATCACGGAAATCGACCTTCTCCGCGATCTGGGGGAAGACGATGAAACCAAAGTCATCGTCGCCTATCTCGAAAGCATCAGCGACGGCAAAGAGTTCATTCGTGTTGCCGAGCAGGTCACGACCAAGAAACCCGTGGTTATCTTCAAAGCCGGAACCACTGCCGCCGGCGTAAAAGCCGCCAGTTCCCACACCGGTAGTCTTGCCGGTACGGACATGGCCTACGGTGCAGCATTCCAGCGCTCGGGTGTAATCCGCGCCGAAACGTTTGAACAACTCTTCGATTTTTCGACGGCCCTGGCCATGCAGCCCATGCCGAGAGGCAAACGGGTAGCCATCGTAACGAACGCCGGTGGCCCTGGAATCATCGCCGCCGACTCCGTGGAAAACGCCGGGCTGGAAGTCGCCGAACTGGATTGGCAGACCGCCGCAGCCCTCAAGCAGAAACTTCCCGATGCCGCAAGCGTCGGTAACCCCATCGACGTGCTCGGCGATGCCGACCCGGATCGCTACCGGCTCGCCATCACCGCCGCCATGGAAGCGGATACGGTAGACGCCGTGATCGTCATCCTGACACCTCAGGCCATGACGAAACCCGCCGAAACCGCCAAAATGATTGCAGGCTGCTCGACCGGCAAAAAGCCGCTCTTGGCTTGCTTCATGGGTGGCCGGGACGTTATCCCCGCGCGACGGGAACTGGTACAACACAACCTCCCCGACTACAACTCTCCCGAACGCGCCGTCGCTTCGTTGAAGGCCATGCGCAACTACGCTGCGTGGCAGGATCGTCCACCGCGCATCGTGACCCGCTTCCCCGTCAACCGCCGCCGTGTGGCTCGTTTGATCAACCGGCACATCCGTATGGGTCAAGCGCAAATCGGCGAAATCGACGCGAAAAAGATTCTCGACGCGTACGACTTCATCGTCCCCAAAGGAGCGATCTGTCAGTCCGCCGAGGAAGCGGTAGAAGCCGGGAACCAGTTCGGATTTCCGCTGGCAATGAAAATCTACTCGCCTGATATCATTCATAAATCCGATGTCGGAGGCGTAAAACTCAACCTACAAAGCGCCGAACAGGTTCGTGACGCTTTCGATCTGATGATGCTACGAATCGGCCGAGCCTTCCCCGATGCAAGACTCGATGGGGTATACGTCGAAACCATGGCCCCAAGAGGCCGGGAAGTGATCGTCGGTATGCACCGCGATCCCCAATTCGGACCGATGTTGATGTTCGGTCTGGGCGGAATTTTCGTGGAAGTGATGAAAGACGTCACCTTCCACCTCGCCCCGATCACCGAGGAAGAAGCCATGCAGATGCTTAGAGGAACCCGTTCCTTCAGCCTGCTCAAAGGCGTTCGCGGTCAAACCGGTGTCGATATGCGCGCCATCGCCAAAGGCTTGCAACATGTAAGTCAGTTGGCTACGGATTTCCCGCAAATCACCGAACTCGACATCAATCCCTTTATCGTTGGCTCTATCGGCGTAGACGCCGTGGCTGCCGATGCACGTATCACCATCCAAATCGACGAGAAATAATATGAATCGCAAGCCTAAAATGACTCCCCGTATGGAAGACTGGAAAACCCATTATCGCGACCAGATTCTTTCCTCTCATGACGCCGTGAAAGCCGTAAAACCCGGCCATCGCGTGTTTCTCGGCACCGGTTGCGCCCAACCCAATTCCCTCGTGCAGTCGCTCACGGACCGACACGCGGAACTCAATGATGTGGAACTGATTCAGCTTTTCACGATGGGCGAAGCTCCCTACGCCGACAAAAAAATGATAGACCACTTCAAGGTCAACACGTTTTTCGTCAGCCGCAACGTTCGTAATCTGGTCAAAGAAGGATTCGGAAGTTATACTCCGATTTTCTTGAGCGACATCCCCAAACTGTTCGCTTCCGGTGAAATGCCGATCGATGTCTCTTTGATCCAGGTTTCACCTCCCGACGAACGAGGCATGTGCAGTCTTGGTGTTTCGGTCGATATCGTCAGAGCTGCCGTGGAAAACTCCCGGCTGGTCATCGCCGAAGTCAACGAGCAAATGCCCCGCACTCATGGTGATAGCCTGATCAACATTTACGATCTCGATCACCTCGTGCCGGTCAATTCCCCGTTGATCGAATACGATTCCCAGGAGCCTACTCAGGAATCTCAGAAAATCGGCGAATACATCGCAGCGCTCGTAGAAAGCGGCTCGACGGTGGAACTGGGAATCGGCCTGATTCCCCAGGCTTCGCTCGACCATTTCAAAGGAAAATCCAACCTTGGCATTCATACCGAAATGCTGAGCGATTCCATTATCGACCTGATTGAATCGGGCGTGGTCAACGGCTCGCGGAAATCCATGGACCCCGGCAAAGTCGTTGCAAGTTTCTGTATGGGCACGAAAAAACTGTACGAATACATCGATGACAACCCGATGTTCAGCTTCCGTCCCACGGAATACGTCAACGATCCGTTCACCATCGCTCGTCAGACCAAAATGGTTGCCATCAACACGTCGATGGAAGTGGATCTCACCGGTCAGGTCTGTGCCGATTCGGTCGGTCCGAAATTCTATTCCGGCATCGGCGGCCAGGTGGACTTCAACCGGGGCGCGACACAATCCCCGGGCGGCAAAGCGATCATCGCCCTTCCCTCTACCGCAAACAACGGCGAAGTATCTAGAATCGTTACACATTTAAGCCCCGGCTCCGGTGTTGTCACCACCCGAGGCGATGTGCATTACGTCGTCACCGAATATGGCACCGCTTACCTCCATGGTAAGAGCATTCAGGGTCGCGCACTGGCGTTGATCAGCATTTCGCACCCCAAATTCCGTGCGCAATTGATCAAAGAAGCCATCGAAGCCAAGTACCTGATGCCGGATATGGCCGCCGTGCAAGGCAAAATGTTCGTCGAACCGCCTGGACTGCGTGCTTCAATGATCATGGAAGACGGCACGCCGATCAAGTTCCGCCCAATTCACCCCACGGATGAACCTCGGATGCGCGAACTGTTCTACGCTCTGAGCGAAAGCACGATTTACTATCGTTTCGGCAGCCATATGAAGAAACTGCCGCAGAAACAGATCCAGGATTTTGTGTATATCGACCACCGCAACGAAGTCTCCATCGTCGGCACCATTCCAGAGGCCCACGGCGAGGAAATCGTTGCCATGGGATGCTACTATCTCGATACCAAGAACAACCGGGCCGAGGTGGCGTTGGTCACTCGCGATCCCTGGCAGAATCGCGGTATCGGAACGTTCCTGCTGAAGACATTGGCCCGAATCGCACGTCGAAACGGCATTCGCGGACTGACTGCGCAGATCCATTTCCAGAACAAAATCATGCAGAATCTGATGTACAAGATCGGCGCGAAAGTCAAAAGCGAATTGAAAGACGGAGTGTACGGAATTACGGTAGACTTTTAATTGAAAAAAGCGGCTTCTCCCCTCGGAAACTTTCCTTGACAGAGGGGAGAAGCTTGGCTAAATTGTCGATGAATGACCATTCATTCATTTTGTTCACGTAACGGCGAATATCATTGATGACCCGGCGGCCATCGCTCGGGTCTTTCGTTTGTATTCGCTCATTGTGCAAGACGAACCTTACTCGCACTACAACAAGGAGGTATCGATGGCAAGACAGATCAAAAAGGTAGCCGTCCTGGGCGCCGGTGTAATGGGTGCCGGGATAGCCGCCCAACTCACCAATTACGGGATTCCTGTCTACCTGCTTGATATCGTCCCGCCGAAACTGACGGACGAAGAAAAGCAGATTCCAGCGAAGCGCAACGCTTTCGCGGCAGGCGCCGTAATGAAGATGAAAAAGATGAAACGGCCTCCGGTGGCGTTCTACGTCCCCGAAAACGCCAACCTCGTCACCGTCGGTAACTTCGACGATGATCTGGAAAAAATCGCCGAATGCGATTGGATCATCGAAGTAGTCGTGGAAAATCTGCAAATCAAGCAGAGCCTTTTCGAAAAAATCGAAAAGTTCCGCAAGCCCGGTACGATCATCAGCTCGAACACCTCGGGTATCGCCATCAACAAGATGGTCGAGGGACGCTCTGACGATTTCAAGAAAAACTTCTGCGTCACTCACTTCTTCAATCCTCCTTACTTCATGAAGCTTTTGGAAATGGTTCCCGGCGTGGACACCGATCCCGAAGTCATGAAAGACCTGGCGGAATTCGGCGAGACGACCCTCGGCAAAGGCATTGTCTGGGCCAAGGACACCCCCAACTTCGTCGCCAACCGCATCGGTGTGGCGGGTATCGCTTCGACCTTCAAGCACATGGTCGAAGGTGAATACACCATCGCCGAAGTCGACGCCGTCACCGGCAAAGTTTCGGGCGCGGCCATGCCGACGTTCAAAACCACCGACCTCGTGGGTCTGGACACCATTCATCACATCATCACCAACAGCTACGATCAACTCGAAGATGATGAAACCCGCGAAGATCTGAAAGTTCCCGAATGGCTGGCCAAGTTGATCGACAACGGCTGCCTCGGCACCAAGACCCGTAAAGGTTTCTACAAAAAAGAAGGCAAAAAGAAACTCGTTTGGGATTGGAAAGCGATGGAGTACGTCGAGCTTGAAAAAGTCAAGAACGACACCATCAAAAAAGCCAAAAACACCGACGATCCGGCTGAAAAAGCCAAAACTCTCATCGGTGCCGACGATCGCCTGAGCCAACTGGCGTGGAAACTGTTCGTAGACAACTGCCTGTATTCGGCACGCCGCCTGGGCGAAATCTGCGACGACATCATGCAGATCGACAACGGCATGAAATGGGGCTACAACCGTGAAAACGGCCCGTTCGAAGCCTGGGATCTCGTGGGTGTGAAAGAAAGCGTCGAGCGCATGAAAGCCGACGGCTACGAAATTCCCGCCGTCGTCGAAACCATGCTCGAAAAGAGCGACGGAAGCTGGTACAAATCCGAGGGTGGAAAACTCTACTTCTGGGATTTCCGTGAGGAAAAATACGCTCCCGTACCGACCAAAGCCCATTGGTTCAACCTGAAACTGATGCGCGAAGACGGCAAAGTCGTCAAAGAAAACAGCGGTGCTTCGCTGATCGACATGGGCGACGGCGTACTCTGCTGCGAGTTCCACACCAAAATGAACGCCATCGACGACGACATCATCAAGATGCTGCTCGAAGGTTGCGACATGCTCGACGCTTCCGATAAATGGGAAGGCATGGTCGTGGCCAACCAGGGAGAGAACTTCTCCGTGGGCGCGAACCTGATGATGATCATGATGCTCGCGATGGGCAAAGACTTCGATAACATCAAGCTGGCCGTCGAAGGTCTGCACGAAGCCAGCAAACGGCTGCGCTACTGCTCCAAGCCTACGGTTTCCGCGCCCTTCGGCATGGTCCTGGGTGGTGGTTGCGAAGTGCTGATGGCTACCGACGCGGTGTGCGCGCACTCCCTGAGCTGGATCGGTCTCGTCGAAATCGGCGCCGGCCTGATCCCCGGTGGTGGTGGTAACCTCGGTCTGCTGACCCGCTGGTTGGAAAACATCCCGGCATCTGCAGCCGTGGACCGCTTCCCCTACATCCAGAAAACCTTCGAAACCATCGCGATGGCTACGGTTTCCAACACGGCCGAACATGCCCGCGACCTCAAATTCCTGCGCATGTCCGACCGCATCGTCGCCAACCGTGACGACCTCATCGGCACCGCCAAGAAGATGGTTCTCGGAATGGCCACCGCCGGTTATCAACCGAAGCTGCCGCCGAACAACCTGATCCTCCCCGGCCGTCCCGGATACTCCACCTTCGAGATGGGCCTTTACAACATGGGTCTCGGCCTGTTCGTCACCGAGCACGAAGTCAAGATCGCCAAGAAACTGGCGAACGTCCTGACCGGCGGCGACATCGAACCGAACACGGCCGTGAGCGAAGACTACCTGCTCGAACTCGAAACGGAAGCCTTCATGAGCCTCGTCGGAGAGCCGAAGTCCATCGAACGTATGCAGTCCCTGCTGACCACCGGCAAGCCGCTGCGCAACTAGGAATTATGGCTAGGACATCAAGAAATTCCGCGGCACAAGCCGCGTCAAGAAAAGGAGCTTGAATCATGAGAAAAGCCGTTATCGTAGCCGCGAAGCGCACGCCGATCGGTCGCGCCAAACGAGGCACGCTGATTTACACCCGCCCCGAATCGATGGGTAAAGTGGTCATCCAGAAGATCCTCGAAGTAACCGGTGTCAAAGGTGAAGAAATCGACGACTTGGTCGTTGGTTGCGCCATGCCGGAAGCCGAGCAGGGCATGAACATCGCCCGCATGGTCGGCCTGCACGCCGGTCTGCCGGATCGCGTTCCTGCCGTGACCGTCAACCGCTTCTGCTCTTCCGGACTCGAAACCATCGCCATGGCCGCGACCCGCGTTGTGGCCGGATACCAGGACATCGTTCTGGCCGGTGGCGTCGAAACCATGTCCATGATCCCCATGGGCGGCAACAAGATCGTCGGCCATCCCGACATCACCGCCGATTCTCACCAGATCGAAGGCTACTGCTCGATGGGTAACACCGCCGAGCACGTCGTACAGCGCTACGGTGAAGAATTCAACCTGACCCGTGAAGAAATGGACCGCTTTGGTCTGGAATCCAACCTCAAAGCCGCTGCCGCCATCAAGGCCGGTAAGTTTGATGAGGAAATCGTTCCGATGCCGTACACCACCTGGAAAAACGGCAAAAAGATCGAAGGCGTCTTCAAGATGGACGAAGGCCCCCGCCCGAACTCCACCATGGAAGGCATGGCCAAACTGCGTCCCGCGTTCAAGGTGAAAGGTTCCGTCACGGCGGCCAACTCTTCCCAGATGAACGACGGCGCGGCTTTCGCGTTGATCATGTCCGAAGAAGAAGCCAACAAACGTGGCTTGGAAATCCTGGCCTACTTCCGTAACTACCAGGTCGAAGGTGTCCGCCCCGACGAAATGGGTGTCGGACCTGCGGCCGCGATTCCGAAGCTGTTGGCCAAAGAAGGTCTGACCGTGGACGACATCGACGTGTTCGAACTGAACGAAGCTTTCGCCAGCCAGGCGATTGTACAGCATGCGCAAACTCGGTATCGACCCGAAGAAGGTCAACCCGAACGGCGGCGCCATCGCTTTGGGCCACCCGCTGGGCTGCACCGGCGCGAAGCTGACCACCCAGATCGTGCACGAAATGAAGCGCGAAGGTCACAAGCTGGGTATCGTTTCCATGTGCATCGGCGGCGGCATGGGCGCTGCGGGACTGTTTGAACGCCCCTAAGGTACGTTCGACGTCCTTTCTCCATTAGGAGATCCAAACGGGAGGCCACATGGTCTCCCGTTTTTTGTTTCTAGTGTTGCAAAACTGTTGCCCTATGTCCTTGTCTTGATCAACATTTACCGATTGTTGACTTTCGCCTCCGCTTTGCGCTATTTTCGACACTGGATGAGCGTTTGTTTGTGTCTCAAACCTATGAACTCGACGGTTCCCATGGCAAAACTCTCTTCAGCCTTTCTCGCTTTCTGTGTTGTCACACTGTCTTGCGTTTTTCTATCCTGCACGAGTCATCTGACCGAAGATCCGGCCGATAATGACCAGATCGCCGACCTGGATTTGGATCTTGAAGATGAAGAAAGCGAAAGCACTCCGGGCGATATCGACGAAATCGAACCCGAACCCGATGCCATCGACGAAGAACCCGAGCTGGAACCGGAGCCAGAACCAGAGCCTGAACCTGAACCGGAACCAGAGGAGGAAGAAGCAGAATACGAAGAAGCTCCTCAAATTTCTCCCTATTCAAAGCTTTCCAATCAACTGCCGAGTTATCCAATCGACTTGGCCAATCCCGGCGCGATTCGTGTGTTCATCGAAGTCAGCGGCGAGGATCTTCCGGTATGGGATATCAATATCCCGCTGTGGATCGTCCATCCTTTCCGTGGAGAACTGAGCATCGTGCTCGAAAGCCCGTCGGGTCGTAAAGTCACCTTGTTCGAGCCAAGTTCCGACGGAGCCTCCAACATCCTGGAAATGTTGACCGTCACCGGCTTCCGTGGCGACCGCACAACCGGCACCTGGACTTTGACCGTCACCGATACCTTGCAAGATGACGCCGGACAACTGGTCTGGTGGACGCTGCTATTCGTCGATCCACCCGAATTCGAAACCGACCCGAGTCTTAACGCCTGGCCGATCGAAATTCCCGACAACGACTCGTACGGCGTTACGGACGTTGTGCAAGTAGAACAAAGCGGAACGCTGAACAAAGTATGCGTTTTCGTCGCGATTCGGCACCGTTTTCCCGGAGATCTGCATATCGTGCTGACTTCACCGGACGGGGATTCGGCAGTCCTTAAAGAACGTAACGATTTGAATTCCCTGGGACTTTTCGAAACCTACATACTGGACGACTTCAAAGGCAATGAACGCCAAGGAACCTGGGCACTTACGGTTTCCGACCGACGAACCGGCGACTGGGGCTACTGGGACGGCTGGAACCTCACCTTCGATTGTGCTGACTGACAAGCTATCCTTAGGGAATTACAAGCCTTTTGCCAATTAGAATCCATTTTCCTCAAGGAGGCTTCCATGCTCGCCTATTGCGGACTCGACTGTCACCAGTGCCCTGCTTACCTTGCTACACAAAATGATGATGAGGCGTTGCGGCAAAAAACCGCCGCCGAATGGTCGGCGATGTTTCAGGCAACCATCACGCCCGAGCAAATCGTCTGTCATGGATGCAAAAGCGATGGACAAGAACAGTTCTTCCATTGTTCACAATGCGGAATTCGCTCGTGCGCACGTTCCAAAGGATTCGACACCTGCGCCCCCTGCGAAGACTACGCCTGTGATCAACTCGCTTTCGTGATCGATAACGTCCCGGAAGCCAAGGCGGCGTTGGAAAAACTGCGATAACAACCTCAAACGATTTGCCAAAAATCGTTCCACGTCACGCTAAAACATACCGAGTTTGGGAATGGTCGTCTCGAAATAGAGCAACGCCTGCCCATAGATATGCCAGTTTGCCGGAATGAAATCCCGCCCCATCGGTGCCATGGTGTATTTCAACATGCTTGGCATACCGGGGTGGTGATCGTAGAAATACGTAACGGAAGCCTCCAACCCGACACTGACAATAGAATGCAACGGCGCTCCTCCGCGAAAATCGCGACGACTCCACAGATGATTGTATTGCATTCGACCGCCCCCCTCTACGTTGAATGACTTCGCATCCGTAACCAAATAGCGAAAGCCACCGAAAGTTTTCAACGTCAAGCGGTTATCCAGCAGGTTCCTGTCGTAAATAACGGAAAAATAGCTGGCCAGGTTGTATTTATCCCCTTTTTTCATTCCACTTCGGATATCCAGAATTTCTGGAGCCATACCGACCGAAAACAGCAAGCGACGGGTTAAAAAACTCCACAGTGTGCCCATTACCTAAGGCATTGAGCACTACACCGAATTCCAGAGGCCGGAAACCATAGGAACTTGTATCGCTTTCGTACAGCATTTCCAGCATGTCCAGTTTGATTCCCCACCAGGAGTGTGGAACACATTTCGTTTCGAAAGGATTGACGAAGGGATAATCCACTTCCGTACGTCCCGAACCGTCTTCCGCTTCCATTCTACAAAACAGCAAAGCAGGATTTTCCACCGCCTTGACATGCAAAAGATAGGAAGACGGCGCGAAAGTAAACACCGAGTCGAAACGCATAACGTTGAATTGACCACTGGTCGTGGGTACTTCGGCGATGGTCGTACCGATCATCATTCCCCGCATGTTGCCGCCAGCCATACGGATTTTCCCGATTTTTACAGCTTGAATCTCCTCCTCGCGAGTCAGAGAACAGTCTTTGTCCGTTCGTCCACAGGGGCAATCGGGATCGAATTCGTTGGAAAACTTCTTTTCGACCTTCAGGTCATAGGTATCCAAACCGACCTGATCGGCAAACGGACCGAATTCCTGTTTCATGTCGCGTCGGATGTTCTCGATAATCCAGGGAAAATCCTTCTGACTGACCCATTTTTTTCCGTTATCCGGCAATAGGAACGTCCGAGCTTTCTTGGGATCGACGTAAAAATGGAATTCGTACAGATCCTCCAACCGGAGATCTTTCGGACCAGCCGTTGGAACCTCCAAAACTTCCGGCTTGTCCTTACGAACTCCGCAATAGGGAGAAAAAGCGTCCGGTACCCGCCACGGGGTGATGGAATCGCCGACCTCCATGTTACGCCGGGTAATCAGTCGCATGTCGGGGATTTTCTTCGAACTGTCCCACCAGATTCCATCCACGACATTCAACGTTTCCTTGGTATGACCGTTGGGTAAAGGCACCAGGGAATGGACTTTCTCATTAAGAATACGAGTGACCTGCTCGTCGTAGTCGTTCCCGTTTCGAATGGCTTCAGCCCCGATTTTCGCCCCTAGAAGATTGGAATAGAGGTCTTCCGGGGAAAACGAAGAGGCTTTTTCGGAAAAGATATCGACACTGCGGTAATCGTACCAGGTAACGATTTCGTGCCAGACGGACAGCATGAAACTGATCCGTTCCGCAAGCAACAAGGCCAGCTCGTCTTTTTCTTCCTGCGTCAGAGTTTCTTGAATGGAACGTAAAAGAATAAAGCGCTTTCCGCCTTCCGCCGGAATCGGCAACAACACGCCGCTTCCGAGTACGATACGGATTCTTTCGTACAAATACGCCGTGTAGTCGGCATAATCCCTGATGTGGGCAATATCTACGACACCACCGCGACAGGTGTATATCAAGCCCAATTGCTCTGTTTCCACGCTGAGTTTACGGTAGGAATGCCGTCCCAGGCGATCCGGGTACAAGATGTTGTCCAGTTTGACCGGAACGCTGGTATCGTTGAGCGTTGTCCTGAGATTATATCCCAGCATACAGCAAGGACGAAGTTTCGGAGGTTTCAGAAAACGTTCGACCTTCACCCCGTCTGTAAACTCTTCCCGTTCTTTTTCTACTTCAGAATTGTTTTCATTACATCCCGGAACCGTTGCACCAGCCGTCTGAGAAATCTCAGGAGAAGACTCAAGCGGTTCCGACTCCTGCGCCCAAGCGGCTGGAATCGCCCACACAAGCAGCAGCCATGCACCAATCAAACGGGAGCAAACTTCGTTCATCCCAAAACGTCCTTCGGCAAACAATCAACTATCCGGGAAAAGAAATCCTATAGAGAATCATAACGCCTCGGAAACGTTTTGGAAACAATCCGATGCCGAAAAAGAAAACCTCTCGGAACATGTCGTTTGCCGAGAGGTTTCTTGAGGATTTTTTTAGCCGAAACGATGGTAAATCCTTCATTAAAAAGGATTCACCGTCATTCTCAATTGGTAAAGGCGTTTTCCAGAACTTCGCTCATGTCGTTGACGAAAACGAACTCCATCCCTTCCCGAGACGATTCGGTAATGTCGATGAGATCTTTCTCGTTTTTGGCAGGCATTACGATTTTCGTGATTCCGGCACGCTTGGCAGCCAGAATCTTTTCTTTAATGCCGCCAACCGGCAACACGGCTCCACGTAAGGTGATTTCACCCGTCATCGCCATATTGTTCTGAATCGGCTTGTCGGTCAAAATCGATGTCAACGCCGTCATCAACGTGACTCCCGCCGAGGGGCCATCCTTGGGAATCGCACCGGCGGGAACGTGAACGTGAAGATCTTTCTGAGAGAAAATGTCCTCATCGATATTCAGTTCCTTGGCTTTGGTACGAACGTAGGACAACGCAGCCTTCGCGGATTCTTTCATCACATCGCCCAATTGGCCGGTGATCATCAAACCGCCCTTCCCTTTCATCATCGTGGCTTCGATGAAAAGAATATCTCCGCCGGTAGGCGTCCAGGCCAATCCGGTCGCGACGCCGGGCTTTGCGGTTCGAATTGCTACATCATTCCAGTATTTCTGCGGACCGAGGATTTTCTCGACCGTGTCCGGCTCGATCAACGATTTATCCTCTTTTCCGTATGCAACATCTTTGGCAATGGAGCGACAAACCGAGGCAATCTCACGCTTCAGGTTACGCACACCGGATTCTCGCGTGTAATCGCTGATAATGGTATGCAGCGCTTCGTCAGTGAACTCGATCAACTCCTCGCTCAACCCGTGATCCTCGATGTTTTCCGGAATCAGGTATTTCTTGGCGATATGGTACTTTTCTTCCTCGGAATAGCCCGGAATCTGAATGACTTCCAGCCGATCGCGCAGAGCGGGAGGAATCGTGTCGAGCATGTTGGCGGTACAGATAAACAACACCTTGGACAAGTCGAACGGGACATCCAAGTAATGATCCTGGAAAGAGAAATTCTGTTCCGGGTCCAACACTTCGAGTAGCGCTGAAGCCGGATCTCCACGGAAATCCTTGCCGAGTTTTTCGATTTCATCGAGCATGAACACGGGGTTGTTCGTCCCGCACTTTTTCAGTCCACCGATAATCCGTCCAGGCATGGAACCGATGTAGGTTCTGCGGTGTCCACGGATTTCTGCCTCGTCGTGCACGCCACCCAGACTCATCCGGTAGAACTTACGCCCCAAGGAACGAGCCACGGATTTCCCCAGCGAGGTTTTACCGACACCGGGAGGACCGGAGAGACACAGGATGGGACCGCGCAGGTCGTTTTTCAGTTTGCGCACCGCGAGGAACTCAATGATGCGTTTTTTGACTTTTTCCAGGTCGTAGTGATCTTCGTTGAGGATTTTTTCCGCCTCGGCGATATCGAGGTTGTCTTCGGTCGATTCGCTCCAGGGAACGTCGATCATCCAGTCCAGATAGGTCCGGGCCACCTGATATTCAGGCGAGGAAGAATGCATTCGCTGAAGCCGTTTCAACTCTTTCATGGCCGCTTTATGAGCCTCTTCCGGCATCTTTTTCTCTTCGAGCTTCTCCCGAAGCTTTTCGAGTTCCTCGTTGCCGTCCGACTCGCCAAGTTCCTTTTGAATCGCCTTGAGTTGTTCGCGCAGATACACTTCCCGCTGATGACTATCGAGCTTCTCCTTGACCTCGTGTTGGATTTTGTTCCCCAACTCCAGTACGTCCAATTCGCGGGTAAGAATACCCGTGATGAGTTCCAGACGTTCCTTGACCGGAGTGGTTTCCAAAATCTTCTGCTTCTCGCTGATGTCGAGATCCAGATAATGCCCAATCATATCAGCCAGATAGGACGGAGACGGCACCTTGTCTACCAGGTAGGCCGCTTCGTCGGGAATGTTCGGACTCAAGCGGATGACTTTGTTGACAATTTGCTTGAGATTCCGGTGCATGGCCGAAATTTCGATATCATCCGGCACCTCGTCGGGAACGTATTCGACCTTCACCCTGTGGTACGGTTCCTCACTAAGGTACTCGACCACTCGGAAACGAACCACACCTTGCACGAGGATCGAAGCCGTACCTTCGGTATGATCCGAAGATTTGATAATCTTTCCCAACGTGCCGTAATAATGGAGATCTTGTTCCCCCGGCAGATCCACGTTGCCATCGATTTGGGCAACAACGCCGATCATCTTGTCACCAGGTAATACGTCCTGGAGGATGCGCAGGGATTTTTCTCTACCGATGGAGAGCGGCAGGGTCATGTAAGGATATAGTACCGTGTTGCGCACGGGAAGTACGGGAACTATCGTAGGCAGATTCGCGATCAGTGTCTCTTCCATAATCTTTGCTTTCGTTTCGTGGTCCGAATCGATTTCTCGGTTCGAATCCGTGTTTGAACGACCGGTATCGCTCCATTCAAACTAATTCGCGCCCGCCTGTTGTCAAGAATGACGCATTACCCCAAAGCTTTTAATTTGCCGCATACGGTTTGCGCCAGCGAGCGAATTTCGTCTGCCGTGTGGGATCGGCACAAAAACCACAATTCGTAACCGGACGGTGGCAAATAATATCCAGCCTGCAACATTTCGTGATAAATCGCGTTGAATCGTTCGATAGGACGCGATGGAATCTTATCGGCTCGCCGAGGCACCTCGCCTTCCTCGAAATAAACCCAGATCAACGATCCTAACCGTCTCCAGTTTAAAAACGGCAGGTCCGATTTCGCCGCTTCAAGCGTTTCGTCGAAAACTTTACCCAGGTTCTCCAGATGGGTATAGACGGAACCGTCCTCCAACTGATCGAGCGTCGCCTTTCCCGCCGCCATCGCCACGGGGTTTCCACTTAACGTACCTGCCTGATAAACTTTGCCCAGCGGCGCTAGATTCTCCATATGGTCCTTCGGTCCCACGACCGCCCCAACCGGCATTCCACCACCGATGATTTTCCCAAGCGTCACAAGGTCAGCCTGAATTCCCAAGGAATCGCCATATCCACCGAATCGCAGGCGAAAACCGGAAATCACCTCGTCGAAAATCAACAAAGAGCCGTGCGTTTTCGTCAACGCCCGCAATTTTTCGAGCCATTCGGGACGTTGTTCCAACAATCCGTTGTTACCCGGCAAAGGCTCGATGACGGCACAGGCGATTTCCGAACCGAATTTCTCGAAGGCAGCTTCCAGCGCCTCGTCGTCGTCCAGCGGCAAAACCAACGTCAAACCGGCGAGTTCGTCGGGTACGCCGCCACTCGAAGACACACCGGAGGTTGCCAGACCGCTCCCGGCTTTCACCAACAGGCTGTCGGAATGGCCATGGTACCCGCCCTCGAATTTGACGATCCGTGAGCGCCCGGTAATTCCACGAGCCAGGCGAATGGCTGTCATCACGGCTTCGGTTCCCGAACTGACGAACCGCACCCGGTCGTATGTCGGAAATGCTCTTAAAACGCTTTCGGCCAGAGCCACTTCTTTATCGTGACATGCACCGAAACTAAGACCATCCACAGCAGCTTTTCGGACAGCATCCACCACGGTTTCGTCTGCGTGACCGAGGATCAACGGTCCCCAAGATTGGCAAAAATCCAGGTAGTCGTTGCCATCGGCATCGATACAATGCCCGCCTTTTCCACGGGCAAAAAATACCGGGGTTCCCCCCACCGATCCAAAAGCCCGAACGGGGCTATGCACTCCACCTGGAGCGAGAGTTTTGGCTTTTTCGAATAGTTCGCGAGATTTCTCGATCGTTTTCATACTACTTCCTTGAATTCATCTCTTAGACTTGAATCGTAGTTTATGGATTCAATGAAAATCCCCCTCGAATCCACATTTTTCCTGTATGTCGAACTAGTGTCTCCAGTTTACCAGGAACGTGCCGGTTTACAAAGCTCATCTGAGGAAAAAGATGGCTCGGAACCCTCTACTTCCCCGTCCCGCCATGCGATGGAACGAGGCAACACCTCGTTTTGATTGAGGTTTTCGAAATACGAGGTCTTCCAGCTTCCATCAGCGAAAAGAGAAGCGATAAGCACCGAGAATTTCTCGTTTTCCACCTGAACCCAGCAAGCAAACGGATCGTGACAACCGCAACCGAAGGCTACGAGCAGGTCACGTTCCAGGTCGACCGCTTGTCTTGTGGGAGTATGATCGATCTTTGCAACCGTTCGCTCCACCTCCGGGTCGTTTTCCCGAATCTGTACACCAACCGCCCCCTGACCGGAAGCGCAAGGCCAGAGATAGGGATTTAGATCGAAGGCTTTTAAAGGAGCAATATCCAGCTTCAGGCGTTCCAGACCGGCTCGTGCTAGGATGGCGGCATCGAATTCTCCCGAAACGATTTTGGAAATGCGCGTGGGAACATTGCCCCGCATCAAGCTGGGTTCGAGATCGGGTCGAAACGACTTCAACAGTGCCTGACGACGAAGACTTGTAGCACCGATAACACTCCCTTTTTTCACGGGAAACGGCTCATCGGGGGCATATGCGTCAGGAGATACCAACAGCACATCATTGACCGACGCTCTCGGCGGGGTAGCACCCAACACCAGTCCCGGAGGATTTTCGGTAGGCAGATCTTTGAGCGAGTGAATCGCGGCGTCTACCTCGTGATCCATCAGAGCCTGTTCGATTTCTTTGGTAAAAAAACCCTTGTCGATTCGACCTTGTAGCGGCACCGAAAGCAAACGGTCACCGCTCGTTTTGATGACATGCACTTCGGCCGGAACGTCGAGCAGGTCTTTGACCATATTGGCCTGCCAAAGAGCCAGTTGACTGCCACGGGTGCCGATCCTGAAACGCGTCTCGTTCTTCATCCAGTCACTCTTTCCTCAGAAAATCTTTATTCGAAAGAAATTTTCGACGCACGTTCGTTGGTGTCGATGATGTGTTTCACCTGCACCAGCGCTTCTTTTTTCATCGCTTCGAGTTCCGGCGTCTCTTCGGACATGTTTTTCGCCGCGTTATACACTTCGACAAAGCTTTTCTTGGCCTGCTCGTTGAAATCGCGGGAAAGATAACGCGACCACGCCAGCATGTAGAGAGATCGGCAATGCCACAACGTGCCTACTTCGTACTTTGCAGCGGCTTTTTCGAAAAAGATCGCCGCTTGCGTGAAATGGTCGAAACTCTGAGGCGAATGAAAATGGGTGTAAGCCAGCCGGAAAAGGATTTCCGCAATCACCGGGCTGTCCGGGTGAAGCCTGACGTAATCATCCCACATCTGCGCTTTTTCACGCGTCTGTTTCAATTCACTGTATAGTTGTGCCAGCATGGAAACCGCTTCGGCATGATTCGGAAAATCCTGATGCTTTTCAAGCACTTCCGCAACGGCATCCCGAATTCTGAGCATATTTTTAACATACTCGGGCTTCTTCTCGGCAGGTGCCGTCACTTCGGCCGTTTCCACCTCGGGAGTTTCTTCTTTTTCGATCAGGGGTGTTTTGTAGGCGGCCAGTTCATCTTCTTCGGTTTTTTCGACCGCTTTTTCTTCCTTCGTTTCCTCTTCGAACACCGGACGAGGACCGGGAATCGCCTCGACGACCGGCGGTTGAGGATCTTTGTAGTCCTGATCGCGAACCGGGTAATACAGCCGGGCAATGAGCATCAACAGATAGGGATCGGAGGAATTGTCCTGCAAAGCCTTTTCGGCATGATAGATAATCGCGCTCCAGAGGCGTTTTTTCCTCTCGGGAAAATCGGCGATCATTTTCTTTTTATCTTCACGAAGCTGTTTTTGTAACGCCTTGCGTTCTTTATACTTTTTGATCTTTCTTGTAAGTTTGATCTGCTCGTCCATCTCCTGGGTCAGTGCTTTTTTCGTAGTGTCCCAGTCGAGATAAGCTTTGAGATCCCGAAGGAGTTCAGGATATGCCTCGGCGTAGCTGTCGGGCAACATCGGATCGGCCGGTTGATACCCGAATTCGAAATCCAGACCGGGAGCCTGAAGAGCGAACGCCATCGGCGATACCAGCAAGAACAGCCAAAAAACGCTATGCACGACCAAGGTTCTCAGATTCATGCCATCTCCTTATGATCCACTAAAATTCGTCATAGAAGTTACTTGGCCTCATTGAATCGATTCTCCCACCTTTTGGCAAGATTTTTCGGGAAAACGTCCGAAAAAGCGGCATTTTCAAGAAGATAGCGCTCCATTTCACGAAAACATCCAACGTTTTCATGGAGAAGAGTCTTGATAGCTCTTGTCGTATAGTATAAATTCAATCAAGAGTACGTCCAATGTATATGCATGGCGTTCATCCGTCCATTTGTCGGAATTCGCCAGTTGCTGCAATGATAGCTATCAAGGGAGGTTTCGATGTCTCGCGTTCCCTCATCCATTCTTGTTTTTCTCGCACTGGCGATGACGCTGTTTTCCGTCTCGGCCTGCACCTCGGATAGCACGGGAAATCCTGGTGATACAGACACCGATCTGGTTGAGGCAACCGATAAGATAGATATCGATTTCGAAGAATGGCCGGACAACTGTATACGCCTCATTTCCGACAAAGAATTGTCCCTCATTGCCGGTACCGAGTTCGAAGCCACGTTTCCCGAGGGAATCGTGACCGAGCAAACGACAGTCTGCTACGAAAAACTGGCGACTACAGCGGTTCAGCTTCCCGATGGAGTGGAAGCGCTGAGTCCGATCGTGACGTTCACACCTGCGGACATGACCCTGCAAAAAGAGTTCAAAATCACCTGGAAAAGCCTCACTGACCTGCCGGAAAACGTGAACGCGTACATCCTCAAGGAAGACAGTGACAACGAATGGGATGTAACCACCGTTCCGGTGGAATCCGGCACGGCAAGCGTTACGTCGATTCGTCTTGCCACTGCATTTTTGGGACAGCTTGCCGAAACGCCCACGGATGGCGATATCGACGAGGTCGAGGAAGAGGAAGACCTCGACGAAGCGGACACCGTGGACGAAATCGACGAAATCGAAGAAGTGGATGTCGATGAAGAACCGCCAAATCTTTGCGATCCCGATCCTTGCAACGGTCACGGAACCTGCGATCCAACGGACGGCTCCTGCACCTGTGACGACTATTTCGCCGGTGACGCTTGCGATGCCTGCGATACAGGAACCCTCGGCACCTATCCCGACTGCGTTGACGACCCCTGCGATCCCGATCCCTGCAACGGACATGGCTCCTGTGACACGGCGGACGGCTCCTGCACCTGCAACGACTATTTCGCCGGAGATGCCTGCGATGCCTGCGACGCGGATGCCGTGGGAACCTATCCCGATTGTGTAGACAATCCCTGCGATCCCGACCCATGCAACGGTCACGGAACCTGCGACACGACGGACGGTTCCTGTACCTGCGCGGACAACTACGCCGGAGACGCCTGCGACACCTGTGCACCGGGATATGTCGGGGAATATCCAGACTGCATCTTGGCCACACCGCTTCCCGCTCCGGGAGAAATCGTCATCACCGAGTTTTTCGCCTATCCTCCCGATGCCCGCAGTGAAAATGGTGAATGGATCGAAATCCGCAACGTTTCCAGCGAAACCCGTCGTCTGCAACTGTGCGAAATCGGCCATGGTTTGGAAGGTGTCACCGAAAGTTCGACGATCAATGATCCTATCGAATTGGAAGCCGGTGAAACGATCGTTTTCGGAAAAAACACAGAGATCCTCGATAGCGGTCTCAATGTGCCGCCGGACATCATCTGGACCGGATGGCAGTTGGGCGACGTAGCGGACACGCTATGGCTCGATTGTCCTGGAAGCGCACGAGACACGATGCGACGTATCGACGAAGTAACCTACACCGAAAGCTGGGCCGTGCTCCAAGGATATTCGAAACAATTCGACATCGAAACCCTTGAAGATACAAACCTCCAACATGCCGTCGAAAACGACAAATTCTGGAACTGGTGCGACAGCGCCGACGAACGAACCTATGGCTATGGCGACCACGGCACCCCGAAAATCGACAACACCGTTTGCGCCGAAATCACTCAGCCACCCGAAGAGGGGGATGTGTTTATTACCGAAATCTTTGCGGATAACAGGTTTCGAATCGAATAACGGCCAATGGTTTGAAATTGTCAATACAACCAATAAAACCAAAGAGCTACATCACTGCAAGGTCTCGTCTTCCACGAATGAAATCATGATCGACGAATCGTTGTTGATCGGCCCAAGTGAAATCCTTGTACTGGGAAACACGGCGGACGTTTTCGGCGACGTAACGCTGGATTACCAATTCGATCTGTTCTTCAACCCCACAAGCGACACCATCAGCCTGACCTGCTATGATCTGCCGGTGGATGAAGTAACGTACGATCTGGAGCAAGGCTGGCCGATTGCCACCCAGGCATCGCTTTCACTTATTCCGGGCAACGATGCCTTAGGGAATGATGACGCCACCAACTGGTGCTACAGCCATGACGTATATTTTGCCGCTTCGATGCGTTTCGGCACACCCGGCACGGCGAATCCTACCTGCGATTTCGAACCTGTCGGAACGAGAACAACCCACGGAGATCACACGTATTTCATCTCTGCCGAAGGTTCTTTCCTGACCTGGACTGACGCGCAGGACTATTGCCGCAACATTTGGAACCAATCCAACGAGGAAGGCGATCTTGTAACCCTCAACGACACCAACGACACCCCCGGCGGGGAGTACCATTTCATCAAGGAATATTATCTCAACAACACAATTCGCCGCCCGTTTTGGATCGGCCTCAACGACCGGGAAACGGAGGGGCAGTTCGTCTGGTCCAACGGAGAAACACCCGCCGTAATGCCGACACCGGAAGGCAATACCGATACAAAAGACTGTGCCGCTCAGGAAAATGGCGTCACGATGAATCTCTGCCGGGTACCGCGAAAATTCATCTGCGAAGTCGAAGGCAGCTATGTCCCAGAAATCACGGTTTACGAGCTGATGGATGAAACCAACATCAACCATCAACCGCCGGGAACTCTGGTCACGATGGGAGCAGACAAACAACCTGCAGGTCATCGGTGTATTTCCCGAAAACGGCGTGCTTCGCGTCAAGGCCAAAGACACTTCGGAATTCGGCATCGAGTACGCCTATTCCTTCATTTTCTTCCGTGGTTTCGATGGGGTTTCGATCGATACGATTCAGCTCGGTGACATCCTTCACTTGACGGGCGGTGTCTCGGATAACGGCGATTTCCTGCAAATCAGCCTGCAACCATCGCTATTCCCGGACGCAACCCTCGAAGTGGTGGCGAACGATCCGACCATCGACGATCCCGTTATTACCATTGCCGGAAGCGAAACCGACGATTACCTGCCGGGAGGCACCAATCACAAACCTTATGCCCTCCATACGGTTAAACTGGAAAACGCTATCGTCGATAGTTCCGATGCCTATCCTTACGTGGATCTGGCAGCCCCTTACGACGGATTCCAGCTATGGGCATTCATTTACGCTTTTGATGAACCTCTCCCCCAGACGATCTATCCCGAAGTCTCGGGCGTTCTGCTCAACAACCTCGTGTTGCCGCTTGACGAAAGCTGTATGGCCGATCCGATCATTCCCGAAAACCTCTGCGATGTCGGGGAAATCGTCATCACCGAATTCATGCGCCGCCCGTTGGCTTTGTTCGGTGTCGATGGCGAATACGTAGAGTTGACCAACGTCACGGATAAACGTTGCAAACTCACCGGTTGCGAACTCCGTGACGCGGCCTTTACCGACCGGCATGTGTTCTCGGCAAGTGGAATCGTCGGTGACGCGGAATCCCCGGTCATCGAACCCAATTCAACCTATTTGCTGGCACGGACCGAGAACAACAACGGCATGATTTATGCCCCCGACTACCTGTACGGTACGGATTTCGAGCTTTCCAATCTCACGGACCAAATCTATCTCACCTGCCAGATCGACGGCAACAGCGTCGATATCGACCAGGTATCCTACGATGAGGGATGGTACCTGGAAGATCCCGGAATCGCTCTACAATTCGACGCTTCCTTGTTGCCATGGGGCGACAACAACCAGCAATCGAACTGGTGTGTTTCCACGGAAACGTTCGGTGATCCTTTACAGTACGGCTCACCCGGCAACCGGAACTCTTCTTGCGAAACCTCCTATGTCGTTTATTCGATTCAGGAATTGCAGGACGAAAGCGACGTCAACCATCCTGAAACCGGCCAACTCGTCGGTATCGAGGATGCCGTTGTCGTTTCTCCCGTTTTCAATGTCGGTACGAGTACTACGCGAAAATCCGTTATCGTAATGGACCCCTACGGTGGAGAATACAGCGGCATTCAAGTCATTTGGAACCAAACCACCTACCCGGTAACAAGCTTGCAAGTCGGACAAATCATACAAGCGGTCGGGGTGTATCGAGAAACCTGCGAGGAAGGCTCCTTGCCGGATTGCGTACCCAGTACCGTTATCGATATCGAGGAAGCGGCCAACCAAAACCTGGATTACTACGAAATCCGTGCTACCGGTGGAACCTCACCGCTACCGCAACCGTATCTCGTCACGAATCCCTGCGATATCATGACCGATGGTTCTTTGGCCGACAAACTACAGCATGTTCTCGTTCGCGTCGAAAGCGTTTTAATTACAGATAACGCCAATTACACCGCTCAGGGAGAATTCACGGTCGGGACAGACTGTAACCTGCCGGTGGACGACTACATCCACCATCGCGATCCCTCGGAAGATTATCCCAGACCGCGTATCGGTGACACGTATGACCTGGAGGGTGTGCTTGTTACCAGTTACGATACCTTCAAGTTAGCGCCCAGAGATACGGAAGACATCGAAATGCTGGCCGTAGGCATCCAAACCGGCGAACTCGTCTTTACGGAATTCTTCCTGCAGTCCGCTCTTTATCCCGATACTCAGTGGTTCGAAATCTACAACGCCACACGAGGAACCGGGAACGAGCGAACTCTCAACCTCAACGGATGCGGCGTTGTCGCCGACAACGAGAGCATGGATATCGAAGTCGATTTGTTCGTGGAAGCCGGCGACTACATCGTGCTGGGTAATTCCGCAGATGTTTCAGCCAACCAGGGAGCGTGCATCGATCACACCTACCTGCCGGACGATGACGAAGAGGAATTGGATTTCATCATCAGCGTACAAGAACAGACGATTTACCTGCTATGCGAAGGTGGACGCGAAATCGACAGCATACCGTTCCATCCGACGTACTTCCCCTTCGAGAACAACAAATCCATCGAAGTCCGTAGCGTCGCCCGAAACGCCGATCTGAACGACCACGGCGAATACTGGTGCGCTGCCCGCGTGAAATACGGCGAACCGGATTGGGACGGCCCCTACGGTACACCCGGCACTGCCAACGATTGTGAAACCACCTCGGTGGAAATTCAAAGCTGTATCCCGGACATCTGGCCGGGTGACCTGATCGTCAGTGAAGTTATGTATTCTCCGGCCGCTGTCTCGACCGATGAGGGACAATGGCTGGAAATCTACAACCGCTCCGGTGAGGCGGCGAACCTTGACGGCTGCAACATCGTCGTGGATGGCGTCGATCATCCGATTGAGGACTCAGGTTTGACAATCGATGCCGGTGGTTTCGTCGTTTTCGCCAATTCGGACAACAGCGCCACCAATGGCGGCCTCGTCCCCGATTATGCCTTCGGATCGGAAAACCTGCTGAATCTCGACTACTATTCCTCGCAGATTCAAATCATCTGCAACGACACTAACCTGGGTTATGACCTGTTGATCGACGAAGTCACCTACTCGCCTCTCAACGCTTTCCCGGTCGAGAAGAACGGCTGGGCCATTTCCCTCAAAGAAGAAAACTTCGATGATACGATCAACGACCGAGGGATTTCCTGGTGTTATTCCGGCGCGACCTATGGCGATGGCGATTATGGAACACCCGGAGAAGGAAACGAATGCTACGTCGAGCTTCGAGGTCAAATTGAGATCATCGGCAGCTATACCTATTTCATCTCCGACGAGGACTTCGTCAAGAACTGGTACGACGCAGACAGTTGGTGCAAAAACAACATGTTCGGCGGTGCCGGTGGCGGCTACCTGATGTTCGTCCAGGATCGTTTCGAAGTCCTGCCTCTTGCCGCTGGCGACCTGTTCCAGACCTTCGAATACGCCTGGGTCGGTGTCCACGACTACAATCAGGAAGGCACCTTAGAGTATTCGTACGCCCCACAGGCAGGAGAAGACTGGGACAGCGCAATCCAAGCCCAGTTGATCAACCCCACCCTCGGCAACAACTCCGAAGACCGGGACTGCGGCACCGTACAAAAGAACGTGTTGAGCCAGTTCGACTACTCGATGCAACAGTGCCTCGACGAGAAACGGTTCATCTGTCAACGTGCCGGTGGATTGCCTGAACCTGTGTATGGCGACATCGTGATTTCAGAAATCATGATCGATCCCGACTCACCCTACACAACCGATTACCCTTATGAATGGCTCGAAATCCACAACATCTCCGATCATGCCTTGAATCTCGATGGCTGCACCATACAAGCCGGCACGTCGGAAGTGGATATCGATGAGGTTTCGATCGTCAACCAGGACGCCTATTTCGTGCTGGGACAAGGATACACGGAGAACGGTGGATACACGGCTGATTTCAGTTATGGCGAATCGTTGCTCTTCGACAACCAATCCGGACGTATTGCCATCAAATGTTCGAATACCACCATCGATGAAGTCACTTACAACGTCCTGTTCCCGCTCAACGAAGGATACTCGATCGGCCTTATTCCCGATCCCACCCTTCACACACCACAGGGGAACGATCAGGCATCTTCGTGGTGCAACAGTAGTATCATGTATGGTGGAACCATCGGCGACACCGCAGATCCACCCAACTACGGAACTCCGGGTGAAGCGACTTACTGCCAACCCTGATCTTTCTTGACCCATTCACACTCCCCGGCCTTACTGCAAGGCTGGGGAGTTTTTGTTTCTCGAAAGCGAACACCCGTTTTCCATAGCGATTTCAACGAAGTAACCCATGCCTCCTACCGATTCCATCCTGTTAGATCCCTGCACGGCGTTTTCGTGCCAAAACCATCCGGATCTTCCAGGAGGATACCGGCTCGATCAAGCCAAACGAGAAGGCGAACGGGTCGTTTTGCACCTGTCCAAGGATGAAACACTCCAATTCGTGCTTCATGTCGTCCCCCGTGACACTTCGCCTCCTCATACGTTAGCCGTCGAAGATATCGCCTTCGACACCAAGGAGTGCCCAACCGAGGTTCCCGCCGGTGAGCTTCAAACCTTGGTGACCGAGTTATCCCACCGCTACAAAACGTTGCGCACGACTCAACCCGACCACGGGTTGTATACGGCGACGATCAACCCCGAAACCACCGGACCGGAATGGTCGTTGACGCAGGATGTGCTTCCCTTTTCCCTGCTCGTCGTGCTTGTGATTCTCGCCGTTTTAACCGGGTTGAACTTGCGAAAAAGACCGTTTTTTCATGCGTTGTCCCATTCTTTGGCGACGTTGCTTCAATATGTGGTGATTCTCGTTCTTTGCCTCGTCAGTGGAGAGATAGCGCTACGACTGATCGACTACGACCCAACCGAACGCACGGACCTTTATCATAAGAACGGCAGCTATCATTTTTCCGAACGACAGGGCGAAAAGGGACAGGATCTCCACCGGGAACTCATCAAGGAAACCGTGGACGGCATCGACTTCTGGACGATCCGTGATTCGGAAATGGATGTCAACGGCCAATTGGAATACAGTTTCGCTCCCCTGACCAAACCCGGCGAAGAACGCCTGTTGGGTATCGGGGACAGCATCATGTTCGGATCGGGCGTAAAAAGCCATCAGACCTTTCTTTCGGCTCTTCAGCGTCTTGGACGAAAAAACGGAATGCGGTTGGACTGCCTGAATGTTTCGATGCCCGGCTGGAACCTTCCCCAATACCGGATCGCCGCTCAAAAATACATCGAAGCAACAAAGCCCGAAATCGTCCTGTTGGGACTGCATAACGGCGACGTGGTGCCTGTAAAACTTTCAGGTCATCGAACGATCAACGCCAACCTGCTGGTCGCTGATCCCACCGTAATCTCCGACGGCTTGCCGCTGCAAAAAGAAGACGCCCGCTGGCTGGGCCGGTACAGCCTGCTTGCTCGAACCATGGGACATTGGATCTCACGGGGACGCGTTCCGCGTAGCTATCGGCTGATCGGTAAAAAGGAATTATTGGTTCGGGAACTCGACCGTATCGACGCACTATGCACTAAAAATCACGTCAAGCTGGCATTAGCCTGGATGCCTCCCATGCATCGCCCGTTCGGGGAACAGATCGATCATCCTTCCTGGATGGAAGATGTCTGGAGCGACGTGCAAGAATGGCAAAAAAGCCACCCGAACGTTCTGTTGATCGATCCCCGACCCGCCATGCGCGATACACCGCCCGAGTCGATCCGACTGGATCTCTGCTGCCACCTGAACCGCAAAGGGCACGTTTTGATGGGAGATATCCTTTTCAATTCCTTCGTTCAGGCCGGTTGGTTGAAAAAAACGGAACATTCTTCGCAACAAACCGAATAATTCCGAATTAGCGGTCGAAATACTCCCGAATGCGTTCAGCGACAACCGTTGTAATGCCTTGCACGGACAACAGGTCGTCTGTCGAGGCCGCTTTGACCCGTTTCAAACTCCCGAAATGACGTAATAAAGCTTTCATTCGGGTAGGACCGACACCCGGAATTTCCAGCAACGAGGAACGTAACCCCTCTTTTTTACGTAACTTTCGGTGATAGGTAATGGCGAAACGATGGGCTTCGTCCCGAATTCGCTGAAATAGAAAGAGTTCTCCTGTGCCGGGTTTGAACAGAATCGGCATTTTTACGCCCGGACGAAACACCCTTTCCGGCGTCCGCTTGCTGCCTTCCCAATCCTCGGCGATTTCGCCTTCTCCCACACTGTCTTTCAACCGTGATTTCGCCAAAGAAGCCAACTCGACATCGTGAATACCCATACGTTCCAAAATGGTTTCCGCGATTTTAAGCTGTCCCTTCCCTCCATCGAGCACCAGCAAATCCGGCAGGTTGCCTTCTTCCAGCCCTCGTTTGAGACGCCGGGAAAGCACCTCGTGCATCATGGCGTAATCGTCGGGACGATCCAGCGTTTTGATACGGTAGCGACGATACTCGCTTTTTTCCGCCACCCCATGAATGAAACACACGCCAGAGCCAACCGCCATTCGTCCCTGAATATTGGAAATATCGTAACATTCAATGCGCTCGGGAAAACTCCTAAGCCTTAGTTTTCGCTGAATTTTCTCAAGGGTTACCTGGTTCCCAAGTTCCCGATTGATCCGCTCTTCGAAATTCCGCCGGGCGTTGGTCGTGGCGTTCTCTACCAGTTTGCTTTTAACTCCCCGCTGGGGAACGTGAATCGTAACGTTTCGTTCGGCCAGATCCGCAATCCATTGTTCCAAAATATCCAAACTCACCACATCGAATGGCAGGAAAATCCCCTTCGGAAAAGAGGTCGTCCGCTCGTAGTGCCGAACCATGGCGTAATGCAGCAGCGCACCATCTTCCTGTTCTTCACCCGACGCCATCAAAGCGCTCTGCCCCATCAATGCGCCGCTTCGATAATGGGAAAACAGCACGCAGGCTTCCGAACCTTCCCGATGAAACCCTATTACGTCCCAGTTTTCCGCCTGGGTCATCTGGGCATACTGCTTTTCGAGGGTCGCCTCAACCGCTCGAATCGAATCCCGGTAGCGTGCAGCATCCTCGAACCGCTGTTCCGTGGCCGCCTCTTTCATAAGTTGCTGTAAATCCTTGACGAGCAGATCCTTGCGACCTTCTAAAAACAGTTTCACCCGATGGATTTCGGCCTGATACGTTTCCTTTTCCACCGGCAAACAGCACGGTCCGAGGCAGCGGTTCATCTGGTATCGCACACAGGGACGGCGTGCGGCAGCAAACGCCCGTTCGGTACAGGTACGAATTTTGAAATGCTTGTTGACCAGCCGAATGACCTCTCTCGCCTTTCCTGCCGAGGCATAGGGGCCGAAGAACATCCCCTTTCCTTTCGCGACTCGGGCGCGAACGATGTTCAACCGTGGGAAATCCCGGCTGGTATCCAGCTTGATCAGGAAATAGCTACGGTCATCCTTGATACGAACATTGTACCGAGGTTTGTGCTTGCGAATCAGGTTACTTTCGAGAATCAACGCTTCTTTTTCGGATGCCGTGAGGATGAACTCCACGTCGTACAAAAGCTCCGGCAGGAGTTTTACGAAAGGCCGGGTATCGGAAGCAGGAGGAATGTACTGGCGCATCCGGGCCAGCAGATTCTTGGCCTTACCGATATAAAAGATACGGCCGTCCTTGTTTTTCATCAGGTAACAGCCGGGATCGTGGGGGGCTTTCCCCAGGATTTCGGAAACATCCGGCATGGTTCGCTCCACGGTGGTTGATCATCCTGCCAAACGATCCGCGCATCGTATCACGGAATGTCAACGCCTAGCCTGAATAATTCATGAAGAATCTACTACGACTTGAAAACTCTCGATCTTTCATTCGTTTCGCAATTTTTTATACTCAACAACCTGTCAAGGTTGCTTCCGTTAAAAAATCACTCCAACTTCATGAAATATCTTCGGTTTTCGTCGTCTCGTAACGATCTTCATAAATTATCCAGTCTTGAAGGACTCTCTTCAGGATGTAATGAAAGAAGTAAACGGAGGGAAAAATCCAAATAAAACCGGTGAGATAAAAACGCATCCCACCGGCTTCTTCGTGAGTTTTACAGTCCAAGAAAAGCGATGGCAGACCCGGACAACGCAATGACGAACCCCGCCATGGCGTGGATGTAGCGTTCCATCCAGTCGGTGGAAATGATCTTGATTCCCGAGTACAGCGCCAGAGCAATGACCGTCATCGTGGTGATCGTCACGACTCCGAACACGCCTGCCACGAGAACCACGCCGATGATCGAATGTTCGGCAGCGGGGAACATCACCAGCGGAATCAACGGTTCACAGGGACCGAGCAGGAAAATGATGAACATCGCCCAGACACTGACGTTGATCTTGGAAGAGTCGTCTTTCTCCTCTTCATGGAGGTGTTTGTGCTCGGCATGAGTGTGGTCGTGGGTATGTTCGTGTTCGTGCTCGTGTTCATGTTCGTCGATATGAAAATGCTTGTGGGTGTGCGGTTTCGACTGCATTCCCCGACGAAGCCCCCAGATGCCGTAGGCCAGACCGAAGGCGATCAACAGATAGCTGGCCAATTCTCCCCGAACGCCTTCGAAGGATTCCAAGCTACCCAGCGCAATTCCCGCCGCAATGCCGATCAAGCCCAGCGCCACAGACGACAACACATGTGCTATACCGCAAATTACGGTAATTACGGCAAGTTTCAGGTGACTCCAGCGACGTGCACGACCAATCATGACGAAAGGAAGGTAGTGATCCGGTCCCATTAAGGTATGGGTGAAACCGATGAACGCAGCCGTGGCGGCAATCGCAAGAATCTCGGGACTCATTGGACATCCTTTCGCCTGAAATCTGCAAAAACAACGCACCGTAACACAAAACGCTCTTTTTTGCTACACTTCAAATGGGAGAATGTCAAGGATATTCATGGATTAGGGGTTGATTTACGGCCTTGCCTGGGGGTGTTCTCCTGACTTTGTACCAATTTCCGGCACGCAGTCCGGGTAGTTCATGTATCCTTCGGCGCAGCGGTCGCAGCGGTCCCCCGCATAACCTTCGGCGCAAGGGCAATCGGCCCATTTGACGATACGGAGGCCTTTATAACCTTGTCCAGTATAAATATAGGGGCCTTTGACAAAGTAATCTCTGAAATTGTCCGTCGAATTGAAACTCCCCAAACCGATACTCCCCATCCGTTGCGGGGCAGCAGGATTGCTGATATCAATGATTTCAATTTCTCTTGAGCCACTACCTTCATCAATTGCATGGTACATCAATGCAAAAATATAGTTTCCCGAGATAGAAATCATAGATGGGATACTTGAACCGTTAAGTCGAGAAAGTAATTCCGGTTGCGCAATATCCGTGACATTGTAAATTTCCAGACCTTTATTTTCATCTTCGCTATAGGGAACGACCACAATTTGCCCCAAAGCATCTACAGCGACTTTTTTCACTAAATGAGAAGAAGTAATTTCTGTTCTATGCACAATTCCAAACTGTTCAGAAAAAGTAAAAATATTTAAATATTTACCGTAACCGACAAAAATACGATTTCCCCGAACCTCAATATCGTATTCCATCCATCCCCCATCTAACTCTTTGAAATCATAGGGAAGAGAACTTAAAAGATACCCATGCGATGGATTCGAGAAATCGTAAATCGCCACCCCCTCACCCGAAGAATTATCTATGACTGAATATAATGTTTTACCGGACACATAAATGCTTTGAGCCTCAAAAGAGTAGTCTGCAATCAAAGTAGCATTTGATGTCTCTGACATGTCCAGTACCTGCAACCTGTTCATACTCACATATTCATCACCCAACAAGTAACCAACATCATCCAAAACAAAAAAATTACCATTTAGTGCATACCAACTAACAAATCCCTTAGGATTCAACGGGTCTGAGACATCGAAACGTACTAATAGATGATCATTCATAGTGTATATGCTTTGCTCACTTGCGAAAAACCGCTGAATTGTGTCGGGAGACCTACCATATCCCCCGAGTCGTTTTGGATCCGAAGGAACAGAAACATCGAATGATTCAAGAATTTCAATATCATATGAAATGTTGTATAAAATGTTATCAACACCTAAAAGACCGTTCGACATCGTAGTCAATTCACTTTCACATTCCCCAATAAGGCGTGGAATCGAAGGTTGCGAAATATCGTAAATCCTCAATGAATACTCTTTAAAATAAGCCAAATTGTCTTTGATCCAGAATTTGAAAGGATGATTGGGAATTGTAGAAATTTCCGTGGGGTTGTTTGGATCAGAGATATCCAACTCAACAATATGGCCAATTCCTTCAAGTAAATAGGCTATTTGCCCCTCAACATGAAAATCGTCCAAAACTCGTGTCTTGAAACTGGCGATTTCAACAATTCTCTCTGGTTCCGAAATATCAAGAATGTGAATGGAAGAAGGATTCGTAGCATCGTATCTCTCACATTGCAAATAGGCGTATTGCCCTGCAATCTGTAATTTTACGCACGATCCATCCAATTCATACGAGCTTATCCGCTGGACATCGACCGGATTCGAAACATCCAGAACAATGAAACCATCATACATAGCCAGCCAAGCCTTCTGGTCTTGAACGATAATGTCATAAACAGTTCCACCAGTATAATAGCTACCAATTTGTACCGGATGCCTGGGATTATTGACGTCAATAATTACTAACGTACTGGAATCAAGAGCATATGCAATACCTTCTTCCGTCACGTCCAATACGTCTATCACTCCTTTTGCATCAAAATGTCCCCACATTTTAGGATTCGCTGGATCGGATACATCCAAAATCTGCATTCCACCAAAACCCATGGCAACATAGGCAACATTACCCACAACAGCCAGATCCCGAGCATTTCCACCGAAACTTTGAATAAGTTCCGGTTCACGATAGGTACACTGACAAATCGCCCTTCCGCTGGAGTCATCACAAGCGTAGTGCCCTCCACAAGCATCCGGGTGGGTACAAGCCATTTCACACAAACCATCGCCGTCGTTGTCCTGATAATTGTCTCTACAGGGACACCCTCCGATACCATCGCAATAATTACCACCGACACAATGATATCGTGTTCCCTGGCAATAACCGGACGAATAATAACTACCACCACGTTGGCAACTATCCGAATACGTGCAAGGATTTTCATCGTCACAGGGGCCGTAATCGATTGGAGTCCAATCATTCCAGCTCAAAGAAGAACTGCATATTTTGCATGCATCGTGAGAAGATTCTCCTTTAAACGCTCCTTCTTTCACGCATTGCCCGACGATATAGCAGCCGGATGTCGCCCCGACAACCTCTTTGCACTCTCCCCTATCACAAACCGCTTCGGTACATTCCACCCCATCGTCACACGGCGTACCATCATCTGCCATGGTATCGTCGTGGCAGGTAAGCTCATTGCCGTTGCAAACATCTTGAGCATCGCAGGGAAACGCGGGTTCTCGGCAGACCGTCCCTTTCGGACGTGGGGACCAGTCGGTGGAACTCATCTCGGGATCGCAAACCCCGCAGAGTTCTTCGGGATGTGCTTCTCCGGTAGGAACCCACTCGCCGTCGATTGTGCAGCCGTCGCAGCCTTCTTCATCCGCCGGTTGATTCTCTGTATCGGTTGAATCACCGGACAGCTGGTTGGCTCCTTCACCGGAACAACCCCAAACGAGTAGAAAAAGGATCAGAATCGTAAAAAAACGAACGTTTTCACCAAACATGACGACCTGTTGCCCGCAAGAGAAAATCCGTAGCACATGAACTTGATCGTTTCATTGTACCCGGTTTGCGTCTTTTGGCAACAACAAGCCCGAAGTGGAGTAAATTTTGCCGACTCAGTGCCCCGCTTTTTTCCGCAGGCGTTCTTGTACGGCATCACTGGATAATTCCTTGATGGCATCTTTGGCAATCCATTGAGCGCTTTTAAAGGGAAACTCCGCAATCGCATAGGCATTGGCCAACGCCATTTCATTCAGTGCCAAATTGCGTTTACCGATACCCCGCAATGCCCAATTCACCGCTTTTTTCACAAAGTTACGGTCGTCATCCGTGGCTTGAGCAATAAACTTGAAAAGCCCGATAAACACCGCATCCGGGGCTTTTTTATCGTGTACCGCAAGAGAAGCCATCAGAACGAATCCGGCGCGCTTGACGAACTCCTCCTCGCGCTCGCTCCAATCCATGGCTTTTGAATAAGCCCATGGGGTGCGATCGAAGAGGTTGCTCACCACCTGGTCACAGATGTCCCACGAGTCGAAATCGAGCACCCATTGCTCCATAAGTTTCTCGGTAACACGGGCCGGTTCTCCAATGAAAGCCGCCAGCAAACGCGCTTCGTGCTTGCCCGTCTCCCACAACTCCAACGCGAGATCGTGGTTCTTACCGATTTCTTTAGCCATTTCTCGCAGTTGCGGTATCGCCACACCGTAGGCATTGTCGCTGACGATTCCCACCCGCATCATGCCTTTTTTGCGCTCGGGATCGGCCAGTTTTTCCAGTTGTTTCAGAATATCGTCACATTGCATCGGTGGCACCTCGAAATCGGTTTGGGTTCGTTTCTTACGATTTGAATCGCCACTTCATCAACATCAAAGAGGCGATACAACAACCGATAAACCCATTGGCTCCAATAATCAAGGCATCCACACGGAAAATCCCGTAGGCCAGCCAGCAAAATGTACCCACTTCCAAAATGATCAGGGTAACCCAGGACAGATCCTCCAACCGTTTCGTCTGCCAGCTTTTATAGACCTGAGGAATCCATGACATCGAAGTAAGTACCGCGCCGAACAAACCCAGCATCCAAAACAACCACGAGGGAGCGTTCATCCGTTTTCTTTCATGATGGGGAGAGCTTTGGGAAGCCTCGGTGGATAAGGAAATTTGAGCCCTCGGCGATACACCGCTACTTGAGTGCCCATCCAACGCAACGTCAGTTCCTCACGCCGTGCCAGCGCACGACGATCCAGCCAACCCGCTTCCCGGCGACAGTATCGGTATCCTGCCTGTGCGAAGGCATCGATCCAATACTTTCGGGGTTGTTCGTTGATGTGTCCGATGCCGCCCTGTCCGGGAGGAGCGGCGCTGAAAACGACGGTATCCGAAAACGTCGTGCAATTCTCGACAAGTACGTCATGATGTGCTGCAGGAAGGTGCTCGGCGACATCCAGGCATAACACGAGATCGGCACGGGGCAGGCGCTCAGAATCGATGGGCTGCATTAGATCCGCCAGCACCACGTTTTCCACATTTGAAGCCCGCATATTCGCGGGACATTCGAAAGCATCCACACAGGTGACGTTTACCCCTAACTCGATCAGCCGCCCTGCGTGCATCGCCGCGCCGCATCCGAGATCCAACACCGTAGAGGGTTGATATTGCTCGAAAATCACCTCGGCCATCGCTCTCGCACTTCGACGATACTCGCTGTTGTCCCTGCCCCACTGTGTGAAAAACGATGTCCCGTATAGATTCGGGTCGTATCGTGTCATCGATTGTTCCAAGAAACCTGTCCGGCATTTAAAATGGAAAAATAGGACTTTCGCCCACACCTTCGCATTTCCATGAAATCGAACGAGCACTCCAACATAGGTTTCTCATCCGATTCCCCAAAAACAACGACGCGGGATTGTAGATCCATCCCGCGTCGTTAACAAGTTTGTTTTTGTTGAAAGGTTCCGATTTTCGACAACGAAGGCTCGAAAATCGGTATGGGAACGATTACTCCCCGATGGTCACTTGGATGGCTCCGATATCCGGTCCTTTTCCTTTGCCTTCCGGATCGATCATGGGAGACCCAGGCATCGGCGTGAAATCCAATTCCAGCGGATTGGCGAACAGTGCCGAGGCACGAACGTCTCCAGGACCGGGATGGGCCTTTTTGTAATCCGCATCCTTGTTGTTGTGATACAGATTCGAAAAAGCTTTCGGCTCGTTGGGATAGTTTCCTTCGTAGCTCAAACCAATGAAATTACCGACAACGGCATTGTGATGAAAATTGCCTTCGGAGTTCTCGGTAAACCAGGCACCCGCTTTAGTATTGCCATAGAACGTGTTTTCGAACACGCTGGCATATCCCGAGCTTCCTACCAGCATTCCATGCCAACCGTTATTTGCAATAGTGGAGTTGATCAGGAACAGCTTGGCTCCGAGCACCACGATTCCGGCTTTACCGTTGCCGTTGATCGTGTTCAGGCTGACCTGCGGGTTGGCGGTTTGACGCACATTCAAGCCGTGCTCTTTGTTGAAAGAGATCTGGTTCATTTCGATTTCGGCTTCGGACAAACCAAAGACACCAATTCCCATTTTGTTGTACTGAATGAGATTTCCCGTGATTTTTGGAGACGTGATGCCGTTGATTCGAATCCCTTCATTGGCGTTGACGGAGATCGTGTTCTCTACCACTTCAACGTCCGCACCTTCGTTGATTTCGATACCTATGGAATTGCCTTTGACTTCGCTGGCCATCAACATCAGTTTGCCGATTTCATTAACGATGATGCCAGGCGCTCTTTCAACCTCATTGCCGTTGGATTCGACCGTCAACGCCTCGCCACTGACATGAGCGCCGAGTTCGACCAGCAGACCACCGCTGCCATTTCCTTGCAAAATAACCGATTCCAAAGTGATATGAGCGCTTTCCTCATCCCGATACTCGATGATTTTTTCCGGCACTTCGTTGAATGCACGAGCCTCAACACCGAATTTTCCGTTTTCGGCGATCAGACTATCCATAATGCGAGCGCGTGCCTGTTCATGCAGTAACAATCCGCTTTGGTTGTTACCGGTCACCTCGGAGTTGCGCAGATCGAGCATTCCGAAATTTCGAGATTCAATTCCTGCCAATCCACCACCGAGAAAGCGGCAGTTGTTGAAAACCACTTCGGTATCGGTCAACAGCAATGTCGGGTCACGACCTGCTCCACGCTTGTCGAAGGTCATCCCTTCGACCGAAATATTCTGGGCGCCCTTGCTGTACAATACCGGGCCTTCACCATCGAAGGTCACAATGGTATCTTCTCGGGATTCACCAACGAGTTGCAGCCCCGTACGCAATTGAATTTGCTCGTTGTATTCGCCGGGACGCACCACGACGATCTGCCCCTGCTCGATATCCACGTTTTGAATGGCTTGGGCAAGAGAACGATAATCCCCTTCGCCGGTCGGATCGACGACGATTTGCGCCTTGGTCGCGCATCCCCCGAAAATTGCAAGGGAAATCGCCAACAAACACCCGGTGATCGCTTTTCGAAAACGAAGCCGTTCCATCAGATTCTCCATAATTTTAGATAGTTAGGAATTCTTTTTTTAACGTTATTATACAACATTAAAGCGAATTATACCTTTTTTATGGCGAAAGTCAAAGGAATGGCTTGTTGAATGATCTATTAGGAACGTGATTGTTTCGGAAAATAAAAACGATCAACGGCCCTGAAAGACTCCGCCATTAATCTTCGGGAACGATGATTTAAAGTTTTTCTTCCTGAAGATAATCATTCAGTTTGTTTGTTCGACAAACCTTATGGCAGAGCCGACAGCTCCCATGCACCACTCGCTCGGACCATCCGCCTCAAGCACCACGTTCATGGCCCTATCGAGATAATCCGGTACAAAAAACGTAGAGGTCGGCTTATCGTTCACGACCAGCGGTACGCACTGTAACATCTCGGGCATCCACTCCGCCGGATTGCAATTTTCCGGCTTCATGACAAGGTTCAAATCGACCATATCTAGAAACATCATTGCGAAAGCGGCATAATCTTCACCACTCAATTTAACTGCTGCTGCCGCAAGTTCGTCGACAGTTGCTTTCTGCTCGTCGGTCAATCCAGGAGCATGAAGAGGCTCCAACACGATCGGATAAATCCATTCTCCAGGCAAAACCGGAATATCCGTCAATTCCACGACCTGATCTATACTTTCGATCTCTTTTTCAGCCAATACGCTGCCCAATTCCGCCGATGGCAACTCCTCATCGGAAGCGACATACGATCCCTTGATAAGTCGTAACAAGCCTCCTTGGGCACGACTGATGCGTACTGTTATCGTAACGTTCGTACCTTCGGCAGGCACCACAAGCTCATCACCCATTTGTGCGACGGCATCCGCGGAGCTAATTGATAATTCCACTGCGGCTGCGACAGGGCCACGAGAAACGAAAGTATGACGATCAAGAATGCCTTGCACAAGGCCGTCAACCGTTTCCTCGGTAGATTTGATCCAGGTTGTTGGAAATCCATTGAGCAAAAACATATGGCGGTCACTACCACCCACCAACGCCACATGAACGCCTCTCGTCAGCATTGCTTCATAAAGAGCTAGAATCTGACCGTACGGTTCCTGCAAAGCTCGTTTGAAAATCGGACTCGCCGTTCCATGATCCGCTTCCCATTGGTTTAATTCATCCTCTGGAAACGGAGCTGAACTCATCGCCCAACGAACATTCCATATTTCGAGTGAATCGTGCGTTCGCGTATCCCAGGGCCAGGGAGTATCGGGTAACAGAGGGTGATTGATGGAAAACGCACCCTTTTTCTCATGTACGCTATCGATGGCATTCAGGATGTCATCTTGCGAGGTTCCATCCCCCCCCGGATTGTGATCGATAAATTCCTTGGGACCGAAAACGTTGGCATGCCCTACTGAGCCAAATTCCTGTCCCGGAATCAAAAGCAGTTTCTCGCTGGTCCAATCAGGATCACTCAGAACATCCACCGTGCGATGGTCGGTGATAGAAATAAAATCGAGACTGTTTCCAAAATACTCCGGGTGAGCGGCAAGAAACGTTTCATTTTCCAGATATTCACCTAGAGCTATTACCATCGCCGCCTCATCAGAGCCGTCGCTCCATGTGCTATGCATATGAAGATCGCCGCGCAGCCAACCCTCATCTTTCAGACGAAGAGTGGGATCGACTGTCTCTTCTATCTCGGCTTCACTCTCATCCCCATCGAGCAATACATCATTATCCCAATCGCCATTGACATTCTCGTCGTTCGTCCCGTCATCGGAACATCCAGCCAAAAAACTAAAAAGACAGAATAGAATCACCACAGCAAAACGACAGTTGAACATGTTCTACTCCCACAAGATTAAAAATCACTGTTTAACCAAACCATCCTTACGACACTCCCCGTCGGATAGGCTATCCGAAGAGTTAGAATCCTGGCTAAACATAAATTATAGAATTTTTTAATTGATTTTTAACGATTGTTCGCGGTCTGGCAAATTATTTCAACATCGAAAACGTGCATGATCAAAACTTTGCCAGCTTCGCACTAGATAGGGCTAATCTCCTGATCAAATCCACACGTTTTCGCATGAACTTCTGAAAACATCCCGGGAGACTTCTCCCCTATTCTTCGGGCGCGATGATTCCTAATTTTTCTTCCTGAAGATAGCCGTTCAGACCGTTTTCCAACCAGATTTGACGCCAGTCCTCCACTTTTTCGCCCAAACGGACCTTCAATCCCGTATGGACCTTCAAGCGGCTTTCGAAATTGATATTCGGACCGGTACGGACTTCGACCTCTTCCCCCAGCACCACGGCGTATCGTTGGTCTTCGTAAGCGTAGGCTTTCGCCAGCAGCAATCCCCCACTCGCCAACGCTGCGATGAAAAACAACAGCCCCATCAGACCGGAAAGAAAACGCGCACGTTCTCCTTTCGAGATACGCCACGTCCAGAGAGAGGCGAAAAACAGCATCCAGAAAGGCAAAAACACCATGGCGAAACCATCGAAACTCATAGCGTTCATCAAGCCATCGAGCGACAAGCCGTTGTCTTCGGTTTTCGCTTCGACGATCACCTTGTCTTTCTGCTGCTTCGCGGCTTGTTCCAGATTGGCCCGGCAATCCTCGCAATCCGGGTTTTGCAAGAGAGCCTGTTCCAAGCGCCATACGCCTCGGCCTAAATCGCCGGATTTCAGATACGTGGTTCCGAGATTGTAATATAGATTCGCTCCCCCCCAACCCTGAGCGATCAATTCCTCATAGATTTCTAGTGCTTTTGCACCTTGCCCGGCAGCAGATAGCCGGTTGGCTTCATCGAAACGCGCCTGTGGATCGTCGGCCCATGCCGAGGAACAAAGCAGCAAAAAGCATCCTAAAGCGATCCAAAAGGTTTTCATCGTTTCGCTTCCTTGCGCCAGTTCAACGCCTCTTTCCACAGATCGAGCATTCGGCTTTCGTCGCCACTTCCAGCGAAACGGGCGGAATCACAGGCCGAACCCAACTCTCTCCAGCGCCGGGCTTCGGTCTCGCTCAACCCTTTTTCCACAAGACGTGCCTCGGCAGCGGCGCGGGTCGAACCTTTTAACGTTTCTCCGGCGAAGTCTTCGGCCCACATATCGAGCAATCGCACGACAGCCGGATAAAACTCGGTGTCGGCTTTTTTCGCCAACGATTCCGCATTTCGGGTCAACTCCGCGATTTCCTTGGCCCGACGAGCCGCTTCTCCACCTTTGAGCAACGGCAACACGCGGCGGAAACCATCGATCAGCAGCATCAACAAGGTAAGAACCAAAGGCAATGCCACCAGTCCCTGAAACACCCACGAACGAGCGAACGAATGTTGTCGAGCGCTTACGTCGCCGGAAAAATGCAAGGGACGCAAGGCATCGGCATCCATTTCAAGAATCTGCTTTTCCGGTGCCTGCCAACCTGTTGAAGTTTTCGCCCCTGCTTGAGCCGGACGAACCTGAATCCGATACGAAGGTGCTTTAGCTTTTTTATAAAGTCCCGAAACGGGGTCGAAGTAAGAAAACTCCACGGCTGGAATCGTAAACGACCCGGCACGCTCGGGAACGAACAGCAATTCAAGGGTTTTGCTGCCGACAATGCGGTTGCCTTGCTGTTGTGATTCACTCGACTGAGACGGCGGATACGTCTTCACGCCAGCGGGAATCGCGGGTTGAGGCAGGGAAATCGCCTCCATATTGGCGGTTCCACTCATCGTCAACCGGTATTCCACCGGCTGATTGACCTCGGTGCTTCGTCGGTCCACTTTGGAACTGAGTTTGAACGTTCCCACCGCACCGCGCAGAAAATCGTCCGGGCGATTGATTTCGGGTAAGGGATCGACCGTGATTTTCACCGGGGGCGAACGCCGAACGGCTTCCTGTCGCTGACGGAAAAAGCCGTCACCGGCCTGAAAACGAAAACGGTAGGGATCGATGGTAAGTTCCCCGGATCGCTGGGGAATCAGTACCCTGCGGTCTAAAACCTGCACGTCATAGCGCCTGCCGTTGATAAACAGTTTACGCCTGCGTTCGATTTTCGGTGTTTCGATCGGATGGGACTCGAAGCCCTGGAACTTCGGATATTCCGGAATGGCCTGATCTACGTCCACTTGTAGATAAACGTACAATGAAACCGTAAACTGCTCACCCAGAACCACTTGATTTTTCTCGGGAATCAAACGAATGAACAGTTGAGGCGTCTGACGTTCGGAAGGCGATAACGGCGATTCGAGCGCATTCGTACCTTCCTCTTCAATGGCCTGTGGCTCGATGGTCTTCTGCACGGTCACGTTGAACGGTTTCGAAATCACGCGCTGGTTTCCGTCCATAAACCACGCCGAAGGAATGGTGATTTTTCCGGTTCGCGTCGGTTGCAGAGTTATCACGGTGGTATTGACTCTTGTACGAGCCATTTTGAAGTTTACGACCGAAATCTGCTCGGACGTACTGGTGTGACGGTTGATGATCTGAAAGCCGCGAAATTCGGGCAATCGTACCTCACCGACCTCGGAGTCGTCTTCGATGGTCACCGTCACCTCGCAACGCAAGATGTCGTCCATCGTCATCTGGCGGTGGCTGCACTCCAACGAAACACGATTGTCCGCATAAGCCGCATTCGATGCAAACCACCCCACAAGGACCAACAGTCCCAAAAGCGATTGTCGAATCAAACGATGTACAAAAGGCTTTTTCATTTCACCTGTATTTCGATCCACATTCCGACCAAGAGACACACAAGGTAATAGTGAGTAAAAGAATCTCAGGTATAAACGATTCTTCTGCGAGGATCAATAATCCTTCTCCGGATTCCCAGCCGCTCCCGGTGCTTGCAAACGGAACAGTTGAAATGCCTTTTCGTTTTCCTGCATCGAGTCCAGTTTGCGTTCCAGCTCGCTTTTCTCTTCAGGATGCAACACCTGGGCTTCCTGTTCCTGAGCTTGCTGTTGCTCATCCTGACCTTGTTCCGATTCGCCTTCCTGTGCGGCCTGTTGCTGCTGGGCTTGCTGCTCTTCGCCTTCTTGTTGCTGATTTTCTTCGGGTTTCTGCCCTTGCTGTTTCTGCTCGGACTCCTCCCCTTCCCCGTTCTGTTCTTGATTCTGCTCGCCGTTCTGCTGCTGTCCTTCCTGGTTCTCTTCGCCTTCCTGCTGTTGCTGCTCCCCGTCTTGCTGTTGCTGTTCACCCTGTTGACCGTCTTGGTTCTGCTGACCATCCTGATTCTGCTGGTCTTGCTGTTCCTGACGTTTCTTGGCTTCTTCTTCCGCCTTTTTCAACAGGTATTGCGCCAACTCGAGGTTGAATACCGCATCCTCATCACCGGGTTGGAGCCGCAACGAACGCTTGTAACTGTCGATGGCTTCTCGGATCTTTTTCTGAGCCATCAACGTATTTCCCATGTTGTAATAATTTCGAGCCTTTAGCTTATCATCCGCCCCGGACAGCCCCTTGAGATATTCTTCCATCGCCTCTTTGTGTTTGCCCAGTCTCTCTAGCGTAGCACCCCGATTGAAATGAAGAATCGGACCCGGGCCGTGAGTTTCTATGGCCTGGTTATACAATTCAAGGGCTTCGGCGTACTTCTGCTGGCGAAATTTTTTGTTGGCATCCGACACAACGGGATCGTCGGATTCGACCAGATCGAAACCGAAACCGAACGGAAGAAACAGGCACAAAACGAGCCAAAAGCCGATCAAACGGTGCGCGTTCATCGTACACCGCCTTTCCACTGAGGTTTTCCGATACCCAGCACGCGGCTTCCTCGGCGACGGTCGAGCAATGCCCCGAACCAGAGCAACAACAGCGCCGGAATCAGACCCCAACGATAGAGTTCATCGTATTGGGTGTAGAGAGACGCCTCGAATTCCGTTCGCTGCATGCGCGAAATCATCTCTTTGAGTTCAATCAGCGATCCACCCGCCTGAAGGCTGAGATACCGCCCCCCGGTGGAACGAGCGATACTGACCAACAACTGTTCGTTGAGGCGACTCATCACGGTACGGCCATCTTTGCCCTTTTTGTAGCCTAGATTCGCTCCGCTGTCGTCGGTCTCGGGAATCGGTTCTCCCGAAGCCGATCCGATACCCACCGCCACGACCTGAATTTTCTCTTTCGTGAGCTTGGCCAAAGCTTCCTTGACCTTCTCGCCGTGGTCCTCGCCGTCGGTCAGTAAAACCACAAGGCGGGACTTCGCTTTGTCTTTGCTGGAGGTCAACAGCGTATGTGCCTGATCCAGCGCCTGACCGATGGCGGTTCCCTGCACGGGAATATCTTCGGGTGACACGGATTTCAAAAAGAGCTTCGCAGCGGCATAATCGGTCGTCATCGGGCATTGAATGAAACTGGTCCCGGCAAAGGCAATCAATCCCACCCGGTCACCTTTCAGTTCATCGATCAACGATTCCAACTCCAACTTTGCCGGCGTAGACGGTCGGGCCGGATGTCCCGAGCCAGCATCGATTTCGAAACATCGAGTACGAACAGCAGATCGATGCCTTCTTTTTTCACCAGCGTGGAATTGCCGCCGACTTGGGGTCGAGTCAGGGCGAAAATCAAGAAAACCAACGCCCCAAGAATGAAAAACGAGGACAATAGGGATTTGCGGTCCGAAAAAGACAACAATAACCGTTGGGCCGGAACAGCATCGGCCAATCGTCGGGCACGGTGTACGAATGCACGGCGACCGAGCCAGAGAATAAAACCGACAAAGGGCAGGCACAGCAACCAGAACAACATTTCTTCCTGGTCGAATCTCATGGAAACCTCCTCAGCCACAATCCGCCAAGCGCGACTTCCAGAAGAATCAGCAACAATGCGGGCAAAGCGAAAGCCGAATAGATTTCATCGTACAACACGAACTGCTGGTCCGGCAGTTCGGTGGTTTCCAACTCGTTGATCCGGTCGAAGATGCCTTGCAGAGAATAGGCATCGGTCGCTACGAAATATTCGCCGTTCGATAGTTGTGCCAGTTCTTTCAACAACTTGGGATTCACCGGGAAGTTTCGTTGGACAACGGTTTGGCGTCCGAACATGTCCCGCGCCGGGTAATCGACCAACCCGCCTCGACCAACTTGCACCGAGTAAATTTTCACACCCAGTTCTTTGGCCAGTTTGGCGGCATCGACAGGAGATGTGGTACTGCGGTTGTCGTCACCGTCGGTCAACAGGATCATGACCTTGCTTTTGGCTTCCGAGTTTCGCAGACGCAGCAAACCTGTGGAAAGTGCATCGCCGATGGCAGTGCCATCCTCGATCAAGCCCTGTAGTACGGCATCCACGCTGATTTGCTTAAGTACGTTTTTGAAAATCGAACGATCCAGCGTCAACGGGCACTGACTGAAGGATTCCCCGGCGAAAACCACCAGTCCCAGGCGGTCGTTCTCTCGTCCGTCGGCGAAACGAGCCACCGTTTCTCGGGCCACGGTGAAGCGGTCCGAGGGTTTGAAGTCGAGCGCCAGCATCGAGGGCGACATATCGAGCACCACCACAATGTCGATACCCTCTTTGAATATCGGTTGGTCCTCGGCTCTCGTACGCGGTCCGGCCAGAGCGACAACCAATAAAATCAGAGCCAGCGTCCGAAGGATTTTCGGCAGGTGGCGCAGTCGAACACGGGCGGTTTTAGGAATTTTTCCGGCGAATCCCAACCAGGGATAGGCCAACGTAGCCGTTCGGCGGCGCTCGAATAGGAGATCCAACAACAGCGGCACGAGCGCCAGCGGCATCAGCAACAGGAGGTAAGGCGCACTAAACTCCACCATGGGCCTCCTTCGTTCGTTCCACCACCATGTGGGCGTGCTTCAACAGTTCATCGGCCTGCTCTTCTCGCGGTTCGTATTTCGCGAATTTCACCAAGTCGCAAGCCAGAAAAAAGTCACCGATCAGGCGATCGTCCAAATCTTTCAGATACATTCCGGCCAATAGAGAACGAATCTCGTCGGTCGTTTTCTCCAAAGCATCGATTCCGTAGCGGTTATCCAGATATTCGCGGACGATCTGGGAGATTTCGGTGTGGAATTCGTCGAATTTCCTTTGCGGCACGAGATTTCGAGCCGCCAGTTCGGCGAGTCGTTCCAGCGCGATTTCATGCGCAGGACGCTTGACGATCACCTCGAGCTGTTCCGGCATCATGGCCCGCTTTTTCTTGGCATGCCGCACGAGTAAAAATACCAAGAGAGCAATCAACAACGCTACAGCAATAGCCGCCAGCACACCGACGAGCGTCCAATCCTCGATCCTCAATGTTTCCGGTCCTTTGGAGGGTTTCGGATCAAGCTTGATCTGCATCGGTTCGGGTTGTTGTCCGGGTTGGGATGGTGGTTGCACCGCATTGGGGTCCATACCTGGAGGAACCACTTGCGTTCCGGGAGGAAGCGGAGCGTTGGGATCTATAGGAGCCGCCTGAGAACCCGCTCCCGGCGGCAAAGCCAACGGTTGTCCCATGGATGAAGGAGGAGGAGCCTTGGGACGGCTTTTCTCGTCCTCGGCCCGGCGCTTCATTTCTTCTTGCGCCACTTTCATCGCCTCTTCTTCCAGCATGGACTTGATCGTCACCCGCACGAGATCGCTTTTGTATTCCGTTTTTTCGCCGTTTTGCGTAATCGTGAACGATACGGGTGGGAGTTCCAAAGCACCGGTTGTGAAACTGAGCAGAGTGAAATCGAACCGCACCGTGTGCTGTCCTTCTTCCATTCCGGCCCATTCGGACTTGTCTTTCAGTTCGAACTCGCCGAATTTTGGCGAATCCTTCAATCGTGCCTCGAATTCTCCGGCAGATCGAAATGTCACCACCAGATGCACTTCGTCACCGATGCGACATTCCTGGGGACGTGTTTTTTGAGAAATCGTCACCTTCGGGAGCGAAACGGCCGATTTCGTCGCGTTGGGAGTGCTGTCTTCCGCCTTCGGTGCGTTTTGCGAATAGGCCGGAGCCGCTTCCAACCACGACAACAGAAAGACCAAAGCCAGTACAATGTGGAGGCATTTCCGAACCATCGTCACCTCCGCAACGCCTCGACGACGGAAAAAAGCCGCCAGTCGTGATGTGTATTCTTCGTCGCAAGCGACATGAATGGGAAACGCTTTGACCTTTTTAAATGCCTGATCCAGACGGGTTTCGTAGTCGCTGCGTGCTTTCTCCAGCGCTTTTCGAACCTCCTTGCTCGATGTATCGGCCCAGATCATCTGGCCGCTTTCCAGATCGCGCATGGGCACCATTCCCCAATTGTCGATCCGTGTTTCGGCACGATCTCTCACCACGAGCGGTACGAGGTCATGCCGTCTTTGTACGAGACTCAACGCTTTTTCGGGTACGGGACCGGCGAAATCGGAAATCAGAAACACCACCGAGCGATGAATCCGCAATCCCGCAATGAATTTCAGCGCTCGTTCCAGATTGGAACCGGCGGAAACGGGATCGTGCATCAGTACGTCGGACACGACACGTAGCGCGTGTTTCCGACCTTTTTTCGGTACGATCAGCTTTTCCACCCGATCCGTGAACAGCACGAGCCCCACTTTGTCATTGTTCCAGATCGCGGGAAAACGCCATCAAAGCAGCCAGTTCGGCAGCCAGTTGACGTTTGGAGCGCGGATGGGTACCAAACAGCATCGAGCGCGACACGTCCACCGCCAGAAGTACCGTAAGTTCCCGTTCTTCCTGGTATTGTTTGACGTACGTTTCTCCTGCACGGGCGGTGACGTTCCAGTCGATGTCGCGGATGTCGTCGCCCGCTTCGTAGGGACGAACCCGGTCGAACTCCATTCCGCGCCCCTTGAATGCGGAGTGGTATTGTCCGGCGAGGGTTTCTTCGACAACCCGCCCCGTGGCAATTTCGATCCGGCGGATTCGCCGAATCAATTCCTTGCGCGAAAGTTTCGGTTCCGCGCCGATGTCGAAAGGATCGAGTTCCCACATCGGAAAAACTCCTCGCTCAGGGAACTTCCACACGTTCGAAAATAGCCTGGACGATCTGGTCGGCGTCCAGGTTCTCCGCTTCGGCTTCGAAGCTGAGAATCACCCGGTGACGCAGGACATCGGCTCCCACGGCCTTGACATCCTCCGGCGTCACATATCCCCTGCGGCGTAAAAAGGCATGGGCACGAGCAGCGAGATTGAGGTTGATCGTTGCACGTGGCGATGCCCCGAACTCAATCAGTCCTGTCATATCGTCGGCCCAGTTGCGGTTTTGTTCCGGTTCCTCGGCTCCGTAAATCGGTGACACTCTCGACCGACTTTGCGTCACCGGCTGTGCAGTGGCAATGCGCTTGGGATCGCGCGTAGCAAACACGACATCGAGGATATAATCCTTCACTTTGTCGTCCACGTAGATTTCCCGCACGACATTGCGAGCGGCGAGGATTTTTTCGATCGAAACCACCGGCTGTATTTCCTGTTTATCCACGGCGGTGTTCAATTCCATAATCTGGTGCTCGTCCTCTCGGCTGGGATATCCCACCTTGATCTTGAGCATGAAGCGGTCCACCTGAGCTTCGGGAAGAGGATAGGTACCTTCCTGCTCGATGGGGTTCTGGGTGGCCAATACGAAAAACGGCGTTGGCAACGGATAGCTGGTGTCGCCGATGGTGACCTGTTTTTCCTGCATCGCTTCCAGAAGCGCCGATTGCACTTTGGCAGGTGCGCGGTTGATTTCGTCGGCGAGAATGATGTTGGTGAATACCGGACCCTTTTTCGGGAAAAACGACCCTTCCTTCTGGTTGTAGATCATCGTTCCCACAAGGTCCGCCGGAAGCAGGTCGGGCGTGAACTGGATACGCTGAAACCCGGCGTCGATGGCTTTTGCCAGCGAATTGATCGTCAATGTTTTCGCCAGTCCCGGCACGCCTTCCAAAAGAACATGCCCTCCGGCCAGGATCGCGACAAGAAGCTTGTCTACCATCTCCTGCTGACCGATGACGACCTTGCGTAGTTCCCGATCCAGGTCGGTCAAAAATCCCGATTCCTGCTCGATTTTTTCATTGAGAAGCTGAATTTGATTATACATCGCGACTCTCCCCGCTTTGCTATGGCTCTGGTGGCTGAACAACCCCATACCATCGATTATTCCCGCTGACGAAGAAAAAATCAGGATATGAAGAAAAGAAAGAGGCTGAAGCCATTCGAAAAACAAAACATCGGAATTTTTCGTGTAGATCTACAAAAAACCGGGCACAGGATATCCCGTGCCCGGTTCGTTACGTCATGAGATTCACTGGACTAGACGTGCATTCCCCTACGGCGGAGAATCAACGCCGAACCCAACATCATCAGCAGCGCGAAGGACCACCCGGCAGGGCTTTGCGAGCATCCGCCGCCACCGCCACCATCCGTAGTGTCGCCGCCAGGCATCTCGGAAGGATCGTCGCTAGCTTCCGCTCCACTCGCCGTTCCGGTGTCGTCGTCGACATCGCCATCCGGCTCGACCGTTTCGTCTTCCGTGTCATCCGTATCCCCATCGGGATCGACCACCTGCGGTTCGCCCTCGAACAGGCGGACCATCACGTTGCGAACGGCTTTTTTATCGCTGGAATTGACATCCACAAGGTGCATCACGAAATTCCCGGAAGCCGGTGCGGTGAATACTCCGCTGACTTCGTAGTCTCCGGCGGCGGCATCATCGACACCCTCGATGCAGCTATCCAGCGTGTCGCAATCGGAATGAATCGCAAACGCCACATCCACCGTAGGATCGGGATATACAACAAAGGAGTATTCCGAACCAGCGGTCACACTGAAGGTCAACCACATGTCCGGGCCTTCCACCGCCGAATCAAGACAGGTGGAATCGATGGTCGCCAGCGGGCGATAGTTGTCGAAAGCTCCGTTGTAGGTCGTTCCGGTTACGGGAATCGCCGTATCGCAGGAATCGCCTTCGGGAGCCGATACGCATTGGTGTTCCCAGCAATACTGACCTTCATCGCCGCAAGGCTCCATGTCGGTATCGGTACTGGACTGGCAATCCAACGTGGCATCGCACCAGGTGATTTCCGCACATTCGTTGCTCGGATTGGCGGAAGGACAAAGGCTGTCATCGGGGGTATGGGTGCAGGTACTGCCGTCCCAGCCTTCCACCGTACAAGATACGCCGTCGTCCGTGCATTCACCGTCCACCGTCGCCATAAAGGTTTGGGTCGTAAACAGCGGCCTCAAGGTCAACTCGTCATTGAGCGCATGACCCAATTCATACACATCCTGATCCGATTCTTCGGCCAGACCTTCTTCGCCGGAAGTACGATAAACGTTTGAATCTACAGCGGTTTCCATCATGTGGAGATAGATTCCATCCGGGTCGGTTTCGGAAGAGATGTGAAGCGCGAAAGCTTCCTTCATCTCATCGTTGCCGCTTTCCAGGATGGCTTCAATCCACAAAGGGCTATCCACGGCGAGAGAGGTTTGAGGCGTATCCCAGCCCGGTTCCGCATAGATATTGAATTCGGAAAGCACCGCCACCTCAGGAACGGGAGCCGTCAACGGCATGGGGTCCACGACGCCGGGACCAAAGTTGTTACCCTGGGTGTAGTTGTGCATCACGGTCGGTTGGGCAATGTCGGGAGCGAAGTAGACACCCGTTCCATTTCCGGTAATCGCGTTACCGACGATCATGGCGTTGCCGTCAAAGCTCGTTGCCGTTACCAGTCCCCACCCGGCATTGTCGCGAACCGTGTTGCTTTCCAGCGTGGGAGAACTGTTTTCTTCGTTGAAGTACATGCCGACAGCATAACTGGCGGTCCCGGCATCGGCCTGGAATACGCTGTTTCTAAACGTCGGCGAGGACTTACGAATGGACACGGCGCAGTCGTAGCCTTCCGGCTGTCCACCCGCTCGGAGAATCCAGCTATTGGAAACGGTGATGTTGGCACCGAAGCGAAGTTCGAGTACTCCGCGATAGCGTTCCGCATCGTTGGCGGCACCTTCTTCGATCCTTACGAAATCGAGCACACTGTTTTCGGAGGGCTGCCCGTCGAATACAAGCTGTCCCCAGTCGCCGGGATTCGGCGCGGACTGGTCGGAAGTAATCAGGATCGGTGCATCGCTGCTACCCTGAGCCAGCAGGGTACCGTACACGATGATGTCCACCTGCGGGCTGCGCCAGTCGCCATCTTCGGCGGCGGCGTTTTTGGCAACCAGAATGCGGGTTCCGGGAAGGATTTTCACCGTCGCGCCACGCGAAACGGAAAGATCTTCTTTGACCCAGTACGGATTGCCTTCGGGACCAAGTTCCATGTCATCCACAAGGTTACCCTTGAGCACAGTACCAAAAGCGTTTTCGATCGTGGCTTCACCCATCTGGGTTCCGCCTTCACTGGTGAGATCCCCGATGGTCAGGTGATAGACCCAATCGTCGTCGATTTCCTGAGCGAACGTCAGCTTCAGCACGGTCGGATTTCCACCCTCACCGTTGATCCGCTCCACCGTGGTAGGCGAAGCCGAAGTTCCATTTTCGATACCGATGTTCAGCAATTGGAAGTCCGTCGTCTCGTTCGTGGCCGCAGGCGGCTGAGAGAATTCGACCAGCACTTCGGTAGCCGACGCGAGGGTTACACTGATCGGTCGAAAGTCGAAATCGACATCAAACGTCATCGTATCGCCAACAGCGCTGATGTTCGTGATTTTGACACCGGAAGCACTGCCGTCATAGCAGTTGGAGTTCGGGTTGGTCTGCGGAGTGAAGCTGTCGTTGTTTCCGAGGTAAAACAGGGTTTGCGCTGTACTGGAACCTTCGTAAGCATCGAGATTCTGGGTTCCCGTAGCCTCTTCAAGATCCACCATTTTATGAGCCGGATCGATGTTGACTTCGTTCACTTCCCAACGAGTCTGTGGGGTTCGAGTCAAACTGTGAATCCGTCCCGCCGCCTCATCCACATGCCAGATCGCCAGACCTTCAGACGGAATATCGGTATTCCAGCTCGTTCCCTGACGACGAAGCGAAACCAGGAAGTATTCATCCGCTTCCCACGGACCTTTGGCATAGATCTTGTAGATTTTACGATCCTGAGCACTGAGCTTCGGAAGCGTGTAATTTCCAGGTTCGAAAATTTCTTCTACATCGATCCATCCAAGAAGCATCAGTTCCCATGCATTGGGCCAGGTCGGCGTTTGACCGTGACCGCCCCAGGAACCTTCCGACATAAGGGACCACTCACCGATTCCCTGATGCGTCGCCGGGCTGGAAACGTCGTAGAGGTCGAGAAGTCCGATTTCGTGTCCGTATTCGTGGACCGTCGCCCCGATGGTCGTAAACGAATCATCGTGGTATTTTCCGGGAGTGATGGGCATCCCGGTGATGTACACTCCATCATTCGAGAAAAACGGCACCTGCAAACCGGAACGGGTGGACCAAATACTATCTGTAGAAGCATTGGCGAGTTCCTGGCCATCTGCCGCATGAACCACGATAATCGAATCGTACTGTGAGAAATCGACATCCGGGTCGGACAAAGCCAACATTTCCTGCAACATATCTTGTTTGCGTACGTCGGCGCTTCCCGGTTCATCGGCCCCATAATACGCTAGAGCATGAGAAAGGGTATAAACATCACTTAAAGTGATTTGGAGATCAAAACGACCGTTGCTTACGGCATCGTAAAACGCTTCGGACTGATCCATGATGTTTCGATAATAGGCATCGTTATGGTCTTGGTCGAACTGCACGTCCGTAAACTGGATACGAATGGCGATAACGTTGTTGGTTCCATCCAGAACCGGCGAACGGCGCACGGGACGCATGGTTTCACCGTAGCCAATAGGCAGGATGGAGCGCCCGAACCCAAGATCGGCTTGTCCGGGCGAACGAACGAACCCGAGGTCGTGGGCGTGATCGTTGATTGGGTGGGTGTGATGCTTGGATGGTGGCATAGCCTGAGCGATGCCGAAGGTCGTTAGCATCAGCATAGCTACACCCGAAATAATCGTGATGATGGATTTTGTAGTCACATTTTCCTCCTTGGCGAAAAGTACCTCTTCGCCATGAATACAAAAGAAACGAAACCGAAACCTCCCGATTCCTTGATTTTATACTGCCCTTTTATAATGAAATGATTTCCTGCAAAGTCAATAGAGATGCACTGTATTGAATGAAAAATGATAGATTTATGCGTTTCGGAGCGTATCTTCTCACTGGCATTGCAAATGAACCAAGATACCCACTAAAAAAAAGTGTTACGTTTTATAACCAACGGTAAATACACCATTTTTCCGATTTAAAGAGAAGGCGTCTGTTTCTTGAAACGTGTAATTTGACAAGGAATAACGTCTGTGAGTCATAGTTTCACGGACAGAAAGTCCGAGAAACTGCGCAAGCTATTGAAAGCACAGAGCCTTCCGGGCTTCACACGAAATAGGATGAAACACTTGGTTTTAGTTTCAAGTTCACTATCTGAAAAATTGGGAAACGTTCTGACAAACAAACCCATTGCGTTTGGCCGTTCAGTCGCTACAATATCGTGGAATCGATTCCAAGAATTTCAAAGATCGACCAATGGATGTATTTTCCGTTTTCAACCAAAGGAAGCTTTCGACATGAGATCCAAAGCCGTTTCGCCCATCATCGTTTGCAGTCTGTTTTTGCTTGTATTTTGGGGATGTGCTTCGTCTCCCGCCTCCGCTCCCGCCGTTCCGGCGACGCTTGCCAAAGCGCCCCTTCTCCCGGATGTTCCCGAAACCCGCCGAGAAAACCACGACGAGACGATTCACGGTTACGACGTCTCCGATCCCTACCGCTGGCTGGAAGATGGAGAAAAAGCGCGCCTTTGGATCGAAGCCCAGAATTTCCGTACAAAAGAGTACATGGCGCTTCAGGATCGCCCCAACCTGGAAAAAGATGTCGAGCAGTTTTTCCAGGTCGGCTACGTCGGATCGCCCCAACGGGTCGGCGAAAAAGTATTTTACGTGAAAATCGACCATCCACCCGGAACCGAAATGAACCAAGCGGCATTGTTCGTGCTGGAAAACGGCAAGGAACGCCAACTGGTCAGCCCGGATAGCCTGGATCCCAGCGGCAAAACCGCTCTCGACTGGTATCAAGCCTCTCCCGGCGGTCGCTATGTCGCCTACGGACTGAGCCTCGATGGTTCGGAAAACAGCACGCTGTCGGTGCTGGACCTTCAAACCGGCAAACTCCTGACAGATACTCTACCGGAAACTCGGCATTGTTCGGTTGCATGGCTCAAAGACGAAAGCGGCTTCTACTACACGCGCTATCCGAAAGGTGAACGATACAACCGGCACGTCTATTTCCATCGTCTGGGAGACGACATCGCGAAAGATGCGAAAATCTTTGGAGAAAACCGCAAAAAGACCGATTGGCCTTCCCTGCATATATCCGAAGATGGCCGATTCCTTTTCATCACTGTTTTCACTACGGCAACCAGTAATGACTACTATATGTTCGACCGAAAAACCAAGAAATGGCAAACCCTCGCCGAAAACCTGGACGGCCAGTTCCACAGCGCGTTTTTCCATGGCAAACGGCTCTTTTTGACGACAACTTTCCAAGCTCCTAAAGGACGTGTCGTTAGCCTGAATCCTAAGCAGCCCAAACCCTCGAAATGGAAAACCATCATTCCCGAAGGCGAAGCAACGCTTGTAAGTGCGCTGAACACTAAAAGCAACCTGGTGGCCTACACGATCGAACGCGCCGTAACCCGGTTGCGATTGTACGGGTACGATGGCGCGGAACGGGGAGAAATCCCTCTGCCTACCTTGGGAAGCGTCAATGCTCTGGACAACGATGCCAAAGACGATACGTTGGTATTCTCCTTCGGATCGTTCATGCATCCGCCAACACTGTACAAAGTAAACATTGGCGAAAATCCAAGCAAAATCGCTGAAGTATGGACACCCCAAAACCTCGACCTGGAACGTTTCGTTGTCAAACAGGTGATGTACCCTTCGTATGACGGCACTCGGGTGCCGATGTTCATCATTCATCGCAAAGACATGAAGTTGACAGGCGAAACTCCCACCTTACTGACCGGCTACGGCGGGTTCGACATCAGCCTTACCCCATATTTCAGCCGTAACGCGCTGTTCTGGATCACCCGTGGCGGCGTCTATGCCGTGGCCAACCTTCGCGGCGGTGGCGAGTTTGGCCGAGCCTGGCACGAAGCGGGTATGAAAGAGAAAAAGTTCCAGGTTTTCCAAGACTTCCAGTACGCCATGCGCTACCTGCACCGGGAAAAATATACCAATCCCGACAAACTGGCCATCATCGGCGGTTCGAACGGCGGTCTGCTGGTCGGTGCAATGTTGACTCAGGTTCCTTACCTGTTCGAAGCGGCCGTGGGAGATGTCGGCTTGTATGACATGGTACGTTACCACCTCTTCCCGCCGGGAGAAATCTGGAGCACCGAATACGGCATGGCTAAAAATCCGAAGGATGTCGGATACTTGTGGGCTTATTCTCCATATCATCAGCTCATCGAGGGCGTACACTATCCGGCCACGTTGATTGAAACCGCCGAGTCCGACACCCGCGTGCACTGGTTGCATTCCGCCAAATTCGCCGCCGCACTGCAACACGCGAACGCATCGAAAAATCCCATCCTGTTCCTATTGAGAAGCAAAGCCGGACACGGACAGGGAAAAAGCTGGTCGGAAACGGTCAAAGAATACGCCGACAAATACCGCTTCATCATGAGCCGTATCGGCGACCCTTCCGCTCCGTAACGTTACGGGAACATTGTTCCGTTTTTCAGCGCATTTCGATGTGAAATGGAACAGGTCAGCCCGGATAATTCATGAGAAATCGTCACGAGACGCCGAAAACCGACGATATTTCGCGAAGTTGGAACGATTTTCTAGAGGAATAAAGCTCCACCCCGAAGTCACGAAACACCGTGACTTCGGGGAATTTTTCGGCCTTTTCCATAATTTTGGAATCGTAGTTCCCGAATATTGTTCAAGGATTTTCAGGTAGAATCGTTTATGATTTCAGGCAAAAAAAAAGACGGCTTAAAGCCGTCTGAAAAAATCGATCTTCCCTGGGTTTTTGTGGAAATGAATGTGACGCACGTTACCATAAAGGGAGGGGAAATACGGTGAAATATCTGGGACAAGATTACTAGCGGATGTATGACCCCAGGGAAGATGGCAATATTGGTTGTCAAATATCAAAGTCGTTTGCGAATGGGCTCGGGAATGACGCCTTTGATCGCCTGGCGTACGTTCTGAACCACGAGGTATTCAATCAATTCCAGCATCGCTCGCATGACGAACTCCTAACTTCAATAAGTAGATGGGGAACCGGGCTCATGAACCACGGGGATCGATGAAGATGATACTGCTGAGGATACTGATGTGAATGCATGATGCTGATTCTGATGCCAATCACCGATGATGAATACAAAGAACGGGAGCAGGAACAGTCACGGTACAAATTGCTACAACAGAACCCGGTTTCCCATGAAAATGTTGCGGACTGGAAACTAGTCGCTGCTTTTGAGTTTTTAAAGAACGCAAGTTCTGGCCTATAAACCTTGCACGCAGTGTGCCAAAAACTGTTTTTTCACTTTTCAATGCGATCTATATTGTATAAACTATCGAAATTATTCACTTTTATTTATCTTTTTTCATTCTATATTAAATTATTTTGTTTTCTATTTTAATTTTAGGCGCATTTTTTTCGCCTTCGATTGATTTTTATCAAACAAACATACTCCATACTCTATACTAACGTATTTGTAATACTTTTAAAATTTCATAAATCATTGTTTTTTCAAGGCTATTTACAGGTTGCGCAATATTTTCGCCATATTTTCGCCGCCTTTTCAATTTTTGCGCATTCTTTTCATTAGAGTTACTTTCCCCTGTTTCGTAGCACAATCACACGAGATTCCCTTTATTGTGTTCAAAAATCTGACAGGTATTCCGGGATTTCGTCACATGAAAATTACATCCAACACCAGAGCCTTTGAAAAGCTTTCCTTTATTGATATCCATCTCACGCTCTGAAAGCTGTACTGTCTCCTTTCGATCCTATTTTCCAATGACCAACCGAAAAACTGCCACGTTTACATCCCAGGAAAAAGGGGTTATACTTTCTTTTTTTTGGAATTCCTGAGCATACAGCATAATCCATAAAGGAATTTTTTTCGCCACGACTTCCACCTTGGATCGAAAGCGAATGAAATGCGTGCTGCCATCGGGAAAAAAAGAGCTCAGGAATCGACAAGATTCCTTCACTCGACGGGACTTTTTGTTTTAGGGATCGAAAGATTTCGGAAAGACACATGGAAAAACACCCAAACGAGCAGGATAGACGTTTCGGCGCAATTGCCGTCAGACTGGGACTCATCCGACAAATTCAGCTCGATAAATACTTCAACATGGGACCATTTACTCTTTCGTTGAAAGAGCATCTGATCCAAGAGAAAAAAATTTCCGAACAAGAAGCCAGGGAAGTTGAAGAAGCCATCGAAAGAAATGCGTTGAAATCTCAAGAAGATTTCGACACTATCGACGGCCTCGGCACTCCGGAATTGGAAGAAAGCGATACACTCGATCCTGAGGAAAGTACCCACACACCTGCACCCAAAGTCGAAATTATCGAGGATTCCGAATCCGGTGATACCTTGTGGACAGCCAATATTTCCGACAGACAGCATCAAGTGAAAGACGATCCATTTGCCCTTGAAGACTCCGACGAGGAAGAAGGTGCAACACTCTTTCTTTCGACGGAAGATAGGGCAAACAGTCCAACGAAGATTTTGCATCCAGGTCTAGAAGACGATCCGACAAAAGGTTTCGATTCCGTAGGCGATGAGGAAGCAACGTTATTCGTTGCGGCTACCTCCCAAGCTCCTGCCCCATCGAAAACGCCTCCCCCGCCTCCTTTACAACAACCATCGCATCCGAAAACCAACAAACAGGAAAAATCGTCTTCCAAAGAATCCGATCGCGCCGGACTTCACATCGCAACGGAACACCCCGGACGCTACAAAATCATCAAGGAATTGGGGCGTGGAGGCATCGGACGGGTCATGGTCGCCGAGGACGACCACCTCGGACGACCGGTCGCGATAAAACAGCTTCTCAAGCAGGGAACGACCCGACTGGATGATCCCAACCTTACTTCCGATCCGACTCTGATGCGTTTTCTGCTAGAAGCCAAGGTTACCAGTCAGTTGGAACATCCCGGAATCGTTCCGGTGCATGAAGTAGGAATGCGTCAGGACGGCTCTTTCTATTACACAATGAAAGTGGTCAAGGGGAAAACGCTCAAGCAATTGACCACCGGCAAGAATCTTGGCGGACGCCTCAAATTGCTGCCCCACCTGATCGACCTTTCGCAAACCATCGCATATGCCCACAGCCGGGGAGTGATCCATCGGGACATCAAGCCCCAAAACCTGATGATCGGCGAGTTCGGTGAAACGGTACTGCTCGACTGGGGACTGGTCAAAGTCGAAGGTGAAAAAGACCTTCGCGAAAGTGAGTTGCATAAAGAACTGCAACTATTGAAAAACGCTTCCCATTTGGAAACGGCTCAAGGCCGCCCGATGGGAACTCCGGCCTATATGTCTCCCGAACAGGCGGAAGGACGTATTTCGGAAATCGACGCCCGCTCGGACGTGTGGTCGCTGGGTGCCATGCTGTACGAACTCCTGACCGGACGCCCTCCGCACATTGGAAAAAACGCGTGGGAAGTCGTCAACAAAGTCATCAACCAGCCGATTGCCCCCGTCGAAACCCTGGAACCGAATGCACCACCGGAACTTTCGGCGATCTGTATGCGTTGCCTGGAGCACGACCCTGCCGACCGCTACGAATCAGCTATGGACCTTGCCCACGACCTGGACAACTTCCACACCGGCGGCCTGGTTTCGGCCTTTTCCTATAGTATATGGCAACTGATTCGACGCTGGGTCGAACGACACAAAGCGATTGTCGCAACAGCTTCCGTCAGCCTTCTGGCGCTGATGATTCTTGCCATCTATTCTTATGTTACGATCAGCCTGAAAAACGTCGAGTTGAAAGTTCAACGAGACGAAGCGGTTGCCGCACGCCAGGAAGCTCGACAGAATCTCGAACAACTTTACCTGCAACGAGCCTCTCTTGCAGAAAAAGAGCACAAGTGGGACCAGGCCAGCGTCTACTACAGTTCGGTGTTGTCTGAAACACGGGATCAAGCCGCCCTCGACGGCCTGTACCGTTCGCTCAGTGCCCCCGGTTCTCCCCAACTCGTCTTCACGGCACCGATGCGAAAACGGTTTTACTCCCTGATCGCAGATCCCGAAAACGAAACCCTGTGGGCTGGAGAATCCAACGGTATCCTGCAAAGCTGGCATCTCAAAACCGGCAAGCCATACCTTCCCCGAGGGGTATTTATCAAGCAGATTTCCTCCATGGCGATTTCGAAAAACGGCAAGCTGCTGGCTGTCGCCGGACAAGATACCGAGGACCGACTGATCAAAATCCTCTCGCTTCCCGAGTATCGCGTCCTGTCGATTCTGCGAGGTCACGGGCAACTTATCAGTTCGATGGCTTTTATCGACGATGACAACACGCTGGTCTCCGCCAGTTGGGACGGAAGCCTGCGTTACTGGGATCTTTCTCAGGGAAAACAAGTCCTTCAGTGTGATATCGACCAAGGCTTTTTATGGTCGTTGGATATTTCTGAAAACGAAGAAATCGTCGCGGTAGGTGGCAGCCGAGGAGCCTTTACCTTGCTACCTACCCATGAATGTAAAGCCTACGTTTCGATACAGCATCTACAAGTAGAGGAAGATCAATCAAGCTTTCTGTACGGGCTGAAATTCTGCGGCGACGACCGCTACGTACTCTCTGCGGATTCTCACGGTTTCATCAAACGGTGGTCCCTCGGATCGACCATTCACGAGCAGGAAATGGGGCGATTTTTCGGAGAAGTTTACAACCTCGACTGCGAAGGTGGACATTGGTTCGTGATCGGCGAAGAAGGTCACGTTCTCAGCGGATCGGTCGAACCGGCAGAGAATGAATCACCCCGCCATTGGCTGGACGGCATCCACGACTTATGGGCAGGTACCTGGATCGAGGATGGAAAATTTATTGCCGTTGCCGGTGGAGATGGCGTAGTGCGTATTCGAGATCGAAGGGGAAAACTGGTCCGACAAACCCCCCAGGGTCACTACCGGGATCTGAAACAGCTTTCTTTCGACCGCACCGGAGAACGACTCGCCAGCGTGGACAGCGAAGGAGAAACCCGCATCTGGAACCTTTCCTCGAAAACTATGGAAACCATCGAACCCGGCAACGCCGCAACAACCCTCGCGCCATCACCGGATGGCTGGTGGACCCACGGATTCGTATCGCCGTTGCGCTACCGACAACCTAAAGAAGATAAAATCGCCCTTTGGTACGAAGGTGGAATCGAAGCCGGAATGGAGAACAAAACCATCCGTTTCCGCCGAAGGACACCGGATACCATCGGCAATAAAAAAACGGTCGAACCTCCGCGCGCACCGGAAAGTGCCTTGCTGCACCCGATTGCGGGTGTAAGCGATATGTTTGTCGATGATCTTCAGCACAAACTGGGTTATCTGACCGAGGATGGTGCGGTAACCGTTCTCGGAGACGGAGGGGAACGCTGGAACCTGCCTTTCGCGTTAGCTTACCGGGCGGCATTTTCTCCCAATGGCACGGTGCTGGCTGTCGCCACCATGGAAGACCGCCTACGACTGTGGAGACTCGAAAAAGGCGGAAAACTCGTTGAATTGACCCAACCCTGCCCTATTCCCACAATCAAGCAAATCGTTCCGTTCACAGATACTTCGCTTGTCGGCTTGCTGCTTGCCAATGGTGCGTTCGATCTTTATGAACCTTCCACTCACACCAAACTCGCAACCCTGGTACGACCCGGTCACCCTTACTTGACAGCCAAGGCGCACCCCCTGAAAACCATGGCGGCTTTGGGCGGGCAATCAGGAAAACTGGAAATCTTTGATTTCACTACAGATTTCTCACGAACCTCCGTTACATATGAAAACGACATAGAAATGATTTTGCCCGCTACCAGCGGCCAACGCTACTATGCCTCCTTCTTTCCCAGTCAGGTCATCAAATCCGATCCGCAAGGTCGAATTCTGTGGAGTCAAAACCCCACGATGGGAAAAAACATCATGGCATTGAGTCCCGACGAGAAACTTTTGGCTGTGGCCAGTGACATTATGCATGAAATGGTCCTGCTCAACACCTCGGACGGGAAAGAGAAACAACGTGTTTCTGATCCCAACGGCATGTTCGCTACGCTTGAATTTCATCCGACAACATCTCGGCTGGCTACTCTGGATGGAGAGAACGTCGCCTCCATCTGGCAGGTTCATCCCGAATTGGTACGAGCTACACAGTTAAAAAGCCCCGAAGGAAGCCTGCTTTCCCTCGCGGCGTTGCCAGGCTCCGGTGAACGATGGTTGACCGGCTGTGAAGACGGCAGCATTCTGCTTTGGGACGGCAAAACGGGGAACATTTTGAAAACGATCCCTGGACATTTGGCTTCGGTAACCAGCCTGGCCGTCTCACCGGATGGAAACGTGCTAGCCTCCGGTGGTGCGGATTTCACGATCCGATTATGGAACCTGCAAACGGGAGAATCCATCGCAAAAATGCAAGGACACGCCAAACCCGTCACATCTCTCTCTTTCTCTTATCGTGGCAACTACTTGATATCACATGCACAAAAGGGAAAAACGATCTTATGGGACATGGGAAAGCATCGAAGCCTCATCGGGTTCGAAAACTTAGGAACCCAACGTGTGCGCTTTTTGAAAAACACCGACCGGTTCATTACCGAAAAAGGGAATCGTGCTTACAGTTGGCCCTTGCTTCCGTGGACCTGGCAGACCCAAGGACAGGAAATTCAGAAAAAAATCTTCAATGGAACCTCTTTACGGCTCGATGGACTTGACGTGAAGCCCGCTTCTGCGGTAAACCCATTGACAACGTTCTAAGTCAATTCACCAGCATTCCATCGTGGAATCCGTTGCGTTCTTTTCTTTCGTGGTCCCCATACCATTCCTCGTGCCGTTTTCACGGTTTCGAATAACAATCCCCATTCCCTTGCTTTCCAGGTAATCTCATGAACATGAAACGATCGATCGGAGTTTTTTTGGTACTGCTTCTGCTTCCCAGTCTGGCATTCGCCGAAGGATGGGAAGATAAAGTCGACTTTTCGGGTAGTTTGTCGAGCGACATGCGGTACATCATCGAAAACAACCGTGGCGAAATCGATGGCCAGGGCTACGAGTTCCAATTGAACCGCAACGAGTTGAAACTCCGCCTCGAAGTGTTTCCGGTCGAAAATGTTCGAGGCGTGGCCGAAACCCTGCTACGTTTCGATGGCTACAACAACGCCAATGATTTGCCCGCCCTTACCGAGCGTTCCAAAATCGATCCGTACGAAGTGCAGCTAAACGAAGCGTTTTTGCATCTTCGTTACGAATACGCCGAGGTTCGCCTTGGCCGTTTCGCCGTCAACTGGGGAACCGCCGACCAGTTCAACCCGACCGATGTCGTTTCCCCGAGAGATCTTTCGGATACTTTGGAATACACAACAAAAGTGCCTAACCAGATGATCGAGGCAAAGTTTTTCCCCACGGATTTCTTTAATTTTACGGTGATCTGGGTGCCGATATTCAAGCCGTCTCAGCTTCCGGCCAGCGCCGTACTGGGGTTTGCACCGGGACGCAACCCACGAACGGGCGAAGTCGTCAGCTTCCCGGCCCCACCGCTGAAAGATTTTAGCGAAATCAAGGAATTACAGGATATGGCTCTTGGCATGGGCATCACTCTCGATGAAACCGCCGTCAATACCGTATATCCTAAAAACAACTTGAGGAACAGCCAGGCGGCGGCGAAACTGCAATTCCAGTTTGACGACATCGACTTTTCATTCAGCTACTATTACGGGCGATTTTCCTTTCCCCAAGCATTAAACGCCTACGCCTATCTAAACGCCAACGGCGGTGTCAATTACGACGTGGAAATCATGTATCCGCGCATTCATATGGCCGGGTTCGATATGTCCTATCCGCTGACCTGGCTGTTCGACATCGGTTTCCGGGCGGAGGCCGCATTGTATTTCCCAGAGGAAGTCACATTTGGCGTACTGGTTGATCCAGCACTTGAAGATGTCCAAATCACCAGCCACAACGTCAGTGGCGACCCCTTCGTCAAAGCCACGGTGGGTCTGGACTACACCTTCACCTCATGGTTCTATGTCAATACGATGTACGTTCGCGGATTCATCGACGAATTCGACGATCTGTCGGGACTCCACAACTATACGGTAGCCAACGTGGACTTCAAATTCTTCGAGGACGAATTGCAAATCAAGCTTGCGGGTGTCCTGAATGTGGACGATCTGAGTGCCACACTGTTCCCTCAAGTAACCTGGATTGTGGTGCCTTCGGTGGAATTGATCGCCGGTACGTTGATCTTCCTGGGTGAAACCGTGCCGGATGAACCGCTGGACTTCGCCGCCAAGAGCAAATTCGGACAAAAAGCGACGGGTCGATCCATCGCATTTCTCAAGGCAAAACTGACGTTTTGATACAATGGTAAAAAGGTGTGATTTTTCCCTTTTGTTTTCTTGACAAGAATCCACGAAGCGAGTAAAAGAGCGTTCCACGTAAGGGAGTTAAGGGTTTTCGAGCTTTTGACTGCAACGTGACCGGGCCGGTAGCTCAGTTGGTAGAGCAGCGGACTTTTAATCCGGAGGTCGAGGGTTCGAGTCCCTCCCGGCTCACCATTTGAAAATTGAAAAACGACAGTGGTCCCATCGTCTAAGGGTTAGGACACCGGGTTTTCGACCCGGCAATCGGGGTTCGAATCCCCGTGGGATCGCCAAAGTTTTTTTAACAGCGTTTTCAGCTAACATACTGAAAACGCTGTTTGTTTTTGTGACCTCGAATTTCTCACCATCAAAGTCCAATCCCTAAACAAAAAAGACTTGGAGTTTACCCCGCAGTATTCATGAGGATTGTAACTATTCGTTCGGTTCATCATGGCAATTTTTCGGAAATTGACCCATAATAGGTATTTCATCGAATGCAAACCCTGTATGACTGCATTATTGTTAAGAAATCATGGATCGGGAGAATCAGCAATGAATTGGAAGCTTCAACGGTTGATCTGTTTGTTATTCCTCTTGTTTTTTGTTTCAGCCTGCGGTTCCGGCGATGGTGGTTCCGACTCGAACCTTCCCGAAGGCGATCAAGAAATTTCCGAATACACGGATACGGACCTGGACCTCGATGCCGTGGTTGAGCAGGACATTCAGGAAGAAATCCCGGAAGAAGAGACCGATGTTCCAACCGAATCCGAGCAGGACGCGGACCTTGACGCGGATGACGATGTGACGGATACCGCCGAAAACGAGGAGAGTATCGAGCAAGACGAGGATGTCGCCGAACAAGAGGAACTTGCTCCGCCGGAGGAGTGCGATCCGATTCTCGCCAGCAGTCTCGGCGGGGTTCCCTACGATTTTCAGGTGGATACCGACAATTTCTTGCTACATGTCGCCCGTGGAGCGGGAGGCTACCAGATTTTCGGCATGGACGATTCGGCTCATCCCGAACTGCTGGTCCGCGTTGATCTCCCCGGCGAAGCCGTAGCGATTCAGGTGGAAGAAAACCTTGCCTACATTGCCTATTACGAGTGGGATTTGGATGGTTTCGTGGGAGGTCTTGCGATTTACGACATCGAAGACCCAAACGCACCCCAATTTGTCGGTCAAGCCGAAACGAACCGACGCAAGCCGTATCGGGACATCATGATTCGAGGCGATGTCGCCTATTTGACCAACGGCGACACGGGGTTGGCAGTTATCGACATTACCGACAAAAGCTCTCCACGGTGGTTTTTCGCTATTCTTCCCGACCGTGAATTGGGAGACATGGCTCTAGTTGGTGATACGCTCTTGATCGCGGATACCACATCGACTCTCGGTTCGTTGCAGATCGTCGATATTTCCGATGCTCTGTACCCAAATTCCACAGGTACCTACACGGCTTTGGAAAGTGCTAATGGGTTGTCTCTCTGGGAAGAAACGCTCTATGTCGCAGACGGCTACGGTGGTATCGTACTGCTGGACGTTTCGACACCGGATTCACCGCAACCCCTTGAAACCATTAGTAGCAATTCCCAATATGTGTATGACGTGGATTTCGATGGCGAAACCCTTGCCGCAGCCGTACGGGGCGAAGTGCTGACACTGACAAAGTCGGAAGACGACTACTGGCAAACGTCCCATCGCCTGACGGCACGAAATCCGAGAAAAATCAAAAATATCGGTGAATTGTTGGTTGTTGCCAGCAACGCCGGATACGGGGATCGAATGCGCTGGTATGGTAGCTTGGATCTGATTCAGCTTCCACCGGAGGAACCCGCCCGGAAAATCGGCTCGCTTCCCAGGCTCGATTCCGCGCTTTCTTTGGCTCGCTGGGGTGATACGCTTTTCGTGGCCGAGGCGGAATGCTCCGTGGGACTGCCACAGGACTGCGAAGGCTCGCTCAACCTGTTCGATGTCAGCGACGAGAACCACCCGCAACTACTGTCGCGCACAAGTCTTGAAGAAGCTCAGGATGTCGTGGTGGATGGCGAATATGCCTATGTTGCGGACGGAGAGCACGGATTGGTGATTCTCGACGTTCAAGATCCCATGAATCCGGTTTCCGTAACGGGACACAATCTCCCCGGTCAGGCGGTAGATGTGGCGCTGGCGGGTGACTATCTATTCGTAGCCAACGGGACGTATGGATTGGATGTCTACGAGCTTGGTCGAGAACCATTTCTTAGCTATATCCGACATATTCAGGCGTCCCAATTTATCGGACAAGTCGGAACGAGCCGAGGGACCGTCGTGTTTGCGGACAGTCGATTTTTATATACATATAGCTTCGACGAACTGAACGATCTGGAATCGGACGAACCCTGGCAGGCCACAGCTCAATTCGAACTGATCGGTGCACCCATCAGTATGCATGTTTCGAATGAAATGGCTTACATAGGAACCATTGGTCATTATTTGCAAATCGTTTCTCTCGCCGACCCGCTCAATCCTGTTTCCCTGGGTACCTTCCAATTCGATGACGAACCTAGAGATATGTATAAGCAAGGAGATATCCTGTATGTCGCGAACAATCTTCAAGGATTGATCGTGTTGGATGTCTCCGATCCCTCCGCACCGTTTATCGAAACCCGTTTCGACACCTTGGGATATGCCCAAGATGTGCTGTTTGCCAAAGGATTCGCTGCCGTTGCGGACGATGACGGCGGTCTGTTGCTTCTCGAAACCCGTTGTCCCTGTGCCACTGGATACACAGGCGGATATTGCGAACTCTGTGACGAATCGCTGGGATTCTCGATGGCGCCGGACGGCTTTCGCTGTCAGGAAGACCCTTGCTTGCCGAATCCTTGCCAGGATGAAAATCGCAGTATCTGCCGCTCCGATTTGTGGGGATATCCATTATGTTTCTGTGACGATGGAATGCGGGAATACGCGGACGGCGGTTGCCGTCCCATCGCTCCTTGTGCCTCCGACACAACCTGTAGCGAACAATACCGTTTTTGCATGGAAGAAAACGGCTACGCGGTCTGCGGAAACTGTCTGCCGGGAACGCACGAGGACGACCAGACCTGCGTGCCCGATCAGGATTGCCTGCCGACAAGCTGTGCCGGAAACGGTCAGTGCGAAGATGCGGGCGATACGGTGACCTGCACGTGCAACGAAGGCTATGCTCTTCCCCATTGCCAGGCTTGCGACGCTTCGGGTGGCTGGCATCTTTCCGGTGATGGCGTGACCTGCACGCAGGATCTCTGCGATCCCGATCCCTGCAATATGAGAGGGGAATGTCAAGCCGAAGACGGTTCCTGTATCTGTGAAACCCGCTTTTCCGGCGAGCAATGCGAATCTTGCGCGGACAGCGAATTGATCTGGCCCAATTGTTATGCTGAAGAAGAATTGACGGATGATTTCGCCATGATCGGTCGTGGGAAATTCACAATGGGAAGTCCCGCCGACGAACCTTTCCGAGCGGAGTATACCTACGATGTCGAACTCCTGCACCATGTGACGCTGACACGGGATTTCGAGATTTCCCAGTACGAAACCACCCAGTCCGAATATGCGTCGTTGACAGGCTGGAATCCCTCCATCAACACAAGCTGCGGATCGGATTGCCCAGTGGAAGGACTAACCTGGTACGACATGGCGGCTTATCTGAATCGGATGTCGATTGAGGCCGGACTACCGACCTGCTACGAGTTTTCGAACGTCACCTGTATCGACGATACTTTCGTGGGTAGCGACTACATGAGCTGCCACAACAATCCCACCAACGGCATTTTCACCGCAACGCTTACGCTAAACGGCATTTCTTCCGTCTACGATTGCCTCGGATATCGTTTCCCGACCGATGCCGAATGGGAATACGCGGCGCGTGCCGGAACGCAAACATCGTTTTACGGTGGGATGATCGATCAGGAATGGTGCGAAGAAGACAGCCTCGATCCCTACGCCTGGTATTGCGGCAATGCGGAAAACCAGATGCATCCGGTGGGTCAGTTGGAGCCCAATTCATGGGAACTCTACGACATGATCGGCAATGCTTCCGAAGCCGTCTGGAACCAATGGTTCGAAGGCGCTCCCGTCGACGCGATTGACCCGGAAAACGGGACTAGTTTCAACCGTATCGTGCGTGGTGGGGCTTTTTCCTCCGGTTCGCAGGATTGTCGCTCGGCCTCCAGGACCAGCACCCAGCCACCGCAGTATTCCAACAACACGATCGGTTTTCGAGCGGCTCGCTCGCTGCAAAGCCTGAGTCCGGCCTGCGATCCCGATCCTTGCAACGGAAACGGTCTGTGCGATCCGGTGACGGGAGCCTGTAGTTGTTGGGAAGGCTTTGCGGGAGAATCCTGCGATCAATGCGAAGAAGGACGAGGAAATTATCCGGTTTGCTACTATTCGCCGTGGGTCTACGATATCCGCGACGATTGCACGATTCAGTGCTATCCGGGCGATCCTGTGACGATCAGCTTCAATCATCGCTACGCCGAATCCTGGAGCGCTTCGGTAGAGATTTATTCGGGGTCGGGAACGCCCGGAACCGTCTCGCCGTCAAGCGGCACCATCTCGAACAGCAATACGGTGCATTTCACTTACACACCGGGAACGGGAAATTCGGGGGGATTCCAGGTGCTTCTCACGGTAGAGGTCGAAGGACCGGGCGGCACTTCGTCGGCCGGAAAAAGGCTGTATATCACGCCGTAAGAGGGATTGCGCCAGGAGTTGGGACTTTACGTCCGAATAGACATGACGAATCACTTGCGACTTGAAAACTCTTGATCTTTCACTCGTTTCACGATTTTCATCCGTGGCAGACTCTATAGGTGGCAGACTCTATAGTATGTCTACGGGTGCAAATCGCTCCAACCTCTTGAAAGTTCTTCGGTTTCCAGTGTCTCGTTATGATTTTCATGAATAATCCGGGCCATCCGCTCGAGACGGTACGGTTTCCAAATCTTTTTTCACGAATAGCGTCGACCTCTATACATTTTGCCAGCTATTAGATTCTTTTGATCGTCGCTGTACTTTTTTTTCGAAAATGGTACAATTCTGCCCGTTTGTGACGACTTTTTTACACTATTCCACATGACCGAGTTCTTTTTCCCCGATATTTTTTTCGGAAAAGAACGACGTATTGTCGTTGTCATGAAGCGAGGGAAATTTATGAATACGACCTTGAAAAAGCTGTTTATTCTCTGGTTTGTTGCCCTTCTGTGGGGTTGCGGTGGCAATGATGTTGTTATGTCATATGAAGGTCAAGGGGATTCGGACAACGATTCGAGCGTTTCCGGGGAAAACAATGAAGGGCTTCCGTCAACTCCCTGCAATCCCAATCCATG
>CAXXVK010000031.1:0-92645 GCA_963676915.2 Myxococcota bacterium
CGTTTGACGTACGATTTGTGCAGCATCGTAGGCATCGAAAGGTTTTCTGAGGATTTTTCGAATTCCAAGGTTTCGAGCTTGTTCTTCTTTTTCCTGAGAGATCGACCCCGTACAAAGAATGATAGGAAAATCAGGGCTTTCTTGTAGTAACTGGGAGGAAAGCTCCATGCCGTTCATTCCTGGCATGGTTAGGTCTGTAAGAACGAGTTTGAAGTACTGAGGTGTTTTTCGATAGAGTTCGAGCGCTTCTTGTCCATTTGTGCAGATTGTGACCGTGTATCCCAGACGTCGAAGCAATTCCGACATGAAAGAGCGCATTCCCGGTTCGTCATCGACGAAAAGGATGGCTTCGTGACCGCTGGGCATGGAAAGATCTCTAGCCTCTTCCGGCAATTCCTCTTGGTTGATCATGGGAAGTTTCAAAGTAAATGTCGTGCCTTGTTCCGTATGGCTTTCGACAAAAATTTCTCCCCCCAGGCTGTGAACGATGCCGTGTACAACCGATAATCCCAATCCCGTGCCTTTCCCTTTGGATTTGGTCGTAAAAAAAGGATCGAAAATATTCGGCAAAACGTCTGCTGGAATTCCTTGGCCTGTATCGGTGATGCTGAGAAGACAATTGTTTGGAATGTCTGTCGTATCCGTCTTGTTTTCAGAATGTTCCTGTTTCAGGTCAATGGTGATGGCACCCTCTTTGTCTCCTATTGAATGAGCGGCGTTTGTACAAAGATTCATGAGAATTTGATGGATTTCCGTAGGGTCAGCCAACACTCTGATTTCTTTCGAATATACATTTTGATGGAGTTCAATGGAAGAGGGTAGGGAAGATCGAAGAAAGTGAAATACTTCTTTGATCTGAAGATGCAGAAGTATCGGTTTCCGTTCACGGCTTTCCTGGCGGCTGAAAATGAGGATCTGCTTGACCAATTCAGATGCTCTGTGAGCCGCCGATAAAATAGTTTGCAGGTCTTCCTGGCATGATTCGGTTTGATTGTCTTCGATATCCATGAAAAGCAATTCTACATTGCCAATGATTGTTCCTAGTATGTTGTTGAAATCATGGGCGATTCCACTCGCCAACGTGCCGATGGACTCCAGCTTTTGCGATTGCTGAAGTCTTTGTTTCATGGTTTCCCGTTCTTCTTCGGCCTGCTTGAGTTTCGTGATGTCGCGACCCGAGGTAATTACGGCAGAAACTTGTCCGTCTCGATCGAATTCAGGCACCAATTGCCAGTCGACAACAATTTCATTGGGGAGAATGAACGAAATACGATGCGGTAGTTTTGTCTCGAAAACGTGGAGAATGGCATTTCCCCATGTGTTGCACAGTTCCTCGGGAAACCCCAGTTCTTCATGGGTTTTACCGAGAAAGTCCTTTGCAGGAATGCCGGTCTGGTCTTCTACGAAACGATTGACATAAAGGTGCTTCAACTCCCGATCAAATCGCATGATTACGTCAAGAGAGTTTTCCGTCAGTGCCCGGAATCTTTCCTTGCTTTCTCTCAATGCATTTTCTATTTGCACACTTTCCGTTACATCGCGAAGAATGCCAATGATTCCGACGTTTTGGTCGTTGACAATCATTTTCGAGCCGCTGATTTCACCTATAATTTCGGAGCCGTTCTCCGTAATCAAATGAATTCGGCTAAGAGAAATCGGCTGGCTTTTTTGCAAAACTTTTTTGAAGTTTTCATTGATAGAGCTTTTTTCTCTGTCCGGAAGAAAATCCATGAAGCTTTTTCCGGTCATTTTGTCCGGTGCGGTGTTCAGAACGTTTTCGGCAGATGGCGAGAGATAGGTAATGGTTCCGTTTTTGTCCAAAATGTAAATGACATCGCTGACTTGCTGGCAGATATCTTTGAAAAGCTGCTGGCTTTCAGCCAGTTTACGGTTTTGTCGAACTTGGACGATTGTGAAGAAAAGAAACAAATACAGGAGAGGTATTGCCAGTTGAAAGTAGGTTTCGTACGATTCCAGGAAAACCACCTGTCCCGACCAGAATAAAGTATCTCCGAAACGGTGAAAAGCCCCTGCTACCAGCAAAAAAACGAAAAACGATTTAACTTCGACCGACGGCCCTTTGCTCCAATGCGTAATCGTCAGAACAAGCGCAATGGCCAAGAACAGGAACGAAAAAGCGTCGAGAAAACTGATGAGATTCATGGCACATTTTCCGATTTCACGAACATCAGATAGGCCACGAGACATAAAGTCAAACTGGCAGCCAAGGCAAAAACGTGTTCGACGATGTTTAGAAAATCGTACCAGAAAACAGTTTCAAGATTGGAACTGATCCAGGAAATCATTTCGAAATGAAAGGCGAGAAGCATTAAGGCGATCGGCCTTTTTTTTCGCTCCAAATTGGCACTGATCCATACAAAAGCAAACGTTACCAAACCGAGCAGCACCAAAACGATTTCATTGGGTTCGAACATGAATGAATCTTTCAACGAGTGCTTTTTGCGTCAATACTCCCCCACTAGGATGCTCGACAACTTACATTTACGATATATCAGTATGGTAATTCTGTAAAGATAACAACATCTATATCTGCTGAATTTCAGCAGACAGCGATACGATTCCTAAATGAACCAAACACTTAGGTAAGCCGTCTAATAATTAGGTGATTGTAATGAATCGTGAAAGATCAAATGGTCGATGTCAGACCAGAAACAGGCTGGCGACAGCAGCGCACATTACCGGGACGGTGAAGTTGTCGTCCAGGTGCACGGTAAACAGTTCGGTCAAAGCTCCGACAAGACCGACACTTCCGGCGATTCCCAAAGCGGGAAGCCACGCGATGTCGGGACGGGCAATGGCGAGGAAAATGAAAATTGCTAGAGTTGCGACGGTGAAAAAGACGCTTGTTCCGAAACGGCTTTTGTCCCGGTACAGCTTCTTTTTACCGAATTGTTTACCCAGCATGGAGGCGGCGGGGTCGGCAAAGGTGAGTACAAGAACACCTGCTTCGACAGCGTGCTTGGGAAACAGCAATAGAATCATTGCCAGTCCAAGCAAGTAATACGTAGATCCGTTGACTTTGTGCATTTCGAAAGGTCGCGAAACCATTCCGAAAACCTTGTTGACCAGGAAATCGTTCCAGCGATCCGAAAAACGGCGGCTGACTTCAAGAGACACCGCCAGTGTCAACATGCACAGAACGGCAATTAAGGACCAGAACTCTCCGAAAATGAATTCATACGTAATGATGGCAAGGATGCCGTTGCCGATGTGAAAGAGATTGCGTTTGTAGTTGATCGGCTTGAGGTGTTGCATGGAATCGGGCTTCCAGGCCGCGATATCTTTGCTAAGTCCTCGCAAGTACTGAAAAAGATCCTCATAGTTCGATTCGAGGGACTGGTAAAGCGTCTGTAGACGAGTCGTGCTTGTTTCCTGGGAAAGTTCTTTGGAATAATTTCGCAATGTATCGGCGATTTCGTCCAAAGAATCAGACCATGCCTCTCTTTTTTGCTCAAACGATGCTCGCAACTCATCGATGCGAGTCTGGATGTCGAGGCACGTTTCGTGCATTTTCGTCGTCCAGGATTCATCGAACAGTTTCGGTCGCTGGACGGTGGAAACGAACTCGTGAAGTTCGTCCATAATACGTTCGATTTCTTCGTAAAAGCTTCGTTCGACGGTCAGAGCTGCTTCCATGGTGTTCCTTCGAAAAACGCTTGTCTCGGTAAGATGCCGAAAACGATGATGTTTTTTTGAAGCATCGAATACGATGCAAGTGACTCCCAAAAACAAAACTATTCAAACCCATGAATTTACTAAGCGACCTAACATTATGCGTGTTCTTCAGCTAAGAGCAACAATTTCTTCCATTTTTACATCCTTTTTACATATACTTTTTTCCCCATTGCCTTACCATGGCATAGATCAGAAAAAATGATGCACGAATCGAAACGGTTGAAATATCAACGTACGAAGGAGGAAATCGTGGCGAAATCCCAGAACCTGATTACCGAACGCGGTCCGCTGCTGGATACTGACGGGCGACTCGTCCAGAAAGGCTATGCCACCTCCTGCGTGTTGGAGTACAACCCGGAGTCCATTCGCCTGACGCCGTTTCGATGGTTTGACCGTCTTCGGCTGAAAGAATGGGATTATTACGGGACGACCACCAAGAATTTCTTCTTTTCGGCCTGCGTCGCCAATATCGGATATATGGGGTTGGTTTTTGCGTATTTCGTCGATTTCAAAACGAAAAAAGTAGTTGAGAAAACGCTTCCTACGCCCTTGGGATTTGGTTGTTCGTTGCCAAAAACCAGCGAAACCGGCGATGTGTATTTCAATCATCTCGGTGTGAAAATGGATTTCCAGCGTCGTGAAGGTCGGCGGGAATTGCACGTCGAATGGAAACGTTTTCACGAAGGAAAGACATTGAAAGCGGATCTCGAATTGCTACAACCCGAAGGTAAAAACTCCATCGTGATGGTAACGCCGATCGAGGACAAACGGTTCTATTACAATAATAAAATCAACTGCATGGCAACGACCGGAATGGTGAGTTTCGGAAACGATCGGTATGAATTGACACCGGAGACGGCGCAAACCACCCTCGATTGGGGGCGCGGTGTCTGGGAATATAGCACCTTCTGGAACTGGGCCAGCGCGTCCGGTTGGTTGCCGGATGGTCGGGTGCTAGGGTTGAATCTAGGCAAAGGTTTCGGTGATTTGAGTCATGCTTCCGAGAATACGTTTTATCTTGATGGGAAAATGAACAAACTCGGGTGGCTGGAACTTAAGTATGACAGTACCGATTACATGAAGCCCTGGACGTTCAAAACCGATGACGGACGGCTGGATCTGGTGTTGGAACCCTTCGTGGACCGTCCCACCTTCGTAAACCTGGGATTCGCCAAAGCCGAGGGGCATCAGATGTTCGGTAAGTATTCCGGTACGTTGATCACGGATAGCGGAGAAACGCTAGAGGTAAAAGACCTGATCGGCTGGGCGGAAGAACACGTCGCACGCTGGTAAGTTCCGAAATGTCCTATCTTGTCGTTTTTTTTGAAAAAAATTGACGAGTTTCCGCATCTTCGAATATAGTTTTCTCAAGCATGGAAAGGTCCAATCCCGGTTGCCGTAAAAACACCGGGAAAACAACAAAACCGGAGACGTAGTATGAGTCCAGGCAAAGGGTTGTTGTGTGGGCGATTGTATCCGATATCGGGTATTGTCGTCGGGATGAGTTTGTTTGTCCTGATTCTGTCGTGGGGCTGTTCCGACAGCAGCGATGAATCCTCGGGTGGAAAGGATATCGAGGGGCAACCCGCGACGGATTTCTGCGGCGAGGACGCACCGACACCACCGGAGGAATGTTCCAGTTGCCATGGTGCGCCGCCCACGGATAACGGCCATGTTCAGAACAAACGCTGCTACCGTTGCCACGGAATCGTAGTGGACGAAAATTACGAGTTCGTGGACGAAACCAAGCACACCGACCAGAAGACCGATGCCGCCGTCGGTTGTAGTTCTTGCCACGGTTGGACGTTGGGCGTTTCACCGCCCGAAAACCTCGAAGGTCATTGCGAAGATGGCACGTTGGGTATAGGAACCCACGCCGCGATGCGACGCGTTGCCATTCCCGCTCATAAAACCGCTTGTACGAACTGCCATACGGTTCCACTCTCGACGGATGACGAAGGGCACATCGACGGCGACAACGTGGCCGAAGTGAAATTCAAATTCCTCGCGACGGCGAACGGTGCAGAGCCAGTGTGGAACGGCAAAACCTGCTCGAACGTCTATTGCCACGGTGGAACGCTGGAAGGTGGGTTCCTGAAAGAACCGAACTGGTACGATGTTTCGGGAGAACCGAGCCATTGCGGCGCCTGTCACCGGTTAACCGATCCTTCGGGCAACGTCGATGCCGATTGCAATTCCTGCCATCCGACATCCGTGACGGCCAACAAGGAAATCATTCCCAACGGAACCCATATCAACGGCACGATCGACATGCCGGAAGGAGAAAGCAAATGAACCGACGCGATTTTGTAATTGCCTCCTCCGCTGCACTTTTCGGGGCGATGATGGGAGTTCCCGGAAGTCGAATCGGATTCGCCAAAGCAAGCGAGATCGTCCAGCGCCTCAAAGACAATCCTTTAGGGCTGGAATTACCCGATCCATTGCCTGAAATTACCGCCGCCGTGGACACGCTTGTGCCTGCCGACCCGGATATTCCCGGTGATTTCAAGGGTTCCGACTACAATGGCGACCGTGTGGTGGCCTATGTCCTCGGAGATATGGGGCAGGCTTCCGCCGTCGGATTTCTCAACAAATACGCGAAAGAGACGGCCTCGAAAGATTTCATCGACTGCAACGATGACGAACGCCTGGGGACGCTCCAAGCCATTGTTTTAGCTCGAACGGAACTCGAAGGCGACATGAAAGACCTGTTGACGGGCTTGCTTACCATCTCGATGATCGGCACGTTCGAACTCAACAACACCGAGGAACAAGCCACGCTGTTCGAGTCCATGGGTTGGTACGATCCCGATGACCCGGCCGGAACCTTCCGTGTTCCCAACGAAGGCTACGTAGACGCCCAAATCTTTCCCGTCACTCTGAAGAAAGGTCTGTTGAAATGAAATCCTCCGAACACGCAGACGTTGTGATTATCGGCGCGGGTGCCGGTGGAGCTACGTTGGGAGCCGAACTGGCCGAAGCCGGTGCGAAAGTGGTTTTCCTGGAGGCGGGAAAAGACCTCGATATCACGTATGGTTCTCCAGACCACTTTGCCGATTCGCAGATGTTCTTCAAAACACAGATGGACGGCCTGTTCTGGCACGAACAATACACGGGGCGCAACTGGCGTACCGATATGGGAGAATGTGCCGGTGGCGGTACCACCGCCTACGCCGGAGTGCTGGAGGAATCCACCCCCAGAGACTACATTCCGCCGTGGCCGTTCACCTTCGAAGAGTTTGAACCGTATATTGAATTGACGAAAAAGCGCTACCATGTGTATCGTTGGCCTGTCGATGAACTGAGTCATTACGCGCAGATCCTCAACGATGCTGCTGGCGGTGGGTTGGTTGCCACGGCGTCGGGATTCAACCGGGAACCTTATGTGGAATACGGCGTCTACCACGACCGCTGCCGCCGTTGCCGCTGTTGCATTCTTGGTTGCCGGTATAATGCCAAGGCCAACGCCCTGACCATCGCGTTACCCAAAGCACGGTTTTACGGTGCGGAACTCAAACCCAACTGTTTCGTCAAAAAGCTCAATACCAACGCGGATATGACCAAAGTGGAGAGCGTCACCTACCTGCAACGGACCCAGAACGGTGCCATTCCCGGTGACGGAATCGAAGACGTGGAAGAAAAGACGATCACCGCCGACAAGTTCGTGCTGGCGGCTGGATCGATGATGACTCCGATGATTCTCCACTGGTCCGGCCAAAACGGCGTTGCGTTGGCGAATTCTTCCGGTCAGGTCGGTAAAAACCTGCGCGGGCACTTCTTCCGGGCGACCTATGGCGTTTTGGATCGCAAGGACGTTCGGACCTACCAAGGAAACCTTGTTGAACTTAACGACGGCTACCAGAACTTCGACAAAGGCTATCTGCTGGAATTCAACATGGTGGCCCCACCGACGTACATGGGTGGTATGGTCGAAGTGATGCAGACCGAGGATCTGGTCAACATGATCGGCTTGCCGTTCAAAAAGCTGATGCGCGATTACAGCCGCCTGGTGGTTTCTGCACCCCTGGTGCGAAGCTACGACGAAGGCTTTACCGAAAATTCCGTGTTGCCTCATCCGGACGGGAAAACGAATCGTTACGACCTGCCTTTGCCACATGTCGAGTTCGAGCCGAATGCTCAGGAATCTCAATGGGTTGAAGCTGCCATGTTGCACGCCAAAGAGATCATGCTCAAAGCGGGAGCCGATCCGGACCGGCTGCTCAACGGTGGCATAGACGTGGTGCATAAGGTTGGAACTTGCCGTATGGGTTCGGACCCGACCAACAGCGTCACGGATTTGGGTGGAAAATGCCACGACGTGGACAACCTGTGGATCTCCGACGGCAGTCGTTTCCCCGGACCGCTGCTGGCTAACTGTGCGTTTATTATCTATGCGCTGGCCTACCAGATCGCAGATTCAATGCTGGAAAGAGAGATTCCGAAAGAATAGAAATTACAAAGAGTTAGAATAAAAAAGCCCCCGTGAGAACGGGGGCTTTTTTTGTGTCGGAAAACAAGAATCTTGTCTTATTCGCCTTTGACGACCGTGCAGTATTTGCCATACACGAGGACGGCGAAGGATTCGTGGTCCACGCTGGCGACCTTTTTGATGGAGCCGTCTTTTTTGGCGGCTTCGATGCTGGCGTCACCCCAGGTGATGATGCCGAGCACGGACTGCGCACAAGCCTGGCCTTCTTTGGCCGGTTGAATGTCGGAATTCTCGAAAGAACCGGCCTTCATTCCGGTGTAGATGGTACCCGGCATCGGAGCGACCATGGCGCAGGACGACATCAGGAAAGTCGCGAGAATGGCAAACAAAATAGCGGTTTTCTTCATAACTGTTTCTCCTTTTTAGAGGTGGGCTACTACAGTTTCTCCGATTGATTTGGAAGAAACCGAAAACATCGGTAGGTTCATAAACTATTATTCCTCGTCCATGCAGGCCGAATGACATGGAGTCGGGATTTCAGGAAAGACCGATAGATCTTTCCGTTAATTCGCGAGGCACCCTAGCACAGTTTCGTTTGAATTTGTCACTTTTTTAGTATGTTTTTTTCTCATTTCATCAATGAATGAAGTTCATTTGTCGAAACACGCTATGGATCAATTTTTAAGATGACAAGCATCATGATTCAAGTGATCGAATAACGTATTTTTTAATACCGCGCGAAGAGGTACGTTATTCTTCTTGCATCTTGGTTTCCCTCAAATCCAAAGATACGTAGGGTCGCGTTTTAGTGATGGACTTGTACGCCGGGCGCATCAGTTTGTTGGGGTTGGTCACCAGTTCCAGCCTATGAGCGCACCATCCGGCCATGCGGGACATGGCGAAAATCGGAGTGTAAAGCTCGGTGGGAATTCCCAGGCAGTCGTACACGAAACCCGAGTAAAAATCGACATTTGCACTCAGTACCATGTCAGCGTCGTCTTTGACTTCTCTCACGGCATTCGGTGCTTCATTCTCGACCGCTTCGTACAGAGCGAATTCCTCTTCGCGGCCTTTTTCTTTGGCCAGTTCCTTTGCGTATTTTTTGAGAATCACCGCCCTGGGGTCGCTGAGTGTATAGACGGCATGCCCGATACCGTAGAGTTTCTTTTGCCGGTCGAAGGTTTCACCCTGCATAATTTTCCGCAGGTAGTCGCGAACCTCGTCGGGGTTGCTCCAATTCGTCACGTTTTTCTTGATATCCTGCATCATGGTGGCGACTTTGCTGCTCGCGCCGCCGTGCAACGGTCCCTTGAGCGAACCCAGTGCCGCCGAAGCCGCCGAGTAGATATCGGTCAGTGTCGAGCTGACGACTCTCATGGTGAACGTCGAGTTATTACCGCCACCGTGGTCGGCGTGGAGCACCATGGCCACGTCCAGTGTTTTGGCTTCCAACTCGGTGTATTGCTGATCGGGACGTAAAAGGCGCAGGAAGTTTTCGGCAGAACTCAACGTGGGATCAGGTGGATGAATAATCAAGCTGCCGTTGTAGAATCCATGCTGGATGGAATAATAGGCATACGGAACCAGCGTGACGATTTTGGCCGTCAACTCCATGGCTTGGCGGATCTGGTTGGATACGGCGAGGTTTTCGGCGTCCTCGTCGATACCGTACAGGGTCATCACCGAACGGGCGAGAGCGTTCATGACGTCGCGGGTTCGGAAGGTCTGCAACACGTCCCGAGCAAAATTGAGTCGTAGCTGACGCATCTCTCCCATCAAGGAAGAAAAATCCTGAAGCTGCGCGCCGTTTGGCAACCAGCCGAAAAGCAGTAAAAACAGTGTTTCCTCAAAGCCGAAGCGGTTGGCGCTGGAAAAACCTTTTACAAGTTCCTTAAGATCGATCCCCCGGTAGTATAGTCGACCTTCTACGGGAACGATTTCCTCGTCGATTTTTTCGTATCCGAGAACGGAACTGACGGTTGTAAGCCCCACGAGTACACCGGAACCGTCAGCATTTCGCAGACCTCGTTTGACACGATAAAGGTGGTAGTGACGATTTCTGATTTCGTTTTCGCGAGTGGCATCGACGGCCAATTGCTCGAAGTATCGTTCATTGATCATCGTCGATTTTCCTTTCATCATGATCGTTTCATGGAAAACCCTGCAAAACGATCCAACGGGTTTCATTTTCTAAAAAACTCATCCAAACACTACGTCCCCCACCACAAACACTCAATGTTTACAAAAATTACGACCGTTTCGTTGAAAGTCAATTGCTCAAACCCTTTAAAACCGTTTCAGTTTTTTGCTTTTCCCCGTCCTCATGACATAATGCCCGTACGTTCCATTCGTGAAGTCGTTGGAGGTGTTTGCGATGTTGAAGCGCTTAATCTTTATTCTTCTGGCTTTCGTGCTGTTTTTCGGATGTTCCGACGATTCCGACTCCGGTGATGTCTCAAATGGCGATATCGATGCCGTGGAAACGGAAGAGCTTGCAGGAGATTCCGAGGTGAACGAGTTCGATTCGGATATCGAATACGCCTTTCACGAAGTCCTGCCCATTCCTGACGAGGGTCATGTGGCCGATCCCTGCGTATTGAAGGTGGATGGCACCTGGTACCTTTACGCGACGCATAAATCCACGGGATTCGAGGTTTGGACCTCGGATGACTTAGCCACCTGGGAACAAAGGGATACGATCTGGACTCCTACCTTGCCCTGGCAGACCGAGCACAGCTTGTGCGGTATGTGGGCTCCACACGTCGAGCGGGCCGGAGATACCTACTACCTGTATTACACGGCGAATTGTCGGATCGGTGTGGCACGCTCGGATTCCCCTCTGGGACCGTTCGAGGAAGTCTACGATCACCCGTTGATCGGTAACGGTTATGGTGGTGTGGGCGATGGCGAGTTGGCACAGGATATGGTTCAGGACTGGGACGACCTGTCCATCGATGCTTTCGTATTGCAGGTGTCGGACGGCTCCTTGGTTCTCTACTATACCGGTTTTACTCCGCTTTCGACGATCTATGCCCAGCGTATGGACGATTTCGTCACCGTGTCGGGCGAACCGGTGTTGATGCTCGAACCGGAAGTGTCGAGCTGGGAAGGTTTTGTGCGCGAAGGCGCCTGGGTTCTCGAACACGAGGGAAGTTTTCACCTGATGTACTCGGGAAACATGTTTGAGACACTGGAGTACGGAATTGGCGTAGCGGTAGCATTGGACCCCTTGGGACCGTTTACGCGGGATATTCGCAATCCTATCCTGAAAAGCAACGTGGAAACAGGAGTTTACGGTCCGGGGCATCACAGCGTAGTGGAGGGTGCTTACGGCGACCAGTTGATTTTCTACCATACCAAAGTTTCCAGCGAAGACGGCGAGGGGCGTCTCGTTCGGTACGGACCGCTGGAATTCGACGAGCAGGGAAGGGTGAACGTCGAACAGCCCTGACAAAGACACCGTACCTTTTTTACGACCATTTTTGAGTTATGCACAGGCGGTACAGCGTCTTGATGTAGGTGTGTGCTTTTGAAAAAGAATATGAGTATAATCGTAGAAAAGATCGTGCAAAATGCGTAAAAGGCGCTTGTTCGCGTAGAAAACTACGACAAAAGTATTTACCCGGCACGTCTTCTATGTATAGGGAAACGAGTGGAGAAAGCGGTGGACTCATGAAACGGATGACTGGACTTTTGCTTGTCTTGTTGCTGGCGGTGATGGCCTGCAACGAGGACTGCAAGCCGATTGATTACAGTCAGTCAGAATATTTGGAAGCCTCAATGATGTACAAATTGACCGATGGGTGTTGGTTCTCCGAGTACTATGGTGACGTTAGTTGTCCCGATGATCCCTTTTGTAGAATGAAGCGAAACAGTCTTTCCGGTTCGCATGTGGAGACGAATAGCCAAGGGTGCCCAATCATTGTAGAAGGTGAGAAACTCTGTGACACGTACTGTACACAGTATTCAAAAACTATAGATGATAAAATATATCGTGCTTCGGGTTGTAATGGTGAAACCGGAGATTTTTTTGACGATTGGAAGAAACAAAAGATTTATATACACGATACTTGCGGTTGGGGTGCCTACTATTGGTGCAATCTGGAAGACATTTATACATGCGAAAATAGTACCGATGATGGCGGACTCCTTGAGGTTCGACGACCTCTCTTGCGAGATTGCGGCGAGAAAGGATGTATAGCTGGTCAAACCGGATATGGAATGGTGGAAAGTATGACTCCTGCTTTCTGTATCGCTGACGAAGGCCCGGACGCTGAGGACTGGCCTTGGGAATCCCCGAATCCGAAAAAAGGCTGTCCCTATGGTAATCCCGATGTCGTAAAGTCTGGAAATTACTTTCCTTGCCCAGCGAAAACCTTTTGTCACAACGACGTGATTTACGGCTGTACCGTTGTGGAAGATGATTATGGTTGTCCGCAGGAAACCTACGTGTGGGAGATCAAAGAATCCTCCGAACCTTGTGGGGATTACTGGGTTATTGGCGAAAACGAATGATTAGATTGTCTGCTGCGCTTTTTCTCAATGGAAAAGAAAGATGTCAGCGAGCATCTAGCTCTTCCGTAAGACAGTCCGTGCAGTGGACGTTTTCCACCTCTCGGTTTTCTACAAGATCTTCGATCCAATCTCGAAGACGTATACCGTTGGTTTGACGTTCGTAGAAGGTGTCCGAATCCAGGATCGTGTGTAGACTTCCTCCCGCTGTAAATGAGCGAAAGTTTTCGATGCTTCCTTCGATTCGCTGAAGTTGTTCTTCGAACAAATCGTGCCAATCCGTCTCAACACCTCCCATCATTTGATAGAAGGTTGACTGGGTTTCATCGTATGCCGTGTTGTATTGGATAAACAGTTGATTCGGATAGAAGTTGGCTTCAGCGATGAAAATATCCGGGACGCTGAAATCTTCCGGTTGCATGGCGGCAATCTCGGGTATCCAGTCGGGGATATGTCGGTCGGTACCCCATTTCGTCATGACGGTTTCGAAAAAGCCATCAGGAGCCACACCCGTACCACAATCCACGAGCTGAATAACCTTGGACTCCGGGTAATGTTGCATAAAGTGGGGAGCGTGAAGAAGAGTTCCATACCCACCGGCGCTTCCACCGGCAACCACAATCATCTCAGGTGCATCGTAGTTGGCAAAGATACATTGTACCGCAGCACTTGTGTTAACAAAGCCGAGATGCTTGATGATCACGTCGTGAGCACCGCCTTCCGCAGAGTAGTCATACGTATTGTCTCCCCAATGGGCGTCCCCCGTGCAATAATCCACAAACACGAAATGCCAGTCTTTAAAGGGGTTTTCGGGGTTGTCGAGATCGAGGATGCCTCCCCAATCGGAGGGCTGGAAATCCTCCGGGATGTCGTTGAAGAAGGAGATTCCACGCAGGCTGCACGTGAGGTTGTCCCAGCAGGCTCCACCGCCATCGAGCAACACGATCAGTCGGTTGACCGTACCGGGCCGTATCCAGTAGGAGAAGTCACAACCGGAGTCGCAAAGAGTCCTCCCTCCGGGAACGACGCGATTCCAGCCTTCATGAAGTTCTGCAAGGTGGGGGCAGTAGGTGTCGTCCAAGTCGTCGGTTTCATCTTCCGGCACCGACTCCGAAACGCTGTCGATGTCTCCTGTTTCGTGATTTTGTTCGTCGGAATCGTCTTCCGAGCACCCTGAAAATACAACGAGAAGGATTGTCAGAAAACTCAAGAATAGAGTTTTTAGAATGCTGTAGGGATCAAAGTCTTTCATCCATTCCTCCGAGAAATTTTGGAGGGCAAAAGCTTCCCATCTGTCCCGGTCAAAACAGCCAATTACTCATCGATCTGCTTCAGCATGGATTCAATTCGTCTTTCCGCACTGGAGTTTTTAAAGCGTTTTTGCATGGAACGAAGCAATTGTGCGGCTTTTTCTTTACGTTCCATATGAATCAGCATCTGTGCGATGCCCAACGGCGCGTCAGGGTGATCGGGGCGAAGGCTGCGAGCTTTCATGAAATGAGCCATTGCTTCCTTGAATCGCTGCTTTTGCTCGTAAAGTCTTCCAAGCTCGTTGTGGTCGAGAAACGAATCGGGATGATGCTTTAACGTTTCTTCCAATTTTTGAATGGCTTCGTCGATCGTTTCACGATTTTCTTGGACGTTTCGTGGTCGATTCGTTGTTTTTCCCACGGGGAAGAACTCTGAATGTCGCTGCTTGAAGCGTTGGCCTTCGTTGTCGGTCATCTTTTCGGAACGAACGAAATTCATGGCGGATTCCAACAACTTCGCTTCGTCGATTTCCCGATGATGGGGGCTGGCCGAATCGACCAATTTCCAGATTCTCGTCACGTCGTCGTTTTCGAAGGCCCAGTATTCTTCCGGCGAGTATCCGAAGCGGGAAACATCTGACTGCACTTCGTCCATGCGGTCCCGCAACAGGCCGTCCCGCTTGACCCGTTCGTAAATCGCCGTGTCTTGATACAAGCGCATTCTCGTAAAGACCGCGCCGCTACGGTAACGGAAGAAATCCAGTTCCCTAAAAGCTTTAAGGTTTGTTTCTAGGTCCGCTATCGTGGTCCACGGTGAAAAAAGAATGAAGCCGGAGGATGCTTTGGTGCGAATGATGGCTTGCGGATACTCCTGCTCCAAATCGTCGATCAGGCGAACGGCCTGACGGTTTTGCTCGGGTGTCGTTCCTTTATTGAAGCGCCGGAGTTCATCGGCTGAAAAATTCTCGAATCCGATGCAGAAAAGATCCAGACGGTGCTTGAGCCTCGTCATGGTTTCGAGGGCTTTTCTCAACACTTTTTGTGCGGCCAGCAGGTGGGTTACACGGGAATCGAGCAGCCAGGTAATCGGTTCGGATGTCAAATCGTGCGTATAAAGCGCCAATTCTTCGATCAGTGACAAGCAATCCTGGTCCAGTACACGAATTACCAGATCGCCTTCCGGGTTTCGTAGAACTTCACGTACCTGCTTTTTCAAGGAAACCAATAACTTATCTTTCGAAACCGGCTCCCATCCGGGGATACGCGTGGTACAGAAAGCACAGCCTTTGCTATACGGAACACCACTGAGATCGATCCCTTCGTATTCGGGATTTTTTGCGCAATCCATCAAATGGGGGCAGGTGGGACGCCCTACGATTTCTTTGGGTGGATAGGTGCAAGATACGTAGCGGTTGAGCACCAGCGGCGATACGCCGAGGTCGAGGGGATGGTCCGCCTCGACAATCAATCCCCGGTAGGCTGTGGCGTCGAGATTTTGCCATAGCGTATGAATGGTTTCTCCTGGACGATTGGGTTTGACCCAGGTCGAGCACTGACCTCTGGCGAACGAAAGAATCGTTCGAATCAAGCAGGCCCGGTTTGTAACCGGCATAAAATGCGTCATTTCCGGCGCGTGGGTCGGAGTGGTGTTGTCGAGAAGAACGTGCGGCACGTCATCGGGTAGAGTTTCACGTAGTTTCGCCGCTAGTGAATGAGGATAGGTTCGGAAATAGTAAACCTGCGTAATTTCTTCTTTTTTCACGAGTTCGACGGTTCGGGAGATCATCTCCCGGTTGAAGGCGTCATCTCCCACACGATGATGGTACTGGACGTACTGCACTTCGATGCCGTTCTCTGCGATATCTCCAGCGTAAAGCCTTGGAAATATAGACGAAAATACCTGCTCCTCATCGTTGGGAAATGTCTCTAACAGCAGAATTTTCGGTGGCGTAACCAAACCTGTCGGAGCGTTTGGATGGAGAAACAGCGCCAAGGCGGGATGCATTCGCTCTTTTACTGGAATCGGCGAATTTTTCCCGTCGTTGAATTCAAAATACCCAGGGCGCGGTTCCGTGATGGTTCCGTTTTCGGGAAACGAATCCAGCCAGTCGCCATTGAGCAATCGGCGTTCGTTCGTATCATATTCGAGACCTGCAACGTTCCAGTTTCCTTCGATTTTACGGCATTTTTCAAAACGAAGATATTGGTCGGAGTCAACGAAAAGAAGCGAGCGACTTAGCAAATGTTCGACACGCCGGGCGAACTCCGGGACTTCCTGCCGGGCGGTATCGAGAACTTTTTCGGCAAGTGCGTGGGAAGCTTCGCAGTTCAAGGAACAGGGCGTGTGCTGGAGCAGGCTCAAGCTCCCGCGCACCAACATCAAGCATAAGGGATCGATGTTCCCTTTGGTGCGGTAATACGAAGAACGGACAAGGTAACGATCGTCCTGACGAGGAAGACGCTCGAAGGCATCCACGCAACAACGGGGATATCCCAGTAAGTCCGTTAAAGCATGTGTGATTTCAGGTGTTTCTCTTTGTTCGAAGCGTGCACTTTGTTCGGCGAGATAGGCGTGTTCCACCTCGACGGAAAGAGCTTTTTCGAAAGAGGCGAATACGAAACCCCGTTCGTTACCGAATCCACGTTCCTTTAGTGATATGTCGTCCACTGTACGGGCGAAGGCTCCGCGAGTTTCGAACCACTGACGGATGCTGTGCTGATCCACCCGGCGGCATTCCACGACGGCAGCCTTTTTGACTCCGGCTTTCAGATGCAACCAGGCCATCAGATAATAGCGGTCTACGGCTTCGCGCCAGTCGATCATGACATTCGGCTCCTTGGTAAACGAACGTCGCTATGGTAGCCGATGCCCTGTAGCGGATCAAGGAAAGTGGTAGAGAGAAAATAACGTTCAATCGGCAATCATCACAGGCAGTAACGGAAGCAATGCCAGTGGATTTCCTCCGATGCGCACTTTGAAGGTCAGAACCGGCCAGATGTATCCTTTACCGGTAATCATTCCCAAAAGGGCATCCATAGAGCCTTTGATCGACGCCAGCGGCGGACGGCTTCTGCCACGTTCGATGGTGATGTTTCCCTTGTCGAACAGAAGGGTTACATCCATTTTACCGGCAGTGACGTGATAGGCTCCATGCAGCTCACTGGCTTTTCGAGCGACGGTTTCGTCTTGAAGGCGGTTTTCGAAAAAGCCTTTCATCAACAAACCCAAAAGGTTCATGTTTTCGGGATTTATGACCGTAACGATCTGTTCCATCGAACCCTACCTCGCGTGAATTTTCGTGAAATGTTCTTTCCTTCATATCCTATTTTGGGAATGTAAACAAGCTGATTCGAACCAAGGATTTCACAAAATTCTCAAAAGGGAAGGGGATATGGCAAAATGGGTTTCAACTTCATTGCGCTTCTGATTCTTCTTCAAAATCGGTTTCCCATTCTTCGCTTTCCTCGTTTTCTTCGTCGCCGTCCGCTACGGTCTGTTGGCATATTCCAAGAGTCTCCGAGCATGTCCAGTCCGAGCCGAAATTGATGCGGCATTCGTCATCCAACGTGCAACGATACTCGGCCAAAGGATCGTCTTCCTCACAAGTTCCAAGCGTCGTATTGCAGACGTACGATGACCCATAAAGCGCCACGCAATCCAAGTCGGTCTGGCAGGAGTTCGAGGATTCCGAAGTGTCACTATCGCCACCGGAACTCACCATGCAAAGAACTCCGTTGGCACAGGCCAGTCCCTCATAGCAGGTTCCGTTGTCGAAGCAGGCACAGCCTTCGGTGCCAATAATGCAAGATTCCTCTTCTTCTGCCTCGTATTCGCTGTCACCCTGCTTTAGCGAGCACACATCATCGATACATTCATAGCCGTAATCGCAGGTCTGGCTACCGTAGCACTCGCAACCTTCACTACCCGGAGGACAATTTCCGCTACCTACGTGTTGTACGCAGCCTGTGATCCAGAGACAAAACAGGGTACATGTCCAACATTTCATGCTCCATTGCTTTCCGTTCATCCTGTGTTGTCCTTGTATGTTGTTAGAATTGCTTAAGAATTTCCTGAAAGAAAAATGGCCGTGCGCTGGTGCGTACGGCCATGAATCGTTCAGTTGGTAGTTGGTTTGTCAATCTTCCGCGTTGATGATCAGCCGGAAGTCGATCATGTCGAAATCCTCGCCGGTGTTGTTCACCGTTTTGAGTTTCCACAATCCGGTTGTCCATTGGCCTTCCACCTGGCTTGTGAAATCGTGGCGATAACTTGCCGAACCATCGTTGGGAACATTGATCACGGTTCCGTCCGGCATGGTTAAGGTAAATTGCACCTGACCTCGGCGGTCGTCACTGGTCGCCCAGCTATAGCTGAATTCGGCTTTGTCGATTTGGCGGATGTTGTTCATCCACCAAGTGAATTCCTTCGTACCGGCAGATGCGGAAGGTCCGCGTTTTTGGTAGGTATCCTGTGAGGAGAACATCCATTCCTGGTCGGAATAATCCTCTTCCAGTTTGAAGTCGAGACAGAGTTTGTTCAGAGTACTTCCCGCTAGCATGAATTCCGTATCCGTAATCGCCACTTTCCATGTTCCCACTGCATTTTCTTCAAGGAAATTCATCATTTGCCACGGGGCGGGAACATCGGACTCACGTCCTTCGTTCCACAGATTGACCTGAGTGCCGGACGGCGAAGTCAGATTGATGATCTTGTCGTTGAAATCACCTTCCATCTGACCGCTCATGGAAATGATGAAATTCACGATAAATACCGGGTCTTCCATATCCACTTCCACCGGAATTTCGATAAACCCATCCTGGTTTGTCCAGGTGTTGTGATCGGGAATCACGATTGAGCCGCTGTTGGTAGGGCAATAGGTGCGGTCACTGAAGTTGTAGGGCAGACACTCGTTGTCTACGTCCTCATATCCTTCATCGCATTCGCAAATGACGCCCGTCGTGCTTGGGCGGCATACCGTACGGTGCACACCGACGCAGGGGTTTGGTTCGCACATTTCGGTGTCATCGAGAACGCATTGCTCCTGAATCATGATGTACCCGGAGTCACATTCGCAGATGATCGATCCGCCTATATCACGGCAGAGAGTACGATGTTCATCGGTGCAGGGATTCGGCTCGCAGGGGCTGTCCGGGTTGTAGGGAATGTATTCCTCTTCTTCTCGATCGTAGACGTTGTTGTCTTCGTCGAGATCGATATCCCCATCCGAAGTATTGTTATTTTCACTTCCTTCGGTGCAACGATTAAGAGTTTGGTTACAGTACCAGTGTTCGGCGAATTCGCTTTTACAATAGTCATCGTCCGAGCAGCGATAATCCGCCCAGGGATCGTCTTGCTGGCACTGACCGTTAAGGGTGTTGCAGATATAGCCTTCGCCCTTCCATTCCACACAATCGGCATTGGAACGGCACAGTTCGGTGCTTCCACTGGAATCGCTATCCCCGCAACCGGCTGCAGTAAAAAATCCCAGAGCGACCACCAACATCAGTGTTGAGGTAAAAATGTGTTTCCAGGTCATGGTACTCTCCTCATTGATCCTTTTTTCGCCGCTCAAAATTATAGGCGCGTCGATTGAAAAAATCAATAACCCTTGAAAATCGTTCATGGTTTCGATGGGTTTTGAGCCGTTTTCCGTACGGCAGCGGTACAAACGGCCTCCTCGTGGCGCATCGAAAGTTCCCATAAAAAGCCCGAAGTGTCAATAAAAACGACATTCAATGCAGAGATTAGACGTTGCAACAGCCCTAATTTGTCTGTTTCTTTCGGCACTTTTCAAATTGATGAAAGCACCTGAATTTTCAAGGAAATTATCATTTTTGTTACTATTCTGATAAACTTGTTTACCGTTTAATTTCAAAAAACAAAGCAAAATGAATTTCATCTTTGTCCGTGTTGACGCGCTCAAGCTAGAAATAAGGAAAAACAATGAAAAAATCAGCGTATCTTTCCCATGAGGACGCCTATCGATCCATCAAGGAGCGCGGATTGACCAGTTGGGATGGTGCAGCGGACAAACCGGAGGTCGATCCGGATTACAAAGCGTTTATCGAAAAAGCTCTTAAGGACTTCTGCAAGGTAACTTCTGGGTACGCTATTGAACTTGGCTGTGGTACCGGACCTTTGCTTCGTGATCTCTATAGCCGTGGTTGGCAAGGGGTGGGAGTCGATATCAGCGAAACGGCTGTTGCCATGGCTCGGGAGCAGTCGAAAGATACAAAACTGACTTTCCTGACTGGCGATATTACCCGAACCGACACTATGAACCTGAAAAAAGCCGATCTTGTGCTTGACGGTCATTGTCTGCATTGTCTGATTGAAGATGAGGATCGTGATTCGTTTTTTCGTAATGCTTACAAGCTGTTGCATCCTGGTGGATTGCTGATTTTGGATGCGATGGCAGGCCCGCTCGACCGCGCACAGGCTGCGAAAGAGAACATCGTTTTGCGTGGTAACGTCAGTTTTGCACCTTTGCCGGAGGCTCAAGAAGTTTTGAATGCCAAAAAAATCGATGGAATATGGCATCAGCCGGTTCGGCGTCTCGAACACTGGCAGGATATTTTACGACGAATGCGGAAATGGGGTTTCGATCCGTTGCGCTTTATGGTCACGACGTCGAACAATGATGAATTTATCAGTGATTTGCTGGCAGTAGCGCGAAAAAACTAAAAGCGAATCGTTGCCCGAATAGCGGCTTGTTTCGGTGTCACGACGCCATCCACGGCAATCGTTCGGTCCGGTTTCCAGACGAGCAGCGCCGCCCCCGTGATGATGGCCGCACTTCCCAAACCCATCAATGTGCCGCCTATGATTCGAGTGGTCAGGCCCATTCGTTCTTCTTTGTTCGCTTCGCTACGAGCTTCGTCGACGTCCAGATCCGTGTTTCCCGCTCTTAGATCGTCAGCACGGTTGTAGGAATCCTGAGCTTCCAATTCGAGAAACACGCCGAATCCCACCGCCATGAGACCTGAAAGCACCGTAAATACGCCCGGACGCCAATCCGGTACTTTTTCGATATGTTGCCCCGGACGCAGGCTCAAACCGGGTTTCATGTCCACTTCCACGACACGGTTTTCACCGGGTTTCAGTTGTACGGTTTGCGTCGAGCTTTCAAATCCCTTGCGTACCACGGTTACCTTATAGGAACCGGGAGCCAGTTGAGCAAGATAGATCTTCTCTGCCACCAGTTGGCCATCCAACCAGATCTCCACTCCCTCTCCCTTGTCGCAATTGGAGCAGCGAACGTGAAGCGAAGCGGTATCGGGAGCGAAAGGATAGGAAAAGCGTGTCAGATCGCGGGGCGTTACCTCGATAGACGTTTCCACCGGCTCGAAGGGCGCGAGTTCGAGACGAACGTCATGCATTCCGCTACGGACATCCTCCAGCACCACCGGTGTAACGCCTCGATCCACGTCATCGAGAAGTACCGTAGCTCCGGCGGGAAAAGAGTCGATCATCAGCCGTCCGTGATCCACCGTGAAATCGAAAAATTCCTCTATGATTTCATCTTCTTTGAACGTTTGTTCACGCACTGCGGCTTTGTGCTCGCCTTGTCGGCAGGAAATTTCGATTTTCGTACCGTGCAGACCGGGTAGACTGACCGGCGTTGTTCCTCGAAGTTTCCCCGCAACATAGACTTCCGCTCCCAGTGGGTCACTTGTAACGCGGAGCACGCCTTCACCATCGCGCAGGCTGGACCGTTTGCCGATCAGGTCCGGAAGCATCTGCGATACCGCCTGCGAAACATCGGCGAATTCGGGAACGTCTTCGACGAAGTACCGTTCCTGTTCTTCACCGAAGTGGCCCAATTTCATTTCGATACGCCAGGCACCGTTTTCCTGATGACTTACGGCCACTTGCGCATTGTGTGTTACGTGCAGACGCTGGGCTACTTCCTTGAGGCATTCTTCGGGGAGGATACAATCTAACGTACCGTTTTTTCTCTCGAATTCCACTTGCCGACGCAGTTCGTTCGTAGTGAACGACACCAGCAACGGATAACCGAAAATCGACTGCTCCACCTTCTTTTGCACGATAGCGGCTTTTTCAACCTCAAGATTTCCTTTGAGGTGTTTTAGCCAGACCCTTAGTCCTTCTCCAGCGGCATCTTTTGGTTTCAACGTCGGCAGGTCGGTAGAAGGCTTTGCATTTCCTTTATAGGAAGGAGCAAACGGGGCAGGGGATTCCGCCCTTGCCGACGTAAGAAACAGACACCAAAACACTATCCACAGAAACCGACTTTTCGGCGCTTTTCGCCGTGCGGTACTCATTTTTCGGCCTCGACGACTTCAGCGGGTTCTTTGTAGAAAATGCGGATTGCCCACGGGGTGACGATCAACGAGGCCAGCAGGCAACAGCCGATTCCAAGCACGGCCAATTCACCAATGGTATTCAGACCTTTGTGGGGTATGAACATCAGCCCGGCGAAACCTGCCATATCCGTCAGGGAAGACGCTGCGACGGTCACGCCGGTGGACATCATCGCTTCGGCCATACCGCGCTGGCCGACGTTCAATTCCCTGTAACGGTGGAAAATATGAATCGCTCCATCGATTCCCGCACCGAGAATCACCGGAATCACGATGAGGTTATACATGCCGACTTTCACGTCCAAAATGCCCATCATCGCCAAGGTCCACAACGAACCCAGTGCAATCGTCGAGAAACACAGCAGCGCCCATCGGAAATTTCTCAGGTCGAACAGCAGAATCAAAAACACGACAAACGCGACCCAGGTAGCAAGCCGCTTACCATCGATTTCCACCAGCCGGATCACATCGGCCAGAATGAATCCCGAAGCGGCGACCGGAATTTTTGCCTCTTCCAGTTCCTTGGGGACTTCCACGTTTTTCATGTCGCGTACAGGCAAAAAGCCGAAGGTGTCCTGGTAATATCGAACTTGAATCGCATCCCAGGGTTGCAGGTCGGCGTAGACGTAGCCCAGCGTTCCCACCTGACCCCGTTGCACGTTGCCGTTTGCATCTTCCCGGTCACGTTCCCGAATGGATTCGATCGCCCAGGCCGGAATTTTTTCAATAGTGAAGGGTTCGACATCGGTCATCGTCTCCAGTTCCTCAATGATTTCGCGGCTTTTCCCTTTGACTTTCTTTAAAGCTTCGCGTTGCAGAATCTCTTCGATTTCCTCGATAAGTTCCATGCGTTCTTCCTGTCGGTCCTTATCGGGAACGAAGGTTGCCACGGACACGAAGCTTTTGATCGTCACGTTGCGTTTCGCGCGTTCCAGGGCATCGCTCATTTCTTCGAGGTGCTTGGTTTTCCAGGCAGGATCGGAGAACGTTTTGCGATTTTTTTCATCTTTGAGCCAGTCGAACAATTCCACCGGCCAACCCTGGTCGATAAGTTGTTGTCTTGTTTTCTCGTTATCCACGGCGGCAAGCATTCGCTGCGTCCAGTCGGGACGCTCGATTTCCAGCCGTTTTTCAGGGTCGCCGAAGGTTCGGATCATCGGTCGGCTCAGACCTTCGCGCTCCAGGTTTCGGACTTTTTCTCGTTCCATCGTTACGACATCTTCGAGATGCCGATGCACGGCACGCATTTCTTTTTCGCTGCCTCCAAGAATCACGCCCGGTGTCGTGGTGCGCGAGTCTCCTTCTACCTGTCCGTAATGAATCGTCTGACCGCTTTTTCCGCCTCGCAAGTTGCGGAAATCGTATTCGAATTCCACCGAACCCAGGCCGAACACTTTCGCGGCGCTCATCAAGAAAATGATCACTGCCGTTCCCGCATAAAAATGCCGCATCCGAATACCTAAAAACAGGCGGTCGCGAATCATTTCGCCTTTCATGGGAGCAACGCGGGTGGAAACGATTTTTTCGCCGATGAATACGAGTGGTGGCAACATGCCTAGGAATACGACCGTGGCCAACGCCACGCCGATTGAAGCCACGATTCCGAATTCGAAAAAGCCTTTGAAATCGGCAACCAACAGAAGCATCATGGCGGCAACGGTGGTCACTGTGGCGCTGACCATCGCTCGACCCGTCTGCACTTCGGCTACGGTCATCGATTCCAGAATCGCTTTGCCACGTCTCAGTTCCAGCAAGGTGCGACTGTAAAGGTGGATGCCGTAGTCGATTCCCATGCCGTAGATCATCGCCACAAGGAAAATCGTCAGCATCGTCAGGCGTCCGTAAACGATTTGTGTGGCAGCCATCGCCCAGATGCAGGTGACGGTCAGCGGAATCATGACTAGAAGTACCGAGCGGAAATTTCGGAAAAAGAGGATCATAATCAGCAAAATCGCCACCACGGAAATCAACGTGGCTTGCGTTGCATCTTTGACAAGCTGGTCAGCCTCTTTGAACGAACGATACGGTCCGACGACTTCGGCAATCATTTCAGCGTTGTATTTGCCGCTTTCGTCCTTGCAAAGTCCTCCGGCGGGCGGACAGATCAACCCTGCTTTTTTGATAGCGTCCTCACCACGAAGCAGCACTTCCTTGGCATAATCGAGGTTGGTGGATGGTTTGTCGAGGTAGACCTGCAACATACCGATCCGACCGTCCGGGCTGAGCATGTACGAGGTCAAGTCCTTGGGAACCGTAGACTTTTTCTGATTGCCGAACCGTTTGTCGTCATCGTGAATTCCGAAAAACGAAGCCAGTTCGCGACCAACCTGCTGGGGAAGTCCCAGTCGACGTACGAGGTCCGGGTCGTACCAGCTTTCGAGACTGTCTTCTTCGCCCCAGTCGAGCGGACAGGTATTGGAAACCTTGCAGATTTCGATTTCGAGCAGGTCGCGCAGGTCTTCGAGGTCATACATGGGAATATACAAAAGTGCATGTTTCTTGAAAAACGTGGTTTCCCGCTGAATCTGCACTTTATGGGGACGTCCTTCGACCTCCGGCCAGGTATCGACGATTTCTTTGCGCAACGCTTCCAGAAACGCCACGTTGGCCCGCACGTCCGGGGATTCGACCGCGATGGTGTACAGGTCGCTCGATCCGACCCGCTTGCGGCTTTCCTTCATCGCTTTAACCGAATCGGTGTCTTGCGGAAGAAGGTTTTCGAAATCTTTTACGATTTTAAGATTCGAAATAGGTATGAAGCACAATATCGTTACCAGCAAGAAGGCTGCCGTCAAAGCAAACGGATGTCGGTGACTCAATCCCACATAACTGGCCAGCATGCGATTGAACCCAGTATTCTTTTCCATACCGAAACTTCTTTCTTTCGAAAAAAAAGACCAACGCTTTGCACATTCGCATGCAAGGGTACTCCAGGCACGCGGAAAAGAAAACTTTTTCCCCGTAGAATTCTCAGTTGACAAATATTCCCGGAGAAAGCGAACGATTCCATAAACTTTCAGACGGAGTCGGACACTTGGTCAAGGTTGCTTTTGGGTGATTTCTTTAAATAGAGAGAGGCTTAACCAACGGGGAATTCAATAGAAATGGAATTCCCCGTTGGATGGTTGTGTGGATTATCTGGGATGAACGAGCAACACCCCTTGGCTTGCACCAACAAGGCAGATGTTTTTTGCGGGAACCATTACCCTCGCTTTGGTGGGGGTGGTGATTTCCACTTGGGCACCTAAAGCGTTCCAGTTGGGTATCGATTCACCGCTCATTTCTACGACGACCCGGACGAGGTGATCGTCCTTTTTCTCTTTGAAGCTCTTGATGGCAAATGGCTTCAGTCCTTCCGCCACATGGGGGCAGTTGACCGGAGATTCCTTGACGACCGGAACGGCGGTGCCATCGGAAGAATCCGCCGTCGGGGCAATGGCATCATCGGGACGCGGCTCTGGCTCTGAACAGGAGGAACAACCCGAAAGAATCAATAAAAGCAACAAATTGGCAAGGAGCGTCAGGGAAAGACGGTTCATGGCTCGTCCTCGTAGATCACTTTTCCATCGCTGATCGTGCAAACCACTTTGCCTTGCAACGTTTGACCGATCCAAGGAGAGTTTTTACTTTTCGAGCGGTTGTTTTCTTCTTTGTAGTCCCACTTGGCTTTCGGATCGAAAATCGTCACGTCGGCTATCGCACCTTCCGACAGTGTACCGCGATCAACACCGATGATGCTTGCCGGACCGCTGGTCATACGAGCGATAAGTTGGGGGATCGAAAGCACTTTGTCCCGTACCAGTTCAAGCGAAATGGACAGTGCGGTTTGCAGCCCAATGATGCCGAAAGCCGCCTGATCGAATTCCACTTTTTTGTCGATTTCGGCGTGGGGAGCGTGATCGGTGGCGATGGCGTCGATGGTGCCGTCTTTCAAGCCTTTGCGAATTGCCTGAATGTGTTCGTCAGAACGTAGCGGCGGTTTCATTTTATAGTTGCTGTCGTAACTTCCCAGGCTGGCATCGCTGAGAGTGAAATGGTGAGGTGTGGCCTCTGCGGTGACGTGCAGCCCTTTTTTCTTGGCAAGCCGCACCATTTCGACGCTTTCTTTGGAGGAAATATGTTGGATGTGGTAGCGACCACCGGTCATTTCCGCAAGATGCACGTCCCGAGCGACGATAATCGACTCGGATTCCGCTGGAATTCCACCCAATCCGAGACGTGTGCTGTGGTAGCCTTCATGCATCTGTCCCGAAGCGGTCAAGGTCATGTCCTCGGCGTGCTGAGCAATAACGGTATCGAAGTTTTTCGAATATTCCAGCGCGGCGCGCATTACTGCGGCATTCTGCATGCAGGCTCCGTCATCGGTGAATCCGACAGCACCGGCCTGGTGCATGTCGCCGATCTCGGCTAGGCGTTCACCTTTACCACCCACGGTGATGTTCCCCATCACGAAAACGTTGACACCGTTGGCCCGAGCGCCCCAATCCTGAACCGCTTCGACCACCGAACGGTTGTCCGTTCGCGGTATGGTGTTGGGCATGGCCACAACGGATGTAAAACCGCCCGCCGCTGCGGCATCGCAAGCCGTGGAGACGGTTTCTTTGTATTCCTCACCCGGTTGACGCAGGTGAACGTGAAGATCGATGAAGCCGGGGCATACAATTTTCCCTTTGGCGTCGATTTCCCGTACGCGGCTGCGGTTCTTTTTGGCGCTTTCCGAAGAAGCGATTTTTCCGTTGAGAATGTATAGATCCTGTACTTTATCGATTCCATTGGCAGGGTCTATTACCCGACCACCTTTTATTTTAATCATCATTGGGTGACTCCCATTTGCAACATTTGTAAATATAATACAGCCATGCGCACCGCTACACCGTTGGTGACCTGATCCAGAATCACAGAGCGCGGCCCGTCGGCGACGTCCGGTTCCATCTCGACGCCTCGGTTGATCGGTCCCGGATGCATGACGATCGCGTCTTTATGCGCCAACTCGACACGTTTGCGATTCAGTCCGAAAATGGTGGAATATTCGCGACTTGTGGGGAAAAGGTGTTTGGGCATCCGTTCGAGCTGGATACGCAACATCATGATGACATCCACTCCCCGAATGGCGTCTTCGATCTTCGGAAATACTTTGACGTTGCCCAGCTTTTCCAATTCCATCGGAATCATCGGGTAAGGTCCGCAAATGTGAATGTCCGCACCCATGGTACTGAGACCGAAGATGTTCGAATGCGCAACCCGGCTGTGGGCGATGTCACCGACGAGCGCCACTTTCAGACCCTCGAAGCCGCCCTTGTTGTCGCGAATGGTCAGCATATCGAGCAGGGCTTGCGTGGGGTGTTCGTGCCAGCCGTCACCGGCGTTGATGATCGGTTTGTCGATATAGCGACTCAAGAACCGGTGAGCGCCGCTGAAACCATGCCGCATCACGATCATGTCCACCGCCATGGCTTCGATGTTCCGTACGGTGTCGATCAGCGTTTCGCCTTTCGTCAGGGAACTCATGGACGTAGATATGCCATACGTGTCGGCCGAAAGCCGCTTGGCGGCCATCTGAAAAGACATTTTTGTTCGGGTGGAAGGCTCGAAAAACGCCATCAAAATGTTCTTGCCGCGCAGGGCGGGAACTTTTTTGACCGGTCGTTTGGCGATTTCCTTGAAGTTTTCCGCTTGGTCGAGAATTTGGACGATTCCCTCGCGGCTCATGCCTTCCAACCCAAGCAGGTGCCGGTTGTCAACCTCGCTCATGGTTTCTCCTTTTCGGCGCGTTGTTTCTCGTCGAGTCCGTAAATGATGACTCTATCTTTCTTTTCACCTTCCTCCCGCAGCAAGACTTCGACTCTTTCGTCCACTGTAGTTGGAATGGTGCGTCCTACATAATCCGGATGAATGGGAAATTCACGCAGGCCGCGATCGATCAATACTGCTAGCTGAATCGATTTCGGGCGTCCGAAGTCGATCAGTGCGTCCATTGCGGCGCGAATGGTTCGGCCTGTGTAAATCACATCGTCGATCAGTACGACTCTTTTCCCGTTGATGTCGCTGTCGAGGTCGGTTCGTCCCACCTGCGGCGCTTTGAGCATGGGAGCGTCGTCTCGATACAAGGTGATGTCCAGCAGGCCTGACTCGGGGGTCTTTTCCTCTGATTTTTCCATGATCTGCATCATCCGGCGAGCCAGGTGCGCCCCGCCGGTTTGGATACCGACGATCATCACGTTGTCGATTCCGCCGTTTCGTTCGAGGATTTCACTGGAAAGTCGCACGAGCGCCCGGTGAATCTCTTTCTGTCCCATCACCATTAATTTTTCGAAATATCCTGTCATGTGGCCGTCCTTTGGTCAAAGGGCGAAAAAAAACTCCCCGTCGTATTCGGAGAGTGGTTGTTTCTTGGTTTTGCGGTTCGATGCATGTCCGGTTCCCGGTTCACCCCATCGAGTCTTGGTCAAACTTTTCTGCAGCTAACAACATGGGAAGGTGACTGTCAAGCAAAAAGGCCATGAAGTTGATTGGAAATATCGTTGTTTATGGAAAAAACACGGCGCAGGTTACGGGGACGATCCTTGGGAGTTCCCCTGGAGCGTCGATTTCCACGAGTGCCGCAAGTCCGCGATTCCCTTTTTTGCTCCACGGTTGCAGTACTCCCGGGTATACGATACGTCCCGCATGATCGAACCAGGAATGCCAGTGACCCAACGCGAGGTAATCGAGCCTGTGTTTTTCGATGACATCGATGGGAATCGGGTGCTCGTCCGGCTTGCCCAAGTCGTCGAGCATCAACGAACCATGCGTCAGGCCGATACGGATAGCCTCTTGCGGCGTCGAATAGTTTGAAAACGTTGCCGTGGGATCGAGCTTGGAACGCTCCGTTTTCAGAGGATGAATCAGCAGGGAAACCCGACCTTGACACAGGGAAACGACTGTTGGTTCGGAATGGATGTGGATGTTTTCGGGTAGAGCGACAGGAAAACCTTTCGTCCAGACGCTTTGCTCGTTCGCCGGGTCGTGATTCCCGGAAATCAGGTGCACCTGAAGAGGATGAAACGCTTTCATTGTTTCGGCGAAGCGCTGATATTCCTCGTCGGGAAGATCGTTGGACTCGAAAATATCCCCCGCAACGAGCACGAAGTCCACGTTTCGTTCGTGGGCCAGTTCAGCCATGTGGAGGATTGTTCGTTCCAGCGAGCACACGGCTTTCAGGCTCGTTTCGTCGGAAACTTTGGGTTGGCGTCCCCAGTGCCAGTCTGCGCTATGAAGAAAACGTATCATTCGCCGTCCTTGTGGATTGACGATTCCTCCGGCCCTGCTATGATCCAAGCAGGTTGTTTGTCCATAGCATATTTCCTCCGGGAGATGGAATGAAAGACGCTCGGTGGGTCCAAAAAGAATTCGATGAGACGTTTGCAGCAAAGCTCGAAGAGGAGTTTTCCCTTCCTTCCGTGGCGGCGAAAATTCTGGCGTCGCGCCTGGAGGATCTCGAAGAGGGAAGGGCGTTTTTGCATGCCGAGTTGAAAGATATGCCGGACCCTTCGAAAATGGCGGATGTCGAAAAAGCGGCTCAAAGAATCGCTGAAGCTGTGAAAAATCATGAAAAAACGGTGGTTTGGGGTGATTATGACGTGGATGGCACCACTTCGACCAGCCTGTTTCTCACGTTTTTTCACGCCCTCGGTTTCGATGAAGCCGAGTACAGGATTCCCCAGCGAATCGGTCACGGGTACGGACTTTCCGTAGACGATGTCGATCATCTAGCTGACGAAAACGTGCGCCTGCTGATCACCGTGGACAATGGCATCACCAGCCTCGAAGAAGCGAAACGCGCCAAGGAACGGGGAGTTGATCTGATTGTCGTGGATCATCACCAGTTGGCCGAGGCATTACCGGATGCTTTGGCGGTCGTCGATCCCCAGCGGGAAGATTGCGGTTACCCTGATAAAAATCTATGTGCGGCGGGAGTGTCGTTGGTCGTGTTGCAAGCGTTGCGTCGAGCGCTGGTTGCAAACGGTTGTCTCGAAAAACGAAAGGCTCCAATGTTGTCCTCGTTGTTGGAGTTCGTTGCTCTGGCTACGGTGGCGGATCTCGTTCCTTTGAAAAACGTGAACCGGCTGTGGGTCAAATACGGACTGAAAAACATGGGCACCACCCGCCGAATCGGACTGATGGCGCTGAAAGAAGTCTGTAAAATCGAGCCGTTGCATGATGTCAGTACGTATCATGCAGGTTTTTTGATGGGGCCGAGAATCAACGCAGCCGGGCGCTTGAACGACCCGAACCAAGTGGTAGAGCTACTTTTGACCGACGATCTTGACCGGGCACGAAACATTGCGAAACGGCTGGACGATCTCAACCGGGCGAGGCAGCGTCTGGAACAAGAAACGATGGAGCAGGCCGTAACGATGCTGGAAGAAAACGGCTGGGACGAGCAACGGCCCGCTATCGTGCTTTTTGGAGAAACATGGCATGAGGGTGTAATCGGTATCGTTGCCTCTCGCATGGTGGATCGCTACCACAAACCCTGTATCCTTCTTGCCAGTGCGGGGGACGGCAAAGCGCGAGGCAGTGCGCGTTCTATCGACGGATTGCATATGAAGCAGGCCTTGGATCGTTGCAGCGACTTACTGGAACGGTACGGCGGACATCGCATGGCCGCCGGGATGACGGTTCGACGGGAAAACCTCGATGCTCTTGCCGAGCGATTCGAGGAAATCTGCGCCGAAACCTTGAGTCCCGAGGATTTTCGAACCAAGCTATCGGTGGATGCCGAAATCAGTTTCGCCGATCTGGATGAACATTTCGTCTCGACATTGGAAACATTTGCACCTTTTGGAATGGGAAATCCACAACCGAAGCTTTTGACGCGAGGAGCGTATGTACATTCGGCGCGGATCTTGAAAGATGCCCATTACAAATTGAAACTGGGTGAGCGCGAACCGAGGCTGGAGTTTAAAGCTATCGGATTCAATCTTGCCGAAAAATTCGACGTACGCCACGGACAAAGCTGGGATGTGGTATATACTCCCCGCTGGAGCGAGTGGGGCGGACAGCGGTATATCGAACTGGCTATCAAGGACATGAAACCTGCGGAGGAGTCATGAAAAGTCGGCATGTTTTTGGAACATTGCTCGTGTTTTGCCTTTTCTTGTGTGTATCGGCTCTGAATTGTACAAAGTCGCCGCAACATGGCTACAAGTATAAAAAAGGGCAAACGCAGGAATTTATGCTCTGGATCAATCAGCAGGTAGAACCCGATGGCGGGAAGTTAGCTATGTTCCGGCGAAACATCTGGGGAAAACTGACCCTTTCCGTGGTTGAATCCACCCCGAAGATTCTGCGTTTCACTCTCAAAATGAGCGACATTCGCGCTCGGCAGGTGCGTTTCGACGCTCAGCGAGAAACCGACGAAACAAAACGTATTCCCGGCATTGAAGCTCTAAACGGTTTGACCTGGACCGTTTCCATGAAACCCGACGGAAGCGACCAGCAGGTAACACCTCCCAAAGAATACGAAAGGCATGTGGCCGATATCGTGCAGACCACCAACCAGACGTTCCGCGAAATGTTCCCAAGTCTTCCGTCGAGGATCGTAAAGGATCAACGTTGGCAACGACATATCGAGGGACCGATTACCGGAGATTTTCACGGTGAAGACATTCGTATCGCTACGACTCTCGACTATCATGCTCAAAGGATTGAAGACGAAAAACTTCATTTGGAAATGGCGCTGGATTTAGATCTTGGAGACAATAAAACCCACAAAATCAAACCGGCTGGTCCCCCAATGAGGAAAGCGAAACCCGCTCTAAGTGAGGAAAAAAAGCCGGAAAAAGACTCGTCCCTAGTATTTTATGGGAAAGGCGAAGGAAACGGCGGAATTCAATTCGATCTTAAAACTGGAAAACTGCTGTCTTTGGAGTACAATACCGACATCGCCACGCATTTCAAAGTGGTGCGAGACGGTACCCAGCTTGAAAATCAACTGGTAACGAAATCGAAAATCGAACTTAAACCGTACCCGGAAACACCGAAGGGTCAAACTCGTGAAACAAAGAAAGCAAAACCGGCTTCGCGCCAAGTTCGATGAAATCTGCCGAGAACTTGGTTTGGAAGAAGGCGGTGCCGACTCGGATGTTCTAGAGCTGTTTTTACTCAGCGAAGACCACCTGAGCGCCGGAGAGTTGACCGAACGCCTGCGTAAAGCAGGACACGACATTCGCACCTCGGTGGTTACGGCGACACTGAAACAGTTGGAATCTTTCGGGTTGGCCGAACGGGTGGAACTGGATGACGGTGTTGTGCTGTGGCAGCAACGGGTTTTGGAACGACATCACGACCACCTGATTTGCGTGAAATGCGGAAAAATCGTCGATGTGTTTTCTCCGAAAATGGAACAAATTCAAGATGATACCGCGAGAAAGCACGGTTTTACAAGCTTTTACCATCGTCACGAAATATATGGACTTTGCGAGAATTGCAGAGAAACGCGCTCGGTTGCGTCCATGCCGTTGAGTATGGTGTATCCGGGCGAGTGGGTCAAAGTCGTAGGAATCGAAGGATGCCGAAAAGTGACGAAACGTCTGGAAGCTTTAGCGATAGGAAAAGATACGAAACTGCGCGTACTCCAGAAACCGGGAGCAGGTCAATTGGTTTTGCAGGTGGAAAACGCCCGGTACGCGCTTGGGCAGGGAATGGCATCGAAAGTTCGTGTCGTTCCCATACATGATAAGGAAGTTTGAATGGCCGTTGTCGAATTCGAAAAGGTACAGGGTGCTGGAAACCACTTCATCTTGATCAGCCAACCTTGGGACGAAGCATTCTCCACCGACGTGATTCGCCGACTGTGCGACCGTTCGTTCGGTATAGGTTCCGACGGGATGTTGTTTGTCGATCCTTCGGAAAAGGGTGTGGCGTTTATGCGCATGTTCAATCCGGATGGCAGCTCGGCTGAAATGTGCGGAAACGGTATCCGTTGTTTTGTCGAACATCTGTTGCGTACCGGAAAAGCCGAGGGAGACCACATCACCGTGGAATCTCCGGTCGGCTTGCATTCGTGCAAAGTGACTCGGGATGAAAAGGGCGGGATCGATACCGTAGAAGTCGAAATGGGTGGAGCGAAATTAGGCAGAGACGTGCCGGATACCTCTGACGATGCGCCTAACGGCTTGTGGGGGTTCGAACTGGATCGTCCTTCGGAATCTCCTCTCATTGGGTATGGCGCTTCGATGGGGAACCCACACCTCGTCATTTTCGGACCATCGACGGTGGAACGATTGCTGAAGCATGGACCGACGTTGGAATATCATCCGCTTTTCCCAAACCGCACCAATGTGGAACTCGTTGAAATCGAGCGAGACGGTTCGTTGACGGTCAATGTTTGGGAACGCGGCGCGGGGCGTACCCTCGCTTGTGGTACTGCGGCCTGTGCCGTCGCCGCTGTCGCGGTGAAACTGGGCTATGTCGAAGCCGACACGCCGATTTCTCTCGATCTTCCCGGTGGACGTTTGCATGTCACGGTCTCGAAGGATTTCGAGTCGGTACATTTGAAAGGTCCGGCACGCTTCGTATTTTCCGGAAAAATAGAGATTCCTGAATTGAATCCTTGATATCCGCCGGAAAATTGGCGAAGGTCTATGGAATAACTTGACGGACTCCTGGGAGAATTGCAGATTCGTACGTATTGACTGACCCGATTCTTGTTTTTCTATTCAGCACAACTTTCAGGAATTACTGATACATTTACTATTTCTTAGCCACTGAATCGAAACTTTGCAGTGTATCGAAGAGGAACCCAATGAAACGAGCGATATCTTTTCCCGTTTTGCTTTTCGTCTTTTTTATCGGCGCATTCATTCTTTGCACAGGGTGCGGAAGCTCCGATGACGAGCAAAATCCCGGTGGGGATACGGACCTGATCGAGGATGAAATTTCCGAAGGTGAAGAAGAAACCGTCATCCCCAAAACCACGGATTACGTCATCGTAGCCGAAGACCGATTCGCCGATGTAGCGGCTGAATACGCCCAGTATCGTGAATCCAAAGGATACGTGACGAAAATCTATACCTTGACGGAGATTCTTGACGGAGGAACTATTGAGGATTTCAAGGAAAATCTGCAAAGCGAATTGCAGACCATTCGTAACGAGCTGGACGAAACGTACACGTTGTTCGTGTTGCTGATGGGTGACGATTACGACGAAGACGAGGATCGCACCGGGAAAATTCCTACCCTCGAATGCGAAAATTCATTTGGTGGATTGCTATACCGACAACCTTTTTGCGGATCTGGATGGCGACGTTCTTCCCGATCTCGCTCTTGGACGCCTTCCGGCCCGTGATGCGCAGCAAATTACCGATTATCTGGCGAAAATCAAAAATTTCGAAGAAAGCTACAACCCGGGACTATGGAATCGCCGCATTTCGATTTACACCGGTGAGGCTGGATTCGGAGAAACAATCGATGGTCTGATTGAATTCGTGGTGTTCGAAGCACTGCGGAAAATGGACCATTCCTTTGACGTGATCGGTGCGTACAACACCGTTTCAAGTCCCTATTATTACTATCCTTTCGATGAAAAAGTGCTTGAACTGTTCAATATGGGCAGTTTGATGACGGTTTACATCGGTCATGGAAGTTCGGGAGGCACCGATGGCTTGAGTGTGAGCGATCTCGATAACATTCATTGTGAAAATCGCTTGCCCTTCACCTTCTTCTTTGCCTGTCTCAACGGCAATTTCAGGGGACCGGACGATTCCATTGCCGAGGCGATGATCTGGAAGGACGACGGCCCGGTCATTACCGTAGCGTCTACGGACATTTCCCATCCTTATGGAAATGCCGTATTGCCGTATGAGTTGCAGATTGCAATTCTGGACAATCGAATGAAAACCATCGGCGAAGCGGTCATGGAAACCAAGCGTCAATCGATGCTCAACGACGACGATTTTCGGCAGATGGTCGATGCCAGTACGTTGTCTCTGGCGGAATTTGAAGACGAAGAAGAGCAGGTAGAGATCCGCGAACAGCACATGAACCTGTACAACCTGATGGGTGATCCGGCTACCGCGCTGAGTTATCCCCAAACGGCGATCAATTTCTCTAGCGTCACCGGATCAATGGAAGGTGGAGCCTTGACTGTTCAAGCAGAAGCTCCCGGTGTCGATCAGGGAACCGCTGTTGTTACTTTGGAAGTTGATCGCAACGTCATCTACAAAGAAGACGAAATGGTCGAAATCGACCCGGACGACTTCGAAACGTACCAGGTACAGTTCAATTATTCCCACGCCATGAACAAAGTAATCGTGCAGCAGGATGTGACGGTTAGTGGTGGACAGTTCAGTTCCACGCTGAAACTGCCGGACGATTTCGACATGTCGCTAGGAATGGACAATAAATACTTTATCAAGGTGTATGCCTACGATACGGAGCACGACAGCTTCGGTTCGATGCGTGCGCCGAACCAGCCTGAAGAATAGATTCTTCTGTAAAATTCAGGAGTTGTAATGCGAATTCTTTCTTGGAATGTCAATGGCGTACGTGCCGTCACGAAAAAAGGAATGCTCGACTGGCTGGACCGGGAACAGCCGGACATTCTGTGCATCCAGGAATCCAAAGCCCAACCGGACCAGTTGGCAAAAAAACTATTGAATCCAAAAGGATATCAAGGCATCTGGCATTCTGCCGAGCGTAAAGGTTATAGCGGAACAGCGACCTTTACCAAGCACGAACCGTTGAGTGTTTCCGTAATGGGACGCGAAGAATTCGACGTGGAAGGACGAGTGCAAGTCCTTGAATTCAAAGATTTTACTCTGATCAACGCCTACTATCCCAACAGTCGTCCCGAGCGTGCCCGTATCCAATACAAGCTCGACTTCTGCGATGCCATGCTCGATGTGGCCAATGAATTGAAGCAAAAGGGGAAAAACGTCGTGATCTGCGGGGATTACAACATCGCCCACACCGAAATCGACCTGGCCCGACCCAAACAGAACGAAAACAACCCCGGCTACTACATCGAAGAACGCGAGGCGATGACCGCTTTTCTCGAACAGGGGTATGTCGATACCTTCCGGCATTTTCATCCCGATGAAAAAGGGCATTATTCCTGGTGGTCCTACCGAGCGAAAGCCCGCGAACGGAACGTAGGCTGGAGAATCGATTATCACTGTGTCAACAAAGAGTTCATCGACCGTGTACGGTCGGCCCGAATTCTTCCCGAAGTGATGGGTTCCGACCACTGCCCGGTGGAAATCGACCTGTTTGAATGATGACGGATTCTCCTGTGGACTCAACCAAGGAAGCTTCAAGCGACTCCCCATCCAACTCGGCGACGCCGATTTTGTTCACCGTTGGTGTCGGCACCATGCTTTCCGCGATGGCTGGGTCTACCGTTACACTAGCGTTGCCTGCCATCGCCAACGAAATGAATATCGCCATCGGGCAGGTAAGCTGGGTAATGCTGTCGTTTTTGCTTTCGGTTACGGTGCTGTTGCTGATCGCAGGACGGACCGGGGATATCTTCGGCCATGCACGTATTTACCTGATCGGGTTCTTTCTGTTTGGGTTTTCTTCGTTTGCCGCCGGTGCGGCGTCCACGCTTTCCATTCTCATCGGTGCGCGTATCCTGCAAGGCATCAGCGGTGCGATGGTCATGGCAACAAGTCCGGCGCTTTTGACCACGACAATTCCACCTTCAAAGCGAGGAAAAGCTTTGGGGATTCTGGCAACCGGCACCTATATCGGTCTTACGATTGGCCCGTCCTTGGGAGGTGCGATCATCCACGGTTTGGGATGGCGCTGGATTTTCTATCTGAACATCCCGGTTTCCGTGCTTATTTTCATTATGGGATTGATTTTCCTGCCACGTAGCGAAAAGAAGACCGCAGCACCTTTCGATTTTCTCTCGGCGCCTTCACCTTGATCTTGGGCCTGCCGCTGCTTCTCGTGGCAATCGGTCAGGGAGAGCAATGGGGCTGGTTCGGCTGGCCAACGTTAAGTCTTGCCGCCGGTGGTTTGATTTTGCTCGGGATTTTCGTACGCCTTCAAATGCATACGGAAACTCCTCTGTTGAACCTGAAACTTTTCAAATCTCCAGTCTTTACAGGTTCGGCGCTGAGTGCTTTTTGTAACTATGTTGCGCTTTTCATTCAGATCATCCTTTTACCTTTCTATCTTATGGAAGCGCTTGGGATCGATGCCAAACATGCGGGACTGGTTCTTACAGCGCAACCTTTCCTTATGGCGCTGGTGGCGTCTCCTTCGGGGTGGTTGTCGGATCGCATCGGTTCCCGTCCACTAGCGGTTGCCGGTTTGTTGATATTGACAGTGGGACTCGGTGGTTTGTCCACCATTGGCGATCAAAGCGACGTTTGGACCGTAGCAATTTGGTTGGCCGTGATGGGTTTGGGTACGGGAATCTTCATTTCTCCCAACTCCAGTGCTTTGATGGGTGCGGCACCCAAAAACCAACAGGGAATCGCCGGAAGTCTGCTGGCGGTTTCACGAAATTTCGGCATGATGATCGGGGTGGCGCTTTCCACGGCGATCTATCAGGCAGCGGGAGGATCGACCGGCGAAACATGGCAAGCCGAAGATTTCCATGCTTTGCGAGTTGCCTTATGGGTTGCTGCAGCAGTCAGTTTGTTGGGAGCCATTAGCGCCGGAGCGCAGAACCGGAGAGATCGATCCGTCACACCACGTTAAATTTTCCAACCAGAAAACTACCGAACGGGCTTTTCAACGCAGTGAACATTTTCTCTGTAACGTCGGAAAAACGCTGAAAAACGGGAATAGGAATAATGTGAGTCGAGGCTTCTACTTCGCTGGAACCGAAGCTGCCGAGCAGCTTTTTCAGTTCCCTCAACGTGTAAAAATGTGCCTTTTTAGCAATGTCCGTTCGGCGTAATGTCCGTGAAATGCCGTACCATGACCAACGGTTGAGAACGGCGACCACTACCACACCGCCCGGCTTCGTGCAACGCACCATTTCGGAAAGCATCAGTTCTTCGTCATCCGCAAATTCCAACGAAGTGATCGCGGCTGTAATGTCGAAGGTTTGGTCCGGGAAGCCTAGTTTTTCGCCCCATCCCTGCCGGAAAGCTGCGCCGGGAATACTCTTTTTTCGAGCGATTTCGAGGGATTTGGGACTTGGGTCGAGACCGGTTACGAGATATCCCTTTTCGGCGAACCAAGACATCCAGCGGCCTGTACCGCAACCGACTTCCAATAGAGTGGGTGCTTCGGAAGCATCGGGTAACAATCGGAGAACGGCGGCTTTTTCGAGTTCGTCTACTTTTCGACTTATTTCGTTGTCGTACCAATCATCGTATTTATCGGCGATGGTGTCGAAATCGAAATGGGGCATAAAACGTCCGTCCGTCGTGAAAAAGTCGTAGAAAAACGCCTCCGTCGGCGCCATACAGATAGAATAGCTCCAATATACCACAGGAAACCGGAGAAACCGCAAGGAATCTTTGTGCAGCCGCCATGGGTTCCGGGAAGAGATTCCTCGATTTCGTCAGGTTCTTCCTGTGTGTCTTCGTCTCCATCTTCACCAGGATTTTCCGTCGGTTCCGAGCGTTCCGCCTCGGCTTCGTACGGGTCGCAATCGCCTGAATCCGTCAACTCGCTTTCTTCTGTTTCCTGCGCTTCGGGTTCGGATCGTTCGATCTCCGTGAGATCCTGGTCGATCTCTTCGTCCCGGTCCTCGTCGCCATCTACGGGCGCGACGTAATAGGGAAAATAGCGGACGGTGTCCAGGTCGAAACCGGGTGATGTGGTGTCGGGAGTGTCCCCCAGGTCGCGAATTCTCACATAACGGCCTTGTGATACGCCGGAAATATTGAAATCGAAAGCACAGACGCCGCTACCTTCCCCCAGTTCCTGCCAGGGACCGGCAAAAGAGGTACTGATTTCAACCTTGTAACGTTCGCCGTCGTAGGGCGGGCCTTCGAGGATCTCGAGTTCTTCGCCCTCGTGATCGTTAAGTATTTCTCCCAGGTCGAGTACGACCCAACGGTTTTTTCCAAGCGAAAAGGAACGCTCGTCCGGTGGTCCCGAAGCGACATGAGGCGGAGTCGGATTGTCTGTGGCCATTCCAACGGCTACGGAGCGCAGCGCATAGTATTCCTCGTTGGCTTCCAACGCGACATCCTGCCGCAAAGCATCGCCGGTGCCAACCGTAAGTCCTTGGAATCGCATCGCTTCATAGCCGGAAGCCCAGACTTCGAGAGTGTAGGTTCCCGGCAGCAAAAGACGGTGGTAGTCTCCAGCGACAGAATCGGAAAAAACGGGCCAATCGTGTTCCAAAATGCGGATTCTGGCTTGCAAAGCATCGCCGGTGTCAGCGTCCGTGACGACTCCCCGCAATCCTTTCAACGACCATTCCAGCGTGGAAAGAATACTTTCCCGGTTACGCGACCAGCTTCGTTCGATGGGAAAAGTCCAAGATTGGGGCGTGAGTTCAATGGTCCAGTCCATTCCGCCCGAACTGCCGTAACTGAAATCGTTGAGATCACCGAAGGTTTGATACCAGTCGTATCCGTTGGTAACTTCGTAGATATCCTCGCTTCCTCCCGCCGTGGTTCCCTCGGCATATAGCCTTGAAATTTCAAGTAAAAGAGCTTCATCGGGGGAATCTTCATCCGTGTAATTCCACAGATAATTCACGATTTCACCATAGGTGTGAAAACTATGGCTGATGCTGAATCGGCGTTGGAGATGATGCCTCGCCATAGCTTGAACTTCCGGTTCGCTGAACGGATCGTCCCCGTATCCTGTGCCAGAATGCCAGACAAAACCGTAATTGCGGTTGAGATCGACCGCGTTGGCGTTTCGTCGGGTGCTGGCCTCTCGACCGTCCGGGTTGACCAACGGAACCACCCAGATTTCGGTTTCGTCTACAAGCGCACGGATGCGAGCGTCGGTTTCGTATTCTGTCAATAACATTTCGGCTGCCAATAGCGGGATTTCGATGCTCATGAATTCATCGCCATGATGCGCACCCGCAAGGCGAAGTTCGGGTTCATCTTCGTCTATGTCGGGATGGTCGCTGATCTTCAATGCATCTATGTGGCGGTTTTCCACGGAATATCCGAGGGTTACGAGCTTGCAGAGATCGGGATACTGTTGACTCAATTGCGCCAGCATGTCGAGAGTTTGCTCGTAGTCGTGGTAGTCTTCTTCATCGCGAGCTATTTTAGGCAATGCCGGATTGAAGGGCAGGGGAGTGACTTCGATTCCAAGGGATTCCAGTAAGTTACGGTCACCCGGTGCAAGTTCCAGCACCAATCGGCCATCGTAGATGCCACGATAGGCGATGTCGAAATCCAGCAACGTATCGATCACTCCCGGCCGGGGTGCGTCGGTGGTCCAAAGACTTCCACTGGGTGTGGAAAACGCTTCTTCGGCACGGATTTCCGATTTCCCTAAAACAACCAGTGAAAAACAAAGGAAAAACAACGTCGTAACCCAGAATAGACGCTGGCGGATGTCATGGTACGGAGAACAGAGCACGATAATCCTGCTTTCGATATGACGGAAAACACGAAGGGACCGGGCGGAATTCCTTGCATTCGAACGGTCGCCATACGAGAATCAAACAACCTTACAGGCCAACTGTCAATAGCCTGTAGTTATTGGATGCACGAAGACGATGGATTTATTCGATCAACCTGACCGTCCCGACGAAAACGCCCCTCTGGCGGAGCGCATGCGCCCCCGAACGTTAGAGGAATTCGTGGGACAGGGGCATTTGCTGGGACCGGGAAAATTTCTTCAACGGGTGTTGGAACACGACAACGTGCCGTCGCTGATCCTCTGGGGGCCGCCGGGCAGCGGAAAAACCACGCTGGCGACTGTCGTAGCTCACCGAACACAAAGCCACTTCGAATTTTTCTCGGCGGTGCTGGGTTCCGTCAAAGACGTACGGAAGATCGTGGCTGATGCTGAAGGGCGTCGCAAATACCACGGTCACAAAACGATTCTATTCGTGGACGAAATCCATCGATTCAACAAGGCACAGCAAGACGCTTTTTTGCCATACGTCGAAAAAGGCGTGGTTACGCTTATCGGTGCGACGACCGAAAACCCCAGCTTTTCGGTGATCGGCGCTTTGCTTTCTCGTTGCAAAGTTCTGGCCCTTAAGGCGTTGGAAGCCGACGATCTGGCCGCGATTGTCCAACGAGCGCTGGAGGATGAGGTTCTCGGGTTGGGCCGACTAGGACTGACTCTTACCGACGACGCCCGCGAAGCTATCGCCAAGGGAAGTTTCGGCGACGCCCGGAAAGCGCTCAACGTACTGGACAGCGCCGCACAACTGGCGATTCAAGACCGAAAAAAGACCATCGATACCGAGTTGGTCGATGAAGCCGCCCAACGCAAAACGTTGCTGTACGACAAATCGGGCGATGAGCATTACAACGTCGTGTCAGCTTTCATTAAAAGTATGCGGGGGTCCGATCCCGATGCGGCGCTGTATTGGATGTCCCGGATGTTGGAAGCCGGGGACGACCCGTTGTTCGTGCTGCGTCGCATGGTGATTTTCGCCTCCGAAGACATCGGCAACGCCGACCCTCGCGCTCTTCAATTGGCTATGGAGGGTGTGGCCGCGTTTCAGTTCATCGGAATGCCCGAGGGGTGGTTGACGCTTTCCCAGGTTTGTACCTATCTGGCGTGCGCGCCGAAATCCAACGCCTCGACCGTAGCCATCGGCAAGGCTCGAAAGCAGGTGAAAGAGCACGGTCCGTTACCCGTTCCGCTCAAACTTCGCAACGCGCCTACGTCATTGATGAAAGAATTGGATTACGGCAAGGGCTACAATTATCCGCATTCGAAAGGCGGATTCAGCGCCGAACACTACCTTCCCGATGCCTTACGTGGCTCTGTTTTCTATGATCCCAACGGGACGGGGTACGAGAAATTCATCAAAGATCGCCTCGATGGGTGGAGAGAACAGGTGCGACAACAGGACGGCTCCGATGAGGAGGACAACAGTTCCTCTTGATTTTCGAACCGTTCTGGTAAAATATGATTCTCATTCCAATTGAAAGAAAGGAGGCTTGCCATGGCTTCCGGCGATGAAAAATATGCCCCGAAATTCCTGCGACGCCAAAAACTGCGAGGCGTCGTGATTGTCATTATGAGTTTGCTGTTTTTGACTGGCATGATGTGGGGCAGTCTCCGGCATTTTTTCGAGTGAAATCCATGAACCGAATCGTTGGATGGTGAAGATGAAGCGAAATCGAGCGATATTTCCGTTGTTGACGTTTGTTTTGTTCCTTTTTCTTGTCGGAACGGGCTGCGACAAGGAACCGAAACTGACTCTGCTGTATAGTTACGATTTCAATGACGGCACGTTGGGACCGGAATGGAAAAACGAGGGCGGTGACTGGAAGATCGTTGATGGGAAACTGGTCAGCAAACGTGCCAAAAACAAAGATCTCGTCTTGATGAAATCCCATCCGGCGGATGTCGCGGTGACGCTCGACATGCTCTCACACGACGATAAAGTGGATATCAAGTTCCGAACTCATGGCAATCCAAACGGTGGTGACCTGCACGACGCGGGAGCGTATTCCTACATTCTGGGAGGATGGAAAGGGAAAATCTCGACCATCACCCGCCTGGACGAGCACGAACCCAATCGTGTGGAGGATCGCGCCACCCGACATAAAAAAGATCATTGGTACAAAATGAAGGTGATCAAAAAGGGCGGGAAAATCCGTTGGTACGTGGATGGGCAATTGTATCTGACCTATGAAGATGCCGATCCGTTGGCTCCGCCGACCTACGGTTATTTCTCTTTCAGCAACTGGGCGACCCGCTGCGAATTCGACAACCTGAAAATTTATCGCGTCGAATAGCGTAAAAAAGCTCTTTTTTCGTCAAAAACCGCTCCGTTTGGGGATCTAATCACTTTACAAGTCGTGCAAATCGGTGCAAGGTTGGCCGGGTGAGATCCATGGCGTGTGCCGGATCGCCTGACTTTGGTTTATCCCACCTTTCTGCATGGCTTGTGCGGTAAGGACAGAATCGTCGAAGAGGAAACGATGAGTGACAATAAAACGCAACGGGAAATCGCCCTGGCAGGAGAGATCAGCGACGCGATGAAGCGCATCGCCGAGAAAGAAAATATCGATGTCGAAACCATCCGAAAGGAAACCGCCGAAGGTAGAATGGCGATACCGGCGAATCCTCGGCATACCAGTCTCGATCCCATTGGTATCGGTCGCTGCTGCACGGTGAAGATCAATGCCAATATCGGAAATTCCGCGTTGGATTCGAACATCGAAACCGAGTTGAAAAAACTCGAAGCCTGCGTTCATTACGGTGCGGACACGGTGATGGACCTTTCCACCGGTGGAGATCTCAACGAAATTCGTGCGGCGATTCTTGCCGAAAGCCCGATTCCGGTCGGAACCGTGCCGATGTACGAAGCCATTGCCCGCGTACCGAAGACCGAAGATCTTACGGCGGAATTGCTGCTCGACGTGATCGAATCTCAAGCCAAGCAAGGCGTGGACTTCATGACGGTTCACGCCGGATTGTTGATGAAACACGTACCACTGGCCAAGAAACGCCTGACGGGGATCGTCTCGCGGGGTGGTTCGTTGACCGCCGAATGGATGAGTTACCACAAAAAGGAAAATCCGCTTTTCGAGCGCTATGACGACCTGCTGGCTATTGCTCGCGAATACGATGTCACCCTGAGTCTGGGCGACGGTCTGCGTCCCGGTTGCCTGGCCGATGCCGGAGACGACGCACAGTTCGCCGAACTTGACATCCTGGGCGATCTGACGAGGCGGGCATGGAAAGCCGGTGTGCAGGTGATCGTCGAAGGTCCGGGGCACGTACCGTTCAACCAGATCGAAAGTCAGATGAAACGGCAGCAAGAGGCTTGCGACGAAGCGCCGTTTTACGTATTGGGACCGATCGTTACCGATATCGCTCCCGGCTACGACCATATCACCTCTACCATCGGTGCAACGGCTGCCGCTTTCCACGGTGCCTGCTATCTTTGTTATGTCACACCCAAAGAACACCTCGGATTGCCGGATCTCGAAGACGTGCGCAACGGAATTATCGCGTACAAAATCGCGGCCCATGCGGCGGATATCGCCAACGGACATCCCGGGGCGCGTGATCGTGACGACGCCATGAGTCACGCCCGGCAACTTTTCGACTGGGAAAAACAGTTCGAAATTTCGCTAGATCCGGACCGTGCGCGAAAAATGCGAATGGAAAATCTCCCGGAAAATTGCCCGGAAAACGGTGATTATTGTACAATGTGCGGACCGAAGTTCTGTGCCATGCGGATCAGCAAGCGTATCAAGTAACGTTTGCGGCTCCGGGGGCAAGGGAGCAAGAAGCATGAAAACGATAAGTACCGGGTTTCTCTTGAGGAAGTCTCGGTGTTTTACGGTGGTGTTTTTTCTCTGCATGTTGTGGTTGCCGGGAGGGGTGATCTCGTGTGGACTGGTCCCCAACAGCGCGGGATGTTACGATTACTGCTCCTCGGACTCTGCCTGCAAAAAGCACCTGTACTGCTGGAAAGACACCTGCATACCGCTTGATTGCAAAGAGTGTTACGAAGACGGCGACACCTGCGAGTTTTTCGTTTCGAGAGAATACGAACAGCAAGATGAAACGCCGACCTCGCAGGATTCATCCGCCGATTGGACCGTTTCAGGAATCGGGGAGTGCGAATTTCTTACCTGTGGCAGCACGACACAGAATTTCACCCTGAAAAACGGATGCCATCATTATTCGCAGGTCGGTCACGTTATCTGTGTGCCGTCTTTTTGATTTATTTCAAGAAAAACAAGTATTTACAAAGGTCACATTAAAAAAAGGAAATCCCATGTCGTCTACCGTTTACTTCGTCCCGTTTTATCTGCATCAAAATCAAAAAGGTTTGCTCGAACGTATCAAAAGCGCCTGCCTCGAAGCGGGAGCCGAGCGGAAAATTTCCTCTGGCGATATCTGTGCGATCAAAACACATTTCGGTGAGGATGGCCTTGTAAGTTATTTGCGTCCCCCCTATGCCCGAACCTGTGTGGAACTTGTAAAATCCTTTGGAGCCAAGCCTTTTGTGACCGATACCAACACACTGTATCGCGTGCAACGACACAACGCTATCGATCACCTCGCCACGGCGCAGCGCAACGGATTCAGCTATGGAACGCTGGGAGCGCCGGTCATTGTTGCCGACGGTCTGCATGGCCATGCTTATCAGGAAGCGACCGTTCCCAACGGAAAACATTTCGAATCGGTGCCGTTGCCGGATGCGATTCACGATGCCGACAGCATGATCGTACTCAGCCATTTCACGGCCCATCTCGCTGCCGGATTCGGGGCTGCGGTAAAAAATCTTTCGATGGGCTGCTCCACGCCTCAGGGAAAGCGCCGGATGCATTGCCATTCGAAACCTACAGTCGATGAAGACCGCTGCATTGCATGCGGCACTTGCGAACCTTGGTGTCCGACCGGTGCCATCAAAGTCGAAGATGTCGCCGAAATCGATTCCGAACTCTGTATGGCCTGCGGAGAATGTACGGTGGTTTGTCCGGAACAGGCCGTGCAAATCCCATGGGATGAAAACACCTCGATTTTGCAAGAAAAAATGGCCGAATACGCCAGCGCCGTTGTGGCTCAGAAAAAAGATCGGCTGTTGCTTATCAACGCACTTGTGGACATAACGCCGCATTGCGATTGTATGGCGCATTCCGAACCATGTTTCCGACCGGACCTCGGCGTGTTGGTTGGAGACGATCCCATTGCACTTGATCAAGCCGGTCTGGACCTGATCAACGGAAAATCGCTTGGAACGGTCACGAAATCGTAAAAGGGACCGAGCAAGATCCACTGATGGAAATCTATCCGAGGATCGATTGGCGCACCGTGGTGGCTTATGGCGAGAGTATCGGATTGGGAACTAGGGATTATTCCTTGGTTCCATTAATGAAATAAAAGCCTGTTTTACGCAGGTTTTGTGAGAAAAATGCTCTTTTGTTCCTCGCACTTGCCAAACATGGGGAAGATGCAGTAGATTTGGTACGTCGAAAAAGGCGAGTGAATCGTAAACGGGAAATCGAAAACGGATTCGCTTTTTCGACGGAATCGAAAAACAATTATCGAATCTTGCATATGTATGCGAGGAGGCCGAAATGGCAGACGTAAAAGTGGTCATCGTAGGTGAAAAGGACATTCTTGCCGCCGCAGCGTTGTTGGGAACCCAGATTTCGTTGCCTCCCGACAAACTGGTTGCTGCCGTGCAATCGTTCGTGGGAAGCGAGGATCACGTTCTGTTGATGGCCAATCTCGACGGCGTGCAAGCCGGTCTGCTGGCGTGTTCGATCGACACCAAAGCCTCATTGTTGAGCGAAAACGGTCCGAGCGGCTTTATCCTGGCGTTGATCGTGCAACGACTTTTCAAAGGCAAGCCGGTTGTTTCCCAACTTCTGAAAACCGCAGGATTCTGGTTCAAACGTCACGGTGTCACGGAGATCGTCGCCGAACTGCCCGAAAATCTGGATTTCGAGATCGAGGAATTGAAGAAAAACGGTTTCGCTCTTTCTCGGCAATTGCTGACCATGGAACTGGAATAACCAAGTCCCTACAAAATTCAGCGATCTTTTGATTTGAATAAGGTCTTTGCTTGCCAACCGGCATGGAATTTTCTACCATAGATCCTGCGGATCGAGTGGGGGAGGTGATCGTGGTGGTGTATGCCACCGAGGAAAGTCCGGGCTCCGCAGGGCAGGGTGCCAGCTAACGGCTGGCGGAGGTGACTCTAGGGAAAGTGCCACAGAAAGCAGGGCTCCCGGTTTCGACCGGGGAAGCGTGAAAGGGTGCGGTAAGAGCGCACCGGGCGTGGTGGAGACATCAGCCGCATGGTAAACCCCACCTGGAGCAAGGTCTAATTGGAACGCATCCGTTTAACGGTGAAGAGTAGCCCGCTCGGGACGTTCGGGAAGACCGCTTGAGGACTCAGGCAACTGTGATCCCAGATGAATGATCGCCCACCGATTTTCGGTGAACAAGACCCGGCTTACGACCCTCTCGATCCGCACTTTTACCAGCGATTCAATTTATTCCCCCGCGGTACGTTTTCCGCATCCACGGGAGGTTCCCATGTTTCGCCGTGTTTATCCTATCGGAATGTTTTTACTAGGCTTTTTGCTTGGATCGCTGGTTTTCGGCGAGTGGTTCGAAGACGATGACCCGATGGAGAACGAAGTAGGTTTTCTGGAAACCACCGAAACTCCAGTAGAAAAACAAACGGAAGAATTTTCGAACAATCGCTGGAAAAAACAACCGCAGATGGAGCAGGATGCTGAAAAAAAGCCGGAGATTTCAAGAAGAACGGCTACTGCAAGTCCAGGGCAAGCTGCTATTGATAAGGAAATTTGTTCGAAACAAACGCTTCATGAACTGAAAAAACTACGCTCCGAAAATGTCTACCTAAAAGATCGCCTGAACGAGTCCGAAGACTACCGCCGAGCCGCCGAAGGAGAACCCATCGAGCCTCCCGAAGACTTGCACGAACGTTTCACACAGGAACCCTTACGTGTCGCTGTTGACGAAGCCCTTGAAGAAACGGGATTTTCGGGGGAAGTCAACCTGGTAGATTGTGAGGAATACCCTTGTATCGTGTCCGGCAGGTTGGATCGGGAAGAACTGGACAACCCGGAAGCATTGCATTTGCTGTTCAAAACGGACGCTCTCCAAAACTATAACAAGGATCGTCGACAAATCAGTGTGAACGAAGTCGAGTACATCGATCAGGAGGGCGAAAAACGAAAAGACGCCTTTTTCTCGATTTCGTTTTATCCCGAAAATGAGAGCGACCGGCAAGCAGCGATTCACGATCGGGTGATCCAACGTGAGCGACAGATACTCGATGCGTTTTTAGGACGTTGAAAAATCTCTATATGCAACGTCTAATCTTTGTATTCCAAATAGAACCATCGAGGGCGGAAAATGAAAAACCGATTTTTTAAGGGATTTCCCGTAGTTTGGGTCATGCTCGCCTGTTTGGGATGGCATTGCGACCTATCCAGCTCATCGGTTCCCACAGCCGATGCTGACCCTTGCCTCGAAGATTCCGACTGTCGAGATGGATACTCGTGTCAAGCTGGGTATTGCATACCTGACCATTCGGACGTTCCCGATGATGACGAATCGGATGAGATCGCGGACAATGACGAAACCATCGATGTCGCAGATCAGGATGACGATTCAGACAGCGCTGATGATCATACGGAAATAGATACAGACGACGATCCAGAGGAAGGAAATCCCGCGAATACCTGTATCGCATTGGGTGGAACGTGCCAGCCGGAAGGTTCTTGTCCCGATGGCACAGTGGCAGACGCCGAATCGTTAGGATGCGAAAGCGGGACGGTTTGTTGTTTTCCGGCCGGTGCTCGTCCGTGCCGGGATTCGGGTGGATATTGCGAACCGCCGGTTGCGTTGGATTGTTACCGCGATGGCTATCATCGAAGTCAAGATGTTGTGGGAGAATGCGGAGATTACAATGGCTATTGCTGCGTTCCCGATACCGAATGCCTGGGAGAAGGGCAGACGGGAATAAAGGGAACGGATCTTTGCTGCTTTAATTTGATCGAAGTAGAGGGTACCTATCCACTGGCGACCGATAGCCAGGACGATTGCAAGCCAGGTTGTGAAAACTGTTTCTACTGTTCTCGCTGCGGAAACGGGATTTGCGGAGACGCGGAAAACTATTGCAATTGCCCCGAGGACTGCCCGGAACCGTTCGATTATTGTCGAAGTGTACAAGATTGCGCCAAAGAGGAATGCTATATCAATTCCTCCGATCAATGCGTACAGGTCACGCCGAAATGCGAAGAATATGAGTGCACAAGTACGATGCAGGCATTCGAAGATCACCTGTGCCTGGATGGACAATGTACCCCAAGAATCTGCCAGCCCGGTGATACGGTGATGCACACCTGCTGGGACGGTGAGCAGGTGATGGCCTGCGAGTGTCTCGCCGGAGGAGGCTGGCGTTGTGAGGACGATCCGAACGCGCTTTGTGCTGATGAACCAGTGTGCGGGCTGGAACAGGTTACGTATTATTCCTGTCCACATGACAATAGGAGAATAGGTGAATGCTTTTGTGAGGTTGAGGGTTCTCCTTACTGTTCGGAATCGGAACCTGAGGGATGGCGCCCTGCCGGAACATCGGATTATGTACTAGAAGCTTCCTGTAAAGATTGCCGCGCTGTTTGCCGTCATGTCGGATCGTACAGTGAAGGATGGTACGATTCTTGTTCGGGTGAAGTGATTGCATGGGGAAATTGTTCGGCGGAGTGGTATTGCAAAGACGACCCCTGGAAAAGTTGCTCCGAGCCGGACCTCTCTTGCGCTGAAGCGCAAGGGACTTGTCGTCAAGGACGTTGCGAGGACGACGAGTACAACGAGAGTTCGTTCGCATGTGATTCCGGTTATTGTTGTATTCCTATTGTCTTCGGGGAATGTATGCGCACCGGCGGGTATTGCACAGCAGAAGACGAAACCTGCGAGCTTCCCTATTCATCGATCCTGACAAAATCGGGATGTTCGGAAGAAAAGAGCCGTTGTTGCGTTTGTCCTTATGAAGATTGCAGTCAACCGACGCAGTGTGAAGATCGTGAGGATTGCCCGGATTCCCATTGTCGAGATATTCGTCCCGAAAACTGGCCGGAAGAGGGAACCTGGGTTTGCGAAGAAATCAATTTTCATTGTACGTCGGGATCTTGTGAAGCCCAATTTCAATCGTTGGAAAATTACTACTGCGATTCTGAAGAAAACCGTTGCGTATCCATGGAGAATTCATGCGAAAGATCTCGTTACGGCTACGGTCATTGCGAGGAATCGATTGATCTTTGTAGACTGGGAGAATTCGCGGGAGCAATTGAGTCGGGATGCGAAGATCCTAATCCCGTTTGTTGCCAGCCAAAATATTGCTCACGTGATGCTGAATGTCCCGATCTGGGGTGTTCGATGGAAGGAAATATTTGTATTTCCTATCGTTCAGGTTGTGGACAAAACTTATGTCATTATCTATCGGTAGAAAATCCGGGACATGTCTGTACGGAAGATGGCCAATGTGTCGTTTTTCCCGAACCCAACTGTGAACAAGCTGGAGGAACGTGCATCGGATGGGGACCGGAGTGCTCGGAAACCCAGTACAACAGCGAACTTTCCTGCGATTACGGTCAGTGTTGTATGCCGCAGGAACTGGGCGATTGCCACCAGCTGGGAGGAACATGTACGGACCCGGAAATCGAGTGCCCGGACGGAACATATGCCCACGAGCATGCAGACTCCTGTTCCTACTATCGCGATAAATGTTGTTTGCCGGAAGAGTCGTCCTGTCCGTTGGATATTACACAGTGCAGCCAACCGCGTTGTGAACATTTCCGGCTCGACGGACAACTATACTGTCGGGAATTCCAACCTGCGTGTCGTTTGGGGCAATGTGCGGAAAACGAAACCCTAACCACCGACAAATATTGTGCTTCAGGTGAGTGTTACGAAGGTCCGGACTATTGCCGAGCCATTGGCGGCTATTGTGTGCAGGGGGATGAATGTCCGGGAATTAGAACCTCTGCCATTACGGAGGAACCGGTTTGCGGCGAGGGAGCGGTTTGCTGCTCGGGGTATGGGAGTTATTGGGGCAATACCGGATGTCCTCCTTACGGTAATTACGATCTCCTTGAGCCATTTTGTTACAACACCATCGAGAATACATGTGTAGGTTTCTCGCCGTTCTGTGTGCCAGATATGCCCCCCTCTTGGCGGTTGGTAATAGCATCTAGCGAATACGAACAATTCGACTGCATCGACGGCGAATGCGTGGCCCCCAATACTTGCGTGGAACAAGGTGGTCTTTGCTACGATGCCAACGATGTCTGTCCGGCAGAGTGGGTGGAGATGGAAAACGCCGATTGCGGCGACGAGGGCGGCACGTGCTGTACTCCTTTGATTCCGAGCGAGTGTGAAGAAGCGGGGGGCTTTTGTGCCTCTGTGAACGAATCCTATACCCTGGTCAATGTAACCTCTAACTATGATTGCAATGAACCCGATCAAGTGTGTACGGAGGTAGAGTCCTACAGTCGATGCTGGGGACTAGGCGGCTTCCAGGTTTTTTCAAGTGTCATGTTCGATTGTCCCCCGGATTTCGTAAAAAGTTGCGATAGCGAACACGACTGCTGTTGTTTGGCGTATCCTCCTGAATGCACGGATAACGATTACTGTTCGATTTGGCCGAATTGCAGAATGGATGAAACCACGGGGAAGTGCATCGAAACGAGAGGACATTGCCTCTATGGGGAATGCCAGTTTGAGGAAAAATCACTTACGGGATACCAATGCATGGAAAACGGTTTTTGCCAAGAGCAGCCATAAAAGAAAACGGCGGGTTTGATACCCGCCGTTTTCTTTAGCTCTTGTGGTCGGGGTGATAGGATTTGAACCTACGACCCTCTGCTCCCAAAGCAGATGCGCTACCAGGCTGCGCTACACCCCGAAGTCTGTCGGTCATTTTCTCCAAAATCAGATAAATCGCAAGCATTTCCTCAACAAAACGATTTCCGCCCGTTCATGGCTTGCCATACGAGAGCGTCGAGACTAAGATACCGTGTTTCCGGCGGTTGACATTCAATCACGGTTTTCACAGAAAAAAGCAGAGGGGCAACGTAGCCCGCACCCTCTGCGGTTATGTAGGAGATGAGGAAAAATATGGGTGTTTTCAAAGAATTGCAGGACCGAGGGTTAATAAATCAAGTGACGGACGAAAGTCTCGCCAAGCGCCTCGATACGGAATCGTTTCCGCATTACATCGGTTTCGACGCTACCGCTTCCAGTTTGCATATCGGTTCGTTGGCTACGTTGCTGACCATGCGCCGAATGCAGGATGCCGGACACAAACCCATCGTTCTAGTGGGTGGTGGAACCACAATGGTTGGCGATCCCTCGGGAAAAACCGAGATGCGGAAAATGCTCGACAAGACCGATATTGCGGAAAATGCTCGCAAATTTCATAAACAAATGAGCAAGTTCATTAAGCTGGGAGATGGTCCTTCCGACGGAGTGATCGTCAACAATGCCGAATGGTTGATGGATCTCAACTATATCGAGTTTCTGCGAGATATCGGCAAGCATTTCAGCGTCAACCGAATGCTGACCGCCGAGTCGGTTAAACTGCGACTGGAAAAAGGGTTGAGTTTTCTCGAATTCAACTACCAACTCCTGCAAGCCTATGATTTCCTTCATTTGTTCCAGACAATGGACTGCCGTTTGCAAATGGGTGGTTCCGACCAATGGGGGAATATCGTAGCGGGTGTAGAACTGATTCGGCGCGTTTGTGGCAAGGAAGCCTATGGAATCACCTTCCCACTGATCACCAAATCCGATGGTCAGAAGATGGGCAAGTCGGAAGCCGGAGCGATCTGGCTGGACCCCGAATTGACCTCTCCTTACGAATACTACCAATACTGGGTCAATGTCGAAGACAACGACGTGATTCGTTTTCTCAATTATTTCACGTTCTTACCGCTGGACGAGATTTCGAAACTCGCGGAGTTGCAAGGCGAGGAACTGCGCGAAGCCAAGCGGGTTCTCGCTTACGAAGTCACCAAACTGACCCATGGCGAAGAAGAGGCACAAAAAGCCGAAAAAGCCGCTCAGGCTGCGTTTTCCGGTGGGAATGAAATCGATCCCAATGCGGATATCCCCACCGTCGAGATCAAGGCGGAGGATCTGAAAGAGGCGATTCCTTTGGCGAAACTGATGGCTTCGACCGGCATTGCATCCTCGGGCAAAGAGGCCAAACGTCTCGCAATGGGTGGCGGTGTGACCGTCAACGGCGATAAGGCCGAGGGTCCGCAACATCCGATTTCCCTGGAGTTGGCCGACGCCCACGGGCAGATCATTCTACGCATCGGCAAGAAACGCTATCACCGTATTCGGGTGATCGACTAAGGAGGTTTCCGATGCCTTTTCCCCATCCCGCACGTCTGGTTCCTCGTTGGGCGTTCAGTCGTTTAATGGGTATGGTATCCCATACGCCGCTTCCCGTTTCGATACGAGAACCGGCGTTGGGTCGATTTGCCGAGCGTTTCGGTATCGACCTCGAACCCATCGAGAAAAACCTGAAGGATTACAAAAGCCTCGATGACTTTTTCGTGCGCAGGCTCAAGCCGGGAGCGCGTCCTATCGACGACGACCCGCAAAGCGTAGTTTGTCCATGTGATGGAGCCTGGCAGGGGTCGGGAAGTGTCGAAAAAGGTCGGATTTTGCAGGTGAAAGGCATCGATTACAGCCTTACGGAATTGCTGCATGCTCCAGAGCTGGCGCAAGCTTTCGAAGGCGGGTCTTTCGTAACGATCTACCTCAGCCCGAAGGATTACCACCGGGTACATTTCCCGCTATCGGTTACGGTCGAGTCCGTGCGAAGCATCGCCGGGGAACGCTACCCGGTGGGATTGGGCTTCGATCGAATGATTCCGTCTTTGTTTGCCCGGAATGCCAGAATGGTGTTTCGTTGCCGTAAAGACGGCAAACCGTTCGTGCTCGTAATGGTGGCGGCCATGGCGGTTAGCGATATTGAGTGTTGCGTGCCGGAAGAGGGCGAATCTCACGAGGTGCAAAAAGGCGACGAAGCGGGAGTGTTTCACCTTGGTAGTACCGTGGTGATGCTGTTTCCGCCGAAATGCCGGATCGAGGCGCCCGAAGAAGGTTCTCCGGTGCAATTGGGGCAGAAAATCGGCCTTTGGTCCGTCGAGGACTGATGGGAAGACGACGAAAAGGCAGGACGGAACCGTCGGGCATCCTGCCGTTGATCAAACCCGAAGGCATCACTTCGGCCCATGCCGTAGCCAAGGTGCGATCCCGTTTCAAGCTGGCGCGTGTCGGACATTGCGGAACACTCGATCCCTTCGCTTCCGGTGTGTTGCCTTTGGCGATCAACGAAGGCACGAAGCTGGTTTCCTACCTGATGCAATCATCCAAGCGCTACCGCGCCGGAATGCTTTTGGGATGTTCGAGCGATACGCAGGACATTACCGGAACGATTTTGGAGGAGCGTCCCGTCACCGTGGGAGAAAAAGAGGTTCGGGAAGCGATTGAAGCGCTGGAAGGGAATCAGCAGCAGATTCCACCGATGTACTCGGCGAAGAAAATCGATGGAAAGAAACTTTACGATCTTGCACGAAAGGGTAGGGAAGTCACCCGAGAAGCCGTTGATATTCGTGTCGAAAACGTTCGTTTTTTAGGGCTTTCAGACAATAGGGTACAATTCGAAGCAACGGTGAGTGCAGGAACCTACATCCGCACGCTATGTCACGATGTAGGAGAACGGCTCGGATGTGGTGCCGTGTGCGAAACACTGGTTAGGGTGGCGTCGTCCGGGTTTTTGCTGGAGGATTGTTGCGAGTTGGAACCGTTACTCGACCATGGCGATGCGGCCTTGGAAGAGGCGCTGGTGCCTGTAAATTCTCCAGCGTTGCCGATTCCCTGCCTGATCGGTGGAAAACGAGCCGTGGAGGAGGCCATTCACGGACGGTCGATCCCTGGCGATGATGTGGAATCGCCTGCTTCCTTTGTATCGGAGTCGCGTGTTTTTCGTCTGCTGAATACGGATCGTCAGCCGGTGGCGCTCGTCGAACCTGAAGGAGAGAACTGGAAGGTCGTCCGGGGATTCCGGTCGAAATGATCAAGAAAAGGCAATTCGTAAGTGTAAGACCTTGAATTGTTAAGCGTTTTCAGTTTTCCTGGTTCTGGTTTTTGGCTGTGCCGGTCCATAAAGAAACAACGACAATCACTGCTGCTGACAAGAAAAATGCAGGCACCAACTCATAGACGTACGAAGCCCACAAATAATGCCAAACGATGGTCGTTGTAAATCCTACCAGCATTCCCGCTGCCGCACCCCATTTTGTCACCTTGTTCCACCACAAACCGATGATGAGCAGGGGACCGAATGCCGCTCCTAAGCCGGACCACGCGAATAATACCAACCAAAAGACAACCTTCGTCATGAACAGGGCGAAAAGCACCGACAAACCACCCAGCACAAGGATTGTCAACCGTGAGATCAATACGAGTCTGCGCTGACCCTTTTCGTCGTCCAAACCCTTGCCTAAAACCTTTTCCCAAAGATCTCTCGTCACCGAGGACGCGGCAACCAGCAATTGGCTGTCGGCAGTGGACATAATCGCGGCCATGATTGCTGCCAGCACCAGTCCTGCAAGTACCGGTGGGAAAATGGAAAGTGCCACTTCGGGATAGGTGTACTCGGGATCGGCCAGAGCCGGGTGACTGAGACGTGCCAGGTGACCAAGTGTAAGGGCACCGTAATACGAGAGAACACCCCATACGATGGCTATCAGACGGGCCTGCCTGATTTTTGCGGGATCTTTTAGAGCCATGAATCTCGTCACGACGTGCGGTTGTCCGGGATATCCAAGGCCGATTCCAAGCAACCCGATGACGAGTCCCAAGAGTGCAATCCCCGTCTTGCCTCCGAAAGAATCCGAGAAATTTTGTCCCGAAACCAAGGTTTTCGCTTCACTGCTTGAAAAATCTATTCCAGCAAGGTTTAACGGCTGTTTCGGAGTAAGGATCTGCGATGCGCTATTTTGCGAAATCTCAATCGCTTTTGCTTCATTTCCATCCAAAACGAATTTGACAGAAGGCCTGAAACCCGATTCGCAGTCGCTACGAAAAGCAAAATGTTTCCCACAAAAGCCGAAAACCAATCCTTCCGGTGGGATGGTTTTCGAGAGGGTTTGTTCATCTTTCTGAGCGGTTATCGTTACAATAGAGCGTTCCGGGACGTTTTCGAGCTTATTCAAGACCTCTATCGGTCCACCTAACGAGAAGAGGAGCACCAAGGGCATAATCACCAATCCAATGACCATCAACACGGCTTGCAAGGCATCCGTCCAGACGACGGCCCGGAAGCCACCGAGCAGTGTATAAATTACGGTAATGGCAGCGCCAATTGCTACGCCGTATTCAAAAGGAAAACCGAAGATGACTTCGAAGGCTTTGCCCGATGCCGTAAATTGAGCGCCGACGTATCCCATCATGCAGAAAAAGATGATCACGGCAGCGATGGTTCGTACGGTTTTTCGTCCCGGATCGAACAGGGATTGAAAAAGATCCGGGAGTGTCACTGCATCGTGTTTCTCGCTGGCTTTTCGTAAACGTGGTGCGATGAAATACCAGTTGATGAGGTAGCCTCCGAGGCATCCAACGGCCAGCCATACAGCGGAAGCCCCTTCCGAGTACCCCATACCCACGGCACCCAGCACGATCCACCCGGATTCCGACGAAGCGACCGAGGACAACGCTGCCGCCCATGGGCCGATGGTTCTATCTCCAAGGAAGTAGGAACCTACCGATTTGTTGCTTCCAGCCGCGACGATCCCGGCAGCCATTACGACCGCCAGGTACAGGACGAAAACTACGATCAACGCCGTCATTTCGTCTCCTTTCGTCACCAGTCTTGAAATAGGTGCCGATACCCAGGGCAATCAGTCCCAAAGGAAAAAGCACGTACAGAATCCAGATGTCCACAGTCATCTTTCCTCCGAATTGAAATTACTTTTGTTTGTGGAGATATCCTAACAGCCCAGGAACGAGGTCGCAACACTGCTCGTCAAGAACTTTTCGAGTGTGCGAAAAATGGATGTGAGATCAAACGGAAATTTTGCCAAAACATCCATTGAACTAGAATTTAAAGGAATGGTTTCTAGCAACTACTGAATAAGAACTTCGAGCAGTGCCTCTTTGAGCGATTTCCTGATTTCTTCCAGAAAAGGAAAAAGCGCTTTGAAGTGCGTGTTGGGGATTTCGTCCGGGTTGAACCACTCAAGCTTTCTGGCATAAGATTCTTTTATCCAGTCCTGTCCGGTGGTCTCGGTTACGCCCAGTATCATGCGCGCGCTGCGTTTCCCGATCCGGTCGTACATGGTTTTGAACTGGTTTAAATAATTTTTGTCTTTTTGGCTCAGATCGACATTGGTTCGCAGGTGAAACAGAATCATATCCATAGATTCCGTTTGATGGGCGGCAACCTCGGCCTGAGGGGAGGGCAAAATATCACTTGGATGACTCAATTCACCATGCTTCGGGAGGGGAATCATGCCCGATTCAGGGGCTTGCGGCGTTTCGATTACGGCCAGACCTTCCACGGCCAGCAGCATTCCCACGAGGGCAATCACTTCCACTTTTTCCAGTTTTCCCATTTTGTAGATTTCCCGGTAGCCAAACGGCGCTCTCATTTTGCGAAGCACCTGTTTGATATGAACCGGGATTTCCATTTGGGAAACCAGAGATTGAAACATTTTATCGGGAATCAGGAGTTTTCCATTCATCGCAGCGCGAAGCGTATTGTATTCGGAGGCGCGCTTGAAGTGGCGATGGATGAAGTACAGGAGCATGTAAATGTTAATCCTGCGAGAAACCACGGGAATGCGATCTTTATAATCGTATTTTATCCCCCACGTTCCTTTGTGTAACGTTGTCAACTTGCCGATTTTTCGCAAAATCGAGCCGATCACCGCCCGATCGTATTCCCGCCGGTTGACGACACCTTTTCCAAGCAGATAATCACCCAGTGGAATCCCCGCTGCGATGGCTTCATCTGCAATCGCTTCCAACTTGGATTCCTTCATTTTCTGGGTCTGTGCGATCAGCCGGGTGAGTTCGGCATATTTGAATCCGGTGCGAACTGCAACGGGTTCGCCTTCTTTGAGCCAGATTTCGCTTCGGGTGTCATTCACCATGATATCGATCCGGCAGCGTTTGCGACCAAGAAATTGCTCGAAAAGCAGTTTTTCCAAGGACGGTTCCCCAAGCTGTCCTTCTTTGCTGTAACGGATCGGTCCACGCACGATAAAATACCCGTTGTTACATTTCAGAGATATCCGGGCAACCTTCGTCGCTGGGAGCCACATAGATTCCAGGTCCGGCATACCCGCTACACGAATTGATATGTTCGATGTCGAAGTTGTATTCTACAGGATCTTCACCATCCACAGGACATCGAATGCGAATCACGCCCGTTGCAAGGCTGTACCCGTACCAGCCAATAGTGTTACCATCGATGTCGGAGTATCTCATAATGCCACCGGCGGATGTATCGACCATGATCTTCACGAAAAGCTGACCGTCTTTGTAAAACTCGTGGGTATTGTAATTGTCGAAGTAACGGACCCAGATGTCGTTGGTTCCCGCGAAAGAATACTGATAGCCGGGAGTTTCACCGGCAGCTTTGTCACAAGCCGCCCATTCCAACCCCTGAAGGGCTATGATGGGTTGCATAACCTCGAATATACAGGAAGAATTGTAGGTCTGGCAGTCGTAGACCTCTTCGCTGGTATCGCCGTCCGCCACTTCGCTGACGCAGATTCCGCCATCGCAATTGTAGCCTTCTTCGCACTGCGTGTTCTGAGTGCAGTTGTCGCATTCATATTGAACGTTGCAGTAGCCGGTCTCCGCACAATCCGAACCTTCCCAGCATTCGGGAATAATACAATAACCCAGTACGTCTGCTGTGGAACCCGGCTTTTTCAAACAAGCCGAACCATCGTGTTCACAGTCCGCCAAAGCGTTGCAGCACTGATCGCGGCAGACACCTTCCGAACAGATTTGTGCTTCCGGGCAATCGGTGTCGGCTGAACAGTTTTTCGGTACGCAGCATCCGAGATCCGGATCGCAGATTTCCTGGTTATCCGAATCGCAGTCACGATAGGTCGAGCAGGATTTGCAGGAGAGGCAATTTCGATTTTCACCGCAATATTCGAGCTTTTTACATTCTGCGTTGGAGTCGCAGTGCTCCGTCTGATCTTCATCCTGGCAACTCAGTCCCATTTGAGACGTGGTATCGTTGTCTCCACCGTCGGGTGTGCCGTCGCTGTCATCGTCCCCACAGGAAACGAAAGAAAAGAGTGCGACCAGAATTAAAACAAAAAACCAGGAGCCGCTACGCATCTTCATGCCAAACCTCCGGATCGGGCGTTAAAGTCAACTATCTTTTTACAACAAAAGGAACAACAAAGAAAAACAATTGCACCTTTTTACGTCAATCGCTTCCAGAAGGTCAATGGAAGTTTTTTGTTCACAGTCGGCACAACACGAAAATTCAAGTGAAAACTTTCGTGTTGGAGTTCGCTGATCCGAGATGTTTTCATGGGATTTTCATTGGAAATCTTTACGAAAATTCGGTCAAGCACCGTCCAAAAAAGTTCAGGATGTCTTTGAAGTAGAGTGACGATACTTAATATATTTTATTGATATCGTTGAGGAATTTCATTTTTCACGGAAGTGATTAAATTTGACAGGAAGTAGTTTTTCCGAGTATACAGGCAAACAATGAAATATTTTCCTTTATTTGTTTGTTGTAAAAATCAACAAGCTTTCCTTGTGAAGCAGAAATAGAATGGCAGGCAAAAAAGCGAAAAAGGAACAAAACCGCTGGTCGAACGGCTTTTCTGTAAAGCTGTTTCCCATCAATGCTCCCAGACCAACGGAATTCCTGGTAAAACCTTGGCATATCAAGGCTTTGACTGTTCTCATGTTTCTGCTTGTCGGTGGTATTCTCGCCTCCGGCACCTACCTGTATTTCAGTCCCGACGCTGAAAAAGAAAACCGCCGCCTCAAGGTTGCGAACCTGGAGCTTCAAGCACAACTCCAGAAAATGGGTAATAAAATCGATCGGTTGGATAAAACTATCGAGCGAGTCCAGCGATTCAGTGCGAAATTGCATGTGCTGACCGATATCCCCGGCAGTGAAGGCGCGTTGGCAATGGGGCCGCTTTCTCAGGCAGAGATGGTTGTTGCCGAGGGAAATTACGGGTTGTTGAATCCGGCCATGGCCAGTAAGTTGACAGAGAAATTCGGGGGCTTGGACAGCCTTGACGTGCTCGACGAACTCAATCGCGTATTGGGACAGGCCAAAGACCAGGAAAGGGAACTTGCCGAAATTAGCAGTTTCCTCGAAAACAATCGCTTGCGTCTAAGCAGTATTCCAAGCATCTGGCCGGTAAAAGGTTGGATTTCCTCCAGTTTCGGCTATCGTCTTTCACCGTTTACCGGAGAACGTCGATTCCACGAAGGATTGGATATTTCCGCTCCTCGCCTTACCCCGATTCTCGCTCCTTCGGAAGGTGTCGTAACCTACCGTGGAGAACGTAGCGGGTATGGCAAAGTGCTGGTGATTGACCACGGCTTCAATATTTCGACGCGGTACGCGCATTTGTCGGAATTTTTCGTCAAGGTCGGCGATCGCATCAAGCGTGGACAGAAAATCGGAAGCGTTGGTAACACAGGTCGCTCGACCGGTCCACACTTGCATTACGAAGTCCGTGTCCACAATATTCCTCAAAATCCCATGCGGTTCATACTCGATTGATTCCTTATCTTACGATCCCAAGGTTCGAACTCGGTCCCATCGTGATCGATCACTTCATGGTGCTTGTGGCGACGGCGGTCATCGTCGGAGTCGTGCTGTATGACCGTATCCTGCTGCGCGGCGGCGTAAATGTACGAGTCGGACGTAATATGGTGGAAGTGTGTCTTGCGGGAGGATTCATCGGGGCACACCTTGTCCATGTATTGATCTATCATCCTTGGCTATTGGAAAACGATCCCTGGGTGCTGTTGTATTTCTGGTCGGGCTTGTCCTCGATCGGTGGTTTTTTCGGCGGTGCGCTGGCAGGATACGTTTATCTGCGTATCAAAAAGCATCCTATCGTTCCCATTGGCGACCGCCTGTTGCTGGCTTTGCTGGGAGCGTGGAATTTCGGACGTCTCGGGTGTACTTTTGCACACGATCATCCCGGTATTCCTACCGATTTCTTCCTGGGAGTGCAATTTCCAGACGGCGTTGTCCGACATGATTTGGGGTTTTATGAATTCCTCTGGGCCGTGGCTCTTAGTATCGTCGCGTTTACTCTGGCCCGAAAACCTCGTCGAGAAGGTTTTTTCATGGGGCTGATTTTGACGACGTACGCTCCGTTGCGTTTCTTTTTCGATTTTCTTCGAGTCACAGAAGGAAAGTGGGCCGATATCCGTTTTATCGGTTTGACGCCCGCCCAATATGGAACGATTGTGCTGTTCGGTTTCGGATTATGGTTGCTGATTCGTCAGAGAAAACGCCCCTTGCACCCCCCGTTTTTCGGAAAAAGACCCATTGGAAAGACTTTTTCGGGAAACGAATAACATGGAAACTTCACTGAAACGATAGAAATCCTTGCCAATCTCGGTTGGATTCTTTACAAAGAATCTGGGTTCGATACAATGAGCCTGCTCCTGAGTGCGGAGGATGAAACATGTCGAAGAAAAAGTTTCCCGAACCGGTGACTACGTTTGTCAAGGACTTGCACCTCGGCTCTTTGCCGTTTTCCAAACGTAGCGAAAAGTCAAAACATCGCCGGAAAAGCTCCCGAAAAAAGGAAGAACCTCGGGATTGGGAACTGGAAACTTTTTACGCAGTGGAAGAACTGGTTAAGCAATGGAAGCACTCTGATACGGAGTTGGATGTATACCTCGACCGCGTTATGGCTAAAGCCGTGGGCAAAGGAGGCAAACGTCCGAAACACCAAATTAAAGAGTTACGGCGCCGAGTGTCCGATCTCAACCGTCGCTGTGACCTTCTTGAAATGAAATTGGCCGACAACACCAAGTAACGACAGGCGGAATTAGATGGACAGAGAGGAACAGTACAACGTAGTCGCGGATGTCCAGATGCAGGCCGATGATCGCGAACTTCCCATCGATCAGGTCGGAGTGAAGAATCTCCGATACCCGATCAAAATCAAAGAAAAGGGCGGCGGCTGGCAGCGTACCGTCTCGGCCGTCGATATGTCGGTGAGACTTCCTCAGCAGTTCAAAGGTACGCATATGAGCCGTTTTATTTCGATTCTCAACGAGTTTCGTGGGAGAATCGAAATCCGGGCCATCGGCCAGGTGCTCGAAGCCATGAAGGAGAAACTTCAGGCGGATTCGGTCAACATTGAAATGAAATTTCCGTATTTCATCGAAAAACGCGCCCCCGTGACCGGCGTTTCTGGAATGATGGATTACGATTGCTGGTACACCGGTTCACTGGATCAGGACGACGAATTGCGTCTTAGTTTCGGTGTTCACGTTCCGGTGACGACGGTCTGTCCCTGTTCGAAGGAAATTTCCGACCGTGGTGCACACAATCAACGTTGCCGCGTTCGGGTGGATCTAGAAAGTCACAAATTGTTCTGGATAGAAGATCTGATCGCTCTGATCGAAAGCTGCGGAAGCTGTGAACTGTTTGCGCAACTCAAGCGTCCCGATGAAAAATGGATCACCGAGCACGCCTACGACAAGCCGCGTTTCGTCGAAGATATCGTGCGAGAAGTGGCAAAAAACCTGCGAGACGATCCTTCCGTGTCGTATTGCAGAGTCGAAGCGGAAAGCGCAGAGTCGATTCACAATCATGAGGCGTACGCTATCATCGAAATCGATCGGAGAGAGCGGTAAACAAAGGTTGTTTCACCCATTCCGATAAATTTTGCAATCCTGATAAATTTGGTGCTATGCTTCGGTCTCGCCATGTTTCGAGTCTGAAACGTATTTCCGTATGGGCGGGGAATGAAAAGGAATGTATTTTCACCCGCTGTTTCGGATCGACCGACGGATGGATTTTTTCGTTGGAATGAGTCGTTTCGAAATCCATGCGCGTGTATGGCGCAATCAAAAAAGGGGAAAGGTGAGCCATTGAAAGCGAGCACTAGAATTAAAAAAATTATTTCCATGGTAGCGGTCTGGTCGTTGCTGATCGTGTTCTGCGGTGGGGCGATGTGCGGCAAGCATCGGAAAGTCGATGAAAAAGATGCGGAAGCCTCCGATAGCCATTACCAGCTTGCTTTGAATTTCTATCAGCAAGGCAACACCATCGAAGCTTTGAAAACGCTGGAACAAGCTGAAGAACTCAATCCGAACAACCAAGATGCCCAATATCTTTACGGAATTATTTATTTGGGAAAGAAAATTTACGACAAATCCGAAGCCGCTTTCAAACGCGCCATCGAAATCGACCCCGATTTTTCAGATGCTTATAACGGTCTGGGAGCCGTCTATATCGATCAGAAACAATGGCAAAAAGCCATCGATATTCTGCAAAAACCCTCTTCGGATATCCTCTATCCTTACCGCGACAAAGTATACGACAACCTCGGCTGGTGTCATCACAAACTTGGTGAAAGCGAAAAAGCTGCAGACTACCTGATCCAAGCCTGCCACGAAAATCCGAAAAACTGTCATGCCTGGTACAATCTTGGGCGAGTGCATCGTGATGCCGGTAAGTTTGCAGAAGCTGTTCGAGCTTTTGCGAAATCGACGAGTGCAGACAAAACCTGTACGAATTTCCTGGAAGGACAGTACGAACTTGCCATGGCGGCTATCAAAGCTGGAGACCACGATACTGCGCGACCTGCGTTGATGAAATGCATGACGTTGGCCAAAGATACGGAACGCGGTGCAACCTGCAAACGCTATCTGGAAACGCTTCCCGAAAAACATAACGATATCATCGTGAAATGAAGTAAATTCCTGTCGATTCTTCTTTTTTACGACGAAAAGAGAAACCTTCTGTGGAGATTTTCTCCGAAAGGGTTTCGTTTGTCTGCGATAGCTTCTATAATCCGTCGCATCAGGATGAAGCTAGGCTCCGGTGCTTTCCACGTGTAGACTATGGCCATTTTTCGATATCCACAGTTCGGGTGTTTTCGGCAGGTTACTGCCAATGCATTGATTTGTCTGTGGATCACTCTGTTTGCAACGATTTTCCCTGTTCAGCTCAAAGCGGAGGACGAAACGTCTTCCGAGACACCCGAAGAGAACGTGCGTGTGGAGTACGTGCTCGATCAACCCACCGAAGACGAAGAACTGAACCTGTTTCTCAAGGAACTTAATGCCTCTACTTCTGGTGAGGATCTGACCCCCGAGAATCTCGAAGCGATTCAAAGCCATATCGGAACGTTATTTGCCTCCGGATATTTCTCGCAGATTCGTGCGCAGAAAGTGGAAGAAGGCGGAAAGTCCTGGCTGCGGTTCGAGGTCGCACCGAAAATCCGCATCGACGGCATAATTATTATCGGGAACAATACCGTTTCCGATGAAAACATTCGCAATGTGTTGACATTACAGGAAAACGGTGCGGTTTTCGAAGGAGATCTCGACCGGGAAATCAAGAAAATCGAGCGCTTGCTGTTGTTGCACGGGTTTCCCAATGCGCTGGTGCTGGCGAGGCTCGTTGAACTGACGCCGTATCGCGCACTGTTGGATTTCTTCATCGACGAACGAGAGCCGGTACAGGTTACGAAGATTTCATTTGAGGGAGAACCTCACTTCTCAAAAGAGGTGTTGCGGAGTCGATTTCCCATTCGTATCGGCGAACGAGTGGACATGGAACGCCTCCGAACCGCCGTACGGAAGTTGAGAAGTTACTACCGCTCGAAAAGGTTCGAAGAAGTACGCATCCTGTTGCCCGAAGCTTCGTTGGACACGGAGAAGGGCCGGGATATGCTGTTGAAAGGCATCGTTCGGCTCGATATCCGTTCGGGAAAACCGATCGAGTTCAAATTCCTGGGAAATCACCTGTATTCCCCCAAAGAATTGCGGGCAGCCATCGAACCGGATCTCAACCCTGTTTTGTCAAAACCTGAAGTGCTCAATCCTTCGAACCGGGAACGTAGCCCGAAGGCTATGAACCGTGACTGGTTGTTTGGCGGATATTCGAAGAAAAAGGTGGCCGAAGAAGAAGACGAGTCGTTGGGTTCGGCTCTAATTACAACCTACACCAATGCTACCTGTGCACGGTTGGCGGAGAGGTTGCGCGAGTTCTACAAGAAACAAGGCTATCTCTTCGTGAAAATTCGCTACAGAGTGGTCAAAAAAGAGCGGAAAAAGACCATTTTGTTCGATATCCGGGAAAATCGGCGGGTGAAAGTCGATGAGATCCGTTTCCGAGGGAACGAGGCCGTGGAATCCGAGGTGTTAAAGCGTGAATTACAAGCTTACGTAAGAGAAAAGCTGACCACAGGCGAAGAAGATGAAATGGGTCCGCCCGATCCTGAAAGTATGGACCACAAGGTGTATTGGGGACATCCTTATTATAGAACCCGCTTCAAAGCTTCGCCCCCTGCTTATTATCGACCGGCCAAGATTCAATCGGATCGGCTGTTTCTGCCGGAATTGTACGAGCAAGCCGCCGAAAACCTTAAAGTTTTCTACATGGAACGTGGCTATTTGAATGCTCGTGTAACGCCTCCGGGAACTCGGTTTCGTTACAAGCGCTCCAGAGTCGATTTGGATCTTGCCATCGACGAGGGCAAGCAGACCCGCATTGCAGAAGTTCGTATCGCCGGTAATGAAGCCTTTGCCGCCGAAACGTTGTTTAAGGAATCCGGATTGAGGATTGGCAAGCCACTGAATCCTCTACGTTTTTCGGATATCGAAAAGAAGCTTAAAGATTTTTATGATGCTTCCGGGTACATCTATGCGGATGTCGATATCAGCTATACGTTGCCGCAATCAACGGAAGACGCTCGGGTGTTGATCGCTGTCCGGGAGGGCGTGCAGGCTCAATACGGACAGATTGTCGTTGCGGGTGCGCGCAAGACCCGAACGTCGGTAATCAAGAGGGAGCTTACTTTCCGCCCCTTTGATGTGTACGACCCGGAAGAAATCGAGCGATCCAGCTATTATTTGCGTCGAATGGATCTATTTCAATCCACTCGAATCCAGCCTTGGGAGCCGGAAAAAGAAGAAGTCTACAAGCGTATCGTCGTGCGAGTCAAAGAACGCACGCTAAGCAGTTACGAGCTTTCGGCAGGTGTGGCGACCGATGACGGCTTGCGCGGCGGTGCTGGATATCTCTATCGGAACCTTTTCGGTATCGGACTGGAATTCCGTGCGCGAGCGAAAGCGAATCACCGCATTATGCAGCTTCTCGATCCAGGATTTCGGGAAGTGTATCGTCGAAAAAGTTTCAAGGATCTGTTGGAAAGGAAAATCTCGCTCGGTTTGCGCTATCCCTCCATTTACGGAACCCACATCGGTACCAACCTGGAAGTCGTGCATTTGCGCCGTCAGGAACGGGCGTATGGATTGGATAAAAACTCGATCGTTCTTTCCTTCGATACCGAAATCGGTCGGCAGCTTTCCTTGGTGCAGATCAACGAATGGTCTTTGCAGGATTCGGAAAGTACCTACGTAGCCGGAACGGGAGTAGAAGATACCGCCAGGCCGGATGAACGCCCACCGTCATCTTCAACGATCAGCGATCTGTACCGGTATCGACCGCCGGAGGGGCGTAGCTGGGAGTATTCTCCGAAATTCCGTTTGACCTACGACCTGCGGGACAGCCTTTTCGAGCCTACAAGGGGAGTTGTTTTTACATTGTTGGCCGAATGGTTCGAAACTCTCAGTGGATTGAACGCCGATCTGATGCGAAATCAGGTTGGTGGCGCCGTGTATATCCCTTTGAGTCAAAGTCGAAAACCCTGGGTGATCAAAGTTGCGGCCAAAGGCGGTTGGATTCACAACTTCGGTAAAAGGGAAACTCCCATCGATAAACTGTTCAAGCTCGGTGGTCGAACCACCATACGTGGATTTTCGGAACAACAAGTCTATCCGCTGGATATGAGCGATGAGGAAAAACAGATCATCATCTGGAACGACGAACCTTCCGATGGAGGGGAAACCTTTCTCCTGTATAAATTGGATCTCCGGGTGCCGATTTTCCGGCAATTCCAGGCTGGTGCGTTCATGGATTCCGGTGGCTTGTGGAGACAACCGAAGCATACCCATTTGAATCTGCTGGATTACAAAAACAGTGCGGGCGGTGGGATTCATTATCGTACACCTGTCGGTGATGTCTCGTTGGAAATCGGCTGGAACCTTGCCCCCAAACGTGATTTGGACGAAGAAACCTGGCGGTTGCATTTCAATATCGGGTTGTTTTAGAGATTTCAGTGGGCCAGTCGGGTTGCAACTTTTGCATTCCGGCGTCATAATTCGAACATCGACCCTGCGTGAAACGATCGTCTCGTAGCGTCCAATGGAATATCTCTATGGAAGGAAGCTCTTTGTTCCGTTCGATTCAGCCACTGATTTTGGCACTATTCCTTATGCTTTTTACGATTTTTTTCGTAAATGTTGCGGAAGTGCGTGCCGAAACGCCGATTCTGCTAACGGATATTTCTCCCGGCTCCCGAATTGAATTGGAAGCGGGTATGGCCGAAACGCTGAAGCCTGTCGAATCCGATGGCGTGCATTATCTTTTGCACATGGAGCTTGAAGTTATCGAAAACGGACATTTTCGCATCGGCGTGCCGTTTTCGGGCTATACGGGTCCATTGGGACGAGACAACTTCATTCGTGGCAACCTGATGGGCGGCTTTTCCTACAACCACCCCTTTACCGACTGGTTTCGGCTGGGTGGCGTGGTGCGCCTGTATTTTCCTACCTATGAAAGTGCGGAGACCGTAGATTTCGGCTGGCCCTCCGATCCACGTCGAGCGGCATTGATGCATTGGCATACTCGTTTTGAATACGCATTCGAGGATTATTTTCCTTTTGAGACCCAATTGACGTTCAAATTCGAGAAATGGGGTGTATTCCTGCAAGGGGAGGGCGGTTGGACCTATGCCGTACGTACGGAAAAAAACCGCTATCTCGATCGTCCTCGGCACGTTCAAATGGGTCAATACGGCTTGTCTTTGGGTTACAAACCAATCGAATACGTAGAATTCGGTCTGGCGGCGGTTGGATTGGTCGATCCTGAGCCGTCCATCCAAAATCTCGAAGCGCTTCTTGCTGCGCCGAAGCTTCGATCATCGAGCCGCACCAGCGCGGTTTCGGGAATTCGTCTGGCGTATGAATGGGCGTATGCGGCGTTCAGTGCTTCGTTCCCTTTGGAGAGCGAGTTCCGGCGCTCCATGCATCCAACCTACCTGTTCACCTTCGGGGTTCGTTTCGGACGCATGCCGCCATACGACGGATGGGGTGAAGACGCTGTAACGTTCGAAAAGTCCGGTGAAATCGTGGCGGATGAAACTCCCTCCGAAGTGGAAACCGCTGCTTCGTCCGAAGAACCCTGAACTCCACGTTTTCTTGAAAAATCAACCATTCCCGCCTTTTTGCATCCGTAAATCTTCTCGGAAAAAGCCTTTTGGTTAGCGATCTGTTCGACCTGTGGACGGATTCGCCGAAACCCTGGACATTCCGTGACAATATTGCTATTTTATCCATGTGCGAACGAACAACATCAGGAACAGTTTCGGGTCTTTTCGACCTGACAAAACACAGATATCGGGGGCTGGTGCAGCCGACAAACCTTCAGAGGATGGCGGATGAAAAAGGCTTTACTACTCACAACTATTCTATCCTGTTTGATGATCGCCCCGTTGGGAGGAGGGATTTCTTCGGTTTGTGCTGAAGAATCCGCTTCTCCAACCGAAGATACGGGAGAAACCATTGATTTCGGCGTGATGACGCACAAAACGTCGATCCGTGGGGAACCTGATCTGAAATCTCCCACGATCCGCAAAACCAACACGGACGAAGAAGGTCTGGTGCTGGAACAAACGAAGCGTTGGGTCAAACTCCGTTTCGACGACGCGACCGAAGGTTGGGTGCCTGCACGTCTGCTGATCGTCGATAAGCGCAGCAAAGCGGAAATCGAACGAAAAAAGAAGGAGTTGGAAGAAAAACGAAAGACTTTTGCCGAAATGGCCGTAATGAAAGAAGCGACCATCCTTCGTAGTGAACCGGCGAAAAGCTCGCCCAAAGCCCGGCGCGTTGCCAAAGGCGACCGCATCGAGATCGTCGAATACAGCAAAAGCAACCTGTGGATCAAACTGAAGTTCCCCAACGACGAAGTTGGCTGGACATTGCGGATGCTGGTTACCATCGAATGGGCCGCCCGAAAAGATCTGGAATACAAAGGACCGAAGCAATATGCCCTCGTGAAAAAAGAACAGCCGATTCTTTCCATGGGGCTTTCGCGCTCTCTTCCCGTACGTCAGGCCATCAAGGGAGAAGAAGCCCGCGTGATTCGCAAAATTGCGGACAAGAAATGGATCAAACTCCGTTTCTCGGATGATGTCGAAGGCTGGATGCCGACGAGTTCGGTTACGTTGTCGGATCGATCGATCTGGGAGCCACTGCCGGGAAATGAAGGAAATTTCGAAAAACTCGCCGTGTGGGTGCAGTACCCGCAAAAGAAAATCACCAAAGAGGATTTTCGGGAGATCCGCAAATTCACCTCTCGGCAGGCCAAGCGTTTTTCGTACAAAGATCTGTTTCGACGCCCTCGTTTTTCCAAAATCATGAAGGAAACCTGGTATACCGAGCCATGCAATCCCAAAGATACCGAGTGTCTCGGCCTTTTCGGCATTCGCATGGGCGTTGGGGAAATGCTTGTTGGGGAAGTCGAATTCGAAGAGCAGGAATGGTTTATCGAAATGCGTCGTTTCGATGTTGTTGGGAAGAAGTTCACCCACAAGGTCAACGATCAAATGGAAGGTGATATCAATACTTTACGGGTACTGATTACTACATCTATTAAGAAACTGTATAAAGATGAGAAACACCAAGCACCTGTAAAAGCAGCTCCCGTTGTCGCGGCGGTTCCTGCAGCAACTCCGAAAAAAGAAAAACCGAGAAAACCTAAAGTACGGGCTAAAAAGAAAAAACCTGCTCGTAAAGTCGATGACAAGTACAAAGTCCAAAGACCTGCAGAAAGAAAGGGCATCGGTCCCTTGGCGATTGCAGGATGGAGTGCTCTGGGTACCGGAGTGGCTCTCTGCGGTCTTGGTGGGGCAGGAATCGCCATGGCCTACAAATACGGTGACGACTACGAAAAGAATCTCTCGCCGGGAGCGAAAAGCAACAACAAAAGCTGGTCGGCTGTGGCGATTACATCGTTTTCGGTCGGTGGTGCACTAGCCCTTGCCGGAGCCGGACTGCTGATTTTTGACTCCCAGGCCGGGAAAGTCACCCTAGACGACCCTCCCGAGGCAAACGGAATGGGCGAAGAACTCCGCACGGATGATGAGGAAGACTCGTTCTACGGGTGGTGGATCGCACCGGGGCAGCAAGGAAACGGATTCTCCTTCGGGCTTTCCGGAAGGTGGTGAGACAATGAGTAATAACCTACGCAACACGTTGATCTTCTTGTGTTTTTCATCTCTTCTCTTCGGATGTGCTATTGGTTTGCCCGATGTAGGCGGCGAAGGGGAGCCTTGTTCGAAAATCAATACCTGCCAACTCGGATTGACCTGTGTGGATGGCGTTTGTGAATCAGAAGGTGGCAATGACTCGCAGGACGATGGCGGTGACGAAGACACGACGACAGAGGAAGATCAGGTCGTAACGACCGATTTCTGTGACCCCGATCCTTGTGATGCTTCGTTGCATTTCCGATGTGACGAGCGCGCCGACGAGTGCGTTTGTGAACTCGGATATATCGACGATGGTGAGGGAGGTTGCCAGCATATTTGCGAGGCAGATACGACCTGCGCAGAACAGAACAGAGAATGCCTAGTACATGACGGAACCGACGGAGTAGCCGGAACCACCTATTGCAACGATTGCCTGGCTGGATATCACGCCGACATGGATGAATGTGTCGAAGATACGATTTGCCTTGCCACAACATGCAGTTCACATGGTTCTTGCGATGATAGCACCGGCTCGGTGGTTTGTACCTGCGATCAAGGATATGCAGGCAATCATTGTGAAAACTGCAATACGGGCTTTGTGTGGGATATTACAGGAGAAAGCTGCGTTCCTAGCGCGAATTGAGATCGGCGAAAAATCAAGCGGGGGGTAAAAGCAGGAGAACCGGGACGTAAGAGTGGCAAGGGGTTCTTGTTACGATTTTGTTCGAATTGTTTACATGTGGTGTTGAGATTGTTGACAAACTAAAACGCTGCCTATACAATTTCGCATGTGACGATCATGTATTGGATTTAATTTTGTCTTCCATTCGATAGAGGATCTTTCCTTCGCGTGACGGGAACCATTGTGAGTGATCCATCCGAAAAGTCTAAAATCATTCAGCGAATCACCCTGAATTTCAGTGACAACGACCTCGAACAACAATTCAAAATTCACTATTTTGAATCCTCGTTGAAACAATTCCGTATTGCACTTCTGCTTGGCTTTTTGCTGTCTTTTCTATTTGTGTTGCGTGACTTTTTACTGATTAACGAAAACCTCAAAATGTTGTGGACCATTCGTATGGTAATTGTTCTGCCGTGTACGATTGGTATCATCGCACTTTCCTATCTGAAAATTTTCAGGAAAATTTGGCAGGCTTGTATTGTTTTGATCATTTTGATCTCCGGGCCTGGTGGTCTGTTTCTCTCGTATTTTTGGGGACGTATACCCAATTACCCCTACCATGTAGGATTGGTTCTGATTCTGTTTTTCGCTGCGTCGTTTACTCGAATTCGTTTCATCTGGTTTGTACCTTCGTTGTTCGTTTTGCTCCTCGTGTTCTTGTGGACCAAGGAGCCTTTGCGTGACACGGATCCGATTCTCTACGTTAACCACCTTACGTTTCTGTTGATTTCCTCTCTTTTGAGCATGGCAGTCTGCTACAGTCTCGAATACAACATAAGAAAGCACTTCCTTCAGGAGATCAACCTGCGGCAAAGCGAAAGCCATGCGAAAAATCTCTTCGAAGCCTCGTTCGAAGGTTTGTTGGTTGTAGACAACGAAACGATCCTCAATACCAACCAGACCGCAGAAAGGATGTTCGGCAACACGCTATTGGGTGAAAAAGTTACCGATCTGTTTTTAGAGGAATATAAACCGGCTGTATACGCCAAAATTCACGGCAAGACCGACGAAACCATTGAAGCGGTTTGTTTAAATCAGAATAACGAGAAGCTGACGGTACAGATACAACTCAAGCCTCACGTATATGCCGGAAAAAACGTTCAGGTAATGGCGCTTAGAGACATCACCGCTGCCAAGCAGGTCGAGGAAGAGACGAAAAAGGCTAAAGAAGCGGCAGAGTTGGCAAGCAAAACCAAAAGCGAGTTTCTGGCCAACATGAGCCACGAAATCCGTACTCCGATGAACAGCATCATCGGCATGACCAATTTCCTGCTGGAAACCGAACTCACGCCCGAACAGATCGAGTTCGCCGACACCGTGCGGGTGTCGTCGGAATCGTTGTTGAAGATCGTGGATGATATTCTGGACTTTTCCAAAATCGAAGCCGGGAAACTGGATCTGGAACCAGCTCCTTTCAACCTACCTCAGGAGGTTGAGGAAATCGGTCAACTGCTTGCTCCGCGAGCGGCGGAAAAAGGGGTCGATCTCGTCGTGCGCATCGCACCGAATGTCCCGGATCGTGTAATCGGGGACCAGCTTCGCATTCGTCAGATTCTCACCAATCTTGTCGGTAATTCGATCAAGTTTACCCATATCGGTTACGTTCTTTTGGAAATAGAATGCGAACCTCCGCGAGGTAAAAAAGCCGTAATTACCATGAGGGTGAAAGACACCGGCATCGGTATCAGCAAAAAACAGCAAAAAATACTGTTTGAAAAATTTACACAAGTAGATTCGACGATCACGAAAAAATACGGCGGTACAGGGTTGGGGCTGGCCATCAGCAAACAACTGACTGAAATGATGGGCGGAAGTGTAGCTTTGGAAAGCGAAAGGCAAAAAGGCAGCACGTTTACCGTCACGTTACCTCTCGTGCTGGATAAAAGCTATCGGGGATCGTCCGTTCCTACGGCTTCATTGGCCAATCTGAGCCTTCTGGTGATCGGTGAAGACAGCATGAGCCGCAAGGTACTGGCCGAGCTGCTTGAAAGCTGGAACATTCAATATCAGACCGCTTCGACCGGCAAAGACGCGCTGCGTTCGATCAAAAACAATATGAAAGAAGCGGTCAAATATACCGTAGCATTGATCGATTGTTCCGCCGTGAGCTTCGATGGCGAATTGCTGGCACAGGTAATTCGAGCCAAACCGGAATTTCGTGAAACCTCTCTTGTGGCGATGATATCAGCCGACCAGATGATGGACGTGAAAAACCTGCGTTCTTCCGGATTTCACGCTTATCTCGTCAAGCCGATACGTCGTCAACGTCTTCTCGAAACTTTACAGGCGGCACTGTTCAGTTATCTTGACCCCAACGAAACTGCGGGAATCCAGAGCAATAACATGCACCTTGTAGAAAGCGATTCCGGCGATTTCGCTTTCCCGGCGCAGGCAAAGCGTTCTGATCAGAAACCGGTCGAAAAGAAAATAGTCGATACAAAGGCCGAAGAGAAGAAAACTGTTTCCCATCCGGAGACAAAGGAAAAAAGAAACAATAAAATCCTTTTGGTGGATGACGATAAGTTCAACCGTCGAGTGGCGCAGTTGATGCTTGCTAAGCTGCATGTCGAAGTAGAGGAAGCCATCAATGGTTTCGATGCGGTGAAGAAATTCGAAACCGAAGAATACGGCTTGATTCTAATGGATTGCCAGATGCCGGAAATGGACGGCATGGAAGCGACAACGAATATACGAAAACTCGAAAAAGACCTGGGAAATCGGCACGTTCCCATCGTTGCAATGACAGCCTTCGCCATGAAGGGAGACAAGGAGCGTTGCATCGAAGCCGGAATGGACGACTACATCTCGAAACCCGTAAAACCGGAAGCCCTCGAAGAAGCCGTTCATAAGTGGCTGTTCAAAAAGGAAAAAGAAGCCCGACCCAACGTGTAAAAAAGGTCAAACAATGTCGAGCAAGAAGTTTGCCCGACCTGCCATTTCTTCTCAAATCAGTGCATTTCGAGTTTTTGCCCGGCAACTTTCAACGGTGTTTCGGGTACCAGTTCGGCCAGAATATCCGTTGTTTCGAAACGTAGGCCCGCTTGAGGGAATCGGACGGTTCCGTCCTCGTAATAGCCGGGAAACAGAATCGGGTCGCCGTTGAGGTTATATCCCAGTTGAATAATGGATTGTGCCGCGATGGTTTCCTTACCGGTGTCGAGCGTCCTGCGTAAAAAGTAAATTCCCTGCATTTTTCGAGGGATCAACGCCTCGATGAACTCCGGTTCATCTCCGAGTCCCGGACCCTCGTCCCTGAAAGACCAGGTATTGTTTTCATTGTTTTGGGGAACCTGCACGAAGGGTTGATTTTGCTGGGAATGATTGTGGAACATCACCAGACGTCCCTCGGGCAAGAATTTGGGGTCTTTGGCCAAGGCTTTTCCCGTAACGTACAAACCACAGGGCGGCAAACCGGGAGACGCAGGCTTGGGCTTGGAATCACTCATCTTTTTTCTTCTTCCCGGCTCGTCCAAATGAAACGAGCCATTTGATTATTCTTCGATATCCGGTCCTACCACAACCTCGGTGGCAACGTCCAGTCGTATGATTCGCTTGGCCAATCGCCATACATCTTCGGCTGTTACGGCGGCGATGTCGTCGGAATATCGTGTATAGCTGTCGTACCCCAACTCATACATTTCATCGAACAGCAAAGACGAGGCTACCGAGTCATTCTTTTGTAAACCGATGGCGTGGCTACCGATCAGGTATCGCCGCGCACGCCGAATTTCCTCATCGGACGGCGGAGCGGCGAGCGCGGCTTCCAGTTGCTCCCGAATTGCGTTTCGGGCGGCATCGAGTTTGTCCGGGCTGGTGCCGATGTAGACGGCGAAATATCCTGGATCGATGCTTTCGAGATTGTAGGAACCTACCGAATAAGCGAGGCTCTGGCGATCCCTCAATTCGAGGAACAACCGGCCTCCCTGACCTGAAAGAATCGTGTTGAAGACCTGCATGGCGTGACGGTCCGGGTCTTTGAAGTCCAGACCGTGAAAACCGATCAGCAGGTGAGATTGCATTTTATCCAAGGCTTTCGATGCCTTACGCGGTTCATCCTGTGTCGGTTCCTGCGGTGTGGTTTCAAGCTCTTCTCCCGAGTCGGTCAGCTTTCCGAAACGAAGACTCAGGTCGTCGATCACCTTTTCCGGATCAACGTCACCGACAACCGAGACGATCAGTCGTTTCGGGGAAAGATGACGCCGGTAGTATTCGGTAAGACTTTCCTGGGTAAACGCCGAGACGGTTTCCTTCGTTCCCAGCAGATTCATGCGAAACGGATGGGTGGTGAACAGGGTTTTGGCGAATAGTTCGAATGCCGCACGTCCCGGATGATCGTTTCGGGTGCGGATTTCTTCCAGCGTCTGGATTTTTTCCTTTTCGATTTCCTCCGGTGCGAAGATCGGTGAGAGCAGGCATTTGGTGTAAAGATCCAAAATCGTGTCGTAGTTTTCGCGGATCATCTGCGCCCGAAGACCTAGCGTGTTGCGCCCCGAAAACCCTGAAATCGTGCTGGCCGAGCGGTCCAGAGTATCGGCGATACGGTGGGCGTCGTATTCCGGGGTTCCCATGGTCAACAAGGTGGCAATGAAGCGGTTGATGCCGTTGTTCTGCTCGTTTTCCAACCGCAGACCGGCAGGAACGGCGGCCTGAATCGATACCAGAGGAACGTTCGGATTGGGACGGATCAGCAGCGTGACGCCGTTATCCAGTGTAGTTTTCACAATGCCGTGGGTGTCGGGTTTTGAACGTACGACCTGTTGGTTTCGCAAATGATCACAACCTTGTTCCAATCGTGTGACCAATGGGGTTTCTTCTTTGAAATCAACGGGTTCGGATTCCGGGAGCAATGCGATTGCCGAGACGGCACGAGGATTGAAATAAGTTTGAGCCACTCGACGGATGTCTTCGCAGGTTACCCGCTCGATTCGTTCGAGGTAGCGGCGATGGAAGTCCAGATCACCGGTCATGATTTTGAAATAGCCGAAACGGCGGGCTTTTCCCTGAACCGTTTGAGTCTGGTAGGTGATTTCGTTGCGGGCCATGGATTTCGCCTTGGAGAGTTCCGAAATCTCCGGCGGATGGCGGCGGATGCGCTCGATTTCCTCTCCCAACGCTTCGATGACTTTTTCCAGGTTTTTCGTTGGCATTCCGGCTTCGAGGAAGAAAATTCCTTGATCCACACCAACGTATGGATAAGCAATGACATCGCTGACAGCCGCCATCTGGCGTTTTAGCCGCGAATTCAGCCGCGAGCTTTCACCCGATCCCAAAATACTGCCCAGCAGATCGAGGGCAGGAAGATCCTCGTGGTACAAACCGGGGAGGGGATAGGCGAGTCCGAATTGGGCTTCTTGTACCGCTTCCGTCAAGAACTTTTCTCGTGGAGTTTCCTGGGTCGGCTCGGCTGGATATGTATGTTCGGGAGCCGATTTCGCCGGAATCGTACCGAAAAAGCGCTCGATGGTGTTTTTCATCCAGCGAAGCTCGAAATCTCCGACGACGACGAGCGTCATGTTTTCCGGTACGTACCAGGTTTGCGTGAATTCGAGCAGTTTTTCTCGGGTGAACGACCGGACGGAAGTCTCGGTGCCGATGATCGGTTTTCCCAGCGGATGCTTTTTGAAAACGGACGCGAACAGTTCCTCGGAAAGTCGCTGCTCGGGATCATCTTTACCGCGCTTGATTTCCTCGACGATCACTTCCAGCTCACGGGCCAATTCTTCAGGGTCGAGCGCCGAATGGGCGATGGCATCGGCGAGGATATCCAGACCGAATTCCTGGAAACGCGACGCGATAGCGATGTGATAAACGGTTTGGTCGAAACTGGTCCAGGCGTTGATATCGCCGCCGGAATTTTCCACTTCCTGGGCAATCTGTCCCACGGCTCGGCGTTCGGTTCCTTTGAACAGCATATGCTCCAGAACGTGCGCCATACCGGCCTGGTCCTCGCGTTCGTCGTTTGAACCGACTTTCACCCAGACTTGCATCGCCGTAACTGGGGCGAAGTGGTCTTCCTGCAAAATGACGGTGAGTCCATTGGACAGCGTATATTCCAAGGCTCCCTTATCGAGAGCTAACGGCAAATCGGCATGTGGTTGCATCAAATTTTCTCCAATAGATGACAAGTGAGCTTATAATGCGTTCTTTTTTGCCGATTTCAAACATTTTCCGAAATCAAAAAAGGGGAGGGTGCTTTTCCGATGTTCGGCTGCACCTCTCCCACGACGCGAAGAACCTGTTTGAAAGAAATCAGTTCGGTTTCTCCCCGATTCCGAAAAGATCTTCAAGCATTTCTTCGAAGTAGATTTGCGGGCGTACACCGACCACCCGTTCCAGTTCTCTTCCTTGATGGAAAAGAACGACGGTTGGCGTTCCACGAACCCGCAATTTGGACGTAGCGCCTCGATGGGCTGCTGCGTTGAGGTGGGCGACTTTGACTTTTCCTTCGTATTTCGCGGCAAGGCGGCGGATGGTCGGAGCGAGCGCGTTGCAAGGCGCGCAGCCGGGCGACCAAACGTCGATTAGTACCGGAGTCGTGCTTTTTCCGACTTCTTCTTTAAAGTTCTGGTCCGTAATTTCAAGAGGTTCCGTTTCCGGACCAAGATCCAATCCTAACCATTTCATCAATCCCATGATATCCTCCTCGGCACGGTTGTTTTTCGTTCGTGTTATTTGATAAGAGCCGGGATAAAAACCGCAGGTTGCGAATTTCTTGTGAAAATATGGATCAAAACTCGACACTTACCCTCGGTCGATGATAGGAACGAGGGATACGTATGGAAGCGAACGATCCCCGTTGTTGGCGATATCATTTCATGGAGCGTTTTCTAAAACAGTTCACCCACTTGGAGAACCTGCTTAAAAGGCTCGAAGGGGTTTTGCTCGTCGTTATTCTGGCGGCAATGCTGGGATTGGGGTTGGTGTACATCGTGATTCAGGCTTGGGCGACCGATTGGCTGACCAGCTTCGTGTGGAGTCGCGACCTGTTACGCAAACTGTTTCTATGGCTCGTGTTTTTAGGTGCGGGTTATTGTGCCAAACATGATCGGCACGTCAAAATCGACGTACTGAGTCGCCTGTTGTCTCCTCATCGTAAATTGCTGGCCGAAGCTGCCATTTCCTGGCTTAGCATCGGAGCGACGTTGCTGCTGCTGGTCGGGTGCTTCGAATATGTCCAGCGCGATGTTTTCGACGCCACCGGTGCGTTATCGTTTCGGTCCGATCCTACGATTCAAGGCATTCCGGCGCTGGTGTTTTCCTGGGTATTTATTTACGGGCCGCTGTCTCTGCTCCTGAGTTTTACGACGCGAGGCATCGAAAAACTTTCTCAACTCGAAAAACCTTGGCGTTTCGGGCTGGTATTCTTGTTGGTTTGGACCATTGCCTGGATTCTACCCGGTTCCTGGGGACATCTGGCGCTATTCGTTTTGATTCTGCTGTTTACCTTGGCCGGAACGCCGCTTTTCGTGGCGTTGTTCCTGTTTTCCATGCTTGGCCACTGGCGAGAAGCCGCACTTGATTCCTGGGTGTCGTTCTCGTGGGCACAGGTGGTTATTCCCATCGGTGAAAAGCTTGGGTCATCGAGCGCAGAAGTTCTGCTGGCGATTCCGTTTTTTACGTTAGCAGGCTACCTCCTTTCACAAAACGGCATCCCGAAACGCATCGTCCAGGTGGCTCGTGCCTGGTTGGGATGGCTTCCGGCAGGGATGGCGATAGCGTCTTTGGTTGCCTGTGCGTTTTTTACGGCTATTACAGGCGTTTCCGGTGTCACCATCGTAGCTTTGGGCGGTTTGCTTTTACCGATGCTGATGTTGGAGAAATACCCGGAGCGCTTCAACTTGGGGTTGCTGACCACGGCAGGCAGCCGGGGATTGCTGTTTCCTCCATCGTTGCCGGTGATTATCTTCGCTTTTATTGCAACCAGTGCGGCACGATTGCCGATTCGGGTGGACGATCTTTTCCTTTCCGGGTTGTTTCCGGCTTTGTTGGATGTTGCCGCCGCTGCCCTGTTTTCGATCTGGATCGTTCGTAAAAAAGCTCCTGAAGCTCTGTTCGTGAGGCAGAAATTTTCTATCACCGAGGCTTTGCTTTCTTTTAAAGACGCCTGGACCGAACTGCTGGTTCCCGTAATGATTCTGGTCGTGATTTTCGGTGGATGGGGAACTGCGGCGGATGCTGCGCTTGTTGCTGCGGCCTGGGTGTTTCTGGCGGAAACAGGAATTCGCAAAGAAATCCGGCTGGTTCGGGATGTCCCTCGCCTCGTGCGGGAATCCATGCTGTTGTGCGGTGGAGTGTTGATCATCGTGGCGGCGGCCCAGTCGTTGACAAGTTATTTCATCAATGCGCAGACCGCCCAGTTTGTGGCTGACAACCTGTTGGGATTTACCGAAAACCGCACGGTTTTTCTACTGATGCTCAACCTTTTCCTGTTGGTCGTCGGTTGTTTGATGGACATTTTTTCGGCCATCCTGGTTGTAGCGCCGTTGGTCTGTTTCCCGGAACTTTTAGGACGCTTCGGGATCGAACCACTGCACCTTGGAGTGATTTTCCTTGTCAACCTGGAAATCGGATATTCCACGCCTCCAATCGGTTTGAACCTGTTTATTTCGGCATTCACGTTCAAGCGCGCCGTTACCGATATCTACCGCGCCGCGTTGCCGTTCCTGGCGGTGATGCTGACTCTCCTGCTGACCATTACGTTTGTTCCCGCCATCAGCCTGTGGTGGATACCTCGAACCCCGGTACGAATTCAGGCGTCCTCGCCGGAGACGAACGCCATCGTACCTGTTTGTCGTGAAACTCTTGGAAATCTCTATCGTTTCGACGTACTGGAAGACAACGGCTCGGATTCAACGGAAGCCGTGGATATCGTTCTCAAGAAAGAAAATTCCAATCTTGTTGCCGAGTTGAGCGAGCTTGGTTTCTCGAAGCCTGTTCGCCTGTATATTTCGGAAATGACGGATGAGACGGAAGAATCCATTCGTTTTTGCCGCGGACTTCGTAAACGGATGCAGGAACGGTATTCCATCGAAAGTTCTGACGAAACGACGGTTCCAGCCTCGGAAATAAAGAAACCGACAGAAAACGATCTTGAAACGAGTGAAGACCTGTTTTCCGATTAACTCGAATACTTCAAGGAATGAGTACAGGTACTTGAGGGTCGGCCTTACGCTCGACGACCTCGAATGCTGCTTGCTCTTTGCTGTAAAAACGTTGCTTTTCGGTCCAACGTCTTCCGCAACGTTCGTATAGTTTCACTTCCAGATCCGCCAGTTTGGAGTTGTGGCAGACGCGGGTTTCGCCATCGGGATCGCGGTAGGTTACTCCTACCATGTTTTGTATGGTGTTGCTGATGTCGGCCTCCAGGCGATACAGCCCCTGTCGGGCTTCCATATGCCAGTGGGAAAGGTCGTACTTGCTGGAGTTCCGTAGCCAGAGCGACATCTTGTTGAAACTGTACTCTTTTTCAGGAGTGCGGAGCATCAGGACGGTAAGGTCCGGTGAGATAAGTGGCCCCAACGCAATGCGAGCGCTAAGAGCTTCGAATACCGCCCCCGGTGCGTCCTCGAAGGCGTTGCAGTTGCACCAGGCCCAGCCTTCGGCGTGTTTGCTTCCCCAGATATGGGCTTGATGTCCGCGCATCCCCTTGAAATTATAAGTTTTTCCCCAACAATGAACCGAACCGTCCATCGCCATACTCAACAACGGAGCCTTGACTTTGGTCTTCGGAAGTTTCCGTTGGTACATCCAATCGTGGGGAAAATGCTGGAATCCCGGTCCATCGGGATGAAACGTCAGACGCCATTCCAACCCACCTTCGGGGGAGCTTTTACCAAGTGATCCGGCACAGCCATGCTGGTCGATCCAGGCTTCTCCGGCGAGCAGACGAAACCCCTGCCGACCGATAGCCTCGGGTGAGGCGGGAAATGTTTCTTTGAAACCCTGATTTCGGGACGGATTGGCGGCGTCGAAGGCAATTCCCCACAACTCAACAACCGGTTCCCCTATGCCTGGCAAGGAAGACGTAATCGTGTAGCGAAGCCAGAAAGCCAACCGTTCATCAGGAATGTTTAGCTTGAGGTACCAGACTTCGTAATGGCCGGGACTTTGACCATCCCAGACAGCCAAATTGCTGCGTTCCTCGCACGATAACGGAGTGTATCGGTTCATGAAACCTCGCTATTGAGCCAGGTATTCGCTTTTCTTCATGCCGAATTTGATGGCTTTTTTCAATCGGGGATCGCGAGCCTTTGTATACAGGAATTTCAGAGCAGCATAGGCATCGCTTGAACTGATTTTCGAAAGCGAGTTGATAATCAACTCACGGGTCAGGCGATTGCTTTCCCGGAAATAGTTCTTTTTCAACAGAGGCACCGCCTCTTTGACATTCAATTCACCCAGTGAGCGAATCACGGCCTGTCGCACCACTTCGCTTTCGTCCTTGATGGCGTGGTTCATCAGGAAGTTGGTGATTTCCTTTTCCGGTCCGTAAGCCGTTAAAACTTCGACGATGCTTTTTCGAGGGTAGACCCCCGCACCTTTGTGGTCGAACAGGGTGATCATGCTGGAAATGGTAACTTCATCTTTAATGTGCCGGAAATAGTCCATAATGGCGACTTTCCGGGGTAGATAGTCCTGGTTCGATACCATGTCGAGCAGCAGCAGGTTCAACGAATCGTCTGCGTAATCTTTGAGAATATCGAGAATCATCAAGAACGTCTTCGGATTGTTTCGAAGAAGCTCTTTCTCAAGAATATTCAATGCTTTGGGTGAATCGAATTCCACGATGGCCCGCAGGACGGCGCGCAGCGGAGGTTCGATGGAATCCTGTGGATTGACTTCGACCGCTTCGACTTTTCCTTCGGAGGAGGAAGCAATCATTTTTTCGAGCAAAAACAAGCCGTTTTCGTCGCCCAATTCCACCACAAAAGCGGCACTGGCGGAAATCAGCAGTTTCGAAGGAGCATGTTGCAAATTGTCGTAAACCAGTTTGGTGACCTGATCACAAAGAGCAGGCTCGATCAGATTGGGATCTTTTTTGCGGCAAAGAGGAATTAGTCGAACCATTTGCTTGTACCCAAGGTACTGACTGTTCAGGTCCGAAGAATCCATCATCTTTGCAAGAAGTTCACCTTTTGCAAAGTCGGGTTTGATATCCAGCAGCATTTTCGCGTAGGAAGGCGCGAGAGGAGATTTCTCGTCGAGAGCAGTGATCAGTCGTTCCTCAAACGTTGCAATCACATCCGGTGGCAGAGATTTTTTCTCTTCGAGAAGAACGAGAGCTTCGAGGTATTCCTGAAAGACGTCCATCGGGAATTCGTGGCGGAACTTTTCTGCATAATGAGGAGCAATCACCGACGTAATGACACTTCCTGATTTTACTGGAATATCCAGCGAATGTTCCGTTGGCTGGAAGGGAACGGTTTTGAGCACGTTTCCTTTGAGGAAGAAGAAATAATCCTCACCTTTACGGAACTTTTTCTTCAACGAATCATCAAATTTACGCTGACGTTTATCGAAACCGGTGATTTTGATTTTTCCCGACAGACGACCTTTGTAGCTTTTATTTACATTAACGGTGATTCTCCGACCGAAAACGTCAATTACAGAAACGAAAACGACGTTTTTGGATTCTTTGATCAAATCCGAAAAGTCCGGTCCCGTCGGGGAATCCACATCGGCAAAAACGACACCGGGAACAAGGAAAAACGCGGCGAGCAATAGGCTGCAAAAATAGGCGATCGACACGCGTTTTCTCATCGGAACCTCCTCGAAACTAACGGATCGGTTGCACAACATCGCTTCCACGCCATAGCGATGATCGTTTTCGAAATTTTTCTAGCCAAAATGATAGCCGTTTTCCATCCATCACGTTGGAACGTCATACCGCGTCACGTTTCCAAGTATCTTAAATTATACCCAATAACTACATAGAGTGCAAATGTTCATGTGAAAACGGTTACCCTTCTGTGAGCAAAAAGCAAAAAAGCTGCTGCGATGGAAGAAGAAAATGTGGAAATTCATCCCTTCCTTATCGGAATGTATTCACTGTCTTGACATGGCGACAAGGATGCTTAATCTTTTTGCGTTTTGTATACCATACTGAAACCACTTACGTTTTGTTCTTGTTTCTCTCGATGGAAAGGAAGTTGCCATGACGGTTGAAACCCATGAATTTAAAGCCGAAATGAAGCGAATGATGGATCTCATCGTTCACTCTCTTTATTCCAACGAGGAAATTTTCCTTCGGGAACTTATCAGCAATGCCAGTGACGCGATCGACAAAATCCGTTTCGAGTCGATCACACATCCCGAACTGTTGGAATCCAACGGTGATTGGAAAATCAAACTAATCGCCGACAAAGAAGCCGGAACGTTAACCGTGCGTGACAATGGCATCGGTATGGATAAAGAGTCGGTTATGGAAAATATCGGTACCGTCGCCCGCTCTGGAACCTCGGCGTTTCTCGAAAAACTGCAAGAAGCCGAAGCCGCGAACCTGCCGGAGTTGATCGGTCAATTCGGGTTGGGATTTTATTCCTCGTTTATCGTGGCAGAAAAAGTGGTCGTGGAATCTCGCATGGCGGGAGATCCCCAAAAAGGCATTCGTTGGACCAGCGACGGTGAGGGATCGTACACGCTGGAGGAAATCGAGAAAAAAGAGCGCGGGACGGATGTGATTTTGCATCTGAACGAGGATAAAAAGGAGTATCTCGACGAGTGGAGAATTCAAGCGATTGTCAAGAAATTCTCGGACTTCATCGAGCATCCCGTTACGATGGATGTAGAAATTCCTCCCATGCCTTCTCAAGACGAAGAAGAAAGAAAAGAAACCGAAAAAGAACCGAAAATCGAAGAAAAAACGCTGAACTCCGGGCAGGCCATCTGGCTTCGCAACAAGGCGGATATCAAGCCGGAAGAGTACAACGAGTTCTATAAGCACTTATCGAAGGATATGCACGACCCCGCCGAGGTGATTCACTTTTCGGCAGAGGGAACCGTTGAATTCAAAGCGCTTTTGTATCTCCCGCAGGAACGACCGTTCAACCTGTTCGAGCCGGAACACAAAAACGGACTTAGCCTGTACATCAAGCGCGTTTTCGTTATGGATAATTGCGAGGAACTGTTACCGCCGTATTTGCGTTTCGTTCACGGTGTCGTGGATGCCTCTGACCTGCCGTTGAATGTCTCGCGTGAAATTCTCCAGCAAAATCGCGTTGTCGAGACGATCCGTAAAAACCTGGTGACCAAAATTCTCGCGGCCATGAAACGAATGCTGGAGAAGGATTACGACAATTACGTAAAATTCTACAAGAATTTCGGGCAGATCCTCAAAGAGGGAATCTATATCGATTGGAACCAGCGCGATACCATCGCCAACCTTGCTTTGTACCAGTCGGTAGAGAAACCGGCGGGTGAATACCTTACGTTGAAGCAGTATTATGAATCCATGCCTTCGAAGCAGGAGGAAATCTATTACCTGATCGGGGAAAACCGTGCCGTGCTGGAAAAATCCCCTTATCTCGAAGCCTTGCGGGATCGTGGTTTCGATGTGCTCTTGATGACCGACCCCGTGGACGAGTGGGCCATCGGAAGTCTGCGGGAATACGAAGGAAAGCCCTTCAAAGCCATCGACAAGGGCGAACTCAAAGCTGACGAAGAAGAAAAAGCCAAGCAGGAAGAGAAAAAGAAAACCTACGGAAGCCTGCTCGACTATCTAACGCAGACAATCGAACCGGTCAGCGAGGTTCGGTTGAGCCATCGTCTGAAAGAAAGCGCCTCGTGTCTCGTCGCCAGAGATGAAGCCAACAGCGCCTATATGGAAAATCTGATGCGCCGTCTTGGACGCGAAGAGGAAATAGGAGTTTCTCCCCGCATTCTAGAAATCAACCCGGATCATCCGGCAGTGAAAATTCTCAACGATCTATTCGATAACAACGCCGAAGATCCTAAAGTGGCTGATTTTGCATGGCTTTTGTACGATCAAGCGGTTTTGGCCGAAGGGTCGAAAGTCCAAGATCCTCAGGCTTTTGCTCGACGAATCAACGACCTGATCGTCCGAACCGGCCTGAGTTGATCGACGCTTCTCGTTCTGAATAAACTCCAAAATCTCTTTTGATACGCCCGGATTCGTTCCGGGCTTTTTTACTTTTACGATTATTGTAGAATTTTTCATGATTCGTTTCATCAAAGCACGATGAAAATCGTTCAAAATTGGAATGGAATCTGGACTTTCCGCACGGCATTTTTTACAATCCCGACGATTTCGAGACACGTAATCAGGAGGTTCGTTATGACCACTCGAAACCGCTGCTTTTCGCTCGTCAACCTGTCCTTGAGTTTTGGACTTTTGGTCCTTCTGCTGATGCTTCCGGCTTGTGGGGGAGATTCGGGGACAAATAAGGACGGTGATACCGACGTGGCGGCGGATGTCGATCTGCCGGGTGGTGGGGATTACGATATCAACGTAGCCGACCGGGATCTTGAAGACGAGACCGGAGACACCGAAGACGAAACGGTAGAAAGCGACGAAGAAGAGGGGGACGTTGAGGAAAAAGAAGTCGAACTGCCCGAAGGTCTTTGCAACGCCAAAGACGCCTGTCCCGAGGGAGAATACTGCTATTGGAAAGAAAACTACTGCAAAGAAGCCTGCGACCCGGAAAACCCGACTTGTTCCAAAAATGGCGAAACCTGCATGTTGTTGACCGACGATTGGTACGGCGGAGAAGGCAAGGGGATCTGCGTACCGATGGATTACAGTGGCAAAAAGGAAGCTTATGCCTGCAACAATGCGACTCCCTGCCAGACCCATTTGCTTTGTCTCGATAGCAGTTGCCACAAAATCTGCGATCCTGACGGTATCGGTGTAGCTTGTGGGACGGGACAATCCTGTCAACTGAACAGTGAATTAGGTGTAGGAGTTTGCGGGTTCTGCTCGACGGAAGACGACAATTGCCCGGCTGGATACGAATGCCAAGGCGGTGTCTGCGTGGAATCCCCTAATTGCGATGAGGAAGAGGACTGTGTGGAGGGCAAGCACTGCGATCTGATCGAAGGAACCTGCGGATTGATTTGCAATCCCCTTGCATCACAATGTCCGAGTCAATTGATTTGTTCTCCGCTGGTGGATGAGGCTTTCGCTACCTTGGGTGAAGGTGTTTGCACGGTGGCATCGGACGGAGGAGCCTTTGGAGCGTCCTGCGACGCCGATCACCCCTGTCAGCGCACCTTGCTTTGTCTCGATGGCGTTTGCCTGTCACCCTGCGATGCCGAAGCGGACCCGACAGGTTGTCCCGATGGCATTTTGTGCATGGAAGACGATGCATTTGCTTACGATATTTGCAAGTACTGCGATCCCGAGGCCGATCCTTCCAATTGCCCCGATGGCACGACCTGTTTGGGTGGATACTGCCTGGAGAGGGTTTCTTGTGACGGAGGGTGCCCGGATGGTTCAACCTGCTATCCTCCATACGATACTTGCCGACCCGATTGCGATCCGCTTTCCCCGGATGTGGAAGCAGGGTTCGTATGTGGCGTGATCGCCGAGGGCGACGATGCCGGAAAAGGTGTCGAGGTGGTGGCACAACCCGATGCAGCCGCCGAAGGCGAAGCCTGCGGTCCGCAAACACCCTGTCAGCCGCAATTGCTTTGCTTCGGAAACATCTGTCGTCCGGTCTGCGATACGCAAGCTCAGGAAACGACCTGCGAAAACGGCCTGACCTGCGGTTTGCACGATGATATTCCCATCGGAATCTGTCGCCCGTGTGGAGAATCGGCGGCTTGTCCTGCGGGAAGTTATTGTGACGATGGTGTTTGCCTGGATGGCTGGGTTTGCGAAACCCGCCAGGATTGCCCGGAAACCACGGATATCTGCCTGAACGGTTTTTGCGAGGAAGGGTGCCACGACGGGAATCCCTGTCCGACCGGTGGTGTGTGCGAGTCTGACGGGCGATGCTCGTACAATAACTGCTCCTGTTCCGGTGATGAATGTTGCAACGTGGGAGAATGCGGGCTGTGTTGCGAAAACAACTGTCCACCTGGTTACAAATGCCAGTATGGTGCGGCCTGTGCTCCGGCGGCTCATTGTTGCTTGCCATTCGACGACTGCCGCGACCATGACGACGATTGGTGTCCCGCCGGTATGGTTTGTGGTGAAAACGACGGTTTGTGCTTCGAGTCCTGCCCGACCTCTTGCCCATTTGGACAATACTGCGACGATACTACGGACTTTCGGTGCTATCCCTATCCGCCTGAAACCTGCCAGTTGCTTACCGATCCTTGCGATACCCCATGTCTAACCTGCCAATGGGATTTCATGAATGGTGCGTGGTGCATGATCGACACCAACACGGCGGGTTGTACGCCAAGTTGTCTTGGACAAGGCGTGATGTGGGATCTCAACGGGTTATTTAGCTGTTGTGAAGGATTGACGAAATGCACCGACCGTACCACGGGACGCGACGTTTGCTGTCTAGCCGACAATTGCACCTACAACGGGTGTCAAATCGATGTCGATGGCGACGTGGACGATGAAATCATCTGTGACTGCGCAGAAGCGACCGGTCTGTTCTGTGCGAACGATGATGCTTTACAAGCCTGCGAAATCACGATGGAAACTCTGTACGTCGAGTGGGAAATCGAAAGCGAGTGCCAACTGAAAATTTACAACGGCGATCCCGCCGAGAGCGGAGTGTGGCTGGCCGACAAACAGGGCTGCGATTCCGAACCGATCGTCTTTTTGACGCCGGGGTCGGCTACCTACACGGAATGCGTCTTGTTCTGGGACGAAATCGACGAGCAATACCGTGTCAATTGCACGCAGGCCGGAACCGGTCGAGAAGCCGGATGCAGCGTGGAATATCGACGTGAAACCTGCTATCAGGCCGATGGAGACGAAGAAGCGGATAGCGTCGAGTGGGAAGCCGAATTGGAAGATGAACTCGAGGCGGAGCTATCGGAAGAAGAAACCATAGAATCGGACCTCATTGAAAGTGAAACCGAGCTTTCGGAAGATGAAATCGACGTTTCTGAAGAGGAAACCGATGCCATGTAAGTTACTACGCAAACATCCTGCATTTCCCCAATTTCACCGTCAATGACGTTCTTTTTACGTTAATTTTACACATCTCGCGTTTCGGCGAATTGATCGATATTGGTTCGATAAGGTAAAATAGGATTGTCCTTTCACGATTTTCACCGGGTGTTACGCGCCGGATTTCGTCACGAACTCCGGCCTTCGCTTCGAAAGACGTATTGCCTATGCCGAGCCGAACCGCAGCGTTTCGATACTTGTTGGTGTTGCTTCAAGTTTTCAGTTACAAGAATATCACCAATAACCTCAAAGTCGGTGCCGGACTGGCATTGTTGGCCATAAGTTTCGTTGTTTTCGGCGTGCTGCTGGTGATTTTGCTGCCAAGTCAGGTTCTTCGAATCAAACTCTGCAATTACTATGGAAAAACGGTGGGACGGGCCATTGTCTGGTTGGTGCGATGCCGGGTGACGGTCGAAGGTAAAGAGCATCTCGATCGCCACCGTCCTGCGATCTACGTTTCCAACCATACCTCGATGATCGATATTTTCATTGCTATCTGGCTTTCGCCGGTAGGAACGGTGGGGATAGCGAAAAAAGAAGTGATCTACTATCCGTTTTTCGGTCAACTTTACATGGTTTCAGGGCATTTGCGCATCGACCGGGGGAATTCTCCCAAAGCGATTCGTTCGTTGCAAAAGCTTTCAGAGAAAGTCCGAACCTCGAAGCTTTCCATTTTCCTCTGGCCCGAGGGCACGCGTTCGCGTAATGGGCGTTTGCAGCCGCTGAAAAAAGGATTGTACCATCTTGCCGTGCAAACTGGCTTGCCCGTAGTGCCTATGGTAGTGCTGGGCGCACACAAAAGCTGGGAAAAGCATTCGATGCACATCCATGGCGTTCCGATTCTCGTGAAAGTCCTGCCTCCCATCGATACGTCGGATTGGGGGGAACGAGATCCCGAGGATGCCCTCGCCGAGGTTCATCGGCAGTTTAAAGAAACCCTGCCGGAAGAACAAAAACCTCTCCCCGCCGAGGACCGTCCCATTCGCTGATGTCACATTAAGTCGTTATCAATCTTCGGGCATAGGTTCGTCGAAGAAGTCGAGCTTGTCGAGTGGTAGATAGACGGACGTGGCGATGTTGATCTGGTGGCTGAGTACCCGCTTGAAATACCGGAACAGCAAAGCACAAGCCACAGCGTTGGTGCAATCGACCTCGTCGGTGCCTTCGATCAGGCTTTTGATGTACGTCTGGCAACGCTGTTGATCTCGTTTCGACAGGTTGACGATTTCCAGCGTACGTTTCTGATCGTCCGACTGAAGCACTTCGCGGATGTTATCGAACTGCTTGAGAATATTTTTTCGAAGCTTCAGGAGCTTTTCTTTGGCGTCCGGTTTTTCTTCTTCTTTCATGGATCGCAACACCCGAAAGACGTTTTTGCAGAAATCCCCGAGTCTTTCGGCATCTTTTACGAGACTCATGAAAGCCATGACAGAGGACAAATCGCTTGTCGCGCATTTTCCAACCACCAGATGGGTATACAGGCGGCGGCGGATCGTCGATTCCAGCTTGTTGATTTCTTCGTCTTTTTCCCAAAGGTACGTTCTTAGATTTTCATCGGCTGGAGCGGATTCCAAAGGGGTGGTCGCTTTGAAAAACATATCGCGAGCCAATACCAACATTTCGTCGAAAGTAAATTCGACTTTTTGCAGGGTGGAGTGTTTTTCGAAAATCTTCAATATTTCTTTAATCATATCAACCTCTTTGGAAAGACGATCCGATACGCGGAGTATAGCAAGACCAAGCTGGACTGACAACGTTATTTACCGTAATCCGTCCATGGAGAAAACACGAAATTGCTCTTTTAACACACTTTGAACGAAAAGTTGCGTAACATTTTCGAAAGATTCTCGAAAATTTCCCGTTTGGTAACGTCCTATCTACAAATCCCAGGTGGCACTGAAACGTGTGATCTGTAGGGCTGAACGTTTCACACCCCCGAAAGAAAAACGCAAAATCGGTTCCCAAATATATGGCTGAATCCCTTAGTTGGATTCATGCCAAATCGAATTCGCTTGTCCTTGCCGAGAGGAGAAAGCCATGCACGGTTGGAATTGTACACTGAAAAAAGTCGAATGGCTGACAATCGTACTGATGGTTTGGGGATTATTCTTTGTCGGGTGCTCTTTGGATTTTGGCGATTCTTCATCGGACAGTGGCGGAGATTCCGATCAATTGGATGCCGAAACTCTGGACGAGGAACCCAACGATAACGGCGATATGGACGAAAGTACAGACGATAACAACGAGACAGCAGATATTTCCGATGACGCACTTGACGATGTAACGGAGGAAGAGGAAGAAGCCGACCCGGAAGAACAAGACCTGCGCGTCGGGAACGGCGAAAGCTGCCTTGCCGATGTCGATTGCCTGAGCGGTCATTGCCAAAACGGGTTCTGTTGCGATTCCGGCGACTGCTGCGCCGTGGCGGCGGATTGTCCCACCGGAACCTATTCGCGAGCACCGGTTTGTGACGACCCCGCGACCTGTCAGGGACACCGGATGGACCCAGCATGTGAAAACAATATGTGCGCGGTGGGGGAGGCGGTTCCCGACGATTCCGACTGCACTCAGGAAGTAGACTCCTGTGGCTATTATCATTCCATTCGTTGCAACGGACGGGTGGATCAGGAACCTCCCGTTTGTCCCACAAGTTGCATCTACTACGATAATGATTGCGATCCTGGTACCTATTGCGACATGACAACGAATACCTGCCAATTGTATGTGTCGTACGAATCAATGATTTTCAGGGATGTTTATTACGCAAGCGATCCACCGGTTGAACAGGCGATAAAATTCTTCAATATTGGTATAACACCGTATCAGTTTCACGTTTCGAATTCAGTGAAAACTGTACTAAATTCCGACTTACTCCCAATCAGCCTAATGAAATGCCAATCATTATAGAACCGGGCGATGAGCCTTTTGTGTATGTGGAGTATCTATTGTCACCACCTGATGAAATGAACCCTTCACAAGATACCTGCACGCTTTCGATTTATTACAATAATTTTGATGCTCCCTCACGGGTGATTTTCTTGAGGGGAGAAACCATCGCTCCGTGGATCGAGCGAGGTTTGTCCGAAGACGAAATCCTTTCGACGCGAAACGAACTTCTACAGTGGCCGGACGTACTTTTCGGTGGAGAGGAAACTGTTGAAAAGTGTTGGTTTTCAAAATCTTGGTCGGTATCCGCTTAAAATTTCCAACTTGCGTTTTGCGGCTGGATCGTCCTCGGATTTTTCCTTGTATCCGCAGCTTTTGCCACCCATTTATCCGAGGCAACAGTATGAGATGTCCATACGTTACTTGTCGTTCTTGGGTGGCGACGACCACGGAACCTTGTTGTTCGAAACCAACGATCCGAGGGAAGAGTACCGAAGCTTCGAGATACAGCTTTCTGCAAGGACTGTAGAGCCGAGAATAACAGTTGAACCCGAGGGCACGGATGGTAACCCAATACATTTGGGCGAGGTGCTTTGGCGAGATTGTTCCGATCCGAAACAGATTGTTATTTCTCGCAACGGGTCGTATGACGTGGAAATCTATTCCGTCGAAAATCTCCAGTATTCAAGATCTACGGAATTGAATTGGATTGTTGATGAATTCAGTCCGGGAGGCGCGATCATTTTAACAGAGGAAGACGATGAGTTTTCGTTCAACGTAACGTTTTGTCCCAATGGTCTAACGGGAACTATGTGGTTGACTCTGGGCATTTGCAGCAATGACGTTCAAGATGTCATGGCACACCCTGGTTCGGGAGAAACCATCGGAACAAATCTTTGCCCCGAAGGCTACGGTTGCGAGAAATACTTGTTGGCGGAAAAGGGGTTAATTGCCCGACAGGAACTTTCGATCTCGACGAAGATCCCAGCGATTGTGAGTACAGATGTGTATTTACTGGATACGAATACTGCGATGGCATAGATAACGATTGCAACGGAATTGTCGATGACGGATTTTCCGTTGGTGTGTTTTATTGCGACGAACCGGAGGCCGACCCCGATGAATGCTGCGATCCGGAGGACCCGGCGATCCCGACTGCTGTGAGGGTGTCGGTGTCTGCGGTCCAGGCGTGTGGGAATGCGATCCTGACAACAGGTGGGGAGTGATATGTTCAACGTCCATCGGTGGTTCAGATACCACCTGTGGGCCAGCCCAGAACTCTGTGATGGCCTCGACAACGATTGTGACGGCGAAACGGATGAAGATTTTTATATTGGTGAGCTTTGTTTAGGCCAAGGAGTGTGTGGTACTCGGACAGTACGAATGTGATGGACTGTACTCGAAACGCTGTTCTGCCGACCCCAGAGGATCGTTATATGAAGAAATTTTGGCAGAAAATCCTGACGCTTACAAAGAAGTTTGCGATGGTGAGGACAACGATTGCGATGGCGTAGTCGATAATGGAACCTATGCTATTTCGCGAAGAACAAAATATGATTTG
>CAXXVK010000032.1:0-11485 GCA_963676915.2 Myxococcota bacterium
GTAGTAATCGTCATCGTCTTCTCGATGGCTCCAGTGGTCCGCCGCTCCGTCAAGCGGTAAAGGCGGCTCTTTGACTTCCGGTTGTTCCTGCCACTCTCCGTAACTGTTGGGCTCGTACCCGAGGGTTGCTCCATAGTTGCCGTCAACGCGCATCTGGCCGTCACGATGATAACCGTGAACCGGGCAACGTGCCTGGTTTACGGGATCAGATTATGGTTTACTCCCAGGCGGTAGCGTTGGGCGTCACCGTAAGAGAAAAGGCGTCCTTGCAACATTTTATCCGGCGACAAACCGATGCCCGGTACGATATTTGCCGGATTGAAAGCAGCCTGTTCCACATCGGCGAAATAGTTTTCGGGGTTTCGGTTCAATTCCAGAACACCGACATCCATAAGCGGGAAGTCACTGTGTGGCCAGACCTTTGTCAAGTCGAAAGGATTGAAAGGCAGAGCTTTGGCCTGTTCGTCCGTCATGACCTGAATTTTCATGTTCCACTTGGGGAAATCCCCTTTTTCGATGCTATCGAACAAGTCCCTCTGGTGGCTCTCACGGCATTTTCCGATAGCGGCTTCGGCTTCGGCGTCTGTCATGTTTTTGATGCCTTGCTGGGTTTTCAGGTGGAAATTTCACCCAGATACGCTCGTTATTGGCATTGATCAGGCTGAACGTATGGCTACCATAACCATTCATATGGCGATAGCTTAACGGAATGCCACGATCGCTCATGGTGATGGTCACCTGATGCAAGGCTTCGGGTAGGTTCGTCCAGAAGTCCCAATTGTTTTTAGCGCTGCGGAGATTGGTTTTCGGATCGCGTTTGACGGCGTGATTCAGATCCGGGAATTTCAGCGGATCACGCAGGAAAAAGACCGGCGTGTTGTTTCCGACCAGATCCCAGTTGCCTTCCTCCGTGTAGAACTTGATGGCGAAACCGCGAATGTCCCGTTCGGCATCTGCCGCACCGCGTTCACCACGGCTACCGTGGAAAAACGAACGAAAAGATCCGTCTTTTTCCCCACTTCCGAGAATATTTTGGCTTTGGTGTATTTTGTGATGTCGTGGGTTACGGTGAACGTTCCGAAGGCACCGCTTCCCTTGGCGTGCATACGTCGCTCTGGAATTACTTCCCGGTCGAAATGTGCCAGTTTTTCCAGATACCAGACATCCTGCAGCAGCATTGGACCTCTCGGTCCTGCGGTCAGTACGTTTTGGTTGTCGGCAACCGGAGCACCGACGTTGTTGGTAAGCATTTTCTTGTCAGTCATGTTTGACTACCTTTCTTGCCTATAAGGCGGGTTGGGGTTCTTGGGGGCCGACGGGTCGGTCGGGTCCATTGAACACGTTGTACAAATCCCACGGACCTCAGCCTGTGCAATCACGATGGGTCGAGAATTTCTCGGCCACGGGGATTTGCAGACACAAAAAATAAAAGTGTAAAATCATTATGTTATTTCCATGTTCACCAAGCACGGTTCGTTTGGCGAAAACACTTCGTTTGATTTGGATTAGGTCGAATCAATCAGTCATTTTGTGTAAATTTGCTGTCACCTTTTCAAAATGATGGCAAGTCGTTAATAAAATTGCAAATAAGAAAAGTTACTAACTAATAAATACAAGTATTAAATAATGAAGTCAAAATAAAAATGTAAACATTACAAAAAATTAACAAAAGAAAGGTTGCTGGATTTCTTAGTTTAAAGCTTCCATGTTTTTGATCATGCGTTTCAACATGTCTCGAAGTTGTTCTTTTTCTTCACGAGCAAAGCCTTTCAACAGGCTTTGAGGTAAACGAGGAAACGAGGGGAAGAAGTTCTTCCCTTTTATCTTTTCCCTGCTGCGTGAGATGAAGATGAAAAACCCTTCTGTCCATCGAGTCCTGTTCACGGGTCAGCCATCCGGCCACTTCCATGGTGTGTAGCGTTCGACTTAGCGCAGTGGGGTCCGCATAGGCACGTTTTGCAAGTTCGATCAGAGGAAGGCCGTCCTCTTTACCTAACGTATTCAGCACAACGAATTGTTGAGGCGTAAGATGAGAGTCTGCCAGAAGTCCTCGAAACAACAGACCTTTCTTTCTATAGACAACAGAAAGCAGGAATCCTATGGGTTCCGAATACTCCGGCATGAACTTTTCCTTGTTGGGATAATCGTTGCTGTGTCAACTATTGACATATCATAGGACATCGGCGATTGTCAACTGAGTATTAGTTGGTGATTGTTTCATATTTAAGGGGTGAGGACGTTTCGAATGATGATCCCGAAGGAATTGTTTGTGCCATGACGGAAATGAAGCAAAATTCGTCCAGCGAACCATCGATACCCAACAAAGGGGCGAGACTGGCGGCGAGTTTGTTGATTCTCGTAATTGCCTCTGCACTCTTGTGGTTGATTTTCTCCACACAGCCCAAAGCCGTGCGTGTTGGAGCGACCAAGAAAACCGCTATGCTGGTCGAAGTAACCAAGGTTGACAAAGGAGATTTTCGGCCTGTTGTCGAGGTAATGGGTACGGTCAAACCCTCTAAGGATATTGTTCTTCGGCCTCGTGTTTCGGGTGAAATCCTCAGTATCTCAAAATCTTTCGTTCCCGGCGGATTTGTTAAAAAAGGCGATATCCTGCTGCAAATCGATTCATCCGATTACCAAACGGTATTGGAACGCGCCAAAGCTGCGCTTCGTCAAGCCCAGGCGGAACTTGACATCGAGATGGGACAACAGGAAGCCGCGAGGAAAAGCTATCAACTCATGAACGAGACGTTGCCGGAGGACAAAGAGGCTCTCGTGCTTCGAAAGCCTCAACTCGAAACCTTGAAAGCCAAGGTCGAGTCTGCTCGTGCGACGGTGGAACAGGCACAAAGGGATTTATGGCGAACCACGGTTCGGGCGCCTTTCGATGCTCATATTCTCAGCCGGGAAGTCAACGTCGGGTCGCAGGTTTCTTCCACGAATACGTTGGGGCGTCTTGTCGGGTGGCGAACGTATTGGGTGGAAACCAGTGTGCCTCTTGCCACATTGCAATGGCTTGATATTCCGAACGAAACCGGTGAAGAGGGGGCCGAAGTCCTGCTTCACAATCGTTCGGCCTGGCCGGAAAACGTATATCGCAAAGGAAAACTGTTCAAGTTGATTGGTTCCCTCGACGAGCAAAGCCGCCTTGCTCGTGTACTGGTTGAGGTGGAAGACCCGTTGGCCCACCACAAAGAAAACAAGGACCAACCGGCCTTGATGATTGGATCGTTCGTGGATGCCCGAATTCAGGCGAAGGAAATCAAGGACGTTGTTCGTATCGATCTGAACTTTTTACGCAAGAACGATACGGTTTGGGTCATGAAAGACAATACCTTGGATATTCGGGATGTGGACGTCATGTTCAGAGATAGAGTCTATGCCTACATAGGGAAGGGACTCGACGTGAACGACTCGATCGTAACGACCAATTTGGCGACGGTGGCGCAAGGCGCGCTATTACGGTTGAAAGAAAATGCCGTCGAAAAAGAAACCGATGCGACGAATTCCATTTCAAAGTAGCCCGATGCGGTCCAGGCGGAAAAGATTGTTTCGATGAGCGAATCCCCAGATATTACAAAGACCTCCAAACCACGTGGTCCTATCGAGTGGATGGTGAGAAATCCCATTGCAGCCAACTTGCTGATGGTGATTTTCATCGGTGGTGGTCTTTGGTCCTCTTATACCATTCAAAAAGAGGTTTTTCCGCGTTTCGAGTTGGATATCGTGCAAGCAACCGTAGCCTATCCAGGTGCTTCACCGGAAGAAGTCGAGCAGGGAATCCTTCAGCCTATCGAGGAAGCCGTCAAAGGATTGCAGGGTATCGAGGATATCGTCTCTACGGCGAAAGAAGGCCGGGGAGAAGTGATGCTCGAACTGGTGACCGGAACCGACCGCATGAAGGCGTTTCAGGATATCGATCAGGCCATCAACCGTATCCGAACGTTTCCTGACGATGCCGAAAAACCGGAAGTGATGCTGCAAACCCGCCAGCGGGAAGTGCTGGAGGTCGTTTTATACGGCAAAGTCGATGTTTGGAATCTGCGTAAGTTATCGGAACGTTTGAGGGATCGGCTGTTGAACGATCCACGGATCACCCAGGTGGAATTCCACCACGTACCGGATTACGTGACACACGTGGAAATTCCACAGCATCGCTTGAGAAAATACGGTTTGACGTTGGGGCAGGTGGCGAACCTTATCGAGCAATCGAGCCGTGATATTCCTGCCGGAGCGGTGGAAACCGCCAGCGGAGAAATCGTTTTGCGCATGAAAGAGCGCAAACAATGGGCCGAGGAATTCGGTGCCATCGTGATCGTTCCGTCTACGACGGGAAGCCCTGTGACGTTGGCCGAACTTGCCGATATCAAAGACGGTTTCGACGAAACGGGATTCCATGCCCATTTCAACCGGCAGCCTTCCGTAGAGTTGAAGGTGTACCGGGTGGGGAAGCAATCTCCTCTCCAGATCGCTGAAGCGGTGCAAAAAGTGCTTGCGGAGTTCGAAAGCACCTTGCCTCCTGACATGCATATTCGTATCGAAAACAACCGCGCCGAACACTATGCCGACCGGTTGGAATTACTCGAAAAAAACGGCCTATATGCCATCGTGATCGTGCTGGTGATACTGGCGTTGTTCCTGGAATACCGATTGGCCTTCTGGGTCATGATGGGAATGATCGTTTCCTTCCTGGGAGGCTTGATGATCCTGCCGTTGTTCGGGATCAGTATCAACATGATTTCGATGTTCGCCTTCCTTGTTGCGCTGGGCATCGTGGTGGACGATGCCATTATTGTCGGCGAAAATATTTATGAATACCGACAGCAGGGAATGAATTACCTGGCGGCGGCGATTCAAGGGGCCAAAGATATCGCTTCACCCGTAACGTTCAGTGTTTTGACCAACATTGTTGCGTTTATTCCGTTGATGTTCATGCCGGGAATGTTCGGCCAGTTCTGGTGGCCCGTTCCGGCGGTGGTCATCGCGGTGATGTCGATTTCACTTTTCGAAGCGATTTTTATTCTCCCAGCCCATCTTGCCCATAGCTCGTCTAAAGAAGGCACTGTCGTTGGACGTCTGTTGCATCGTGGTCAACGGAAATTTGCCCGTCATTTCGATCGTTTCGTGGATTGTCGCTATCGGTGGTTTCTCGATCTGGCGTTGCGGTACCGCTATATCACGCTCAGTGCTGCGGTAGCACTTTTGGTGGTTGTAGGCGGGTACGGAGCAAGCGACCACATGGGATTGATCATGATGCCTGAGGTCGCCGCCGACGAAATCGAAGCCGGAGTGCGGTTGCCGGTTGGCACCACGATAGATCAGGCGGCGAAAATCGCTCACGAAATCACGGAATCCACGCACAGGATGTTCGAAAAGCATAATCTGCATGTTGCTGCGGAAGGGATCAAAACCAACGTTCGGCACCAGACATTCATCGATGTGGAAATCGTAATGAGACCTCCGGACGAGCACGACTGGACAGCAACGGATGTTATCGATCTCTGGCGAGCTGAAATCGGCGATATCGATGGTGTGGACCAGATCACCTTCGAGGCGGAGGGCGGTCCGGGGGGTGCTCGTGACGCCATCATGGTGGATATAAGTCATACGGATATTGACGTACTCGAAAAAGCCAGCCGGGTTTTCGTCGAAGAAGCCAAGAAGTTTGAATCGACACGAGATGTCAACGACAATTACGATAAAGGGAAAATGCAGTTTGATTTCAAGCTGTTACCCGAAGCCCGAAAGCTGGGGCTGACCTCCGAGGATGTCGGCGCACAGCTTCGTCACGCTTTTTACGGAGCCGTTGCCAAGCGTCAATTACGGGGAACCAACGAAATCGAAGTGCGTGTCAAATTGCCTCGTGAAGAACGCAAAAATCTGTATTCACTGGAAGATTTCGTGATTTTCACACCTAACGGCACGGAAGTTCCTTTGATGGATGTGGCTCAGGTGGAAGAGGGAGTCGCTTTCAACTCCATTGCTCGGCGCAACGGTCGCCGGGTCGTGACCGTGGGGATGGATGTCGAACCGAAACGCGCCATGTCCCGCGTACGAGATGCCATCGTTTCGGATATTTTGCCTCGACTAAGAGCGGATTTCCCCGGTCTGACCTGGACGTTTCAGGGGATTCACGCTCAGATCGGAGAGTCCACCCATGCTCTTTGGGGAGGTTTTGCGCTGGCAATGTTCGTGGTGTATGCCTTGCTGGCCATAGCTTTCGGAAGCTATCTCCAACCGTTGATCGTGATGACGGCCATTCCTTTCGGTATCGTCGGGGCGGTTATCGGTCATATGCTCCTCGGGTTCGATTTGTCGTTGATCAGCCTGATGGGGGTGATTGCGTTGTCAGGTGTGGTTGTGAACGATTCTCTTATTATGATTCACCATGCCAACACCAAACGCGGACGCCTTTCGGCTTTCGATGCCATTCACGAAGCGGGACTGCGGCGCTTCCGACCGATCATTCTGACTACCATGACGACCTTCGGCGGCTTGACACCGATCATCATGGAAACCTCACGACAAGCTACCTACCTGATTCCCATGGCGATTTCGCTAGGGTTCGGGATTATTTTCGCCACGTCGATCATTCTCGTGATCGTTCCCTGCCTTTACATGGTGTTAGATGACATTGAGCAACTGTTAAGTGGACGGGAATCGTCGAAAACGTCACTTGCAACGCCAGTCGAGTGAGTGTTCAAACTTTCTGAAAGAGAAACAAAAAGTCCGAAAAAATTAAAACAAGACATTGCGGGTCTTGTAGTCTGGTAAACCCTTTAGAAACAATGGGTTACTGTGTCTTCGATGCAGATAGTCAAGTTTTTTCCGAAAATTGGAATAGGAAACTAAATGTCCGAAAACGTGCACGTATAAAGTGTTCTAAAATATAAAATAGCTAATAATATCAACAGGTTGAGTTTTTTGGCATTGATAATGCTAAGTCGCTCGGACGATGATCGTATCCGCTTTGATACCCAAATCAATCAATGAGTAGAGGACAATGAGCGCTCCACACGAGATTACATTGATCGGGATTGTTACCGCCAACGCTTGGAATGGTGACAACGATATCACTGGCGTTGCCATTGCGGTAGACGGTGAGCGGGAGTACGTCATCGAGAAAAACGAGTATCACGACGACCTGATCCGGTTGGTGCGCCAAGAGGTGGAATTGACCGGCAAAGTGACGAAAAGCGACAAGGGAAAGCTCAAAGTGTCTGTTACGAGCTTTCGGGTTTTATCACCAGAATGATCTTAAAGGATCGAAAGGAGAGGATGATGGCGACCAAAACGGCCAAAACCAAGAAGACCGCAGAGAAAAAGGCTACGACAAAAAAGGCAGCATGCAAAACGAAAGCCGCTCCGAAAAAAGCTACGGCCAAAAAAGCTGCTATTGCGGCAAAGCCGATGACGAAAGCGCAAGTGGTTTCCTACTTTGCCGAAAAATTCGAACTGACCAAAGACAAAACTTCGAATATTTTGGATGAGTTGGTCGCTCTTTCCGCTACGGAAGCCAAGCGTGCCGGTGCTTTCACGATTCCTGGCCTTGGTAAGGTGACGCTGCAGGATCGAAAAGCCCGCATGGGACGCAATCCGGCAACGGGCGAAGCCATGAAGATTCCGGCGAAAACCGTCGTGAAAATGCGCTTGTCCAAATCTTTTGCGGAAGCCGTCGTGCCTCCGAAGAAGAAAGCCAAGAAATAGCTTTGTTCGTCATCGCCTGAAGATTTCTGGTTTTGTTGTTGTTTATCCTCAGGCGATCTCTCTTTTACGGGAAAACACTTTTATGTCGATGATTTTGTCCATGGCGATTTTAAGCGGTCGGTCTGGTTGCAATCGGAATGATGGAATTCTGGTTGCGATCGTCGGCACTTGAATAAAATCCCGATACGGATTCACGTTGCGGGAACGCGGGGGAAATCCAGCGTTACGCGATTGATCGCCGCAGGACTCAACGAAGCCGGGATTGTCACCGTTGCCAAAACGACCGGTACGCTTTCGCGTATGATTTTACCGGAAGGACTGGAAGTTCCCGTGTATCGTCCTGCCGGTCCGAACATCATCGAACAAAAAAGGATTGTCAAAGCTGCCAACAGTATCGGCGCTAAAGCGATTGTCATGGAATGCATGGCGTTGCAGCCCATTCTCCATTGGATTTTGCAGGATAAAATCGTTCGAGCCACCCACGCGGTGATTACCAACGCCCGAGCCGATCACCTCGACATCATGGGTCCGACCGAGGTGGATGTCGCTTTGACGCTGGCTGGCATGGTTCCCGCCGATGGCGCGCTATTTACGTCCGAGCAGCGCCACCACAATATTTTCGAAGAGGCTGCCAAGGATCGTAACGCGAGATTCGTTAGAACGTTGATGGAGGATATCGAGAACGTAACCCAAGAGGATCTCGATGGTTTCGTGCATTCCGAGCACCGCGAAAACGTAGCTTTAGCACTAAAAATCTTGGAAGAGTTCGGAATCGATCGAGGACACCGCCATGCGCGGAATGTGGAAAGTAAAACCGGACCCGGGAGCGCTGACCGAGTACCTGTTGGATTTTTTTGGACGAAAAATACAGTTCGTGAACGGTTTTGCAGCCAATGACCGGAATCGACCGAAACGATCTGGCGTTATTCTCTTGATAAATACCATCGAATGGAGCAAAAGATCGGGGTCTTCAATCTTCGGGCGGATCGTCCGTCAGAGAACGCTCCAATTGGCGCAGGAAGCGACGTTCTGGCACGAAGCGGATAAAATCATTTTGATGGGTACGGGAGCCTATCTATTTGCAAAAATCGCTGTTAAATCGGGGAGTGGATCCCTATCAAATGATCATTGCGGATTCCACTCGTACCGAGGATCTGTTCGAAACCATTGTCAGTCATTGCGGTGCTACGTCTCTGATTGTCGGAATGGGAAACATCGGTGGTTTAGGACTTAGTCTCGTTCGGTTTTTCAAAAATCGCTCCTGTCTGGAGGTTTCCCCATGATGGAGTTTTTGCCGTTGTCCGTGGGGATCGGACTGGTTGTCGGGTTGCTTTTTACGGAAATGTTCGGGATTGCCACTGGCGGTCTGATCGTTCCCGGCTACATTGCTCTGGCACTGCATCGACCATTTGATATTGTCGTAACGTTGGGAGCTTCTTTTATTACGTTGGGAATCGTTCGGGCTTTGTCCACGTTTTTGATCATCTACGGAAGACGCCGAACGGCACTCATGATTCTCATTGGTTATACCATCGGAATGTTGGCCAATGAATGGCCTGGGGCGACTCGTTTGGAATACGATGTGATCGGGTTCATCATTCCGGGTTTGGTTGCCATTTGGATGGATCGTCAAGGGATACTTCAGACGTTGGCGTCGTTGACCATCGTTTCGATTATCGTCAGGCTGATTCTTATCCTGATCATCGGTCAGGAGATCCTGTCATGAAAAAGCTATACTGGCGTCCACAACGGATCTCTCTGAAATTGTTATGGATTGTTACTTTTGTGGCAGTAATCGGCTGTTGTTGCTTGTCGAGAATTACACCGTAAAGGAAAAGCAGCCGTATTATTCGAAGAAAATCAAAGCCGCGCGTCTTGCACAACAGGCGTTCGATGTCGTTAGGCAGGAAAAGGCTTCGGAAAAACCTCCCCATCGATCCGGAATCCGATCCGGCTCAGACGGGGTTGATCGGAGAGCTGCTTTCGCCTTTGACGACCAATCCCGGTCATTTGCCCGCCAAGCAGACCTCTGCCAATCCGAACTTTTCGGCAGTGATTATCCATTTGTTGAAACGTGCCGGAGTAAAAGAGGGCGATAAAGTAGCTGTCGGTTTCTCGGGTTCCTTTCCGGCGCTTAATATCTGTGTATTGGCGGCCATAGATACACTCAAAGCCGATCCGATCGTTATCTCCAGTGCGGGATCTTCCCAGTGGGGAGCGAATCATCCGGATTTTATGTGGCCTGATATGGAAAAACTGCTCCATGAAAAACATGTATTTCCCTACAGATCCGTTTGTGATCTCACGTGGCGGAATCGATGATCGGGCTTTGGGGATGCCGAAAAGCGCTCGTAAGGCGTTGGATAAAGTAATTGAACGCAGTGGCGTGCCGATGCTCGAAACAGCCAATTATGCCGAGTCGGTCGAAACAGCGCATGGCGATATACAGCGAATATTCCAGCGATGCGGACATTGCAGCTTATGTGAACGTCGGAGGTGGTACGACTTCCGTTGGAACGAAGGTCGGCTAAAAGAATGTTCAAACCGGGGACTGAATCGCTCCATTCCACGCGGAGATGTGGATATCGATTCGATCATGACCCGTTTCGTTCTCGATGGGATTTCCGGTGATTCACTTATCCAAAATTCGAGTGCTTGCGGAAAAAATACGGTTTGCCGTTGCAGCCGATAATGACACCAAAGATCGGTGAAGGGAAAATCTTTTATAAAAAAGTGCATAGCTACAGCCTAACGGCGGGAGTTTTATTCGTAATAGTCGGGCTTTCTCGTGGCGTTTATTCGTTTGGATTGGGGATACCGGTTCTTCAGTTCCGGTAGAAAGGAAACTTACTCCTCCCATCCTGAACACATGGTCTGACCAAGGGAAAAACTTAGTGGTTACGGGTTTCGAAAGCTGGAAAACAGCTCGATTGTCCATGTCGATCCTAACCACATTCATCGAAGGAGACAGGGGAACATTGAAAGAACTGGGTAAGCACGTTTATCGTGGAAATGTACGAATGCGATTCCGAAAAATTGAATGATTACGACACGATTCGAACCAGCATGCTGGAAGCTGCAGACATCGCCGGGGCCACCATCGTGGGCGAGGACGTTCCATCGGTTCGCACCGCACGGCGTATCCGGGGTGGTGGTGATCGCCGAATCGCATCTGTCCATTCATACGTGGCCTGAGTATGGGTATGCCGCATTGGATCTGTTTACCTGCGGTCACAGCGTCGATCCTTGGAAGGCTTTTGCGCATCTTCGAGACAAGTTGGGAGCCGGTCAGGTATCCCAGGTTGAAATGAAGCGCGGCCTGTTCCCCATGGTGAATGGCCAACCGCTGCCATTCAAACCGGAGCTGAAATCCTCTTGCTGGAGTGAAAGCAATGCTTGATTATCACCCTACACATTTTCTTCTTTGTCGTGGAGGTTCCGAGGGCGTATACGCCGCTCAACGCTTTCGATGCCGCATTGCTTGAAGCTGGAGTCGGCAATACGAATTTGATGAAAATGTCGAGTATTCTCCCTCCGGGTTTGACCAGGAAGAATTCCAGCCACCTTCGCTCCCGGCGGATTTTTACCCATCGCCTATGCTTCGATTACTTCGGTTACGCCGCAGGAAGTGATCTCGGCGGTGTGTCGCCGTGGCCATTCCCGAAGATGTCAGCAAGCCGGGTGTGATCATGGAATACAGCGCACGCGGACATGCCGAGGATGTAGAACGTATTGTGCGTTCCATGGCAGAAGAGGCGCTAAAATATCGGAATTGGCC
>CAXXVK010000033.1:0-82808 GCA_963676915.2 Myxococcota bacterium
GAGTTGGAGGGCGGTGTACACGTCAAGCCGTATAGCGTGCTCGAAGGTAGCCGTTTTCAGACCGGTGCGGAGGTCGGACCGTTCGCGCACGTTCGGCCGGGATCGTTTGTTGGAAACGATTGCCATATCGGCAATTTTGTAGAGTTGAAGAAAACGACGATGGACGCCGGAGCCAAGGCGAACCATTTATCCTATCTCGGAGACGCCGATATCGGCAAGCGAACCAATGTAGGTGCGGGAACGATTACCTGTAATTACGATGGTGTAGGCAAGTACCGCACGGAAATTGCGGATGACGTCTTTATTGGCTCGGATACACAGTTGGTTTGCGCCGGTTAAATTGGGTGCGAAATCCTTTATTGCTGCCGGTACGACGGTTTCCGAGGATGTTCCAGCCGGAGCGCTGGCACTGACTCGTCCGGAACAAATCACGGTCAAAGGCTGGGGACGCAAGAAGTTTGAAAGATTCTTGAGCGTCGCAAAGCCAAAGCCGCTGCAGCCAAAAAGAAGAAAGCTACGAAAAAATAACGACATTTCTTAGGAGTTCTCTATGTGTGGCATCGTTGGATACATAGGATCACGCCAGAGTAGCGCGATTCTTATCGAAGGTCTGATCAAGCTGGAATATCGCGGGTACGATTCTGCGGGGCTGGCGGTTTTTGATGGGACGCAAACCAATGTGGTGCGTTCGGAAGGAAAACTTGCCAACCTGATTCGACTTACCACAGAGAAACCCGTTCCCGGAACCTTGGGTATCGGCACACCCGTTGGGCGACACATGGAAAACCCAACGAGCAAAACGCGCATCCCCACACCTCGGGGTCGATTACCGTGGTTCATAACGGAATCATCGAGAATCATCTTGAATTGAGGGAAAATCTCAAGGCACAGGGGCGGGTGTTCAAGTCGGAAACCGACACCGAGATCATTTCTCACCTGATTGAAATTGCCAAGTCCGATGGAATGACACTCGTCGAGGCCGTGCGTGCCGCTTTGCAGAAGATCGAAGGTTCCTTTGCCATCGCCGTTCTCGACAGTTCGGAAACGGACAAACTGGTTGCGGCGCGGCATTCCAGCCCGTTGGTCATAGGACTGGGCGAAGGCGAGAATTTTATCGCTTCCGATATTCCTGCCATTTTGAGCCAGACCCGGGAAATGGTGTTTCTGGAAGACGGTGACCTTGCGGTGTTGACCGTGGACGGCGTAGAAGTCAGCCGGATCGACGGCGAAGTTGTCGAGCGGCCTTCCAAACGTATCGTCTGGTCACCGACTCAGGCCGAAAAGGGTGGTTACAAGCACTTCATGCTCAAGGAAATTTTCGAGCAACCCCGTGCCATCACCGATACCTTGCGAGGGCGTATCAGCCTTGAAAGCGGAGAGGTGGTGCTGGACGATATCAGCTTGGACCGGGAAGCGCTGGAAGGCTTCGACCGGGTGATTATCGTAGCCTGCGGAACTAGCTATCATGCCGGATTGATTGGTAAATTCTGGATTGAAGACTTTGCCCGGCTGCCGGTCGAAGTGGAAATGGCTAGCGAATTCCGGTATCGCAAACCCATCGTTAACGAGCGAACCCTCGTCGTCTGCATCAGCCAGTCCGGGGAAACCGCCGATACATTGGCGGCGATCAAAGATGCCAAAGCCCACGGTGCCCGGATTCTGAGCATATGCAACGTGCTTGAAAGCTCGATTCCTCGCGCCAGCGACGACACGATTTACACCCACGCCGGACCGGAAATCGGCGTGGCGTCAACCAAGGCATTCACTACACAACTCGTGGTGTTGTATCTTTTGGCTGTATACACGGCGCGGACGCTGGATCGCATGCCGGCGACCGAGTCCCGTGAAAAATTGCAGGAAATGGTGAGGATTCCGCAGTTGGTGGATATTCTTCTGCACCGTGCTCCCCACGTTCGTAGCTTGGCCAAGCGTTTTTACAATCACCGGGATTTTCTGTATCTCGGGCGTTGGGTCAATTATCCCGTAGCGTTGGAAGGTGCGCTGAAACTCAAGGAAATCAGCTACATTCACGCCGAGGGCTACCCCGGTGGGGAAATGAAACATGGCCCCATTGCATTGATCGATGAAGAAATGCCGGTGGTGGCGATTGTGACGAGAAACCGGATTTACGAGAAAATCACGTCCAATATGCAAGAAGCCCAGGCACGTGAAGGCGTTATTCTGGCTGTGGCGACGGATGGCGACGAGGAAATCTGGAACCACGCCGACGAAGTGTTGAATGTTCCCGAGGTAGAAGAAACCTTGGAGCCGCTGTTGACCCGTCGTTCCTTTGCAGATGTTGGCGTATTACGTGGCCGATTTCAAGGGTACGGATGTAGACCAGCCGCGCAACCTCGCCAAGTCGGTGACGGTCGAGTAACAGTAAGAAATGTTTGAGGTTTTTAATGGGTCGGGTGATCTTTCACTCGACCCATTTTTAATCTTAACGATGGAGCAGGATACAATCCTGCTCCATCTCAGGCTTGAAAAGGAACTTGTGAGAGAATTCTTCAGCGTTCGAGGGCTTCCAGCGTACAGACCACGGGTTTGTGGTCGAAGTAGATAGCGTCGATGATGTCCGGGTGGCCTTCTGTCACGCCTGCCGCCCAGCACGTACCGGTGAATGAATCGCTAAGGACGTGATCGATGTTGAAAAGCGTTGCGTAGGTGGCGGGTGCGTCTTCACCGATATCCGTAATAAAATCAAACGGTTTGTTTTCTCCGGCGAAATCTAGAACGCGAGCTGCACTGGCATCGGATTCTGCCAAGCGGCCCGGATCGGTGTTGAAATCGCCCATAACCAGATTACGGCTTCCGTTCGCACCGGGTTGGCCGTCACCTAGATCTACGAAGACTTGTTCGAACTGCTTGACGCGGCACTCCTTGACATCCTCTTCGAATCCAGAAGAACCATGAACGTTGACCAACGTAAGTTCTCCACCGTTCACGAGTTCGATGGTTCCCCGTCCGATTCGTGCGCCCTTGCCGCAGTCTTCAACTCGATAGCCTTCCAGACCTTCCAAGCAGAAGTCGTCGTCGCAATCCTTGAACGAGCCGAAATTCCGGTTGACGGCGGCGCATTTATCCGGTTTTCCCGGTTGGCACATGACCTGCCAGCCTTCACCCAGAATGTATTGAGCGACGGTCGGTTGCTCTTCCTGCCAGGTTTCACAATAAAAATCCTTATGGGCGTCTTCGGGAATCGCGGGACAATCTCCGCATAGAAAATCTCCTGAAACACCACGACATCGGCTTCAACTTGCTCGAAAAACTGCCGTGCGGCTTCTACGGCAGGTGTCCAGGCAAGACCGTCGCCGTACCATTCATCGGAAATCTCGGCGTGTTCTCCGGTGTAACCGTCATCAGGCAGAGAATCGTGTCCCATGGATTCAGAGGTTCCCGTATTAAAAGTGACGGCGACGAACGACGTTTTCTGCACGGTTTCTTCCGATTCGTCATTTTCGTAAAAATCCATATCGCTATTGGATTCGGGGCGGGTATCATCATCACCGCAGGCGTGAAAAAGCAGAGAAAAACCAACCAGAATCATGTACGGCCATACGTGTTTCACGTTGATGTTACCTTTTTTCCTTCGTTTTTTGGAAAGATTTTCGGCGAAGAAAGGCAAGCAGCAATCCCAAAATCAGGAGATCTCCGAGGATCGGCCAGACGATATCGCCAGTGTTGCGGCAGCCTTTGCCACCTTTGGACTTTTCGGTTTCCGATAGATTTTCATCGACATCGTTTTCCATCTCCTGTTCGGGGGCGATGTCGTCTTCCTCGTCCATATCGCCATCTTCTACGATGGGTACGAAGGTTCCGGGTTCTCCTACGGCGGTGACGGTTCGAGTGTCGCTTGTTTCGAAGGACGAAGAGGTTAATGTTTTTTGGACAATATATTCGCCGGGCAGGTCGGTGGTAAACATTACGGAATCTTCTCCGGTAGCTTCGAGCGTAGCTTGCGAAAGCTCCGGTTTACGTACCCATTCCCATTGACTTTTGTACGGTGTTTTCCATTTCCTGCCGGGTTGGACAATTGGCCATGGCATCTTCCAGAAGTACGCTACGTCCCGTTTCTACTGTTTGCGGTCGATGCAATTCCAGTAGGGGAGAGTCGGTTTCGTCGGCAAGACGTGCGACGACGCGAACCGGCGGATTTGTTCGCTTTGTGCCGTAAGTCGGAACGGATAGTCGGGGATGCTCGAAAGGGTCGTGCCTTGATCCGATGTTTGAAAATCGCAAACGTTTTCACCGGATATATTTTCGGAGAAATCGAATTGCAATTCCCTGAACGAGTGTTTCGGACGAGTTGTCGGTGGAAAGCATCAGGCTCCCCAATATCGTGTCTCAGTGTCACGCTCGATCCAGAAAGACACCGGATCGCTTGGAGCGGTGAATCGCGAATGCTCCAGCGTGACGGATTTTACGTCTACTCCAAACAATGCACGTAGTTTTTGATTGTCATTCACCGACCATGCGGCCATTGTTGCGTTTACTGTGTTGGAATCACTGGAGAAACCGTTATCGGCCAAGAGAGCCATCAGGTATTTTCATCCTGTGCCCAACGAAATCCTATGGCTCGATTTTGATTGTCCGTAAGTACGTTGGCCTTGGCTTCGTTTTTCGAAGTTTCGTCGTTTGGGAAGGGAACGACCAGCGCCAGGAAACGTCCGGTTTCATTAGCCGGTACCGTGATCGTTGCATCTAAGGCGGTATGGCGTTCTTTAACTCGAGTGCCGGTGTCGATGGAATCATGCTCTGCAACTCGTGGATTGTACGTGATATCCCGATCCGAGATTACCTGCCCGTGTATCCCAGCTTTCTCGCGCAGCCAGGTGCCGCCGAAATCAGTGCTTTCAAATGTGCCGGTTGTGAGGCCGCTTCCACCATGACCATGAAGCTGGAAGGTCAGTTCGTGCGGCTGACCGTCTAGAGGCGTGATTTCGTCGTAGATCAGCACGGCCCGGCTGTCGAGCAGGGCGACGCGACGGCGGATTTCCACCGGAGCGGTGTTTTCGTGGTATTCGGTGAACAGATCCACATAGCGAAGTGCCGATGCCTGTTCCGTCGCGGTTTTGTAGTCCAGAATCCAGGCTTCACCATCCCCTGGGTGACTGTATCCGCCTTCCACCGAAGGATCGGAGACGATCAGTTCTCCGTTTTCATCCATTGCCATAGGCGGAATCACCGCTTTAAAGGGGTTCGGACCTTTGCCGTCGATGAGAATCATCGAATGGTTGTTGGCATTGTTGACGCTTTCGTGTTCATCCCAACCCAGATAACCGGCATCGATGACAAGCGGTTCACCGTAGGCATAAAGAATGAAAGATCCGCCGTCGGCGTGCTCGTGTCCTGCGATGCCGCCGATGGATTGTCCCCAGCGTGTAAACGAATTGGCAGCAGCTTTGCCGTGTTCTGCGAGGACATGCAGATACACGGCGTCCGAGTTCCAATCCGAACGAAACACGGCAGCGCCATAGACCGTCATCACGGCGTCTGTTTCGAAAACTTCGCTGGGGTGGACCGCTGGGATGTCGGCGTCGAAAATGCCCATCATTTCGCATTCGTTCACAAGTTCACCGTAATATGGACCTTTCGACCTGCTCTCCCAGATCCAGCGATACACACCTGCATGGGGGAACAGTTCATGAACGTAAAAGCCATAGAGAAACGATCGTAGTGGCGAGCAATCATCGGTCGGTGGTTGGGTACCGTCGGGTTGAGAGGTTTTTACAATCCCATCCGCCTGGGTTGCAAGCAATGGATCGAGCAGGAAGTCCCCGACGCTATACGGTTCGGTCTGGCCGCTTTGCATCATCGGCGGCATGTTCGGATCGAGAGCTTCGAGTTCCAAAGGAGCGCCGACATAGCGATGCCAGGCCCAGAAAAACGGAACGAAATTGATGCCTGCGTAATCCAGGTAATTGTACGATTCCTGGTAGCCACCCTCCCAATCGCTCATCAGATCCATATGGCATTGGTCCATACTTCGCACAGCCAGCTTGATCCAGTTCTCGACGCTATAGCGGCCATCATCCTGTTTGGCTTCGAATTCCAAACCGTTGAGTACCATGGCTGCGATACCGAGAGCCGAAGCCATTTTCGTTCGATGGTTATTGAGATAAGATCGTAAGGAGATCCAGTTGTTGATTTCCAAATCGGCGTAAAGATCGGCTGTAAAATCGGCGAGATTCTGAATGATTTCGGTGCGGTGCCCACCGAAGTTCGAACCGGCACCCTCCAGCAGATCGAGTGCATGAGCGTAGCACATCATTTCTTGGGCGGTATGAATGCCGTTGTTGGGTTGTACACCTTTGGCGCGGCTTTCGGTGATCATACGTTGTAGATAGAGTGCCGCTTTTTCCTCGTAAGCGTCGCGTTCTTCCTCTGTCAACTCGACGGCTCCTTCGGTCGCGTCGTATTTCAGACCGAGATAAACCAGAAACGCGGCGGCTTTGGCGGTCTTGGCGCGGTTGATTTCGGTGCCAAGTTCGTGATCTTCAGAGTTTACGGTCCTGTTCGCACGGTTTTGAATGTTGGCCATCATCGTTTTGTATTCACTTCGATGAGCGCGGGTGCGTACGGTGTCGAGCAGGTCAGGAGTCAAAACGGTGCGGGGATGCGGACCGGCCTCCGTCATACCCTGGCCCAACCAAGTATCCGCTTGAGCCGTACCGTTGGATAAAACAAAAAACAAAAAACAAACGAGAAACCAGCGGTTGAAAATCGTACGTTGCTTTTTGAAAAAAGAATCATTCGAGGAGGCGAGGGCGTTCATGTATTTATCCTAAAATTGTTTTCAAGCCATTCGCTGGTTTCGATTATAAGCGAAATCTCGTCGGAAAGACGAGCCTATGACTCATCTTTCACCATTTTTTGCGGTTTGGTATAGTTGTGATCAATGGAATGAGTTCCTGAAAACGACTGAGGCAGAAACGAAAAACGGGAGCAAGCACCTCTTGCTCGCTCCCGTTTTATTTTTAAGTAATTTGATATTTCTGCCGGTTATTCACCCCAACGGCTGGGATCGATAACTACGCTACAATCCACAAGCTTTGCACCAGCTTCATTTCGTAGCGGCGAGTAGCAGTATTCCATCAGATGCAGGATTTCCGTGATGCGCACGGCACAGTAGCGTTCGCCGGTTTCCGAATTCGTCGAGCAGCGTTCCGGTTTGTAGTTGAATTTCCCTTCCAACCCTTCTGCGTTCCAGGGATCCCAGTAAGGATAGTCGGCGTAGTAATCGGCGGAGTAGCTGTATACATCGTGAATCAGACGGGCTTCGTGGTCGGTTAGCGGAAGGCCGGTAGCTGCGGCGGCTAAAAGGAAGGACGAAAGGTCGCCGCCCCACTCGTCAGCTTCCTGTATCCATTTTTCCTCGTTGTTGATATCCCGACGCGCTCTTTGACCGATGCCGATGAGAATTTGTTTGGCGACATCGTATTCTCCAGCCATCAGGGCATTGTAAGCGGCGGCAACGTGGAAAATCCGGATGATGTGCGTGTTGAAATAATGCTGTTCCGTAGCAAGAGGTTCATATCCTTCGCTGATGCCTGCCCCACAGTCGTTATCCATTGTTTCTCCGTAGGCGATCAGGGAAGAACCCAGTTTCGCGTTGCATTCTGCGATCGGATCGAAAAATTCGAACAACACAAAGCTGGCAAGGTCTTTGATCTCGGCGCAACCCTCTGCTTCCGCGCAGGAAAGAGAGCAATCCGGATGTCGGGTGCATTCGGTATCGTCTACGAGGCATTGGTCTTTGCATGTTGTGTCATCTTCGTCACACGGAGGGTAGGAATCATCCGCTACGCTTGGAACGATGGCGTCGCCGCAACGGTTGACGCTTCGAATCGTATATTCGTGATCCACGACGTCTTTGGCGAATCCTTCGATGTACTCCAGCGCTTCGGCTGCAGCCTCGCGTACACTATCATCTTTGGCATCCTCTACGACGCGTTTCAGCATGGGCACGGAACGATAGAAGTGAGGGACATCATCTTTGCTGCGGAACGTTCGAAGCCATATTTCTCCAAAGTAGGGATTTTCTGGATTCGGGATCGTATGAGCGTTCCAGGAGTAGATGTATTTCTTTTTGACTTCGTCGTATTCGACCTTGACCTTACGGCCTCCCTCGTACTCGAATTCGTGGTTGTGCGTGAAAATAGCTCGGGCTTGAAGGTATTTGGCCGGTTCGCCTTCGCCACCCCATTCCATACCTTTGGACAACGCTACGATGCCTTTCGAGTAGGCTTCGACAATTCGTCCAAACTGTTCCTCACCGGTGAGCAGGTAGGCCGCCGAGACATTGTTCAGGATTTTGCAGGTTCTGAGCAAGAGGTTGTCTGCGCCGCCGGTATGGCTGAAACGCAGCACGCCGTCTTCCATATACGATTGTGTATCCTGCCACCAGAGCTTGTAATCCGGCATGGTGGCATCGTAGGAAGCATCCAATCCATGGGAGGTCCACCAGACCCAGTTCAAAAAGCCCGAATTCTTCCAGAACCCCGTGATTTTTTTCGTGAATTCGGTGATTTCCTGCTCGGTCAGTGGTTCACCTTCAGCTTCGCGAGTCAGTTCGAAGGGAAGGGCACTGGGATATTTTTCTACAATGGATTCTTCCTGCTCGGCTTCCAATTCGACTTCCGAATCCCCTTCCTGTTGGGTGGGCTCGTTGTCGTCATCGCTTCCACAGGCTAAAGGCAGGAAACACAAGGCTGACAGCACAAAAGGAAGGAATTGTTTACGTTTCATGTCATGCACTCCTGAAAGCAAGTGTTTGAATTGTGTAAGGATACGGTTGGTTGCCGATCCACGGCAACAGATTTTTCCTGAAAATTCCGTTTTTTCGTGTCATTTCGTTAAAAAAACGCCCCGGCTAGTAGAAAAACCGAGGCGTTGAAAATCTAAGAAATGGGTTGATTTACGCTTTGTTGGCCGCTTCGCGTTCTTTTATCCAGCCATCGATGAAAATCATCACCGGCGAGGCGATGTACACCGAAGAATAGGTTCCGACCAACACGCCGATCAACAGGGCCAGCGCGAAATCGTGAATGATTCCGCCACCGAAAACGAACAGGCAAACCACCACAACGAGAGTTGTCAACGAGGTGAGCAAGGTTCTCGACAGAGTTTGATTGATCGACTCGTTGACGACATCCGCCAAGCTGCGAGTTTTTGTTTTGGACAGATTCTCGCGGATGCGGTCGTAGACGACGATGGTATCGTTTAATGAATAACCCACAATGGTCAACAAAGCCGCAATCGTAGGAATGGTGAACTGCACACCCAGGATAACGAATACGCCAACAGTGATCAGTACGTCATGAATCAAGGCAACAACGGCACCCGGAGCAAATACGAGATTGAATCGGAAGCCGATGTAGGCCAGAATCATCACGAGAGCGAACAGGATGGATTTCAGTCCTTTTTGTTTGAGTTCCGCACCGACTTTCGGACCGACGGAGTCTTCACGTAGCAATTCTGTGCTACCTGCACCGAATTTTTCGGAAAGCATCCGGAGGACTTCACCGCTGAGTCCGGCCAGTTGGATTTTATGAATCCAGCGGCCTTCTGCACCTTCAACACTCATGTTGTTGATTGTGATGTTGTAGGATTCCATTTTCTTGTGCAGTTTTTCCGTATCAACCTTTTTGTCGGTGACGAATTCAAGAAAATCGCCGCCAACGGTTCGGTGACCGAAGTTACGTAGGTTTTCGGTACTGAACTCGGCTTTGAGGTCCGATTCGATTTTCGTGGCCATTTCGTCGGAAACGAAAGAAATGTTGGATAGTTTGATCAGGTATTCGTGTTTTCCGTCCACCATTCCGAAATGTTGCACTTCCGGTTCGGGTTTCAATCCGGCAAGGGCGTCGCGGATTTCCGCGCCGCTTACCTCGGCTTTTTCGAAACGGATCTGCAATTCCGTACCGCCGGAAAAGTCGATTCCGTATTTGAGTCCGACGATCAGCCATAACAGCAGGCTGATACCGACCAGCACAACCGATACGATGGCGAACTGCCGTACGTATTTGATGAAGGGAATGTTTAAGTCCGCAGGAACGATCTGCATTGGGGTCACTCCTTATAAAAACCGCGCTAGATGCTCAACTTGGCGGGTTTGAATTTAACGATGACGTAATCGATGAACAGCCGTGTAATCACGATGGCGCTGAACATCGAGGAGATGATGCCGACCAGCAGGGTTACGGCGAATCCCTTGACGGGGCCGGTACCGTAGGTCCACAGAATGAAGCCTGCCAGGGCCGTCGTGACGTTGGCGTCGAAGATGGTCCAGAACGCTCGGTCATACCCGGATTCCACACTGGCTCTCGGGGTCTTGTTGATGCGCTGTTCCTCGCGGACACGTTCGTTGATGATCACGTTGGCGTCAACGGCCATACCTAATGTCAACACGATACCGGCCATGCCGGGGAGTGTCAGGGTGGCTTCGAAGAAGGCCAGCACCGCCATAAGGAAGATCATGTTGCAGACGAGGGCGACGTCGGCGAAGATACCCGCCACCCGGTAGTAGATCAGCATGAAAAACACGACCAGCACGAAACCGGCGATAATCGAAATCTTTCCGGATTCGATGGAGTCTTTACCCAACGTCGGACCGACGGTGCGGATTTCCTCGATTTTTACCGGAGCCTGCAAAGCACCGGCGCGAAGTACGATCGCCAGATCCTGTGCTTCTTCCATCAGTTCTCGGTAAGGACGAAGCGCATTCAGCGTGATTTGGGCGCGTCCACCGCCGATTCGGGATTGAATCACCGGGGCCGACTGGACTTTGTTATCCAGCACGATAGCCATGCGTTCGTGGATGTGATCGCCTGTAACCTGCTCGAATTGCTTGGCTCCCTGGCGGTCGAAGGTCATCGAAACGTAGGGGCGGTTCTGTCGTTGATCGATATTGACGCGGGCATCGACGATGGTTTCGCCGGTCATGGCCGTCTTACGATCCACAACGTAGGAACGCCAGCGAACGTCCTGACCGATGTTCGCCTTCTTGATGACTTCTTCCTCAAAAAGCACTTCTTTGTCCGGTCCGACTTTGCCTTTGACCCATTCGCGAATCACGCGGATATTCTTGTTTTCGGGGTCTTTGACAGCGGTCAGATAAGGAACCGTGGTCAAGCCGCCCTTGGCGTTTCGGGCGCTTTCGCTCTTCAGTTCCCAACCTTCGGGGACTTCGTTTTTGTGTTGGAACAGCTCGGTGTTGGTGTCGTCGACGATCTTGAATACCAGATGCGCCGTACGGCCGATCAATTCCATGGCGCGTTCGGGGTCTTTGACACCGGGAATCTGCACCAGAATCGAGCGATCGCCTTGCTTGGCAACCAACGCTTCGCGAACGGCCATTTCGTCGATACGATTACGCAGAGTCTTCAAAACCTGCTCGACCGCATGATTTTTGCGGTAGGTCTGCAAGTCTTCCGACATCTCGAATGCGATGGTGAAATCCTTATCGGTAGGATTGGGAATCTCCACCATATCGCCGAAGAATTTGGAAATTTTTTCCTTGGCGGAATCCAGCGTTTCCTTATCGGGGAAGGAAATCGTCATCGCCGGTTTGCCCTCGATTACCCGGATTTCCTTGCAACCGAGTTTCTCGTCTTCGCAGTAGCGATCCACTTCCTCGGTCATCCGGTCCACGATGTCCACAAGGGCTTTTTCCACCTCGACACCCAATACAAGGTGAATACCACCTTGGAGGTCGAGACCCAGACTTATTTTCTTGGCATAAAGGCTTTTATACCACGAAGGCAAGATATCCGGCAGACTGAATGCCAGGGTTGTCTGTCCCGTGGGAATCGTCGGTTCACCCAGGGAAAGTTCCTGGGTCAGCGACTCGCGAGCTTCTTCCATTTTATCGCTGGCCGAAAACGGAACCCGCAGTTTGCCGTCCGCTTCCGTATACAAAATGGTTCCGCAATCCAAGCCTTTTTCGGTGCAAAAGCTTCCCGCCTGAGCGATTTTCTCGTTGACCTGCTGAGTGTGGAACCACCCAACGACGGTCGGCACGAGTCCGAAAATCGATAGGACGAGCAACGCTATTACGAGTGCGCTACGCCACCACCATTCACGCGCCATGTCTGGTACTCCTTGCTGCTTTGCCGATACGATCCGCGAAAAGAGAATAACCTCGCGGATTTATTATTTCTTTTCTTCTTTTACCGCAGGATTTTTCAGTCCGGCGATGGCCGATCTAGCCAACTTGACCCGCACGTTCTGAGCTACTTCCAGGGTTACGACCTGCTCGGTGAGGTTGGTTACTTTTCCGTACATACCGCCGGTGGTAATCACTTCATCATCGTGCTTGATCGAGGCCAACATAGCCTGACGTTCTTTTTCTTTTTTCTGCTGAGGTCGAATCAAAAGAAAATAGAAAATGAACAAAATGACCACGAAAGGAAGCAAAGAACTCCATAAACTTGGGGTTTGTTGTCCCTGTGCGGCTTGGGCGATTGCCTGTTGAATGAGTGGCAAGAATGACACTACATCCTCCTAACTCCGTGAAATAACTAATTTTTATTGCCATACGCCTATTTTGAAACGTTGACTCTTCTACCAGAAAAGGCTTGGAGGGTCAATAAAATAAACAGTTAGCTCCATTGGCGCGTTTTACACAAGAGAAGAAAAGAAATAACAGTATCGCAACACTCCGATTTTTAAGTGGATTCTTTCGTTTGACCGTTCTGGGAACCTGCGTTTTTTTATATTAGGAGTTGAGTGCTGAAATAGCGGCTTTTTCCTACGGTTGGCACGACGTACATTGTTGCATTGCAAGGGTGGCATGAAATTTCTCTGGAATTTTCGATACTTTCCACGATCGATGGCTTTTGCGATCCTTTCTTGACATTAGTAAGGCGCTTCCATAAGCTTGTATCAACGCTATGTATCCTAAAAAAACATCGATTCGGGCACGGTTTTCCGCTCCGGTTCAAGTATAAGTACCAATTAGTAAATGTTCTGGGGAAGAGAGGAAAAGAATGGCGAAGGACAAGAAGGCTTCCAGCGGCTTTTTCGATAACGCGCCTGTGGAGAAATTGTACGAGCAAACCACGGAGATCGATTCGAAAACTGGAAAATCCGTAAAGAAGAGTGAAGATCCTGAAATTCTTGGAGAAATTTCTATCTCAAAATCTTCTTCCTCTCAAAGTTCCCCACCTCCCACTCCCAATGAAAACGCTTCATCATCGCATGGCGGCACTGTGGAAACGGAAGTGGATGATGCGCTGGATTTTGCCGAAAACTCGTCAAAAACATCCGACTCTCGCTATTTCAACGAAAAAAACGAAAACTCATTGGCCGACGAACCTACGCATATTCTGGATCTCGAAGAAATCCAGAGCATGCCGGAGATTAAAAGCGCCAAACTCTCTGTGGTCGATGGTCCGGAGCGCGGCAAGGAATTTCTGGTATCTTATAATGAAATGTTCGGTGGACGCAGTATCGAAAACGATTTCGTGATCTCCGACCTTGCGATTTCCAGGCGACATTTTAGAATCACCCGCCGGATGGAAGATTATATCCTTACCGATATGCAAAGCGGGAACGGAACGTATCTCAATGGCGTTCGTACCCATCAGCAGGTATTGACAAATAATGACATGATTGTCGTCGGAAAAAGCGTGATTCGATTTACCAATGAACCGACCGATCAACCTGCCGAGGTGAAGAAGTCAGCCAATGAGCAAGGATTTCCGCCGCCGCCGCAGACTTCCGAAGCGACAGCTCCACCACCGGCTCCAACATCTCCAACACCTCCTCCGGTCGCTAACCAGGCAACTGAGGAATCTGCTAGTGGGAAAAAGACCTTGGAAATGGAGTCGTTGGACAGCGGGGAGAAATCTCAACCAGCGGAGCCTAAAAAGACCGAACAGAAGAAAACCTCGCCAGATCCAGCCAAGGTCGAGGCGAAGCCTGAACCCAAGAAAACCCAAGAAATGGGGAGTATGGAGCTTGAAAAGAAGGATGTGGTTCCTCCAAAGACCGATCTTCCTCCTGCTCCGCCTCCAATGAAGGATGAACCGAAAAAAACACTGGATATGAATCGTATCGAGGATAGTCAGCCGACGCCTGACGTTTCAAACGTAACGCCTCCTCCATCCTATAAAAAGAAAACGAAGGGGACCAAGGTTTCAGAAAAGCCGAAGATTAAGCGGACAAAAACCCAGGAAGAATTCGTACGATCGTTGGAGCAAGAGACTCTCAATGCCGTGGATACTGCTCCCGCTGAAATCAGTTTAAAAACCTCGGTTCCTCCCCAAAGAGCCGAGGAAAAGAAACCTCTACCAAAGTCTTCAGAAGAACCGACCTTTGTGCAGACTCGCAGTCCCCGCCAACCGGTGACGCCGGGCACTAAGCCGGAGAAAGAAGGGTCGGGTGGCTTGATTATTGCCGTGGTTGTGGCGTTGGTTGCCGTGATTTCTGTAGGTGCTATCGTTCTGCTCAACCAGCAGAAAAGTGCACCGAAACCGGCCCCCATTGCGGAAGAAGCCGCACCGAAAGTCGATCCTACAGAGGCAAAAGTCAAAACCCTGATGGAGCAAGCGCGAATTCAGTTGAAAAACGATATGTTCGATCGCGCTATTGCGAAATGCGAGCAAGCTCTCCAGTTGTCCGCCAATAACACGGATGTGCTTCAGCTCAAATCGTGGATCGCCAAGGAACAGCGTTTCAAGGAAATCGTCGAAACTGCCGAAACCCGGCTGGCGGCAAGTGATCCGCAGGATAGTTACGAGGCATTGAAAGAAATTTCTAACGAATCCAAATATCACGGACAGGCTGTTGAGTTGATCGCCAAGTTCGATTCGTTAGCGTGGCAAAAACAGGTGGATGAAGCCGATAAACTGATGAACCGGCGGAAATACAACGAAGCGCTTGAAATCGTTAACAGCGTTCTTGTCCAAAAACCGGGACATATTCAGGCTCAGAGGATCAAAATCATCTGCGAGGCGAAGCTTGCCAACAAAATTGTGGTGGCGGCCCCTTCGAAACATGCCGAACCGGAACCTGCCCAAGAACCGACACCCCCGAAGCCTGCGTCACCGCCTCCCGCAAAAACCGAACCGGCCAGTCCTCCTCCTGCACCGAAACCCGTTGCCTCTGCTCCTCCCAAGGAAAATCGTGACGGTATGCACGTTACAGGTCAATCGGATCTGAGAATGCCGATTCGGAGTTTCCGCAAGCAGAAAATCAGCGATGCAATCGACGAAGCTCGTGCAATTTCAACTGGTTGGGGACATCAACCGACCATTCGTGAGGCGTCGAGCCTATTGAAAAAACTGGAATCTTTCAAAAGAGACTGGAATACAGGACGAAATGCCGCCGACGACAGCAACGCCAACAAGGCGATTCCTGCATTGAAAAGTGCTTGGGCTACCGCACGGGAGATTTCGAAAGACTCCGAGTATGAAAAAGATATTCGGAAAATGCTTGGAAACATGTACTACACCCTCGGCAAAGGTTTCGAAGACCAGAAAGAGTGGAGTAAAGCGGCCAAATCGTACAAACGAGCGTTAACGGCCAATCCGGGGCACGTGCGTGCTTCCAGAGCGATGGAAGAGTTGGAAATCACGGCGAAAAAGCTGTACTATAAAGGTTTAGCTGCCAAAAACAGCGACCCGGACGAAGCCAAAACCCATTGGCGGACCGTCAAGCAACTCGTGTCGAAGAAAAGCAAGTGGTATCGCAAAGCCGATGAAGGGCTGAAAAAGCTGGAGTGATACGAGGTCGCCTGACCGATCGATCGCAGATTAGTTTTCTTTGGCCGGATGATTCGATAGTTGCACGTCTGTCAAGCGCAGTTCTCGTGTCTTTTCATCCCAGAAACCTTCTTTTGCCTGCAAAGCGATTTCCTGGTTTGAATAGGTGATTTCCTGCATTTGCACTTGTTCAATATCCGTGGTTTCCAAGCGATTGACGTGCATTTCCCCGTTGGAATTGTCGATACGAATGACTCCCTCCAGAATCCAATGACCGTTTTTCATTTTTGCATGGTTTGCTGAGATCCGCTGTTGTTTGGCCGATTCGAACCGGGGATCGTTGAGGTGCCAGGTGTTTTCCTGTACCTCGGCCGAACGTGCTTCGAAGTGCAACGGTTCATCAACCGTAAGAAGGAGGCCCCGTAACCCTTCGATGTGAATTCCGGGGTGGGTATCGTTCGAAATTGCTTGGGGTTCGGCCATACAGCCAACTACGAAAAGAAAAGCCGCAAGCAGGAATTCGCTTCGAAGTTGGTTTTTCATAATTATTTCAGATCAATTCGTGAAATAAAGAATCAAAGCAACCACGCCAGCGAGAATCAAAGCCAGAACCAGACGTTCGGCGATTTTCAAACCTTTATTCTCTGGCGCTTTCTTTTTAGATGTTTTTGTAGTTTTTACAGGTCGAGATATCCGTTCGACATCCTTTTGATGTTCGAGGATAACGGTTGCTTCTTTTTCCTCTTTGGATACTTCTTCATCGCTGTCTTTTAGGGTTTGATCGTCACCAGGGCTCGCGTTTTCAAGTTTCGGCGGTGTGTTCTCCGGAACGTCGAACTCTGCCGTTTCTTCATCCGAGAGAGTCGATTCTTCTTCCGATAAATGACGGATCTCGATTTCGTAATCTCCGATACCAAGGACATCGTGTTCACGCACAAGAGTTTTGCGAACCACACGGTCCCCGTTGACGAAAACACCCCGGTAACTATCCTGATCGACGACGTATACTTCGTCTTTTTCTTTCAGCAATTGCGCGTGGTAGCGGGAAATGTTCCGTTCCATGAATTGAATGAGGTTGTCGCTGGACCGACCGATGGTCAACACATCGTAAAGAAAGGGAATGTTTCGGATGTTTCCCTCGCTGTCGGTAATCACAATTTGAATCATGGTTTTTTACTGCCTCGAAACACGAAGTATTTTGATTCAATGTATGGATTTTTTAACGAAAATGCAACAACATGAACCAAAACAACGATTGGATTTACAAGAAGTCCGTCGCATCGTACCGTATCACTCAAAAGAGTTAATCGATGGCAGGAATTTTGCAACATTATATACTGGATTTTTAGTAAAGGCGTTTTTCCTGATCGATTGAATGTTTGATTGGTGTGATTGTCGTAACGCGAAACATCGTGAAATTTTCAGTGGTTGCGACGAAGCTTTGTTTCTGGACTGAGCCATCGTTTTGTTGGTATTGCTTTTTTACGTAGGACAGAACGCCAGTTTACTCCGTCAACGAGAAGAAAAAACTGTGAAGTAAACCTGACGATCGAGTAATTTGTCAGTTTATCTTGACATTTCAGGTGAACATGAAAGCGATATTGCACCTAACACAACAATGTAACTTACGATGTCGGTACTGTTATGCGGCAAAAGGGAACCGCCCTTCGATGTCGATGGAAACCGCACGTAAGGCCATTGATCTTGCGATTAAAAGTGGAAAAAATTCGGCTTGTATTTCCTATTTCGGCGGAGAACCACTGCTCGCTTTCGATAAAATCCGTACGCTGACCGACTATGCCAAGCAGCAAGGTCGAAAAGCCGGAAAAAAGATGTATTTTCGCCTGTCTACGAATGGTACGCTACTTAACGAGGAAATTCTTCAATTTTGTCGCGACAACGAAATACTTTTCGCTCTTTCTCTCGATGGAGATCAAGAAGCCCACGACGCCCAACGCCCCACTGCTGAAGGAACGGGGAGTTTTGAAGCCATCGATTCGAAACTGGACATGATTCTCTCGCTGAATCCCTATACGGTGTTTGTTTCGGTGATCACGCCTCGCAACGCCGGGCGGCTGTTGTCTTCCGTCGAATACATGTGGGAACGAGGGATTCGCTACATGGTGCATCAGACCGCATTTTCCGACCCGAGTTGGGATAGGGAATCGTTCGAAATCCTGCGCCAAAGCTACGTTGAGTTGGCGAAATGGTATATCGATGCCACGAGGAGCGGAGAGCCGTTTTTCCTGCATATGTTCGACGACAAAATCAAAACCCATGCTCATGCGCCGGTGAAACTGGACAAGTCTGCGATTTCGGGTTGAGGAAGTTTTCTGTCGCGCCGGATGGTCGTTGTTTTCCCTGTGTGCAATTCGTTTCCGATAAAAAAGAAGCCGAGGACTACTGCATCGGTCATGTGGATACAGGGTTTACTAAGCGTCGGGAAGAGTTGATCGCAGAAAACCGCAAGCCGCGAGAATCTTGCAAAGGTTGTGTGTTTCAGGGACGTTGCGCAAACTATTGCGGCTGTATGAACTGGCAGACCACCGGGAGCGTAACCGGGGTTTCTCCGCTCTTGTGCGAGCACGAACGAATGGTGATTCCCATTGCCGACGAGATCGGGAATCTCCTGTGGAAAGAAAAAACTCCATTGTTTATTGATAAGCATTACAAATATATCGGAACTTATTTGGAGGAAATCTCGGCCTACGGGATCGATTGACCTTTTCGATTGTCCCGAAACGCTGGAAATTTCCAGGATCGAAATGGAAGGAAGGTACAAAATGTCGTCAAATTCTCCCTTCAAGCTCGAACCCGTCAAAAGGTATCGAAACGCGGTGTATGCCTCGGAATCCGGGGAAAGCATTATCGGACGCGCCTGTTGGCTGGCCTGGACGTTTCCTCGGAAAATCGTCAAGGGGGCGGTGACCTTGCTATTGGCGGCTGGCTTGGCGTTGGGAACGGGCTGCATGGAGAATGACGCCGCTGTGAGCTATCAACCGGACCAGGGAGATGAAGACACGGAGCTTGAAGAATCAATCGAAGCGGATGACGACTATTGGTACCCAGAGACGGCGGGAGTGGAATACGAATGTTCTTCCGGCGACTTTTACTGTATCGAGAATCGATCCGTAGCCATTTGCGAGGGCGGCACATACCTACAATATGAATGCGATGCTTTTTGCGAAAGCGCCTATGGGGAAGGCTATGTTTCCGATGGCTGCAACGCGCAAGATCCCGACGATTTCTGCTCCTGTGTGGAAAAAAATTGTATTGAAGACGGTCCGGTGGCTTGTGACGAAGACGGACAGTTGGTAACCTGTGAAGAGGGTGAACTCAAGACGGTTTCCTGCTGGAACGAGTGCCCGCCGTACCCGGAAGAAGATTATTCTTTGGCTCTCGTCGATGCGTATTGCGATGACGATGCGGAAGGTCTGTGTGTCTGTGAATACGATACTTTCGACGGTGGAATGTACGAATGCTATCCTGAAGATAAACAGTGCAAAGACTCAAATACCCTGTTGGTCTGCAACGATGATTTTTACTATGAGGAAATCTCCTGCGAAGACTACTGTGCTCAGGAGTTTGGACCGGAATATTTCTCCTGGGGTTGCGATATCGAGGCTGAAGACCCCTGCCAGTGCGAATACGGTATGACGCCCGGAATCATCGCTTCTTGCACACCCGGAGAAGTCTATTGTCCCAGCCTTCAGCATGTGGCGATTTGCGAAGCGGGAATGGATGCGCACATGATCTTTACCTGCGAGGAATACTGCGTTCGGTATTTCGGTGAGGACGCTTATCCCACAGAAGCATGTGACGAGACGAATTCCTCGAACGTATGTAGTTGTGAGACAGGAATGATCGATGGAGACATGGCGCGGGTGCTGCCCTCGGACCTGAAAAAATAAAACGCTTACGGTAAGCCTAGCTTATTCTAAAGGGGGAGATTTCGGTCATTTTTGCAAAATGGTCTGTGATTCTCTGCATTTCTGCGTCAATTCTCATAATCGGTAGGGCTGTTCACCAAAACATAAAATCTCAATTCTTATATCAAATCGTACTTTCTTGCGTGTAGTACGCAATATCCGAATTGAAATGCAAGCCAAAGTATGGTACACCTTATTTGTAGGGTGAATATCAAGGTTTCGTGGTGTTTGGTAAAATAAACGAAGGCATCGTTTTCGTCTGCTGGGGGGACTAGCAAACCCGGCGACGTTTTTCTTTTTGAAGGTTTTTATATGAAAATGAAACAGCCGTTTTCCGTTAGTGCCAACGGTACGATGATCGGGCTGGCCCTCTTTTTTTCGTTGCTGGTCATGTTTGCTTTGTGGCAACTGGATTCTCCGAAAGAGAAGGAATCTCCTTCCTCCGATACGGTTTCCTCTACGTCCACTCCTAAAAAAGAGGATTGGTTCGAGTATAAAAAAAGCCTGTACCACGGAATTCCTTCTCGGATTCTGTTTCGTTTCGAACATCGAGACGAAGCACGGGCGACGGAGTTGTCCCGAAAAGCTTGGGAAGAGTTCGAGCGGATCGGCCAGGTATTCAATCCTTTCGATCCCCAAAGTGAAACCGGAAAACTGAACCGAAGGACATCTTCGAAAGGCGTTCGTGTCTCGGAGGATGTTCAAAAGGTTTTGCAGGATATCGCGACGCTTTACAAGGCATCGGAAGGAGCTTTCGATCCTACGTTGTGGCCGATCAAACGTTTATGGAGAGATGCCGTAGAAAGGCAAAGAATTCCCAAGGACGAAGAACTGGCCGAAGCGGTCGAGAAAACGGGATTCGACAAGGTTCACGTATACGAGGAAGGATTCCCGAAACTCGATCTCGATCGGGATGACTTGACGTTCGATTTCGGAGGAATCGCCAAGGGATACGCCGTGGATCGCGTTCGTAACCTGCTTAAAGCCGAAGGCGCTGGGGCGGGGCTTGTGCAGTGTGGTGGGGAAATTGCCACATTCGGTGAAAAATCCGATGGCTCCTGGGTGATTGGCGTACAGCATCCCAAAGATTTACGTGCCTTGTGGGGAACGGTGAATTCCAAGACGGAGTTGCGTGTCTCCACCAGCGGAAACTATCGACAGCCGTTGTTGATTGGTGAAAAACGTTTTTACCACATTTTCGATCCAAGAAATGGTCGTCCCGTGCAGGAGAAAATCGCAGGGGTGACGGTCGCCAGTTTCGACGCGAACGTTTCCAACGCTCTGCTCGATGCATTGGCAACCTCCATAACAGTGCTTGGATCGAAAAAAGGTTTGGAATTGGCGAAGCATTTCGGCGTGGAAGCCCTGATTCTCGTAAACGACGGAGATAGCCTCGTGGAAGTCGTCAGCGACGGTTTCGCCAGCCATTTCCGAAAAAGGAAGCATTCCTGATGATCGCCAAAGGAAAAGTCATAGCTCATAGTGGGGAGTTGGCGACGATCAAGGTTTGCCATGGGGAATATTGCGTAGGTTGCGGGATGCACGATCCGACCCAGACCCATGTAGAATTCGAAGCGGAAGATCCTATTGGCGTCGAAGTGGGGCAGCATGTGGAGTTCGAAGCCAAAAAAGGGCGAATGTTCTTTGCCGTCTTGCTGGTTTTCTGGCTGCCGCTTTTGTTTCTGGCTTTGGGAGCCGGAATCGGGTATGGATTCGCGTCGGCGCTGGAAATGACGAATAGTTGGTTGCCGATAATCTTCACGGCTGTGTTTTTCGTACTGGGGATCGTGATTGTATATTTCGTGGGGAAAAAGACCAAGGCTGGAGCGGGAATGGTCGTGCTGCGTGTTGTACCCGCCGGATCGGCCTGTCATCATAAAACAGGGGAACGCGAAACCGAGGCTGCAACGTAACGTCTTGGAATCGTAGCACTTCGACCATCGCGGAAGGATGGTTCTATGGCTCATACATTCAGAGGTGGGGCGAGCGTAAAGCACGAAAAACATCGGACCGAGGGTAAACCCATTGAACGGATGCCCTGTCCGTCGTTGCTGATGATTCATACCGTGCAACATATCGGAGCGCCCAATCAGCCCCTTGTTGAAAAAGGGGACGAAGTGAAAAAGGGGCAGAAACTCGCGGGAGCCGAGGCTTTCGTTTCTGCGCCCGTGCATGCTCCGAGTTCGGGAATCATTAAGGAAATCAAGGATGTGGTGCATCCCGTACTTGGAAAGGGCAGGGCGATCATCCTGGAAACCGATGGTCGTGACGAATGGGCCGAAGGTCTTCCCGCCGATCGGGATTGGAAAACGATGGACGCCCAAGCGCTTCGGGATGCTGTGAAAGAAGCCGGAATCGTCGGTTTGGGTGGAGCGACGTTTCCCACACACGTTAAAATCACACCGCCGGAAGACATGACCATCGAGCATCTGTTGATCAACGGGGCCGAATGCGAGCCTTATTTGACCAGCGATGACGCTATTATGCGGGAGCGTTCGGAAGATATCGTTATCGGGATCGAAATCCTTCAAAAAGTACTCGGTGCGAAAGACGTGGCGGTGGGTATCGAAAACAACAAGCCCCATGCCATCGATATCATGACCAAAGCATGTAAAAGACTGCCCGATTGCCGGGTTGTAGCGCTGCCGTCCAGATATCCGCAAGGTGCGGAACGAAGCCTGATCAAAGCACTGATCGGTAAGTGGCTTCCTGGAGGAAAACTGCCGATGTCCATCGGTGTCGTGGTGCAGAATACGACGACCTGTGCCTCTATCGCCGATGCGGTGATACGTGGAATTCCAATCCTTGAAAAAGTGGTAACCGTCTCTGGCGAATGTGTGACCGAGCCGAAAAATGTGCTTGCGCCCATCGGAGCGACCTGGAAAGACCTGCTCGATTTTTGCGGTGGGCTTAAAGAAGAACTCGGTCGCCTTGTCATGGGTGGTCCCATGATGGGAATTTCTCAGAACGGATTCGATATCCCATTGGTCAAAGGGACCAGCGGTCTGCTGGCCTTGTCTAAAAAGGAAATCGAACGAAAAGAGGAAGGCCCGTGCATTCGTTGCGGCAATTGCGTCAAATCCTGCCCTATGGGATTGGAACCGCTGGACTGGCCGGTATTGGCTCGCAAGCGAAAATGGACGGAAGCAGAGGAAAAACGGGTGCTTGAATGTGTGGAGTGCGGTAGCTGCGAGTATGTATGTCCGGCGAATCGCCACATCTTGCAGTCCGTAAAACTGCTCAAAACGAGCGTTCGGGATATGCAGCGAGAGAAAAAATAATACGAGTGTGTCCTTGTTGAGTGTGTCGGACTTTACGATTCGAGGTAGTTCGGCTGTTTTATCCAATTTTGGATCAAAAAGGAGGAGTGATGAAAACGAAATGGTGGATGATGATGTTGGTGCTGTTCTCGGTTCTGGCGTTGGCCGTGGGTTGCGGCGACGATGACGACGACGAACCGGGTGGAGATACCGATCAGGTCGTGGGCGATGAGGACAACACGACCGGTGGTGACGAAGATGTAACGGCAGGTGATGAGGATGAAGTCACCGAAGAGGCTACCGAAGAGGAAGCCGAAGAGCAAGGCGAGCCGTTGCAGTGTTCCGATCCCCTGATCATGGACGGTGGTTATGGCGGTCTGATGGAAACCGACTGCGATACCATCGTTGGTGCCTGCGAGAACGCATTGACCGATGGCGATGCTTATTATCCCTGCGTGGATGATCCCGACTGTTGTTGCAATCCCGATGGAACCTCGTTCGATATCGGTGGCGGCACGATGGCTTATCCCTGCGAAAACGATTCCTGCACGGATGATGGCTACTGCGATTCGACCTGCCCGGATACCGTCGATCCGGACTGTCAATAAGCTTGGACCGTTTCCGGGTGGGAACGTTGTTTCCCACCCGGAATTTCCAACGGAAAGGGGCATTTCATGGCGGAACCGACCCCCGTTGCCGCGCAGCACGAGGACAGGCTGTATGCTTCGTTGCTGACCGTCGCGAGCGCTCCCCATGTCAAGGCGAAGGAAACGATTCCAAAAATCATGTGGACCGTTAATGCCACCCTGTTGCCTGTGGCAGCTTGGGCGGTGTATGTGTTCGGTCTGCGTGCGCTATGGCAGATGCTGCTTTGCACGGCTACGGCGATGGCGACCGAAGCTGTTATCCAGAGAATACGTGGAATGAAGCGAAGTTGGTGGGATGGCAGCGCCTTCTTGACCGGCTTGCTGCTGGCCATGTGCATTCCCGTGGGGTTGCCGTTCTGGATGTCGGTGTTGGGTGTCGTGTTTGCCATTTCCATTGTCAAACATGTTTTCGGAGGGTTGGGGCAGAACATTTTCAACCCCGCTCATGCCGGACGGGCGTTTTTGTTGGCTTCGTTCCCGGTGCAGATGACCACATGGTCAGTGATGACCTCGAAAGCCGCCGGAGCTGTTGACGGCGTGACGACCGCGACTCCGTTAGGTATTTGGGGCGAGCACGGCATGAAAGCGCTGCTCGATACGATGGGTAGCCGAAGCGAATTGTATGCTTCCCTGTTTTTCGGTCAGGTCAATGGTTCCATCGGCGAAGTGTCGGCGTTGCTGATTTTGCTCGGTGGAGCAGTGTTGATTTTCAAACGCTATATTTTCTGGCAGGGACCGGTGTTTTACATCGGTACTGTCGCTCTTTTAGGTTGGATTCTAGGTGGTCCCGGTTGGTTTGACGGCGATCCGCTGTTTCATGTCCTGTCCGGTGGCCTGATGATCGGTGCGTTCTACATGCTTACCGATATGGTGACCTCACCGGTAACGGCTCGGGGGCAGATCATTTTTGCCGTCGGTGCGGGAATTCTGGTGATTCTGATTCGGCGTTTCGGTGGGTATCCCGAGGGGGTGTGTTACTCGATTTTGTTGATGAACGCCGTTACTCCGCTGATCGATCGTTTTATCAAGCCTGCCCAGTTCAAGGAGGAATCATGAGCGCCGAAGCCCATGCAAGTCATGCTCCGCAGGATGAGGCGGGGATACTCCGAATTGCTCTCAATCTGGGGGCAGCGGGAATGCTGGCCGGGGTGATTCTGGCCACTGTGAATTATTTTACACAGCCGATTCGGCTGGAAAACGAGCGTATCGCTCAGGAAAATGCCCGCAAAACCGTGTTGCCTGCCGCCGAAACGTTTCAGGTTATCGAAGGTCTGAACGGCTGGTTTTATGGTCTGGACGCCAAAGGCAACAGTGTGGGGTACGTGCTACCCGTTGTCCAACGTGGGTACGACGGAAACATCCACATGACCCTCGGTGTAGACAAGGCGTTTTCGGTGGTGGACTACAAGATCCTTAAGGATCGTGAGACCCCCGGGCTTGGGGCGAAGGCCAAAGAACCGTTTTTCCGCGAGCGTTTCAAGGGAAAAACAAAGGATCAACTCGATGTCGACAAAGTACCGGTAGAGGGCAAAATCCTGGCGATTACCGGGGCGACGATCACATCCCGTGCCATTGCCAACGGCATCAAGAGCAACCTCGAAACGTTGGAAAAACTGGCGTCGGAGGATTTCAAAAACATTCCGGCTGAGATGAAAAAGGGAGGGGGAACGCATGAGTGAGTTGCAAACCCTGAACCCCGTAACCCAGGAAACCTTGCCTTTCCGTGGTTCGAGACAGACCACGTTGAGAGGATTGGTACGGGACGGCATTTTAAGCAAAAATCCCGTGTTCGTGCTGGCGCTTTCGCTTTGTCCTGCCGTGGCGGTGACAAGTGAAGTGAAGACCGCTTTCGGCATGGGTGTGGCGGTGCTTTTCGTTATTAGTTTCAATAACTTGTTTACGTCGATTTTCCGCAACGTGATTCATCCGAAGGTCAAGGTTCCGGCTTATATTTCGATCATCGCTACGCTGGTGACGCTTTCTCAGCTATTCATGTCGGCCTTTTTTCCAGGCTTGTATGCCGATCTCGGGGTTTATCTGGCTTTGATCGTCGTGTTCGCCATCATCCTGGCTCGTGCCGAGGTCTTCGCTTCGAAAAATACCCCGCTTCCGGCCTTTATGGATGGGTTGGGGATGGGCTTGGGCTTTTTAACGGCCATGGTGATTACCGGTGGTATTCGGGAACTTCTCGGAACCGGCACGTTTTTAGGTTATCCCGTGTTCGGTGAACACTACCAGCCGATTTTGATGGTGATTCTCGCTCCCGGCGGATTCATTACCATCGGGTTGTTGATCGGTCTGTTTCGGACGTTGGGAGATTGGCTGGACAAGCGAAAGGTTGCGGCAACGGTTCAACGGGAAACCGCAAGCGGCGAGGAGGTGAGCCATGGGTGAGGCATTTCTCGAATATGCGGCGCTGTTTTTGTCGGCTGTGTTGATCAACAATTTCGTTTTGACGCGCTTTTTGGGGCTTTGCATCTTTTTTGGCGTGTCGAAAAGTTTCGATGCCAGTGCGGGAATGGGAATCGCGGTCACGGCGGTGATGGTTATTGCTTCTCTGTTGGGGTGGCTCGTTTACTATATGGTGCTGATTCCGCTGGAGTTGGAGTTTTTCACGACGATCTGTTTCGTGATCATCGTGGCATCCACCGTCCAGATGCTGGATATCGTGACACGAAAATTCGTACCGACATTGCACGCCATGTGGGGAATTTACCTGATGTTGATCGCCACCAACTGCGTGGTGCTGGCCATTCCGCTGATCAATGTCGAGAACGGTTTTTCCTTTTTCAAATCCCTGGTTAACAGTGTGGGTGCGGGTGTCGGTTTTGCGCTGGCGATGATCCTGATGTCCAGCATTCGCGAAAAACTGCAATACAGCGACGTTCCCAAACCTTTCGAAGGTTTGGGGATCGCTTTTGTGACGGCCGGGCTTTTGTCATTGGCCTTTCTGGGCTTTTCCGGCATGATTGCCGTATGAATTTCGTTTCGTAAGTTTTTTCAAGAACTTGTCGAAACGGAACGACGAACGGGTAACGTAGGAGATCGACATGCTACATGCGGCAGGGTTGATATTGGTGCTGGCTGGAATCGCGACTGCGCTGGGGCTGTTGTTGGCTCTGGCGGATAAAAAACTGGCGGTTCCCTATGATCCGCTGATCGACGAGGTGGAAGAGGAACTTCCGAAAGGTCAGTGCGGAAACTGCGGTTTCGCCGGATGCCGTCAATATGCCGAAGCGGTGGTATCTCGCGATGACGTTCCGGCCAACCTCTGCATTCCGGGTGGTCCCGATGTGGCGGCGATTGTCGGTAAACTGACCGGCAAGGATGCGGGTGAGATGGTGAGGCAAGTGGCGGTGGTGTTCTGTCAGGGGGCATTGGACGACACGGCCCGCCGGACGCATCTATACGACGGACTGGACGACTGCGCCGCTGCCGATATGCTCTATGCAGGTGAAAAGGCCTGTGAATACGGTTGTTTGGGTCTTGGAAACTGTGCGCGTGCATGTCCCGAAAACGCCATTACGATGAATGCACAACGTTTGCCGGAAGTTCATCCCGAACGCTGTATCGGTTGCGGAATCTGCGTTAGAACCTGTCCTCGGGGCGTTATTGGCTTGCTGCCGGAGACCAGTCTTGCAGTTGTGAAATGTCGCAATCACGAATTGGGCAAGAATACGCGGACACAATGCGACCGTGGGTGCATCGGATGTCGGCTGTGCATTCGTACCTGTCCGCACGAGGCGATTTCTTTGCAAAAGAACCTCGCCGTGGTCGATAGCGCCGTGTGTAAGACCTGCGAACTGCCGGTTTGTCTCGTTGTTCGCTGTCGCCCGAACGCGATTCAACCGTATTACGGCGTAGATGTCCCCGACATCGAGCCGCCCAAACCGCGATCGATCAAAAAGAAAAAGAAAACGGAAGAATCCCCGAATACCGAGGCTGTGCAGGAATCTTAGCATAGAGATTCGAGGAACAAACCCGAACCGGATGAGGCATTCATGCCGATTCATGAGTTTCCATTGACCGAGGCTTTTCCTCGTCTCGGAGTCGTTCCGCGAATTCCGCTGATGGCGCGTGAAACGAGGGTGGAGTCTGCCCCGGAACTGGGAAAAGAGTTGGGATGTCAAGACTTCTGGGTCAAGCGTGATGACCGCAGCCATCCGACGTACGGTGGCAACAAAGTCCGCAAGCTTGAATTTCTGCTTGCCGATGCGCTGGAACGCGGGGCGAAAGGTGTCGTGACACTCGGAGGCATCGGCACCAACCATGGATTGGCGACGGCGGTTTTTGCGGGCAAAGCCGGTTTGGCTTGTCATCTGGTGTTGTTCGACCAGCCGGAGACGGAGCACGTTCGACGAAGTTTGCAGCTTTTCGAACATTTTGGAGCCAAAGTGCATAGAACTCGCGCCGTTCCCCGAGCACTGCTCGATTCCTACCGAAAGGTATGGTTCTCTCACCGAGACAAACGGCTCGTTCGTATTCCCGGTGGGGGAAGTTCGCCGTTGGGCTGTCTCGGGTTCGTCAATGCGGCTTTCGAATTGAAACGCCAGATCGAGGAAGGACGCCTTCCTTGTCCCGAAGCGATTTTCTGTCCGGTGGGTACCTGTGGGACGCTGGTTGGCTTGACCTTGGGCGTTCGCCTAGCGGAATTGCCGACAAAGGTGGTCGGCGTGCGGGTGGTCGAGAAAGTTTTGGCGAATTCCATTACCTCTGCAATTTTGGCCAACCGCACTTTGAACCTGATGCGGTGCTATGGTGCTTCGTTGCCTTTTGATTCCATGAGTTGGAGGGATTTTACCATATTGGACGGTTTTCTCGGACGTTGTTACGGCGATCCCACGTCGGAGTCTCTTCGTTGTGTAGACATCGCCGAACGTCACGGATACCGTTTGGAAACGACATACACCGGAAAAACGTTGGCGGGTTTGCAAGCCTACGTAGCGCGTCACGGCTTGTCTGAAAAGACCGTATTGTACTGGAATACGTTCAATTCTCGGGATTTCAATGACATCTTGACAGAAGCTTCAAGTCATTGAAGTCCGGTTTTCTCCCATCCTCTCCTCCGTGTATCTGTTGCGGAAAAAAACGAAAAAGGCTAGAGTGGCTTCGTCGTAATTATATGTGGAGCGGGGCTAAATGAAATCCTATCCCCTACCGTTGGTTTGTTGGGTAATCGTGCTGGTATCGGTCTTTTTTTTCGCTCCGGTGAATTCCGAAGAGCTGGAGGCCATTGCCGTCGGTACACCGGAACCGTTTCAATCGGAAGCGGACGGCCAGACCTTGCACTCCGATCACGCTTCCTTGTCGCTCGAAACCGGTTATCCCTATACTTCCGCGCAGTTTTTGGCAGCACCGGTGACGTATTTCAACGTGGGTATCCGGTTGGATATCGACTATCGACCCGCCTTCGATTTCAGGGTGCCGTTGATTGTCCAAATGTTGGAAACCTCCGACGAACGGTTCAATTTGGCTCTGGAATTTCGTCCGGGAATGTTTTTCAATTTCGGCAGCACCACGTCCATGGAAGTTCCACTGAGCGCAGGAACCCGCTTCGGCTATCGTTTTAAGGAAACGGCGACCTATTTTACGCAGCTTTTGTATACAACCGATTTCGGGATTTCTTACGGCTATTTCGATCATTACCCACAAATCAAGACCGGTTTTGAAATCCGTCTGTCGGAAACATTCAACCTGCTTGTGTCCGGTCTGGCGGAGTTTAAACGTTACGAACCCGAGAAATTCAACTACGGGGGCCAAATCGGCTTTGTTTACTTGATGATTCCATGAAAATTACCAGAATCATTGCTGTTTTACTTTTTTTATTGCCATTCGGCGTGGCGATGGCCCGACCGGTTGTGGAGGAAAAACCACGTTGGGACCGGTTAACGCCTGACGAGGCGAATCGGGAGTTGATGGACATTTCCACACGGCTGTCGTTCGAGCAACGCTTAATGGAAATTTCAGAACGATTTCTAGGGGTTGCGTACAAACTCGATCCGTTAGGAGAGGGCAGGGGAGAAGATACGGACCCGACATTTCGCCTCGACGCCTTCGATTGTCTGACCTTTGTGGAAACCGTGCTTGCCATGGCCGGTGCAAGGCATATGGACGAAGCCGAAGCGACGTTGCAGAAAATTCGTTATAAGCATGGCCGGATTGGCTGGAGGTTCCGGCATCATCTGACTTGGGGGCAGTGGCTTGTCGAAAACGTACAGGCGCGACGGGTGGAAATTTCTACGCGACGCATTGCCGGAGACGCTGCTCGGCTGAGTAAGAAAACCTACAAAACCAATTGTAATTATTCGGAAAAATGGAAGTCCTGGTGCGAGAAACTAGGGGATTCGGCTCCCTTGGGTGATGTGACGTTTCCTATCGTAGATGTTTCATGGGCGATGGCGCACGTCAAAAACATTCCCGAAGGCACCTTGCTGTTTGTGGTTATGAAAGATCGTCCCTGGCTTCCCTACAGAGTCAAGCATGTGGGAATGGTGGCCAAACGAAAAGGAAAACCAGTATTCCGTCATGCGACGAAGACCCACGGAAAGGTCAAAGATGTTTCCTTGTGGGGGTATTTGAAAACGCTTTTGGAATACGAAACATGGCCGGTTGAAGGGCTGTTGTTCGCTACGCCGTTAAAGCAGATCGACACCGACCGTGTATGGCGGCTCGATGATCGCAAATATCCGCCAATACCCCTGAAGCCGAACCAGCCTCGCTAAAGTAACGATCACTTCCTCGTTATCGATCAACAGTCGGATTTCAGAGCCAACCAGCTGATTCAAAGACATTAGGGCAAGGTTGTCGCCTTCTGCTATGGGTTGCAGAACTCCGGGTTCGAAGCCTTGCCATTCGGCGTGCTCCCAGTCGAAAATTCGGCTGGTTTCGATCCAGTCGGTTTCCAGTTTGTTGTACCTCGAATCAATGTAATCGTTGACGCGAGGGTCGGTGTAATCGACCTCTCCGATGTCGAATCCGTAGGTCAGATCACGGGGTGTAGGTACGACCTGCACGTAAGCATCGAAGTCTTGGGTTTGAAAACTCGTGAAAATCTTCATCGCTACATTTTCAGCAGACTCGTAGTGCTCCAGTTCTTCGGATTCCAGACAAATCTTGTCACGGCAGATACGCCCATATTTGCAGTCGTCGTCCTCGAGGCATCCGCCTTGTCTGGCATCGGTTTCGACGGAACAACCGTAAATGGAAAGCCAAAAAACGAAGATAAATGCGCCAAAGAGGAATTTTTTAAGGAAAAACATGTTTTATTCTTATGCCCGAGAGTTTTCGGCTATGATCATCGCCGAAAAGTTTATCAGATTGTTCCGGCGACGTAAAATGCACCGGATTCATAGTCTGCCTTGATGGCAACGAGGTCATAATGCGTCCGATCCTTGTTTCTTTCACTTTGCCTCTCATCGATTACCCCATAACCATTTACGGCTACGGAGTCATGCTTGGTCTGAGCTTCGTGCTGGGTTGGTATTTGACGCTATATCTTGCGTCTCGCAGGAAGCTGGACGACAATCCTTTGTACATCGCAATGACGCTCGCCGCCTTTGGCTCGCTGGTTGGGGCGAGACTCGTGTATGTGTTGGCAAATCCCGAGGAAAGCTGGTCACTTGCCGACTTCTTCAATTTCCAGCGGGGGGGGATGGTCGCTTATGGCGGATACCTGGGCGGTATTGCCTGCGGCGTTCTGTACGTTGCGTGGAAAAAGCTGGATTACTGGACCTATCTCGATTGCGCCACCCCGGCTTTGGCTCTGGGATTAGGGCTGACTCGAATCGGTTGTTTTCTCAACGGTTGTTGCTATGGAGAGCGAACCGATTTTCTCACTGGGCTTTCGTTTCCCAAAGAAAGCCTTTGTTTCAAGCAGCATATCGAGCGTGGATTACCACTGCTGGACGAAGCCCACACACTGCCGGTGCATCCGACACAATTGTATGAATCTACTTTCGGGTTCGTGCTGTTTTTTGCATTGTTGTGGTTGACAAGCAGAACGTGGATTTCGGCGAAGGCGTTACAGGAAGATCCGACGGCTGATTCCTTCGAAGGAGGCACTCCACCCCGAACCGGTGGGAAAATATTCTTTGTATTTGCAGGAGCTTACGCTATTTGGCGTTTTCTCATCGAATTCGTACGGGACGACATGCACCGGGGCGGATTCATCGGCATTTCAACGTCCCAGTGGATCAGTCTGCTGGCCTTCGGCTTTACGCTGTTTATGGTGCTGCACTGGCTTCCGCGTCATCCCTGGCAGCCGCCGAAAAAACGTAAAACCGCTTCCTCCAACAAGCAACGTTCCCAAAAACGCTCGAAAAAGAACCGGAAAAAATGATAGGACGGGGATGTAATCCCTGTCCTTCAAAATCGGAAATCTGTAGAGATGCGAATTTGGCTTTTGGTTGAATTGCTGTTTTGTGTCAGATGCGACCGTCGAGAATTTTTGTGTTTTTTCCTGTGGGTTGCAAAAAGGCGTTGCGTACTTTGTTTCCGGCTTTGAAGGACGCGAGGAATTTCCCAAGATCGCCTTTCAGACCATCGAGACACAAAGAAACTTCTTTTTCCCACTCGTTGATTTTTTCAAGGCGCTTCCGTCGTTCGTTCAGGGGGAGTGGTTCGCTTTTGAAAACCCCTTTTTGCGCGGCTTTTAGCAGCTTTGCTCGAAGTTGCACGAGTTGTACGATGGCTTCGATGTCCGGTTCGGCCTGCTGCATGGCGGACATCAGCTTGCGGGTGGTCCGCTCCCAGTTGTCGCACCAGTCCTGATCAAATGGAAGTGGATGCATCGTTCGCTCGTTTGTTTTTCGGGGACTCCGCCATGTCGCCGACATCCTCGCGATTTTTTATCGGGACGGGATGTCGGATGGAATAATTGCAGCGCACCAGCGGTAATTGCATTCCCAGTTTTGTGCTGAGATTGATCAGCAACGGTGCTCGCAGATTGGCGTTGAGCTGGCCGGTCGAGGCGTCGGCGCTGAGAACTACACGCATCACCACTTGCGGTTCCTCCTCGGACAACTCATCCGGGTTGACACCGATCGGGCTGAGTTCTCTGGCATCCACGGATACATCGTAGTTTTGAAACAACGCTTCCGGGTCGGCGATGATCAAAGCGATCGATCCGTCTTCCATGGATTGTATCCAATTGATCGACAGCAGGTTCTCTGGATTGAGCAGACACCATTTCCGTAAATGGGTGAATCCGGGGATTCCGTAGGGAAAATGGATGATTTTTTCGTCGGGAATATTCAGTTCTCCGAAACGGGTCGTTTGTGCGATCATCGATTTCCCTCCTGGGAGCTGTCGTTGGCTTCGTCTTGTTTGGGAGCGGGTTTGGCAAACATTTCAAGTACGGATTGGGTAACGCTTTCGGGCATCAGGGATTCCCTGTTGGCCTGTGTCATAGCTTCGAAAATTTCCTCCCGATAGACTGGAATATCATTGGGGGCTTCGATGCCCAACCGCACCTGCCGTCCGTTGACGGCTTTAACCGTAATCAGTACGTCATTTCCGATTCGAATCGCTTCGCCCGGTTTTCTCGTTAATATCAGCATTTTTTGCCCTCCTAGGCTTTTCCGGCTTCCTGCCCATGTTCACGTTTGTCATGGTTTCTCTCCTACGATCAACCAAGCAAACTTGCCAAACTGAGTCCGCTCATTTGTGTGGCGGCGGATAGCGCTGCTTGCAGCCCCAGTGTCAATTCCTGCAAATGGATGCTGGCATCGATGAAATCGGTATCCCGAGTTTCCAATAACGCGAGGTCCGCTGCAAGATCGATGTTGTCCAGCGCGGTTCGTGCGCCTTCCAGTCGGACCATCGAGTGGCCGACATTCTGTTCTACGCGTGAAACACGAGTTCCCGCCGTCAGCAGCTTTTCATGAACTGCCTTGATCTGGTCGGAGTCGTTCGATCCCAACGCTTGGTCAAGTTCATCGAGTAACTCGAAGATGCCGTTTCCGTTTCCCGTAGAATCGAGGAACGGTTCTCCTCCGGCTACCGTGGCATCGATCGTCACACCATCGCCGATACGTACCGAGAGTTTTTCGGTATCTCCGCTGAACGTGCCGTCGGCGGCGAACGGTTGACCGCTGCTTCCCAAACCGCCGAAAATGTATCGTCCGCCCACCTGGCTGTTTCCGAGATCCACCAGCGTCTGGCGCAGGTGAGAAACGCTGACCTGCGCGGCAATCCGGTCATCCTGGTTGTAAGTGTCGTTGGACATGCGCAACGCAAGTTCCTGGGCTTCCTGGACGCTGCTGGTGATGCTCATCATAATGCTGTCGGTGGAGTTGAGCATCTGCTCGGCTTCGTCCACATTGCGGTTGTAGCCTTCCACTTGTCGTTTGGTGGATAGATCCTGCAATACGAGTCTTGCTGCGGCGGGATCGTCTCCCAAGCCGCTGAGCTTCTGCCCTGTCGTGATCTGTTGCTGCACCTTGAGCATTTCGCTCTGTTGATCGGAAATGCCTTTTTGAAAGGTGCTGTAAAATTGTTGGGTTGAAACTCTCATAATCGGTTTTGAAACCTTTAACGCTTCAGATCGATAATGCTACTAACCATTTCATCGGCCACTTGAATGATTTTTGAAGCCGCATCGAACATTTGTTTCCATTCCAAGAGCGACATCAGTTCTTCATCGAGGGAAACGCCGGAGATGGATTGCTGTAATTGGGTCATGGCCGCTTCACTACTCGCTGAAACTTCTGCTGTATTTTCAGCTTGTTGCACTCGGTCGCCGAAGTTTGTCAGTACGGATCGGACGGCGGCGAGCGGATTTTGACCGTCACTCATCGCCTCGTCTCTCAAATCGGCTAAAAGGACGGCGTTTCGGTTATCGCCGGGAACCATGGTCGGGTCTGTGGCGGCAGCGATTTTGTCGGGATCGGCGAGGATATCGGCATCGATCGTTATGGCTTTCGCCGCCCCCGAAACTTCCGTGAGTTCCGTAAAGAAATTGCGGTCTTTCTGGCTATCCAGGCCGTAGCCTTCCCGATGAACCCCATTGACCGCTTCCGCGAAATTGAAAGCGAAGGCGTCGAGTTCGTCTTGCATTGCCTTGAGATCCTGATCTCTGGCTACAAGAGTACCACCCAATTCGCCTTCACTGATCGAATCGGTCAGATCGGTGGTGCCGCTTGTTAACGAACCGTGCACCCGCATCAGGCCGTCAGCGTCTTCGGTGGCAAGCAATTCGTGGGAAGATCCCTGATTGACCAGCGTGTAGCCGTTTTCCGTTTGAACCAACACACTGCCGTTGTTTTCGGTTGTCGTATGAATACCGATGACCTGCGCCAACTCTCCGAGAATCTGGTCTCGTCGATCCAGCAAATCGGTCGGTGTTTCATGAGAACCAGAAATCAACGTATTCAACTCGGAGATCTGACCGGTCAAGCTATTGATTTCGTTGACGTTCGCGGTGATTCCGACGTTCAGTTCCTGGCGTACCTGTTCAATTCCCAAAGCATAAGTATTTAACTGACTCGTCAGGCTTTCCGCAGCGAATGTGACCTGATTTCGAATCGTGGCGTCCTGGGGTTGGGTAGACAGAGATTCGAAAGCGTTGAACAACTCGTCCAGTGCAGGACTAAGTCCTTCTTCGTTCAAATCACCGAACAATGCGTCTGCTTGAGTCAGAATATTGGTTCGAGCTTCCGCCCCCGAGTTCTTCGATTTGGATTCCCTGAGGCGAAGTTCTACGGTTTCGTTGACGATACGATCCACTCCTGCGATATGCACGCCGAGATTGGCGGTAGGAGCGCTGGTCAGGTACGTGTCGGTGGATTGTAGCTGAAGGCGTTGTGCGTGATACCCTGGAGTCGAAGCGTTGGCGATGTTGTCACTGACATTCTGGATACCGGCCCGAGCCGCTTCAAGAGCGTTTCGCCCAACATACATGATGTCGAGGTTTCCAGACATGAAGGTTCCTGATGAGTGTTTAGGTATTGGTCGAGAAACAAATGGCTACAGCGCCGGATTTTCCTGTACCCCGCTGGTTGTATGTCACGGTTTGAGTACCCTTTGACACGGCTTTCAGCGTGCTGTCCACCGTGGCTAGAGCCGTTTGGAAAAATTCCCGATTGATGGCCACCTGTCTGTTGGCTTGTTCTATGGCTCTTGTGTATTCGTGCAGAACATTTATGATGCTCTCGTGTCGGTCCGCCGGGTTGGCTTCCAAAAGCAACGTGGGTAAATCACCGGGTTTTCGTTGGGTTTTCTCGATTTGAGAGGCTCGAAACGACCGGAATCTCTCGATTTGTGCGATCAATTTTTCCTGCTGAGATACCAACTCGTGGATTTCCTTGGTTCGTCGTTCCACTGCCGCACGTCGAGTTCCTGCCGCCAGGGCCGATAGCTGTTCGAGCAGTTTCGTTTCCTGTTCGAGCTGAGCCGTAATTTCCCTTGCGGGGAATGCTTCGAACGCACCGTTTTTCATGGCTAATCCTCTAATCCGAGGTCGCCGAGCATTCGTCGGGCGATTTCATCGACGTTGGGTTCGTATTCGCCGCTGGCGATTTTAGCTCTCATTTCCTCGACACGATTCGAGAAAACGGCTTCGACTTCCTGCGCGACTTTGGAATACAGCTTGTGCATTTCTCCGGCTTTGCGCTCGAATTGCACGGCTTCGACCATCGGTGTTGCACCCTTTTGTTTTGTTTTCGCGGTGACGGCTTCATCCTTTTCCATTTGAGGAATTTTGAATGAAGACTCGGTGGGGCTGATTTTTGTCATCGGATCACCTCTGGATCTCTGTTTTCTCTAAAACACTAATCGGTCTTTTGAAAGGATTCTGAAATCCTAAATGCCGATTTCGTTTTCTTAGAATACCTATCGGTTATTCGTCACCAAGGTTTAATATTTTCTTTGGATTTGTTGGTTTTCCTTGATGATAAAGAGAGAAATGGAGGTGGGGACCGGTGCTTTGACCGGTGTTTCCAGAGTATGCAACGATTTGTCCCGCACGGACGTGTTGGCCGATTTTTACAGTGATATCACTATTGTGTGCGTATCCTGTGGTGTGTCCGTCGGGGTGTTCGATCTTCACCGTCAAGCCGCCTCGGGAGTTTTCGGTAACTTCCGAAACAACCCCGGACCAGGGAGAATGTATCGGAGTTCCGACAGGTACTGCGATATCGACACCATTGTGGAAGTGGCTTTCGCCGGTAATCGGGTGGATTCGCTCGCCGAAATCCGAAGTAATACGACCTGTAAGGGGCTGAATCGGCATTTCTCGCTCGGGGCGTTCCAACGATGCCGGTGCATAGGCGCGTTCGATCTGTCCTGCCGACGGCGAGATGTTGCCTACGGAACGATAGGCTAGGTCGCTCAATCCCACACCGCCGGAAGAAGCCCACTGCTTGGCGACTTCCTTGCGGAACCATTCCTGATACATCTCGTTTCCCGGTGTGGCTGGAAACAAGCCTCCGGACGTATCCACCGTTTTTCCCATTTCTTCAAGCATCATTCCCAAAAACACGGCTTCGAGTTGCTGGGCAGCTTCTTTCAGTTGGGATGCGTCGCCGCTTTTTTGCGCGTACCGAGCACGTTCCATCGCTTTCATAGCCTGGGCGTCGCTGGCTTTGGCGTTGGGAAGAGCGGTTGTTGGTGCGAGTTTATCCATTATAAACCGTGTGTGTTCGGCTTTTGACGTTTCGTCGTATCATTAGAGAACCTTCAGTTCCCCATTCAATGCTCCGGTAGCTTTGAGCGCTTGAAGAATGGCGATCAAATCTCTCGGTGAGGCTCCGATGGCGTTGAGCGCTTTTACGAGGTCATCCACCGTGGAGGTTTGTGGGACTTTGTACAGTTGATTGGAACCTTCCTCGACTTTGAGCGTTTTGTTCTCCGAGGTTTCCGTATTTCCGTAGGAAAGCGCAGCCGGTTGACTGATTTCCGTAGCGGTTTGAATCGCTACATCGAGGTTGCCGTGGGCAACGGCTGCCGGTCCCAACGTAACGTTTCCTCCAACCACAACCGTGCCTGTGCGTTCGTTGACGACGATACGCGCCGGATGATCGGGTACGACTTCCAGACTTTCGATTTTCGCCAGCAATGCAACGGGCGACAACTCGCCGCCTTCTTGAGCTTCTATATAGATCGTACCGGAATTGGCTGCCTCGGCGCGTTTGTCGCCCAAGGCTTCATTGATGGCACCGGCGATTCTGTCAGCAGTGGTGAAGTCGGATTCTTTTAACGATAACAATATCTTGCCGTCATTGACGAAGGTAGTATTGACCGTCTTTTCGATCATCGCGCCTTGGGGGATTCTTCCGACGGTAGGAACATTGCGCTTGAGGTTCGATGAACCGCGTCCGTGATCGAAACCGCCGACGATGATCGGTCCCTGCGCCAGCGCGTAGACACTGCCGTCCGCACCTTTGAGAGGAGTCATCAGCAGGGTTCCGCCTTCGAGACTGCGTGCATTGCCGAGGGCGCTGACCAGAACGTCCATGCGGTCGCCGGTGGCCTGAAACGGTTCCAATTCGGCGGTGACCATCACGGCCGCCGTGTTGGTTACGTCCAGTTTGTCCGGCTTGATGTTCAAGCCCATTCGTTTCAACAGTGAACTGAGCGATTGCGCCGTGAACGCGCTGCGCCGGGTATCGCCACTCTGCGCGAGTCCGACAACCAAGCCGTACCCAACGAGAGGATTCGACCGAACCCCTTGAATTTCCACCAGTTCCTTGATTCTCGCGGCCTGTGCCGGAGCGAAGCCCGGCAGAAGGAACGCCAGTACGATGGCGAACAGTAGAAACGGAGCGGATAGGGTTTTGATCTTCATCGTTTGTTTCCCATTCAAGGGTTTCTGATCAGAACGGAGAGGCGTAGTTCATGGCACGAGTAAGCCAGCCGGGATCTTGTCCTTCGCTGATGACTCCCCGACCGGTGAACTCGACCTGAGCATCGGCCAGTTTGAACGAGACGATGGAGTTGTCTCGTTCGATGTCCTGCGGACGCGCAACGCCGCTGATGTAAAAATGATGTTCTTCACTATTCACCAGCACCACCCGATGTCCCTCGATAAACAGATTTCCGTTGGGAAATACTCGTGTTATCGTCGCGGCGATTGTGAATTCCACTTCGTCCTTTCGGCTCGTCTTTCCATTGGCGGCGAAATCGGTCATCGAGCGTCCGGTAACCAGTTTCATCGGATCTCCCGCGAGATTTCGTCCCAGAATTCCATTTACGTCGCCACCGACCTCCACACCTCCATCGTGATCGGTAGAGGTCGAGGTTTTACGATCTGCACTGGCGACTTCCTGAATTTGTATCGTCACAATATCGTTAACCTTGAAAGCTCGAACGTCGGTGAACAACGTGCCGCCTTCGCCGCGATCCTGCCAAAGCGACCCTTTTGCTTCACGAGCTTGTTCGGATTGTTCGAACGGTACGGGAGGTTCGTATTTTCTACGTTTGACTTCGTAAGGCTTGATATGTTTGACACAGGCCAGGCCTGACATTCCGAAGCATGTGAGGATTAGAAGAAGAAAGACTTTTGAAAGAATCTTCATTATTGCATCTCCATCATCGCCTGTCCGGGACCAGTCATTTCTGCTGTGAAACTACGTCCCGAGCGGGGATTGACGATCCGGACGCGCTGCCCGACAACACCGTCTTCCAGGGATTTTCCGGTCATTTGCACGACCATTTGACCGCTACGGATCGAAACCGTGATTTTTTCGCCTCTTTTTACGGCCAAAGGCTGTTGAAGATGTCGAAGTTCGATGGCACGTCCCGCCACAAGGCGGACTTTCGCTGTGGACCCGTAAACTTGTCCCAAACACGTTGCGTAGCGGTTTCTATACGGCTTTCCCCGGACGGCAGATAGTTGGACGAGGCCGTCGTTGATGATTTCGCCGGGTTGAATATCGCGGCGTGGAACCACGCGAACCTGTGTATTGTTACGAGCAAAAACCAGCGTTCGACTGGCGACCGGACGACCATCCTTTTTTACCTGAACCTCAACGGGGAAGTTGCGAGCACCAGGATCTTCCCCCAAAGGACGTGCCGTGTACACAATGCCTCGTCCCGGATCGGGAAGGGCGGCGAGCTTTTCTTTGGTCACGACGAAACTGGAACCCGCGTTTCGGGTCGCGCTTCGTAGCGCATCCCGCACCGCTTGAACCGGATCGCTGGACGTAAACGCCGGTTGGGCGCCTGCCGCGATCCATAACACTAAAATGGAGAAGAAGGAAGACATGGCTCTACCTCAGGCGGTTGGTTTCCTCTAGCATCTGGTCGGATGCCTTGATGATTTTCGAACTGGCCTCGTAGGCACGCTGGCCCGCGATCATTTGGATCATTTCCTCGACGACACGGACGTTGCTGGACTCCAGAAAGCCCTGTGCGATGGTGCCGAAACCGTCGTATCCCGGATTCGAAACTTTGATGGCTCCCGGATCTCCGGTGATGCGATAGAGGTTACGTCCCATCGCTTCGAAAGCTCCGGTATTGACGATGTTGGCCAACTCGATTTTTCCCAGCTCGATAGGAGTTTCGCGGCTGGCTGGAGTGGCCGTGACCAGTCCGTCCGAACCGACAGTGACGCCCACCGCGTCTTCCGGGACGATAATCGCCGGTTCCAATGGATATCCATCTCCGGTGCAGAGTTGTCCTCGGCTGTCAAGCTTGAAGTTTCCGGCACGGGTATAGGCGATTTCACCACCCGGCATGCGAACCTGGAACAATCCCGAGCCTTCAATCGCCAAATCCAATTGATTCTCGGTGTTTACCAGATCTCCGGTGCTGAAATTGCGTTCAGTCGAGACGGCGCGAGTACCGTGGCCGATCTGCAAGCCGGAAGGAACCTCGGTTTCACTGGAACTGTTGACGCCGGAAACGCGAATGTTCTGGTATAAAAGATCTTGAAATTCCACCCGAGTCCGTTTGAACCCTGTGGTGTTGACGTTGGCCAGGTTGTTGGCGATAGCGTCGATTTTCAATTGCTGCGCATGCATTCCCGTGGCAGCGGTGTGCAAGGCTCTGGGCATGATCGTTCTCCTTTATGGGGCGGTTAGCCCTTGGCAATGACACCGATCAGTCGTTCGTCGGCTTCCTTGTAACTCTGGACCGCTCGGATCAACGTCTGGAAATCTCTTTGCAATTCAATAAGTTCCACCATGTTTTCCACCGGGTTTACGTTGGAACCTTCCAGGTGACCACTCAATACCTTCGCTTCGACTTCCACCGGATCGCCGGATTCTTCGTTGGGCTTGTAGGTTGTTGAACCCACCGGCTCCAGGAACGTAGGCTCGGCGACCGTAACGATTTTTAGTTTTGCAACTTCCATGCCGTCTTGGATGACTCGCCCGTGACCATCCACCTCGAAAGGTACGGTCAGATCGATGGTGATATCTCCCGATGACCCCTCGAGCCGATATCCCTGCTGATTTCGCAGGTTTCCCTCCTTATCGACTTCCAGCGAAGCACAACGAACGAGCAATTCCTCGTCGTTTTCGTTGGTCACCATGAAAAAGCTGTTATCGCCAAGGGCGACGTCTTTCTCGTTGCCGGTGTCGATCAAGGCTCCAGGAACCTGAGAAACCCCGATGCTATACGTTTCGACGTTGGAAGATTGTTTCTGATTTTCTTGGGCCAGAACCAGGCTGAAAGCGGTACGTTGGGCCATATAACCCGAGGTTGTGGAGTTCGCGACGTTGTTCGCAACGATATCCACTTGCTTTTGTCTCGCGTTAGCTCCCGCTGCGGCGATGTAGATTCCTGAAGGCATGATTCCTCCTTCTGTCGAGGAGGCTTTTCGACGCTTTGTCGGTTTTTCGTCTGCTTTCTTTATCGCTGTCGTTTTCTTCTGTTACACTGATGAGGTATGATTATCTTGTGAAAAGAAGAATTGCCGACACGATGAGGTGCGCCGGATGGCCGGACTTTCCAGTTTGAAAAAGCTCGTGGATATTCGTCAGAAAGAAAAGCAGCGTGCTCAAAAGGAGTTGGCGCGGCTTCTTCAACGACGCGAGCAGTTGGAAAAGGAACTGGAGAGTCTCCGGGAAAGGCTGTACCACATGGAGCAAGATCCCTCGGTACAACGTCTTCGTCTCGAATTCGAGAGGCGAAATGTCCTTCGTGAGGACGAAGTTGCGACTACTCGAAGAAATCCGCAAGCTTGACGAAGAGACGATTCCACCTTCCCGCGATCGTGCGACCCGAGCTGAGCAGCAGGTTCGAATGGTCGAACTACTGCTTGAGCGCAAAAAGAAGGAACTCATCAAAGAGGAGTTTCGTCAGGAAACGAAACAACTCGACGAAGCTGGGCGCAGTCGCTGGTTGAGGAACCGTAAACCGGAGTCCTGAAAGCGAGTGCGAGAAACCATCAAAAGTGTCAAAGAGCCGATTCTAAGCCGCCGTGCCGATCCATCCGTTGAGTCTTAGCCGAACTGCTTGAGCAGTTCATCGACGAGGTTTTGCCGGGAAACTCCTTCCTGGCTTTCTTTCAGGCGTTCCAGGCCGGAAAGGTGAACTTTTCCGGACTCGGTTTCTTCCGTGGTTTCTCCCAAGGTGACCAACAAGGAGAGAATGCGTTCCTCGACTTCGTTGATCATCTTGCCAATCTTGACGATGGTTTGGCTTGTGAGATCCTGGAAAGACAAAAGGGTCATCAACTCCGTCAACGATGCCGACCGGTCGAAGTGAGCCTGTTCCAGCTTCTTCATTGCTTCGATGGTTGGTTCCGAACCGCTTTTTTTCCAGATATTCGGTGACGGTTTTCACGGAAGATTCCAACTCGTCATCGGTATCCAGCAGGTTTTCGACGATCGACAGGATGTTATGCGTTGCCACCTCGGTGGTGTTGCAGATGTCCTGAAGGGTGTCGAACGCGTTGGGGAGATTGTCGGCAGCGTAACTCAACTCGGGACGCATACCGGCAAGCATCTTGCGCGTTTCGTTGATGTAGCGCGCCAGAGAAGACAGCTCTCCCTTGAGCACGGTGTTGACTTCGCGGTCGTAGTTGCCTTCGCTGATGGCTTTGACGCCTTCGACCAGTTCCTTGAGATCAGGGTCTTTTACTTGATCGTCTCGTTCTATATCCGTCGTCACTGGAGCCCCCTTTCACGCCACACGGCTAGGTTAGAAATCGGCTTATTTAGATTCATCGACCGTGGGCGCGACATCTTAAGCAATCTTTTCCATTATTTCGTCCCGCAGCAACTCTGCGGTTTTCCGAAGAATCTGGCTGGCTCTCGATTCTGTGACTCCGAGAACCTGACCGATTTCGTTCAACGTCATTTCGGCTTCGTAATACATTCCAACCACCAACCGGTTTCGTTCGGGAAGATTGGCCAGCGCTTTGGAAAGCAGCCTAACCCGTTCATTTTTCTCAAGTTTTTCCAAAGCGTTCAACGGCTGGTTCCACAGGGTGGGCAGATCCATCATGTCCATCGTGGAAGGATCGACCACTGCCGGAGGCGTGTGCTTTGCAACGCTTTCCTGAACTTCACTGATCGACATGCCGGTGTCGGCGGCGACATCCGCTTGACTGACCGGCTCGCCGGTTTCCTTTTCGATCTTTTTGATCGAATCGCTGACCGATTTTGCTCGGCTGCGCATCCGTCGCGTAAGATGGTCGAGATTGCGCAATTCATCGAGGATCGACCCTCGTACGCGAATGCGGGCGTAAGCTTCGAAAGCGATGCCGCGATCCGGGTTGAATTTGCTCAAAGCGTCGAGCAGACCGACCATGCCCGCGCTGAAGAGATCTTCGCGGTCTACCGTGGGCGGGATTTTTTCGCCGACCTGTCGAACCACACGGTATACGAGTTGAGCATATTCCTGGATTTTCTCGTTTTGAGAATCCTTCGGGTCCGCTTTGCGGTAGGTTTCGTAGGCTTTGAGCATATTATGCATGATCAGCATCCTTTCCAATCATTCCGATCAATGAATCCTGTTTTCAACGAAGGTTTTTTCCAGTCCTTCGGATAGTTTCTTGGCAAGGTTTTCCACACAGCGGGCTGCCGGAGTGTCCGGGAAAAGCTCGATGAACGGTTTTTGCGAGCGAAGCGCTTTTTCCACGGCGTTGTCGCGATAGATGTATCCGGCAAATTCGAGGCTGAAGCTGAGAAACGTTCGTGCGGCCTTGTTGATACTGGTGAACATTTCGCGGGCCTGCTCGGCCATTTTCACGTTGTTGACGAGTACCCGGAAATTCGTGGCGCGATTGGCTGCCCGACTGACTTTTACGAGCGCGTAGGCATCGGTCAGAGACGTGATTTCGGGATTCATCATCACGAGTACTTCATGGGCCAGACTGACGGCCAGTCGGACGTTTCCACCGATGCCCGCCGCCGAATCGATGATGACGAAATCGTAAGGACGATTCGCCAGATCGAGCGTTTTCAGCAAGCGGACCTGGGAGGAAATATCCAACTCCGAAAGTTGTGCCAGAGCCGTTCCCGCAGGAAGAATGTCCAGTCCGTTGACGTGGGTCAGCACGTCTTCGAACGAATGCGTACCATTGAGGAGGTGCGAAGCATTTCGTTCCGGGTTGACGCCTAAAAGGACATTCACGTTGGCCAGTCCCAAATCACCGTCGATCAACAACACCCGATATTTCATTTCGACCAGTTTCGTTGCGAGATTGACCGAAAAATGGGTTTTGCCGACACCGCCTTTTCCGCTGGCTACGGTGATGATGTGCGGTCCCGTTTGTATTTGCGCCGTCATGGCGGGATTTTGTTCCATTTGAACCATCTCGTTTACCTTACAGAGCTGCAATGTTCTGCCTCTGGAAAACCGCATCGATCATCGAATCCAGCTTGGGTCGAATGAGATCGTCCGGGATGTTGGGTCCACGGGAAAGGTAGCCGATCGCCATGCCCGAGCGTGACGCCGTAGCCAGAACGCGACCGACGTAAGGTGCTTCGTCCAGGCGGGTCACGGCAAGGCGGCTCGAACCGGCTTCGGAAAACGCCTGTGTAGCCGTGTCAAGATCGAGCTGGCTGTGGCTGGCCGGGACGACGGTGTGGATTTCCGCCGGGCCGTCGATCCATAGCTTGTCTTTAAGTTGTTGAATTTCATTGGGATTGTGGGGGTTGATCGCCCCGGAATCCAGAATGATCGGAGTATGTTCCGCCCGTTCTGCCAGAAGGTCGAGTTCGTGACGCGTTTTTGCCGTTACAAAGTCCAGGCCCAGGGCATCGGCGGTGCTTTTCAGGAAATCACGCCCGGTTTTTTTGACAGGTTCCAACACACCAAGCACCGGTTTGAAATCACCGGAAAGTGTAAGGTCTGCCGCGAGTTTTGCCGTAAGGCTGGTTTTGCCTACTCCGGAAGCTCCGACGAACAGCACGAGCCGTGGGCGAATACGTTCGCGAGCCGGAGCCATGGAAACCTGCATTTCGATGATTCTTTTCGTGCCTTGCTGCACTCGAATGAATTCGATGGTTTCATCGGGTCGGATTTCGTCCATGACTTTACGAAGGAATGGACAGTGTGTCGGACTCGGGGAAACCTGCGGCGTGCAATCGATGCATCAGAGGGAGGCATTCCGGAGGAAGATTTTCGTTGGAAACAAGGCTGTCCAGCAGTTCGTGCTCACGGCGAGCGAGTTGAGCGGCACGACGTACGGCGGCTTCCATTCTAGGAGAGGAGGCTTCGTTTGTTCTGGAAAGCAGTGCTTTGGCTTCATCGAAATCGAAATTGCCGGAGACGGGTTGCCTGGGAGGATACGACAGGTTTCCCTCGTCGGTTTCCTGACCGATGACCGCTTCCCAGACGAATCCGATTCCGTCGGGATTACGAACTTTTCCCGCTCTGAGGATCAGAGCGTTTTCACCGAAACGATGCCGGGTTTGTGCCAGCATTTTCGCTCGGGTATGGGCGCGTACGACGTGAACCTGCATAACTTATTAGGCTCCTTGTGGACTCAGATGAGAAATACGGCCAACCACCGAAAGTTGCGCTTGGGGATCGATTTCCCTCAGGGCTACCACCGGAAGATCGGGCATGCTGATGCTCAACAGATCGCGAAGAGGCTTGCGGATATCATCCGGGGCGAGCAGGCACGGCGAATGGCCGTCCTGTCCCAATCGGGCGGCGATATCCTGAATCTGACGAGCGATGCTTTCGAAGATTTTCGGGTCCGGCGCAATCTGGCCGGAAGGACTCATGGAATTGCGAAGCACCTGTTCGGTTTTCGGATCGACGGTAAGGGCGAAGATCGAACCGTTTTCGTTGCTGATCATGGAGGTGATTTGTCGCCAGAGCGCAGCTCGTGCCGCATCGATCAGAATGCGCAACTCTTTGGTATGCGGCGAAATCGTCGCCAGGGCTTCGAGGATCAGCTTGAGGTTGCGAACCGAAATCCTTTCGGAAAGCAAAGACTTAAGGACGGCGTGGACTTCACCGAGAGAAAGTTGGGTCGGGACGAGTTCCTCGACCAGTTTCGGAGATTCTCGCTTGACGAAAGCCAGCAGTTCGTCCACTTGATCGCGTGTAATGAGATTGTCTGCGTTTTTACGAAGTTCTTCGGCCAGGTGTGTAACCATCACCGTGGTTGGATCTACCACGGCCAGGCCACGAGCTTCTGCCCGGTTGCGGTCTTCGTTGAGAATCCAAAAAGCTTTCAATCCGAAAACCGGTTCTTTGGTTTCGATGCCACCCGGAAAATCCTGTAACCCCGCCGAATCGATGGCCAATTGGCGGTCGGTCATAATTTCGGCTCGTGCGACTTCGAAACCATGCAGCTTGATGGCATATTCGCCCGGTTTAAGGTCGAGATTGTCGATGACACGAACGGGCGGGATGATCAAGCCCAGTTCCTGAGCCAATTGATGACGAAGTTTTTTGACGCGCTCGGGAATCTCGCCGCCTCGTGTGTGATCGACGAGCTGAAGCAGCCCGTATCCGACTTCGAGGCTCAAAGTATCGACATGGAGCAGGTCTTCCATCGAAGGTTCCGGCGGAGGCTCGTAGGCCGGTTTTTCCTCTTCTTCCGATGGCTTGGCGTCTTTTTTACTCTGACGAAAGGCGATGCCTCCCAAAACCATGGAAAGAAGGAAAAACGGGAAGAAGGGCAGGCCGGGAACCAGACCCAAAAGGAACAGAAACAGAGCGGTGAGGTTCATGACCTGGTTTCCGGTGGTCAACTGCAGTACCATCTGCTCACCGAATTCCATTTTTCCCGAGGCACGGCTGATAACCAGACCGGCTGCCGTGGAAAGAACGAGGGCGGGCATCTGGGAAACGAGGCCGTCGCCAATGGTTAATATGGAATAACTGCTGATGGCCGTGGCAAAATCGAGCTCCTGTTGAAGCATTCCGATCGCCAGCCCGCCCAGCAGGTTGATCGCGGTAATAACGATACCGGCGATGGCGTCGCCGCTGACGAACTTGCTGGCTCCGTCCATCGAACCGTAAAAGTCCGCTTGATCTTCGATTTGGGTGCGGCGTGTTTTGGCTTCCTGGTCGTTGATGGCACCGGCGTTGAGTTCGGCATCGATAGCCATTTGCTTGCCGGGCATGGCATCCAGTGTGAAGCGGGCGGATACTTCGGCGATTCGTCCCGAACCTTTCGTAATAACTACGAAATTGATGGTAACCAGAACGAGAAACACAATCAGTCCGACACCGACGCTGCCACCCGCCACGAAGTTTCCGAATGCCTGGATGATCTCGCCCGCCGCTTCCGGTCCTTCATGACCGTGCAGGAGAATCAATCGCGTCGAGGCGATATTGAGGGAAAGCCGCATCAGGGTGGCGATCAGAAGCAATGTCGGGAAAATGGAAAAGTCCGCCGGACGTTCGGTGAATAGCGATGTCAGAAAAACGACTGCCGAGAGTCCGATACTGATAGCCAGAAACAAGTCGAGCAGCACCGGCGGAAGCGGAATGATCAGCAGCGCAACGATTCCCAAAAAACCGGCCCCAACGAGATTCGCGTTTGAAAATACGCGTCGAAGGTTGCTGGTTTGGGATATGGCGGCCATTTATCTTCCTCTTGCCTTTTGCTGTTGCTTGTAGACTTTCGCTAATAATTGAGCGACGGCCCGGTAAAGTTCCACGGGGATCGTTCGCCCGATACGTACAGATGAATACAAAGTTCGTGCCAGAGGTCTGTTTTCTACGGTCGGAATTTCGTATTTTTTTGCAAGTTCCCGAATTTTCAGGGCTTTAAAGCCTCGGCCTTTTGCCACAACGCGGGGTGTCGGATCTTTTGAGTGGTCGTAACGAAGCGCTACGGCGAAATGTGTCGGGTTCGTGACGACGACTGTCGCCTCCTTGACATTGTCCGATAGTCGGCCCATCGCCAGTTCTCTGGCACGTTGTCGGCGTGCCATTTTTATGAGAGGGTCGCCTTCGGCGTTCTTCATCTCGTCCTTTACTTCCTGCTTGGTCATACGGAGCTTTTTGGCATGTCGAAAACGGGTCCATAGCACGTCGAGCAATGCCAGCACCAAAAGAGCCGCAGCCACGCGGGAAAACACGGTAAATGCCATTCCCTGCAATTTCAGTCCGAAATCTTCTATGGGTAAAAATGTCAGTTTCCAAAGGCGTGTCGGTTCATCGCGCAATCCGTAGGCGGCAATCGCTACAACGCCCATTCCTTTAAGAATCGATTTGATCAGGGAGATGGGAAAATCCATCGAAAACGTGCGTTTGAAAAAATTGAGGGGGTTGATGCGGTTGCCCTTGGGCTTGACGAGGCTCATGTTGAACATCACGCCGATCTGCATCAGGTTTGCCAGCACGCCGATAACCATCGTAACCGCCGCAACCGGCATAGCGATGGCGAATACCTGCCGCCCTACGCTTTGTATCGCCTCGCTGGCACGTTCAATGGTTAGCGAATCCCAATGTTCGAATTTGAAAGCCTGTCGTAACGTGCCGATGAATTCGGGAACGGTCGAAGCGAACCACCAAGAGATAACTCCGGCAACGACCAGCATGGCCAAAGCGCCGGAAACCTCCTGTGATTTCGCCAGGTCACCTTCTTTGCGCGCCTTTCGTTTGCGTTGTTGAGTCGCTGGCTCGGTTCTTTCGGCGGCACTTTGATTCGACATCGGTTCGACTCTGCAAAGAAGTTAAAAAAATCGGTACGTTCCACGTCAATGTGGAAACAGCACGGTGGCCATGAATTCGAAAATGTGGATGAAAATGTCCGAACTCATCGGAACCAGGGTATGGGCGGCAGCGATCAGGCCGAGAATGCCGGTCGAAACCGTCAACGCCGGACCCTCGATGAACATATTGAGACTCGGTACCGCCTTGGACAGCACCATCAGCAGCAGTTGAGCGCCGAATACCGAAGCCATGATCGGAGAAGCGACGCGTAATCCGAGTTGAAACAACTCGGCTCCACCTTGTTGGGACACTTGCAGACCGTTGACGGAGGCGAACCAGCCGCCGGGCGGAATGACTTCGACGGATCGGAAGAGGAAAGCCAACAGGTTTTCGACACCACCGCTGAAAACGAACAAACCCAGTGCGGTGAACGAGAAAACCCGACCCATAACATTGAGTTGAGCGGGAAGGTTGGGGTCGATGAACCCCGGCGTAGCGAGTCCCATCTGAGTTCCCGCGATTTCACCGGCTGTAGCGAAAGTATGCAGCGCCAAGGTCAATAGAAAACCGGCGGCAAGGCCGAAAACTACTTCCAGAACCAGACCGGCTACCAATTCAACCATGCTGCCCGAGAACGTTGGTTGAGTGCCTACGGCCCAAGTGAGTCCAGCAGCCAGAATGATACGTGCCATTGCCGGAGCGCTGGCCCCTGGAAACGGAGAGGATACGAAAAACGCGGTAAATCGGAAAAACACCAGCAGCGTGCCTAAAGAAAACTGGCTCCACTGGACCAGTGTGTCCATTACTGCACCGTTACTAAGGAGATTTTATCGACGACGAATTGGAAAATGAGGACAAAGCGATCGAGCAGCCAAGGAAGAAGAAGTCCCCCCATTGCACCAACGCCGATGACTTTCGGAACGAAGGTCAGGGTGGGTTCGTTGACCTGTGTAGCGCTTTGCAATACGCCGACACTGATACCGATGGCCAGACCCGTCATGATGATCGGAGCCATGACCATTGCTCCCATTCCCAGTGTGTGTGTCAGAATCGCAATGATGGTATCGGCTTCCATGGTCAACTCCCGAAACTTCTCACCAATGCCCCGACGATCATTGCCCAGCCGTCCGCAAGCACGAACAGAAGTAGTTTGAAGGGCATGGATATCAGGGTTGGCGGTAGCATGATCATTCCGAGTGCGTTGAGCAGCGCGGCAATGGAAAGGTCAACAATCAAAAACGGAATGAACAGCAGAAACCCAATTGCGAACGCCGCACGAAGCTCACTGATGACAAATGCCGGAACCAACACACGAATGGGGACATCCTGCAACGTCGTAAAAGGCTTTATCTTGGCAAGGTTGCTCATCAATACGAGATCTTCTTGGCGGGTTTGAGCCAGCATGAAGCGTTTCATCGGCATGACACCCCTATTGTAAGCTTCCTCCGGCTGGATTTGATCCTCCATCAATGGCTTGATTGAGTCCACATAAACCTGTTCCATGGCGGAACCCATTACGAAATACGTAAGAAAGATGGATAATCCGATGATGACCTGATTGGGAGGAACCTGTTGCAGTCCCATAGCCGAGCGAATGAATCCCAGTACCAGAACGATCCGCAAAAAGGCCGTCATCGAGATCACGATTCCCGGCAACATCGTCAGAACCGTGAACAGGATCAAAATTTTCAATGGGGCGGATGTTGCGGCTTCTGTCATTGGGTTTCGCCTCGGTTAAAGGTGAAAAGGTATGAATTACAGGGAGTTGAGCCGATGCAACACATCCTGCAATTTTCGACTCGATAACGGATTGGCCGAGCGAGTTTCCTGTTTCAGCATGTTTTCGAAGGTGTTGGAGGTTTTCAGCTCAGGTTCGACCGATTTTTTAGGCTCGTTTGTATTTTGGGTTGTTTTCGCGCTTTCGTCATCCAGCACGGCGAGGGTGCTCAATCCTTGACTGGATGATCCAAGCACCAGGCGTTGATCTCCGGCGCGAACGACCATCAGTCTCAATCCGCGAGCCACCCACAAGGAATCGAGCAATTGAAGATCCCCGCGTGTCTTTGCTGAAAGCAAACTGGAACCTGATGCACGATATCTGCGGATTAAAAATGCCAGCCCGAAAATCGATGCGGCTGCAAGAATGGTCATGGTAGCCAGCGAAACGGCGGAACCAATGCCGTTACCCATGGATTTCGATGTATTTGCTTTCTGATTCAAAGCTACCGGAGGGGGAGGGGAAGGAATGCCGGAACGATTCCCATTGACGTTGGCTCCTGCGGTTTGTGCCGAGCGAACGTGATTCTGAGGTGTTTGCGCGCTACGGAGTGCGGCGATCAACGATTGCTCGTCGGTGATGTTCGGAAGCAGATCGTTCGTCGGAGCTTCGAAGGAAGCGGCGAGCGTCATGGCGAGAGCGAGAGTGATGCCGGTCAAAGACATGAGAGTCCTCCTGTCGGATGGTTGTGTCGGTTAGCGCACCAGGCTTTGGATGCGTTCGGTGGGGCTTACGATATCCGTCAATCGGATGCCGAACTGGTCATTGACCACGACCGCTTCTCCTCGGGCCACGAGCTTTCCATGGACCAGAACGTCCAGCGGTTCGCCTGCGAGCTTGGTCAGTTCGATGACCGAGCCTTGGGAAAATTGCAGCAGGTCGCTGATCGGAACTTTGGAACGGCCCAACTCGACAGAGATGGTCAATGGGATGTCCATCACGCGGTCGAGGTTGTTACTGTCTGTGAGGATCTGTTCGTCAATATCCTGTGGAGTCTTGGGATTCTGCGTTGGTTGAGAGGGCTCGCTCATGGCTTTGTCCTTTGGTGAGAATGTTGGGTTTTTTTATAGGTTTCATGTTTTTGCCGATGGCGTCATCCAGCTTGACCGCCAGTTTTCCTCGGCTGGTGACAGGATGGCCTGTGGCTTTGTTTATTCCACTAACATTGATGTTCAAAGGTGAGTTTGCATCCGTATCGAGTGGAAGTGTGTCGCCGACTTTCAAATTCATCAGATCGCTGACGGTGATTTCGCCATTGCCTAGCAATACAAGAAAATCGACGCTTACACCCATGATCGTGTCTCGGATGATGCCGTGCCATGTATTGTCGGTGAGATCCTGTTCGGTTTGCACCGCAGACGACAATTGCTGACGGATCGGTTCGATCACCGAATAGGGAATAACGAGATCCATATGCCCTTTTTCCGAGGCTTCGATTTCGAATTCGAACGAAACGTTGATAATGACATCGGATGGTGAAGCGATCGTGGCAAATTGCGGATTGACTTCCGTACGGATGAACTCGGGATTGATTTCGATAATCGGGTTCCAGGACTTTTGCATGTCGTCTAGGACATCGCGAACCACCCGTCGGATAACCTGGAGTTCGATCGTGCTGTATTCGCGACCTTCTACCCGGTACCGTCCACCATTTCCACCGAAGAGATGGTCTACGAGGCCGAACATCAGGTTGGCATCCATTGCCAGCAAACACATATTGCGTAACGGAGGAATGCGGAAAATGTTCAAACAGGCAGGAACCGCGATGGTTACCAGCCAGTCCGAAAATTTGATCAATTGCATCTGCTGTTGAACCACTTCCACAGGTTTACGCAAAAGGTTGAAAAATGAAGCACGCATGTAACGGGCAAGTCGTTCGTTGATAATGTCCAGGGTCGGCATACGGCCACGGATAATGCGGTCGTTGCTGGTAAGGTCGTAGGAGCGGAAGTCTTTTTTTGGTTCCGCTCCGCTATGTTCCTCGACCTCGACATCTCCTGAGTCCACCGCGTTAAGCAGTGCGTTTATTTCATTTTGGCTTAATACGTCGTCCATAATTCCCTACGTTTGAAAAAGGTGAAAACCACCGAAGAAACGATAGGTTATCGCTATTGGATAACGAATTCCGTCAGATAGACGTGTTGCAGTTTGCCCGTCTTGAGTACATTGTTCAGGCGTTGGAGGATATTGTTCCGAATATCTTCCTTGGCTAGCAAACCTTGTGTTTGACGAACGTTGAGGCTGGAGAGGTACGCAATCACCATATCCCTAAACTGGGGTTCGCGTTTGCGAAGTTCGTCTTTAACGCTTTCGTTCTCCAGGCCGATCTTGATCGTTGCTTTGAGGTATCTCGGTGAACCCGGTTCGTTGAGGTTGACCACAAACGAACCTAACGTTTCGGTTGGTCCGAGATCGCTGATCACGACAGCTTCCCCTTCATTAGCGGATTTTTCCGCTTCATGACCATTTTCTTCTTCGGCCTTGGCTTCGTGCTCAGGGGCTTCAACCGGTTCCACTGGTGCAGGGTTACGCAACATGGCGAATGCACCCATTCCTCCCAATGCCAACATGTTGAATACTACAAGCACGATGATCAACATCTTGTTGCTACCACCACTTTTTTCCTGGGCTTCCGTTCCCTTGTTTTCCTCAGCCATTTTTTTCCCTCTTGAGTGACAATTGAATTCAACTGCGGACAGGAATTGCATTTGATGTGCCAGACTGACGGATAAACGTAAAAACAAGTTTTTTGCCAAATGTAACCGAGGTTTCGGGGTATCGTTCGTTCGTCGATCAGGGGAAATCGATAGTGACAATCCGACAGTTTCTCGACATTCGTCGGGAATTTATCGGTTTGGGTGGCGGAGAATCGGCAATTTTACGTTGTTGATGTTGTCGAGGTGTCAAAACGTCGGAGAAACGCATTGCGTCTCGGAATGGGTCATGTTATAAATTAAGGAATTGAGGGATTCTGCTATTCGCGTGTGCAGATGATTTGTGTGGGGCAAGGTTCAGTTTTGTGCGGGTGGCGGAATATCGGCGGGCGAAGGAATCATTCAATCGAATGGGATTATAGAGGGACCGGTGGATTATAAAGTTCTTTTCGTCGATGATAACGAAGCGATCCGACGATCGGCCGAAAAGGGTCTGCTTCGGGCGGGATTTCACGTTACACTTGGAGAAGGTGGCGAGCAAGCTCTCGAACTTCTTCGGGAAAACCTCTACGACATCGTGGTTTGCGATCTTCGTATGCCAGACGTTGATGGCTTGGACGTGTTGCGTTTTTCTCGTTCGTTAGCGCCTCCGCCGGCGTTTATCGTGATGACGGCTTATGCTTCCGTTCAGGTTGCTGTAAAAGCCATGAAATACGGCGCTGAGGATTTTATAGAGAAGCCGATTGGAATGGACGAACTCTGTGCGACCATTCATGCTGTTCTGAGGAGGAGGAGCGAGGAAGAAGACAGTGAAAACAGGGAGGTAGATAAACTTCCGGAAGGACTCGTAGGTGACAAAGCCTGGTTGGAGCCGTTTACCCAAACGATTCAGAGGATATCTCGAACAGATTCAACAGTGCTAATCGAAGGAGAAACCGGTACGGGAAAAAGTGCCACTGCGCGTTCGATTTGGCAGTTTTCACCGCGATCCGAAGGCCCTCTTGTAGAGGTCAACTGTGCCGCCATTCCCGAACATTTGTTGGAAAGTGAACTTTTCGGTCATGTCAAAGGTTCGTTTACCGGAGCTACGACCAATCGTGTCGGAAAAGTGGAACTGGCCAATGGGGGAACGCTTTTCCTGGATGAAATCGCAGAGTTAAAACCCGATCTGCAAAGCAAGTTGCTTCATCTGTTGCAGGATAGAAGCTATCAGCAGGTAGGGTCATCTCATACGCGGCAAGCAGATGTTCGTTTCATTGCTGCCACCAATCGAAATCTTGCAGAGGAAGTTGAACATAGGCGTTTCCGGGCCGATCTGTATTATAGAATCAATGTTTTAAGTCTCAGAATTCCTCCACTGCGGGAACGTCCGGCAGATGTGCCGATTTTAATCGATTTCTTTTCTCGCAGAGTAGCCAAACGACTTAAATCTAAACCTGTAGTTTTTTCATCGGAAACTATTGAGATTCTTAAGGAATATTCGTGGCCGGGGAACGTTCGGGAGTTGTTGAACCTCGTCGAACGAATGGCTGTAATGTACCCCGAGTCCACCATTGTCCCCGAACATCTGAGCGAACGTATTCGTTACTCGGTTGCTCCGTTGCCGGTGCCGTATCATGCCGAGTTGCAGTCGATTCAGAAATCTCCCAAACCCTTTGAAATTCCCAAAGAACCTCGTGCAGAGGATGTGTTTTCGAGTTCCGGTTCGGACGATGGTATCAACCTAAGTGAAGCCGTGCGAAATTATGAAGAAAGCTTGATTCGTCAGGCTTTGAAAGAAGCCGATGGCAACAAGAGTCAAGCGGCCAGAATGCTGAACATGAAACGCACAACTCTGATCGACAAATGTAAAAAACTTGGGATCGCCTGATTACTGACCTGAATTCCCTCGACATTTTGACGTTCGACGATTTTACGGCGTCGATAACCGACAGTACCTGTCAATATCCTGACGAACATGGCGTATTTCCGATGGGTTTCCAACACCAAAATTAAATTCCGCCAGTTGGAATTTTCCGTGCGTGGGGTTTTCGTCACATTTTTTCCGAGCACTGAATTACGCAAGTATTTTCCCTCTCGACCATTCCGGATAAACGGCAACACGCCCCAGATACCACCTGCACACAAATTGGCGCGATTCTGTTTACGTGAGTTTGCAGGTCTCGAAAAACCTCATCGAGGAGTTCTTCGGTAAAACATGAAAACTTGGCATCGTTCTTGAAACACCTTTCGAGGCATGAGAACGAAAAGCTACAAAACGGCGGTCAGCCTCATCACCTTTTTCTTGATTTCATGGACGGCGTACGCCGAAGAATCCAAGGTGATTCCCGGCTTGCAGGGGGAGCAGTACGTTATCCTTCGTTTGTCCCAGGATTCTGTGGCCAATGTGGAGCACTACACGGGAGATGACGAAGCAACACTCATCGTAAAACATCCTGTTCCCAATACCATTGATATGTTGTCTTCCCAGGTTGGGAGCCTGATGATAAAAGTTAGGCGCAAAAGCCTGATCGGTGATGAACTTCGTGTGGGACTTCGATTATCTCGTTCCGATATTCGTATACAGATCAAACAGTTGGAGCATCCTCGTTCGTTGACGTTGGGTTTTTTCTCGTCGGTCAATCAAAGACTTCCAAGTCTCAAGGAAATGCTATTGCTGTTGCCTTCGGCTTATCCTGAGGGATCCTCCACCATGGTTTTGCCACCTCGACCGGCAAAGCGTCCATGCTCGGGTTTGCAGGGAATCGATAAAACTATTGATGCAGCTCGTGAAGGTACTCGCTTGAGCGATAAATACCTGAAATATGCCGAGAAATACGTGCAGGATCAGGTGTGCCGAGAATATATCCACGCGCTGAACGCAGAGGCGATTTTGCATTCGGGAACAAACGTTGTCGATGCGGAAAAATGGGCTTTTGCAATGTCTGAAGCTCCCCAGTGGGACAACTATCGTGAATCGTATGAATATCATGCGCTTGTCGCAGCCAATGTATTGATTGATCTAAGCCTTTTCCCTGAAGCTGAACTGTTGTTGGAGAAATTGGGTCAGGCTGCTACGTCAGCGATGATGCCGTATGTCAAGCTTGGACAATCTCGATTTTATATGAAACAGCAAAAGTACTCGGAAGCTGCTATCGTATTGGAACGATTGCTGAAAAAGGCACGTAAAGGGGAATGGCGATATAGCGCATTTCTCAATTCGGCAATCAATTATACTAAACTGAACGATCGCGAAAACACCCGAAATATTGCTTTGAAAGCCGAAAAGGTGTTGCGGGCCGATAAACGAGATGGTGGTGCGTTGTGGTTGATCGGTGCCGAGGCTGCTCTTGCACTGAACGACTATCGTGCTGCAGTCAAACTATATACCCGGACAACAAAAGTCGGCGGAAGGTGGGATAGTGCTTTTGCGGAAATGCGTCTTGGAGAACTGGCTACGATTCAGCAGCCTAACCTGGCCGGCCTAACCAAAGCCCACAAGCATTTCGACCGGGCACGAAAAAGCCAGCCCGATATTTATTTTACGCAGATCATACGATTCAAAGAAGAACTGATTTACGAAACACTTACCAAAGAAAAATTGGATTTGAGAAAAATCGAAGATGCTTTCTCAGATGCGTTCAAACAAAGCACGCAATTGGAAATTGCATATACCATGGTCCAAATTCATTTGGAGCAAGGGCATTCACAAAAAGCTCTTCAGTGGCTTCAGCCGCTTATCGATATCAAATCACCTGTGCGAGAAGAGAAAAAGGTTCTAGAGTCACTTACCCAGACGGTCAACGAAATTATTGGTCAATTCTATCGTTCCGGAAGATGGCTCGAAGTAGCGCGGTCGTATGAAGAAGAGCTCGAGCCGTTTAGGGGAAAACTGGACAACGAGTCTCTGCTGGCCGTTTCCGATGCCTATTACCACTTGAGTCTGCCGAAAAACTCCGTTGAAATGTTGATGTGGATCATGAACACTCGGAATCCTTCTAAGCAAAGTGAAAACATCACGGTGAAACTCGCTTCAGCGTATGGGGCATTGAAGGATCATTTTCGCCTCGATATGGTAGTAAAATATTACCTTTCCCGATTTTCCAACTCTCCGAACAAATGGAAGGTTTTGTTGCTCAATATTCGATCTTTGCTGCAACAGAATCGTATCGATGAGGCAGATCAACGAGTTGCTTCGTTGAAAGAAAAAGTGCCTTCCGGTGACCCGAGAGCGGAAGTGGAACTGCTTTCTGACCGAGCTTCGGACGAGGCAGAATCGTTTCGAAGATGCCTCCGAGCATTTTATTCACGTTCTCGAATCGGGACTGCCAATGGATGTGGAAATCCAGCGGGTAGGTACGATGCTGATGTCGCCCTGCATGCAGAGCTGTTCTCCCGCCAAAGCACAGAAACTGTTGAAAGTGGCATCGGACTGGAAACGGGGGGAACTTGTGGACGAAGCCGTGCGTTTTTTTTGCAAAAATGCGCGAAGTTTCTAACCAGGACGTTCGTCCGGTTTCTACGACCGAACCCAAAGAGCAAGAACGCCTAAAAAGGACCAAAAGAGAGAAAAGACACGACAAATTGTGGGAAGACCTTTTGGAATTGGCACCGGAATTGCCTGAACTAAAAGAGTTGGCCGAGAAAAAGCGAAATGAAAAAGTCGCCAACTGACCTATAGGAACGATGATCATGAAATCTGCGCAACCGAATTTACCTTCTTTGTTTTTATCCATCAACGGCACGGGATTGGCCGAAGGACAACGGCCCGAACTGTGCGAGTTCGACCTTCCCCTACGTGGTGTGGCTATGGCGGATTCTCCCGTCCTTATTGAAGGCGGTTATCCCGAGGATCGAGCACGGGTCAGCCATCGTCTCCACGAATTGGGGCGTAGAGCTGAACTACCGATTTCTCAGTGCAAAAACAAGCGTGAAGCAATCGAAGTGCTGGAAACGTTTGCGGAATCTTCATTCGACAAGCTTCCATCGGGAACGTGGATTTTCCACCGGGTGGAGGAATGGCCTCAGAAGCTTCAAATTAAGCTCGAATCCCTGCTCGGGGCGATTGACGAAAGCCGCTTAAAGGGCGAATCCCTGCACGAACGGATTCCGCGTATCCAAGTCGTTGTCGGAGACAAAACGGCTCGGGAGTCACTGATTCCCGATCTTCTGAGACGGTTGACATTCTTTCACATCGTTTTGGGAGAGAAAAAGGTCAAGATCAAAAAGGTAGGCAAACGATGAGTGAATTCAATGACAATATGCTTCCATGGCTGCGAACGGCATTGGATCTGAGCTATCGCCGTAGCACGCTGCTTGGAGCGAACATCTCGAACATCGACACTCCAGGCTATACCCCCAAAGATGTAAATTTCGAAACCTACCTAGAAAAGGAATTGACCGCTCATGAGCCGGGGAGTTCCGCGCTTCCCCCTACCGAGGCGCGTCGAAACGGCGAAGTCGGTCCCGACGGCAATTCCGTGGATTTAGAAGAGGAAATGGTGCAGTTCACTTCGAACCAGCTTTTCTACGGGCTGGCTTCGGAAGTGCTGAACAGGAAACTGTCTCTGCTGCGCTATTCGATCGATGAAGGAGGACGTTGATTATGCCGCTCAACACGTTTCAAATGATGCAACTTGCCGGACGTAGCCTGTCGGTCCAACGGACACGGCTGGATGTCGTATCGAGCAACCTGGCCAACGCCCAGACCACCCGAACGCCGGAAGGCGGACCCTACAAGAAACGTAGCGTCTATCTCGAAGAAGCTGCGTTGAGAGACCAATTCGGCAATGAATTGACCGAAGCCATGAACGATGGAGTTCGAGGTGTGGCGGTTGCCGGAGTCGAAGAGGACGAAAGCGCGCCTCGCATGGAATACGAACCCGGTCATCCCGATGCCGACGAAGACGGCTACGTGGCATATCCGAACGTCAACTCGATGGAGGAAATGGTGGATATGATCACCATTATGCGCTCCTACCAGGCGAATTTGCAGGTGTTTTCCGCCGCTCGTGAAATGGCGCAGCGTGCACTGAATATGGGGAGGAATGGCTAATGAATACCATCGACGGTCCCATTAAAATACAACCTATCGATACCGGAAACACTTCCGGTGCTGTGGAAGGCGATGGCGGTCAGTTTTCCAAAGACCTGGCCAAAGCGATCAACGATACCAACGAGGCCGCGATCAAAGCGGACGAAGAAGGTGTAAAAGCCTTGGTCGGCAACGGATCTCCCCACCAAGCGATGATCGCCTTGACCGAAGCCGAATTGAAATTCCGCATGATGACCCAGGCTCGAAACAAGCTTGTCGAAGCCTACAAAGAAGTGATGCGTATGAATATGTAATTTGGCTCGATTTGAAGCCCTTTTGCATCGCAATCAATCACCGAGGCAGATCCCATGAAGTGGATGGATATCCTAAAAAACTGGTGGACCGAAGCTAGCGCCGTGATGCGCTCGATGGTGGTTTTCGGCGTCGTCGGTACACTTTTGGCCGTAGGAATAATGCTTTCCGTAGATACCAATACCGGCTTCGTTCCACTATTCACCAGGCTTTCGCCGGAAGACGCCGCCGATATCGCCGAAGAACTCAAGCAGCGAAAAATCCCATATGAATTGGCAGGGCAGGGTGGAACGATTCTTGTAGATCCCAAAGCCGTGCATCAAATTCGCTTGGATATTGCCTCTGCCGGGTTGCCGCGTGGTGGCGGTGTAGGGTTCGAGATCTTCGACCGTACCACGGTGATGATGACCAACTTCACTCAACGGGTCAATTTCACGAGGGCTTTACAGGGAGAATTATCCCGGACGATCACCCAGCTTCCGCAGGTCGAAAGTGCTCGGGTTCATTTGGCATTGCCAAAGGATTCGTTGTTTACTCGTGAAAAAAAGGAACCGTCTGCCAGCGTTTATGTCAAACTGATGCGTGGCAGGAAACTTACGGATCGCCAAATAGCTGGAATCACTCACCTTGTGTCCACTGCCATCGAAGGTATGAGCGCTGACCGTGTATCCGTGCTCGACGGCGAAGGCCGTCTGATGGGACCGCCCCCGGACGATGGAACGGGTAGCAGCGGTACCTCGCGGATGATGTCGTTTGTCCATTCACACGAATCCCGTTTGGAAAATCGACTTGTCCAGCTTCTGGAACCGATCGTCGGTCATGGTAGGGTTGTGGCGCGGGTTTCCGCCGAAATGGATCTCGACCGCGTGGAAGCCACCGAGGAAAGCTTCGATCCCGACGGATTGGTCGTACGGAGCGAGAACAAAACCAGCGAAAGTAATTCTTCCTGCTACAACGAAGCGGGAGGAGCAAGTGGGGCGTCGGGAAACCTTCCCCAGCCTACGGGGGGAACACCGATACAGATCGGTGCGAAAGAAAACTCCTCGGCTCGCAGTACAACTAATGTTAACTACGCCGTGCCGAAAACCGTGAAACATATCAGCCGACCTCTAGGGTCCATCAAACGTCTTTCCGTAGCTATATTGATCGATTCGACGGTTCCCGAAAGCAAGAATGCCATTGGCGACGAGGAAATGGGCGAGGAAGGCGAAATCGAGCAGCCGAAAGCGAATCTCGATTTGAATCAGGCAATGGTTGCCGAACTGGTGAAAAGTGCCGTGGGTTTCAACAAAGCTCGTGGGGATCAGGTTGAGATCATGTTGACTCCCTTCTACAAGCCGGAAATCCCCGAAATGGCTGCACTTGAGGCTGAAAAGGGCTTAATGAGTGGAGAATGGATGGCCATGGGCGGCGCAGGGGTTGCTCTTGTGGTGTTCCTGCTTGGTGGAACGCTGTTCCTGCATAGTCGTCGCAAAGCCAAACTCATGGAACTGCTCCAAGAGCAACAAAGACGTGAAAAAGTACAAACGGATGTGGAAGCTCCGAAAGATCCGGCACAGGTTTTGCGAGAAAACGTACGTCAACTGGCCCGCAACGATATCAAAGGAAGCGTGCAGTTGATGAAAGAATGGATTGCCGCGTAAACGTCAACAGGTGAGATAATGTCCGCTGCTACAAACAAACAACAAAACCAGGGCGATGAAATCGATGGCGCGTTGAAAGCTGCCTTGTTGCTTGTCCACTTGAATGAAGACGATGCCGCCGAGATGTTCAGCATGATGACGCGACGAGAGATTCGGATGCTGTCGATGGCGGCACGGGATCTGAATAAAATTCCGCTGGATCAGGTGGAGGTGGTGCTCAACGAATTTGTGGATGAAATGTACGTAGGTAACGCGGAATTGCGCGGCGGTGCGGAATATGTCGTGGAATTGGCCGAAAAAAGCCTTGGTGTCGAGAAGGCCAGGGAAGTCTTGCAGGAAACGGAAAGCGATCTATTGCTCGATGCGTTGAGCGAACTGGATACCCGCACCTTGGGTAATTTGCTGCGCAAAGAGCATCCACAGACTGTAGCTTTGATTCTGTCGCACCTCGATCCGGTTCGAGCCGGTGAAGTGCTTGCCTTGCTGCCCGAGGAAAAACAACCCGAAATGTTACGGCGCGTCGCCAAGTTGGAGAGTGTCAGCCCGGACGTGATCAAACTGCTGGCCGATGCCTTCGTTCACGAAGTGCAGATCAGCGGTGGCAAAGGGATTTACAGCAAAGTCGGTGGAATCAACGTCGTAGCCGATATCATGAACTCCATGGAGAAAAGCAACGAACAGCAGTTGATGACCAACCTGGAGGATATCGACCAGACCCTTGCCGACGAAGTACGTCAGTTGATGTTCGTCTTCGACGATATCGTTTATCTCGATGACCGGGGTATCCAGACGCTACTTAAGGAAATCGATCGTGAAACCTTGGTGTTGGCGCTCAAAGCTGCCGACGAAGAACTCAAGGAGCGCGTGTTCAAGAATCTTTCTTCTCGTGCGGTGGAAATGATCATCGACGATATGGAGGGCCGTGGTCCGGTACGTTTGAGTGATGTGGAGAAAGCACAAGCCGAAATCGTGCAAGTAGCGCTGAAACTGTCCGATACGGGGTTGATCGAGTTGACCAAGGGTGATGGGGATGACTTTGTTTGATACGGATAACAAATCCGGGGCGAAACCGGCTTCGATTTTTCCTGCCGAAAAGGAAAAACCGGCAGAAGAAGTCAGAGTATTTTGTTTTGATGATGTGACTTCGGGAGCGTCGCAAAGTGCACCTCAACCCGAACCCGTTGATACGCCGCCGGAAACGGTGGAAACTCCCGAACCCGCCCAGGAAGAAGAAAAACAGGAATTGGCTCGGCAGCTTGAGGAAGTCGAAAGAGAATCCTATCGCCGAGGAATGGAAGATGCCCGTCGGGAAACCTATGCCGAATTGGAAAAGCTTTCTCAGCGTATGACGGGTGCTATTGCCTATTTACACAATGCCTTGTCGAAGGCCGAACAAGCGATGACGCACGAAGCGTTGACGTTGGCATTGATGGTGGCGGAAAAAGTCATTGCACGAAAAATCACCGACGATACGGACAGTTTGATTTCTACCGTTGTTGCCGCTTCCGAAGTTCTGGATGGCAACCAACCGTTGCGAATTGTGTGCAACACGAACAATGCCGAGCGCCTGCACGGAATTCTCGATGACCTGAGCGTTAATATCGGTGTCGAAGGAGTGGCCGTGGAGGAAGATCCCCGTATGGAAAGCGGAGATTTCATGCTGTATCAAGGCGTATCGAATCTGGATGCTCGTATGAAAACGAGGCTGGCGCGTATCGAAAACGCCCTTTTCCGCGAACTCGGCTTGGAAGTCAAACGGTAAACCAATTTAAATCGATAATATTCAGGAGGGTTCGACGTGCCTATTCTCGATCTCGAAGGCTGTCAGCGTGCATTGGCCGAACCGGATCTCATCAGTGGCGGTAGTGTTACGAGGGTTACCGGGGATACGATCGAAGCCTCTTTGGCTTGCGCACAGACTGGAGCGATTTACTGTATTCCCGGTGAAGGAAACCGAGAAGATCTTTTGACCGAAGTTATCGGATTTCGCAATGAAAACACAATCTTGGCTCCATTTGGGTCGCCACGGGGAATCGGGCCGGGAGATTCCGTGCTGCCCGAAGGTCTAACCGACGAGCAGGAAGTTTCCGACGCCGTAATGGGTCGAATTCTGGATGCCTTCGGTCGTCCGCTTGATGCTGGTCCGCCTCTGACCGGGAAACACCGTGTTCCTTTGTATCGACAAGCACCCAATCCATTACAAAGAGAGCCGATCAAAGAGGTTCTGGCGACCGGAATTGCAGCGCTGGATGGAATGATCACGGTTGGACGAGGTCAGCGCCTTGGAATTTTCGCTGGAGCCGGTGTGGGAAAAAGCACGCTTTTGGGCATGATTGCACGTTTCAGTGAAGCGGATGTCAACGTGATCTGCCTGGTTGGCGAGCGCGGGCGTGAGGTTCGGGGATTTATCGAGCAAGAACTGGGCGAAGAAGGTCTGGCTCGATCGGTCGTGTTGGTCGCGGCAGGTGATCAGGCACCGATTCTTCGAATGCGGGTCGCGTTTTTAGCAACAACGCTGGCGGAATATTTCCGGGATAAAGGACGCAAGGTTCTGCTGCTGATGGATTCCATTACCCGATTGGCCCAGGCTATGCGGGAAATCGGCCTGTCCGCAGGCGAACCGCCGACGACTCGGGGCTATACGCCCTCGGTGTTCAGTACTCTTCCTAAATTGGTCGAACGAGCCGGAAATAGCGAGGGAAGGGGAACGATGACCGCTTTTTATACCGTTCTCGTGGACGGTGACGACATGACCGAACCGGTAGCCGACACCATGAGAGGATTGTTGGACGGTCACATCTTGTTATCTCGTCGCTTGGCAGAGGCGGGACATTTTCCGGCAATCGATATTTCCGGTTCGTTGTCCCGGTTGGCAGTGGAGATCATCGACAAGCCGCACATGGAACTTTCGCGTCGTGTTCGGGAGGTGTTCAACTTGCGAAATGAAGTGGCGGATTTGCTTCAGGTTGGGGCGTATCAGAAGGGTTCCGACCCGGAAACGGATCGCGCGATTCAACTTTTCCCAAAGCTGGCCGATTTCTTTATGCAAGAGCGATCGGAATTTCGTCCTTTCGAATCGACCCTAGGGGGTCTGCAAACACTGTTGGGACCGTAAATGCGCAGATTCATTCCATTTCGGGCTTTTGTTATCGTCATTGCCGTGACGTTGTTTCTGGCTATGACCGCAAGCAAGACGGAAGCTCCAACTCCGGAAAAAAACGAAGCGGAAACGGCAAAAACCGATGCTTCGAACGGGGAAAAAGGAACGGAATCGGGCGAAAACGAAGAAAAAAGTGAAGAAAATGCCACCAAGTCGGATGGCATCATGTTCAATATTCTCGACGATAAGATTTTCGACAAAATCGTTGTTCCCAAAAAGGTCGAAACACAGATCAAAATCGAATTTGCCAAACTCGAACGCGAGCGGGTGCGTCTTGAGCAATCCAAGAAGGATCTTGCGATTGCCGAAAAAATATTGGCCCGTCGCATCGAGGAGTTGAAACAAGAAAAGAAAGAATTACAAGAGCTGATCGATTCCACGGAGGAAAAGAGAAAAGAACGCCACGGACGGAAAATCGAACATCTTTGCAAGCTCGCTTCGAAAATGCCACCCAAGGATGCCGCCCAATTCATCGAAGAACTCGAAATGGATGTTGCCGTTTCGATTCTTGAAATGATGACGGTAAGTAAGGCAGCCAAGGTACTGGCGGAAATCAATCCCAAGCGAGCGGTCATCCTCAGCAAAAGGTATTTGAACCGTGACGAACTCAACACCTCTAAGTCTGGACTTCGCCGCCGCAACTCCCGTTGAAAGCGATCTTTTCTCTTCGGCGCCTGTCGGAGTGAACGAAACGGGGAAACGAGCGGCTTTCGATGCAATTTTCAAAGAAATCATCGGGGATTCATCCTCTCGAAATCCTTCACGAACCAGCATTGGAAATCAGGCTTCCGAAGGGAAAGAGAATCGCGAAGGAAGACAACCTTCGACGAGAGTGTTTGTCGCGCCATCGCAGGGTTTTCGAATTCTTCAAAAAGCCGAAGTTGCCGTTACGCATGGTAACGAAAAGGAACAGGAAAAGCTAGAGCAACCCAAAGGCGAGACGAACGGTTTCGGGGCGGGGCCAGGAATGCAAGGGCAATTCGCCAAGCGGGAACGCGATCCCCGAAGTGAGGCGATTGAAAAGTTTTCAGAAACATCCAAGCGTTCGGTTGATACGAATTCTTTTGAGAGACGTGAAGCTTCTGAAGATACGAAATCGAATCGCCAATCCAAAAAATCCGCTCGGATCGATTTGCCGTCTTCAGGGGAACTTCCCGAATTGTCGGTCACCGTGCAATTGCAGCAAAAAGCCAACGAACAAAACGATCCGAAAAGCGACAAAAACGAGACATCCGAACAGGAATTTTCCAACGATACCGGCACCGTAACATTGGGAAAAATTTCCAGAAGAGAATTTGTCCGGTTGACAGGTGTTTCCTCGCAACTTCAAGATGCTGTTGAACAACTGGCTTCGTATATTGTGGCTCATCGGGATGAAGAATCCGAGCAGGTTTCTAAGGTCGTAAAGCAGGAAGGAATCGAAGCTTCGGAAACAGTAGTGGTTGAGCCGGCGGAGTCGTCTGTAGAAAGCGATAAGCCGTTTTCTCAAGAAAAACCTAGTGCCGATGTAAAAAATTCAAAAGCTTCTGTGTTTTCTAAAAAAACGAAACAGGTTTCTTCGGAAAAATCCGTAAGCAGTAAACCTTTGTCATCAACCGTTGAACCAAAAGAAACGAAAACGGACGCTAAAGCGGTCCAAAACGTTTCAGATGAAGATATTGCGTTTAAAGTTGAACCCAAAAGAGTTTCATCGCACAAAACGGTATCTGAAATTCCATCTAGTGCGGATTCTTCATCCAAGGTAGCTGAGCCAAAAGACGTCAAACTTGGAGCTAGCGTGGTTCAGAAGGTTTCAGACGATCACATTGCCTCTTCGTCAGAACCGAAACGAAAAATCTACACGCAAAATCGTTCACGGAAGACTGAACCGGTAGAAACAACCATTTCTTCAAAACCAAAATCTCGCCGTGTGGAAGTTCCAGCAGCACGTTCGAAAGTGCAAGGTGAAACCTCTTCATTGATTCATGAAATGGAGAAGTCATCCGAAGTTCCTGATGCGGAAGTGGTGACCATTTCTAGCAATCGGAAGTCCGACATCTCTGCGAAAATTTCGTTTGAAACAGGCGTAAAAGAAACAGTCCAACCGACTCAAGAAACGGTTGTACGAGATTTCCCGGAGAGTAAGCCGACGGAATCGGCAAATACGGCTCAAAATGCAAAAGTCGAACAAAAACCTTCCACGTTTGAATCTTCGAAAACCACTGGAAAGGAAAACGAACGTTTTCAGGTCACCGACGAATCCGTAAAAACGATTGGCGTGAATTCTGGGGCCGATCAGGCGAAAACGTTCACCAATGCAGACCCGAAAAAAGCTTCGGTGAGAAGCACTGTTGATCTGAATGAGACTGCAAGCGTCGTGGCTGATTCTCACGACGTGGAAAAAGTACAAAAAGTTGCTTCGAATGCTACTGAAAACGAACCGAAAGCTTTTAAACGGGTTGAGGTTTCCACAAGCGACACCAAAACAGCGGATGCGGTAAAAGACAACCTTTCGAATATGTATCCGAAGGAAGTACGAAAATCCGAAGGTGCGCCAGAACAAGTGAAGCGCACGGTTGTTTCCGAAACGATGGTTGATACATATGAAGTCACTTCGAATGTTGAAGCGAAAGAGGTTGTATCGAAACCCGTCGTTTCTGTCCCTGAAATGGAGCGGGAGAATGACTCTGTTTTCGAGAAATCCACACCTCGTATTGCTTCGACGAACGCAAAAAATGTTCCGAGCGACGCTCAAGAGCAATGGTCCTCTACAAAGGTGCCAGCGGGAAAATCCGAACAGATGGTTCACGAATCGGTTTCAGTCGATGCGGTTGATTCACCCAAAACTTTTTCGAGTTCTGAAAAAGTGATCAAAGATATTACTTCTCACCCTGTTTCAAGCCATTCCGAGACAAAGACATCTCCTGCGGAATTCTTGGAATCCAGTGTGGAAAATATTTCGAGTAACGACGTAAGGAAGCCTGCTAATTCACGCAATGTTTTTTCTGAATCGGTGCAGAAAAACTCCGATGATTTTAAAACCGAAGTAAAAACGGAGACAGAAAAAGCGGCAAACTTAGGTCAAAGTGAGAAAATTCAGACCAAAGCCGCAACAAGTGTTCAACAAAATGATCCTGCTGAATTCCATACCGAGAACGTCGTCACCACAAAAGCCTTTGTTTCCGACCGGAAGGAAGCGCCGTTTGCCGATGCAAAAGTAAGCGCTCCCAAGTACGAGTCGGAAACGAAGGAAACTTCCGTTCGAGAGGTCGCTCCGGCAGTCGAAAACTTGAAAAAGCCTGAGACGAAGCAGGAAACTTCGGTTGATTCACATCCTGTTTTTACTACTTCGGAAACGACGGGTAGGGAGAAAAACATCGCTGTAAGCGAACCTTCCGAAAAAGTTTTTGCTTCGATGGAGGAACGTCCTTCAATACATGCGAAACCTATCGAAGTGCCGCGAACTACGCAGGAAATTCGGTCTACAACGGAATTTACGGAAAACGAAACGGTAAAATCTGATTCGTCGAAACCGGCTGAAACGAAGTCTGCAAATACCTTCGTTCCCACTGACGAGCATACGGAAAATCAGGGTTCGAAGAAAACTGTCGAAACCGTTTCCCAACGGCAGGACTTCTCGCCGGAAACTTCCACGGAAACTGTCGAGGAGTTGCGTTCCAGCCGTACGAACCAGGTTGTCTCGGAATTCGTGTCTCGAACGACTGCCGGAAATCTCGATGATACGCCTGAGCCGACTGCTCGGATGAAATCCCAAGCGGATGACATCGCCGTTTCGCCAAAAACGGAAAAGCAGCCGGATGATACCACTCGTAGAAATGCTGCCGTTAATACAAAAACCGACAAGATAGTCCGGAATGTCGATTCGAGAAACGCTTCCGAGCAGGAACGTTCACCTGTCCGCGTCGAGAAGTCACCAAATACCTTCGTTGCAACGAAAGAGTCGGAATCACAAGAAGGAACGGGGCTGAAACAAGAAAGCTCGCAGCCGTTACCTAAAACTCATTCTGTGATCGGTCAAACTGTCCAAGCCACATCAGAAGCTCCAAAGAATTCGGAAGCGCCTCGGGTGGCGCCTGAAACGATTGTTGCGGATCGCGTCGCCATCCGAGTAGATCAGCAAAACGAGACGGTTCAAAACCCAAATAAGATTCAACCTGAAACCGACAACGTGACTCGTCGGGAGATTTTCACCGGAATTTCGGAAAACAGGATCTCGGTGGAAACGCAATCCCGGTCGGCTCATCCGACGCAAGTGTCAAAGCCTTCTGTTTCTGTGAATACACCATATCCGCAGGATTATTCAGACGAAAAGACTGTGACCTTCGGTATTGGAACGGAATCCCATGAGATTCGAGCGAATCGTGGAGAAGAATTCCAACGATCCTCCCAAACATCTGCTGAACGATTTGCCAATGTTGCCGTCGCCGAACCCGTTCTCAATGTGAAAACCGGGAAAAACAGTCCCAATATTGAGTTTGATAAGCTGGAAAAATCGGATGTCGACGTTTCTTCGTATGTTGGAAAAAGCGAAGGTTCTGTAGACCAGCACGCCCGAAGCGTTACGCCTGAACCTGAAAATTTCGTCAATAATGAGGCATTTTCGAAGGTTCCCGAGGTTGCCGAAACTGTGAGTCGTCGGTCCGATGAGGAAACGGTTGCACTTCAAGGCCAGGAAAGTGCTGCTATTCGTATGATAAAAAATACTCCTGACCAACAGACGTTCATTTCGCAAGAGAACGACACGTTCGAAACGCCAGCCAACCTCGAAGCAAAAAATACACCACAGGTGGTGGATGAAAATGCACAAATGCGTAACGTCTCGCGCCGTTCCGAGTCAATTCCCCAACAAAACGTAGTTGACCATGTTGCAGAACGCTCGGTGCCTCGTGTTGCCGTTGATTCGCGTGATGTAACGAATCCCGAAGCATCTTCAACCGAAAACTCTGCTTCGGTAGATCCCCGTTGGGTGCAAAAGCTGGCAGGGGAGATGTTCGCACGACCGGAAATGTTGGCCGAGTCAAGGTCTTCGGCTGTGCCTGAAGAAAAGATGACCTCTGGATCAAGTGCTCGAACGGAAGGCTTTTCCCGGCAACCCAGGTTTGTAACCGACTCTATAAGCGGTGGAAATCCTGCGAAGAATGAAGTAAAATTGTCGGAGCAGATTGAAGCAGATCAAAACGACGTACAGCCGATTGAAACGAAAGCGGAAACCGAAGCAAAAGCTTTCGAACCAACGCAGCAAAAACGTGTCGAAAGCGATTTAAGAAGCAATTATACTGTTGAAAAGTTGCAGCCTATTTCGGAAAATACTCAGGTTTCTCCTATTCGTGAACCCATTGCTCCAAATAGCTTTGAGCCGAAATTTGAGAATTCTGAATACGACACCTCGTACCTACAAAAGTTCGCAATGGATTCCACGAAAGCTGAACGGATTTCGGCTGAAAAATCTGCCGTCGAAAAAAACGGATCGACCACGGAAAAAAGTGGAGTGACTATGGCGGACAAGACTGAAAAGACTGAAAAAACAACTCGGCGTTTCGAAGAATCTGCAAAAGAAATTTTACCGGAAACCGATGATACGTCTCGCGTAGAAATTTCTTCCGATGAAAATGTAGTTCGCAATACTTCTGAGACATCTTCGCCGGATGCCTGGTTGGATGAATTGGACGATGAGCTGGAAGAACTCGTTCGCTTTTCTTCTTCAGAAAAAGAGGCGGAAAGTTCGAAGATTTCAAAAGAGAAACAAGCGGAATTCTTTCGTACAACAACCGTAATCGACCGAAATCCGAGGGTTGAGGGTGACGAATGGCGTGAGTTGAAGCCGAAGACACGTCAGCAGATCATCGAAGGTCTCAGCGAAAAGAAAAGCAATCCCTTGGGACTCGATCTCGAACGGATCGGTGTCGATCGGCAGGAAACGGAAGATGTGGAAACGATTTTCCAAGGGCGATATCGTTCGGAGTCAGTCCAGGGTATGAATCGTGATGTAGATGCAATCGAAACGGATTTTTCGAATCAGGATATTGCCTCGGCGTCTGAAGGGAAACGGATCGTTTTCGACGATTTCGGGACCACGGAAAACATTGCTTCATACTCGTCGAAAACAGATGGAAATTCCGTGAAAACCTTCGATTCGACTCGGACGCGGCAAGTTGATTCGCAACCTCGATTCTCACAGGTTCCCGATTCAATGGATGAACCGCAACGTCCTATGGTGGATTCTGGCAAATCGACAAGTGCTTCACCTGCGAAAGATGACAGTTCGATATGGGATGTGTTCGACGATTCCGGTATCAACACTGTCTTTGGAACGATTCGACTCGATGAAGATGAAGATGTAGACGGATTGAAACCTAACCGCATGGAGAGAACCACTCCGGTAACATTATCCGAAGCGAAGCCGATAACCGTTGAAACTCAGTTCGGCGAAATCGATCCTTTGAGCGAAACATTGGAGGATCTCGATGAAACGTTTGTTCGGCCTCCTTCCAGATTCGAAAGAGTTGGAACGGATGAAACTTCCCGGAATTTCTCGGGTACTACCCATGAGAACGGACCTCGTGTTGCAGCGTCTCCGATGGAACTACTTTCGAAAGGTCCGCTCTTCGGGGATCGCGTAGCCAACGAAGATTCCTGGCGCAAAGTTGCAACGGGAGTCCAGAGCGTTCCGATATCGTCTGAAGAACAAGTTGATGAACTGAAGACTCCTAAAAAAGCATTGAGCGACGGAATTGTGTTGAACGAAGGTCGTGTGATCTCAGGTCTTGTGCCGGAAACAATCGGTGAAAAGGAAAATATTGATGAGCCGGTATCGAAACGTGTCGATTCGGCCAAAAAAGTTCCAATTCACAACGAGTCGGCACCGTCACAAACGACTGAGCAAATCTCTCGCTCTGCCGATGAGTCTCGGGTACCTGAAAAGGCACGAAAAATTTCGTTTTTTGATACTTCCAATGCATCAGAAAAAGAAGCTATCGCAGTATCTGATACCAGGAAAAACGAGCCTGTCTATCATGGCGAAAAGGCATCTTCAAAAGCTGTTCAAAACGAAGATACCGTAGAAAAAACAATTCGCGAAACAGTGCCGTCAGAGAGTTTTTCTCGAAAGTCCGTTACACCTACCGGTGTGCGGTCGATTCGTAAGACGATCGAACGAATCGTCAGCAACCCCGATCCGTTGGGGCTACGTCAGGCCGTTCAAGAGCCTGAAGTGTCCGACAAACAGGAATCATCCGAAGCAAAGGTCGATGTCAACCGGTTCGATCAAGCCAAAGCCGTGCAAAATCGTGTCGTTGAATCTGCCGTGCCTGGAATTTCCGAAACGAATGGAACGGGACGATTCTTCGAAATTCCGGAAGATAAATGGGCGAAACATCCTGACGCAGAAAAGGAAATCTCTCAGAGATCCCTCGAAAAAAACGAGTTTGTTGAACGGGAAAGCACGAAAGAGTTCCGGTCGAATGAAGAGTTTCGTTCCTCTGCGGTGAAGGATAGCGAAACGATAAGTCGTTCCGAGCGATCTTCTTCTTTCTCCACCATGGTTTCCGATACTGCTGAAACTACTCGAAAACCGGGAGAGCTTGGAACGGCATCGCAGAGTACACCGAAGATATTCAACGGAGTTTTTCAACAGAAAACACAAGCATCTCCGACGAATTCCTCGTCTCAGGCGTGGACACTGGTTGACGAAAGCCAGATGAAGATGGAACCTGTTACGGAGGATTCCGGTAAACTGAAACCATCTGTATCTACTGAAGTTCCCAGTGATCTTTCAGAAGAGATTACTCGTTTCGGTCTCGAAGCCCCGGATAACGAATGGATCATTCCCGACGAAGAAGGCAATATCGTCCAATCTGAGATTTCTTTAGAAGGCAAAACCGTCGTTTCCACCGGACGTGAAGCGACGTTCTCTGCGGCGGTTTCGCATTCGCCGGAAATCAAGCGTCATGAGATCAAATCCGAAAAGATGGAACCTGCCGAGACACTCGAAGCGGAAGACATCACCGAGGCACTTCGTTTCGAGGAAACCGCTGACTCGGAGATGACATTCGGCGAGGAAAACGATGACCGACAGGAAAGTGATTCGGATGCTACGCCTACCAATGAAAAAGCCTTTGCGGTTGCAGCAACCCAGGCCATGAAAACCTCTCCGGCTTCAGCGGATATTCAAAGCGTTTCAGGCGTTTACAAGCAGGTGCAAACGTTGGCCGCCGATGCGGTCGAACGGATTCGTCAGGCCGAGCAGTTCAATCCGTCCCAACGGCTGACCATCACATTGCCGGACGACCAGGGTGCACCGATCCGTATGATTTTCACACCGGATCGTGCCAATCAAAAAACGCACTCAATTACCCTTGTCGTAGCCGATAAAGCGACGAGTGAAGCGGTCAAGCAAATTATTCCTGAAATTCGTACAATGTTGACTGAACTTTCTCTCAAAACGTCCGATATATCAATTGTAGCGCATGGCAATCAACGGGTGGAAAACTTCGAAGCCCGGCAGATGCAAGCCGCTACGGCGACAACGGAATATAAGACGGAAAAAGAACGAACCAGGAAGAACTCGGGGAACAAGAAATGAGCAGCATTGAAGTCATAGGCGGAGGATACGCGGATTCAATCAACGAAGAATCTGCAAGCACCAACGCCCTCGGACAAGAAGCTTTTCTTGAGTTGCTGGTTACCCAACTCGCCAACCAGAATCCGTTGAATCCCATGGATAACACGGAATTCGTGGCCCAGTTGGCTCAGTTCACGACCCTCGAACAAATGACCGGAATCAACGACCGATTGGACACGTTGGCCATTGGCCAGGCAGGAATTCTCACGCAGGAAGCGGTGCAGATGGTCGGTCACAAAGTTGTCTACAAAGGCAACGAAGTTTACATGGAATTCAAAGAAGGAGCCGAGGTTCGTTACGAACTCGGTACAGCGGCGAAGGAGGTCAACGTTACCATCAAGGACGAGCAGGGAGAGACGGTAGCCGAGTTCGATCTCGGATCGGCTGGCAGTGGAAAGCATACCTACGAGTGGAATGGTTTGGACCAGGATGGTCACGTGCTTGCCAGTGGAAACTATACCGTTGAAATCAGTGCCATGGACGGCCAGGGAACAGCACTAGATGTTGAAACTTACGCAGTTTCACGAGTTACAGGCATCGTTTTCGATAAAGGTTATGCAGAACTCATGACCGGAGACAAGCGCCTAACCAACTCGGATGTCATCGAAATTACCGAATAACCGTCAAAAACGAGGAAAAAACCATGACACTGACAAACACTCTTTACACCGGATTGCAGGGACTCTCTTCCAATGGTGACGCCATTGCCGTCATCGGCGACAACATTTCCAACATGAATACCGTCGGCTTTCGCCAGTCGCGTGCGGTTTTCGAAGCCACGCTAAGCCGTTCGATCGTCGGCGTCGGTGAAATCGGCGCGGGTTCTCGGGTAGCCAAGATCGAAAAGGTCTTTACCCAGGGCGCGATCGTTGCCAGCCCTCGCTCGACCGACATGGCCATCAGCGGTCGCGGATTTTTCGTCGTTGCCGGACGACACGAAGGACAGGATGGTTCCTTCTATACCCGAGCCGGAGAGTTTTCTCTCAATGAAAACGGCTATCTCGTCAATTCCCAGGGATTGATTGTCCAAGGTTATCAACCTGACAGCAATGGAAATATCACGGCTACCCTCGATGATCTGTATCTCGATTCGCCGATCATCGAACCCAAGGCCACATCCAACCTGTTCATGGGTCTTAACCTGAACGCGGATGCGGAAATTCCCGCAGATCCATTTGATAAAGACAATCCGGTGGAAACCTCCAACTTCTCCACCTCCGTATCCATGTACGACTCACGCGGTGATGCTCACGACGTAACCGTTTACTTCAATAAAACGGCTACCGGTTGGGATTGGCATGCAGTGACCGACGGTGCCGAAGTGAACGGTGGAACGGAAGGAGTCAATGAAATCATCGCGGATGGTTCTTTGACCTTTACCGGCGATGGTCTGCTGGATACCGAAGTGACCAACAGTAACTCGGTGGACTGGGACGGAGCTACGGCTTCTCAGACCATCGATTTCGATTTCGGAGATAGCATTACCACCGATGGCGGTACGGGCGTCAATGGTGCGACGAGTTACGCCACCGAATCGTCTCTCAACAAATTGGAGAACGACGGGTACCCGACCGGCACGCGCACGGACGTGGAAGTGGACCACGAAGGCATCATCACCATTCTGTATTCCAATGGCGAATCCCGCCAGATGGGTCAGGTGGCGGTGGCTGACTTCCGTAACGAAGTCGGCTTGCAGCGGATCGGCTCCACCATGTTCGCCGCGACTCCGGAAAGTGGCGATGCGCAAATCGGCTATGCCCGAACGGGTGGTCGCGGATCGGTGAAAGGCGCCGCACTGGAGAACTCCAACGTGGATCTCTCGTCCGAATTCGTCACGATGATCACCAGCCAGCGTGCCTATCAGGCTTCGACCAAAACGATTACCACTGCGGATGAAATGACCGTGGAAACTCTCAATATCAAACGGTAAATTCAATCTCCGATTTGAATGATTCGCGCCCCTGTTCTTTGGAACGGGGGCGTTTTCAGTTGTTCCGGCGGATTCCTGTGTAAATGGATTAGAAAACGGGATAAGTCATAGGTTCCGAATCACCGACCCAATTCATGATCATCGTGAGGGCAAGAAGAAGGACTACAAACATCAGCGGCGGCAACCACCATTTCCAGGATCGTTTCAGAATCCTCGTTACTGTTTTCATAGTCCCTCTTTTTCATGCTGTAGAGAAGGGAAGGGATAAACTTTTGGAAACCTTGCCGTGACTGGTAAATGAATCTCCGAGTCGTCGGCGTCCCCCTGGACGATTACCGTACCTGCGTACCGTGAACGTATCTCGGGTCCAGGGTTGAAAACCACATCGAATTCGAATGCTTCCCCATTTTTGATCGATGGGGGTAGGTCATCGTTGTCCAGTTGCAGCCAGCTGCCAGCTTTGGTTTGGAAACGTACGATGTGCAGATCTTGGGATGACAGGTTTTCCAGTCGGACTGTCTTCCGCAAAGGCAACTTTTCGTTCGTTCCATCGAAGGAAACAGAACTGGGTACGAATTGCCAGTCTCGTTCGATTCTGGCACGGATTTCAAGCGTTGTTTTTACATTGGACGGCATATTGGTATCCAAGACGAAGGTCTCTCGGCTTTGTCCTCTGGATTTGGCCGGGAAATACCTGACATGTATAGATCCCCAGTCGCCGGGTTGAATGGTGCGGGAAGGGAGGACTTCGGCGGAGCCTTCGCAGTCCGATTGAATCGAATGCACGACCAGCGCTTCGTTTCCACCATTTACAAATGCGAAATCGTGTTCTACAGGACGTTGTCTGGTTGTGGTACCAGCATCAAATGATGTGTACGCGAATTCCATGCGGGGACCATTGTTTTCTGAGCTACTCGAAAGCGAGACCGAGACAAACAGCAACAGCATTGCCAAGGGTAAAATGCCACTTGCTAAGATGGTTTTCGCGGTTTGCATCATTCGCAGGAGCTCCGATTCCTTAAACTGAACGTTTTCAGAGTACCGCAAGCAAGAGAACTTGCCAACAACCGTCGTTCGGATATTGAACGAATGGGTTTGTTTTTGGACAGTTTAGTGGTCGATGGATTGTTTCCGAAATATAGAACAATCTCTTAACATATTGAAATAACTAGTAAAAGAAACTGGCACACGGTTTGAAAAGGGGAGGGATACACGTTTTCAAACCGGAGGTGTTCAAAATGGATTTTGCTCGGTCGGATCGGATTGTTGGTCCCATGTCCCCCAACGAACGTCGTGTGTCCTGGCTTAGTGATGTCGAACTGCTGGAGGAAATCATTGGTACCGGAGATCGAAAAACCGGACGGAGCGCCAAAGAACTCGCCTGCACGATATTGCAGGAGTTCGGGTCGTTGTCGGACGTGGCTCGCGCCAGTCACAAAACGCTGTCGAAGGTAGGGAATCTCTCCGTTCAAAAAAGCCGAAGATTGAAAGCTTTATTCGAATTCGGCCTGAGGGCGGGGTTCACCCCACCGAGAGTCGGAAGGGATTTTCGTGGTCCGAAAGAAGTGTTTAGTGCATATGCCGATTTTTTCAGGGATGCACAACAGGAAACGTTGCTCGTCCTGTTATTGGATCGTCGAGGTCGGTGGTTGGAAGATAGGATTTTGGCGACCGGAACCCGAAACGAAGTACCTGTCGATCCGAAATCCATTGCCGAAGCTATGATTTGCCCCAAAGCGGACAAAGTGATTTTGTTGCACAACCATCCTTCAGGCGACCCCAGACCTTCCAGAAGCGATATCAAAAGCACCCGATACTTGATGGAGCTTTTCGAAGACATCGGGTTGAGCCTAGTGGATCATGTTATCATCTCGGATGGACAACACTACAGTTTCGCGGAAAACCGATTGCTAGGGTTGAGTTTAGGACCGATTTCGAGAGAAGCCATGGGAAATCGAAGAGTTATCCAAAGATCATGTTCCATGTGAAAATCGAAAAAAAGTACGATTCCATGTAGACAGTGGTTCGTTGATCACGGTATTTGTTAATATGCGTTTCCGTTACTTATCTTAAAATTTTGTTCCAGGAGATGAATGATGAGTGGTTCTTACCTGGAAAACCTGTTGCATAGTGAGATATTGCGAGCACCGGTGCTGCATAGGGCTGTTCGTACTTTGGATCTTCCTCTTGGGAGTAGAGGACTCGATGCCGGGTGCGGCGTCGGGTTGCAGTGCAAGCTTTTGGCTGAAGCTGTTGGGGAGGGGGGACATGTTACCGGCATCGACCTGTCAGACAACTTTGTGCGATATGGCACGAAATGGATCGAAAAAGAAGGGTGGAGCCAAAGAATATCGCTCGTTCAAGGAAGTATAGAAAAACTTCCGTTCGAAGATAATACCTTTGATTGGGCTTGGAGTGTGGATTGCGTTGGTTACGGACCATGGGATGCACAGCCCATGCTCGAGGAACTCCGACGAGTGATTCGGCCTGGTGGACGGCTGGCGCTACTGGCCTGGTCTTCCGAACGGTTGCTTCCCGGTTATCCTGGTCTTGAAGCAAAGCTTGGCGCGACATCGGTTGGAATGGCACCGTTTTCTGAATCGATGGAGCCTGAGAGGCACGTATTGCGTTTATTGGGGAAACTGCGGGCTTTAGGGCTGGACAACGTTCGTGCCGAAGCCTTCGTCGGAAGCATTCATGCACCGCTTGATAAAGATTCGAGAAAAGCGATAAAGGATTTGTTGGAGATGCGCTGGCAGGGGGCGGAAAAAGAGTTGTCCTCCCAAGATCGCGCCGAATTCGTTCGCCTGTGTCATTCGGAATCACCCGATTTCATCCTCGATCATCCCGACTATTTCGCTTTCTACACTTACTCCATGTTTCATGGAATCGTATCGTAGAGAAATCTACCGGCAATCCGGAGTGACTCGTTTAGTGATTTAATAAAAATTAATCCAAATAGTTTACCGAGAAGTTTGACAACTCCTTCTTAAGGTTTAAGATAGAATTAGTTAAAAATAGAATTCGTTTGTTTTTCGTTTGTTCAATCACTTTTAGGAGAGATTGAACGATGTAGATATAGGAAGGTTATTATGTTGCGAATCGGTTACCTTTGGGTACTGTTTCTGATTTTATCGATAGGTTGTAGCAGTAACGAGGCATCGATAACTTTCGATGCTGATTCTCCCCTGGCGTGCCGTGCGTTTTGTGAAACTGTTTCCTGTGTAGAAAACGGATGTGGCGGAGCCTGTGGAAGCTGCGATCGTTTGGCTTTCGATGTCGAAGCCAGTGCGTCGTTTTCTTCTGAAATCAGCAGTCTGATCGGCAATTTTTCCATGGAAGAACTCGGAGACGATGAGCTTCCTGTTGGTTGGTCCCAGGAATCCTGGGGAGATAACTCTCCTGTCTTTTCAATCGTTTCCGATGATGCCGCAGATGGTGTAACCGCTGCTCGCGTGGAACTGACCGAATGGACAAGCGGAGATGCCAAATGGATTCACGAGCCGGTGGCGGTAACTCCGGAAACGGAATACGTACTCGGGGACCGGTATCGCTCGAATGTTTACAGTCAGGTGGTTTTACGATTCACGAATGCTTCCGGCGAGGATTCCTATCTTTGGTTGGCTACGCTCGATGCTACCGAATCGTGGACACAAACGGAATTTACGTTTTTCACACCTGCCGATGTTGCCACGATGACGGTTTTGCACTTCATCAATACGGTGGGATGGCTGGAAACGGATCTTTTCGTATTTAAAGAAGTTGAATCCCTCGTATTCACGGGAATTATTCCTAACGCTTCTTTCGAGCAAAGTCCCGGAGGGCAAACGCCACTGGGTTGGTACCCGGAAGCATGGGGGAGCAACTCTCCTCAGTTTTCTTACGTGAACGAAGGGGCAGAGGGTAGCCGGAGCGTGCGTGTCGAAATGACGGACTGGGTAAGTGGAGACGCCAAATGGACCCACGATCCGGTGGAAATCCAAGGTGGCGAGACGTATTCCTATTCCGACTCCTATCGTGCGAACGTAAGCACGGGAGTGGTGCTGCGAATCATCATGAACGACGAAAGCGTCCGCTACGTCGGTTTGCCGTCCGCTGAAGCTGCCGAAGAATGGACGACGTACGGTGCGGTGTTTACGTTGCCGGAAGATGCCGCTAAGGTCGCTGTATTGCATCTGATTGCCGCCGATGGCTGGTTGCAGATGGATCAGGTTTCATTGGATGTGGTTAATCCTCTTGTTACCACGGATGGCATTCCTAATGCCTCGTTGGAACAAACCGTCTTCGGTGAGACGCCCAAAGCCTGGTACACCGAAAACTGGGGGGAGAACGAAGCCACATTCGCCTATCTCGATTCGGGTCATACCGGAGAGCATAGCGTGGAAGTCGTAATGGATGAATACACGTCCGGCGATGCGAAATGGACCTTCGAGCCGGTAGCGGTTGAAGGTGGGCAAACCTACCAGTTTACGGATAGTTATACCTCAACGGTATCGACCAAGGTGGTCTTGCGACTGCTGGACGAGGATGGTGTAGCCAGCTATCACGGGTTGAAAAACGCCGTTGCAAGTCCTGACGGCTGGACGACCTACCAGGATGTTTTCACCCTGCCCGAAAGCACGACGCATCTTTCCGTACTGCATCTGATCGATTCGGTCGGACGGCTGGTCATCGACGATCTGTCCCTTGTCGCTTATGTCCCCGAGGGATTCGAACGAGGGATTGTCAGCCTGACTTTCGACGATGGTTGGGAAGACAATTATACTACGGCATTGCCGATGATGGCGGAATACGGCATTCTCAGCACCCAATATTACGCCACCACATTTATTGCAAACTCGGATGAAACGTACAAAATCGATGCATTTGTGGAAGCCGGGCACGAGATCGGCTCCCACACCGTGACGCATCCGTTCCTTTCGCAAATCGATGTGGAATCGATGCGGCAGGAATTGCTGGATTCCCGTACGTTACTCGAAGGATTCTACGGAGAAGGCAACGTCAAGCATTTTGCCAGTCCTTACGGTGATTACGATGAAACCGTGTTGGAGCAAATCGCCGACTTCTACGACACTCACCGCAGCACCGACGAAGGGTACAACTCCAAGGATAACCTGGATCTGATGAACCTCCGTGTGCAGAACGTCAAAAATACGACGACTTCAGCCGAAATGATCGAGTGGATCAATCGAGCCTATCAGGATGGCACCTGGCTGGTGATCGTGCTGCACCGTGTGGATGGCGATCCCGGAGCTTATGACACCACGCCGGAAGTCTTTGGTGAAGCGATAGCCGCTATCGACGAACTGGGTGTCGCCGTGTTGCCGGTCAAGGATGCTTTGGCCGAGATTCTGCCGCAGATGCCGTAAGATTTCATTTTTACAGGAAAATTTTTCTACACTCCGCGCTGTTCCGGTGGCCAGATGACTTTGTGCTGTTGAATCAAGCAGCGCACGTCGAGGCGGTCCGCAAGTATCCAGCGAACCAGTGTTGCCGGATTCAGCAAACCGAACGCCGGTTGAAAAAGCACCGGGCAACGTCCCGCCAGCTTGTAACGCATCATCAGGTTTTTGGCGTACTCGTAATCTCTTGCATCGGCGAGCACGAATTTGATTTGGTCGTCTTCGGTCAGGTGCTCGATGTTGTCCCAGTGCATGCGTTCGGACATTCCCGAAGAGGGGCATTTGAGATCCATCACCACAGCCACGCCACCGGGAACGTCTGCGATGTTCAGTGCACCTCCCGTTTCGAGAACCACCTGATAATCCCTTTCGAGAAGTTGGGACATCAGTTCCAAGGAGGCAGGTTGCAGGAGTGGTTCGCCACCGGTGAGCAACACGTTTGGGATGGAGAACTCCTCGATTTCACGAAGGATATCCGAGATGCTTTTATCCTCGCCTTCATCATAGGCGTAGCGTGTGTCGCACCAGGAACATCGCAGAGGGCAACCCGACGTACGGACGAAAACGAAAGGCAGTCCGATATAGGTCGATTCTCCGTTGATGCTGGCGAAAATCTCGTTGATTTTGAGTTGGTTCATGAATGGTTCCGTGTGGCATAAGGTACTGGATCGGTGGCACCGGCGCGTTCGAAACCACGAAGCCGGAGTCGGCAGGATTCGCATTGACCGCAGGCTCGTCCGTTTGGAGTGGGGTCATAGCAGGAATGTGTAAGGCTGTAATCTACACCTAATTCAAGTCCTTTTTGAATGATTTCGGCTTTCGTCATTTTTATCAGCGGCGTATGGATCGTTACGGGGCGGTTGTCCTCGGTGCCGGTTTTCGTGCCCAATGCGGCCATTTTTTGGAAAGCTTCGATAAATTCCGGTCTGCAATCCGGATATCCGGAGTAGTCCAGCGCATTGACCCCGATGAAAATATCCGTTGAACCGAGGCTTTCCGCCCAGGCCAGAGCAATGGAAAGAAAGATGGTATTTCGGGCGGGTACGTAGGTCACGGGAATCTGGGTGCCGATGAGGTCGAGCGGCTGGTTCTTGGGAACGGGAATCTGGTCGGTGAGCGCCGAGCCGCCGATCAGGTCGAGATCGAGATCCAATACAAGACGTTTCTTGACATGAAACGACTGAGCGATTTTTTTCGCGGCGTCCAATTCTATCTTATGACGCTGGCCGTAGCGAAAACTCAACGTATAACAATCGAATCCCTGATGATCGGCGATGGCAAGAGCCGTGGCCGAATCGAGGCCGCCCGAAAGCAAAACGACGGCCGGAAGTCCTTGGGAATGCATTTTTCTCTCCATAATACTGAAAGTGTGATACTATCAATCTTCAACGTTGGAAAGGCTTCGATTCGGGGGTTCGTTCGGAATCCTCAATGGCGGGTCTTAGTGGCCAATGGTATCCGGGAAAAACATGATAACCCCGGTAAAATCGCTCGATTGGTGCTCAAAACCTTTCCCTTGAGTCATCATGGCACTTTTTTCGAAAATTATGAAGGGAAAGACGTGGATTTTCTTTGACAACCCGCATTTCAGCGGTTATAAGGTCGCCGTACTTACGAGGGCTAAAGAATATATTGAATTGACAAGGAGACTCAAGAAATGGCTCTGACAACAGAAGAAAAACTGGAAATCGTCAACCAGTTTAAGAAACACAGTTCGGACACCGGTTCACCCGAGGTTCAAATTGCGTTGCTGACCAAGCGGATCGTCCAACTGACCGAGCACTTCAAAATCCACAAGAAAGACCACCATTCCCGCCGTGGTCTGTTGAAACTCGTCGGTCAGCGCCGCCGTCTGCTCGATTACGTCAAATCCAAAGATGTCGAGCGATATCGCGGTATTATCAAAGTGCTGGGCATCCGCAAATAAGGTTTTCCCTCTGCACATCCGCAATGCAATACAGGTAGGCACAAGTGTGTCTGCCTGTTTGTCTATTTTTGCACTCAAATATTGCACTATTAAAAAGGAAATATAATGACTTTTCAAGAAACCGTGGAGTTCGGTGGACGAACATTGACCTTGGAGACTGGCAAGATCGCCAAGCAGGCTGATGGAGCCATTTGGGTTTCTTATGGTGACAGTCGCGTGCTGGTTACCGCCGTATCGGAGAAAAAGCAGTCCCGCGAGACCGACTTTTTCCCTCTGACCGTGAATTATCAGGAAAAAATCTACGCCATCGGCAAAATTCCCGGTGGATTCATCAAACGTGAAACCCGTCCCCACGATGACGAAACCCTGACTTCGCGTCTGATCGATCGCCCGCTTCGTCCTCTGTTCCCGGATGGATACAAGAACGAAACACAGATCATCGCCAACGTCTTTTCGGCGGATATGGTAAACGATACTCGCACCATGTCGATGATCGGAGCCTCGGCGGCTCTGCATATCTCGGACGTTCCCTGGGGCGGACCGATTGCCGGTGTTCGAGTGGTCAAAAAGACCGCAGATTCCGAAATGGTGGCCAATCCGCCGATCGATGAGGTCAAAGGCTCGTACATCAACCTGTTCGTGGCGTGCAGCAAAGACGCCATCGTGATGGTCGAAGGCGAGGGCGAGGAAGCCGGTGAAGAAGAGATGGTCAACGCGCTGATGTTCGCGTTCGAAACCGCCCAGCCGGTGATCCAGGCTCAAGAGCGACTCCGCGAAAAAGTTGGCAAAGCCAAGCGCGAATTCGTGCCG
>CAXXVK010000034.1:0-18187 GCA_963676915.2 Myxococcota bacterium
TTTTTCTTTGGCCTGGAAAATTCCATTAAAAATATGATTGGACTTGCCAAAAATGTTCAACTCCCTATAATAACAAGTGATATTTAACTATTTGCGTCCTGTTTGCGGTGTCTGTGTGAAGGAGAACGTTCTTCGCGCTGACCGATGAATTGACGGGGGTCCGTGAGCGATATGGCAAACGTCGGAATGGATTCTTTCTTGGTTCTAATTTCGATCGCTGTACTTCTAATTCTCGTTGTGGCGTATGTCGTGGCGAGGCACAACGCGAAAAAATCCAAGCAATTGGAGGAAGTTACGGACGATTCCTTTGTGGATGACAATCCTCGGTTCACCTCGGAAACGGTGATACAAGAAGAGAACTCCCAGGCATTGAAGTCCATGGGAAGCGAAGATGTTCGCGAGATTCTAAGCGTAAACTTGAAAGCCTATCAAAAAGAAAACTCTACCGAATCGACGGATGAATATCTGCCCGACGAAAAAAGCGATTGGGTGGTGAGTTTGGAGATTCGAAACGTTACGGAGATCGAACGGGAAGAAGTCCTGCGAATTTTCGATAGCGCCTGGCGCGAAGCCAATGGAACGCCGGAATTGTATGGAAAATCCGTTGAGACTGGAAAGTGGGCATTCCTGCTGGCGTCCGATGCCCCGGAAACGGTTTCCCAGGTACGATTTGCTTGGAAACTGTACCAGGATGAAGACCAGGACCGCCCCAGCCTATGGACTCAAACCGATTTACGTTCGTTCCTCAATGCAACCAAAGTTGCTGGTGCGCAAATGGGGGATATCGTCATCGGTTCGAGAACAACTCCCGAACAAGGTGGAGAACGTGCCGAATTTTTGAAAAACCTTGCCGAAGATTGCGATTGGACCGCCGGAATCGTTTTGAAAGCGGGAGAAGGAAAAACCTTCCAAGGTAAAGATGTTTGGGACGTTATGATGAGTCTCGGTCTGCAATGGGGTGACATGGAAATTTTCCATTGGGTCAACGATAGCGGATTGGGAGACGACTCTTTCTTCAGCGTCTGGTCTTCGACCTCTCCCGGCTATTTTATTCGTGACCAGATCGAAGCCGGAGAGGTTCAGGTGGACGACCTCGTGTTCGGCTTCGCGATTCCTCGGTGCATCGATCCGGTACAAATCTACGATGCGATGCTCGAAGCCGCCCGCTATGCCAAAGAAAGGCTGGGGGGAGAGTTGCTGGATACCAACGGTGATACATTGCAGGATGAGGCTCTGAAAAAGGAAATCGAAGAAGCGGTTCGGCAGCTCGATGAATCCGGGTATCCTCCGGGCAGCGATGCATCTTTGTACGTTTTTTGATATTTTTGCATCTTTCGAACATCTTTGTTTCGTTCGCGAATCATCATTCTGATCAAACATATCCTTTTTTGCGGCGAATCGAACGAAAACAAGCAAACGGGAGCGTTTACGAATGACTTTTCGGAATTGGGTATGGATTCCTGTCCTGTTGGTATGTCTTGGAATGCCTGGATGGAGTCAGGCGGACGACTCCTTGCAACTCGAATCCATTCGGCAGGCGATTCAGCGGCAAGGTGCAACCTGGGAGGCGGCGGAGACGTCGTTTTCTCGACTGACACCCGCCGAGAGACTCCGGCACATGGGATGGAATCCTCCTGAAAATCTCAGGAAAAACAAACGGTTCGAACCGGCTTCGGTTTATCCTTTGCCTAGAAAGCTTGACTGGCGCGATCATGGCGGCAACTGGGTCACTCCCGTTCAACAGCAGGGAGCGTGCGGAAGTTGCTGGGCTTTTGCGTCGATTGCCGCCATCGAGTCGGCCTTGCTGCTCAGTGAAGGCAAAACCTACGACGAATGGCCGATCGATCTCTCGGAAGGACAGGCGTTTGCCTGTGCCCCCGCTTCCGTGAGTTGCGAAACGGGAGGCAATGCAGAGTACACCTACAATATAGGGATGGACGACGGCATCACGGTAGAGGAATGCCTCGACTACGACAGCTATCTCGTGCTTGGCTCCAAAAACGATATTGCCTGCGAATACGAATGTGACGACTGGCAGGATAGGGTCTATAAACTGCGTGGATACGCCTATGTCACAACGGGAGATTACCACTACCCCGAGGATATCGAGCGCGTCAAAGCGGCTTTGCAATATGGTCCCGTGGTGGCTGGTTTGGCGATTTTTTCCGACTTCAGCTACTACTCGGGCGGTATTTATCGACACGTCTGGGGAGAATACGAGGCCGGACATCTGGTATTGCTCGTAGGATATGATAGCGACGAAGGATATTGGATTGCAAAAAACAGTTGGGGTGGATTCTGGGGAGAAGAAGGCGGTTATTTTCGTGTGGCTTTCGATGATGCGGCGACGAACATCATGCGTTGGGTGTCGATGCCTTTTGTCGAGGGCGACGAGCCGCCCGGTAGTTCCTGCAACAACCCCATAGAGCTCGATTTCGACGATGATGGCGTCGCCGAGCGCTTTTTCGATAGCGGACACACCTCTTTCGGTAGCGCTATCAACGGTTCCTGTGGCGGCTACGGCAAGCAAGTGGTGCTTCGTTTCGATGTCGACCAGGCTTCCGCTTTCACGGCTACGTTGGACGGCTCGGACGCCGTGCTGTACCTGCGTGAACAATGCGACGACGAACAAAGCGAGCTTGCCTGCGATAGCGGCAGCACGTCCTATCCCGGTATCGGGGATTGCTATATTACCGTCGAAAACCTCGATCCCGGCACGTATTTCCTGTTTGCCGATTCCAGCCACACGGACGCTGGCGAGTGGTTTCACCTGCAAGCGGAATTGCATCCCAAACGCGGACTGCTGCACGTGGAGCCTTCGAGTGTAACGGTTTACGCCAAACAAGATCGTTCGATTTTGTGGTTCGATCCGGCTCAAGAACTTCTCTTATCCAATCTCGGAACGAAGACGATCGACTACGAAACGTCGGTGGAAGGGGAGGGCATTTCCCTGGAAGGTACCACCTCGGGGAGCCTCGATCCTGTCGTGTCCATCGAGGACGGCTCCTCCGTTCTTCTTCAGGCTGCGGACCCGATTCAACCGGTCACGCCCGAGGTGATCGTGCGTTCCGAAGGCGTACCCGGAGCACCGGCCACGGTTGCGGTGGATGTCCGAACGTTTCCATATGGCATGGAATCTTTCCTCGAAAACCCGCAGCGGCTCCCTCGTCTAGGCAATTCACCGTACACGATGACATTGACCAGCGAGGTGGAAGGCTCGGTGTACGATGTTTCGTTGTGTCTCAAGGTGCAAGGCGGAGAAATGGGTACTTTTTCCGCTACGTTGGAAACACCCGCCGGGCGGAAGCTCGAACTGTTCGAGAACAATCCCCGTGACCGCAGAGCGGTAGGCCCGATGATCTGTTTCGGCCCGGATAATCCTCCTTTCGAAGACCTTAACGCCCTTGTGGGTGATGAAGCATTGGGAGATTGGACGTTTCATCTCAACTCGGACAACTGGGCCGAATTTGAGGGAGCGGCTTTGTTTTTCGCCACGATGCCGTGTGACGTTTCCCACTGCGACGACGGCAACGCCTGTACCGCAGATATCTGCCTGGAGGGCGAAGTCTGCGATTACCGCAACATGAAATTCGGTCTTCCGTGCGTAGACGATCTCTATTGCACGGTATACGAACACTGCGACGAGGGTCAGTGCGTGGGAGCCGAGCGGGAACCGACCTTCGATTTCCCGGATTGCGGTGTGCCCGACTGCAACGAAGAGGAACAAAAAGTCACTATCGAACCGATGGACGACCGTTGCGACGATGCCAACGTTTGCAACGGTGAAGAAACCTGCAATTTACTGTTGGGTTGCATGGCGGGTGAACCGCTCGAACTGGACGACGGAATCGACTGCACCAACGATGGTTGCGATGAAATCGACGGCGTATTTCACGAGCCGGACGACAGCCTTTGTCCCGAAGCTACGGATGAATGCCACGAGCCGTATTGTGACGCGCAAAAAGGGTGTTCCGTTTCATTCAAAGAGCAAGCGGCCTGCACCATGACGACTGGCGCAGACGGCATTTGCGACGAGGACGCCTGTATCGCCATTCAGACCGGAAGCTTTTGCACGGATGCCGTTGTGCTCGAACCGGGAGAACATGGATTTTCTTTTTCCGAATTGAAGCAGTATGACACCGCCGGGTCCAAATGTGTGTCGGAAAACGAAACGCCTGGAAAACGCATGTATTTCCGGCCTTCTACAACTCCCGTTGACGTGACGCTTTCTTCGACCGGTGGAAAACTGCTGGCGCTTTCTTCCTGTAGCGGCGATTGCCTGGACCTCGTGACGAACGACGATGCAGGCCAGACGCTACGATTCGATAATCCTGAGTCGGTATTGGCTGTTGTGAATATCGGGGATTCCGCAACCGAAAGTTTTACACTGACGATCCGAAAAATTTCCTCCTCCAGTGGTTGCCGTGCGGTTGGTAACTCCCAAGGCTGGATCGGCGTTTTTCTGATGCTTTGGCTTGTGGGATCTAGAAAACGTTTTGGGCTAAGGTAAAAGAACTCGCCAAAAATTCTGGAGCGATAACGCTGGATTTCGTGTGGTGAGCAAGTTGTTCGACCTGTAACAATAATGTTTCCTAAAGCCCCCCTTATATTTCTCTTGACACGTTGTGAAATACTATGATCTCTTATCATCACACACTTTATGCTGGATCTGGAAGAGAAGGGTGAGTTTGATCCTTCCTGATACCACGGATATTATTGATAAGGAGGCATTATGCAAGAAGTTGCCAGGAAGTCTGAAAATGAGAAATATTGCAGTGAATGTGGTGCAGTAATCTTAAAAAAAGCTGAAATATGTCCAAAGTGTGGAGTCAGACAAATGGCAATCCCTAACGGAATGGGAGGAGCCGTCGCAGATAACGGAAAAAGTCGTATCGCGGCGGCATTGCTTGCATTCTTCTTAGGAGGATTTGGGGTTCATAAATTCTACCTTGGCCAGGTCGGACTTGGTGTTGTTTACTTAATATTTTGCTGGACATTCATACCAGCTATTATTGCATTCATAGACTTTATAATACTATTGACAATGAGTGATGATACTTTCAATCAAAAATATGGAAGCGCCTAATAATTCTATTTTTACAAAGAACAGCAAGGTTGGGTAAGAAGTCCTGTAGCATGAACGTTGGGTTCTGGTGAAGAATCATTCAACCTAGTCCCACTTTCCAGCCCAGACAGCCATCCCATAAAAAACAGGTGCCTACGAAAACTCGTAAGTGCTTGATTTTATTGGTGCCGAAGGGGGGACTCGAACCCCCACACCCAAATACGGGCACTAGACCCTGAATCTTTATAGAGGATATATTGGAGATTCAATACGAATCCCAATGTTTTCAGGAAATGGCTTGAAATTTCACTATATTTTCATCTTTGGGGAGCTTTTTATATATGACGTTGCCAATATCTATTTCCCCATGGGAAGAGATTCGTCGTGCAGCTTGATGCACCATGGAGCGGGTGATCTTTGATGGGTGGCACAGAATTTCGAGCACTTTTTCTTGAATTCCGGCAACTCGTTCAGGAAAAGCACGTCGTTATTAGCAAGGCTGATTTCTCCCAACTTCGGGATCATTGGTGAATATCCAGCTCGAACTCACCCGAAATTCCTTGGAAAATCCGTGGTTTCCACGACACCTCGTTCCTTAATCGACAGTCCAACGGTTTTTCGTCCCGTGCCGAAGCCACGTTCTGCTTTTACGATGGTGAAGGTGTCGGTTATCGGCTGCATTCCCAGTCGAAAACGTCCCCCGCGTCCGCCACGTTGTGAGCCGTCCGGACGTGTTGACAGCGAAACGAGCGCTGTTCCTGTTCTTCGGGCACAATCGAGCAATGGAGAAATCGCCGCTGACCTGTCGTTAGAGGTGTTCAGCGATGCAAGGGGAGTGGCGTAGCGGGAATCGGTCAATACATTTGGTGCGAAAACTACGGCATCCACGCCACCCGAGGTGAGAAGCCGTTCCAGGGACGCCGCGAGGGTTTCGGGATGGGAAGCACGAAGCATAACGGTGCGTCGGGCGTCGAGTCCATGCAACGATAGCAAACGGCTTGGAAATGCGCTTTCGGGATCGATCCAAGCCACGGTAGCGCCTTCCTGCTGACTGTGCCGTATCAGGCTCATCACGAAAACGGCCCGACCGCTGCCTTCGGTTCCGATGATTTCCAACAGGTCGCCACGCGGCAGACCATCCAGTCCCAACATGCGAAAAACATTGGGGAATCCAGCGGGGATCTGACAAGACAAAGGCGGAGTGCCTTGAGGGGATTCTTCTTTACGCTCCAATTCGTTCAGGGAACGTTGAAGATCCTGCATGGCCATCGTGAGGGCCATGCGAAAATCGTCGGCGACTCGTTGAAGCACGGTGCGTCCGGGGGATTGAGTGAGAATGTCCGATTTCTGATTTCGTGCAATCATGTCGTTCTCTTCAAAAATGAATTAGCTCATGGTTCGGTCCAGACTGCGGTATTGGATCGCTTCCGACAGGTGGGCCGTCTGGATCGACTCGCTTGCGTCGAGATCCGCAATGGTTCGAGCCACTTTCAGAATCCGGTCGTAGGCTCGTGCGCTCATGCCGAGGCGATCCACGACCATTTCGAGCAGCCGACCACCCTCGTCGTCTACTTTGCAGTCGCGCCGAAGCAGGGGCGGAGTCATCTGAGCGTTGCAGAAAAGATGATCGGAGCCGAGTCGTTCGAGTTGCAAGCGACGCGCAGCCACCACGCGATCCCGAATCGTTTCGGAGGTTTCTCCCCGGCGTTTGTCGCTCAAGTCACGATAGCGCACGGCGGGAACTTCCACATGCAGGTCGATGCGATCCATCAACGGACCGGAAATTCTGGAGCGATAGCGCTGGATTTCGTGCGGGGAGCAGGTGCATTCATGATTGGGGTCTCCAAGAAAGCCACACGGACAAGGATTCATTGCGGCAACAAGCATGATGCGAGACGGGTAGGTGACCGATACCATGGAGCGGGTGATGGTCACCTGCCGGTCTTCGATGGGTTGGCGCAGAACTTCGAGCACATTTTTCTTGAATTCAGGTAACTCGTCCAGGAAAAGCACGCCGTTATGGGCAAGGCTGATTTCTCCAGGCTTCGGGATCGATCCGCCCCCGATCAGTCCCACATCCGAAATCGTGTGGTGCGGCGCTCGAAACGGCCTTTGTGTCATGATGCCCTGGCCGTTTTTCAGTAATCCCGCAACGGAATAAATCTTGGTGGTTTGCAAAGCTTCTTCGAAACTGGGAGGTGGAAGTACCCCGGCGATTCTGCGTGCAACCATCGTTTTGCCCGACCCGGGCGGACCTACGAGAATCAAATTGTGTCCACCGGCAGCAGCGACCTCCAGAGCGCGCTTGACGTGCTCCTGTCCTTTGACATCCGACAAGCAGGGCCAACCGCCGGGCGGTGGTATGTCGTCTTTGTGGGGAAGTTCCACCGGTGGGATAGGATTTTGACCCAGCAGGAAGCCCACGGCCTGATCCACAGTTCGTACGGGAATAACCTCGATACCTTCGACGACGGCGGCTTCCTCGACGTTTTCTTCCGGTAGCAGGATGCCGTCCATTCCGGCATCCCGACACGCGACGGCGATGGACAGCGCGCCTCGAACGGGACGGATCGTGCCGTCCAAGGCGAGTTCTCCCGAGACCATGTAGTGATTGAGTTGGGGAAAGTCCAGGTTTCCCGACGATGCCAAAATACCGAGTGCAATGGGCAGATCGAAGGCTGCGCCTTCTTTGCGGATATCGGCAGGCGCGAGGTTGATGGTAATACGTCGTGGTGGAATGGCGAAGCCGGTATTGCGTAATGCCGACCGTACGCGCTCTTTCGATTCTCGGACCGCACCATCGGGAAGGCCGACGATCTGCACGCCGGGCAATCCCAAAGAAAGGTCCACCTCGACTCGAACCTGATAGGCATCGATTCCCAGTACCGCACCGGATTGAACACAGGACAACATGGGCACCTCCTTGGCTGCGTAATTACAGCAAGGCTTGTGCCAATCGGTGAAAGTCCCGATAGCCCGCATATTTCATGAGGATCGTCACGAGACGCCGAAAACCGAAGATATTTCATGAAGTTGGAGCGATTTTCACCCGCAGGCATACTGAACAGTCTGTCGAGGATGAAAATCGGGAAACAAGTGAAAGATCAAGGGGTTTCAAGTCGCAGTAGATTCTTCATGAATTATGTGGGCTAGATCAAGTTGATTCAAATGGGTCTAAATGGCTACCGTTCGGTTTTCAAACGGTAGAGCGTACGGATGTTGGACGGTGGATTGAAAACTGCACGTTGTGAATGTGCAAAGAACCTGAAGACTACGGAAGCCTTCGCCGTTTGCGCCACCACCACTCACTTGCGGCAAGCAGTACGATCAATCCCAGCATGAAGGCGTTGTCCCAGATCGGAATGTCCTGTTTCGCACCGATTCTTTCGTTATGGCGGCCTTCAAAATCTATCGGATCGCTTAAACGGTCGGGAAGAGGTTCGAAGTGCCCTCCCGATGCATCGGCGAGGCGCTCCAATTGCCGGAAATCCACTGAAACTTCATCCAATTCCCGACTTTTACCTTCGATGAAAACCATTGCTTCGCCGTGTTGCTCGCTGCCGTCTTCCAGACGATGAACGAGACGGATTTCGAGCAATCCTTCTTTTTGCGGAGCGGGTAGCGTGGTGCGGATGATGCCGTCTTCGTCGCTGGTTTTCTCTTCTTCAAACACGATGTCGGATTCCCCCTGGAACCGTGCTTCGATTTTCGCTGTGGCTCCGGATTTGGGCTGGAATCCCGTGTCCGTGATCCGAAAAGAGACATTGACATTTTCGCCGGGTTGATAGCTGTCCTTGGCGGGAGTGGCTTGGATGTGCGTCAGTTCGGGATCTTTGATCAACCAGCGCAGGGCATTGTTCCAGAAGGTGCGGTAGTGTTCGGCCCGTTTTCCCTGACCGACGGACTGAAAATTCCAAACCCAGGTGGAATCGACGGCCAACGCCAGTACACGCCCTTTCTCCGGTTCTCGCAACGCAATCACCGGAGGAGATCCGAACGCTCCGCTCAAGCGAGGATGCACCGCCAAAACCACAGCGTCGGGACGAGGTTTCAGTCCGAGGTTGATTCCCATCAGATTCGGCAATGAATTCCATACTTTGCGATTGGCGTCCAGGTCTTTGACCAGCCGTGTGACGGGATGTTGCTCTCCTTTGGGTGTCAGACGAGCAGGAAACGGTTCCAAGCTCGCCGCGTTGCCGCCTTCCTCGATCGTAAACGGTAAAATCGCCTCGATAGCGGTACGTTGATAGCCGCCCAATCCGTAAGAAACATCTCCACCGATGACCAGCAGCGAGCCGCCTTGTTCGACGTAGCGGCGAATGTTGGGTAGGTACTGGGACATCCGGTAGCCGACGTAGGTAAAATTCTGGAAAATCACCAGGTCGAAGGTGTGCAGTTGTTTGTCGAACAGTTCTTCGGTTGGGAAGGGAATCAACGAAAGCTCGTGATCCTGACTCATTACGGAATCTTCAGGCGTACGCAAGATGAAAAAGCTGATGAGATCCACGCTGGGATTTCGTTTCAGATGGCGTCGCAGGAACATTTCATCGTAATCGGGATGTCCGCAGACATGAAGAATGCGGATTTTGTCGCGGATCACCTGAACGATGAATTTTCTGCTGTCGTTCTCGGGGATGGCGTCTTCGGGAGGCGTATCGATGTGGGCTTCATATACGAATTGTCCGACTTTCTCCGGTGCGAACGTGAAACGGGCCACTTGCCGTTCCCCCTCGGCGACATGCACGGTTTTCGCTTGGATGGGCGAACCGTTCAAAGATAACGTCGCAGTGACATCCCTTGCAGGGTAGCCGGTATTGCCGATTTCTATTTCGACCGCCATTTCGTTGTGAACGAAGGCGAATCCGTCGTATCGAACGTCACGGATCGCAAGATCGGCCAGACCTTTTTCGACACCGACTCCGTAGGCCACAATGGGCAAACGTCGCTTTTTCAGCAAGGTCAATAGGGCTTCTTCATCGGTTTCAGCATGTTCCGGTGGGTTGTCCACACCGTCCGAGATGACGACGATACCGGCCAGTTCCTCGGAAGGATAGCCTTCCATCGTACTTTGGATGGAGGAAAGCAGAGTTGTGTAGTCGTCTCTGGAGTTCAGAGGCTCGGACAACGTATCGAGGCTGACGCTTGACGTTTTGGCTCCGAAAGTCATCGGGTGTAAGTGATGTCGTTCCGCCAATTCAGAGAACGCTTCACGACTATTGGAGAAAAACTCGGTCATTTGTGCCGAGCGACTTGGCTTACCGGGAGCGGAGGGAAGGTTCATCGAGCGTGAACGATCGGCCAGAACGACGACATGAGATTTAAATTTGAGGCGTTTCTGCAATTGAGCGGCTGGTTCGAGCCATAGCAGCACCAACAGCACGATCAATAAAATGCGCAGGATAAACAACGACCAGCGGATTTTTTTGACCTGAATCCGGGAAAGATTGCTCCAGGAAAGCCACACGGCGATAAGAATTCCAACGCCGAAAAGCATCCATTCCCAAGGTCGAGGATGGTGCAGGAATACCCATTCCCAGTAATTGTAATCTCCCAAAGCGGAAGGATCGAACAGGTTGCCCACGGATCAATCCTCCTCGCCGACCGGTTGCGAACCCCTGAAAGGAGAACGACGCCGCTTGAGAATGAAGGGAATATGCACCTGATCGGATTTGTAATTGGTGCACAGAGCATACATGATGACGTTGACTCCGAAGCGGAACGCCAATTCCCGTTGATGATCGCCACCGGGATAGACCGGAAGGCTCCAGTTGCCGAATTGATCCCTCATCCAAGCGCCACCGAGGTCGTTTCGGGAATAAATGACCGGAGTCCGTTCGTCGATGTGGATTCCTTCTACGTAGGGAAGCCGCTCGCGTCGTCCTGGGCGACCGTCGATCAAATAGAACGACTTGAACAACGTATGGTCGTGATCGATACGTTCGAAGGGGTTTTTCGGGAAAATACGCCCGAATTCTCTGCGAATCGCTGTATCGAAGCCATCGTCTTCACCGAAATCGTCGATGAATAAAAAACCTCCCAAACGCAAAAAACGGTGCAATTTCAGGATGTGGGCTTCGCTGAAGGGTGCGAAGTCGGTGTTTCCGTTCAAATACAACACCGGATAATAGAATAAATCTTCGTGATCCAATGTGATTTCGGGGCTGTCCAAGTTCGCTTCGATGCTTGTTCGGCGAAGCAGTTCCCACGCAAGACGGCTTTGAGCCCCTCTACGTTCGGTGCTTGCTCCCAGGTACATCAGTGAGGGGAATGAAAATTTGGAGCGCACACCAAAACCCCAAGCCGGTTTGGAAACAAAGGGGAACGCCAATCCCAACAGAGGTAGTCCGGTGAGAAAACGACGCCTGGAGAAGCGATTTCCTTCGGATGTCGGCTTGTTGGGAGTCATGAAGTGTTCGATTCTATTGCAAAAGGGAGAACGTCTTTGAGAGACGACATGTTGATAAAAGAATCCTCTTTTGAGGTCAAGGAGTTTCGTTTGTCTTCGCTGGGGGGGCACCTGTCGATTCTGTTTTTCCACGAATCTTTTTCAACGTTCGTACCGCGTTGAGTTGTATTCCCCTGTTGAATGTGATTTTCGGTGTTGCCCAGGGACCGTCAAGGCGAAGCTCGTGCATTGGTTTCGAAGACGGATCGAACGCTTCGACCGGCCAGCCTTTGACAAGAAGAAGTGTGTAATTTTCGTGGTGTTTCCAGGGTTTTAGATCATTTTGAACCTGTTTGAACGCCCAAAACAACGCTTTTCGCTGGGCTGTTTCACTGGCTTCCGGGTCCAACCATAAGTCGATTTCGACAACGGCTTCCTTTTCGTCTTCCCGTTGGCGGACATCGATGGTCTTGCAGGTTTGCTCGGGGGGGAGGTCTTTCCATTCCAGGTTGCGTTTGATGGTCTGGCTTTTTTTCGTCCCGGCGGATTGAATAATCGGCTTGCGTTGCCCTTTCAACGTTCGATTCAAAAACGAGAGTCGGCTGTTTTCAGACAGGGCATCGAAACGTTTTTTTTTGCGTTTCGTCGGCGAATGCCAGCCGGTATCCACGGATGTCAGAATAACTTGTGGGTTGTTCTGGGGTTCCGGCAACGGGGCGACCGCTGAGCGGACAGACTTTGTTTCCTAGTGTCTTGACCGGGACACTGGTTTCGGGAGTTGCTTTTTCCGAACAAGAGAAAACGCATAGAACAGCGAAAAGTAACAAAACCGGAAAAGCGATATGGGTGAATTTCATCCTATTGTCCTTTTTTCTCGTCACTTTTCGTTACTATCGCGAAAAATGGTGAAAAAATCCACCCCCCAACAATGAAATGATCGACTTTTCAGGCTTTCTTTTCAAAATTGTCGAATCGAAAGGAGTTTACTTTTCTTTAGAGACGGTTTTGTTGACCTGTTCAACCAGTTCTTGAGAGGAAAAAGGTTTTTGAAGAAAACCGGATATGGTTTTGCCTTGGAAACGTTCCAATACAATGTTTCGGTTGTAGCCGCTGGTCAAAAGAATGGGAATCTTGCACCCAAGGTGTCGCAATTCCTCAAGAGCTTGTTCACCTCCCATTTTCGGCATGGTTAGGTCTAGAATGATTAAATCGATGTTTTCCTTGTGTTTCTGGTATTTGGCAATAGCTTCGAAGCCGTTCGATGCGGTAAATATCTCCATGCCGTTTCGTGAAAGAGTTCTTTCCATCATGCGTCGTACGACGGATTCGTCATCGGCGATAAGAACGGTATGCGTCGTGACGGTCGAGTATTTTGATTCCGGTATTTCCAACTCTTTGCTGCCGGATTCCATTACGGGGAAAAACGCTGTGAAAACAGAACCTTTTCCGAGACTGCTGTCCACGGTGATCGTACCGCTGTGACCCCTGATGATACCGATAACCGTGGCTAAGCCCAAACCTCGTCCGGTAAACTTCGTCGAGAAAAAGGGATCGAAAATTCGCGAAAGGGTTGCCGGGTCCATGCCTGCCCCGGAATCTGAAACTTTGACAAAGGCATAGGAGCCTTCAGGAAGATCCTCGTCGATCAATGTCGCGGATAAAAAGTCCCGGTCACAGTGTTTTTCACCTGTTTCAATGATAATTTCGCCGTTTCGTCTGCCAACGGCTTCTACTGCATTGGTTACGAGGTTTAGCACCAATTGTTGAAATTGTACGGAATCGGCTTCGATGAACGTGTTCATTTCATGAAGGCGATACGACAACGTGGTGCCCAGGTTCATTGTGGCGTTGATGATGTGCCGCATGCTGTTGATGGTTTCAGTTACATGCAGCGGAGCTTTGATAACGCGCCCTTTTCCGGAATACGCCAGCATCTGCATGGCCAGTTCCGAAGCTTGAAACGCAGAATGTTCTACGTCTTTAAGGAAATCGTAAATTGGTGATTCCGGGTTGAGATCCATCAGGGCGAGACTGACATTACCCATGATTCCGGTTAGTAGGTTATTGAAGTCGTGGGCAACGCCTCCGGCCATATGTCGGAGACTTTCGAGTTTTTGGTTTTCCTGAATTCGGAAATCCTTTTGTTTGAGAAGAGGGTCCGTTTTTCGACGGGACGAGATGTTTCTGGATACACCCAGCAAGCCAATGTTTTCGCCATCTTCGTTTTGTAAAAGTGTAATGATGGTTTCGGTTGTGACGTGGTTTCCGTTTTTGTGAATGAAATCCAATTCCATTCTCAAAGAGTTGTCCTGCTTTTCATTCAGGTTGGATGAAACCAGTGCTTCAGGAATCCATTTCATTGCTTTTTCAAGGCTGGATTCGGTCATTCTGTCGTGGAGTTGAAGACCGATGGCTTCTTCCGGCTTGAATCCACAGAGAGTCTCGACCGATGGACTGACGTACGTCAGTGAAAACGTCATGTCGGTCATCCAGATCATGTCCGTGATGTTATCCGCAATAAAGCGGTATTTTTGTTCGCTCTGGTCCATGTCGTGCTCCACCCCAAGGGTTGTTCCATTTGTTCCTGTGGAAAACAAAACACCCGAAGGTTCGCCATGTTTGTCGAAGACGGGGGATCGAGTTACGCTCAACTGCCGTTTTTCCAAGTCACAGGTCATTTCTTCTTCATCTTGCAATGCGGTTCGCTGGTAGATTGCTTTAAGGTCTTTTTCCTGGTGGCGTTGAGCTTCTTCCTCGTCGAACAGATCGAAATCCGTCTTGCCTAAAATGTCAGTTTCGTCAAGATTCACGAGACGACAAAAAGCTGGATTGGCGATTTCGTATTGCAACTCTTTGTTTTTGTAAGCAAAAGGAAGAGGCGTTGATAAAAGCCATGCTTCGAATAATTCATGATGAGGATGGCGCGAAGACAACGTTTTGTCAGCGGAACTTCCGGTTTCGGTGTAACAAACCACGATGTGGGTTTCATCCGCTTTTTCGGCGATGCATCGAAGGGTTTTTCCTATCAACGGAGAATATTCTTCAAAGCGATAGGGCTCGGAAAGGTCAAGAGCCATAAAAAAATGAGCGAACCACGAAGGATGAGCGACACGGGATACCAATTGACCGAGATAGGTTTGTTCGTCCAGTTCCGTAATTTGTTTCGAGCCTTTATTCGTGCCGACCAGGCGGAAGTCCAAAGGTTTCTTTCGGCGATCGTATAGAATTTCGAACATGGCGAACCCCAAAAGACCGTCTTCCGCCATTTTTTCCATATACGGTTTCAACAATCGCGATACTTTACGGTTGTCTATCTCGATTCTTGGAGCAATTGGTTCTTCGAATGGCTGCGGCGAATGAGGGGCAGGATAGTTTGAAACGATGGAATCTCTTAGTATTTCCAGTGTTTTACGATGGAACTGACCGATTAGTTCGAGGTTTTCATCTTTTAATTCCGGAAGGGAGGCATTCCATTCTTCCTCGAAAATTTCTTGGCCGAAAAGAGCTGCACCTTTTTCGTTGGAGGTCGTATTGTCTCGGTCCCACTGAAGAGTGAAAGGTCCGATGACAATGGTTCCTTCATTAGGTCCATCCAGGGGGACAGGCAAGTGAAGATCACGCAAGCCGTTGCTACGTTGAAACGCCTGAAAACCACTAAGATTGATACGTTTAAAAGGTAACTGAAGATGAGCCTGAGCATGAAGAACATTCAGGCCGGAAGCGCTGACAAGTTCCCCATTCGTTCCAAGCAAAAGTACTGGAACGTTGATCATGGCCGAAAACCGCTTACAATACCGTTGCAGGGTTTCCAAAACAGAAGGTTCGGATTGTGGAACCGGTAGTTTCATGATCCTACAGTCCAAACAAGTATTCAAACAAGGTTCGAGAATCTTTCCTCAGTAAAGAGGAAAAGTGGATATCCAAATACTGAATGGATTACATTGTATTACACCATTTGCTTTTTTGCAACTAATGATGGCTAATCGCACGTTGGTCACTTGCATTATTAAGGCATCTTTATATAACCGAGAGCTGTACAATTTGCAACTGCTTTGCGATGAGAATATGCTGATTTTCAGGAAAACGAAAACCAACAGGTACAAGTGGAACTAAAGTATGAATATCGTTAGACAATGGAAGTATGCAGATATTGAGGCTGTTGAATTGGGGTTTAGTCCTATCGGGTCGCCCCTAATGACAGTGTGTTTGTACCGATACCGTGGAACTCTGATAGATTCGGGACAAAGTAGGATGCGTTCGACCGTCCTTGAATGGATCAGGACAAACCCTGTAAACACAATCTTACTGACCCATCATCATGAAGATCATTCGGGAAACGCCGCAGAGATTGCACGACGATACGGAGCGGAAATCCTTGCGCATCCTCTCACATTGGAAAAAATGTCCGGTCCCAACCGGATTCTTCCCTACCAGAAGTGGGTTTGGGGGCCGTCGAGTCCCATAAGTGGCTATGCTTTTGCCGATGAAATCGAAACCGATGGTCTGTGTTTGATTCCAATTCATACGCCGGGACACAGCAAGGATCACTGCGTTTTTCTCGTGCCCGACAAAGGCTGGTTGTTTTCCGGAGATTTATACTTGGGTGATCGAATCAAATACTTTCGTTCGGACGAATGCATTGGAGAGCAGATCGCTTCGATCAGGGACGTCCTGACCTTCGATTTCGATGTATTGCTATGTTCGCATCATCCTCGTTTGAAAAACGGAAAACGTCATTTGAAACGCAAATTGCAGTTTTTGGAAGATTTTTGCGGGAATGTGCATCGTTTGAAAGGAGAAGGGAAACCTTTGCGGGTGGTTGCTCGTGAACTTGAAATCAAAGAAACTTGGCTGGTGCGAGGGATTACATTAGGAAACGTCAGTATGCGTAACATGATTGTTTCAGCGTGGGAAACCTGTGGGGATTTCAAGTAAATTCCTCAATTTTATTACATTTATACTGAACACTTTGTAGGATTGCGACATGTGTCTCCTTCAGGTATGGACCCATAAATGAATTTGCCACCATATTAAGAAAATGTTAAAGAGGGGATGTGGTCTTTTTCAGTGAAAACTGTTGCCTTTCCCATTGCAAGCGAGGTGAACATGACGCGAACCGATTTCCCGTGGATGGATACTTTGTGCAATGCTGTTGTGGATGTTTTCATGGACCTTGGCAAGTGCTGAAACGCTTCCAGAATCGAAAGAAAGCGTTTCTCCTCCTTCGAAAAGCACTGTTGAAACCGAATCTTCTGAATCTTCCGAGTCTACGTGGCCCTCTAAAATTCCCCCTCTCATTATTAGAAGCAGTGATGATACCCACCGACTGAGGTTGGCGCTGGTCGCGCAGATGCACTATCAGATGGACGGCGTCGAGTCAGAGCCGGGAGAAGGACGCGATTACTCGCATCTTTTCCGCTGGCGCAGATTGCGACTTGACCTTCGTGGGTCCGTACTTCCGGCGAAACTCGATTATCGGGTACATATGAACGTCTCTCCAGGGTCGTTGGAATTGATGGATATGTATCTGAATTACCGCCCTTACGCCATCGTACCAGTTTCGTTTGGGACAGCAGAAAGTACCGTTTACCCGTCATCGGCTAAATTCTCCTTTACCAACCTGCAATTCGTGGATTGGTCGGTGGTGTCTCCATGGTTCGGGGGGTGAACGACAAGTTGGCTTGACGCTGCATAACGGCTACAAAGATCTACCGATCGTCGAGTATGAAAATCGGCCTGTATTCGGGGACAGAATGCCCGAAAATCTCACGGTGTCGGTGTTGCGTTGGCCAGTGACAGGAAAAACGCCTCAACCCGTCGAGTCTGACCAATTCGGAGCCACTGGACGAGTTTCATCCTGCCTTTGCCTGGCATCTGGCTTACAACTACAACGATATCCGAACGTCCTATGATACGGATTATCGAAAAACGCGAGTTTCGTTTCACCTTGGGAGCGAGTATGGTGGCCGATATCCGTCCCGTTGCCTATCGGGATGCGGCATTGCGTGCGGCGTTCGAAGCGCTGATGAAGGTTCGAGGATTTTCCTTCGGCGGTATCTATTATCTGCTGGCGCACGAAACGGATGCCGAGTTGGATATCCATGGCATGGAGATCCACGCCGGATATCTCATCGGGCAACATGTGGAATTGGCGCTACGTTATGCCTCGGTGATGTTGCTGAAAAAATTTCCGGGACGAACTGCGTACTCGTTCCGCGAGGTTACGTTCCGAATTCACCGATCCGACCGATACCCGCTACCTGACCTCCGGGACGTTGCAGGATGAACACGAAATCACCTTCGCGGTAAACGTCTACATCATTGGGCGGAAATCTCAAATGGCAAACGGACGCCTCGTGGCTGATTCATTCCCTCGATGCCGGGAACCACCCACGACGCACGGATACGCTCGCAAATTCAACTGGCGTTTTAAAAACTTAACCCTGCCAGAGAAACATCCCTCACCCTTGAATGATTCCCATTCCAAGGGCGAGGGGCTGGCTATTTGTCTGCGGCAAGCACTTCGTGGGTGCCTTTGCCGTTCATCTCGAAGGTCTTGTCTCCAAGTTTGATCTTGAATTCATAGGTGTTTTCCGCACGGAAGAAAATGGGGTTGCCGGCAATGGACTTGACGACTGACCGCATCACGCTTTCCATCTGATCCAGCATCACGAAGCGTTGCATGTAATTGACCAGTTTCCATTCGCCTGCAACAGCGTTTTTGTCATCGAAGGCTT
>CAXXVK010000035.1:0-148904 GCA_963676915.2 Myxococcota bacterium
ACGTTCACCGGCTGGAGTTGGACCGCTTCGATTACCTCAACGACGATCTGACCTTGACGCTTCGTGAAATGGTGGCGTTGGAGGATTTTTCGGAAGACGCCTCCTGGATTCAATCGCGTTTCCGGGGACGGGCGGGAAAAAAGAAGATCGAACAATCGCTTACGCAGCTTGTAAATATGGGCTTGTTGGCCCGCAACGAAGACGGGAAGCTGAAAGCGACCCACTCGCATCAACACGCTTCGGGCGATATCGCGAACGTCGCGTTGCGAAGTTTTTACAAGCGTATGTTTTCCAAAGCATCCGCCGCATTGGAGATGAGCCGCGACGAACGGTATATGGGCGGCTACACGCTGACGCTCTCGCCGGAAGCTTACGAACAAGTTACCGAAATCCTGCAGGATTCCATGAAAAAAATCCGGCGCATCGTAGATGAAGACGATGCGCCGGACAATGTGTACCAAATGGTTTTTGCCCTGTTTCCCCTGACTCGTTCCGACGACGATGGCGGGAAGCACTAGGAAGGGAAGGTTGAAGATGTCGAAGTATATGAAATTTCAAAAAACAATCCTGTTGTTGGGCTTGTTGGTGGGGCTTTCGGTTTTGTGGGGGTGCAGCCAATCGGAAAGCGCGTTGTCGGGTCCGCAGGCAGACAACGACGCTACCCCCTCCTCCGAAGAAGCCGACACCTCCGATGAAGTTCTGGAAATGATCATTCGCGGCACGGGAACGACCGAAGGTAACCCAGCCATCGTTGTGATCGGTTTCGGCGAACGTCCCACAGACCCGAAAATCGAGCGTAGTATGGAATGGAATCGCGTGGATTTGCGCATCAATGGAGCGTTTTTGGCGTCCAGCGATCAGTGCGATACCGAACACGGCTCGGTTCTGCAGAGCCATTCCGGGGTGTTCGATTTTTCGCTGGTCGGAACGGAAAGCAAGCGAATCCGCATGTTTACCGAACCGACGCTCGAATATTGCTCGCTCGATTTCAGCCTGGACGACAGTGACAACGCCGTGATCCTGGAAGGCGAGCATGACAACGGCACGATCCGCAGCCTCCATACCCACCTGAACGGTCAACTGCCGTTCGCCCCGGTCGGGGGACGTTTTGCGTGGGATGAATCCCAGCGGGAGCACTGGATTGTCGTGTTCGACCCCGACAAGCTGCCCGAAGACGACAGCAACGAGAACCTGGCGCTCGACGACAGCAGCAATCCCGTGCAATTGCAGCGCTGGCGGGAAGCGTTCGTCGGTGCGCTCGGTGTTTACCGGGATCTCGACGAAAACGGCCTGATCGACGAAAACGAGCTGACCGACGCCAACCTCGTCGCTCTGGGTGATCCCACACGTTTAAGCGCTACCTGGTCCGGTGGGGATCTGACTCCGATTCCCAGCGATGACACGGGCGTTTTCGTGGCGGCTTCCCCGATCGGCAACGACGACGCACCCGGCACGATGCAACAGCCGGTAGCGACGATCGGTCGCGCTGTGGAACTGGCTAGCATCTCTAAATCCATCTTCGTGGCAGGGGGAGAATATCCAGAAGCCGTGACGACCATGACTTCTATGTATGGCGGCTACGAGGCCGACACCTGGACTCGCAACACCGGTGCGCATCCTTCCGTGATCGCCGCCCAGCTAGTCGATGAGGCCGATGTCGGCCTGATGGTAGGTGACATCACCTCGGCGAGTATCACAATCAACAACACGGTATCGGATCGTCGTATCACGATCCAGGGATTTACGGTCATCGCGCCCGTTGGAGCGGAAGATATCGAAGAATCCATCGGTATCGCCGTGCTCAATAACACCTGGACGGTACTGGCCGACAACCTTGTCTATACCGATTCCAGCCTGACGTATAACAGCGTTACCGGTATCCGAGTCCTTCGTACCAGCGACACCCGGCTGCTGAGCAACCGCATTTCGATGAGCCATGCCGCACAGGCCAAAGGTATTTCGTTGGACGAAAACGTTACGGCTCGACTGGAAGACAACCAAATGAGTCTCCAGAACAACACGAGCGAAACCGGACTCTATGCCACATCGCCCCGATTCATCTCGTTGCGGCGCAACCTCATCACCAGCTTTGGTCCGGCCGAAATGTCGAACCTTCTGCACTTCGGAGGCGGCTGCGAGTACGGTTGCCAGGTGGAAGCCGCCAACAACCTATTCCTTAATGAAGCGCTTTGCGGCAGTGCCTGCCCGATGGTCCGGGTGGAAAGCATTCCCTGCACGCTCGCCAACAACAGTTTTTGGGGATCGGGCAGCGCTGGAAGCCTGATCGTCGAATTCCAGGGCGAAGGCAACATGACGTTTGCCAACAACATCTTCCGCATCGCTCCCGCTACCTCGTCGGATACAGGAAGTCAGAGCGTATTCAAGACCGGTTCGATGGTGCAATTGACCGCCTACAACAACCTGTTCCATCTGCCGGATCAGACAGACGTAGCCTTCGTGCAGGGCACCTCTTCGACCACACTTGTGGATTCGGTTGCTGCGCTCAATGCCTGCTCCTGGAACGGCTGCACCTTTGCCGGAGGTAACCTGGCGGGCGATCCTCTCCTGGTCGATGTTTCCAGCGGAGATTTCCACCTTCAACCTGCAAGTCCTTGCATCGATTCCGCGATGGACCCGCTACTTGTCGGGATACGCATCTGGAGCGACGCCGACGGCATCACGCGACCCCGTGGCGAAGGCTACGACATCGGCCCGTTCGAGTACGACGGCGACCCCAATCAGCACGAGTGCCCCGAGGTGGTCAACGAATGCCTGCGCCGTCCCACGATCTGCCGCGATAACGCTATCTACCAATGCCAGGAACACTACGACGCTTTCAACTGCCTCGTTTCGACCGACTACGAGGATGCTTCGCCGGTCGATTGCGGGTCCGATCGCTGCTTCGACGAACCGCCTTCGGGGGTATCCGCCGAACTGATGGCGATCTGCCTGGAAGAATGCACGCCCTGCGATGTTTCCGGTGCGCTGCTGTGCCTCGACAACGCTGCGGGCGGCTGCCGCCAGTGGAATTGCATCGACGGATGCCGGACCCTGACCCTCGACACCCCGGATGACACCATGCATTGCAGCCGTGAAAACAATGCCATCTGCGTTTCCGACAATTCTTGCGGTCCGGTGCTTTCGGTGCAACCCGAGTCCATTGATTTCGGTTGCGTCCCAGAAGAGAATACCGTTCGCAAACTCGTTACGATGTCCAACGTCGGCACGGCAGACATCACGATCCATTCGATCAACTTTGCTGACAGTTTCGGCGCCACAGGAGCACGTCTGGAGATTCAGGGTATTTCACTACCGCTGCTTCTTTCTCCAGCCGAAGCCAAAAACTTTTATGTTGTCGTAATTCCAGGAGAAAACCAAGAAGGATTGTACGAAAACATGGTACGGATTTTAAGCTCGGACTGTGAACGGCCGGTTCGTGATATTCAAGTAATACAAGACTGCCGGATCGACGCGCTTTGCACCGATCAGCCCGACGGTTCGGCTTGCGACGACGGCGATGTCTGCACGGTCAATGATGCCTGCTCGGCCGGGGTATGTGTCGGTGTGCCGCTCAATTGCGACGACGACAACCCCTGCACCGACGACGCCTGCAATGCCTCCGGCGGTTGTTTCCACACGAACAACAATGCGGCTTGCGACATTGGAAATCCCTGTGCCATGGGAGAATGTCGGAACGGCGATTGCATGGAAACAGCCGATCCCGATTGCAACGATAACAACCCCTGCACCGACGACTATTGCTCTCAGGAAACGGGTTGCTATCATGAGATAGCACCCGACGGGACAACCTGCACCTCGGAAAGAATCTGCCAGGACGGTGTATGTGAAGCGAGTTGCACCAACGACGAGGACTGCCAGGACGAGCACGCCTGTACCACGGATGTTTGCGATCTGGCCAGCGGATATTGCCGCCACTCGACCGATGCACTGTCCTGCGATGATTCCAACGTCTGCACCGAAGATTTCTGCGATCCGCTCGACGGCTGCCTGCATCTCTACAGCGAAACGCTGTGTCCCGAAAACATCTGCCCCACAGTTTCCGCTCCTGAGCCTGAAGTACGGGAATGTACCGTAGGCGATAGACTCGCTTTATACGGTCCAATCAGCACCGATCCAGATGGCACGATCGTGGAAGGCCATTGGGAAATCGTCGAACAACCGGAAGGTAGCCAAATAGAAATGACACCTATGGATCCGGAATTCCATAACGTCCTCGTGACAACGGATGTTGAAGGAACGTACCGATTCGCCTACTCGGTTCGGGATAACGACAACTGCTGGTCCGAACCGGTGGAAGTGGTTCTGCTGGCGGTCGATGACAGCCCTTACCGTTTAATTCTCGATCTAGAGTACGATCAAGGAGAAAGCTCCGATCTATCCACCAATCTTGTGGATTTGGATCTGGGCGTAATATCCCCTGATGGCTATCGCTGCTCCGTGGATTTGATCAATAGTATAAACTCCTGCACGTTTCCCAATGGTTGTGGTGCAATGTGGGCGTTTTCCCAATCGACGATAGATGGAAAAGTCATAAAACGATTCTTGGTAAACCAATACTGTGAAGGTGCTTGGAACTACAATGTTGCTCTTTTAAACGACTGTGATGACTGGGTAGATATCTTTGTCACACCATTCTGTGCCCATCATACCGTTGTTGATTATACGTTGAGCCTGTATCAGGTCTCTCCGAGTCTGGAAGAACCGATACATGTCTTCGAAGGAACATTGGATGGACAGGGAGATATGGACAACAATGTTCTCACCCTTCCGCTTTCCGAACCGTAATCCTTCACACCCGCCGAGGACCGGCCTAGCCGGTCCTTCGTCCCCTCGCCCCCCCCGAACGTCGAATCGTTTCGGGGGGTATTTTTGTGGGAAATGTCGGCCCATTAGATTGAAAACAAGGATTTTATGCACTACCCCGCTTCAGGGTTCGTTCCAATCCCCATTACGGTACGTTTGCCAGCGGAAGCGTCAGGCAAAAACAGCTTCCCTTGCCTTCACCTTCACTTTGAGCCAACAAGTCACCCCCCATCCGTCGTGCCAACTCCCGAGAAATCGACAACCCCAGGCCGCTTCCGTGTCGCACCGTCTGGCCGTTGCGCACCGAACGATAAAACGGCTGAAAAATCTTCTTGAGGTCTTCGGGAGCGATGCCGATACCCCGATCCACGACCTTGACACGTGCCTTGTTTTCCCAGCGTTCCACATGCAGTTCGATATCCGTTCCGCCGTATTTGCGGGCGTTGTCCAGTAGATTTTCCAGAATTGTGCGCAAGGCGTCCGGGTCGGCTCGTACCTGCACGTCGTCTCCGGGATGTATTTCCTGACGAAGATCCTCGCCTTCTTCCTCCCGATGCCGGATAACCTGCTCGACGCATTCCCTTAAGGAAAACTCTTCGACACCCAATGCAGTGTTCGTGCGCCGCAAACGGTTGCGCGTCAACAGATTTTCGACCATGTGCTCCAACCGGACGGTTTCTTTCAGCCCCATCGAAATCAGCGCATCACGCTGCTCGTCATCGATACGACCCATCTGCATCGACTGGAACAGCGCCTTGACGCCCGTAATCGGAGTTTTCAATTCGTGTGTGGTCGTGGCAACGAAAAGATCGATTTCCTGGAACGACCGCCGCTTGACCGCCACGAGGCGGAACAGCATGAAGACGAGAATTCCGATCAGGGTCATCAGTAAGCCGCCCTCGCCCGAAATCATGAAGTATTGCCGTTCGTAGCGTTTTCGAAGGGCTTCGTACCAGGAAGGATCGACCCGAACCCCCTTGGTCGGCCATCGCGGGCCAAGGGGTAACACATCTTTGGACGCCTCCAACGGTACAATAACCAAGCCGGGATGCCCCTCAACCGGACCGAGGGACGGTTCAGCCTCTCCATTCCCCAAAGCGACAGCCACGGAGAGTGCTCCCAGCTCCATGCGGTCGGCTCGGCAGCGGTAGTTTTCATCGATGGAACGGCGAAGGAAGAAAATCCACCAGATCGCCAACGCAAGCAAGGCGATCAGCGCGAGCGCAAAAAGGATCTGGTAACTGTGTTCCGCCATCCACTCGAAGCGTGAACCGAAACGCCGTTGAAAATTTGTACCCTTCCCCACGAATGTCCTCCCGATCGAAAACCCTTGCTCTCGGTTACTTTCATGAAATTATTCACATCCTTTAGGGAGAGGCAAGAGAAAGCGAAGCGCCATCGCAAAACCCGTCAAGGGAACAACAAACAACAGTGAAATTTTCCCCTCCCAACATTGAGATTTCCAGCACTTGACGCTAAACTGAAAAGGTTTTAAGAACAAGAATCACCCCGGTTGCATCTAGGACCGATTCATGGACCGGGACATTTTCCCTTTTCGACACAGGATGTTACCGTGAAGTATTGCCCGATCTGTCGTTCCGAGTTTCACGATGTCGCCACCCATTGTCCCAATTGCGAGACGGACCTCGTGGAGAGTCTGGAACAGGCCCGTCCAGTGATGACCGAAGACGAGATTTCCGCGTGGCTGTCCCAACGCAAGACCCTCGCGCTTTCTGCATCGGGATACGACAACCTGAAATCCGTCAAGGAATCGTTGATCAACGCCCACATTCCCTGCCTGATCGCCCGTGACGTCCCGGACTCCGGGTGTTGTGCAACCGGAGGATGCGGACAAAACGACGGATTTTTGCTGATTCTGGCCGAGGAAGACCTCGAAGAAGCCCAAAATCTATTCGAAAAACACCGCGAACGCATGATTCGCACCGTTGATGCTCCCGATGCACAAAAAGCGGCCGATTCTATTGTTGATCTGGGTAGCGGGGGAGACATCCAATGTCCCGCCTGCGGAACCACGTTCGCCTCCGGCACGGAGGAATGCCCGGAATGCGGCCTGTACGTCGGCGTCCCGGAAGGTCTGTTCGATGATGACGACGACGAGGAAGAGGCGGAGTAAATGCAGCCGGGGGCGGAACGAATAATCTTTCGAGCGACGAGAAAGCAGAAAGATGACGCCTTCAATCGAACATAGAGTTTCCGATCGAATCGATTTGAAAATCGAAATCGGTCTGGGATCACCGAACAACTTTTTCACCGGCTATTCCCTGAATATTTCGCATGGAGGGCTTTTTGTCGCCACGCATCTCCCCGAAGCGATAGGAACCCTTCTGGTGCTACATTTTATGTTGCCGGAAACGGGACGCGAAATCCATACCACGGCAAAAGTCGCCTGGGTTCAGGAATTCAACCCCATGCACGCCGAGACCCAACCCGGTATGGGACTGCGGTTCATCAATCTATCTCCGAAAGATCAAGACGACGTGAACGAGTATATCCAGAACCGTCAGGAACCGATTTTCCATCCCAGCGACGACAGCGAGCTTCCCTGAATTCCGTCGCAAAATCCTATTTGATATGAATCGTTTGCCTCGGTTTGGCGTGTTTTGGGCTGGTTTAGTACCGTCAGGTTCGTTCGATACCTTTTTTTCATAACCTTCATGCGGCGATTTCTCTTCTCACTCCCCTCGTTCGGAGTATAATTCGAATCAATTTCATGGGGACGGTCTGGATTCGTCACGAAAACAAGCGAGGGTGCGATGCATTTCCAGTTGACCGAAGAACAACAGATGGTTCAGGACATGGCCAAGCGGTTCGCCGAACAGGAAATCGCACCGACGGTGGCCGAGGAAGAACGCAAGCACGAATTCAAGATCGAACGTGTGGCGAAAATGGGCGAGCTGGGGTTTTTCTCCTGTGCGCTCCCCGACGAACTGGGCGGCAACGGCATGGGCTTTTTCGAGTCGGTGCTGATGGCCGAGCAGATCGCGAAAGTGTCGGCCTCGTGGCGGTTGCCGTTCAATATGCAGAATCTGGGTCCAGCGCTGACCGTTGCCCAATTCGGCAACGACGAGCAAAAAGAACGCTATCTCCCCGGCTGGATCGACGGCACCAAGATGGGCTTTTTCTCCATCACCGAAGCCAATTCCGGCTCCGATGTCGCCAGCATGAAAACCTATGCCATCGACAAAGGCGACCACTGGGAGTTGCATGGCTCGAAAATCTGGACCTCCAACGCCCACGTCGGTGACGCCGGGTTGCTGTATGCGGTCACCGACAGGGGAGCCGGACATAAAGGGATCAGTTGTTTCATTCTCGAACCCAAAAATCTCGAAGGTTGCCTTGCGCTGCCCATCGAAACCAAACTCGGACTGCATTGCGCTCCAACCGGAGAATTCGCCTTCGACGGAGCGAAACTACCCAAAAGCGCCATGCTTGGAAAACCGGGCGACGGTTTCAAAATCTGCATGTGGCAGTTGAACAACACCCGGCTGGGTTGCGCCGCCGGAGCGCTTGGAATCGCCGGAGGTTGCCTGGATCTGGCCATCGATTACGCCAACGAACGCACGCAGTTCGGCAAGCCGATTTCCAAGCATCAAATGGTGCAGGCGCAGATCGCCGAAATGGTCGCCGAACATCAGGCCGCGCAACTGTTGGTTTATCGAGCCGCCTGGACCAAAGACCAGAAACTGCCCAACCAGTACGAAACATCGGTTGCCAAATATTTCGCGTCCGAGGCCGCTGTCCACGCTGCCAACGAATGCATGAAAATCTTCGGTTCCTACGGATTTTCCACCGAATACCCGGCCGAACGCTTTTACCGTGACGCCAAATCCCTGCAAGTGGTAGAAGGCACCTCCAACGTCCAGAAACTCATCATTTCGGGCATCGCCTGCGGGTTTACCTCGAATCGGTAAGTTCCTGTATTTTCCATAAAAAAGTCGGGTGCTTCTTCACCCGACTTTCATCTTTGAATGGATTCAAGGGCCTACTGCGGCTCCCGTTTCTCGCTGCGCTTCCGGTCGTTGTGGTCGAGGTGGCTTTTGCGGATACGGATGGATTTCGGCGTGAACTCGGCGTATTCATCGTCGTTGATGAATTCGATCGCCTCTTCCACAGTCAGGGTGCGGTGAGGTTTGAGGAAGTTGGCCTCATCGGCGGCGGCGGCACGCATGTTGGTGAGTTTCTTGCTCTTTCCAGGGTTGACCACGATGTCCCGCGCCCGGTTGCGCTCGCCGATGACCTGCCCGGCATAAACTTTTTCGCCCGCCGGAACGAAAAACATGCCCCGGTCCTGCAATTTCCACAGGCCGAAGGTAACGGTCGTGCAGGTGTCCTGAACGATGATCGCGCCGCTGTTGCGCCCTTGCATCGGTCCCATGAAATCGGCGTATTCGTGGAAAACGTGGCTCAAAATGCCCATGCCGCGTGTGTCGGTCATGAACTGCGAACGATAGCCGAACAGTCCCCGCGTAGGCACGATGAAGTCCAGCCGCGTACGTTCCCCGCGCATTTCGCGCATTCCGGTCATTCGTCCGCCGCGTCGGTTGAGCGCATCGATCACCGTGCCCATATGTTCGTTGTTCACGTCGGCGACCACCGCTTCGTAGGGTTCCTGCTTGCGGCCATCTTCGTCCTCGTGCAGCACCACTTCGGGTCGCGACACCATGAACTCGTAGCCTTCGCGACGCATGGTTTCGATCAACACCGACAGGTGGAGTTCCCCACGCCCGGACACCACGAAAGCGTCCGCCTGGCTGGTCGGTTCCACCCGCAGCGAGACGTTGGAACGAATCTCTTTTTCCAAGCGTTCCTTGAGGTTCTGACTGGTGACGTATTTGCCTTCGTTACCCGAAAACGGACCGGTGTTCGCCCGAAACGTCATCGAAACGGTGGGCGCATCGATCGTCATCAGCGGCAGAATCCGAGGATTTTCGATGGAGGTGATGGTTTCGCCGACGTTGAGGGAACTCATGCCGCTCAAGGTGACGATATCCCCGGCTACGGCTTCATTCAGATCGAAGCGGTTCAGCCCATGAAAACCGAACATCCGCATAATGCGGAATTCCTCACGAGAACCGTCCCGATGCACCAACAGCACCTGGTCTCCCACGGCAAAGCGACCGCTCGATACCCGCCCGGTGGCCATTGCTCCCAGGTAATCGTCATGGTCGAAGGTTGCGACCTGCAAACAGGGAGACAATTCCTCGTCCACCTCCGGTGCGGGAACGTGGTCACGAATAATCTCGAACAGCGGTGAAAGATCCTTGGGTTCGTCGTCGAGCGAATGGACGGCGTAACCCTGCTTCGCCGAAGCGTATACCACCGGAAAATCCAACTGTTCGTCCGTGGCATCGAGGGAAATGAACAGGTCGAACACTTCATCCATCGCGCCGTCCGGGTCCGCGCCTTCGCGATCGATTTTGTTGAGCACGAGAATGGGCCGCAACCCCCGCGCCAAGGCTTTTTGGGTCACGAAACGGGTTTGGGGCATCGGTCCCTCGAAGGCGTCCACCAAAAGCAACACCGAATCGACCATCTGCATCACACGCTCGACCTCGCCGCCGAAATCGGCGTGGCCGGGAGTGTCCACCACGTTGATGTGCAACCCTTCGAAATCCATCGACGTGCATTTGGACAGGATCGTGATGCCCCGTTCACGCTCCAGGCTGTTGGAATCCATTGCCCGGTCGATACCTTTTTCGTTACGTTTCAGGCTACCTGATTGTTCGAGCATCCGGTCTACCAGCGTGGTTTTGCCGTGGTCAACGTGCGCGATAATCGCCACGTTGCGAATATTGTCTTTGTTTCGTGTCGTCTGCGAGGAAGTCGTCATGATCGCGTATCCAAAATAGAGAAAAGAAAAACACGGGGTTTTCGAGCATCCCGTCAAGGTCTGGCTTCATCTCACATCTCGCCCCAAGATGCAAGCCCGGAACCCGAAAGTGTGGAAATTATATCGATTTTTATCAATTCGTACCGATACGTGAGCTTTCGACCGCCGGTTTTTTTTCATCACAACAAAAACCGGCGGTCCTTTCGAACCGCCGGGAGAAAAATCCTTTTCGGATGGGTTATGACTTACAGTCCGTTAAAGTCGGAATTCGATCCCAGGGTGCGAATCACCGTTCCGGCCTGGAGGTCGATGAAGATGATTTCGTGGTTGTCCGTCGAGGCGACCACATAGGCTCCCGTAATGGGATCGATGGCCATACCTTGCGGGTTGTTAAGCATGTAGAAATCTTCGTTCACCATGTCGCCGATCGAGTCAAGGCTGGCGGGATTGTCCGTATCTCTCGGGTACAGCACCGCTTTCGAGGGGTCTTGGTGCGGACCGTAAAGAATGTAATGTTTGGATTCGTCCACCATGTTGATCTTGTTCGCCTGGCTGGCCAGATCCAAGGTCGCTTTGTCGATCTTGCTGATGTACCCTGACTGGTCGGGTACGGTGTTCGTGTTACGGAACGGCCATTTTTTGCCTTTCCCACTGTAGTGCAGCATCAGAAGGTTGCCGTCGGCGTCGAACATCATGTAGGTCACGTAAAGCGTTACGCCGTACTTGCCGATTTCTTCGGGTAAACCGTAAGCTCCGTCCACCATTTTCATCCGGTACAAGCGACTGTTGTTGGCGATGTACAGCCACTTACGGGAGTCGATTGCAATGGCATCCATCGCTTTGGTCGTATCCCAGATGATTTCGCCATCGGGGTAGTTCGGATCTTCGTAGACGTTGCCGTTGGCATCCACCGGGAAGCGGCGCACGTCCTTCTTGTTGTTTTCTACAACGTACATCCACTCGAAATCGGGATCGAAGCAGAAAGCCGGCGCTTTGGAAAGCCCTCGTTCATTGTCCATGTTACCGACCGAGAACCGAACCGTACCATCGATATCACCGTTGTGATTGTCCGGCTGGCTGGAACTGGATAACTGACCATATTCGTCCGGGACGATCTTCCACACACCGTCATCGTTGTTGATGTGATCGTCGGTAGTGTAAATCGCTCCGTTGGGACCGACCGAAATGGCACCGACGCGGTAATCTTTCCATTTGGGATCCTGACGCGACATGTCGACGAGGTACACCTGGCCGGTGGGATGCATCTGTGGATCGACCGACATCACGGTGCCGTACTTGACGCTTTCGTGGGTCACACGGCCACCCAGGTACATCGTGCCATCGGGACCGAAGGCCACGGACGTGGGATACTCGACGCCTTCGTAATGGACCGGCAGGGTTTCGCCGTTCGGGTCGCAGGATTCGCCATAACCGTCATGGTCCGGGTCGTATTGATCGACGTTGGAATCGAAGGGGCAATTGTCCGAAAGGTTCGGAATACCGTCGCCGTCCAGATCGAGGTCCACGCAATCGGCGATGCCGTCGCTGTCGGTGTCGTCGAAGTCTTCGTCCACACTTCCGTCATTATCGTTGTCGATACCGTCGCAAATCTCTTCTTCCACCATCTCCCAGGGACTTGCGCAACGGAAACCGACGGCAGCGTCTTCCAGAATCGGTGGTAGAGCCTTACGATAGCTTACACGAGTCTGTCGTGGATCGCTGGAGTATCCACCGCCGCGAACCACCTTGTAGCTGCAATTTTCCACGCAGGCCGGGTCGCCGTCACAAAGCTCGATGCAATCCTCTTTCGTGGTGTACTTCGGATTGACAAAAGGATCGGAAGATGTCGAAGGCTGATACTCATAGAGCCAGTCCGCCACCCATTCGCCGACGTTTCCGGCCATATCGTACAGGCAATGACCGCCGAAGCAATGAGTACCGTCTTGGGCCGGATTATCACCATTGAAGCTTCCCACGTCCATCGGAGCATCCAGATTGCTTTCGTTGCTGGCGCAACGGTTGGCGTCCCAGGTCGCTCCCCAGGGCCAGAGGTCATCATCCAGACCGCGTGCGGCAAACTCCCATTCCGCTTCCGTGGGCAAACGAAGTCCCAGCGTATTGCAGTAGTCGAACGCCGCTTCCCATGGCAGACCGGATACCGGCTTCAGATTGCCACCCGGAGAGTGGTAAGCCGTTTCTTCGGACGGAACGAGGTGACAACCCGTGACACAAATCCCCGCTTCCGTACAATGATACTGGTCGGGACAATTAGCCTGAAGGTCGTCAAGAGTGAATTCGCACTCTACATCGGATTCCAGATAACGGTCCATACAAGCCTTGTATTCCAGCACGGTCACTTCACGCTGCATCATGATGAACGGTTCGAGTTCCACCCAATGCTTCGGCACCTCATCCAAATACGGTTGCTCGTCGGTGTTGTAGGAGGGATCTTCGTCAAGTCCCATCGGAGCGACGGACCAGGGAAGCGGCACATAGCCGGGTTCGACCTCCTGGCTTTCCACCGTGATCATGAAATGGCGGGTATCGGACCATAGTCCAGCCCCGTTGACCGCACGAACGTGCATGTAATACGTGCCCGCCAGCGGAGCGCTCTGATCATCGATGTGTGCGGACGTCGTATCAACCACTGTGTCGGGCACGGTACCAGCTTGATCGTCGAACACGAACGAATATCCCGCGATGCCGGAAACGTCGCTGGCGACGAAATCGAAGACAGGATCGTAGCTGTCATAGGATTGCTCCGGCGACGGGTGGGTTGAGGAGGTAACTTCCGGCAGTTCCGGCGGTGTTGTATCGATGCGGAATTCGTAGGTTGTGGATTCACCCCAGTTATCCGAATCGTCCTTGGCTTTGACGTGGAAATACCAGATGCCATCGTCCAGATCGTTGAAATCGATCGACCCGGAATCGTCCTCTGTGACGCCTGTGGGGCCATTGGAGCACACTGGCAGCGAGGCATCCACAGTATCGGCACCGGCCTGGGTGGTGGCACTGAAGGATGTTTGCGCCCCCAAGGCTCCGGCAATGGCGTCGCCAAGGATGAAGTCGTCGAAGTCCGCACCGGATACCTGCAAAGTGCCACGCACGAGACCACGTTGATCCATCAGCATGTAAGCGGCGAGAATATCTGAACTAATCGGGTTTGTGGCAATGATATTGTTGATGTAGAACTCGAAGGTTGCCGCCTGTCCGTCGGTCACCAGCACGTTGTTGATGAATTCCACGTCGGCGATCAAGACATCGGTGTATCCGTTCACACAGTCTCTCAGCTTGATTTTAAATCCACGCTCGATCGTGCGGTCCACGAGGTAATAACGATTGGAATATACACGATCTTTGTCGATCACGAGGGTGGGGAAAATCACCTGTGCGCGAGGCGCCCAGTCGCCGCAATCGTTCCCGTAGCCGCTGTAATCGTTGAGTTCATCCGTGGACGGATCGGTGTTGACGATCTGGCTCGGGGAGATCAACTCCAGCGTCTCGTAAAAACCGTCTTCGGGATAGCCCGAACCCGTGGGACCGTCGAACAGGTTGGCCGTTCCCATGAATGCCATGCCCTGACTGTCCAACTCGACGTAACATTTGCAGGTTTCCATTTCGGCGTTGTGATTGAAATCGAAGCCGACGGGAGCGAACGTGAATACATCCTCGAAGAACAGCGGCTCGTCGAAGCTCATCGGGCTGATACGCACGAGGTTTCCGTTGTCCGTTCCGGCGTAGAGGTAACCATCCGGGTGCCAGCCCATGGAACTGAGCCCCGTGTATTCCAGCAAGGTGTCGATGGGTTCTTCGTATCCGGAATACATATCCACGGTCGTGATTTCGCTCATGACGCCTGAATCGACCAGATAGGTGATGTACAGCAGACCGGTCGGAGCATACGAGCAGGTCATGATGTTGTCCGGCAGGTTGTCCGCAACCTGTTCGAAACCATTGGAGTACCGCCACACCTTGTCGCCGGAAACCATCATCAGCAGTCCGTTGTGGGTCGCTCCCATGCAAAGGACGTTATCTGCCGTACCGTCACCTTCGAAGTCGATGTAGTTGCCATCCAAGATCACTTCTTCGACCGGAATGTTGGTGCCGACTTTGTTTTCGAGGTCGATACGGATCAGGTGATCGCGTCCCAGAGTATCCCGCGCCATGGCGAGGAACTCGGACACTTGATTTTTCTCGTTGTCCTCATACTCGCGCACGATGAGATCGTGGGTGTAGGTCGGTACGAACGAGGTGGAGGAAAAGTCCAGCGTACCCAAAGGCAATGCACTGGCGCTGGGGGCGTAAAGATCGAGGAAAAACAGCGTCTTATCGTCTCTCAAAGCGTAGCCGCGATAAGTGTAGGCGTCCTTTCCGGAACCGAAACAGGCACAATAGCCTTCCTCGAACGGCTCTCGGCAGGGAGTATCGACATTGTCTTCGGTGCCGTAATCCATTTCGTTGTCCGGTTCCGTGTCGGAAACGTGGTCCAGCACGTAGCTGAAGCCGTCGATTCCGAACACGCCGCTGGGAGCCGAAACCGGGTCGGTGGCTTCGAAGTCTATGGTGACATCATTCGCCACAGCCCAGGCTTGACTGTCGGGATGGGTGGGGGAATCCACTTTCGGGGCGTCGGGTTCCACCTCGTCGATGTACCGGACATAGTAGTCATCCTGCGTAACCTCGGGATACATCACGTAGCCACTACCGGGCGAGTAATGCACCGACCGCTCGACGTTCCAGTCCAGGATCAGAATATTGAGCAGGGCATTGTCGATTTCGGGGATGTCGATCTCGATTTTGATGCTGTTGTTGCCCACAGTCGGCAGAATGTGCATGTCATGCTCGATACCGTCGACGGTAACGGTGGCGGTAGGATCCAGCACAAGACGGATCTTCGAGTACAAAGCCGCCGGGATCTGCGCCACACCAATGGTCGCCATCACACCGTAGCGAAGATCAAGCAAATTCAGCAACTTAGGTCCGCCATCGAAATTGAGACTCAACCAGCCGGTATCGGCCAGCACCTGGACATCTTCGATCGTCACGGTACAGGCTTCGATACCTCGGAGAGGATGGTCTCTGAGCATGACCTTCAACGTCGGCGCATCCGAGGGAAGATCCAATGTTTTCGGGTTGATCACCGGGAGGTTGTCCTCGGAAACCAGCGGTTGTTCCGAAACAGGTGAATCGGAAACCGAACAACCCGTTAGAGTCGAAAAGGCCGAAACAAGTACAATAAGAAGGAAAAGTCCGACACGTTTCGAGGAGGAATGATTTGAAGTAATCATGGGATTCTCCTTTGTCCTTGCACATTTTTTCATGCTGTGAAGAATTATTTGCATAGTTGCTCTTCTATGTCAATTTTATTTACAAAAAGCTTGAAATTCCTTAATCCATAACAATACGTCCCATAATACAGGTGTTTTATAGAAGATTGGTTTCTCCGCACCATGGAAACGACTTGTTTTTTCGAGAGCATCATCCGAAAATCCTTTTAAGGAACCGTACCGCTTAAATAATAGTCGCAATTTTCACGCCAACCCCTTCTCAAACCACGGAAATCGTACTTTCACGAACATTCGATAGAGCGGAGGTTGATGAGGCGACTTCTAGACTTGTGTAATTTTTTCGAACACACTCAAAGTCGTGCAACGTAAAGGATCGTGTAAGCCCCCCGCTCGCCATGGATTCACCCTTTCAGTTTTCCAAGGTTGACCCAACCGTTGTGATACAGAACGTGCTTGCATTTCGTGGTGTCCACCTTCGTTCCCGGTACACGAAGAGACACAAGCCGGAACAGAAGCGCTTGTTTGTCGTCTTTTCCAGGATCAAGCTCCAGGTTGGGTTGCAGCTCCGCCGGATGAACCACGATATTTTCGGTGCCGATGTCGATGGAAGCTCCCATGCGACCGTATTGGGTGGCCATTTCCCGCAAGCGATCCGTATCGCGAACGGAAAGTCCCCGGATTTTTTCGAAGATCGTCGGCTGCCCCGAAAACAGCGCGCTTGTAAATAAAAGCGGCAAAAGGGAAGGAATTTCAGCGGCATCCACGTGGTGAGGCTGCAGGATGTCCATTTCCTCGATCCACTTTCGGATTCGACGACAGCGCGGACCGAGATTTTCGTCCACATTCAACAGGTTGATTTCCTTGCCCAACAACCAGCCGGTATAAATCAGCATGGCGGCAATGGAATCGTCGAAACCGACTTTGTATTCCCCGCTATGGTAGCGCCCATGAGGAACGACAAGGGTTTGCCGGTCGGGACGATCCACCGGAACGCCGAAGGTTTCCATCACTTTGAGTGTGGATTCGATGTAAGGCGAGTAGGCCGAGCCGCCCAGCAGATGAAGGGTCAGGCCGTCTTTCAGAATCGGAGCCATCAATACCAGACCGGCGGCGAGGTTGTCGTTGTCGCTGGTATCGATTCCCGTGGATTTCGGTGGGTTATTGTCCACGATGAAGTGAATTTTCTCGTTTTGTTCGCCGCTGCGGGAAATCCTCACACCGAGCGCTTCGAGCGTCATCAGCAACCCGGCCAATGGACGATGCACCAGCGAAGGACCGAGATGAAGCTGCATTCCCCCCTTGACCACCAGCGAAAGAGACGCCAGTTGACGCAGGACCGACCCGCCGTGCTCGATTTCGATTTCCTCTGAAGATTCAAGCACATCGGGTGGAATCAGACGCCAGGCAAAACCTTCGGATTCGACCTGAACCCCGAGCTCCCGCAAAGCAACACGTAACTCTGCCGTTTGCAATGAATCCAGTGGGCCGTTGATCAACGACGGTCCGTCGGCCATTGCGGCACAGGTGATCATGTCGAGGGTTTCGCCACGGGAAGGAGCCACCATCAGTTCGATGGCTTTTCCTAAATGTCGTACACCGGAATGCGCCGGGCGGGGGGCAATGTGCTCCCAGGCTTTCAGCACGTCCGATTCGCGGACGATTTCGGGCTGGCAATCTTCGTGCATCAACCCAATTCCATTTGGTAAACAAAGCCTTATCCGATTGTCTACCCATTGGCGGTCTGCCTCGATAGCGCGGCTCAGTAACTCACCAGGTACCGGCTCCCAGCATTCCGGAAGCTGGAAATTTCCCATAACAGCCCGAATTCTCTCAAAAGATTTCAAATCGAGAATGTTTTTTTCCACCGCGATACGGCATTCGACGAGAATCCCCAAGGCGACCGCCTCGGCGCGGGTAATCGTGTAATTGAGAGCACGCTGCAAAATTCGAGAGGTCGGCAGACCGATTTGCAGGGCGGCGTGATTTTCCCCCAGCTTTTCGGTCGCCACAAAGCGCGCTTTGACCGCAAGACTGTAATAAATCAGCTTTTTCAGGTCGGGTTGATTGCGTGCGGACTGGTTCGTCAATCGCTCCAGACGTTCGAACAACAAAGCGTCGCCGACGATGGCATGCCGGATGATTTCGGCCCAGCCGTTGGCCCATTCGTCGTCGGGAAGATTTTCGAGAAGTTTTGTATCAACCCAGGAGCCGAACGGCGGATGAAACGCTCCCAACAGGTTGCGACCGGCCGGGGCATGAATCCCCGTTTTACCGCCGACGGCCATTTCCGCCTGAGCCAGCAACGTTGTAGGAATCTTGATATGGGGAATGCCGTGAAGGTAGGAAGCCGCCACATAGCCCGCCAGATCCAGTGTCACGCCGCCACCCAGAGCCAGAATCAGGGAATCTTCACCCAGTCCCAACTCGAACATGCGGTCTTCGATCAGCGCCTTGGCATCCCGCGATTTGCTGGCTTCTCCCGAGGGAAACGAGATTTTATGCACGTTTTTCCCGCTTTCGGCGGCCAGATTCGCGATCAGGTCGCCGAACTGCTCCATCACCGGTTCATCGGAAACCACGACACAATGGGAAATCGTTTCTGGAATGAACATTGGAAGGGTTTGAAGCACACCTTCCCCAAGGATCAGGAAAGAGAGCTGATTGTCTCCATAATCGACATCGATTCGCTTGGTCATAACGCCCCGTTTAGCAAGATTTTTTAATCGATCCAACCCCGATTTCTACGCAACAGCGCCAGTACAGGCAAGAAGAGCCACCACCAGACGGCGTTCGAAACACCGCTGCGGCAGGAAGAATTCGTTCCCAGGTAGGTCACCGAATTCCCGGCGATTTCATCCGAATCCCCGGAGGAAACGGGAATATCCCAGTCGGCGGCGGGAATCGTTTCGTCTTCGTCTGCCGGATTCGGACCATTTTCCTGCTCGGAAACAACGTCTTCTTCCGTCGTCGTATCGACCGTTTCCGTCACATCGTCGTCCGTATCGCCATCGACCACGGCCTCGTCGGCGTCACCCTGGGACGGATCGATGCAAAACGCTGTAACTTCAACAGTTTGCGATCCGTCAGCGGTCTGTATCGTGACTTCCCCGTGATGCTCGCCCGGTTGCATACCCAGCGCGTAAATGGAAATCAACAGTTGTGCCGTTTCTCTGGCATCGATCCGTCCGATTTCCTCCCCTTCGTGGCCATTGAGACGAATCCAGGTTTCCGAAGGCATAGCCGTCCATTGCAGCGGATTGCTGCCGGTGTTCGTGATTTCCACCTTCACGGGGATCGAATCGTCCCCGGAGTGCACGTCGATCGCCACCTGTTCCTGGTCCAGTTCGAAACTCGACGCGGGCGGAGAAGGCAACGTACTGGAATCCAGTTGGAAGTAGTTGACGTACGTAGCGAAACAGGAGGTGTTGCGTACGATTTCGAAATATCCGCCGTCGCCCCAGTCGTCGCCCCAGGAGTTTTTCGCAATCCACGAGTTGTGGCTGTCGTCCCAGCCAACCAGCGCTACAATGTGACCTTGACTGCTGGATAAGTCACTGAAATAACAACCGGTATCGCTGGGTTCGTACACGCCGTCCCCACTGAAATCGCTGCGAACCACCATGTTCGCCACCACCGGTCCCTGCATGATACGAGTTTTGATATCCGGTTCGGTCGTGGAAGGATCGGTGACACCGGGAATGGTGATGATCCGCCCCTGGGAGGTGATTTTCACTACCCGGTCCTGCCAGTCGGAACATAAATTGGCGCAGTTCCCTTCTTGGGCGGTGTAGGGATAGCAGCTTTCGTCCGGTACGCCATCGGCTTCCATGGCGGCCAACACTTCGTCCGGCATCCCCCCCGATTCACACGAGGTGCTGCTTCGTCCGCAGGACACCATGTATTGCTCGCAGAGGTCGAGATCGTAATCCGGGTCGTTGAGGTAGATATTGGCGTGAGCTTCCGCCGCTGCAAGCGGTCCATGCGCCCAGCAGGAACCGCAGTTGCCCTGGTCTCGAACCGGCGTCATCCAGTTGACGCCATCCACATCGCGCCAGTCCCAGCGAGAGGGAAAATCACGCGGGCGGTTGGGGAGAGGATTCGAATCGCCCTCGGGCATCGAAAGAAGTTCGGGACCGGGATAAAAAGGTACAAGGGTCCGGCCTTGAAATTCCGCAGCGGAAACCGAGGAAACGCCAACGAATAAAAACGCGCAACTCATGAGAAAAACTGAAAAAATAGATAGTTTCGACATCGATAAATCCTTGAAACGCAAAATAGACAAACCACTGTAACGCCTAAGATATCTATCATAGCTGATTTCGCGAACTTTGGCTAGAGCGGATTGCATAGGATCGGAAGGATAAGTTTATGTTTTTCGCAGGATTATGCAGTGTAAACAAATTGGATATTCGAAAAAACGATATCTTCGTTAAAAACGTCGATTCAAACCGTTGCTTTTCACTGTAGAGCCAGGATGGAAAATCTACCACCAGAACACCATTCGAAGTCGAAATCAGGACCAACGAACGAACAAATCTCTGCTATATGCGCAAGATACTTGACGAAACGGCTCCCGCACGCCTACAATAACCTAACGTAAATCATCGGCTTTCTGGACAATCAATCGATTCGGGGTGATGGCGTCGTCCGTGATGGCATCATCTTATGGAAGGTGGAAATCCCTGATGAAAGTGACATATTTCGGTTGTCGGGGTTCTTTGCCGGCTCCTGGGCCGGGAACTTTGAAGTACGGTGGAAACACTACCTGCCTGCTGGTCGAAACGGAAAAAGCGACGTTGATCGTCGACGCCGGCTCCGGGTTGCGCAATCTCGGCAACGCCCTTCTGGGAAAGGCGTTCGGCAAGGGAAAAGGCGTGGCGTCGTTCTTTTTCACCCACGTTCACTGGGACCACATTCACGGGTTCCCCTTTTTCGTTCCGGGCTACATTACCGGAAATCGTTTCGAATTCTATGGCATCGATTCCATGGGGTACAGCCTCGAACAGGTGCTTTCCCTACAGCAGCAGTTCCAGACTTTTCCCGTGATGTTCGAGGAAATGCCTGCCGACATGAATTTCAATACCATCGAGGAAGATCAGACCATCGAAGTCGAAGATATCCTCGTGCGCGCCCGGAGACTGAATCACCCCGGCGGCGTGTTGGCCTATCGCATCGAAGCGGATGGAAAAACACTGACCTTCGCCACGGATGTCGAGCATTATTCGATTCTCGACGAACGGCTGGTTGAGTTGGCTAAAGGGTCCGATTTACTGGTGTACGATTCGCAATTTACCCCAAAGGAATACGAAAGCCACATCGGCTGGGGTCATTCCACCTACGAGGAAGCCGTTAAAATCGCCAAAGCGGCTGGAGCCAAGGAACTGCACCTGACCCACCACGATCCCGATCACGACGACGTCTTTTTGGAACAGAAGATTTTGGCTCCGGCGAAAGAGCTGTTCGATTCCGTATCCTTGGCGCGTGAAGGCTGGGCTTTCAAGCTGTAGAGACTTTTGCGCAAATCAGATTTTTGATGGTTTTATAAAACCCATGTGGCCATAGTCTTACGCACAAAGGGCGGAAGGCTGTGTTTTCAACGGGTTGTACAATCTCTCGGACCTTCCGGTCCGTTCCGTGAGATTATGGCGTCGCAAAGCTTCATCTTCGGGATTTGTGCAATTTTTTCTGTAAACGCAGGAAATTGCTAGAAAACCGCAATCCCCCGTGAATTCCCATTGCTTGTGAAAATCTCCCCAATGGTCGATCACGCCACCGGCGGACGACCTTGGCAAAAAATTTCGCCCGAAGCCGGGATGAGAAAAGCTTCGAACAACGAAACGATCTGGGGGATCAACGTCCAGCAGAACAGAAGATACACCAACCCGCTGACTGGCTTGCCAAGGTAAAATTTGTGGGCGCCCACCGGAATGAGCGCTCCACCAAGCAAGGCCAGAATCACCGCAAGCCAGATTTTCTTTTGCACGGGATCAGGCAAAGGTCACCAACTACGGGACCAGGGTTTTGATTGCTGAAACGACAGCGGGAACCAGGTCGGGACGTCGTCGAATCAGGCGCACCATCAACAGCACGGCCACAGCGGCCTGACCATCGGTGTCGTCCACTTCTTTCAACAATTCTTCGAGGTTATCAACTTGCTCGTTTGGCATGACGTGTCGCTTTCTCTTGGATGGGAGTTGATATCGAAATTAATATTTTTTCATGCGAAGGTACAAAGCCACATCGCAGAAATGATGGAAATCTTCGTTGACGCGGTACAGCGAGTACAACCGGTCCCTCTGCTTGACTTCGTCCTGGTTGAGCGGCTGGAACAGCTTTTCTTCGTCTTCCGCTTCCATATCGCGCATCACGTAGCCCATTTCGACGTCGCCTTTTTTGCCTCCGCGTCGAATCGTCGGACCACGGCGCTTGGGCAAGGGTTCGATCGGTTCGGGGAAATCGGCCATGTCGTCGAATTTCGACTTGGATCCCAGAATCATCGGTCCGCGCCCAGCAAGAACCCAGAGGGGGTTGACCTGGAACTGCTCCCACATTTTCCTGAGAAACGAAGAAGGAACGTCTTGCGTCAAGTCCTGCTCGTATTTTCGCAATGTCCCAATTGGAATGTCCAGGCGGTACGCGAATTGTTTTTGCGTGTACCCCAACTCTTTTCGAATAATTTTCACTTGATTGGCTTCGAGCATGTTTGCCTCCGATGATGTGTTACACTATGTGCTCGTTGCATCGCATCCATGATGCGAAAGGTGGAATAGGCAACAGATAGGAAAATGTACGAATAAATTATGAATTGCCCTGAGACGATTTTCCGGTCGCAGTTTAGGAATGACCCCTTTCATTCAATAATAACATAGTTCCTTTTAGAGTGTTTGCACGAAAAAAAGTCACTTTTTTTTTCATTTGGCCGTTCAAGACAATCAAACCAGCTAGGCTATATACATTATCCATTATAACAGCAACGTGCATAATCACAAGAGAAAAGATCAATTTGTTAGTATTACCGTATTACGAAAAAAAGCTTTTTGCCTTTTCACGGCATCAATAGCAAAAAATACTATTTCATAGCAAACTATTTTTCATGATAGTTACCACAGATGAATTTCTTTCAAAATCCAGAGATTTCGCCCTACTTTTCGATAATCAAGAAAACTCTCTCGGGAAGAGAGGAGACGATATAATTCAAACGTGTGAACATTGCAGGCAAATCGTGATTCGCCCCTATTCCTAGGATTGTATTGGAAAAAACTATAATTTTGCGAAAAATAACAAACGAGTTATATATTAAAGTTTGGATAATCTGAAAAAGTTCTTCTTTCATCTGTTAATTCCTGGTATTGTCCCTCGCTTCCAGATTTTTTGATGTACCGATTTTTTTCCTTTCACGCTCAAATAAGGAAAGAGGTTTGCAACGTCTTACTTTTTGGGTTATTTTAATGAATCTTGATGCTTTCCCGATAGAAAAGCGGGGTAGCATGGAGTTTTTATCTGCCAATTTACGTGAGGTGGAGCGATGAAAAAATCGAGCGGCATTTTTTTCCTTTGGGTGACCATGGTGATGTTTTTCCCTTTAGCCTGTGGCGATGAAGGCTCCAGCGGTACGACAGACGGAAACAACGATGGAAAGAGTTGCGAAACGGACTCGGAGTGTTCCATCGGCCAGTACTGTTCCAGCGGCAACTGCCTGACCTCCGACCTGGAAGGAGACGGGGACGACTGCAAGGTCAACACGGATTGCTACAAAGGAGAGTTCTGCGCATCCAACAACAAATGCGCCGATATCCCGAACTCTTCCACCCCAGGCGACGTCGATTACTCAAACGATAATGTCGTCCAGGCCTGTACCGCCGATGAATACCGGTGCAGTCCTGTCGATAACAGCCAAGTCGAACAGTGTTCCGATCTCGACGGCGTGCTGGATTGGCGTTTTTACAAAAAATGCGGAGACGACGAAACCTGTGTCAGCGGTGTTTGCCGGGGAGCCAACGATTGTGGCGCAGAGGATGTCGGAAAGACCAAATGCGTCGAGAACCAGGTTTTCCAATGCACCTCGCAGATTTTGTATTGGGGATATTTGAAAGACTGCCTGCCGCCATACGTCTGCGTAGAGGAAACCCCCGGTGAGGCCGGATGCAAGCTCGAAGGAGATGCCTGCGAGGTCTGCGACGAAAACAACCTGCCGCTCGGTTGTGGCTGTACCGGCGAGAATCAGTACTGCCTGCCCGATGGCGTGGACAGCACTACGGGAGCCTGTGCCACCTACTGTGACCGCTCCGACGGAACCCAATGCCCGCGTGGCTGGGAATGTGTCCAAGGAAAATGCCAGCCGGTGGACGGCTATTGCACCTCCGATAACGATTGCTCGCTCAAAGAATTCTGCAACAACTTCCCCGGTGCGGATGACGGCCAATGCGAAACCCGTTGCTACGAAAGCGGTGTCTACTGCCCTGCCAATTACCGTTGTGTCGGTGCGGAAGATCCAGACAACGCCGGACGTTGCGTCCTGAAAGATCCGACCTGCATCGAGTGCTCGGGTGATACGGGGTGCGACTCCTCGGAATATTGCGAGATTTCTCCCGGCCAGAACGTCGGTTGTTGCCTGGAACGCTGCCTGAACGACGACGACTGCCCCGGTATTCTCGTTTGTACCGGCGAAGGAAAATGCCGTCCGAGTCCGGAGGGAGGCGACTGTGGCGGCGGTTGCCCCGATGGATATCTCTGCGCCACGGACTTCAACCAGTGCTTCCTCAATTGCCCCGCCTGCCCTGCCGAACGCCCCTGCTGTGACGCAGCCAGCGCTCCGTTGTGCTACGACTGCGGCGTGTGCGTCAACCCGGCAGCCTGCGGTTTCGGTCTGCCGCAATGTTGCCCCGGATCGAACTGTTCGGTGTTGGACTTTACCTACGGACTCGGTGGATTCTGCCAGTAAGAGGGTATAAGTACATCATTCAAGTGCAATTCTCTACGGGCGGCTCATCAAGAGTCGCCCGTTTCTTTTGCAGGATTCATCCGATATTTCCTATCCCGCATTATAGCAGTTTTTATTTACATTTAGCGATCCCAATCCTTTTCGTTGTGGGTGGCATGGGCGAACCTAGGTTGCCCAGGGTCATCGTTCGACCACGGGCAAGCAGACGTTTCACGTCGCTTGGCCCCCCTTCGCTTCCAGGATTCTCTATCGCTAAAAAACAAATACGAACGGCTATAGTCAAAAACCTGCTACGAATCGAAAATAAACGATCTTTCACTCGTTTCTCGAGTTTCATCCTCGACTGACTGTAGAGGTTGCCTGCGGGTGAAGATATATCCAACTTCTTGAAAAGTCTTCGGTTTTCGGCGTCTCGCACCGATCCTCATGAATGCTGCGGGCTACAGCGTAATCCCCGCTTCTTGCTTGAATCGTTCCACCAAATAGACGGGATTCTGTTTCCAGAAATCGAGATCGAACGGATAGATGACAACATCGTTGTAATCGTTCGTTATCAGATAGCGGCCATCCGAAGTTTGGGTTCGGGCAATGGTTTCGTAAGAAAACAGCAGTTGCTGAACGACTTTGCCCGTGTCTATTTCCCAAATCCGTACCGTGTGGTCGTCGCTGGTAGACAGAAGATGCTTTCCATCTTTGAGGAACAACAGCCTCGGCACCCATTCCGCATGACCTTTTAAAGTCCGAATCAGCTTGCCGGAACCCGTCTCCCAGATTTTCACCGTTTTGTCCCTGCTACCCGAGACCAGCAAACGGCTATCCGGAGAAAATTCCACCGTGGTTACCCAATCCGTATGTCCTTTGTAGGTCTTAAGAAGTTGCCAGGTGCTGGTGTCCCATAGCTTGATGGTCTTGTCATTGCTCGCCGTCGCCAGTAGTTTGCCATCGTTGGAAAAAGCCACATACCAGACTTGTTCACTGTGACCCTGCAAGGTCGTCACCAACGACAGATCATCCGCATGGAGAATCTTCACCTCTTTTTCGCAACAGGAAGCTACCAACTGCGAATCGGGTGAAAACGTGGTCCACCAAACGATCCTCTGTTTTTCATGAACTTGTTTAGTAAGCACTCGCTTGTATCCGTCTTTGACATCCCAAAGCCCGACTTCTCCAACGCCGTTGCCGGTAACAAGCCACTTTCCATCGTCGGAATGTTTCATGGAGACCAAAAACACGTCGTCTTTCTCGCATTTTTTTATCCATGTCTTGGTCTTGAAATCCCAAAGATTCATGAATTGTTCCATACCGATCGACAAGAGATATTTTTCATTCGGAGACAAATCAACGGAGTACACGTACTTTTCATGGCCGCTTAGACGTGTGACTTTGGGTGGCAACACCTTCCAGAGCTTGACGGTTTTATCCCAACTTGCCGAAGCGATCAGTGAATCGTCCGGAGAAAAAACGGCCATTGGAATGTAATGTTCGTGTGCGGTGATTTTCGTAATAAGCTTTCTTTTTTCAAAATCCCACATGCGGATCGTATGGTCGTCGGCGGACGTGATCAGACTCTTTCCATCCGACGAAAAACGTGCACCCCAAATCGGATCTTCATGATCATCAAAAGATTCCTCCAGTTGCATGGAATCAAGGTTCCATATGTTGACCACTTTATCCGAGCCTACGGAAACCAAGTGTTCGTCGTTGGGAGCGAAGGTAATTTCGTGAACTTGATCCTTGTGACCTTTCAGACTGTGAATCAGCTTGTGATCCCTCATGCGGTAGAAACGGATTTCCCTATCCGAGCCTCCCGTTGCCAACCATTGGGAATCGTTCGAAAAAGCGATGGTTCCGACGCGACCGCGATTGTCAGTGTGACGTTTGAAGATTTTCATACTCGACAAATCCCAGATGGTCACGAGGCCATCCGATCGTCCGGTGGCCAGCCATTTCCCGTCCGGTGAATACGCCACATCGAAAACTTGAGAAGAATTGTTTCGCAACACATGCAATTCTTTGCCGTCGGGGAGGCTCCATATTCTGACGGTCTGGTCGTCACTGCACGAAGCTATGTTTTTTCCATCCGGTGAAATGTCCAAACGCCAGATTTTCGCCGTATGCCCGGATAGTGTTTTGTAAAGCTTTCGCTCGCGAACGTTCCAAATTCGAATTGTTGAATCCGTTCCCGCCGATACCAGCCATAAGCCATCCGGTGAAAATTCGACGTCGTTGACATCGGCCTGGTGGCCTATAAACGTTGTGTCATGCACGACGGAGGTGTTGGCATCGGCTTGAAAAACAAGAGAACTGGCCGAAACACGCGACTCAGCGGCTTCAACGGTATCCGTAATATCCGGGGTAAATGCAAACGGGCTGTAAGGATTGTAGGGATTGTTCAAGAGCGCTTCGGCAGCAAAGACACGAGCCTGAAGATAGTCTTTTTCAACGTAAAAGTTCTTGGCTTTTTCAACCAATGATTTCGATAGGTGATAGTGGACTTGCCGCTCGTTGTTTTCCGCTTCTTCGCGGGCGGCTACCGCTTCTTGCCTGGACATTTCCGCCGTGCGGTAGGCATCGAAGATAACGCCCGCACCGACAATCAGAAACAGAAGAAGGAAAATGGCGGAAGCCGTGAGAGATTTGTTTTTCGCAATGAAGCGTTTGAGCAATTCCCACGACGTGTATTCGTAGGCCTCGATTTTCGAACCCGACATGTAGGCTTGTACTTCGTTGGCGATCTCTCTGGCTTCGCTGTAGCGCTCCGACTTGTTGCGACACAAAGCTTTTTCCGCAACGGCGGCCAGATCGGGAGGCGCTTCGGGACAAAGCTCGCGCACGGGTTTGATCGGCTGCTCTTTGACTTTGCGCACGATCTCCATCGGGTTGTTGCCCTCGAAGGGCGTACGACCCGTAAGGATCTGGTACAACACCACGCCCAGGCACCAAATGTCGGAGCGTTCGTCGATCTGGTCGATTTGTCCCATTGCCTGTTCAGGACTCATGTAGGAAGGCGTCCCAATGGCTGCGCCCACGATAGTTCTACCCGCCATGGCATCCAGCAGCGATTTCGTTTCCTGTTCGAAGGTGCTGTCGGCATACTCGGGCTGGCCGTGAACTTTCGCCAATCCCCAGTCCAAAACGACCGTTTCACCGAACTCGCCGAGCATCACATTGGCGGGTTTGATGTCTCGGTGAATGACTTTTTTGGAATGTGCGTAGGCAATCGCCTGGCATAAATCCTCGAAGTGGGTAAGAAGTTCCAGCCGGTCGTGGATGTCTTTGCATTCGCGAAGAGCTTGCGCCAACGTCTTGCCGCGAACGAGTTTCATGGAATAGTAAAACGTTCCGTCGTCGCGACGCCCGATTTCGTACACCGGCATAATGGAGGGATGCTCCAGGCTGCCGGTGATTCTCGCTTCCCTCAGAAAACGGGAAACACGAATATTATCGACTTTCTCGGTCTCTGATTCCTGATCGTTTTTCTCTGAAGCTTTAGCTTTTTTCTTAGGGATCAGCTCTTTGATCGCTACGTTGCGCTCCAGATGGATGTCGAAAACCGACAACACCCGGCCCAATCCTCCTCGCCCGATTTCAGAGGCATAAGCGGACCCGCTGGTGAATTTATAGCGCCCTGGTGTTTCGGGAGTGGCCAGCAGGGATTCTTTCTGAGCTTGCAGAAATGAATCTTCTTTCTTTTTGATTTTCCCCTCGTAAGAATTTTCCAAAATCAAAGTCGCCGAAGGGCCGAACGTATCGTTGACGATCTGGTCGCCTCCCATGCTCGAAAGCACCATATCCGCATCGCCGTCATGCAGGATCAACGTTTTTTCGGTAAAAATATCGATATGCTGGCGGGTCTCTTCATCGATGGTTCCGGCATACAACAAGGAGTCGGACAACGTTTCCTTGCGGTCGGGATTTTCCATACAGCGAGCCACTACATCCGCTTCGGCGAGACCGAGACGAACCGTAATGACTCCAGTCAATAAATCCTTGGCATTGCGCATGAATTTTTTTCTTGCACGTTAAAAAACTTCCCAAACTTACCATGAAGCGATGGTGGTGACAAATTCCAAAGAGATTTCCCGTGGATAATTTTGAGTAAAGAAACCGGAAAACGAACCGATGTACGCAAAATATACAAATTGTTTTCACGGATTTTGTTCACGGTAAAAAGTGTATTGCTCGAAACGAAACAATGCGGTATACCTATATTAACATGGGTTTTCAGGCTTTTTCTCGACGGGAATTGCAGGGTTGTGCTACACAGGAGTGACATTTTTCGGCAACTCGCGGACAGTTATGTGTTCAGATTGTGAACAATTCACTCCTTTATTAAGAACATGTTACGCTAGAAAACCGTCATTTACCGAGTAAAACATAGTATTTAGGACAAGATACGCTTCAGACATAGCAAAGCTATGTATATAACTAGAAACTGGCTTTTATTTTGCATTGATAGAACAAGAAAAGTCACTATTGAGGAAATAACCGATGAAACGCGCTTTCACTTTAGTCGAACTGATGGTCACTGTAGCTATTATCGGTGTTTTGGCAGCACTTGCCTTGCCGGCATACGAAACAGCGATGTGGAATTCCTACGAATCGGAGGCAATCGGTTCGCTGGGCAACATTCGTCAAGCTCAACTGGCCTATAAAACCCACCCCTTTAAAGGGAACAATTCTTTCGCCTCCTCACTCATCGCATTGGAATGGGAACTCGATGGAGGGACAATCGTCGGGGAAAACGTTATCGGCAAGGAACCGGCTTCATATGTCTACGAAACGAATTCTGTGTACTCCAGAGCCACGACGAACAACGAGAGAGCACGACGCAAATCCATTACCATCTTTAACGAGTCGGGAAAAGTGGTCTACTCTCGGGAGGAATAACCCTCTTTTTCTGGTGCCGTCACACATCTGATCTTCACTACACATAACCCATCGAAAACGATCAAAACCACAAAACTATCCTTCAACAATACCGCCTTTTCATGAAAATTTTCGCATTGTGGGACAAAACGTAAAATCCTTTGTTCTTCGCTTTGAAAAAAGCTCTCCAATTCCCGAACGGACATTTAAAAAGTGCGATAACGTACCTGCATACTGTGCAACAACCTGAAATAAAAGAAAATTTCCCTCTCCTTGGGGAGAGAGCCAGGGTGAGGGGATTCAAAGTTACGTTGGCGTCAAAGCCCCTCACCCGGTGCCAAAGCACCGGCATCCGTTGGACCTTTTAGGTCCATTGAAGTTCCGCACTAAAATAATTTCCGCCCCCTTTTCCAACTGTAAGGACAATATTCCAATCTCAAAAGCGCGTCGTTTGGCAACCGGAGAGAATTTGTAGTATGATGCCATCGTTTGGCTACGGATTCTCAATTTTGGTATAAAAATACGGAAACATGGCGACGTTACGACGATTCTGGACAATCCTCGGTGCTCTGCTGCTTTTGATGACGGCCTGCTCTCCCGATCCGGCAGCGATCGACGTACATCCTCCGTTCATCAAGTTCAACAACCTCAAACGTTCCGTCACTTTGGATATTTCGGTACAGGACGAAAACGGCCGCACCATGGCTCATATCGATCCTCAATTGAAATCGTCCGACCCTTCCGTCGTTCGGATCGAAGGGAAAACGGTCATTCCCGTGGGTTCAGGGGAAGCTGTCGTTACCGCGCAACATGAAAACCTTACCAACCAATGCCACATTTTGGTGGAACTTGCCGACAAGCTGCAACCACCCAGCAAACAGATGAAAGTCTCCGTCGGCGATTCTTTCGATATCAAGCCGAAAATTCTCAATGAAAAAGGAAACGAAATTTCGTACAAACCGATGATTTTTTACAGCATGAATCCCGATCTCGTTTCCATCACGCCTTCCGGCATGGCAACGGCGCTGTCTCCGGGAAAGACAACCGTTGTTGCGATTTACCTTCAACTCCGTGCCGAAATCGGCGTCGAAATCACTCCCGCCGAACAGAAGCGACGTTGACCTTTCGAAAACGGTACCTACTGGAAAACTCAAGACTTTCGGAACACGTTTGATCGTGTGAATTACCGGAGATTTCCTGCCGCGGTGTTGGATTCGGATTCGGCTATAGAGGTTTCGGGAAATGCTCCGTGGTTGTAGAAATGATCGAGCAATCGATCTTTCTCGATGAAGCGGGCCATCAACCAGCGGGTGCGGTCGTCGCTGTCTTTCGGCAATTCCTCCACGGGAAATCGCTGGACGTGCAGATGTACCTCGTGCACATAGCCTTTGATCCACTGCCACAGGTCTGGCACTCCTTCGTTGTAGGCAATCGTCACGTCGTATACGGCATCCAAATGGGTGCTCAGAGCGTCGAGAGTGGCGACAAAACCCTTGGTACGAGGAATCAGAACATGGGATGGTTCTTTCATCCCTTGCGAACGAGCGTACTCCTGGCTTTTTTGAAGTTTTTCCGGGGTCTGGCGAGTGCCTTCGGAAAAGTTGATGATCCATACCGGCACTTGAAATTTCAATATTTTCGCAAACATTCGGCTGATATAGTCCCGATCCTCCGTCCAATTGCGTTTGATGAACAGGCAATCGAGAAACAACATACCCCAGCCTACTCCCGGAAAATATTTGATAATATCTTTGACGAACCATTTCAGATTGCCCAGACTTTCCTTCGTTTTGGCAAAATCCAGCAGGACGGGAATGTCGGCGAAGGTCTGATGGTTGGACACGAGCATGATGTTTTCGCGTTTCGGTACGTCGTCGCCCGAAACAACCACTTTGGTTCCGTGCATGGCTTGGACCCACCAGACTGTCCACCCCCACCAGGTACCCGCACACCAGCGGTTGATGGCTCGAAAGGCTTTTTGTGAAAACGGCCTCACCACCATGCTGGACATCTGGATACCGTTGAAAACGAGAATCGCCGCAAATAGAAACACCGTCGCCACGCTGCCTTTCATCCAGCTAAGTCGTCTGAATTTCTCGGAAGAAGGTTCTTTCAGAGAAGCAAGAGGCATGGCGAGTCCTTTCTTCACAAAAAACGCAACGTTTCCAACCCAAACGGTTTTTTTCGCAGTTTTCTACACACCTTCAAAGAGTGGCTTTTGTTTTCGTTTGCTTTCGGCGTCGTTCGTCTCACGGTGGGCAATCCATGAACCCATCGTGTAACAATACGTATTACCATGTATCGCACAATCCACCAAATCACTGTAAAACTTCCGTAAAAACAAGATCTTAAAGCAAATAGTATGATTTGATCCCACGGATTGAAGTCCCGATTCTCGGCGTGGTTAGTGCAAATCTCCCAACTGGTTCCATAAGTCATGTGAACGGAACTCTAGGGGAAACAAAACAACCAACCATATCAAACGTCTCCAACCCACCGTAGCAATGGTGTGTAAGCCCATTGAAAAATAACTTTAATACAAGATATTTAGTGGACGAAACGATTCCAATTGTGTTATATTTGGCCATTATCGGCAACGCGCTCGTGCGGGCGGTCGTGACGGAGGTCTTCGATCATGTATATGTATGTGGCAGGATTGTGCTTGTTTGCGTTTGGAATGGCAACTCTGGCCATGGTTTCCAAAAAAATGAAGCCGACCCTTCAGCCGGTGGGAGAGTACGACTCGAACCCCGAGACCATACAGAACCGCAGGATACAGCTTGTCGCCAAGCACCTGAAATCCTTGGATTATCAAATGATCCAGACCGAAGATCCCTCGAAAAGCGTCATGACACGCAAAGCTTTCGAACATCTGGAAAAGCATTTTCGCCGAGCCAAGGAATACGATATTGCGCTTGTCTCGTACCAGGATGCCCTGTATATCCTCAAAGACCTGCGAGAACGAAAAATCGCCGACGATTCGGACATCGAGCATTTCGTCCGCAACAAGAGCGAATACCTGGGCGAAGCGATCGAACGTCAACTTAACGACTTGCGCCAGACGCCCCCGATCGAACGAAGCCGTTCGGCGTTTTCCAGTGAAACCGCCTACTTGATGAGCAACGCGCTGGAATACCTCATGCAGTGCGAATGCGAGTCCGGCCGCTGCCGCGAAAAACTGAAACGGCTTTGGCCCGAAGTCAAAGGTCTGGCCAGTTCGACGAAGTTCAATTTCCGCCTTGCGCAGGCCATTGAGACGGATCTCCGCCAGGAAAAGGAAACACATCTGTCCTATCACTCGCTGCTGTGCCAGTTAACGCAGGAAAAAGAACTGGATGTAGCGCTGCTCGTGGAGCAAACGTTGAAAAAGCGCCTTCACGAACTGACCGACGAAGACGACATCTGCTGAAAAACATATCTGCCGATCCATAGCAACATCCTTTTCTGTTGATTCAGGACAGGAATCATGAACCTGTGATTTCCCGCATCAAACGGCGGATTTACGCCTCAATGTTTCCACTTTTTCCCTCCTGTTCATCAAAACTTGCACCGTAAAGCGAAACATCCTACGGTAAACGGGACTGTGGTGTGGATCTTGCGTCTTTCTTCCGATGAGGGGATCATCCCCTTGGATTCTTCGAAGACGACCTTAGTTTATAACGGTTGCAAGCCGATGAACGGCGGCTATCGACCCCTTGCAGAATCGTTCCCGTTCGGAAATGACCTGATGTCATGCTGGTGCCTTTCGAATTGTCCATCATCGCCAATCGTCACGGACGTCTGACGCCCTCACTCGCTTTGGGATGGAAAATCGGCCATTACCTGCGGGAATATTTCAACGGCCTGGATCAAGTTCGTCTGGCCGTTTCCCGAGATGACGACTCCCACGCCGCCTTGCAGCACATGCGTACCGAAAGCCGTTTCCCACTCGATCTGATACCGGCGAATCGGGAAAATCCCTGGGACGTGCTGGCCTTTCATCCTGCCACGGGAACGGTACTCGAAATCACGTTCATCGTTCCTGAGGACGACGTTCAGCCCTCGGACCCAAAAGCATCTTACGATACGTTGGCTTTAGCCATGTTTAAACGAACGCTGGATCAGTTCGTGGCCAGCCTGATTTCCACCCCGCTCGATCATTACTGCAATATTATCGAAACCCGCGTTTCGCGCAGTCGTGCCGGGAAAGGCACCGTTTCCTGTCGACGTTGCGGACAAACCATTGATAAAGACGACATCTGGCACATCAACGGGCTACCCTGCTGCCAGGAATGTTCCGGGTTACCCGATTCCTGGGCCGGGATGAACTGATTTCGAACTTCCTGCATTTTGACGCACTGCAAAAAAACTGTTTTCTCCCCTGGACGACGTTCGCACGATGCTGTACAGTAATGAAGTATGGCGAATGGATTTCGTACCGTAACGTGTCGAAATCCAAGTATTCCATGTGAATTATCCACGGGGGGCGTGACCGACGGTGGCAAAGACACCGTGACGGTGCCGTGTTTTTTGCGATCTTGCGGTTGAAGGACCGAAAGAATCGTTGCGGTATTGTTTTTTTCGCGGTCATGAACTCTCGAAGGGAGACCTATCATGCTACGAGACGAGATCCTCAAAAGTCTGAAAAAAGAGAACGTTCGGTACCTGCGCCTGTGGTTCACCGACATCATGGGGACGAACAAAAACGTGGAAGTTCCCGCCTCCCAATTTGAAAAAGCCCTGGATGGCCAGATCATGTTCGACGGCAGTTCCATCGAGGGCTTCAGTCGGATCGAAGAATCGGACATGCTGCTCGTCCCCGACTACGACACCTTCGTGGTGTTTCCGTTCGAGGAGGATTTCGGCAAGACAGCGCGGGTGATCTGCGACGTGAAAAACCCCGATGGCGGGGATTTCGCCGGATGTCCACGAACGATATTGAAGAAACAGTGCGAACGAGCCGCCAAAGACGGATACACGATGATGGCCGGGCCGGAAGCCGAGTTTTTCCTGTTCGAAAAGAATTCCGGACAGATTTCGCTGACGTCCACTCACGACTCGGGCGGCTACTTCGACCTGACGCCCATCGACAAAGGCGAAATCGCCCGTCGCGCCATGGTAGAGGTGCTGGAAAACATCGGCTTCCAGGTCGAGGCGGCTCACCACGAAGTGGCACCGGGTCAACACGAAATCGACTTCAAATATGCCGATGCCCTGAAAACTGCCGACAACATTGCAACGTTCCGTTTCGTCGTGCGCAAAGTCGCACTCGATTTCAACCTGCACGCCACGTTCATGCCCAAACCGATTTTCGGAATCAACGGTTCGGGAATGCACATGAACCAGTCTCTGTTCAAAGGCAAGAAAAACGCCTTTTACGATGAGAATGCCAAGTGGCAACTGAGCCGCGAAGCATTGAACTACATTGCGGGATTGATCGAGCATATTCAAGGATTTACGGCAATTACCAACCCGTTGATCAACTCCTACAAACGCCTTGTACCGGGTTATGAAGCGCCGACGCACATCGCCTGGTCCGAGCGCAATCGGTCGCCTCTGATTCGCGTGCCCGCTCGTCGTGGAAATTCCACCCGTGCCGAGCTTCGTTCGCCCGATCCGTCAGCCAATCCCTACCTCAGCCTGTCGGTGATGCTCGCCAGCGGCCTCGAAGGCATCGCAAAGGATCTGACGCCACCGGAGCCGATTTCGGAGAATATCTACCACATGAGTCGCGGCGAGCGCGAGGAGCGAGGAATTCTCTCTTTGCCGGGCGATATGTTGGGAGCCATCGAAATGATGGAGAAAGACGCGTTCATCGGCGAAGTATTGGGACCGCACATCACCCGCCAGTTCTTGAAAGCCAAACGGGCCGAGTGGAAAAAGTATATCGCCAACGTTCACCAGTGGGAAATCGATCACTACCTGAAAACCTACTGATTTCTATACCTTACCACTGCGGAGAATTCGCCTAGCCCGCATTATTCATGAGGATCGTTGCGAGACGCCGAAAACCGAAGATATTTCACGAAGTTGGAGCGATTTTTTAACGGAAGCATACTTGGCAGTATGTTGAGTATAAAAATTCGGGAAACGAGTGAAAGATCAAGAGTTTTCAAGTCGTAGTAGATTCTTCATGAATTATGCGGGCTTGCCAGAACTCCGCAGTAGGTCGGGTAAATTCTTTGCCCGACATTCGTAGTTATCGGTTGCGTTTGCGGGGGGATTGTGCTTCTTGCATCCAGTCGATCTGTTTCGGTGCTTCCGAAAGCGGCTCGTTGTCTCCATCAACGGCAAACAAGGGCATCGGACCCCGTGGTGGTGCGCAGTGGATACGGCACTCCAAACCGGAACTTTCGATGGTCCGGGTCATGGTTTCGAGCGCAAGATCCGGGTGGTTGTTTTCTTTGGATAAATGCCCCAGAATCAGTTGTCGCAAGTGGCTTCCAGCTTTGTCGGCAACAAGCTTCGAAGCTACCGCATTGCTTAGATGCCCTTTGTTCGAGGCAATGCGACGCTTCAGAAAATAGGGATACGGCCCTGTTTGCAGCATTCCGGCATCGTGGTTCGATTCGAGGAGTAACACCTCCGAAGTCGCTACGGCTTTTTTCACGTCGGCCGTCGGTTTTCCCGTATCCGTTACAACGGAAATCATCCGATTTCCCCGACGAAAACGGTAGCCGCACGGCTCTGCGCCATCGTGCGAGGTTTTTAAACTGTCGATCTCGGTTCCTTCGAAAACGAAGCTTTCACCAGCCTGAAAGGTCCGCAGGTTTTCGGGGCGTTCTTCGGTAAAAACAGCTTGGGCGGTTCCTTCGGTCATGTACAGCAACGGCTTGAAATGTTTGCAGAAAACCGCCAGTCCTCGAATATGGTCGCTGTGCTCGTGAGTAATGAGAATCGCGCCGATTCGCTCGGGTGACACCGCTGCATCGGCAAGTAGCAATTTCGTCTGCTTGCAATTCAAGCCGATATCCACCAGCGCATAGCTTCCCTCCAGATGCACCAGGGTTTCGTTCCCGGAACTACCTGAAGCCAGCGGTTGCAAGCCGAAACGGTTCATGATCGGACGTTTCCTGGATGGTGCTTTTTCAGTAGAAATATCAACTATCTAGGTTCTTCCAGCAAGGAATGCAGTTGATTTTGATCGTCGGCGGTCGTTTGTCCCAAAGCAAGAAAATGTCGATGGTATTCGCCTTCTACCCGGACTAGCTCTTCGTAAATTTTCGCCAGCCGCTTTTCGTGCTCGTTGGCGTCGGCAAGATTTCGGGTGAAAGAGTACGACTGGCCGAAGGTCTGCAGGTCAGCGGTCCATTCTTCGTGCCATTCATTCCACAAATGCAGCGCCGTTTCGGGGTTGCGGCTCATACGGCGAAAGGTTCGCTTGGTCTGGGCGTGCAAATCGCGATAAAAATAGTTCAGTGACCGGCGGGCAGTCATGGCGTGACTTCCGTCAAGGATACGACTTTCCTGATCGGTGTCGGGAAGACGCTCCAGACGAGTATAACTGTGGTATTGGGAAAGGCCGACGCTGATACCGACCCCGAGAATCAACCAAGCCGTCAACAGAGACAGGAAAACCACCCAAACAATTTTGGAAATGAAGATCACTCTCTCACGTCGTGTGGGGGTTTTAACCGCGATCTCCGCCACGAATTCTCCTGGGTTGTCCGGCGGATGATCCACGAAAGCAAGTCCACCGGAGAATGCTATTCAGCACCCCCAGTGGGGGTGCGTATCATCAGAACGTGGTGTAGAATTCAAAAGTATCCTCGAAGGCGTTTTTGCTGGGAGGATTGTAAATCTCGCCGCCGGATTTGCTTTTATCCACATCGAGGCCACCGACGATCAGCACCATGCCGTTCATCAACGACGTTACGGTCAGGTTTTCACGCTGCTGGAACATATCGTTGGTTCTGTACGGAGTTTCCGTGGAATCGGTATCGTCGGAATCAACCTGAATGGCACCGAAATCCCACAGCCCACGGCAGTCGACGTTATCTTCGTCGAAGGAGTAGGAAAACTTGATGATCTGGCCCGCCTTCGGAACGGCAGTTCCGGTCGGCTCACTCAGTGGTGCAGCGGTCGCACCGGCAATCAGGATCGTGTCGTAGCTGCCCGTCATGAAATCCCAATCGGCACCGATATAGGGAAGAACCTGATTGTTCGGGTTGGTACAGGTAACTTCACCGAAGGCATTGATGAAGGCGAAATCGGTCTCGTTGCCATCCTGACCCAAGACGGTTTCGGTACCGGACGCTTCGATTTTCACACCACCAGCGACGGCGATCCGCGCAGCTTCGACCTCTTCGCTCGACTCGTCCAGTTGTCCGGTAAGTCCTCGTTTATAAAGAGGAATCGCGAGATGCTGGGAACGTTTGACGTAGGCCGTCTCGGTGTTGCTTCGGCAGGTCGCCAAGCAGGGATTGGCCACGCATTCCGCCACATCGGTTTGATAGTTAAAGCAGGAAAAAGATCCCACTTCAGGATTGAACACTTCGACGATGGGTTCCGACACGTCCACTTCGACGTTGTTGTCCAACTTGCGAGCCGTACCACCGACCGCAATGAGGTTCCATTTTACGTCACCTGTCGTTTCATCGATCCATGGCAGAGCTGTCAACGTATGGTCATAACGGGCGCTGTTGAGTCCGCCACCCAATTCCTGAATGGGAGTAGGAGCGTCCGTAGCGGCTTCGATCACCGCAGCCTGGGCAATGGGAACGCGGCTTTCGCTTTTGCCACCGGCCACGACCAACGCGCTGGTGTCCGGAATCGCCGCCGCAGCATGATGAACCACGCCCTGGGTCAGCGTGCCGAGTAACTCCAGATTCAGGGTCGTTTGTCCGGCAACATAGGTTCCACGATAGACCTCGTTGGACAACTCGCCGTCTTTTTCACCACCCACGATAACGAAGGTCAGAGCGAGGGTTCCGGCGGAAGTCAGCCGGTTGCTCATGCTTTCGATCACCGTGAGCGTATGGAAAGCGCGTCCACCGGACCAACCCTCGACAGTCATGCGCTCGAACTGGTTCGTGGCGGGATCGTACAAATCGGCGGTGTCCGGGTAATCGTAGGTATCGATCACCTGGTTTTTTCCACCAATAATCAAGACTTTGCCGTCAGGCAGTAAAGTAGATGTATGGCCATAACGACCGGCGGACATCTTGGCGGGGCGCCCTTGACCTGCAGAATCATCCAGAGGAATTTCACCGAAGCTGTCGACTTTGGTCAGGAAAACGGAAACTTCCTTTCGACCGCTGCCATCGTACTTGATCGGCGAAGAAATACCGCGTGCAACCGTCTTGTCCTCGGCGTCGGTGCCTTCGACGACCAACACCCACTCTGCGGTGGAACTGGTCGGAAGCTGGTCCAAGTTGACCGATCCACCATTCCAGCGTTTTTCTTCCAGGTATTCCCGGAAGTACTGCAAAGGGGAGGTTTCTTCGAAAACGCCGAAACGCACTCCGGTCACCGTGGCGGTTACGGAATTGCTGCCTTGCTGATTCGTCGCGGCGTAGGCATGAATGTTGAGGGATTTGTCCGCCTCGCCTTCACAGCCGGTCGCAACCGCGAGTAAAACGAGCAACCAGGCGAAAACGCTGAGAGTTACATACTTTTTTATACCGTTGAATCGAACCATGTTCCACGCTCCGTGGGGATTTTGGTAAGAAATGAATGTCTTTGTTTACTGTTTCGCCGGCAGAGTGATGGACGAAGGCCGGTTGTTGTCTTCCGGCTGCAACGCAACGGCTGCCCCGGCAACGCCACCGATCAACACCACACCGATCACCGTCCAGAACCACCACTCTTCATGTATGGGAGTCTGCGCGACGATGACGTTTTCCTTGCAGCGCGGATCGTTGGGATCTTCGCATTTGACACCACCGAGATCCTCGGCCTTGGCCTGGTCTCCCTGGTCGAAAGTAAGGGTTCCCGAGGAGAGATCCACCACTTCGTAGGGCTGCGCTCCACCTACATCCTGGTAGCCGTCTTCTTCGGCATAGCTTTCCACGGGCGGCGCGCCAATGATCAACGCCCGTTCCACCGGGAATTCATCGACAACGGCTTCTTCGATGTCGCGGGCTAGCGCCGCGTTGCTTTTATCGGCATCCACGAAATTGTGGCGCAGGGTCTGTTCGTCCAAGCGGACGAGCTGGCCATCGGATACCTGCAAGACATAAGGAGTTACACTACTTTTCTTTCTGGAACTCTCGAAAACGGCGAACCCGATGTAATCCACCGGAATCGCTTCACCGATTTCCGTAGCCGTATGGATGAAATCCTCATCGAATTCCAGGTTTTTCGCTTTGGCTTTCAGTCCGGCATAGGATTCCCAGAGATCTTTATCAGAAGCGCCCTTTTTGCCGAGAACGACGTTGAGCTTCGTGGTTTTCGTCAATTCGACCAGCTGGCCGAAGGGTTCGTAGCCTTCTTTGGTGACTTGTACCCAGTGCTGACCTTTGACCAGCTTCCGGCTATCGTCTTCGCGTCCGTTGATAAAGATCGTGGCATCCTGAGGTTCCGTCGTGACGGAAAGGCGTTTCCGACCTTTCTTCAGGGCTTTGGAACTCGCTTTGAGGGTGTCGCGAAATGCGCTGCCACCGTACATTTTGCTCTTGGCCAAGCGATTGTAAGTCAGCAATTCCTGTACGGCGCTGTCGGCGCCTTCTTCGCTTTTCACCGCCGAGGCCGCCTTGATGATGTAGGCTTCCTCGACCGCGTCCCAGTTGCGAATCAAATCGACGCAACGTTGGAAACCACGAACCGCTTTGTCGGCAGCATCGATGGCTTCTTCGTACTCGTCGTTGTCGTAGGCATCGCGGGCCTGGTCCAGTCGGGACATCGCTTTGTCCAACCACTGGGGCTTACCCTTGATACCTTCAGTGGGCGTTCCGCCTGCGGGCTTGAGTGCCTTTTTGACGTCGCCCTTGCCAACCCATTGAATTTGTTCCACTTTCATCAAGCGGGTGTTGACTTCATCCTCGACCATCACCCGTACTTCGTCGGGTGTTTCCCCCTTGTAGGTGTCGTAGGACATCATGTGCAGACGCACGCCCTTTTCAGCCGCTTGGATTTCACCGATACCGTACAGCGGGGTGTACATCATCGTTACGGTAAGCACCAGCAGACCACAAACGAGCTTGGTAAATATTGTGGCTTGGTGAATGTGTTTCATGAGTCCTCCAACAGAGAATCTTGTTGCCGACGGCAGGTGAACAAGCCAAGAACGGCCCATCGGCAGCCCAATCGCCAAAACGTGATTAATCGCAATAAGTTCGCTTAGTTAGCCTTCTCGATCAATGCCTTTATATAGCGCTCGGACGCTAACACAATATCATTTCCTAGTCAATTTATTGTTCGTCGAACTTGGATTGGATCGGATCGGGAAAATGGAAGTCCGATACGTCCTCTTCGGCTTCTCTTCCCCGTTGCCGGTTCAGATCGCGCCGATAGCTCTCCGAATCCTCGGTGTAGATTCGCGCCGTTGCCCGGATAAAACAGTTGGACATGCACGAAGCCCATGTGCTTGTTTCCCATGCTCGTCGGAATCGGAGAACCGAACGCTTCGGCCCCGACCGTCAGTCCGGGAAGCCAGTAATCGATACCGCCACCGAATCCGTGAACCGCCATGGGGTCGGATCGTTCCCCAACGCGATCGACGGAGGCGATACGCCCCCACTGAAATTGATACGCCGGCCAGATTCGCAAGTTTCGGAAACGAAATTCCCCGGCCAGCCGGTGCGTGAAAATCCATGAAAGCGTGCTGCGACTCTGATTTGTAGAAACCTGTGTACTTCCGGTACCTTGGCGTTTCTCTGTGGCGGATTCGTCACCCATCAGGTCGAACTGATTCATTTGCTGGACACTGAAAAGTCCGCCCGGTTCGACACGGAAAAGCGGACCCACCCCGAGATGCAGCCAGTTGTACCAGAGTTCGTCGGATCTTTGCTCTTTGATCAAACCGATGATTCCCGCTTCCCAGACAGCGCCCCATTGACCTTTGTTCCAATTACGACCGCCGGTAGCCAGAAGATGTCCCAGGGTAAAAAGATCGTAATTGCGGGAAGAAAACTCGAAATGCTGGTACTTGGGTTCGGGCAGCGCAAACATCAACATCGAGAACCACAAGCTATTGTGCTCGGGTTTGTTTTGCGTCAGAGACTGCGCCACTTTCACCTTCTGTCCCCGTTTCGGGTCGATGGAAAACACCTTGGGAGGCAGGGTTTCGTGTTCGAAACGAATGTGGTGCCGGTTGTCGGTCAACTCACCGCTCCACATTCCCCGTCCGACATCTTTTGCCATCGACGAAGATGGTCGTATCCGGCGGATAGGCGACGAAATTCGACCGGCGCAAACAGTCGAAGCGAATATTTGCGGTGTGAGCCGTTTCCCTTTCTCGATGTTGAGTTTTTCGGAAAGCGCCATGAAATCGCGCACATAAACTTTCAGTTCATGCTCTCCCGGCGTGACGGCCATCGCCATCTCCCTGGGCAACGTCGTTTTACCATCCAGCACGGCTACGGCGTCGGGATTGTCCAGTTGTATAAGGATTTCAGTACGTTGGAGCAATCGAGCTTCGATATGCCTCGGCTCGTTCGGTTTCAGATCGATCATGAATTCCCGGTCGGGGTATCCCGGTTTCGTCACGCGGAAAACGGTACCATCCCGGCTTGAGAAAAAACACCCGCTCGGACCGGCTGCCTTCGAAACGCGCCCCTTCGAGAAACACCGTAGCGTCGGGAGGATCGACTTCTAATGTAAGTTCGATATCGCCATCGGTGGCGGCTGGCATCCCCTGATCGTGACCGGCGGGCGGCACGGTTTCCGACATCCCGGAAGCTTCCGGCGTCTGGGCTTGGATCATGGCGGGACCGATCAGCCACCACAACCCGATCAACATGAAAAAAATGCCTTTTTTTCATGGGACGAGGCGTATCCTGTTCGAAATGTGTTCCATCAAGGATTCCAGCATCGGTGAAAACAACTCCTTATGCAAGCTTTTCGAACAATAACCACCATTGGTTGGCCCCGTGTTTCGAAACGGGGTGATGCTGTAGTAGACGTAACGAATCGGAATTTATCGCGATGATCGACGCCAACGCCTGTTCCGAATCGTGATTGCGGTAGTGTTCGAAGTGTTTTTTGCCTTTTTGACCTCGAATGGAGGACCATTTGTCCTCATCGTAGACGACTCCCCAGGCCGTGTTGTCCACAACCAGCAGTTTTCCACCGGGTTTCAAAGCTTTTTCGAAAGCGTCGAACGCACGGGGTAACGAATGGAAATGATTGTAACTTCTCAGCACCAAGATCCAATCGAACCGTTCTTTTTTCAACGCAGCGCTTTCGATATCCCCCACAATCAAGGATGCCGAAGCATGATTTTCGACGAAGCGACGCAGCGTTTCACCGGGTGTTGGTTCCAGCGCCGTATAGCGCATCGTTTCGGCATCGAGACGTTCCCCAAACCGCTCGCCGTACAGCAACGAACCGGCTCCTACGTCGAGCACGTCTCCATCGATACGAGAGAGAACCTCGGCCAGTTCCTCTTCGGCCAGCGAAAACACGTCTTTTTCCACAGGTGTCCAAAATCCAGCACATTTTAATAGGTTGGAGCAGTTTTCGCACGACGGAGACAACTCCAGCTTGCGCAGATCATTCGAAAAATCGTCGTGAAACAGCTTGTCGCTGACATCAAGATACACCTGCCGCGTCTCCAGCCGCGTCGCCCGAATCCGCTCGGAAGAAAAATCCCCGGTATCGGTGCGAAACAGTTTTACCGCTCCATCGTGCTCTATCAGCAACGAACGTTCCGGGTCGAAGACCGTGCGAACTCCGCGCCGAATGGGACAGGTGGCGATGTCGAAGTCGTCAATCGTTTCCACCGGAGAAAAGGCCATGGCGTTGGCCTTCGGTTCGAGCCGTGGACGCAGGTCTTTTGCCGAACTCGCCAACCGTTCGAACACGCCGAGACAATCGCCGAACAGGTTGCAATCGTCACAAAGCGGTGTCTTGATCCGGTCCAGATACCGGGTGCGAGAAAAGCCTTCGAGCGGCGGCTCGTAGCGTTCGGCCCAACCGTCTTTTCTCGTTTCGTGCCAGGTACTTTCGTCGTCGGGCAACAGGCAAAGCGGCAAGCCCGAAAACCGCAGCTCGCCACGTTCGGAATCCGGCAGGGATATCCAGGTTTGATAAATCTTTTCAAATACTTGCGATGTTTCCCCAAGCGAAGGAACCACGGCATCGAACGCTTTTTCTTCCATCGCGGAAGGATCGACTGCCGCCACGGAAAGCCTGATCGGAGCCAGCGTTTTCAAGCGTTCGGGTAGGTTCGGTAAAGTCTTCAGGTTGGCGTTGACAACCACGGCGTGAACTTCTCGGGAGAGGTTCAAAGACACGGCACGTTCGAGCGTTTTCCAAGCAACAGCGAAGGAATCGACACCGCAGACCTTCTCGTGGGTCGCCGCATCGGGGCCGTGAAGGTCCACCCGCAGGTGCGAAAGACCGAGCCGCACCAGCTTTTCGAGTACACCGGGCGCTTCCAGTCCAATGCCTGTCGTGCGCAACTCCACCGACATGTCCAGCCGCGAAGCCAACGCCACCATGGCGGGTAAATGAGGCGAGGCCAGCGGTTCCCCACCGGTGAAAATCACCCGTTTCATCCCGGATTTGCGGGCATAAGATAAGGCTCGGACGAGGTCGTCTCGTCCCGGTTCGGGTAAATCCTTCAGTGGTGCAAGGCGACAATGGGCGCAAGCACAGGCGCACCGCCGCGTCAGGCGAATCGCCAAGCTATCGAAAATTTCCGCTCGGGGGTTGTCGAGGTCCGGTTTCATAACGAAAAAGAATACCAGACCCGAACCACCCACCGCCATGATTTTCAATCTCTGACGGCAGGTGTGAACGAAAATGTAAGGAAAATTCGCCGTTTTTCAGTAGGTCGGGCAAATTTCTTGCCCGACAATGTCAAGGCGTCATGCTAGAAATCAGCCTAATCTTGGCTGAGCCGGTTTCCGTTTCCCTCGACGACGATTACGACGGGCCCCTCTTGGAGGTTGTTGCCCAAAACGCTTTTTGGGGCGTTGGGGTTTCCGTTTCGGGGTTGCAAACAGTTCTTCGGTGTGGCCCAGTTCCTTCCCGGAGTCGGAGAGTACCGGAACACGCTGATGAATCAGTTTCTGTATGGAAAACAGATCTTTGCGTTCTTCCGGCGAACAGAAAGATATGGCGATTCCCTGCGCCCCTGCACGTCCCGTTCGTCCGATTCGATGTACGTAGGCTTCGGGTTCGTTCGGGATATCGTAATTGATCACGTGACTCACAGCCTCGATATCCAACCCGCGAGAGGCAATATCCGTTGCCACAAGCACACGCACCCGACCACGTTTGAAAGCCGTCAGCGCCGCCTGGCGTTTGTTCTGGCTTTTGTTTCCGTGGATGGCGGAAGCGGGAATGTCCGCTTTCGTAAGTTTGCGAACGATCTTGTCGGCACCGAATTTCGTACGCGAAAAAACCAACGTGCGGTCGATGTTTTTCTCTTGAATCAAACGAATCAGCAACCCGATTTTCTCCGGGCGTTCCACCATCATGATCGATTGATCGATGGATTCCACGGTCGTCGCCGAAGGGGCGGTTGAAACTTCTTCAGGCTCATGGAGCAACTCACCGGCCAGGTGGCGAATCGTGGGAGCTACCGTCGCCGAAAACAGAAGAGTTTGCCGTTTTTCCGGCAAGAGCATCCCGATGCGTTTGATATCGTGGATAAAACCCATGTCCAGCATTCGGTCGGCTTCGTCAAGGATGAAGGTCTGGACGCGACCGAGTTTAACATAGCCTTGTCCGATCAAATCGATCAGACGTCCCGGTGTGGCCACAAGGATATCTACGCCGCGTTGCAGCGCTCGGGTTTGCGGATGTTGGCTGACCCCACCGTAAATGACCGTACCGCGCAAATTGGTAAAGGCACTATAGGCTTCGAAGCTCTTGCCGATCTGGATGGCCAGTTCACGCGTCGGAGCCAGGACCAGCGCACGTATGAAGCGCCATTTTCCCCTTCGGGGACTGGTCAGCAACTGGTGAAGAACGGGCAGTGCAAATGCGGCGGTTTTCCCGGTTCCGGTCTGGGCACAACCTAAAACATCGCGACCTTGCATCACAAGCGGGATGGAAAGTTCTTGAATCGGTGTCGGCTGCACATATCCCTCAGCCTTCACCGCTCGGCTCAGAGCCGTGTGAAGATTCAGTTCAGAAAAATTCATAGAGGTATAGACCTGTCTTTCCCCCGCTTCGTTCGGAGGTGAACGGCAAACGTGGCCTGCATCGATGTGAATCTGGAGAATGTCGAGAAATCCAGAGGAGCACGTAACCGCGCCGATTCGCTGAAGGGTCGCCTGCGACTGGACGTAACCTAATCACAATTTTGTTGAAAGTCAATATTTATCTAGTAAATTCTGCAACTTGGGATTTTAAAAGTAAAACCTTCGTTTATTTCCAGCACCTTTGACAAAGACAATTTCCTGCCGAAAATTCCCTTAGCATCGACGTGGGAGAGTTTCTTTGAATCAACCGGAATATTTCGACCATCCCGTGCGTTACGATTATTTGTATCCGCTTCGAATTCATTGAGGAAAACGATAGCCTCCCGGATTGACAGCCGGAAGCGCTTTTCGTACACTCCCTTCCAACGACATTCACATTGGAGAGTTCCCTATGCGTCGATTCCGTTCCCCTTTGATCGTCTGGTTCGCGTTGATTCTTGCCCTGCCGCTGATGCAAGGTTGTTTCAATACCAAGCTCAACCTGTTTCCCGATTATTCCGAGCCATATCGCGAAGTTACGCTTCAGGGAGATGGAGACACCAAGATTCTGGTGATTCCTGTCGAGGGCATGATTTCTTCCTCGCCGCGAAAGGATTTTCTTTCCAGCTATCCGTCGATGTTGGAGGAAGTCGTTGCCCAGTTGAACAGGGCCGCGCACGATCCTTCCATCCGGGCGGTGGTTCTCAAAGTGAATTCTCCCGGCGGCGGTGTCACCGCAAGCGATATTCTGTATGAAGAACTGATGCGCTACAAACGTAAAACAGGTGTTAAAATCGTCTCCGCCATGGCCGATACCGGCGCGAGCGGCGCGTATTACCTGTCGATGGCCGCCGATTCCGTCGTGCTGCATCCCACGACCATCACAGGTTCCATCGGTGTGATTTTCGTGACAGTCAACGCCGAGAAACTCGTGCGGAAAGTCGGAATCAAGGTTGAACCTATCAAATCCGGTCGTCATAAAGACATGGGTTCGCCGTTCAAGGAAATGAGCGAAGAAGAGCGCCAGCTTTTCCAGACCATGATCGACGAAATGTACGAGCGTTTCGTCTCCATTGTTGCCAAAGGTCGCAACATGCCGGTCGAAAAGGTCCGCAAACTGGCTGACGGACGTATTTATACCGCCAAGCAGGCTGTGGATCTGAAACTGGCGGATCGCATCGGCTACTATTCCGAGGCCATTGACGAGGCGGTCAAGCTGGCGGGGTTGCCGTCGAACTCGCGGGTGGTGATCTACCGGCGCGCTCCCGTTGCCGAGGACAGCATCTACAATTCGCGCAACGCCTACGCCCCTAGCGCCGAAGCTCTCTCGAAAGGCGCGGCGCAGTGTTCCTCGCCTGTGGATTCTCTCGAATCGATGGTTCCCCAAAGCGGCTTTTACTACCTGTGGGACGCCGCCCTCATGAAAAATTCGGAGCACCCGTGACCCTGCGCATCGTTCTCGTCGAACCGGAAATTCCACCGAACACGGGAAGCATCGCCCGACTGACCGCCGGAGCGAAAGTACCGCTTCATCTCGTCGAACCGCTGGGATTTTCGCTGGAAGACAAATACATGAAACGAGCGGGCCTGGACTACTGGCCCGCCGTGGATCTGCACGTCCATCCCAATTTCGACGACGTGTTGAGTCAATTTCCCCCAGAACAGTTCCCGTACTGGTTTTTGTCGAAAAAGACGGATCAGCCCTATACGGAAGTTCAATACACCGGCAACGATATATTGGTTTTCGGCAAGGAAACCAAGGGGTTGAGCGAAGAAATCCGCACCCGTTGGGCCGACCGGCTGCTTTCCATTCCCATTTGGGGAGAGATCCGCAGCTACAACCTGGCCAACGCGGCGTCTATCGTATTGTTCGAAGCCTTACGACAGACGCGGTCGTTTCGTTTGTAGAGGGTCAGATTCCGGCTCCGTCCTCGAAACACTCCTGCACTGTTTTTCCCTGGGTCACCCTTGTATTGGGAGAAACGCTGGTGGTCAACCAGACGTTGCCGCCGATGATCGAGCCTTTGCCGATCGTCACCCGGCCCAGAATGGTCGCCCCGGAATAGATGATCACGTCGTCTTCTACCACCGGATGGCGATCGATGCCTTTGATGGGATTTCCCAACTCATCCAGGGGGAAACTTTTCGCCCCCAAGGTCACCCCCTGGTAAATCCTCACCCGCTGGCCGATACGCGACGTTTCGCCGATGACGATCCCCGTGCCGTGGTCGATGAAAAAGCTCTGGCCGATGGTCGCGCCGGGGTGGATGTCGATCCCCGTGATGGAATGGGCGTGTTCGGTGATGATACGCGGAATCAGGGGAACGCGCTGCAAATGCAACTCGTGGGCGATACGGTAGCTGGTAATCGCCATCAGTCCCGGATAGCAGAAAATCGCCTCCGCCGGGCTGGTCGCCGCCGGATCGCCTTCGTAGGCGGCTTGTACGTCGGTGGACAACATGGCGCAAATCTGGGGAAGACGAACCAGAAACCGGTTGGTGATTTCGGCGGCCTGCTCGAAACAGGTCGGGTAGTGGTCGGGATGCTGGCATTCGAAACAGATCCCTCGCCGGATCTGATCCAACAAGGTGCGCTGCACTTTATCCAACATCGAACCGACGTGAAACCGCAGGTTTCCCTGATCCAACTCCGAAATGCCGAAAAAGCCGGGAAACAGGATCTGCCGTAGATCCTCAACCATTTCGACCACTGCCAACCGTGACGGCAATGGTTGCCAGTGTGGTCCCTTACGCACTCCCATAGGAGATAAGCTGTTGACTGCACAGAGGTTTTCGACGATTTCCTGCAAGGAAACGTCCGAATGGGCGGAATCTTCCGGTTGCATCGGAATCAGGCAGCGGTCTTTTCCGTCGAACATCGTCGTTTCCCTTTCTTCTGACCCGGGAAAGTAAATCTAGCTTCCTTTAAATACCTGCGCCTTGTTCAACACAAGATGTCTTGTCATGAGATGGAGTTTTTTGGTGCAGGTCGGATGATTTTCACCCGACTTACTTCCCCCTGCCCTAGTCTCGCCGAAAAATGGAAATCTCTCGAATCAGTTCAATTCGGCATCGAGTACTTTGATAATGCGGTCGGCGTAAGCATCGATTTCTTCGGCGTTTTTTCCTTCGACCATCACCCGGATCTTGTTTTCCGTGCCCGAATAACGCACCAGGACGCGGCCTTCGTCGCCCAGTTCGGATTCGACTTGTTTAATGATTTCAGGCGCTTTTTCCAACTCTTCCATCGGGGTTTTGTACACCACGTTGAGGTTTTTGAGCACCTGGGGATACCGCTCCATGATCTTCGCCAACTCGCTCAAACGCTTGTTTTCGTCGACCATGATCGATAAAACCTGAATCGCCGCCAACACGCCGTCTCCGGTGGTGGAAAAATCGCTGAAAATCAGATGCCCGGACTGCTCGCCTCCGAAAGTATGGCCGTGTTTGCGCATTTCTTCCATAACGTAGCGGTCACCGACTTTGGTTTTCAGCACTTTGACGCCTTGCGCCTCACAGGCTTTGAACAGTCCCATGTTGCTCATGACCGTGGCTACGAAGGTATTGCCGGGCAGGCGTCCTTGTTTCATCATTCGGGTGGCACAAATCGCCATGATCTGGTCGCCGTCCACGATCTGGCCGTTTTCATCCACGAAAATCGCCCGGTCGGCGTCGCCATCGAAGGCAATACCGATATCCGCACCGTTTTCACGCACCGCCACGCCGAGTTCCTCGGGGTGCAGGGAACCGCAGGCTTTGTTGATGTTGCGCCCGTTGGGTTCGTTGTGAATGGCGACGACATTGGCCTGGAGGCGACGGAATACCCGAGGAGCCACCTCGAACGCTGCTCCGTTGGCGCAATCGAGAACGACTTTTTTCCCGGAAAAACTGATACCTCGCGGTGCCGTGGCCAGCAAAGAGTGAATGTAACGATCCACCGCACCGTCGAAAATTCCGGCGTCACCCACGGCGTGGGGAGGAACGGCCAGTTCGTCCATGTCGGCGTGCAGGATCAACTCTTCGATCTGTTCTTCTTCCTCATCCGGCAGCTTGAAGCCGTCGCGACCGAAGATCTTGATGCCGTTGTCCACATAAGGGTTGTGGGAAGCGGAAATCACGATACCCGCGTCCGCCTCGACCACCTGGGTCAGATACGCAATGGCCGGGGTGGTAATCACGTTGGCCAGCAACGCTTCCCCACCGACCGAACAGATCCCCGACACCAGCGCTCCTTGAATCATTCGACCAGAACGGCGAGTGTCCCTGCCGATCACCAGCCTTGGAACACGCTTTTTTTCGGCGAAATGGGACGCGATGGCCGCGCCAATTTTGAATACGGTCGAACCGTCGAGAGGATATTTGTTGGCTTGTCCGCGAATGCCGTCCGTTCCGAAAAGTTTACGCATAATCCGGTCCCCTTCGTTTGAAATGTTCTATTGCAACCGACCGTAGCGACAAATATGCAGCTTCCCGCCCGGTAACCTACGTCAATATTCGTCTACTTTAATTCCAAATCCATACCAGCGCAACCGCAAAGCTGTACGATACCCGCCAAAGTGCCGAAATAACCATCTGAAGCCCTTGGTTTCTTGACAGTTTCCGGCAGGTTGGGTTACTGTCAAATGTCCTATTGTATTATGGTTGAAACGATCCAACGTGCCTGGCACATTGAAGGAGAATAATCATGCTCGACGAGTTGTATATGGAGATGGAAGAAAAAACCGAGAAAACCTTCGAGGCTTTCAAGCGGGATCTTTCCAAGGTTCGTACCGGTCGCGCATCCGCCGCGATCCTCGACGGCGTTCGCGTGAACTATTACAACGTTCCCACTCCGTTGAATCAGACGGCAACCATCAGCGTGCCCGAGCCGCGCATGATTCTCGTCAACCCATACGAGAAAAACATGCTCGGTGAAATCTCCAAGGCCATCGCCGCCGCCGATCTGGGACTCAATCCCAACAACGACGGTCAGGTCATTCGTATTCCGATCCCCCAATTGACCGAAGATCGACGCAAGGAAATCGCTCGTCAAATCGGGAAAATGGCCGAGGAAGCACGGGTTTCGGTGCGCAATGCCCGACGCGACTCCAACGATGCGGCCAAAAAAGCGGAGAAAAACAAAGATATCAGCGAAGACGATCTCAAGCGGGCGCTCGAAGAGATTCAAAAACTTACCGATGCAGCCATCAAAAAGATCGACGAAGCCGCCGAGGTCAAAGAAAAGGAAATCATGGAAGTGTGATTCATGGCGGGTAGACCATCCGTCGCCGCATCTAGGGACTCTTTCGAAAGGCGTTCTTCATGGAGCGTGTCATCGGAATCGATCTGGGTACTTCGAATTCCTGCGTAGCTGTCGTGGAGGGAGACAAAACCATTGTCATTCCCGACGAACGTGGGCGCAAGACCCAAAGTTCGGTAATTTCGTTTTTCCAGGACAACAAAACGCTCGTCGGCTCCGATGCCCGCGAGCAAATGGTGTATAACCCGGAACATACGGTTTTTTCCTCCAAACGCCTAATTGGCCGAAGCTTCAGTTCGGACGAAGTACAGACGATGATCCGCCTCGTGCCTTACCGCATCGAGGAAGGACCGAATAACTCAGTACTGATTCATGCGGGAGAAAAAATCTGGGCGTTGCCGCAATTGAGCGCCATGGTGTTGGAGCGGATGAAACGAATCGCCCAGAATTACTTGGGTGAGGACATCAACAAGGCGGTCATCACCGTTCCGGCCAACTTCAACGAAGGCCAGCGTATCGCCACCAAGCAGGCGGGTGAACTGGCGGGTTTGAACGTACTGAAGATCATCAATGAGCCGACCGCCGCCGCGTTGTCCTATGGTTTCGGCCAAGGGTACGACCAGCGCATCGCCGTTTACGATTTCGGTGGCGGCACGTTCGATATCACCATCCTGGAAATTCACGATGATATTTTCGAAGTCATCACCACCGCCGGCGATACTTTTCTCGGCGGCGACGACATCGACAACCGCATCGTGCGGATGATCGTCAATTCCTACCAGCGCAATTTCAACGTGAACATCGACGAAGACCCGGTAGCTCTGTTGCGGGTTCGTTCCGAGGCGGAAAAGGCCAAAATCGCGCTAAGTGCGAAAGATTCGATTCAAATCAAGATTCCGTCCCTGATGTATTCGGGATCGGGAAAAATCGACCTCAACGTCACGCTTAACCGCTCGAACTTCCAGGCCATTGCCCGCGACGTGATTCAGCAGAGTTTCGTGATCTGCGATGAAGCGTTCCGGCTGGCGCATCTGGATGTCAGCGATATCGACAACGTAGTGCTGGTCGGCGGAACCACACACATTCCTCTGCTGCGCAAGATGGTCGAGGAATATTTCGGCAAACAACCGTATTGGGGAGTTCCGCCCGACGAATCCGTCGCCATGGGTGCCGCCATCCAGGGTTCGATTCTTGCCAACATCAGTTCTGGGATCGACGATCCAAGTTCCGACGCGGTGCTGCTGGACGTTACCAGCCTGTCGCTGGGCGTGGGCACGGTCGCGGGACGGATCGAGAAAATCATCGATCGCAACACTCCGATTCCGGTCGAGCGCACCCGGCTGTTCACCACATCGAGAGACGGCCAGACCTCCGTTCGCATTCGCGTGTACCAGGGTGAAAGCGAATACGAGGAAGAAAACGACCTGATGGGCGTTTTGGAGTTGAGCGGTCTCGATCCGGAATCGTTGCGTGGGGAAGTAGAAATCGCCGTAACCTTCGAAATCGATACCAACGGTATCGTTCAGGTTTCGGCGGTGGACAACAAAACCGGACGCAAGACCACGGCCCGAATCGACCTGCTCGGCGCGGCTCCGCTGGAAGGACTGTTCGATTTCGACGACGACATGGGAATCGCTCTGATCGACGACGACGATTGATTCTGCAACCTTTGGCAAAAGGATAAGTGACGATGCCCCGTGTGGTGATTCTCTGCACCGACCCGGCGCGCAAAACGTTTGTGGAAAGCGCCTTGAAAGGGCTTGATGCGCCCGTGGTGGAGGAATACGGTCAGCTCGAAAAGGAACTGACTCGTAAAGCCACGCATATGGTGATCGTCGATGCTTCCCAACATGCCGATATCGCACCGTTTGTCGCTCGTACCGTCCGAAAAAGCCCAAAGGGCGAACACCTGAAAATCCTGGTGCTGGCCGAAAAGGCGGAAGAAGATTATTCGAGCTATACCCTCGCCGGTGTGGACGAAGTGATTGTCCCGCCATTGAAGAAAAAGACGTTCCAGGAAACGGTCCTAAGACATTTAAGACAGTTATCGAAGAAAAAAGACAAAACCGACACGGAAACCACCGAAACGAACGCTGCACCAACGCCGCCCCCCCAACTCAAAACGGACCTTCCGCCTTTACCCAAACAAGCGCCACCGCCTAAAGTTGAGCCGCCCGCAGCTCCCCAACCCGCCGAAAAAAAGGCGGTACCCTCCGAAACGGCGCCTCCGGCATCTTTCGTCAACGATCTCGCAGTGCACATCCAAAAAGCTCTCGGATCGCTGAGCGATGCCGACCGGCAACGGATCGGAGACGAACGGCTGGCCCAAATTCTGTATTTTTGGAAAAAAATAGACGCTTTCGACTATTACCAGTTCCTCGCCGTTTCTCCCGAAGAAGCCTCCAACACCATCCGGCGGGCGTATTTCAAGTTGTCGAAAACCTATCATACCGACCGCTTCGCCCTGGTCGAAAACAAGCGCTTTTACGAAGTCTCCAATGGCATCTGGAAGCGAATGACGGAAGCCTATCAAATCCTGACGAACCAGGAAAAAAGAACAAAATACGATGCCCTTCTCGCCACCGGTCGCAACCCGGACACAATGCGCTTGATCGAAAAACAGAAGGAAGAGTATGCCAAAGCTCCCGGTTCGACCTTAAAAGATCCCAACGCTCGGAAATTCTTCAAGCTGGGACTCTCCGCCTATGAAGACGGCAATTATTCGGCGGCCCTGATGAACTTCAAAATCGCGGAAGGCTCGCAAAAGGGCAACGAGGAACTCGCCGAATACATCCGCAAATGCCAGGAGAAAAAATAGACTCGTTCATCTGGTTTCGTCACGATCTTTCCCGAAAACAGGTGTTTTTTCGTGCCTCCCCATGAATGCTTCGCACATGAAAATGAATAAGTCTGGGGGAGGGAGGGACATGACCTCAAAATTCTCTAAGATATTCCATTCGAAACGACCCATCTGACGACCGATCCTTGCAACCGGAGAGGAGTTGGGATACCCTTTGCCTGTTGAATGTAGATAAAACCTTAGAATCTCAGGAGAAAACTCCATGACTCCTACGCTTACCCGGATGATCGTTGTCGGATGGTTCGCTTTGACTCTTTTCTGTGCTTGCGGCAGCGATGACGGCAGCTCGAACGTTGCCGGAGACACGGATACCGACAACGAACTCTCCGAAAATGCCGAGCAGCAGCTATTTCCGGACTGCGGAACGGGAAGCTATACCGGGAAATATCTGCTGGCCGGTCCGGGAGAAGAGGGTTACGACGCCGAACTGGCACGCAAAGCCCGTCAATACGACCGCCAGTTCCATACTTTCGTCGCCTATCCGATGGGCGTCAATTGCGACGTGTCGGTCAGCCTTGAATCCACCGAGAAACGCGAGTGGATCGAGCGCTTTCTTTCCGAGGACGACGGCTGGGATTTCGAAACGTTTTCGGGTGGTTTGACACCTACGGACGCCGTAGACAGCTACCACAAGGTTGCGGGATTGTACGGAGGCGCGGGAATCGCCGCCGACGCCATGCGCTATGCCGTGTTGCGGGATCAGGGCGCGGATTGCGACGAAATCGACGTGGCACGAAGCCACCTAATCCGCTCGTTGGAAGCCCTGCACCTGGCGCACGATATCGCCGACGTTCCCGGCGTGGTGGTGAGGGGCTTTATCCGCACCGACATTCCCGGTTACGGTTCCACGACCGAAACCACGCCGCTTACCGATGAAGAAGGCGTGCCGCTACCTTATGAAAAAGACAACGGAACCTGGCGCGACGACCCGTCGGGCCGTTATCCCAATTACATTATGGAAGACAGTTGCAGCCGGGATATGATCCTGGGTTGGGCGATGGCTTCAGCCGTGGCCAAGGAAGTGATTCAGGATGACCCATCTTTTGAGGATTCCTTGAAAGAACGGCTGGCCTCGGATGCCCATGCGGTGGTGGAAATGCTCCGAACCGTTCGGGAATCGGGTTACGACCTAGAGTTTCTCGACGTGGATGGGCGCATCACCTACCATGGATACATCAACGAACACTGCGTCGAACGGGAATTGTACGTGGAAAACGGCCTGAACGGCTTCCATGCGATTATGGCGCTGGGGATCGTCGGAGCGTATGCCTACGCCTCGGGTGATGCCTCCGACGCGGAGTACATCTACAACGAGTTAATCGGACAGCGGAAACTCCCCGAAGCCGCCCGAGACGATATGATGTATATCAACATGGGAACGCAGTCCAATTTCAGCAATTACAACATGGCTTTCGTCTCGGCCTGGCTGGCGCAACGCTACCTCGACAACGAAACCGCCCGGCAGATCGTTGCCGAAACCACGAACGTGCAATTGTACGACACACCGGATGAAAGCTACCAGCCCAAGGGCGCTCAGATGGCGTTGTACGACTTCATTCTGCTGTCCACGACGCTTGACGATCACGCCTTCGGCGACCCGGACGGAACGATCGACGAGGAAGCGCTACAGGACGGTTTGGCGTCGTTGTATGGCTTTGCCGAACCGCCGTACTGGGATTACGCCGTGGAACAATGCGACGAACAAGAGTTGCAAAGCGGAGATTGCTCTTTCGAAGATGGCACCCAAACCGTGGTGTTGTTTGAAGGTGGTCGTAAGGGAAGCACCATTTGCGAAGATCCGATCCCCAAAGCCATTCGACGACCCAGCAACTTCGAATGGCGCTCCAACCCCTACAATCCCAACGGCGGGGGTGGCGGCTCCAGCCTGCTGCCGGGCGTCGATTTCCGGGTAGCCTACTGGATGGGACGTTTTACGCGGGTACCGTAAGGTAACGCACTGATTTTACCCGAGATTTTTCGTAGACATCTCGATGAACGGGGAGTGCATCCCCGTCCGTATGGTTCTTCCCAAAGAAAAACGTAAAATCAGGACACAATCAAACTCCATCTAAAAATCGTCCCAACCCGCCGGACAACGCGTTTTCGTTTTTCTTTCGTCTGTCGTTGGTAGCGTGATAGAAGAAATCGGACACAATCCGTTGGAGAAAATCTCCCGATTTGACCCAACGAATGGCTGGTGAAAAACTCCCTTTTTTGCATTACGCTCCCAAAACGTTCGAAAAGGTGAATGATGGATACAAAAACTTCAACAGTGCAAAAACATTCGATCCCGAGTCTGACATTCGAGAGGTTTTCCTTCGCACTGCACCTTACGAAAGCGGAAGTGAGCTACGTTTCTAACCCTGACGGTGAATTGAAGACTTTTTCGGTGGCTCGCCAAACCGATGATGCAGGCTGTCTCGCCGCCCGATCGGACGAGTTGGATGTTTCGGTGGCGTTTCAAGAAAATGACGGCTGGAGAATCGAGCCGGAACTTGTCACGACGGATCGCGGCGCCGTTCGCCTGGATCGTCTTCGCCTTGTCTGGACATTGCAAGCGACTCAAGAGACGGGACGAACGTTGTTTTCCTTTTTCAAGAACGGCTGGCAGTCCTGGACGATGAGCCGCTCGTACCGTCCCGAGCAACGCGAGCGGGTACCGTTCGTACCTTTCGCCAACGCGATGCAGGACAACCCACGCAACCTGTCTTCGGGTAAAACGGGCGAGTTCTGTTCGGACACTTTCGCCCTGATGGAAGAACTTTCGAAAAACGAAGCGCTTTTCGTGGGACAACGCGGAGAAATGCGCCAGTTTTTCTATATTCGGGCGGCATTCAGTCCCAAACAAGGCGGAATTCCCACCCTCGAATTCCAATGGGATCTGGATGGCAAAGAGCTACAGCCCGGCGAACGCCTCGCCCTGGATGCGGCGGAGATTTTCGCGGGGAACCATCCGAACTGTTTGATGGACCGCTATTTCGAAGCCCAACGTTCGCCACGTCCCATGGCCGAGACGCTACCCACCGGTTGGTGCTCCTGGTATCATTATTACACGAAAGTCAGCGAGGACGCCGTTCGCAAGAACCTGGAGACCGTAGAGTCCAGACAACCCGGTTGGTCGGTGTTCGTGCTGGATGACGGATACCAGACAGCGGTGGGCGACTGGCTGAGTTTGAACGAGAAATTCCCCAGCGGTCTGAAAGCCGTAGTCGATGCCATTTGCGAACGGGGAATGACGCCGGGTATCTGGCTGGCGCCGTTTTCCGCCCTGGATCGTTCGCGGCTTTACCAAGATCATTCGGACTGGACCCTGAAAGACGACCGGGGCCGTCCCGTGCAAGCCGGGTGGAATCCTTTGTGGCATGTTTTCGGGCATTTTTACGCCATGGACACCACGAATCCCGGCTTTCAAGGCTACCTGCGGCGGGTGATCCGAACCTTTGTTCACGAGTACGGTTTCCGTTATCTGAAACTCGATTTTTTGTATTCCGCTGCTCTTCACGGTCAAGCCTACGATCCGAGTTTCAGCCCGGCGGAGCGTCTGCAACTCGGGTTACAGATCATTCGCGAAGAAGCCGGAGACGACGTGTTTCTGCTGGGTTGCGGTTGTCCGCTGGGTGCGGCGTCGAAAATCGTGGATGCCATGCGTATCGGCCCGGATGTCGCGCCGTTCTGGTTCGATCCGATCCGCTACCACCTGACCCGCGATCCCCATGCGTTGTGCACGAAATTCGCCATTCGTTCCGTGCTGGCGCGTGCGGCGATGCACCGCCGGTGGTGGCTCAACGATCCCGATTGCCTGATGCTGCGCGACACCGATACGAAACTGACGCTGGACGAACGCATGGCGCTGGCCCACGCCATCGTCATCACCGGTGGCATGTATCTGGTGTCCGACGACCTGGGACTGCTTCCCGATGCCACCTGGAACGTACTCGACCGCATTGAAGGCATGGTGCGCGACTGCGACCGGGGACGTGCCTGGACGCTGGACCTGATGGAGCGGGAATTCCCGGAACTGGTTTACAATTCCAGCGGGTACCTTGCCGTATTCAACCTCTCGGACCGTCCTCGTTACAAAACCGACGATCTAAAACCGTATCTCGCCGACGTACTGGAAGAGAACGCCAGCTTTGAAGATGTCTGGACGGGAGAGGTTTTTTCCTGCAACGGCACCAAACTGGATCTCGGGTTGATTCGCCCACACGCCTCCAGATTGTTGAAATTACGGAAGAAATGACAAAACGTTGGAAGGATGGAAGCAATTCCACCATGAGCTTAAGATCTGGAGAAAGACCTGAAGGATACAAATACAGTCCTAGTGTTGTATCCTGGAGCCTCCAGAACCATAAAAGCCAAGAAACCCCACCGACAAAAAATATTGAAAAATACGCAATATAATCAATACCTTAGAAGAAGGCATCGGAAAAACCTTACAATTCATACATTGAATATATTCATAACCGAAAAGAAAATCATTATTAATATCGGCAAGTTAGAGAATTTCTAAAGCTTTAGAACGCTCCGTGCGATTTGAAGCAAGAATTTCGGGGAAAATTTTCAGAAAAAAAGTATTTTTAATATAGTGACAACAATATACACAAGTCCTTGAAAACAGGGAGGGATTGGCGCGCTGTTCAGGAAGTGAACAATGTTGTTTTTTTCGACGTTAAATTGCCCTGAAATTCGCTAAATGACCTGAAATAAACCGTTTTTTCATCTTGCGACTGCACACTATATACGGTAGGGTCGTTTAAATGGATCACACCATATATGGGGTGGTAAAAAATTTTTCTTTGACAATTTTCCGTTTGCCAAGTAGCTTGAATACACGAACCGACGACGTGCGAAAAGGTTGGTTCGAAACCAAAATAAAACGAAGCAGGGAAAAGCGTAACTCCGCAGAACCATACAGGTTTGTCAATTTCCGAGCCAAGCGGAAAACAGGATTGTTTTGGCCTGAATTCGGCGAACGCGGAGAGAAAAGAACAGCGATAACACATCATGAAACACATCACGGACATCATCCGATACCGATAAGGAGGCGACATGAACACGACGTGGATTCCGGACGACCGGTCGACCAAAGACAACGACAATGGCAATGGAAGTGGGAAACAAGCGATGGAAACAGGGTCCAAATCCAAAAAAGAACGCTATCTCGGGGAAAACCTTATCGAGAATATCAAGGGTGGAACGTGGCGTATCCGTACCGAACATCTGCCCCACCCCGGTCCGGGCGGCGGTCTGGAATGGACTCGCTATTTTACCGAAAAAGGCAAGCATCCCTACGATGATATCGAGTGGACCGAGTTCGAAGCCAAAATCACCAACGACAAAGGTAAAGTGATTTTCGAGCAGCCCGGCATCGAAGCGCCGAAAAGCTGGTCGCAACTTGCCGTCAATGTCGTCGTGTCGAAATATTTTCGGGGAAAACTGGGTGAACCGACCCGCGAACGCAGTATCCGTGATCTCGTGGGTCGCGTGGCCGATACCATCTCCAATTGGGGACGGGTTCAAGGCTATTTTAAAACCGGTGAGGACGCTCGCGCTTTCAACGAAGAGTTGACCTTCCTGCTGGTCAACCAGTACGGCAGCTTCAACAGCCCCGTGTGGTTCAACGTCGGTGTCGAGGAACATCCCCAGGGGTCGGCCTGCTTCATCAATCAGGTGGATGACACGATGGAATCCATCATGGATCTGGCCAAAACCGAAGGCATGCTGTTCAAATACGGTTCCGGTACCGGCACCAACCTGTCGTCCCTGCGTTCCAGCAAAGAACATCTCTCGGCGGGCGGTATCGCCTCGGGTCCGGTATCGTTCATGAAGGGCTTCGACGCCTTTGCGGGCGTGATCAAGTCGGGTGGCAAAACCCGTCGCGCCGCCAAAATGGTGATGCTGGATGTCGATCATCCCGACATCGAAACCTTTATCAAGTGCAAGGTCAAAGAAGAAGAAAAAGCCTATGCATTGATGGAAATGGGCTTTAAAGGCGGTATCGACGGCGAGGCGTATTCCTCCGTCTTTTTCCAAAATTCCAACAATTCCGTCCGCGTCTCGGACGATTTCATGCAAATCCTGGAAGACAATGGCGACTGGTACACCCGCGCCGTGACCGACAAACGACCGATGGACAAATACAAAGCCGGTGATCTGATGAACATGATCGCCGACAGCGCATGGAAATGCGGCGACCCCGGCCTGCAATACGATTCGACCATCAACCGTTGGCATACCTGTAAAGGAGCGGGACGCATCAACGCCTCGAACCCTTGTTCCGAATACATGTTCCTCGACAACTCCGCCTGCAACCTCGCGTCGCTCAACCTCCTGAAATTCCTTGGAGAAAACGACAGATTCGACACCGAAGCCTTCGAGCACGCGGTGGATACCTTCATCATGGCGCAGGAGATCATCGTCAGCAACGCCAGTTACCCCCGCGACCGTATCGCCGCCAACAGCCATGTCTATCGACCTTTGGGACTGGGCTATGCGAACCTGGGAGCCATGCTGATGTCCTGCGGACTGCCGTACGACAGCGACGAAGGCCGGGTCAAAGCCGGAGCCGTCACCGCCCTGATGACCGGTCGTGCCTACAAAGCTTCCGCCGGTATAGCGGAAAAAATGGGACCGTTCCTCGATTATCCCCGCAACCGGGATAGTTTCCTGGGAGTCATCGGTTTGCACAAGCAGGCGGTGGAAGCCCTGGCGCAGGATCGCGACGAAGATCCCTTGATCCAGGCTGCAAAACGTGCCTGGGACGACGCTCTCGACCTCGGCAGCCGAGTGGGCTATCGCAATGCGCAGGTGAGCGTTCTGGCTCCTACCGGAACCATTGCCTTCATGATGGACTGCGATACCACCGGTATCGAACCGGATCTGGCGCTTGTCAAATACAAAAAGCTGGCCGGTGGCGGTATGTTGAAAATCGTCAACAACAGCGTACCCCGTGCGTTGAAACGCCTGAACTACGACGAGCAGACCAGCAAAGAAATCGTAGACTTTATTCACGAAAACGACACGATAGAAGGCTGCACCAAACTGCGTCCCGAGCATCTGTCCGTATTCGATTGCGCCTTCCGTCCCGCCAACGGCGAGCGGTCGATTCACTACAACGGGCATTTGCGCATGATGGGTGCGGTTCAGCCGTTCATTTCGGGCGCGATCAGCAAAACGGTCAATATGCCCAACGAGGCCACCCAGGAAGACATCATCGACGTCTACAAACGCGGCTGGAAACTCGGACTGAAAGCGGTGGCGGTGTATCGTGATGGCTCCAAAGCCGCGCAACCGCTGTATCTGAAGAAAAAGAAAGAAAAAGCCAAGGCCGAAGCGGTGGTTGAAACCACACCGAAGCCGATCCGTCGCAAGCCGCCGGAAGAACGTGAGGCGATCACCCACAAATTCTCTATCGCCGGGCACGAAGGATACATCACCGTCGGCAAGTACAAAGACGGCTCTCCCTGCGAAATCTTCCTGACCATCGCCAAAGAAGGCAGCACGGTATCCGGTCTGATGGACGGCTTCGCCACCATGACATCACTGGCTCTGCAATACGGCACGCCACTGGAAACCCTGGTCGAGAAATTCAGCCACATGCGTTTCGAACCGCAGGGCTTCACCACCAACGGCGAGATTCCGATTGCGAAATCGGTGTATGACTACATTTTCCGCTGGCTGGCGTCGAAATTCCTCGATCCCAGTCAAAACCAGGAGTTGGGCAACCATCTTCCGAAAACGATGACCGACGGCGACTCCCCCTTGCTGCGGGCCGAGGAAGAAAAGGCCAAGACCGAAGCGGCGGGAACCCCGGACATGTTCCAGGAAGTCAGCACGTTCATCAACGACAAGGACGCACCGAGTTGTCCGGGATGCGGGACCATCATGACCCGCAACGGTGCGTGCTACAAATGTGGAAACTGCGGCGCAACCAGCGGTTGTAGCTGATTCGTCGAGGTTTCGGAGACCTCCTTCTTCTTCAGAGGAAAAAACTCCCCCTCCCTGGTTTTTTCCTCACCCCTCCCACCGGGACGTTTTGAACGTCCCGGTTTTTTCGTGTGCAGATTTTCACGATAATTTGGCTTTTTTTACCATTTCGAGTACACTTGGACCACGGGACAACCTCTCCACGGAAATGACAGGAAGTATGGACGCGTTTGAACATGAAAAAATGCGGATGGAAGTCGTACGGTTCGTTTTGGCTGCACCGGATTGCGGTGCCGGTCATTGTCCTGGTCTGGTTGACGGTATCGCAGGCTCGTGCCGAATTGCGCCTGATTCCCCGTGAAGACTCTCCCGATGCGATCCAGGCTCCCAGTTCTCTAAGCGTCGTTGCCAAACCGGAAGCCCCAAGCTTCATGTCTATCGATGTCGGCGACGCCATCAAATCCACCCCCTTGCAAATGTTCCGTAACGATCTGGGCACCACGATCTACGCCCAACAGCTTTCGGAATCGGAAGGAACCTCGGCATCGGACTCCAAAGCGGGGAATTTCGGGGTCGGAGCCGATGCCGCCGCGACGGAAGGACGACAGATCCTCACCGTTCCCTTGTCACTGGAAGTCGATCAGGTCGCCATGCTCTGCCTGGATTTACCGGTCGTCTTTTCCTCACGCCGCAAGGGAGAAAATCACTGGGGGATCGGGGATATCTCGGCGGGAATCGTCTATCGCTTTTTAGATCTGTACGAAGACAACCTGCGGGTAGTGTACGTCCTCAAGCTGAAACTGCCGACCGGTAGCCGTTCGTGGGATACGGGAAACGGCCTGACGGAATGGTACACGGGCCTGACGTTCATCGGCAAAGCAGGACGCTTTTTACCGCAAGGTGGGCAGGATGTACGTATCAATTCCAACGATTTGTTCGCCAATACCTATGGAGGACTGGACTACAATCCCGCCATATCGGTGAAATGGTTGTATGTAGGGGGGCGATTGATCTGGTCCACCCAGGTAAGAAACTGGGGAATCGGAAGAGAGAACCGAACGAGCGGTTTTTTATCTATCGCACCGGGAGTGAACATTCTGTACGCTCGCACATTTTCGGCTTATTTCAATGTTTCCGTGCCGGTTGCCGGTACGAAAAACGCCCGCTTCCGGTATTGGCCGGTATTCAATTTCGGTACGACCCATGTATTTTAACGTCCAAACGAATCAAAGACTGAAAAAGGCCAAAACAAATCCCAGGGCCGGGAATTGTCGGAGGGAACGACCATGACGACATCACGAATCTGGAGCGCAGCAGCCGTTCTGCTGTCGGTGAGTTGGTTGTTGGTATTGGGAACGGTGGATTTCGGCTGCCTTGCCTATGAAGACGACGAATTGATCAACAATCCCGGCGGTGACACCACGGAAAATCCTCTCCCCGGAGAAAAATGGGTGGTCTGGCGCGGACAGGAAATCCTTGCCTCCACGTCGAATACCGATGGCGATACGGACCTTGACGTCGAAGACGATTCTGAAATAGAGGAAAACGAAACCTCCGAAGAAGAATCGGAAACAGAGGAAATCGTTGCGAAAATCCGCACGTCAACCGGTGGAGAAAGGAAGAACGCTGCTCGGGATTTCCCCGAAATCGTGGATTCCGCCTCGCGTTCTGGGGAAGATGTCTATCGGCTCCGGCCCGGAGCGGACACACTGTCTACGGGAGATCCGTTGGAAGCGTCATACGAATCGACCATGGAAGCCGGAGATGTCGATAACGAAACCGAAGACGACGCCGAAGTGGAAATCGTGGCCTCGGGCGATACTTTGTTACCGGTGAATACCGCCGACTGGGGAGAAGAGTGCTACCGCACCAACCAGGCTTGCAGCGATACGTTGGACTGCCTCGTGGAATCCAACAGCGGTCTGAGTTTCTGCTCGAATTCCTGCACGTCGGATGCAGATTGCTCCGACGACGATTCCACGGGTTGCTGTTCCCTGGAGGTTTGGGACGAACAAAGCGCAAGTACCCAGAAATATTGCCATTATTTCTGCGAACAAAACGATTCTTCCAGCGGTTTCGGAACACCTTGCAAGGACAATCCAAGCGTGTGTCTGTCTTCGCAGTCCTGCTTGTCCGACGACGAATTGGACATCAGTTTCTGTACCCTTCCCTGTGAAAACCTGGGAGATTGTCCCGCCGGAACCTGCTGTGTCATTCTTAGCGACACCGATGCCTATTGCGCTCCGGCGACCTACTGCGAGGATGTGGAGGTGGAAGCTCCCGACCAGACGCCTTCCACCGATGGCGAACTTTCCGAGAGAGCCTGCTCCGGGTATTTGACCCATTGCAACGGAGCATTGGAAACCTATTTCAATACCGAACAATGCCGCAAAGATCTGGAATGCCTGGAAACCAATGCGGATTGGAGTTGCTCCAGCGCGGTGAGCAAGTACATGCGATGTCTGGCCGAAGCATCGAACGTCTATCTCTGTCTCGATTGCGCAGAAGAATTTTCGGCGGCAACAGAGGATTGCGACGTCCCGGAAGCTTGTGCGAAATAGCGGGAGATACACTTGTAACCTACTGAAATTATAGAGGTTGGGTAATTTTGCCCAACACGGGAAAACATTTTCGAAAATTGTCGGGTGAAATCACCCGACCGACTATTCTTCTTTCGTGATACCTGTTGTTCTCATCTTTTTTCAAATTCGAGCCACTCTGCGTAATTCATCCCATAGCCCGCATACTTCATGAGGATCGTAGCGAGACGCCGAAAACCGAAGAACTTTCATGAAGTTGGAGTGATTTTTTAACGGAAGCAACCTTGACAGGTTGTTGAGGTTAAAAAAATCGGGAAACGAATGAAAGATCAAGAGTTTTCAAGTCGTAGGTGATTCTTCATGAATTATGCGGGTTAGGAAAACTTGTCACCTGCCGGTGCTTGTGGAAGAATGCCGGAAATATTGTGACGAGGAGTCGAACATGGGAAAACTCAGCGATCAAAGAATTCTGATAACGGGCTGTTCCACGGGCATCGGACGTCATCTGGCGTTGGATTTCGCCAAGGCCGGGCATCGTGTGTTTGCCACGGCGAGGCGATTGGAGAGCATTGAGGATCTGAAGGGCGACCGTATCGAGATCCTGCCGTTGGATGTAACCGACGAAGCCTCCATGAAAGGGGCGGTCGAGGAAATGGTTCGGCGTGTCGGTGGCGTGGATATGGTGGTAAACAATGCCGGTTTCGGGTTGATGGGACCGGTCGCCGAGTTGGATCTTGACGATATTCGGCGGCAGTTCGAAACCAATGTGGTGGGTCCGATTGCCCTGATTCAGCTTGTATTGCCGTATATGGTCGAAGCCGGGAAAGGCCGAATCGTCAATATCGGTAGTGTGTCCGGCATTACCACCGCTCCTTATGGCGGTGCTTACAGTGCTTCCAAGGCAGCGCTTCATTTGTTCAGCGAAGCCTTACGAATGGAAGTGGCGCCGTTCGGGGTGGATGTGATCGTCGTGCAACCCGGCGGAATTCAATCGGATTTCGGGAAAACGGCGGCAAGCCTGATCGAGCGGTTCGGCAAAAAAGGAAGCCTGTACGAACACGGGATGGAAGGCATCGAAGCCCGGGCGAAGATGTCCCAGAAAATCTCCACGCCGGTACAGGAATTCACCGCGAAAACCGTGGATGCGGTGATGAGAACGCCCGCGCCATACGTCTTTCGAGCCGGATACGGATCGTTGCTGTTGCCGACGATTCGTTGGTTGTTGCCGACCGGTGCCCGCAATCGTTTGCTCGGGCGCAAGTTCAAGCTCGATAAATTGCAAGAAACGACACCGACTGCGACGGAAAAATCATGACGTTGTTTCCTGTAAAAGAAAACGGCCTCGTCGATAGCTACAGCACCGAAACGAAACGTTTCGAAACCTGGCTCATCACCGAGGTGATCGCCGGGGGAAAAAAGATTCGCGCCGAGGCGAAAAACGGCAAGCAGGTGGTGTTGTCATCCTCCAAAATCAGCAAGAACTTCATAACCTTTCTCCCGAATACGAGTTTCGACGCCTTTGAACGCAGTCTCGACGACATTCGGGGTACGCTGACCGAGGACGATCTAGAACTGCTCTGGGAGAGCCTGAAGCCGGAAGGCGACGAGGCGACGGCGGAACATTCGCTGCAAGATCTTGCCGCCGAACTCTGGGGGGAGACTTCGGAGCCGGTTCATTTGTCGGCGCTTGCACGCGCCTTGCTGGACGATGAAAACGGGCGTTTCGTTTGGCAGAAAGGGAATTTCCAGGTTTTGGGGGAAGAGCGCCTGAAGCAACTGGAATTGGAAAAGGAGCGCCAGGAGCGGGAACGCATCGAGCGGGAAAAACCGCTGAAATTGGCCCAAAACTGGATCGACCTCATTCGTCGTCCGATCCAGGATTCCCCGCCGGAAGAGGTCCGGGATCTGATGCAGGCGTTGTGTGAGTATGCCGCCTTTCCCGAATCTCGTATAGATAGGAAATCCCTGGAATTTCAGGCACTTTGTCAGTGGCAGGGGGGAGAATTCCGATCCGGCGACGCGACCCGGCTTTATTGTCGTCTGCGCTTGGATCAGGAACCGGAAGCGTCGTTCGCCGAACGCTACTGGGATGCGCTGGCCTTGCACGACGATTTCGAAGATGTCGTCCTGGAAGACATGGACAGGGTACGGAAGGAGTCGGAGAATCTCGACGAGAACCGTGAGGATTTACGGGATCTTGCCTCCTTTAGTATCGACGATGAAACCACCCGCGATTACGACGACGCCCTTTCCTGGGATGCCGAACGTCTGTACGTGCATATCGCCGATGCCGCGTCGATGCTCTCCGAGGATTCGCCGCTGTTTCGGGAAGCTTTTCGGCGTTCGGTGACGTTGTACTGGCCCGACCGCAAATTTCCCATGTTTCCCCAGAAACTCAGCGAGGGAATCTGGTCGCTGAAACGAGGTGAAGACCGCCGGGCGATCAGCTTCGTATTTTTCCGGGAAGAGGAAGGCTACAGCCTGGAAAAGATCGTTCCTTCGTGGGTTCGAATTCGAGAAAACCTGAGTTATTCCGAGGTGGAAGAGAAACGCGGTACGGCGTTTTCTCCACTCGACGAGCAAGGGTACGCTCATCTTTCGTCGTGGGTCGAGCGACAAATGGCCGCTCGAAAAGTTTTTCATCGGGACATCCCCGAGGTGATTGTCAAAGTGGCGGAGGATGGGCGGATTTCCGTCAAAGCCATCGACAAGCAATCGTTTGCGAGATCTCTTGTGTCGGAACTTATGCTGCTTACCGGCACGGAAGCCGCCGCATGGGCCAAAGATAAAATTTCCGATATGGTGTACCGGGTGCAGGATCGCCTAACCGACGGATTCCGCACCAAAGCGGCCTATTCGCTGGTGGCGGACGAGCACACGGCGATGGGCGGGTTGTATTGCCAGGTTACGTCTCCCATGCGTCGGGCGGTGGATCTGTGCAATCAATGGCAGCTTCTGGCCGCGTTGGGGCTTCGAGATCCGCTGGACAACATTCGTTTGCAGCGTTTGGTCATGCAAATGCAACAGCGGATCGCACGGGCGAGGATGATCGAGGAAACGGTTGGAAAATACTGGAAAATCCGTTACCACCTGCAAGAAGGATGCAAGCGTCTTCCCGCCCTGGTACTGCGTAGGGGCCGCATTGTTCTTTTGGAAAGCGGGCTGGATATGCGACTGGACGCCCCCGATAACGCCGCACGAGTAGGTGCCAACCTCGACGTGGATGTGGACATCGCCGACGCGGAACGTTTCAAGGTTATTGCGACGCTTTCGGAGTAGCGGCTGGTTCGTTGGGGGAGTGTTTCGTTACCGAGCAAGCCGAAGAAAAAAAGCGGATTTCCATTTCGTGTTGGGGCCAGTGGTTCAATTCCCGAAGAATTTCGGGTGGTAAATAGGGAATGACGGTTCGTAACACCCTCCGAGGGTCTGGCGAGAAGCGCTGGTCGAAAACCTCCCCATAGCGCCGAAACCACGAAGAAAAATACAAAACGCCTTTTTCCTGGGATTCCCGGCAGACGATGTCCGGTCGCGAAAGCAGCCGATACGCGGATTGTTCGAGGGCTGAATCAAGGTTTTTCGGAGAAAAGTAGATGGGTTGGGCGGGGATGGACCGTCCGTTGGGAAGTGCGGCGAGCACACGCCAGTCTTGGGTTTCACGGGCCAAGGAGGCTCCCAATCGTGGAATGCCAATGACTTCGTAAGCAAGAAAACGGAAGCGATTCCATTGAAAAAGAAACCATTCCTTTTGTGATTTCGGCATGTTGCGAAATGTCTTGCCGGCGATGAAACGCAAGTTGGCGAGGTTGAGCAGGCAGGCGGTTCGCGCTTGGTGACGGGTTTCCTCTTTGCAACTCAATCGCCAGGCGTTTCGCTGCAATTCGTTCAGACGGTCCCGGTATCGGTTTGAGGCGTCCCGGTCGATGCGTCCCAAAGGTGTGACGATTCGTCCCGGAAGGTTACGAAACGACGCAGGATGAAGCGGTTTTTCCGAAGAATCGAGAAAAAAGGGAAGCTCGAAAAATTCTCCAGGAATCAGAAGAAACGATGCGACGAACCAGGCGAAACCCGTGAAAAGGAAAAATCCGATAGCTATGGAAACGATACGACGCATGGTCGAGGGGAAATTTCTCCGTAAATAAGTAGAAACCATCCGATAGTTTCGTCCATTTTTAGCACAAGAATGCGGAACAAGAAAGAAGAGGGAGGAAAACCGGTGAACTTTCCGTTTTCCGCTTCGCAATAACATTGCGGTTTAATATTACTTAGTCTAAAAATATAAAAGAGGAAATGGTTCTTGAAGTTCCGACTCTTCGAATCCGAATCCAGACGGTTGTGCTCGATACGTGCATTATTTGCGAGCCATGACTTTTTTTTCGTGTCTGACGGGAGGAAATTCGAAAGAGTGAATCATGCCGCGATTCCGTAGGGGAGAAGTTTTCGTTGAATGAATGGAAAATTCTCGAAAACGACCGATTTAACCTGCCGGAATCAAAGAACTTTTTCCTGTTAAAACGCATATTTTTGTTAAAAAGTGTCCACGGAGCGAAAATCGTTCCGTCTAAGGATATTTAGGCCGGATTCTTGCGACTGTAAAAAGTGGGGATTCGTTCGCTTTGAAACTAAATATTCGCAACAACTATCCAAGGTTCGTGGAGGTTCTCATGTTGCGCCGACTAGGCTTGATCACCTGCCTGCTGTTCTCGTTTGTCTTATGGTCCTGCGAAGGAGATTTATCCGACGCTGTGGGGGATATCGATATCGATCTCGATACCGAAATCGATTGGCCCGAAATCGATATCAATCCCGACAAGGATGTCGAAGAAATTCCCGATGTCGATGTCGATGACTCTACCGATGTCGATGTGGATCCGGATGTCGATCCCGATCTCCAGGATACGGACGAGATTGTCGACGTGGACGACGATGGGGACGACGACCTCGATACGGATGAGGTCGCCGACGAGGATGTCATCGAAACGCAGGGTTGCGGTCAATTGCAGGTACCGGAAACCTTTACGTTCCAGAGCGCAACCGTCGGTCAGATCGCCAGCGGGCTTATAGAAATCACGAACCAGCCCAGCGAAGGCAGCAACGGTCCGACCGTACAAGCGACGCAATTCGAATTTCTGGAGAATCCCCAGAGCGTGTTCAGTATTATGAACGTTCCGCCGGTCAACCTGCCCTCGCAGACGAGCACGAGCCTCAACGTGATCTGCCTGATGACCATGCCGGGGCAATACACCGGACGCCTGAAAGTGACTTTCGGTCCCATGGCCTGCGAAAACAGCCGGACGGCCGAAATCGAACTGGTCTGCAATAGCGAAATGGCGATCCTGCACACTCATCCCAAGGTGATCGAGTTCGGTTACGTTCCCCAGGGAACCTCCGAAACCATCGAAATCGCCATTGCCAATCAGGGAACGCTGAACCTCTCCATTTACAGTGAACCGAGTGTGGAATCCGCCGTGGAGGGAGTGTTTACCCTCGTTTCCGATACCGAGCACCCCTCGGTCAACGGCAGTACCATCGAAATGGGCAACGCGGTGGTTGTCTCCATTCGTTTCCAACCCCCGGAAGCCACGTACTATCACGGAGCCTTGGTCGTCGAGACGAATGACAGCCAACTGGCTCTGGGAAGCACCGACGGACACGGTTTCTACCGTATCCCGTTGATCGGTCGCGGTATTTTCAATTGTCCTGAAGGCTACACGCACCAGGGAAAAACCTGCCTCCAAACCAACACGAGCGGCGTGGTGACGGGCTGCATTCCCGGAACCCGAAAATGCTCGGACGAAGGCGAAGCCTATCAGGTTTGCAAAGACGACGGAACCGGCTGGGAAGCGGACACGTTCTGCGACGAAGGCATGGAGTGTCTCAATGGGGCTTGTTTGTGGCAACTTTGCGAACCGGGTGTACGACGCTGTGCCGGTGTGGTCGAATACACTTGTCTCGAAAACGGCATGGAATACAATGGCGGGACGGTCTGCCGCGACACCAATTTCTGCACCGAAGACACCTGCGAGTGGGGCAAAGTTCCCTCGTGTCAGTATACGCAAGTGGGCGAAAGCCTTTGTGACGATGTGAACCCCTGCACCGTTCACGTTTGCGACCCGATCGACGGCTGTCTGTTGGACGATGCCGCGACCGAAGCGCTTAACGACACCCCCTGCGGAGATCAGGAAAATCAGTGCATCGGAACTTCGTTGTGCAAAAGCGGGGTTTGTCAGGCGGGCGATCCGGTCGATTGCGACGATAACAACCCCTGTACAATCGACGATTGCGATCCTCAAGGCGGTTGTACCCACGAGTTGCAGAACGTTTCCTGCAACGATCTGAACGCCTGTACCAACTTCGACCGCTGCAAGCAGGCCCTGTCGTTTTTCTGTGAGGGACAGACGGTGCCCTGCGATCCGGAAGAAGCGCAGCCCTGTTCGGACGGAACGCGCTGTATCCAAGCGCTGGGACCGGTATGTGTCGGCCAGGAAGTCGTTTGCGACGATGGAATTTTCTGCACGGCGGATTCCTGTGATTCCGACTTTGGATGTAAATTCGAAGCTCGCGTGGATGAAACCTGCGACGACGGGAACAACTGCACCACAAACGATCACTGTACCGAAGCCAAAACCTGCGTGGGTGAAGCGGTGGTCTTTGCCGACGATGGAAAATGGTGCAACGGTACGGAAATCTGCGATCCCGAAACGGGTGAGGAAGGTCACATCAACGTGCCCGATTGCGACGACGGCATTCGTTGCACGAGCGATGTCTGCGACCCGACGTTGGACGAATGCGTCAGCACACCCACCGAAAACTATTGCGACGATCTCGGCGAGTGCATGAATTCCACCTGCGACGCCGAGTTGGGCTGCACTTACGAACCTGCAGACGACTACACCACGTGCGACCGCTTCCCGGACATCGATGAGTTGTGTTTCGGCGGCGTGTGCGTACGGGTGGGATGTACCAACAACGCACAATGCGACGACGGACTGTCCTGCACGGTGGATGCCTGTCTACCCCGTGACGACGGCCAGCCGGGTTACATCTGTTCGAACATTCCCAACGATGCGCTTTGCGACGACGGGCAATGGTGCAATGGAACCGAAACCTGCGTTCCCGGTGCGGGTTGCACCGAGGCGTCGGTCCAGCCTGTGTGTAACGATGATATCTACTGCACCGAAGACCGCTGCAACGAAGAACTGGATGCTTGCGAATTCACGCCGCTGCACGACCGCTGCGAGGATGACAGTGAATGCACCCTGGATGCCTGCGTGGAAGGAACGGGATGCACGCACGAACAGAAAGCGGAAGGTTCTCCCTGTGAAGACGGCAACTTGTGTACGCTCAACGAAGCCTGTTGGGGTGGTATCTGCCGCATCCAGGATGGCGTTGATCCCGTATACGAAACCTGTGACGACGGCGAAATCTGTACGGAAGATTTCTGTAATCCGCTACTTGGATGCCAGTTCAGCAACAACACGGATCCCTGTGACGATGAAAACGATTGCACGGTGCAGGATAGATGCTCGGGCGGAAGCTGTCGAGGCAACACCATCGATCCTTCCGATGGATTGGTTTGCAATGGCAGCGAATATTGCGATGAATATGGAAACCTGACACGTGAACCGGTGGTGTGCGACGATTCCATTGCCTGTACGGTCAACAGCTGCGATGACTCCCTGGGTGGCTGCGTGTTCACACCCGATCATAGTCTCTGCGACGACGGAAACGATTGCACCGCAGATACCTGCGATCCCATACAAGGGTGCAAGTGGACAGCCGTTGGAGATTATGCGCCTTGTTCCACAACGGATGGCATTGGCGAGGTCTGCATTGCCGGAGTCTGCACGGCGCGTTGCGATATCGGCGATGCCTGCAACGACGGAAAATCCTGTACGGTCGATTCCTGCGACCCCGCGACGGGCACCTGCTCCCACCTGCGGAACGATCAATTCTGCCTGGATCTCGATACCAGTTATTGCGATGGCGATGACGTGTGCCTGCCCACGGCTGCGGGAGCCGATTCCACGACGGGTTGCATAGCCAGCGGAACGCGGGACTGCGATGACGGCATCGAATGCACCGTGGATTCCTGTAATGAAACCTCAGGGTGTGTCAACAGTGTCAGTTCTGCGTTGTGCAACGACGACAACTCCTGTACAGGCGATGTCTGCAACCGTGACGTGGGTTGTATCCACAACCAGTTGGATCAGGTCGCTTGTATCAACGACGAACCCTGTTCCGAACCTAACGGTGTCTGTCAGGCCGGGATTTGCATCTCAGAAGTGACCGACTGCAACGACGACAATCCCTGTACCGCCAACACCTGTGACGAAGAGGATGGCTGCCTTACGGAAGAATTGCCCAATGGAACCTATTGCGGGTCCGACAACGATCAGCCGATGACCTGCCTCAACGGCGTCTGCGTCGTTCGCTGTACGAATGATGATCAATGCCTGCAATCGGACAATCCCTGCGTGGTCGGTGAATGCGATCAGCAGACGAGTCGATGCATCCTGGTCGCCAATGATTCCTTGTGCGACGACGGTCAGTATTGCAACGGTGTTGAAACCTGCGATCTGGAAGAAGGATGCGTCAACGGCACGCCGATCGACTGCCCCGACAGCTCGGAATGTGCGCTGGGAATCTGTGACGAAGAAGTCGACGCCTGCAAGATCGATTTGCGACACGACTGGTGCGACGACTTCAAGGTTTGTACCACCGATATCTGCGACATAGATGAAGGATGCCAGTATTCACCCAACGACAACCCCTGTGACGACGAAGACATCTGCACCATCAACGATCAATGCTCGGAGGGTGAATGTTCCGGCGAACCGAACCCCTGTGACGACGGAAACGCCTGTACGACCGGAACCTGCCAGGCCGGGGTTGGCTGCGTGTACCAGCCGGTGGATTGCAACGACGACAACATCTGCACCTACGATTTCTGCAACCCGTACGATACCGATGGTGACGGGTGCTATTACGAAGAAAACAACCTGCCCTGCGACGATGAAAACATCTGTACGTCCGGGGATTTCTGCTCGGGTGGCGAATGTGTCGGCACGGGAACGACCGATTGTTCCGACGGCAACGAATGCACCGAAGATTTTTGTGTGGCGGGTACGGGATGCAGTCGAACGAACGTTCAGGACGGCACGCCCTGCGGCGACCCGGATTCCTACGATCGTTGCCATAACGGCTTGTGCGTCAGTCCCTGTGAAAGCGACGGGGAGTGCGACGACGGCCTGGAGTGCACCGTGGATGTCTGCGATCTGGAGCTGTTTATCTGTACCTATATCCCCAACAGCGAAGCCGGTGGTCCTTGCGATGACGGACAATTCTGTAACGGCATCGAGATCTGCCAGCCGGGTGTAGGTTGCGTGGCGGGCGAGGTTCCCACCTGCGAAGACGAGTTCGAGTGCACCGAAGATATGTGCAGCCCGACCGAGAATGAATGTGTCCATCTCCCCATGAATCATTTATGCGACGATGGAAACATCTGCACCGAAAACCAGTGCAATCCCGACAACGGAGGCTGCGAGGCGCTACCTATCGAAGGGCGACGTTGCAGCGATGGTGAGATCTGCACCGTGGACGACGTTTGCAACGATCAGGGAGTCTGTGAAGGTGTCCAGCGCGTTTGCGACGACTCCAATTCCTGTACGAACGACTACTGCAGCCCGGGATTCGGCTGTCGCAACAATTACCTTGCCAATGGTACGGATTGCGGTGATTTCGGAGATGGTCAGTGCTACGGCGGAATCTGCCTGTATCCCTGTGGCCCCGATGGCGAATGCACGAGGGAGTTCGAGTGTACCCAGGTCTCGTGCAACACCGATACGAATCTTTGCGAGGTTACGCTCGATCACGAATTCTGCGACGACGGATTTTATTGCAATGGTGAAGAAATATGCAGCTCGACGCTCGGTTGCGTCTCCGGGATGGAGGTTGTGTGCGACGATGGCGCGGATTGCTCGTACGATTACTGCGACGAGGAAACCGACCAGTGCCGCAACGATATAATTCCACTCGCTTGCGACGACCACAATCCCTGTACCGTGGACGAATGCCTGCCCTATGTGGGTTGCCAGAACGACGAAATTCTGGTCGGGGAAGCCTGCGAAGACGGAAATGTCTGCACGACGGGGGAGATTTGCGACGAGCAAGGCGTTTGCCGTGCGGAAGGCGACGGTATTTGCGACGACGACAATCCCTGCACCGTGGATACCTGCGATCCTCTCTACGCCGACTGCTACTATGCCGTGGTCGGAGATGGAACGGAATGCGACGACGAAGACCTTTGCACGGTGAGCGACATGTGCTCCCAGGGATTGTGTCTTGGCGTCCCGCGAAACTGCGACGATCAGAACGAATGTAGCGCGGATAGTTGCGATTCCGAAACCGGCTGTGTCAACGAAATCATTTTCAACAAGCCTTGCGACGATCAGGACGGCTGTACATCCGGGACGTTGTGCTTCCTTTCCGGTGAAAACGTTCCGACATGCGGTCGAGGAAACGAAACGGATTGCGACGATGGGAACCCCTGTACGGTGGATACTTGCGATTCCGCGCTGGGATGTTCCAACGATCCGGTCGAAGGTTTCGTTGCCTGCGGTGCATCGAACGAGAAAATCTGCGTCGACGGCCAGTGCGTGCCGGATATCAACTGCACGTCCAATGAAGATTGCGACGACGGCATGGCCTGCACGTCGGATTTCTGTGACATGACCGGAGGAAACAACACCTGTTATTACCTCACCAACGACGCGCTTTGCGACGGTTACGACGTCTGTACCTCTCCCAAGGCTTGTATCCCGGGCGTGGGATGTATCGACCGCGACCCGCCCAATTGCAACGATTACCTCGATTGTACGCTGGATGCTTGCGATTCCGAATCCGGCGGATGTACGCACGAACCTCGATCGAATTTCTGTAACGATGACAATTCCTGTACGGTCGATTACTGCGACACGGTGCTGGGTTGCTCGACGGTTCCGCTCTCGGACGTAGCCTGCGACGACGGCAACGCCTGTACCTCGGGCGATCAATGCCGAAACGGTATTTGCGTCCCGACCGATTTCGTGGTCTGCGGCGACCAAAACGCTTGTACCGCCGATTCCTGCGATCCCGTAGAGGGTTGCATCCAGGAAAAACTTACCGGCGGATTCTGCAACGATTCCAACGCCTGTACACAAAACGACACCTGTGATGACGGTGCTTGTAGCGGTGAAGCGATCGATATCGACGATGGCAATCCCTGTACCGTGGATAGCTGCGATCCATACTTCGGTGTCGTTCATACACCGGTCAGCGGTAATTCCTGCGATGACGGCAATGCCTGCACGCCGGAGGATCGTTGTGACGCCGGTGTGTGCCGAGGGCTTGGAGAGTTGGATTGTTCCGATGACAATCCCTGTACCCGCGACCTCTGTTCTCCCGATACAGGCTGCTACACCGTCCATCGCAACAACGTCCCCTGCGACGACGAAAACGTTTGTACGATCAACGAACAGTGTGTAGACGGTGAGTGTCTGGCGGACGAGGAAAATCCTGAAAACCGGCTCAATTGCGACGATTTCAATCCCTGTTCCATCGATGTCTGCGATCCGATCAACGGGTGTGACAGCAGCGATTTTTACAGCGATTTCACCAGTTGCGATTTGTTGGAGGATGAAACCGAGGTTTGCATGAACGGTTCGTGCGTCGCCTTCTGCCTGGAAGACGCTCACTGCGACGACGGATACTCCTGCACCACCGACAGTTGCAACACGGATACAAATACCTGCGTGAACGAACGCAACGACGATGTTTGCCCGGACGACCTGTTCTGCAACGGGTCGGAAATCTGCGATCCGACCCATGAAGAAACCGATCCTGTAACGGGTTGTGCCCCGGTGGAAGCTCTGGATTGCGACGACAACATCATTTGTACGGTGGATGAATGCGACGAGGGCTTGGATGAATGCCTGCATACGGGCATCAATTCTCTCTGCCCGGCGTCGTTCCAGTGCATCCAGGCCATTTGCGACCCGAGTGTCGGTTGCCGAAACGAATTCCTTAGCGGATTGTCCTGCAACGACAACAACCCTTGTACGACCGGCGATGTCTGCGAACAAGGACTTTGTGTTGGTGAGCCGAACCTCAACTGCAACGACCGCAACGCCTGTACCCGAGATCGTTGTTTCGCCGACGCCGGTTGTTCTTATGAACCGATGGAAAGCGGCGTCTCCTGCGACGACGACAACTTCTGTACCGAATACGATGTATGCGACGGAGCAGGAACCTGCGGCGGTGTCGCAACCGATTGCAGCGATACGAATCCCTGTACCGACGATCTGGCCTGTGACCCGGATATCGGCTGTCTGTTCACGCCTTTGAGCGGTGTGGATTGCGGAGCGCCAACCTCCTGTTACGAAGGTGGATTGTGTATCAACGGTGAATGCCTCGGTACCGGTGAAATGGATTGCGACGACGACGATGCCTGCACGTTCGATTACTGCGAACCCGGCCTCGATTGCGTCCACGAACGCCAAGCTGGTGCTTGTGATGACGGCAACGCCTGTACCATCGCGGATGTCTGTACGGAATCCGGGTGCCTGGGAACGACCATTACCTGTGATGATGACAACGACTGTACCTCCGATTCTTGCGATCCCGAGCAAGGCTGCGTTTACAGCAACCTACAGGATGGGCATTACTGTGGTGAAGGAGCAGCGGGAATTTGCGAAAGCGGACTGTGTCGGATGTCCTGCCAGAACCCGGCGGAATGTGCAGACGACAATCCTTGCACGACCGAAGGCTGTGTGGATGGCCGCTGCAAATATGAAATCAACCCCGTGGCCGTTCTGGAATGTCCGGGATACAACAATGAATATTGTGACGGAGAAGTGTACTGCGATCTCATCAAAGGCTGCGTAACAACCGTAGTCGATTGCGACGACGGCATCGATTGCACGGTAGATACCTGTAACGAAATCCAACGATGCTACTCTGTTCCCAATTCTTCGCTTTGCGACGACGGCAATCCCTGCACGTCGGATGGTTGCAGCGTCGAAGAAGGAGGTTGCTTCCATACTCCGCTCACCGGAATCACCTGTGACACGGGCAATGCCTGCATGATCAACGGCATCTGTCAGGAAGGTCTGTGCGTGGGCGAGCAACTCAACTGCCAGGAGACACCGGCAGACAATCCGTGCACGCGCAATTACTGCGATCCGCTGGAAGGTTGCCAGGAGGAAATCCTGGTAGGCCGTTCCTGCTCCGACAACAATATCTGCACAAGCCTCGATTACTGCAACCAGAACGCCGAATGCGTGGGTGCGAACACCCAGAACTGCGATGACTCCAACCCCTGTACCCAGGACAGTTGCGATCCTCAGTTGGGTTGCGTGTGGGAGATCTTGCAAGGCGCGCCCTGCGAAGACGGCAATCCTTGCACGTTGGACGGCTATTGCGACGATTTCGCCAACTGCGTATCTCGTACCGATATCGAGTGCGACGACAACAACAATTGTACGGGACCGGACAGTTGTGAAGGCGGTCTGTGCGTCTATCCTCCGATCAATGGTGGCAATTGCACCGACTTGAACGGGGTTCAAGGTGTTTGTCAGTCCGGCTTCTGTCAGGTCGGATGCCAGAGCGCCGCCGATTGCGATGACGGAATCGATTGCACGGTGGATTCTTGCGATGAAGCCAACAAGTGCCACCATGAATTCGATGATTCCGCCTGTGACGATGGCAATTCCTGCAACGGCGCCGAAAGCTGCTCCACGGCCGGATGTCAAAGCGGTATCGCAATCGTATGCGACGACGAAACCGAATGCACGACCGATTCCTGTGATCCTGAAACCGGCGACTGCACGTTCGCTCCGAATCACATTCTTTGTGACGACGGCAACTCTTGTACGGCCAATATCTGCAAGTCCGGTCAAGGTTGTATTGTCGAAGTTAAAGTGGATCAACCCTGCGACGATGGCGACGAATGCACGACAACAGACCGTTGCGTACTGGATCGTTGTGAAGGTGTCGTGTCCGTTGACTGCGATGACGACAAGGAATGCACAGCGGATTACTGTTCCGAAGGAGAGTGCCAGCACGTTCCCGTGCAAGGGGATTGCCTGAACGAAAACAACCTTTGCTACGAGTATGAAGGAACTTGTGTTGACGGAGAATGCGTCGCCGAAGCCTTCGATTGCGACGACGGAAATCCCTGCACGGTGGATTCCTGCGATCCAGAAATCGGATGCGTTTCCGACTTCGAACCGAATGGGACGTCCTGTGACGATGGCCTGGATTGTACGGTGGGCGATTTCTGTTCGTCCGGTGTTTGTGTCGGCGGTCCAGAAATGGAATGCCCCTACCAAGAGTGCCGTGTGGGTCAGTGCAATGAAGAAACGGGTGAATGCGATTACAGCGAGTGGTTGCCCGACGAAGCATGGTGTGATGACGGCAATCCTTGTACTCTGGGAGATCGTTGTTGGGAAGGTGCCTGTCAGGCAGGATCGACTTCCTTGGATTGCGACGACCAAGATCCGTGCACGACCGATACCTGCGACGGCACCGGCTGCCACAATATTCCCGATCCACGTACCAATGGTACGGCTTGCGATATCGGGTATCTTGATAAAGGAACCTGTCAGGCAGGGCAGTGCGTCGTGCTGTGCGATGTCGATGCGGATTGTACGGACCTGATCGATTGTACCGTCAACGAGCGCTGCGTGGATTGCGAAGCGGGAGAAGAATGGTGCGGTGGTTCAGGCAGTAAATATTGCGAGTTCGATACGGACGATTCCCAATGCCAAAGCGGTGGCGATTGTGGTGGTGGAGAGTATTGCAACGTGTTCACGGGGTGCTGGCCGCTACAGGCGATCGATTGCGACGATGGCGTGGACTGCACGACCGATTCCTGCACAGGAAACGAAGACGAGCCTTGCCAGTACGTGCCGAACAATTCGCTATGTGACGACGACGATCCCTGCACGGTGGATCTTTGTCAAAACGCCGATATCGCCAATGGCATCGCGGGTGGCTGTGTCCATGAACCTGCAGAAAACGGTATCGAATGCGAAAGTACCAACGCCTGCGTAGTCAATAGTACCTGTTACAACGGGGTTTGTTCCGGCGAACTGCTCGATTGTGCCGACGATAACCCATGTACCCAGGATGTTTGCGATTCGGCGTTGGGTTGCACGTATTATTCGTTGGATGGATATGCCTGTGACGACGGCGATCCCTGCACGATCGACACCGAATGTTTCAACAGACAGTGTGTGGGCGGAACGGCCAACACCTGCGACGATGACAATCCCTGTACCGACGAGGTTTGCGAAGCGGGTGTCGGATGCGTATTCACCAACAATACGGACCCCTGCGACGACGACGATATTTGCAGCCTGGGTGATACCTGTACCAACGGTGTATGTCTGCCTACGGACTTCAACAACTGCGACACCGACGATGCATGCTTGGAAGGCATCTGCATTCCGGGACGTGGTTGTGCCTACGAAGCCGTGTTGGGACTGTGCGACGACGGAAACAAGTGCACGACGGGTGATTCCTGCGAGTGTGTCGGAGCGACCTGCGAAAGCGCACAATGCGTAGGCAGCGGGGTAATCGATCCCGACGACAACCAGCAATGTACGGTGGACTATTGCGATCCTGAAACGGGTGTTTATCACGAAAAACTTCCCGACAACACCACCTGCGACGACGGAAATATGTGCACGTTGGAGGATATATGCTTCGACGGAACATGTCGTTCCGGTATGGCAAGGGATTGCGATGATTTGAATCCCTGTACGGTGGATAGCTGCGATACCACAGTGGGTTGTGTCAACGATCCGATTGCCGATTTCACCGATTGCGGCGGTGGTCGGGTTTGTTTCAACGGCTTGTGTGAAAACTTCTGTCAAAACGATACGGAATGCGAAGACGGATTCAGCTGCACGGTGGATCGTTGCGACAATTTGACGCATATTTGCACGAGAACGCTCGATCATGAGTATTGCGATAACCAACAAGTTTGCGACGGCGTGGAAACCTGCTCGGGAACTCAGGGTTGCATCGATGGCGATCCGCTGTACTGCAACGACGGAATCGCCTGTACTACGGACCTTTGTGACAACAGCACGGGTTGCTACTTCGTTCCCAACGATCTTCTCTGCGAGGACAACGAGGTCTGCACCACGGATATTTGCAGTACCGAGTTGGGATGCATTTACGAAGGCGTCGCGGCGGGACAAGTCGTGCCATGCGACGATGGAAACCTTTGCACCGGACCGCAGGATTACTGTCAGGGATCGGTTTGTGTCGGTGAAACCAAGGATTGCGACGACAACAACTTCTGTACGACGGACTCCTGCGATCCTCTGACGGGCTTGTGTGAACGCACCGTGGACACCGGAATCCCCTGCGACGACGGCGATTACTGCACGGTCAACGACCGCTGTGCCATGGAAGACAACCAAGTCGTTTGTCTGGGAGAGGAAATGGATTGCCACGAATCTCCGGACAACCCCTGCACGCAGGATACGTGCATCAACGGTAGTTGCTTCTACACGGAACTGAGCGGTATTCCTTGCGACGACTTCAATCCTTGCACGCTGGATGACCGATGCACCGGTTCGATCTGCATGGGATCCGAAATGGAATGCCCGGACAACGACATCCTCTGTAAGTACACGATTTGCGACCCGGCTTCGGGTGAATGCACGTTGACGATCGACGAAGCGGACAACAGCCCATGCCGTCATCCCAACCTTTGTATCCAGGATGAGGTCTGTGTTTCCGGTGAATGCGTCGGTGATGAAATCGTTTGTGAGGATAATCCCGATCAGTGCATGAAGCTGGCGTGTGAACCGGATGTCGGAGTCTGTATGCCTGCACCGGATGTCGGCGCGGAATGCGACGACGACAACACCTGTACCTCGAACGATGTCTGTGACGAAGAAGGGATCTGCGTAGGTGACCTATTGGATTGCAACGATCACAACCCCTGTACTGCCGATCTATGTATCCACGAAGAGGGTTGCACGTACGAAGAAGACAATTCCGGTGAGTATTGTTCCAACAATGGTCAGGAATGTTCGATTTTGTACATGTGTTCTTCAGGTCACTGCCAGAACGGTTTCTGCTGTGCCCAGGGAGATTGCTGCTTGGTCGCCGACGATTGTCCCGACAGCTACAACAGCGACCCCGTTTGTAACGACGAAGAATCCTGCAGTGGACGTCGTGGCGTGAAAACCTGTAATTCTTTCAACCAGTGCTTCACCGAATGGATCGAGGACGATTCGGCATGTTATTGCGACACCTTCGACAACGATGGCGTGGCATGTACCGAAAATACCCAATGTGACAGCGGTCACTGTCAAAACGGTTTCTGCTGTTCAGGCGGTGATTGTTGCTCGGCGGCTTCGGATTGTCCCGAAAGCTATGACACGGGCGCGGTCTGCGATAGTCCAAGCTTCTGTCAGGGACATCTGGGCGAAAAAGCCTGCAACGATAGAAATCAGTGTTTCACACGGTTGTCCGACGATGACAGCGCCTGTGACGCAACGGTCGAGCAGGATTGCGGATATTTCGCAGGACATGCCTGCAATGGCGATGTCGAGCAGGATCCCTTCATTTGCGAGGATCGCTGCACGAATGCCGAGGATTGTTCCGCCAGTGCGCAATGTGTGGAAGTGACCGTTGCCGAGAGCGAACTGACCGAAAACGTATGTATGGCCAATTGTCTCTCCTACACATGTGGTTTCGGCATGTGTGATTGGTTGTGGATGGAAGACAACGAAGTCTGCATGTGCCTGGTCGATTCCGATTGCGGAGACGACGGCAACCTGTGTAATGGATCCCCCGAATGTATCGACAATATCTGTGTCCATTCGGAAGAAAACATCGTGGTTTGCGACGATCCGGCGGAAGTTGACAACCCCTGCGCAGATTACGAATGCAACGAGCAAACCGGTTCCTGCGAATGGGTTTATTATGATGGATCCTACTGTGACGACGGACAGACCTGTACTTCGGGCGATGTATGCCTGGAAGGTCGGTGCGTCCCGCAAGATAGTTACAATTGTGAATGCGAAAACAATATGGATTGTGCGTTTTTGGCGGAAGTTGACCGTTGTAAACGCTTCGAATGTGTGCAGATTCCTTCCGGCGAAACCGAAACGATAGGTGCCTGCCAAGAAGTTGATTCGGTCTTGACCTGTCCCGATCCGCCGTCGGCCTGTGCTTCCTACGAATGCGACTCGACGACCGGCGGATGCAAGTTGACCTTGCTGCCAGTAGGAGAGGCTTGCGACGATGGTTTGGATGGTACCGAGGGCGATGCCTGCGACAGTCAGGGAGAATGTCATGGATCGATCACACCATTGTTGACGCCATGTTACTTCAACAGCGATTGTGCCCATCTGGAAGACGGCAACCTCTGTAACGGAACACCGATGTGCGTCGGTAATTACGGCGAACAGAAATATTGCGTCGAGAGCGGAATCCAAGTCACGTGCGGCAGACTGGATGAAACGATCCTGGGTGACTGCTCGACGTACGAATGCAATCCGGCGACCGGAAAATGCGAAATGTTCGCTGTGGAAGATGGAACAAGCTGTGAAGATTCGATTTCGTGCACTGTGGGAGACACCTGCTTCCAAGGCGTCTGCATCGGAACGGCTACACCGGATTGCGCTTGCAATGTCGATGAAGACTGCAACGCTGTGACCGATACCAATTTGTGCAACGGCACACTCCACTGTGTCGATGGTGCGTGCCAGCACGATCCGGCAACGCTATTCAATCCGGGAACAGCTTGCGATTTCGACTTGAATGACTCGTGTTACTCGTACACCTGCAATCGAGCAACGGGCGAGTGCGAAAAATACGACGAGCAACCGGAAGGTACATCTTGCAGCCTTCAGGATATTTGCGCGGATCGCGAAAGCGAAGTCGGTGTTTGCGAGAACGGCCAGTGTACGAGGGAAATGACCGGTTGTCCGTGCCTGCCCGAAGATGGGTACACCGATCCTCCACCGGATTACGATGGGGAATTCGAGGCGGCAGATCCCAGCACATGGACGTACTGCCACTTCTACGAGGACCAGAATCCCTGCAATGGTGCGTATCAATGCGTGGATGAATACTGCGTGAAAGTGGACGATCCGGTGGTTTGCAACCAGCCGGAAAGCCCTTGCCTCTATGCGGAATGCAATTCGAGTACCGGAACCTGCGATACGTTCGCGTTGGATGACGGAACGCGCTGCGACGATGGAAACACCTGTACGTTGTACGACCAGTGTCAGAGTGGACAATGTATCGGTACCTGGACGAATCGCTGCGACTGTACCGGCAACGACGATTGCGCCACTGCGGACGATGGCAATTACTGCAATGGTTTCGAGCGATTGTGCGATCCGGAAACGAAACGTTGCGTTTCGGACCCGACGACCGCTGTAACCTGTCCCACCCCGGACGATCCTTGTCGCCCGCTCGTTTGCGATCCCGATACCGGTTTGTGCAACCCCGAGTTCCTGGAGAACGGAGCAAGTTGTGCAGACTCGAATGCTTGCACGATCAACGAACGATGCTGGGACGGTGTTTGCGTATACGAGTTGAATCAGTGTTCCTGTAACGGCGATGCGGATTGCGCACAATACGCCATCCAACACAACTGTTACACCGAAACGGTCTCCTGTGTCGGAAGCTTCTGTACACAGCAATACGCCTTGGGTAATTCCTGTGACGACGAAAACACCTGTACAAGTGACGATGCCTGTGCAATTTGCGATATTCCTGCGGAAGAGTGGGAAGAAGGATTGTGCGTCGAAGGAACGGTCATTTGCGAAGGTGAGCCTGTCGATGCAGGAACTCCCTGTGAAGACGAGTACTATTGCACGATCAACGATCAATGTGACGGTGAAGGCTATTGCGTGGGTGGTGAACCCAACCCGGCTTGTGAAGAACCGTAAGCCGCGTGTTGCCTAAAGTCCTTCCGGACCGCCTTCCGCTTCATGCGGAAGGCGGTTTTTTATCCATTTCCTACCGAAACGTTCCAATTTCATGCAACTCGATCTTTTTCACTACGAATTACCCACAGAACTGATCGCCCAACAACCGGTGGAACGTAGGGACGAAAGCCGGTTGATGGTTTTGGAGAAAAGTGCATCCGCTCCCATCCATAGGAAATTTCCCAAGCTGCTTGATTTTCTCCGGTCGGGGGATCTTCTTGTGATGAACGATACCCGCGTGTTTCCTGCACGCCTGGTCGGAAAAAAAACGACGGGAGGAAAAGCCGAAATTCTGCTCGTCCATCCATTGGAGCAACCCGGTTGCTGGGAAGCTATCGTCAAAGGTGTGAGTAAAATTCCCGAAGGCGGCGAAGTGCTTTTACCAGGGGATCGAAAAATGATCCTGGGCCAGCGTTTGTCTCCCAAGACCCGTGTTGTCGAGTGGAAGGAATCGATTTCCTTGCTGGACTATGCAGAAGAGTACGGAAAAATCCCATTGCCTCCCTACATTCGCCGGGAAGACGATTCCCGACGGGCGGAAGATCGTCAACGCTACCAGACGGTGTATGCAAAACATATCGGAGCGGTGGCAGCTCCGACGGCGGGTCTGCATTTCACAGACAGTATGTTGAAAGCTTTGGAGCACAAAGGTGTCCGTCAGGCCAAGGTGACTCTGCATGTAGGTCCGGGAACATTTTTACCCTTGGAAGATGAAAACCTGCGCTTGGGAAAACTGCACAAAGAATGGTTCGAAGTACCAAGAGCTACGATAGAAGCGATTCAAAACACTCGGGAGAGTGGCGGACGGGTGGTCGCCGTTGGTACGACAACCATGCGTTCGCTGGAATCTCTACCGGATCATTCGTACGAGAATGGCTACACAGGATGGACCGAGCTGTTTATCCGTCCAGGATTCCGCTTTCGGTTCGTCGATGCCCTCGTAACGAACTTTCATTTGCCTGAATCGTCCCTTTTGATGCTGGTTTGCGCGTTTTCAGGCAGGGAACGGGTCGTGAAGGCGTACGAGGAAGCCGTGAGAGAGCGGTACCGGTTTTTCTCTTACGGTGATGCTTGTTTCTTCGAGAAAGCGTAGAAGCCATCGAAAACATCTCGCGTAGGTCGGGCAAATTTCTTGCCCGACAATGACAAAGTGTCGGGCTAAAAATTAGCCCGACCTACGTTTTTAACCCGCATTATTCATGAAGAATCTACTACGACTTAAAAACTCCTGATCTTTCACTCGTTTCCCGATTTTTTATACTCAACATACTATCAAGTATGCTTCCGTTAAAAAATCGCTCCAACCTCTTGAAATATCTTCGGTTTTCGGCGTCTCGTGACGATCCTCATGAATAATGCGGGTTAAGAAAATATAAATAAAATCAATTTGTTACAAACAAATAAAAAAGGCCGCCTTCACTGAAGGCGGCCTTTGACGTTCTAGCAGGAAAATCTTAGCCTTTGGCGGCCTGGATTTTTTCCGTCAGTTCGGGCAGGACGTTGAACAGGTCAGCCACGATACCGTAATCGGCCACGGAGAAGATCTGGGCTTCTTCGTCTTTGTTCACGGCTACGATGACTTTCGAGTCCTTCATACCGGCGAGGTGCTGGATGGCTCCGGAGAGTCCAACGGCGAAATACAGGCCGGGAGCCACGGTTTTACCGGTTTGGCCGACCTGATAGTCGTTGTGAATCCATCCGGCATCGACAACAGCGCGGGTAGCGCCGATGGCTGCGCCGAAGGTATCGGCCAGCTTCTCGATGATGGGCAGATTCTCGGGATCTTTGATTCCACGTCCGAAGCTGACGATGACTTCGGCTTCGGTCAGCGGCGGGCGATCGGAAACGACTTCGTCGAATTCGACGAAGGTTTTGCGCAGGGAACCGAGATCGAAAGCGGTGTCGATTTTTTCGACGTCGCTGTCACCGGATTCCGAGATGGGATCGAAAGCCGTACCACGGACGGTGACGATTTTCACGTCGGTGTCGATGGCCACTTCGGCGGTGATGTTTCCGGCGTAGATCGGGCGCAGGAAGTTTCCGGCATCGGTGACGCCGAGGATATCGCAAGCCATACCGGCCTGGTATTTACCAGCCAGACGGGACATGACGGCTTTGCCTTGCGTGGAAGCAGCGGCGACCAGCACGGTGGCTCCGGCTTTTTCTTTCACTTCGGCCACGGCTTCGGCCCAGGACTCGTCGAAGTAGTTGTCGAATTTCGCATCGTCGGCAACGTAGACTTTGCGAGCGCCCAGTTTGGCGGCTTTGGCGGCGGTGTCGTCAAGGCCGTTTCCGACGATCACGATGTCGTAGTCCACTCCGAGTTTTTCGGCAATGGCTTTACCGCCGTTGACGGTCACGAGAGCGCCTTTACCCAGCGCACCCTTTTTATGTTCAGCAAGAATCAAAACGGACATTTGAATCCTCCTTGGGATGGCGTTTCGTAATCGAGTTACAGAACCTTGGCTTCGTCGCGAAGTTTGGCAACCAATTCGTCCACGTCTTTGACGATGACGCCGGCAGCACGCTCGGGAGGAGCGGTCATGGCGACGATGCGGGTCTTGGGCGTTTCATCCACACCGAGATCGGCGGGAGAAAGCGTCTCGATTTTTTTCTTTTTGGCCTTCATGATGTTGGGAAGGCTGGTGTAGCGCGGCTCGTTGAGGCGCAGGTCACAGGTGATTACAGCGGGAAGCGTCATGTCGACCGTTTCCAGTCCGCCATCCACTTCGCGGGTCACGGTGACTTTGTCGCCATCGACATCCACTTTGCTGGCGTAGCAGGCCTGGGGCCAGCCCATCATCTCGGCAAGGATCTGTCCGGCTTGTCCGGCGTCGTTATCGGTGGACTGTTTGCCCATGATCACGAGGTCAGGCTGTTCGCGCTCGACGATTTTCGCCAGAATGTAGGCGCCGTCGTCTTCTTCGGTGTTCGCAGTCAGGCATTGGATACCGCTGATGGCACCCATGGCCAACATTTTGCGGATCTGCGTCTGGGAAGCTTTCTCTCCCACACACATCACGATGACATCGCCACCCGTCTTTTTGGTGATGCGAAGAGCTTCTTCGCAGGCGATCTCGTCGAAGTAGTTCGGAACCCACTTCATGCCGTCGTTGCTGATGGTTTTTCCGTCATCACCGATTTTGGCTTTGATGTCCGGATCCGGCACTTGCTTACAGCTAACCAGAATTTTCATTTCTCCTCCTTAGTGCTCGTTTCGATTGAAGGGAAACCGGGCGAAAACAGTTACATTGCGTTCGCAATTTCACCATATAAAAATGCCATTAGGCAAGGTTAAAGGGATACCTAACATTGCAATGGCGACTTGTCCAGAAGAAATTTTGAAATCCTATAATTGTCATGGGCGCCACGTTGAGATGTTCATATCCTTTACGGTTTTGGAAGCTGCGATAGATCGTTCCAAATCCCGCGCAAAAAGAACTCGGACAACTCGTCAACAACACCTTCAATGGAATATTTATTATGTTTATTACTTAAAACAAAAAGCACCGAGATTTCGTCCATCATGCCGAAAAGGGCGCGTTTCATCAGTCCGGGAGAAACGTCTTGACGAATCAATCCCAGGTCTTTTCCTTCTTTCAACAAATCTCCCAAAACCTGCAAATAACTGTGAAATTGCTTGTTCTGGTATTCTTTCATAAACATCGTCGATTGACGCAACTCGATGGTGATGATTTCGATCAGGTCGGGGTCTTCGCGAAGCAGACGAAAGTGAAGTTGGATGACGGCCCGGATTTTATCGGCGAGATTGTCGATGGTTTCCAACTCTTTTCGAAGAATGCCGATCAACATCCGCATGCGATCTTCGAAAAGCGAAATTAAAATATCGTCTTTGTTGTGGAAATACAGATAGATCGTGCCGTCGGCGACATTGGCTTCTTTGGCGATCTGAGCCACCTTGGAGTTGTGGAAGCCGTTTTTCGCAAAGATCTTCTGGGCGGCGGCGAGAATTCTGTAGTATTTTTCGCCTTTTTCCCCTTGGTTTGCCGCAGCCCTTGGCATGTTGAAACTCCGTCTGAAACACGATGTACGGAAAAATGAATGAACCATCATTCACAATACTGTTTGTACCATTGCCACCCCACAGTGTCAAGGTTCGAAAAATTTCTATTATCAGGTTCTTTGGGGTTGATTTTCGCTTTGTTTCTATGGCTTGTCGGAAGCAGGAAAGGAAGAATCTCCAACCCGTACCGAAAAGGCAGCATGATTTTTTGTCGGTAAAACTCGTTGATCGAGCGGTTTTCACCAGGCACTTTTCTAAGACGATTCCCTTTGTCGGGTGAAAATCACCCGACCTACCCTGTGAATCAATTTTTTCCAGAAAGACAGCCTTTTACACTCTCGGCAAAGCACGAGAAAAATCATGATTGCATGATTGTTCGTTAGCGGATAAAGTTTGGAACGATTTTTTTCTACTTTTGATAGGAGTTTTTACGATGTTCGATCACTTGTTGGATCAGGAAACACGAAAACTTAGAGACGAAACACGCGCCTTCGTTAAAAGTATTCCTCGGCAGATGATTCTGGACATGGATCAGGATAAAATCCTCTTCCCAAAAGAATTTCTTCAGGAAGCGGGACGTCTCAACCTGATGGGTGCCCGATATCCCAAACAGTGGGGCGGACGTGGCCTGGATTGGGTGGCCACAGCGACGACGGTCGAAGAAATCGGAACTTTGGGATACATTTTCGCCTGTGTTTTCGGTGTCGGGGCGGAGTTGGTTTGCGATGCGATCATCCAGCACGGTACCGATGCGCAAAAGGAAAAGTACGTCAAACCTCTGCTAAAGGGCGATATCTTCGCCGCCGAATGCCTGACCGAACCCCGTGGAGGCTCGGACTTTTTCGGTACAACGACCACAGCCGAGAAAAAAGACGGCTATTACCTGCTCAATGGTCAGAAGCGGTTTATCGTTGGTGCGGAAGGCGCGGATTATTTTCTCGTCTACGCCAAAACCAATCCGAACGCCAAACCCCACGAATCTCTCACCTGCTTTATCGTCGATCGTTCTGCCGGTGTAAACGTGGAATATCTTTACGGATTGATGGGATGCCGTGGTGGTGGTGCCGGACGACTGGTGTTCAAAGACGTAAAAGTTCCTGAAGAAAACATCGTCGGAAAACTCGATGGTGCATACGCCGTATTCAACACGATGATGATCCCGGAACGACTGGGAACGGCTGCGATGACGGTGGGCGCGGCGCGTCCGGCTCTGGATATCGCCACACGGTATTCCACGCGACGCAAGGCGTTCGGCCAGGTAATTGCGCAGTTCCAGGGCGTTAGCTTCCAGGTGGCCGAAGCCGCTATGTTGCTGGATGCCGCACGGTCGTTGGTTTATACTACCTGCCGCGCCGTGGATGAAAACGTTCCTACCAATCGCGTGCGTCGCATGGTGTCGGAAACGAAAAAATTCGTTACCGAATCTTGTCAGAAGGTCGTGCATCACGCGATGCAGGTTATGGGTGGAATCGGCTACACCAATGTTTATCCCGTCGAGCGCATGGCTCGCGATCTTCGCTTGTCGAGCATCTGGACCGGAACCAACGAAGTGATGGCGATGATCATCGCCAGCGAGTGGTACAAGGAACAAGCAAAACTTCCCGAAGCGATGCGTCGTCGCGACATGGAAAACGACGCGGAAGAAGCCTTTGTCGACGGCGAGAAGATTTTCGACGCTTCCGATCAATAATCCGCAAAAACAAATACGAACAATACAAACAAGTTCATCAAAACTTGCAAAAGAAAACGCCCGGCCAATATGGTCGGGCGTTTTGGTTGAAGGTTTCGAGTCGGATCAGCGGGCTTCCACCGTCAGTTCGTAGCCGCCACCGCCGCCACCGCTGGTGCTGTAGTAGTCCACGACGATGAAATACGTACCCGTCTCGGTGGGAGTGAAGACCAGGGCTTCGTCATCACCGCCGTACGTATCGTCTACGGTATCCAGGCAGAGTTCACAGCCACGGTTGATCCACAGGGCCGAGTCCCAGCTTGTGGTCGGATGTAGCGTGATATCATAGGTGGTTCCGGCTTGAAGTACGACTCCCCAGACGTGATCGTTACCCATGTTGCTGTAAGGATGATCGCAGCCATCCATGGAATCTCGATCCAGGTGATTGGAACTCGAACTGGAATCTCCGCTTGCCGTAGCGGTCGCACCATCGAAGGTCATGTAGCCTTCCACAAGGGAAGGATCGCACAGAGGTTCGGTGTACGGGGTAACCGACCAGTCGGTGATTTCGAACGAACTTCCGAAACCGGCAGAAACGTTATCGAAGTGGAGATACATGTCCGCCCCGGCATCCTCATCGAAAGGAATGATGATGGAGGCTGTTCCCGCCGAAGTGATCGTACTAGATCCCAGGCAGCTTTCCGAAGCGCCGCATTCCGTGCTCCAGTGAACGGCGAGGGGAGCGTTTGCCGTGAATTCGAGATTCAGTTGCGAATGGGCGTCGATGTACTTTTTGAAGACGACATCGTTGCCGGGGAAGAACTCACCGCAGGTAAAGTCGGCGGCAGCCCACGAATAATCGCTGGCAACCGGTGGAGTGAGGTTGTCGAGATCGATGTATGTGTCGCAGGTATCGCCTTCTACCGTATCAATGGACGTAAGATTCGCAGAAAGGCTGATGGACCCCGCGAAATCGGTTTCGCTGTCCACGATCACGTACAGGTCTACGGGTTCTCCGGAGGTGTTGGGGTAGGCGAAATCATATTCGCTTTGTCCACCGGCAGCGTAGAGACATTGGGTGGTCGCGTCGGGGGCGCATTGATCGCCCGTGACGATGTAGAGCGCGGTCTCATCTCCGCCGATGCTGTCCATATGAATGGATACACCTTCATTGTTCCCTACAGTGAGTTGGTAAACCACATCGTTACCCGAACCGGCTGTGGTCAAGCACCCGAAATCTTCCGCCGTGTAATCGTTGGTGGCTTCGGTCAAGATACCATCCACGAGCGTACCATCGGTAGGAAGCACTGCCGGTTCGTCGCAAGTGGCGTTGGTCAACGGTGTGTAGTTGCCTACATTCACTTCGATGTAGAAGTCTCCCGCATGGCTGGTGCCGGAATAGTAACTGTCCACGAACATGAAGACGTTGGTTTGCATCCCGGTGTCGTTGATGTACAGCACCTCGTTGTCATCGGGATAATCCTGATAATGGATACACTCGTTTTCGCCGTCCGGTGCGCAGTCGTCACCAACGACCACGTAGAATACGCCGTCTCCCGAGGTTCCCGCTTCGATGGCAGCGCCTTCGTTGGGTTCCAGAGTCGTCATGAAAACGAGATCGTTTCCGTTACCTCCACCGTACGAAGTGCAACCCCAACCTTGGGCGTTGTGATCGTGTTGTGCTTCCGCTAGGTTTCCTTCCACCCGGTTTTCTCCAGTGTCAGGATCGGGCAGTACCATCGGAGAATCACAGGATTCGTTGATGAAAGGCGGAATGTGTTCTTCGTACGTCCACACCAGATCGAAGGTTCCTTCATCCGTTGAATAGCTTCCGTCAACGACGAAATAATACGTTACGGGGTTGGTATAGGCTTGGAAGGTCCATTCCTGAGTTTCAGTGTAGGAATAAGCCAAGCAGGAGTCGGCAATGTTCGGACAATCGGTTGAATAGTAGTTGAACATGTCGTAACCGCTCGTGATGTTTTCCAGGTGGAGAACCACACGATGGAACGGTTCGAGGTTCATCATGTAAACCAGATCCTTGCCGGCAGTTCCTCCAGCGCTGCACGAACCGCCACCGGAATATGTGTTGAACGCTTCGACGTTGGATTGTTCATCCAAGCCGGTTTTCTTCACCCGGGGTAATACCGTCCGTCAGGTCGATGGCACCTTCACAGGTATTGTTCGGCAGGTGGCGGATCGAGCTGGACAATTGTTGCCGGCAACATCGAAGGTACCTGCGTCGTCTTCGTTGTATCCACTGACGATGAGGTAGAAGGTTTTCGGCTGATTGCTTTGGTTGACCACCGAAACTTCACCTGTATCGCTGGATGCGTAGATGGTTCTGTATCCCAGGCAACCCAGCAGATCGGTACATTCTTCGGTAATGTACATCGACGCTTCGAAGTTTTCGGGAAGCAGGTTCGACAGCGTGAACGTTCCTTCCTGGTAGGAATCCAGGGTCAACGAGTACACAAGGTCCGGACCTTTGCCGCCGTAGAGAGCAGGTTCCCGAATTCACGTCGTACAGGTTCAGGGCGCCGGACAAGTCGCCGGGGATCGGATCCCCGCCTGGAATCAATTCGATCGGATCGCTACACGAAGTATTTTGCGGTCCGTAGTATTCCTGGAAGTCAACATCCAGGGTGTAAATACCGCCACTTGTGTCCGTACGACCGTCCACGACGAGCCACAGGTACTGCTCGGCACCGGTGTTGTAGTACGTCAGCCGTTCGGGTGTGGATGTATTGACATCCGCTCCCATCAGACAGGACGTGGTGTCGGTGCAGTCGGTCAGCAGTACATCGAAGTGTTCCAGTTGCCGGTGGCGGTGATGCCTTCCAGCGTGGCGTCGATGTAGTACCCCGAAGGCATCAACAACATGTAGGAGACATCCGGTCCGTCAATGTCCTGACCCGTGCAATGTTCGCCCGTTTCAGGAGTTGTGAAGTAGTTCGTTGCGTATTGGGTCGTGCCGTTGTAGACGCCTGCCTCGGAAATGAAGGTCGGCATGTCGCAGGTGTCGTTTTCAGGCGTTGCCATAGCGACGATCAACACTTCGATCACGAACGGTCCCCAATCCAAGCTGTCTTCGGTATCGGCGATCAGGGTCAGAGTTTGATACTCGCCGTGTCGTTTTCGTACACGAGAACGTTGGAGGAAATTTGCGCCCAGGCAGGAATCCGCGTCGTTTTCGCAGTCCTGGTCGGCAAGATATCCGTAAATGACCGGGCTGAAGGAATACGTCGCTTCCTCGCCGCGCATGATGCGCACGTTGGCAGAATATCCGGGTTCCAGTTCCAGCGTATAAGCCAGATCCGGTCCTTCGGCCGGGTCGCCGTCGAGGCAGCCATCGCTTTCACCGGTTGGAGAATGATCCTCGCTGGCGAAATCGAACGAACCTTCGTAGTAAAGATACCCGTTGACCGGAGTCAGAGTTTCCGGTTCGCCGTTGCAGAGGTCGTTGGTCGGTGTTTCGAGGAAGCCGATTTCGAACTGAATTGCGAACTCGCCCTGCTCTTCGGCATCCACACCGTCCACGATAAAGTAAAGCATCTGGGAACCGCTATCCGAAGCGTTGTTGCGGTAGAAGATTTCCTCTCCACCGTTTCCGGAAACGTCGCGTCCCATCAGGCAGGCATCGCCGATCAGATCGGTTTCGCAATTGCCTTCACCCATAATCAGGTACATCGAAGTATCGAAGTTGGTACCTTCTTCGAGGATCGTCGCTCGTACGTACGCGCCATCGGACAGTTCCACCTGATAGGCAACGTCTTTGCCTGCCGAATCGGTGCTGCTGCACGCCCCGGAGGTGGGATTGTAATCGTTTTCGAAAATGGACGTCGTTCCGGTGAAGTTGTACGTGCCGGAGTCGCTGAGACCCAGAGATGCCGTTTCGCTGACGGCAGCGTCTTCGCAGGTGTCGTTGTCGTTGATGGAGAAATTCTTCCACAACGACATCGAGAGCGAAGGAGCCGAGGTCTTCCGCATCCATCGAGTCCACAACGATATAGAGGTACGTGGCTTCCTCGGCGATATAGGTCAGTTCTTCACCTCCGTTGCCGTACGCATTTTGCGAAACCAGGCAGGAGGCGGGCAGGTCGTCGCGCAGCTTGTGGCTAACCACAACGCCGAGTTGAAGGTTGTGGCTTCGGTGTCGAGCTTGGCGATCATCCGTTGGTTTTCGAACAGTTGAATCGCATACACCACATCGTTACCCGGAGTCGAAACATTGCAGTCCCCAGTAACGGACGTGTAAGAGTCGGTGGTGTTGATGGTTTGTCCTTCGAGACGCACGGTTTTCGCCGAGCTCATCGATGACGATCTCCGTTGCGGTGGTGCAGTCGTTGTTGGGCATCGGCTCCAGAGAACCGAATTGGACGGTCAGAGTGTATGGATAAGCAACGGTAGAGCTGTAGCCATCCACGATCAGGAAGTAATCTCCCGGCTCACCGACCAAGACGTTTTCGGGATTGCCCGAATCACTTCCAGCTACACAGGTCGTATCGATGTCATTGCAATCGGTTACGACATAGATCGCAGCATCGGAGCTGTCATCCGGAGTGACCTCGGCGTAGAAGTACTCGTTTTCACCCAGGCTGATAGCATAGGCTGTATCGGGACCGGCAGCCTGAGAATACCCGGTGCAGTCACTTTCGGAAGGAGCATAATCGTTGACCTTGTCAACGGTGGTTCCGATGTAGTCCCCACTGGTCTCGATCGGTAGGGCATTTCCACAGAACTCGCCGGGAAGCGGAGTCCAAACGGAAATGTTCAGGATGTAGTTGCCGGATTGCGCGTCGAGCCAAGTCGGCGACTGCGTAACCATGATGATCACGTCGCTTTCTCCATCGATACTGAATCCGCTGATGGAGGAGAAGTTGCCGTCGCCGGAATCGGTCGTCGGTCCAGGTTCCGATCACTTCGCCCGTCGTTGCGTCGAGAAGAGCCAGGTAGGTATCGGTGGAACGTTTCGCAGAACGATTCCGTCGAAACGTTCAAGAAATCATCCGCCGTGAGGTTGACTTTGTAGTAATCCGCATCGAAGGTATCCGTTGGCATCAAGGAACCGAAAACACTGGCGTTTCCGTCATCATCGAGCGTGACCGGCTGGGCATTCTCCCATCCATACAGTCCGATTGTTTCTTCCACCATGCCTTCCGGCAGGGAAATTCCACAGCTTCCGTCGGTGCAGGCGAGCATGTCGCAAGCCGCACCCTTCTTCTTCGGTGCAGCTTTCGGAGCAATAGCCGTCCTGGCAGATGCCGCTGATGCATTCGCCGTCTTCGTTGCACGGATCGCCTACGACCAGTTCGGGACGTTCGCAGTACCCTGAGTCGAGGCAGGTGGTCGGCACGGTGCAGGAAAGGCTGACCGGCAGGACACTGGTATTCCTGACCTTCGGGAATGCTGGTTCCGGAGATGTACGAGCAGAAGGTACCTTCGGGACAGCTCGTAGGATCGTTCGGAATGCACCCGCGTCCACAGAAGGCTCCAGATCCCGTAGGATCGGAGATGCACAGGTTTCCGTCGTTGCAATCCGAACTGTAATCGCAGGGATAGCAGATGTCGCCCGGAATCGGGACGAAGACCGGGTTGCCGGTGCAATCGGTATCTTCGGTGCAGGTTTCCGCACAAGTGCCCAACATGCATTCGTTGGAGATTGCAGTCCGCGTAGAGAGCGGCAGTTCCAGAAGGAAGGCGTTTCGGCAAAGCCCTTGATGCACAGCGGGCCGTCGTCCAGATCGTAGTCGTGGCAGACCATATCGCCGTCGGTTCCACACGCCTCGTCTATTTCTGTACACGACTTGGAGCAGTACATGTTTCCGTTGTAAGGATCTTCGAAGCACAGTCCGCTGGTGCAATCGACGTTGTTGCGGCAGGGATCGCCCAGCGCCGTGTTGCCGACGAATGCCGGATCGACGCACTCGGAGCCGCGTGGATCTTCGTAATCGTAGCAGACGAAATCATCCGGGCAGACGTTCTCATCGTTCGAGCAATCCAGCGTACAGCGTCCGTCTTCGTTACAGAAAGCGTCGTCGTCGCCGCATTGGATGTCATCCACACAGTCTCCGCCCAGTTCGATAGCCAGCATCCGGTTGGGCAGACAAACGCTTTGCGGAGCTTCCATCGTGGTGGCAACGAGGTTTTTCGGTTTCCTCGATGGTGAAGACGTAGTAATCATCATCGTTGAGAGGATCTACCTTTGCGATGAAGGCCGAAGGAATCGCTCCTTCGTTGGCTTTCTTCCATCGTATCGTTGGGTTCGATTTCGGCGACCGGAACCTAGTTCCGTCGTGTCGTCGCTTTCACGGACTTCAAGAATGTAGTTGCCCGTGGGGGCCGTTTCCGGAGTAATGGGCTACCTTAATGTAATAGGTACCCGGAGTGGACAGCGTACCCTCGATCTGGGAATAGCGGTTGGGGTAGCCGATGTCGTCGTTGTTGGCCAACTGGGTTCCTTCGGAGTCGTACAGCCAGATTTCCGTATCCACGGTCGGCAGAGCGTCACCGGAAGCGTAACAGATACCTTCATCGCAGGTGCCCTGACACAACTCGGTTGCAAATGCGTTCTCCGAACACGCTCTGGCAGGTGCCGGATTCACAGTCTTCGTCGAGGATACAGGCTTCGCCCGAACTGCCTGAGTTCTTCGGGCTTGATGCGCTCGCACAGGAAGCGTTTTTTCGCTGGCGCAGAAATGCAGACCCATTTCCCACAGTTCGCCTTCCGTCTGCCATATCGGGTTCCATGCCGACTGTACCGGCAATTGTTCATCTCGGAGTTACGCAGGTCGAGCATGTCTTCCATCTCGTCCCAGGTGGGATTTGCATCGATCCACTCGCCGCCTTCGGGATCGAGCCATTCGTAGTCGCCTTCGGTGGTGAGGTCGTTCAGGCCGTTCCACCAAGTATTCTGGGCATCTACATACTGATCGCCGTAGAACAGGTTCATTTCGGCTTCGGAGTTGACCGTCATCAGGTCGCCGCCCCATTCGCGGCAGAAGGCTGCCGACTGGGACCAGGTGAGGCGGTTGTCGTATCCACTGGCCAGGTATTCTTTGCCGGCCAGTTCGAAGACGACATCTTCCATCGTGCAGACCATCGAGCCACCGGAGCAAAGACCTTCGGTGCAGATCGTATCGACGGTACATTCGTCGTCATCGTCGCAGGACACACCTTCCATCGGTCCGCTGGGATTGCTGCAATTTCCGGTGTCCGGGTTGCAGATATCGAGCGTGCAGGGATCGTTGTCGCCACAATCGATGGGAGCGAATTCGACGCAGCCGTCCAAACCGGCGTCCGCATGGTTGGGGTGACATTCTTCCCTACCGTTGCAAACGTCGTCATCATTGTTACAGAAGGAGTTGTCCGGCTCATGTACGCAGCCGTTGTCGGGATCGCAGGAATCGTTCGTGCAGATGATTCCATCGTCGCAGGTATCGGTTTCACCACCGACACATTCGTTTTGATCGTTGCAGGTATCGTTGATCGTGCAAGGGTCACCGTCCGAGCAGGGATCGCCTTCCGGACAGCTGGTACAGGTCCAATCGCCGGGTTTGCACAATCCGTCCGAACCGCAGGTATCGCCTTCGGTGCAGTCTTCGCCGTCCGAGCAATCCGTTCCCGGCAGCGGAGTGTGAATGGCTCCAAGGGTGGGATCGCAAGTGTCCTCGGTACAAACGTTATCATCGTCCAAATCATCGGTTGCAATATCGGTATATACACAACCGGTCTCGTTGCCATCTTCGGCGTTGTCAGGATCGCAGAGGTCTTCGATGGTACATACGTTGTTGTCGGCGCAGGTCGTGTGATCGGGATAGTTTTTGCATTCTCCCAGGAAATCATCACACAGGTCGAAGGTGCAGGAGAAACCGTCGTCGCAAATGGCGTCATCCGGTACATTGTTGCAGCCTTCACCCAGGATACATGCGTCCGCCGTGCAGTCGATATCGTCATCACAGGCCGTATCGTCCGGTTCGTGGGTGCATTCGTAACCTGTAGAATCTCCGGTGCATCCGTCGATGGTGCAGGCGATTTCATCGTCGCAATCGGGGATATCCGCATACAAGCAGCCTTGCGTCGTATCGCAGGTTCCTACACCGTCGCACAGGTCGCCCGTATCGCAGAAGGTGTTATCGGGTTCGTTGGTGCAACCGGTTGCGGTATCGCAGACATCCACGGTGCAATCGACGGTATCGTCGCACAGCGTGTTGTCCGCCAGGTGTTCGCAAACACCGGATCGGCAAACGTCGTTGGTGCAGGAAATGTCGTCGGTATCGCAGGGCGTATCGTCCGTAACCGGCGTGTAGTCGCAGGACGTTCCGTTCCAACTGCCGGTCATGCAGGGGTTGGTGGATACGCAGGAAGGAACTTCTTCCTCTTCCGCTTCGATCTCATCGGCTTCTTCGATTTCATCCACGTCATCCGTGTCGTCTACGTCGTCCGTGACATCCACGTCATCCGTGTCGTCTACATCGTCCGTGACATCCACATCATCCGTGTCGTCTACGTCGTCCGTGACATCCACATCATCCGTGTCGTCTACGTCGTCCGTGACATCCACATCATCCGTGTCGTCCACGTCGTCCGTGACATCCACATCATCCGTGACATCCACATCATCCGTGTCGTCCACGTCGTCCGTGTCGTCCACGTCGTCCGTGACATCCACGTCATCCGTGACATCCACGTCGTCCGTGTCGTCAACGTCATCCACCACGTCTTCGTCCGCCGCCGGAACGGTATCGGTTTCCTGATCTCCCGTAACGGACACGTTGCCATCGTCGCCACCGCAACCGAAGGCGTTCAGCGTCAGAAATACAAATAGCAACAGACACGGACTGAGTGTTCTCCAAAGGTTCATGAGAATCCCTCCTGCAAACAAGTAACCTACCGGTAGTAACCCTACGTAAAATTTATGCAAAACGATACAGTCATGGATAAGCCAGAGTTATATAATCTAATTGGTAGGGATGGGTTCTGTCAAGCTTAAGCCTGCTCACGATGGAGTATTTCTTGTCGGAAAGACTCCATTCTGCCGGATTTTTCGCATCTTTTTCACCTTTCCTTGACAGGGTGAAGACGAGTGAAATAAAACATTCTAGTTGAAAAGCATCGAACCAAAAAAAACTGAAGTTCCGCGAGTTCCATACCGTGTAAAAGGAGAATTCGTATGTCGAGTACCAATCCGTATTATGTTGACGAGTCGTGTCCCTGGTTCGCAAAAGAAGCCGGTTGGCCTGAGGAAGTCCCTAAAAATATTGACTTTCCCCAGATTACCTTGGGAGAATTGTTACGGGAAACCGCACAAAAATACCCCAACGAAATGGCGATCTGGTTCCAGGATACCTGGATGACCTACCGGGAACTGGACAACCTCGTCGATCGTGTCGCCACAGGCTTTCACAAACTCGGCCTCGAAAAGGGCGATGTCGTCAGCTTGCTGCTTCCCAACAGCTTCCAGTATGTCGTCTGTTACTATGCTTGTATGCGCCTGGGATGCATCGCCTCGGGAATCAACCCGACCTACAAGCCCCAGGAAGTGCTTCACCAGTTGAAAACGGTGGGAACCAAAGCCATCGTCGTCCTGGATGTTCTGTACGAAAGCGGCTTGGCCCCGATTCTCGACCAAACCGACGTCAAAACCCTGATCGGGACAAACATCACCGATATGATGAAGCTTCCCTGGTGGAAGAAAAAGCTCGGTAGCGCCCTGGGAAAAATCCCCCAGGCCGAACTTCCCTCCGGGACGGTGCCGCTGGCCGATCTGATGAAAACCACCCCGAATCTTCCCAAAGTGCAGATCGATGTCACCGATACCGCCACCTACATTATGACGGGTGGAACCACCGGTGTGCCCAAAGCCGCCGTGTTGAGCCATGAAAATCTGGTCTGCAATGCCATTCAGGTCAAAGCCTGGATCTACAAAGTCAAACCCGGTTGCTGCAACGTGGGTGTGCTGCCGCTGTTCCACAGCTTCGCGATGACGGCGGTCATGAACAGTTCCATCGCCGTCGGTGCGTACATGTTGCTGTTTCCGCGTCCTCCGGCAACGGAAGAACTGGTCGAGAAAATCCTGGAATACGCCAAAGACGATGGAACCATGTACTGTGGCGCGGAAATTCTGTTCCAGAAAATGGCGGAGTTGCCGGGTATCGAAACCATGGGAATCAATCGGAAATTGGCTCTTTGCGTTTCCGGCGCCGGACCGCTGCACCGCCCGGTTCAGGAGGAATACGAGCGAAAAACGGGATCTCGTCTGGTCGAAGGCTATGGCCTGACGGAATCCTCCCCCGTTATTTCCGCCGGTCCGTTCTGGGGCAACCGAAAAATCGGCACCATCGGTCTACCTTTCACCGGCACCGAATGGCGCATCGTGGACATCAGCGACCCGGCCGTTACGAAAGAAGCCTGTCCCGAAGGTGAAGAGCCGGACGAAGAAAAACACATCGGCGAAATCGCCGCCGCCGGGCCGCAAGTCATGGTAGGCTATTTGAACAAACCCGAGGAAACCGCCGAAACCATTGTGGAAATGGACGGAAAACGATGGCTGCTGACCGGTGATATCGGTTTTATGGACCCACAAGGTCGTATTACGATTCGGGACCGGAAAAAACAGTTGATCAAATACAAAGGATATTCCGTATTCCCCAAAGAAGTCGAGGAGTTGGTGGGAATGCACGAATCCGTCCGGGAAGTGGCCGTCGCCGGATTGCCGGACAAAGAGACTGGTGAACGAATCAAAGCCTGGGTCGTTCTGAAAGACGATTACAAAGGCAAAATGACCATCGAGGAGTTGTCGAAATGGTGCAAAGAGTCGATGACGCACTACAAGGTTCCGTCGTATCTCGAATTCATCGATGAATTGCCGAAAACCCTCGTTGGTAAAGTTCTGCGGCGCGAATTGCAGGAAAAAGACCCCATTTATCAGGAATGGTCGAAAAAAGACTGATTTTTGCGTCTAACAAAAACTTAATCTAAACTTAAGGGATCGTCGGTTGGCGATCCCGTTTTCATTTCCGATATTTCGTGTAAGGGCTAGGGATGCGTGGTTTGCATTCTGTTACGGAGAAGGTTTCATGCAGAAAAAGGAAATTATCTGCGGTTGGGTGATCTGGAGTGCCGTTTTTTGCCTCATAAGCGGAATCTTTGCCGCTTGTGGGGAAGGTGACTCGTCCGAAAACGATACGGGAATTGGGGATGAGGATGAGGATGTGGAACAGGAATTGTCCGAAGAAATTCCCCGGCCGGAATATCCCTTGGACGACACTTTGCGCATCAACGAAATCCAGGTCAAGGGAACCCATAACAGCTATCACGTCTTTGAGGGAGAGCCTCAGCCGGTATTCGGAGGGAATCTAGCTCCTTTGGACGTGCAGGCCGAACAACAGGGGGTCAGGCAGTTCGAAATCGACGTTCATTACGATCCCGACAAGGGATTTCTGGTGTACCACACGGTATTGGGAGATGCCGGTTCCAATTGTGAAACATTGTTGGAGTGCCTGACGTTGCTTAAAAACTGGTCCGACGATCATCCCGGTCACCATGTGCTGTTCATCTTTATCGAGCCGAAAGACGATTCTTCGCCTTTGCAACTGGTGGGGCGATCCGACGACCTGGACGACTTGATCGAGTCGGTCTGGCCGCCGGAACGACTGATTCGGCCCGACGATGTTCGGGGTGATTACGCCACGTTGCGTGAAGCGATCGAAAACGATGGTTGGCCGACGATGGCCGAGGGGCGCGACAAAGCACTGTTCATCTACTTCGATTCCGACGAATACCGCGACGATTACCTTGAGGACCATCCGAACGCCGAGGGACGCACGATGTTTCCCCGGTCGGACAAAAAGCTTGATTCAACCATCGGGGCGTTCGTCAATTTCGACGATCCCATCAGCGACGCTGACCGAATCGCGCAATTCGCCGAAGCCGGGTTCCTGATTCGGACCCGAACCGATGTCGCCGGAGACGAACCCGCCAAAGGCGACCGGTCGCGCATCGACGCAGCGTTGGCCTCGGCGGCTCAGATGATCAGTACCGATTATCCTGTTTTGACGGATCTTTTCGATTTTTCGTTCGATATTCCCGAAGGAAATCCGAGTCGTTGCAATCCGCTGCTCGCCCCGGAAGACTGTACGGTGGAAGATGTCGAAAACCTTCCGTAATTGCAAAGGAAAACGTATTTATTGCTTATAAGGTTAGAAAAAATCTTGGAGCTTGCGAAGATCTCCATAGAATGATGAAACCAACGTGAAACGAAACCTCATACCGGAAAAACCATGAAAATCGTATTCAAAATCCTCATGGTGGTGTTCTACCTGATTCTTGCCGAAGTGGCGGTGCGTATGTTCTGGGTTCAACCCCCGGAAAACTACATCGTGCAGGGAAATCACCCTACGTTGCATCACATTCCCAAAGGGTGGGCGCTCGACGCGCTGAAAGACCACGATTTCCGCAACCGTCCCTATAAAGTGGAAAAAAAGCCGGGAGTTCGCCGCATTGTATTCATGGGGGATTCGTTTACCTATGGATTCACTCCGGCCAAAGAAACCATTCCTTTTCATTTCAATCGGGAGCTGATGCAGCGATACGGCGAGGTGAAGGCGGAAGTGCTCAACTTCGGATTCATCAGCTATTCTCCGGCGATTCATCAGGCGTTATGGGGACAGTATGTGAAAAGGCTCCACCCCGACGTGGTGATCCTGCTGCTCGATACCTTCGATTTTCAGGACGATCTTGCCTATTCGCGTACCAGTGTAACGGATGAAAACGGCTTCACGCTTTCGGTAGCGGGAGGAGAATGGATTCAGGACGATTGGGACAGCGTTCGCCTCGTGCGTTTCGTCCGCTTTTTCATTCAGTACCTGAAAAACGGCCTGTCTGCTCTCTCCAAGCCGGAAACCTATGCTGGACGGGTGCGGTTCATCAACGAAGAAAATCCCCATCCCGAGATTTTGAACAGAGGACTGAACAATATCCGAATGCTGGCCGAAGCGGTCGAGGCCGATGGCGGACAGTTTATCCTGTTCCATTATCCGCCGCCGCTATTGCTTCAGGATCTAAGCGATTTCGAGGATTTTGCCAACGGCTGGACGGCGGGAACGAGTTTTAAAGCGAAAAACTACAGTATTCCTAAGCATTTGGAGAAATTTTCCAAACAAAACGACATTCCGTTTTTCGAGTTCGAACCCGAAGTTCGCAAAATGGAAGCCAGTCTAAAAGGGCGTAGTTCAACGCTGATTTACAACAACGCCGACGGACATTTCACCCCCTGGGCCAACCGCGTGTTCGCCGGGTTCATTCTGGACAAGATCTCGCCCGTGCTCGAAAAACTGGACGTGTTTCCAAAGGCTCCACCCAAAGAGAAACCTGTGGAAAATTCAAAGGAAACCGAGACAACGCTGGAGAAGAAATAGGAAAATCACTCTTCCCGTTCGGCGATGATTTCGCTTAGCACCAGTGGGTTGTCGGTGATGATGCCGTCCACGCCCATGTCGAGCAGAGCGCGCATTTCATCGGGATCGTTGATCGTCCAGACCTGAACGCGGATACCGAAACGGTGTGCGCGGGCCAAGGCATTCGGTTCGATGTCCGGCACCTGGAAAAACGGACAGGGAGGCACGTAATCGGCTTCCGTGGTGTCGTCGAGGACGGAAAACGTCACCATCTCACCCGTGGGCGCGCCGGTAATGATGTCCGGGCGCTTTTCTCGCACTTCCTGGACGGTGATATCGGCAAAAGCCACGAGGATGACGTGCTCCGCCATGTCGGTTTCGTCGAGAATCTCGATGACGCTATCCACGATCGAAGGGTTGGCCTGCTTGATTTCCACGGTGTAAAACATCTCGGGGAAAGCTTCCAGCACCTCTTTGAACGTGGGAATCACCACGCCTTGCCCCCGGTAAGGATGCGTCTCGCCTCCATCAGGGGAGAACTTGTATCCCGCATCGAACGTTCGCAGCTTTTCGAACGTCATTTCCCGAATGGTTCCGGACCCATCCGTCATGCGATCCACGGTGGAGTCGTGTTGCAAAACCACCACGCCGTCGCTTGTGGCGTGAAGATCCAACTCGAACAGATCCGCGCCCACCTCCTTGGCTTTCTCGAAGGCCGGTATGGTTTCTTCGGGGGCCAGATCTCCGCCGCCACGGTGGGCGATGTTCACGAATTTTCCGGTGAGAAGAGGATGATCTTCGGGAAAATCGAAGTATTGGACTACAGGATCGCTCAGTTCCTCGAGTTCGTTTTCCTCGGACTCCTCCTCTTGCGCGATCTCGTCTCCATCGCCAGGAGTGATGTTGTCGTTCGTGTCGTCGTCGTCGCCGGAACAGGCACCCAAGAGGCTCAAAGCACTGAATAGCGCAAGAAAAGCCAATGTTTTCAGAAGGTTGGTAGGGTTCATGATTTTCTCGTTTTCTTTCATTCAAGATCGCCGGAAGTACAGGTTTCCGGCGCGGTTAAAGGATTGCAACGCAGGGGGTCGGCATCGGGAATGTCCACCCAATAGTCCTGATTCTCCACCGGAGCGGGAAAATCCGTACTGATGAATTGTGCCCCGCTACGAATCGCATCTTCCAATCGTGAGGTATCGTTGTTCAGCGCCTGATCGCAACAGACATCCGCCCTTGTTCTTACAACGAATCCGGCTTCGACGGCTTCACGAATCTCGTCTTGTTCGGAGGTGGGATCGTTCATAGGCATCACGGCGGCGAAACTGTCGCCGGGACCTGAATCCGTGAACATCAATGCTCCAGCCAACTCGGGAAACGCTTCCAGATATCGGGTTCGAAAATCTCCCCGAGTGTGAGCGTGCAGTAGGAATTTTCCTCGTATTTCTCCCAGGTTGGGCCAGCCGTCGGTTTCGATGGCTTCTTTGAGCGTCGTATGATTCTTGCGTACATCATCGGGTGTAAGCAGGTCATTGCGTTCGAAAACGGACAAAATATCCTGCTCGACTTCTTCCCAGGTAAGTTCCTGTGGGTTGACCATCACCATGTTGGACATTTCCAGCAGGACGAGGGGAGGAAGATGGCAGGGATGAGCCTCGGACCAGGTTTTCATCTCCGTCAGACAGTCCACAAGATAGCGGCAGGTGCTTTCTTCATCCACCATAGGGATGTGGTAAACCCGCAACGGTTCGCCCTCGACTTTGTGGATGTCGAGTTCGAACTGCCGGATGCCCATGTCCAACTGTACCGCTAAAGGTTGGTGGGTGTAAAGGTGCTCGGGGTGACTGCCCGTTTCCCGTTGAATGTGATAGCTGTTGTGGGTTCCTTTGCCTTGGATATGGTTGTATCGTAAGGTTTCGTCATTCGGGTAATTGCATGAAATTACATCGGATTCGAGTGATTCTACGGTTTCCGAATCGTTGTCGCCGTCCAGTTGCCTGTCGTGATCCTCATTTTCCAGACAGGAAACTATACCCAGGGAAATCCATGCAAGTACAAAGAGTATTGGGATGGAAATATGCCGACCAGCCATTGTTGAAATGCTTCTTTTCTTACGTAGTACCTTCTTTGCCTTTATATCGATTGCTAACGGCAATCTAGCGAAATCTTAACACGAGCAAACAAGGGATTCGCAAGATTTTTCGAACAGAAGAAGGAAAAACGAAAGGAGTTCCGGCACCTGGGAAAATGAAATGCTCGGTGGGTGGAATTCGAAATGAAAAAACCGGCGTTGGGATACGCCGGGAGATGAAAAAGTTAAGAATCAGGCAGGGTTACTTGAGCATATCCAGCAGCTTCAGGATTTCGCCGAAGGTTCGTTGCGCAAACTTCCCGTACCCGAGTTCGGTCAGTCCCCAGGCAATGACCAGGGAAAAGATGAAATACAGCAGGGAAACACCCAGCCCCGTAAAGAATCCGACGCGCAGGATGAGCATGAATCCCACCCCCGAAAGCACAAAGGCTACAACGCTGCCGTACATCGGTGCGATAAGCAAACCCAAGTAATACAGGAAACTTGCGGCAACCAAAGCCACGAGACACCACGCAAAACTTCGTCTCTTTGCTTCGACCAGACCGGCGGCAAATCGGACGGGCAGCAACAAAACCACGAAACTGACGGCAAAGACGACGAGGGCGTTGAGTTCGGGCATGACGTTCCCCTGAAAGAATTTTTTATGATTTGGAAGAAAGTTACAATTTCACGAAAGAAGTATAGCGCAACTGTCGAAATGGGGCAACTTGGAGTATTTTACCCAACAACCCATCCGGTAGTTCAGATTGATCAACCTATTCCATCATTTTACGCTATTTTCGCCCTTTTTCGCCTCCCGGTTTTTCACGACATCCAAACGCTTAAGAACCAACTGTTCCAGCACGATCGCATCCAACCTACCTGCATAATAATATTTCCCGTCCAGGACGATGGCGGGCGTTCCGGGAAGACCGATTTGCAACCCCTCGTGGATGTCGCTTTCCACCGCAAGTCTGGTGTTTTCTTCAGCCAGACATTCAGCCATTTTTCCCGCATCCAACCCCAATTCTTCGATCCACTGTTGCAATTTTACAGAGTCGATGTCGTCTTGGTTGGTGAATGCGACTTCGGAAAATTCCAGAAATTTCATTTGCTTATCAGCACAACGAGCAACTCTGGCCGCTTCGCAGGCATAGCGATGGTAAGGTTGCTTGATACTGGGGTTGCAGGCTTCGTCGAGCGGAAAATCTTTGTGCACGATTTTTAATTCCGAAACCCGCGTGATGAGATCCCGTAGCGAGGCGTGCAGGGTTTTGCAGTGACCGCATTGGAAATCGGAAAACTCGGCCAGCACCACTTTTCCCTTCGGATTACCGAAGGTCGGACCGTCCAGCATGATGGGTTTGTCGAGTTTCACAAGGTTCTGCAACAGGTTTTCCACGGTCGGCGGTTGACGAAAAGCTTCGGCTGCCGACGTATAGTACAAAACGCTGGCCATGACCGCAGCCACGAAAAACAGGGAAACAAGCTTGTATGGATCCGAGAACTGCTGACGTAAGTCCTTGAAAAGAATCGTAATTCCTTCTATCAACCCTCGCTCGGAGGCAAAGAAGGCCAGGATCGTCAATGCAAGGTTGACCGCGTACAGAGCCATGCACATGATGCACCAGGTACCGATCACGGCATGACTGACCCAGGCCAGCAAAGCCGAATACAGCACGGATGCAATTCCCAGCCAGAAGATCAACTCGATTCCGTGAGGATAATAGCGCCGGATGCGCCAGCGACAACCGGCCGCCAACCAGCCTACAAACAAATAAAACAGGAAACCGAACGCAGCGATCGGGACACCGAACAGCGTGGACCAGTCGCTGGCGGCCACGCGGTCGCAGTTGACCTCTGCCGAAATATTGCAGTGACTTTGGTAGTTTGCCGTTCCCGCGTCCACGTTGTATTTGATCATCACGAGATCGACGGACACGGCCATTCCCACAATCGCCACAACGACGAGGGCCAGTATGAGCCAGGGATGTTTCACGAAACCCCTCTTTCACGAATAGAAACGGTCGATGATATCCTTATATTTTTCTTCGATAAAACGTCGCCGAAGTTTTCCGGTAATGGTCAATTCCCCGGTTTTTTCGGAAAACGACTCGGGAACGATGTAGAACTTCTTGATCGTTTCATAACTGGCAAGATACTGATTTTTCTCCTGAATTCCACTTTCAATCAGCTTGATGATCTCCGGATGCTCGCACAGGGCGTTCCAGTCTCCACCGGTGGAGATATTGCGTTCTTCGGCCCATTTTTCCACGCGTTCGCGTTCGAGAGTCACAAGCCCGGTCAGGTAGTTCCGCTTGTCGCCGTGTACGAGAATTTCCTCGATGAAGTCCGCGTCGCGAATCAAGTTCTCGATGTTCTGCGGGGAAATGTTTTTGCCGGTGGAAGTGACGATCAGGTTCTTTTTCCGATCGGTGATCGACAAAAACCCTTCGCCGTCGATTTCGCCGATGTCCCCGGTATGCAACCAGCGATCCGGCGTAAACGCCCGCTTCGTTTCCTCGGGAAGATCGTAGTATTTCTCCATCACGATCGGCCCGCGAATCAACACCTCGCCTTCGTCGTCGGTGATTACCTCCACCCCAGGGATTGCTTTGCCGACCGTTCCCAATTTGTACTGTTTCAAGGTATTTACAGTTGCCGCACCGCAAATTTCGGTCATACCGAATCCTTCGAGAATCATGATTCCGGCGGCTCGAAAAGCTTCGGCCACCGAGCGATTCAAAGGAGCGCCGGAGGAAATGAACCAGCGAATACGACCACCGAAGCTTTCGTGCAGATCATCGAAAAACATCCGCCTTGATATGCGGTAACGCAAGGACAACAACGCCGAAGGTTTCCGGTTGTTTTCCAGCGACCGACCGAACTGGCGACCGACATGAATGGCCCGCAAAAACAGCTTGAAATTGAGATCTCCACGCGCTTTGGCAAGATTGAGCGTGGTTTCGTAGATTTTTTCATAGACACGCGGAACCGCCGCCATCCAGTGGGGGCGAACTTGGGCGATGTTTTCGAGCAATTTTTCGTAGCTTTCCGCATAGGCCGCAACACCACCGGTTTTAATGCATAAAAACTGCAACACCCGCCCGAAAATGTGGGCAAACGGTAAAAACAACAACGTAACGGTATGTTCCTGAAGCGGCAGAGCTTGCCCCAACCCTTTCAACTGTGCCAGCATCGCCGACTGTTTCAGCACCACGCCACGAGGAGGACCGTAGCTGGAAGGCGTGTAAACGATGGTAAATACATCGTTTTCGTTGCTGAGGCGGCTTGTGTTTTCGTAGCGGTCTTCGTCCGGTACCTCACGGCCTAACTCTAAAAGCGATTGCCAGGTGACCACCGTGTCGTCGTCCGGGTCCGATCCATCGATCAGGATGACCCGTTCGAGGTGAATCATCCGCTTTCGGGCTTCTTGAAGGCGTGTGTAAAGAGACGGACTTTCGACGATGACGATTTTCATCTCGCATTGCTGGATGATGTATTCACATTCCATCGGACGATACGAGTGATTGATGGGAACGGTAATCCCTCCGGCCCCTAAAATTCCCAGATCGGCGAAACTCCACTCGGGACGCGTCCCGGCGTACAGGCCGATTTTGTCGCCTTTTTCCACGCCCAATGCCCGCAATCCCTGGGAGATGAGCCGGACTTTTTCCATCATATCGTTCCAGGTCCATTCCACCCAACGCCCGTGCATTTTGTAACGCAGTGCGCCATTCGGACCCGACAGCCGCACCCGCCGCTGGAACAACCCGTTGAGACCTCTTGCTTCCATACGGTTCCCTTTCCGTCGGAAATCGATTTTTTCTTTTATACACCAGTCCTGAACGATGGGCAATGCTGCGACCGATGTTCCCATGAGTCCGAAGCAAAAGGGTAGAGAATCCACTGGGTGCATCACAAAATAGTGCGACTTTCGTAAAATCCTCTTTTTTCGTAGCGGCGAGGCGTAAGCCCGCCGTTTTTGCCTTTTGAAAGTTGCTTTTATGCCCCCAATCTCACTTTTCGGCGGGCTTACGCCTCGCCGCTACAACCAAATGAATGAATGATTCAATATTATTGGGCCAATTCGCACCATTTTGTGATGCACCCGAATCCACTGCCAAATTTCCCATTCGTTTGACACCCCTGCCCTGCTGGAAGTATAGTTTCGGGTGGAAGTGGAAGAGTACCTGGTGGGCTCCGCGGTCTTCAAAATCGTAGCGAGGCACTGACCGTGTCTTGGGTGGGTTCGATTCCCATGCACTTCCGCCATTTTTTCCACCACCCGGAAACGTTTTTCGTCTCCGGGTTTTGTTTGTGTGACAACGGATACCCGCGATGAACGGACGTAACGTATTCTACCGATTTTTCACGTTTCGACTCAACCTGTTGCAGGTTGGCCTCGTTTGGATCTGTCTGTTCCTTTTCGCGTGTACGGAGGACGGCAGTTCCTCCGGCGGCGATACGGATACCGAAACGGTGCTGCCGGATTCCTGCGAAGGTGTCACCGAACTGTTTCCCGTCGAGGAAATGCTGATTCACCCCGAGCATTCCTGTTATGCCTGGGTTCGTGAGGTATTTCCCCGAGCCATCAAAGCAGGTTCCAGCGGAAGCGGCGCCATCGTGAGTCTCGATACCGACCAAGGCACGGGACTGGCTATGTCTGCGGCTCACGTTCTCAAAACGTTCGAGGAAAACGACGAGGGCGAGATCGTCGAAACGATGGTTTCTCCTGCAGAACGACAGGGACTTCGGTTTGTACGGTTGAGCCGCGAAGAGGGCGGAACCCCCGCCGACGCCTACAACGCCACGTTTATTTTTTACCATCCCACCATTTCCCAGGATGAACGCGCCGACGGCTTTGCGAACATTCTTCCTCGCCACGACTTTTTCCTTGCCGCCGTCGATGCCCAGCTTTCCGATGCCTCCGAAACCTTCGATTCGTTCGATTCCATCGGTTCCGATGCACCGCAGCTTCCCACACTGGAAAACGATACCCTTCCCGATTTCGTCGTTCGGGATGTCCGACCCGACGATCTCGTGATGTTCATCGGCTATCCGGCCGGAGGAGCATATCCCAACCGTTTGTCTGCCGGAGTGGGGCGGGTGTTGTCCGAGGCGGAAATCGAGACGGCACAGGCCGATCTTCGAGATATCGGCGACGAAGAAGGCGATCTTGCCTATGATGCCGAGGCGGAAATGATGCTGGAAGCTCAGGCTTTGCCCGGCATGAGCGGTGGCGGCGTCTTCGACCTCGGAGGAAGGCTTGTGGGAGTACTGGTCCGAGGATCGACCGAGACCGACGCACCGATGCACATCGTTCGGGCGGTGCGGGTGCCATTTATCGCCGGACGTATTCGAGAAACGCTCGAAAATCTCGAAGTGGAACAGCAACTGGCGGTAAAACCTTTTCTCGATTCAAGCCTGATCGGCGATTAACTCGAAGTATTCCTGAAAAACCGGCGGCGAAATTGCCCGAAAGCATCCGAAAAGCGACAGAACGGTATCTTCACTTCTAGCGAACCGTTGAAAAAATAAAAGATGTACGAGGAAACACGGATTTGTACGATTGGCTCGGCTTGTGGTAGGAGGATGCCGTAAGGTTGTATGGAATTGGAGCGAATTCCGGGAAGCGGGACTAAAAGTATGAATTTACTGCTGGGTTTGCAACAGGTCGGTTTATCGTTCGGGGACACACGGTTGTTCGACGACGTATCCCTGTTCGTTCACGAAGGGGAGCGCCTGGGCATCATCGGAGCGAACGGCATCGGCAAAAGCTCGCTCGTGCGTCTGATGAGCGGCGAGTACGGTCCCGACCGGGGAACGGTGAATCGCCGAAAAGGACTTCGAATAGGAATCGTCGAGCAAACGCCCGAATTCGAGGCGGACCGCTCGGTAGAGGAAATTCTCGTCGAATGCATTTCTCAAAGCGAATCGTACGAAGCGGACAACGACATCGAATGTCAGGTCAAAGCCTCGATTATACTGGATAAACTCGGGTTCGAGGACACTTCGAAGAAAGCAGGCACCCTTTCGGGCGGCTGGCTGAAACGGCTGGCGATTGCAGCTGCATTGGTCAACGATCCCCACATTCTGCTGCTCGATGAACCGACCAACCACCTCGACATCGAGGGTATTTTGTGGTTGGAAAAATGGCTGGTCGGACAGCGCTCGGCCTGCGTGATCATCAGCCACGACCGGGCGTTTCTAGAGGCCACCGCCACCAAAATCGTCGAACTCGATCGATCCTACCCGGATTATCTGCTCATCTCCGAGGGTGGATACAGCCGCTTTCTCGAACACCGGGCCGCATTTCGTCAAACACAGGCCAAAACCCTGGAATCGTTGGAAAACAAGGTTCGCAACGAAATCGAATGGCTCAAGCAGGGTGCCAAGGCAAGGGCCTCGAAAGACAAACTTCACACGGAACAGGCACACAAGCTGATCGAAGAGTTGGCCGAGGTGCGCCGGAAAACCACCGAAATCCGCGCCGACATCGACTTTACCGCCAGTGGTCGCAAGACCAAACGGCTGCTCGTCGCTCGAAGCCTGGGCAAATCCCGAGGTGGAAAGACGTTGTTTAGCAATCTGGATTTGTTGCTCAAACCCGGATTGAAGCTCGGCCTCGTCGGTGCCAACGGCAGTGGAAAAACCACATTATTGAAAATTCTCGCCGGACAGATGGAGCAGGACGAAGGTGAAATCCGCCGGGCGGACAACCTCAAGGTGGTGGTTTTCGACCAGAAACGGGAGACGCTCGATCCGTCTCTGACGCTGGGCAAAGCCTTGTGCGAAGACGGCGACGGCGTGGTATTCCGAGGCGGCGTGATTCATGTGGCAAGCTGGGCCAAACGTTTCGGGTTCGATACGCGCCAACTCGATACCCCGGTGGGACGTCTTTCGGGTGGCGAACAGGCGAAAATCCAGATCGCCCGCTTGATGCTCGAAACGGCGGATGTACTGCTGCTCGACGAACCGACCAACGACCTCGACCTTCCCACCCTGGAAATTCTCGAACGCAACCTTTCGGAATTCCCCGGAGCGCTGGTGCTCGTTACCCACGACCGCTACATGCTCGACCACCTTTGCTCGGTGATGATCGGCCTTGACGGCACGGGAAATCACCATATCGTGGCGGATTACGCCCAGTGGATCGAGACGCTGGAAAATCTTCAAAACGACAAAAAGGACAAAGAACCGAAAAAAGCGCCAAAAGCACCACGAAAAAAGACGCAGAGCAAAAAGCTGTCGTACCTGGAACAGCGGGAATACGACGGTCTGGAAGACGCACTTTTAGAAGCGGAAGAAAAGGTGGCGGATCTGGAAAATCTTCTGGCGGACCCGGAAGTAGCCTCCGACCCGGCCCGCGCTGAAGAGACATACAACGAGCTTGAAACGAGCCGTGCACGGGTTGAAGCGCTTTATGCGCGATGGGAGGAACTGGAAAACAAGCAGGGATAGTCCTATCTGGAACCCCAACGTATTTTCATAAAGACAAGTTATTTCAAGAGTTTATCCGTACAGATCACCCGGTTCCTGCCTTTTTGTTTGGCCATATACAAGCGGCGATCGGCCGTACGAACCAACGCTTGCAAATGGTTACGAATCCCACTTTCCAACTTGCCGTGGGCCACGCCGATGCTGATGGTTATCGGGATATCGGTCTGGCTTTGGGTTTCGATCATGGAGCGAATTTCTTCGGCAATGGTTTCCAGTGCGCCAGGTTCGACAGGAGAGAGAAAGACCATGAATTCCTCGCCGCCGTAGCGCCCGATGACGTCGGACGAGCGAATCCTTTTCTTGATCATGTTCGCCGTCCAGCAGATCACCTCATCTCCCTTCTGGTGCCCATGGGTGTCATTGATGTCCTTGAAATGATCGATGTCGATCATCATGATACCCACTTCCGTGGTGTTGCGTTGGGCGATGTGAGCAAGCATTTCAATGGTGTTGAACAAGCCTCGGCGATTGTAAATCCCCGTTAACAGGTCGGTTTTACTCTGAATGGCCAACTGGCGGTTTTGCTGCCAAAGCTGGCGGATCGCGCCGCCTAAAAGTTTCAACTCGGGTTTTTCATCATCGAAGGTCTTGAAAGCTTCCACGTAGCGGTTCAAACGCCATTCGTAGTTTCGCTCGGTCTTGTCCGTTCCGGCCATCGTGCTGAAATACTGGCAGATGGTTTCGAAGGCGGGGTGTAATAGATGAAGTTCCAGATTGAGCGCCAGCAAAAACGCTTTCTGGTTATCTTCGATGTTCTGACTTTGGATTTCGATTTTCAGAATTTCGTCCCGAACTGCGGTCAGGTCGTTTTTGGTTTCCACCGGGTCGGAAAACAGCGGGGGCAGCGGTCCGGACCCTACCAGACTGACGACCTGTTCCCACAAGTCGCGACTTTCCCGTTCGCGCTCGACCATTTCGTCCCAGAACTTCCGTTGGTCGGGATGTTTCGTTTTACGCTTCAGGTTGTCATAAACCTCGGTGGCCAGTTGATGGGCAACGAGGCATAGCCAGATGATGTCTCCCAGCGGACTCTCGGACATGTTCGCCTTCCTGCTCGATCCCTTCGAAAACACGAGCTTTTTGCCGTTTTCCGAATGCAGCTTTTCATTTTCAATGGTTTGTAAATCCGTGCAAAAACCGGAAAACGTCCCGTGCGTCAAACGATTTCCGACCGTAGCGCTTCCCGCAAGAAAAGCACCGATTCATTGGAAAGGGAGTATAGCAGAAAACTTTATGAAAGAATCGCGAATTTTATATTTTTCTATGGAACGGGGAGAATTTTATTGTGCGATTTTCGCGGTCCCTCCTCGATTAACGGGGATTGCATCCCCGTTAATCTCACCCCCAGTGCCGCACGTTCAATTCCGGGAAAATCGTGTGGCGTTTTTCCAGGGCTTCCAGGAATTCCTCATCGATTTCACCCTCTTGCAGCATATCGTACAAGCGGTTGAAATTCTCGATGTGATCAAGCGTGCGTTGCCGGGCGTATTCGACCGTCGTTTCGTTGGTCATGATGAACGCCCAGTCGGAGGCCTGCGCCAGCACGAATTCCCGTCCGGCCTGTTCGACTGCCCGAAGGATCGGGGCTTCATCAAGCCGTGGGTGGTGTGCCAGCTCGTGCATTCGTTCGGCGAGTTTGTGCAGGTGCGGATAAATCCAATCGTTGGTGGCGTTGCACCATACTTCGGAATAGCCTTTGTCGCCCCAGCTCGATGCCGAAGGCGTGGCCACCTGGTTGTCCGGGTAGAGGTCGAGATAGTCCGAAGGCGTTGCCAAGGCCAACCCGTCCTGATCGAAGTGAATCTTGCGGATCAGCACGTCCAGCCAACGCGGTCCTTCGAACCACCAGTGCCCGAACAGTTCGGCGTCGTAAGGTGCGACTACGATGGGCCTGCGACCGAGGCTGCCTTCGAGCCATTCCACCTGTTTTTCCCGGTTGAACATGAAATTTCCGGCATGATCGGCGGCTTTTTGTCCGGCCTGATGCCAATCGTAGGGTTCGCACTGGGAAAGATCGCGCCGCCCCGTGATTTTGTAATACTTGATTCCGGTATTGAGCCGGGTACCGTCGGGATTGATGTACGGAGCGATGTACTCCATCGGCAGATCGAAACCGATGTCCCGGTAGAATTCGCGATAATCGTAGTCACCGGGATAGCCTTCGGAGGAACTCCAGACCTGTTTCGAGCTTTCCAGATCTCGTGCGAACGCCGCCACGCCGTTGGGGCAGAGAATCGGAGCGTAGACACCGCGCACGGGACGCGGCTCGGCGTGGTCGATACCGTGGGTATCCACCAGGAAATAGCGGATTCCCGCCTCTTCCAGATAGCTTTCGACACCGGGAAAATAGCCGCATTCAGGAAGCCAGATTCCTTGGGGTCGAGTGCCGAGATGGCGCTCGTAATCGTCGGCGGCGACGTGAACCTGGGCGCGGATCGACTCGGGGTGCTCCTTGAACATCGGGAAAAAGGCGTGGGTCGCGCCGCAAGTGATGACTTCCAGCCGTCCTGCCTGCTGAATTTCGCGAAAGGCGCGAACCAGATCCAGGTCGTAGCGGTCGGCGAAAATGTTCCGGGTATGGACGAACAGATTCCGGTAGGTTTCGGCGGATGCCTCGAAACGCGGATCTTGGCGACGGGTACGCAGAATTTCCTTTTCGGCCAACTCGATGGATTTGTCCAGATGCTTCAGGTAGCGTTCCTGCAACAACGGATCGGCCAGCATGTTGAGCAACGGCGGCGTCAGTGACATTGTGATGCGAAACGGCACCTGATCGTCGATCAAACCGTTGTATACGGAAATCAGCGGGATATAGGTTTCGGTGATCGCTTCGAACAACCAGCGCTCTTCAAGGTGTTCCTCATGTTCGGGATGCCGCACGAAGGGAAGGTGCGCATGGAGCACCAGAGACAGATATCCTTTAGGCATGTTCGTCTCCCTTGCTGTCGAGTCCTGCGCCGGAGTTCATGTGTCGTTTCAACAGGTTGGCCGAAGAAAGGCCGGTTTCGTACCCACATCGGACATCCTCTCGCCGCTCGATTCGCGCCACTTCCCAGGGGGAACGGACCGGGGCGTCGGAAGGCTCCGAAATCGCCGGGGGACGCTCGTTGCCGAAAAGTTGCACGAACAGTTCCGAAGGCGCTTCAGAAGAAATTTCCGATTCCAGCTGCGGACTTGGGGCCAGTCCCCGTTCTTCTTCCTGTCGGGCGTACACCGTTTCGGTGTGCAAGGAAGGCTGATTGCGAGGTGTTTGGGCTACCGCTGTTTCGATAAGAACCCGGTCCTCGCCGTTTTCCGGTACGGCAACAAGCAACTGATAGTCGCGATCCGCGATAACTCCTGAGAAATAATAGCTTTTCGTTTCCGGATCGATCTCGATACGGCGAACGATCTTCCCTCCCGAACGAAGCATCAACACCACAGGACGCATTGAAGTCGCCGTGATTCGCTGCCAGGTTTCGGTATCGAAATCCCAATAACCGAACAGGCGATCGGGACTCAATGCAAAGAGGTAACCTCGGTTTTCATTGTAGCTGAACGGAAGCATGATTTTCGATCCTTTGGTTCTCGCATCCGGTGTCTAAGCAATGATAAGTCTTTTCGAAAGGTTTTCAAACTCAATGTTTTTCTTTGAAATCCAAGAATAGTGGAGAAAACGCGAGAAAACACTCCGAGAGGTGTCACGTATCAACACAACGGACTGTTGTCAACTCCTAAAAGTATTATTTGTGTCAAACTTTTGTTGGCATACGGTTTTATCGGGATTCGAGGTAACGTTGGTAACAGGCTGAAGAATTTGTATAAATCCGACATTTTCAAAAACCGCGCGTTTTTAGAAATTAGTAGGTCGGGTGAATTTCACCCGAAATTACCAGGAGATGGAACAGGACCAACCTTGTTCCATCGTAAAACTTCATGCGGCGTGGATAAACCCCGGACGCCTCACCCCCCGTTAAAATTGTAGATTCACGTCAGTAGTTCCGCCCCGCGTATCGTTTGGCCTGCTGAAACGTTTCGAGATCCTGCTCCTTTTTCAGCAGGACACCGACGAAAGGCATGGCTTTTTCAATTTCCTTGGCCGAAATTCCGGCACGCATCAGGACGCCGATCCAATCGACCAACTCGGATGTCGAAGGCTTTTTGCGGAACTGCTCGATGCTGCGCAGCCAGTAGAACTTGCTAAGACATCGACGTAACAGGTCTTTTTTGATATCCGGGTAATGCACGTAGACGATGCGTTCCATCAGGTTTTCGTCGGGAAAATCGATGAAATGAAAAACGCAGCGCCGCAGGAAAGGATCGGGAAGTTCTTTTTCCGAATTCGAGGTGATGATGATCACCGGCCGATGTTTTGCCGTGATTTTGTCGCCGGTTTCCACGACTTCGAAGCTCATTTCGTCCAGCTCGGCGAGAAGGTCGTTGGGAAACTCCAGGTCGGCTTTGTCGATTTCGTCGATCAGCACCACGGCGCGTTCTTCGGACAAAAACGCCTGTCCGAGCGGTCCGAAACGGATGTACTGCCGAATGTCGGAGACATCTTTGTCACCGAAGCGGGAATCGTTGAGGCGCTGGACGGTATCGTACACATACAGGCCGTCCACGGCTTTCGATGTGGATTTCACCTGCCACTTGTACAGCGGCATATCGAGCGCTCGGGCGATGTTTTCGGCCAGCAGCGTTTTCCCGGTACCGGGCTCGCCTTTGATCAACAAGGGACGCTCCAGCGCGATCGAGACGTTTACGGCGTCTTTCAACTCGTCGGAAGCGATATACTGATTCGTGCCTTGAAAACGATGAAAACCGTCCTTCATATTCCTACCTTTGCAAAGGAAATTCTGTTGGCGATGGCAGAAAAATGCCTCATCCATAAGTTATTGAAAGAATAGGGATGGATTCGCGAAAGTCAAATGACAGAGCAGAACAGAAACCCACTCCCAGCAAAGCTCGCTCGGATGCTTAACCCGGAAAATTCATGAAAAAACTGCTGCGACGTGAAAATCCTCGATCTTTCACTCGTTTCACAATTTTTTATACTCAACATACTGTCAAGTATGTTTCCGTTAAAAAATCGTTCCAACTTCGCGAAATATCATCGGTTTTCAGCGTCTCGCGACGATTTCTCATGAATTTTCCAGGTTAAAAAATCGCCTTGTCTTTTCCCACCTTGAAGTTGTTTCATGAACCGGTTTTATGGTAGCGTTCCTTGCCGATTACAAAGGGTGTAAAATTTCACCGGAACGACAGCAAAGGACCGCCCCCATGACACCGGAACTGAAAGTCGCCGTCATCGATATGGACGAAACGCTGATTTCCTCGAAAGAGTTCATCGTGGAATTTCTGAAGGGGGCTTTCGCCTACCTGGATCGGCCATTTCCTTCGGAAGTCGAGGACCGCGCCTTTTCGATGGACGAACGAACGTTTATCAAGACCTATTTCAACGATCCCGTTGAGATGGCCAAGTTGCTGGAATACAAGGCGAAAGTCATGGACGAGCGAGGCTGGGTGCGTTTCCCGAAAAAGCCGGGAGCCGACGAGTTTCTTGAACGCGCTGCATCCCACTGGAGCCTTGCATTGGCAACCAATCGCGCCGAATCCTCCGAAAGCGTGCTTGAAGCCTACGGCTGGGACCAATACTTCGATCTCGTCCTGCACGCCGAGAATTTTACCTACACCAAACCCGACCGGAGGGTTATCGGTCACATCATGGAAACTCTTGGAGCAACCCCGGACGAAACGGTGATGGTCGGGGACTCTCCTTTCGACGCCGAGGCCGCGAAAAACGCGGGAGTGCTGTCGATTCTCGTGGGTGACGACGATTCGGGCGATTTTCAGGTTTCCAGCCTCTTGGAAGCTCTGAAACTTTTGGAAAACTGGACCGAGACGTGGAAAACCGGCCGGGAGAAACGGTGACGCCATGGGTTTTTTAGGAAAGCTGTTTCCTCCAAGCACGTCGGCGCTGATCGATCGCATCAACAGCCTGGAAGCCTCGATGCAGGCGAAATCCGATCGCGAACTTGCCGAATTGACACCGCTTTTCAAGAAACGCAGAGAAGCCGGAGAATCGCGCCTCGATCTGCTACCCGAAGCTTTCGCCGCCGTACGCGAAGCTGCCCGACGAACGCTCGGGATGCGACCGTTCGACGTTCAATTGCAGGGCGGTATCGAACTGGCGCAAGGGCGCGTTGCCGAAATGAAGACCGGTGAAGGTAAAACGCTGGTCGCGACCCTGCCGGTGTATCTTTTCGCGCTGGACGGATTGGGTGTCCACGTCGTGACGGTCAACGACTACCTAGCCCGTCGCGATGCCGAATGGATGGGACAAGTCTATGATTTCATGGGACTTTCCACCGGATGTATTCAGGAAGATATGGGTGACGACGAGGAAACCGATCGTATGGCCAGGCAAGCAGCCTACGCATCGGATATCACCTATGCCACCAACAGCGAACTCGTCTTCGACGACCTGCGCGACAACCTCGCCCAAAGTATCGACGAACGTGTACATCGTGGATTTCACGCCGCACTGGTAGACGAAGCCGACTTGATTCTGCTGGACGAAGCCCAGACCCCATTGATCATTTCCGGGCCGGGAGACGGCGACAACAAACTGTTCGCCCGTGTGGACAAAGTGCTGAAAAAACTCAAGGAAACCAAGCACTTTGTCGTCGATCGAAAAATCCGGGCGGCGGCGCTGACCGAAGAAGGTTTGCAGCGGGTGGAAGACGCCTTGGGTGTAGGGGCGTTGGATTCTCCCGACAACCTGCCGTATTTTCACGCGGTTCACCAGTCGTTACAGGCGCATGCCGTGTTTCGCAAGGATGTCGAATACATCGTTAGTGAAGGTCAAGTCTTTCTGGTGGACGAGCACACAGGCCGAGTCAGTCCGGACAAGCGTTTTTCCGACGGTCTGCACCAGGCGTTGGAAGCCAAAGAACGGGTGCCGATTCGCGAGGAAGATCGGACCTACGCCAAAACGTCGTATCAGTATTTTTTCTTGAAATACAAGCACTTATGCGGCATGACCGGCACCGCCTGGGGTGATCGGGAAGAGTTGCGTAAAATCTACAATCTGCGTGTCAAACGGATCGAGCCCCACAGGCCGATGATCCGCACGGATTACCAATGGGTCGTTTTTCGCAACAAAGCCGAAAAATTCGATGCCGTGGCCGACGAGATCGAGGATATGCGCGAGATGGGCCGCCCGGTGCTCGTCGGTACGACCCATGTAGAAGAATCCGAGCAGCTCAGCGCCGTTCTCAAGCGACGCGGGATGAAACATGCGGTGCTCAACGCCAAGTATCACGACCGGGAGGCCGATATCATCGCCCAGGCCGGACGCCGTGACTCCGTGACGATTTCGACCAATATGGCCGGACGCGGTACCGATATTTTACTGGGCGGAGATCCTAAACGCCTTGCGGCGGACGAGGCCGAAATCGGTTCGGAAGCCTATGAAATCGCTTACGAAAAATGGAAACGGATCTGCGAGGACGAACACGAGGAAGTGGTCAAGGCCGGAGGGTTGCACGTCATCGGCACCGGAGAGCACGAAGCACAGCGCATCGATGAACAGTTGCGAGGTCGTGCAGGCCGTCAGGGCGACCCCGGCTCGTCGATGTTCATCGTCTCGATTTCGGACGATGTATACCGGCGCTTCGGAGAATGGCACGACGAAAAAAGCAAACTTCCCTCGGCCTATCAACGCATTGCGGAAATGATCGAAAACCTGCCGCGAGGCGAGGCGATTGAAATCCCGCACGTATCGAGAATTCTTAACGATTTACGAAAGAAAGTCGAAGCGGAAAACCGGGCGATCCGCTTGGAAGTGTTTAAATACGACGGCGTGATCAACGAGATGCGCAACCGCTTGTACGATCTTCGGCGAAAGATCATGGAGACGCCGGACGCCGAGAGCTGGCGGACAACGGTTCCCGATATCCTGGAACCTCTGTTCGATGCCATGAAGCGCCAGGTCAAACAGGCCACCGAAAAAGGAGACCCGCCGGGTGGGTTGTGGTCCGCCGCCGTACACGAACGTCTGGGTCGAATGGTGTTCGACGAAACGGAAGTTGCGCCGAAGAGTTTCGACGAGGCGAAAAACTACCTGATCGAAAGCTTTGAGAAACGTTACATTGGAGAAATAGACGAAGATCTCGCCCAGTGGGAACGCGGTGTGCTGCTGGAATCGCTCGATTCTTTATGGGCGCAGTGCTTGAGCGAACTGGAGCGCATCGAAGAGGGTATCGGTCTGCGATCGTATGCCGAACTCAATCCGCTGGTGGAATTCCGCAAAGAAGCCGGGCATGTGATGAACCGCTTCATGCTCGACGCTCTGGACCACGCCTTCCGTCTGTGGCTGAGTCTCGATGTGAAAACCTCCGATCTGTCCGCCACGTCCGTCTCGGGCGGATTGTCTCTGGACGATCTTCGTGCGGGTCTCAAAGGCACAGGGGACGATGCCATTGACCGGCGCTTGTCACGAGCGCAGCGGCGCGTTTTGAAAAAAGCCTTGCGAAAAAAGGGAAAGGGTGGAAAAAAACGCCCCAATCGACCCAAAAACCGACGAAAACGCAAAGGATGATGAATTTTAGTAGGTCGGGCAAATTTCTTGCCCGACAATATTATGGTGTTTAGAAAATTTGTCCGTTGCACATGTAGGTCGGGTGATTTTCACCCGACACAAGGTTCCGTATTCGAAAATTGTCGGGTGAAAATCACCCGATCTACTACTACACTATCGAACTCTTTGCCGGGGGAGTAGATGCTTTCGAATTACATCCGTTTCGTCACGACCCATAAACGCCTCGTTCTGGTGTTGCTTGGATTGGTGACGCTGCTGGCTGTATTCAGCATCTCCCGTGGGGTGATCGCCTCGTCCATGGGGCAGATGTTTTTAGGCGAGCATCCCGGATACCCGGTGTATCAGGAACGCATCCGGCAGTTTGTCAGCGATGAAGTGATTCTCGTAGCTTTCGAACACCCCGACCCTTTGTCCGAGAAAAACCTGCAAAAACTTCGTGAAACCGAACGGAATCATTGAAGAGTTAGAAGAAGTACAGAGGGTGGACAGCCTGCTCGACGCCCAACGAATCTGGATGGAAGACGGCTCGTTGCAGGTCGAAAAATACGCCGACGCCGCCGAGAAATCCCCCGAAGAACGAAGCCAATGGCTCGAAGAACTCCGTACCGATCCCTTGGCCAAAGGATTGGTGATCAGCTCGGACGGCAGGCATTCGGCGTTGATCGTCGAGCTGGTTCCCGATCCGTTGCGAGCGGCCGAACGCGGCCCCGAAATCGCCGAGTTCGTGCGGGAAACCTTGCGTCAAAACGGTTTCAAACGTGACAAACAACACATGGTCGGGTTGGTTGCCTCCGTTTCCGAGGTGATGGTACAGACGAACAAAAACATCTACGAGATTTTCCCCATCGTCTGCGCCGTGTTGCTAGCGACGGTTTTTTTGCTGTTTCGGGCTTTCTGGCCGGTGGCGATTACGTTCGTCGTGTCGTTCGTTTCGGTGATCTGGACATTCGGCTTCGCCATTCTGCTCGACCGACAGGTCAGCATTTTAACGGCCATGGTCCCGGCGGTCATGCTGATCGTCGCCACGTCCGACGTGATCCACCTATGCAGCGCTTACCTGCTGGAGTTGGGACGGTGGGCGCACGAAAAACGATGCCGTGTTGCAAAGCGGTTCCGAAGTGGGGGCCGCCTGCCTGCTGACCTCGTTGACCACCTTCATCGGCTTTCTTTCGCTTTCGTTCGTGCCGACACCCATTTTTCGGCAACTGGGACTGGTTCTCGGATTCGGTGTGGGTATGGCGCTGTTTCTGGCGGTTACCCTCACACCGATCCTTCTGACGCTCCTGCCCGAACCGAAGGGCTGGCAAAAAGGCCGCCATACCGTTCAGGATTTGCTTGGCCGATGGCTGAAACTGGCGCAATGGCTGGCTTTACGTCATCCTCGTTCAGTGATTGTTTTTTTGCCGCCGTGATCGCTCTGGCCGTTGCTGGATCGCTTCAACTGGAGATCGAAACCGACCTGTCTAAGCGAATGGGAGAAGACAATCGTTTGCGCCAGGATGAACGCTATTACTCTGCGCATTTCGCCGGGTCGAACTTCCTCGATGTCTTTGTGGAATCTCCAAAATCCAAGGGTCTCCTCGATACCGATACCTTTCGGAAAATCGTGGAATTTCAAGAGGATATCGAAGACTTGCCCCGAAGTCGAACAGGTTTTCTCGCTGGTCGATCTGATGGAGCGCATCGACCTTCGATTGAACCCGGACGCACCTCCTCGACCTTCCGACGGCTGGAGCCGTCCGCTTGTTGTCGCAATACCTTCTTTTGTTCGAAATGGCGGGAGGCGAAGACCTGGGAACGCCTGATCGATCCCGAAAAAAAGACCCTGCGTCTGGCGGCACGGTTGAGCGGTACGGCGTTTCGATCCACCTACACCACCGGTGAAACCATTCGTGCTTTGGGAAAAGAGCGTTTCGGGAACGGAGTACAAGCCGAACCCAACGGTATCGTCTACCTGATGGGGTAACTGGCTGGACGAAATCATTGCAGGTCAGCGCGATGGCCTTACCTTCGCCTTGCTGGCCATTGCCGTAATGATGGTCGTCGGCCTGCGCTCGTTTCGTGCGGGGTCTGTGGTCGATGCTTCCCAATGTCGTACCGTTGGTGATTCTTGGCGGATTACTGGGTTGGTTCTGGGACAAGGTGGATTCCGACACGATGTCGGTGGGGATGATCGCCATCGGTATCGGACGTGGACGATACGATCCATTTCCTGATGCGCTTCCGGCTGGAATCTCTCAAAGGTATCGGTAAAACGGAAGCACTCGAACGAACGTTCGATTTCAGCGGACGGGCTATTGTTATCACCACCGTGATTCTGGGACTGGGCTTCGCACCGTTCGCTTTTAGTGAATACTACTCTATCTGGATGATGGGAACCCTCCTTCCCATGACCCTGTTTGCCGCTCTCGCCGCCGATTTGCTATTGGTTCCGGCACTGGCACAGGTAGGTTGGCTCAGGTTTTGGAAATAAAGTTTTAACGAGATGAAATGACGAAAATCCTCGAAAACACACCATCATTGATCTTTCATGCGTGGGCAGTGTAAAGTCGTTGGTGTGATTACTGCTTTTACGATGCATCAAAAAATGCCTGAGTTTCAATCCATTTTGCGTCCATTTGTAGCTGTGGTTTTGTGCCTGCTGATTTTTGCGAATGGCTGCGCCCATCGGTCCGGCTCGGTGTCCCGGCAGAAATCCTTGAAAAGCGGGGATGTGTTCGAGGGCAACTGCTCGTGGTACGGGAAAAAATTTCACGGGCGACTGACCGCCAACGGCGAACGTTTCGACATGCACGCCATGACGGCGGCTCACAAGCATCTGCCGTTCAATACCCGACTTCGGGTAACCAACCTGGCCAACGGTCGCAGCCTCGTTTTGCGCATCAACGATCGAGGCCCGTTCGTTCCTGGGCGAGTGCTGGATGTCAGCAAAGCCGCTGCGAAGGAACTGGGATTTCTCGGCCAGGGGGGTTACGCGCATCCGTGCGGAAATTCTCAATGATTCCCAACCTGTAGCTTCTCCACCCACCGAAACCGTCACCGATTCGTCCCCCGATGGCAATCTACTGGTCGTCGAGGACTTTTCTAGCAAAATGTGGGCTTTACGCCTGTATCAGGTTCTGGAACCCCGTTTCCCGAAAATGCGAATCGAAGAGAAAGACGGTCGTTGGCGGGTCGTGCTTCACAGTTTCAACTCCGAAGAAAGTCGCCAGCGGATTTACAACTCTCTCAAACGAGAGGGGTACCCCGCCCCGCTTGGAATAATTCCTATCCAGTGAGGGTCATCATGAAACGCACCTACTATTGCCCCAAATGCAACGCCACGCTCAACCCGAACGTTAAAATCATTTTGATCGCCCAAAAGCGCCAGCGCCGAGGCATGATATTGTTCAGCCCCCAATCCCGGCAATTACAAAGCGGTCGTCTCGGAAGACCTGAACATTCACGATGGGGATAAAGTGTCGTTTTTCTGTCCGGTGTGTCAGGCCGATTTGAAATCGTGCGTTGACAAGAACCTCGCTCGAATCGACTTCAAACAGTCCAACGGAACGGAAGGAAAGGTTAATTTCAGCCGGATTTTCGGAGAAGAAGCCACCTATTTCGTGACCCAGGAACAAGTTCGTTCGTTCGGTTCCAACGCGGAGATCTACGGGGCCGTCAATTTCTTCGGAGAGGGTCTGGACGACGACTGACGGCACTGTCGAATGAAATCACCTGCCCTACTACGTGCTCCATCAAACAGTAGTTTTCGATATTTGTCGGGCAACAAATTTGCCCGATCTACGGAACATTTCCGCTTTATTTACACTCCCGAAGGGAAACGACTGGCGTTCTTCTTCATTGTTTCGGATACTTTGCGTTCGTTGAACGCTCGCCAATCACCTTTGGGTACGTCTTCGTAAGCCAGAGAAAGTTCCGTCAGGCGATCGAGGGTCGAACGATAGATCCAGGCTTCGACTTCGCCGTCCTGCGTATTGACACGATGTTTTTCACGAGTGCATTCGTCGGTTTCTTCGTTTCCCCGAACGCCTCGAAAATAGTCCAGCCGTTCAAAGGCTTTTGCCGGAATCTGCACCAATTCGCCCACGACTTCATCGTCTCCATCGAGCATTACGGGCAGTCCGGCTTCTTCGAGATGCACGAGCCGTCCCCGTGCCTGAGCCGAAACCGGGTGAACCTGAAGATCGCCCAGGTAGCTTTCGTGAAACGTCAAACCGCTCATCAACGGCCCGTATACAAAGAGGTTTTCGAAAAGTTTTTCGGTCATGACGCGTTTTCCTTGGCTTTTTTCTTTCGTTTCGCCGGTTTCTTTTTTCCTGCTTGTTTCTTCAACAATTTTTGGCGGGCTTTGACCCACTGCACGAACATTCGCGTCCTAGCGTACAACTGCTCCCGTCGCTTGTCGAGCCACGCCGCATCGATGGAGATCATGTCCTCGCGGTAATGCTCGAAAGCTTTGGGCAACTCCTCACTGGACAAATGCAGCAATTGCATCAAACGAAACGGATCTTGCGCTTTCGTGAAACCGAACTGGACGGCGGGTACGATGGCGATCCAGCTTCGATCCTGCATCGCCAGAGTTTCGATCCACATGATTTCCGATAGGGAGAGCTTATATGGATGCCGAGCCGTCATCGCCAACCCTACGGCCTTCATTCGACCCGAAAGGTTGCGTAGCAAAGAACCTTCGATGTCGCTGTCTTCCTGCCAGAGAAATCCCACTCCTCGCCGCGACTCCCAGCCATCCAACAGACAACGGATCTTCCCGTACTGGAATTGCACGTCGCGCTCCACTTCGAATCCCGCCTCGAAAAAGACTTCGTTCATAATCGCCAACGCTTCGTCTTCGGGAAACGAGTACCACCTAGGACGATCCGAAACCAGCGGAATTCCCTGGGAAATCGAATAGTCGTTCTGAGCCATCGAGTAGGTATTGATCAGCAGGCTACGCCCATCGGTCATCAGGAAGGGATGCTCGCGGTCCAACGGGCTTTGCTCGGTCGGTTTGGCGCAACCACCTAGGATCACTACCAAACCCAGGATTAACAGGAAACGGTGCAAGAAAACCTCCAGAAAATTTCGACAAGAAGAAAACGGCTTCCCATCATCCGTAGGTCGGGCAAATTTTTTGCCCGACAATGCCAAGATGTCGGACAAAAATGAGCCAACCTATAAAACATACCTTCATGTCGGGCTAAAAATTAGCCCGACCTACGAAAAAATGGCAATTCGTCCCAAAGATGACACTTCAGGGTTTGCAAAAGATCATCAAAAAGTGCCGATCTATGCAAGAACCTCACATAATCAGTTTTTGCAGAGTTTTGAACTCGGGCGTTCCCGCTTTTTCCAGCCATTGAAACAACACGGCCTCGGTACTGGTAACCGCCGCACCCGCACGACGCATCAGGTCCAGTCCAAGCGGATGATTGTAATCCAGGCGCGAGCAGCAGGCGTCTTCGACGACGTGTACGTCCCAGTCTTCGGCAAGAAGTTTGAGCACGGTCTGCATCACGCAGATGTGGGTTTCCATTCCGAGCACCACCAGCCGCCGCCGATCTTTGTGGCTGCGCAGACTGCTCATGAAATCCGCTTCGGCCGTGGCGGGAAAGGCGATTTTTTCGACGACGGGCGTTTTCGTGGTGTCCATCCACTGCGACAGCTCGGGCAGCGTGCCACCCAATCCCTTGGGATATTGCTCGGAAACCGTTATCGGTACGCCAAGTTGCATCGCCGCCCGGATGAGAATCACGCTGTTGTTGCGAACCATTTCCTGGCGCTCGGGAGGCATGATGCGAAAGAGTTTGTCCTGAATATCGATAACGAGCAGTTGCGATTCGTCACAGGAAAGCACTTTGTCGGCCCAATCGTTCACGGGTCGTTCCTTTCGTGAATAAAGTTATTTCATCTATACTATCAAACAGTTGTGCTGTTTTTAAGTAGTAGGTCGGGTGATTTTCCCCGACACATAAGGGTATTTTCGAAAATTGTCGGGTGAAATCACCCGACCTGCCTTTTCTCGGAATACCAGCGTTCTCCCCGCGCTTTTTTTCGCAAAGGTCCAACCACCGGCAGACGTTGAAGTCCCTCGTCGGTACAGCAGATGCGCACCGGTCCTTCATCACCCGGCAGCGAGTCCGAGACGAGCCGCCCCCACATCGTTTTTTCTCGTTGGGGAGCATCGGGTTGAACGATCCAGTAGGCGACCGTCAGCCGGTCGTGATCCAGTCCCGTAGCTTCATCGAGTGTAGTCATCCATCGTGAACGCGCATAAGGGAACGATCCGTGGCACCAGTCATGACTTCCCCGAGCGTGCAGGGGACAGGATTCGTCATGCGGACACGGTGCGACCGTGCGCCACTCCGAAAAGCTGGTTTTGAGACTCATCAAGCGGGTGGACAGATCCTTCGTGCCCGGTTCGATCAACACAAGCAATCCACCGGGAGCAAGCAGGTCCGCCGCTTTGTGTAAGAACGGTATTGTTTTTTTAGGAAATCCGACCAGTTCGCTCATGCTGTTGGCGGCGATGATGACATCGAAACCATGTTCCATATTGGGACCGGAAGGCAAACTTCGCGAAAGATCGTGCCGAATCGGAATAATTTTCGGAGCGGACGGCGCTTCGGCCAGCAACTCTCCCGCCGTTTTCAAGGCAGGATTCGAGCGATCCACCAGAACGCAGCGCGGAGGCGGGCCGTCGGCATCCGGGGCGAGAACGTCCAGCACTCCCGCCATGGCGGCACCGGTTCCCGAACCGAGATCCAGAAGGTTCAGGGATCTCGTCTTGCGAGCTTCTCGGATCGGAGCCAAGGCTTCTTCCGCCTGTTGCAGTACCGCCGCCGCCCGATCGGCGTTGAGCAAACCGAAATGTCCCATGTAGGCGCTCAACAGGCGTTTGTCCTGCAAATACGCCGGAGGCAGCGATTCCCGCTCGTGGTTGAATGCATAGCTGAGCTTGAGCACACCAGGAGCCAGCGCACGCGCCAGAGCTTTGAGCGATCCGCCTTTTTTGACGCGTGCCGGAATCTGCCGCCTAAGCCGCGAAAGCGTGGCGCGTTCCCACCAATCGATGGAAGAGATCGGTTTCATGGTAGCCTTAAAGTTTCGTGAAATCGACCTCGTACAACTCGTATCCGGGTCGTTCCATACCGAGATCGGCGTAGACCTTCTGTGCCTTGTCATTTTTTTCGAAAACGTACAGACGCAAACCGCAAACTTCCGGGTCTTCTTCCGCTTTTTCCTTCAAATAGCCGTAAAGAGAGGAAAAAACACCCTTTTCCCGCCATGCAGGATCGACGAAGACCGATTGAATCCACCAAAACAGGCCGTTTCGCCAATCGCTCCATTCGTAGGTGATCATCAGTTGACCCACGATGACGCCATCCGACTCGGCCAGCAGATAAAATCCCCGCGAAGGGTTGTTGAACACTGCGGAGACACCCAAAAGAGAGGTCTGCTCGTCCAACTCGATGTTTTCGGTTTCTTTGGCCGTGGCACGGTTGTTTTTGGCAATAATGTCCCGGTCGCCCGGTCCGGCCCAGCGAATAAGAAGATCCTCCATGTCAACCTCGTTGATTTCCGATGTACTTACAACTTTCCCGCACGAGGCGTAACACAACGAAGCTCCGAAAACAAGAGCGCTTTTTCGGTTTTCGATCCGTGGAGGAAAATTTTTGACAGGTCGGAAGACGGAATCCTCGGAGGAACGTTGGCATGTCAGAGTCGATTCTCCATAAGTTTTCCGAGTGTGGCACAAATCGAAAGCTTGACGTATAATCCATCCCAATCCACAAGATCGGACTTCCCGAGTTTCTCTCAATGCAGAAGTCGGTCGCTAGGACAATCATCGAAGAAGTTTCCGCCTTATTCCAACCCGTGAAGGGAGGACCATGGCTTGCTACGATTGGAAGCATCAAGCAATCGGTAGGAGAGGCTCTCAACATCTTCTCTCTCTCCACTATTGAACCCATGATGGAAAACTTGCAGGAAAGTTTTTGGAGTGTTTTTTGTGTTTTGGTGTTTTTGTACGTTCTTTTTGCCCTGTCTTTCGGTTTTTTAGACCAATTTTCGCGGAGAAAAGGCTTCGTGCGATGGGTGGGGGTCGTCTTGCTGATGACTTCAGCCTGGTTTGTCGGAGCAATGGGTCTTTTGCCGGTGGATTGGATCGTACCCATTCATGTGGTAGGAGCTGTGGAACTTCCGGATATGCTGCTTGGAAAGGCGGTACATTGCGGAAAATGCTGGCTTTTCTTGAGTCATCTCAGCCCGGAAGGAGTCGCCCCTTTGAGAATCGTGGTGGCGGCGAACCTGTTTTTTGCTGTTTTGAACATCGGATTTCTTTTTCATTTCAGCCGACGTACCACGCACTCTGCCCTACAAGCGTTGTTTTTTACAGCTCTGTTCGCTACGCTTCCGACTTTTCGGATCACGGCGTTTTCCGAATTCCCAACCCAGTTCACGATCTTTTTGACGTTTTTTGGCGCGGCATCGATCGAAAAATACGCTTCGGAGCGTTCCACGTCGGTTCGTAGGTTTTTATTCGTGTTTTTCAACCTTCTCGCGGTTACGATTTTAGCGACGTTGACACGTCAGGAATTCATAGTTCCTGGAATGCTCACCCTTGTGGTTTTCGCTTTCGTTCATGCCTGCGGCGTCAAACGTATCGAAGCGTTTCACGTGAAATGTCGGGAGGTTTTGCGTGGGGTCGTGAGCCTGAAGCTACGGTCGATCCTGTGGGTAGCCGTCGTGGTTCTCGGAGGCTCGATCGCTTTCGGAATCTATTGGACCTTCATTCACTCTGTCGCCATTCCTTTTGCCAAGACGTGGACCCAAGGGATGCCGTCGGTTTGGCTTGTTGATGCGTTGCATGTTTTTTCGGGTCGAAATCCCGAATGGTTCACGTTTGGGGAGACTTTGAAAGCCGTATTGCTGGTTGTTCCACCGGGTTTCGGTCTGTTTGCGGCGTTGGGTGCGATTGTTGCGCTGTTTCGATGGAATCGTTGGCTTTTTTTGCCGGTTTCATGCGCTTTTCTCGTCGTGCTCTACTTCAGTGCCGGAGCAAGACAGCTTCACGATTTGCTACGTTTGTTCAGCATGTTGCTTGGGATGTTCATACTGTTCGGTTTGCTTGGTTTCGGTGTTTTGGAAAAGCTTTTGCAGCGTTTGGGTAAGCGAACGGGGCGCATCATCGCATTGGCGATATTCACTTCTTTTTTCGTCATCGACTATCCTTCCTGGCAGGAGATGCTCGAGAGTCCGCAAGCCGTTTCCGAAACTCTTTCCGACTATCACAGTGATTGGTTGCTTGATTCCGACAATCAGTACATCGTGCGGTACATGTTGGATGTCGCGGACCGGAATCCCACCTGCACGTATGCTCAAACCGCTCGGCCATTCGGGCAACCTCGGCAAATTCAGAATAAAGTCTGGCAGCTATGGAATTTACGAAACAAATTCATGCACACACTGCGAGATGACGGTGACGACTCGGCAGAGATACCGACGTGGATACTCGACAACAAGGATTGCCTTATTTACGTTCATTTACCCGAAGCCGATCCAGATCTCCCTGCCCGCTGGAAATCACGCTGCCTGACATTGAAAAGCGAACGAGTCTTTCGAGCGCGTCCGTATCAAGGAGGATTGCGAGTATCGATTCCTCCACAATATCAAGGGGAATTTCATCGTTTGGCAACGTATGAAGTCGATACGTCACGCGAGGAATGCCTGACCCTCCCCAAACCATAGCAGAGAAAAATATTAATGTTTCTCACGACTTCCGGGGTGGTAGGTGGAAAATCCTCCGGTCCTGTTGAAGAAGCTGGATTGCAACCTGCTTTGAATACCGGGGATGCAATCCCAGTCCATCATCAGACAAATTGATCCCTTGCGGTTTCAATTCGTCAATACCCCTTACGCCACATCGATCCGTCTGTCGGATTTTTCCGCAACGGCTTCGAGCAACTCGCCGAGATGAGGCATGGTGTCGTATCGTGAGAGGTGCAAGGGCGAGATCCACAAGAACTCGTCGTTTTCCCAATCGAGCTTGACTCGGGCTTTGTTGGAGACTTCGAACAGGAACGTATGGACCTTCCAACAGCGGTCTTTTCGTTGATTGTCGGCGTAGCGTCGAGGGGCGAGCTTGGCTAAAAGTTTCAGTTTTTCCCGCTGGATACCGGTTTCTTCCTCGATTTCCAGAAAAGTCTGCTCCAAAGGGTCGTCGAGATCCAAAAAGCCGTGGATTCCTCCCCAGCGCTGGGGGAACGAGGGCATGTCCGCGCTGCGGCGCAAAATGAGCACTTCACGACCTCGCACGAGAAACCCGAGCACAACCGCCAACTCTTCGATATCTGCGCAAAACTCCTGATTCAAGCCGTTATTTTTCTCCCGTAGCCACGCAATATCCGAAAACACAGGTTTCCCCGGTGTCGCAATCCACGTCGCGCGTGCAGCGGTCCGCCGGTCCGTCGAGGAAGCACGTTCCTCCCAGGCAGATCCCGCCATTGCAATCGGCGCTCGACATGCAAGGACCACCCGCCTCGAACGACGTTCCCAGACACAATCCTGCGATGCAGTACTGGCCGATGTCGCAATCCCACTCCGATTCACAGGTATCCGGGATTTCCAGACTACCCGTACCGACACAGACATTACCGATGCAACTTTGTTCCTCGCCGCAATCGTCGTGATTTTCGCAGCTTTGGGTGTCGCCTTCCGGCATACACAGTCCGGCGATGCAGCGCATTCCGGTGATACAGCCGTTGTCGCTTTGGCAGGTGCGGTAGTCTCCATGTACGCAAACCCGCTCCCGGCAATAGAACCCGGCCGGGCAGTCGGCACCGAACAGCTCCGGCGTACAGCCTCCGGCGAAAGCCGAACCGCAATAGCCGTCGATGCAGGCATAGCCGGTCGGACAATCGACGGTGTACTTGCAACGAAGCTCTACATCGCCGTTGCAGACGTTGTCCACGCAGGATTGTCCCGGCAGACAGTCGTCTTCGGTTTCGCATTCCATGTCGGTCCCGAGACAGTAGCCGAACAGACAGGCTTGGTTTCCCACGCAATCTTCGGCGGTTTCGCATTCCCGCTCGGAGGCGTCGGGATTTTCCACGTCTCCGGTATCCACACAGAATCCGAAGACGCACTGGCCTCCTTCCTCGCCGCAATCTTCACCGGTATCGCATTGACCGCCATCCACACCGACATCTTCGACACAAAGGTTGTTTACACAAACGCCCGCATTGTCGCAGTCGTCGTTGGTTTCGCATTCGGTGTCGGTCAGACCGGGAATCGCAATGCAACTTCCGGCAAGACACACGCCGCCCGAGCAGTCGTCGTTCGTCGAACAGGCCGCGTTGCAGGTGGCGTCTTTATCCACACAGGTTCCCGAGCAGCATTTGATCGAGTTCGGATTGCCGCAATCGGAGGTGGAGGAACAATAGGATGGAATGCAGGAAGCCAGTACGGTACAGGAGCCGGATTCGGAGCAGTTTTCTCCGTACACCAGACAGGATTCCCCGAACGAACAGGCGTTTTGCGCGTCGCAAAGCCTACCAACCGTGCTCAATCCCAGTCCCGAATTCAACGTATCGCAGGACAACAGCAGCAGCGGGAGCAAAACCAGTCCCACTAACGGAGCGTGGCGCATGACGATCTCCCTTGAAAAAGACGAAATTCCGCTTGCTTTCAGAGTACTTCAGCAGGGTTTCGGGTGTCAAGCCGAGAGAAGTTCTTGAATGGACGATTCCAATCAGGGAAACCTTGCTCCTTTCGGTGTCACGGGACAAGGTTTACGATGGGATGGTATTCCATCCTGCTTCGGTTATCCGATCGGCCTTATCCTTTTCTTCCGCCCCTGTGCCGGAAAGATTCGAACATTTCGTTGAACCGAACGAAAAGCCGTGGTATCCGCAAAGGATATCCGTCGTTTCGATTTCGGTGAAAAGCCCGAGATTGACAAGAGAAAAACGGCGAAATATGCTCGCATTGTCGAAACGAATGAAAATCGCGATTGGAAAACCCTGAACCTAGGGAGAGAATCATGTCTAACACGAACGTTCGATGGAGCTTTTGGCTCATTTTCGCGTTGGTTTCCTTTATTGTCCTGCCGGCACATGCCGCACAGTGGACCGAGATCCAGCCCAGCGCCGGAGCCACGGTCGGCGATGGCAACACGATGATCGCCGTGGATGTGGCCGGAGGGGATATCTACGTTTTGCTGCCGGGACAGGACTCGTCCGGTAACGACTCGCTTTTACTAATGAAAAGCATCAACGACGGAAAAACCTTCGGAAACATCGATTTGGCGCAAAAAGTGCCGGAGGCGCAGATTTTCATCCTGTCCGGGATCGAATTCGTCAACGAAGATTTCGGTCTGGCCGCCGGGTTCGCTTTGGGTGCCGCGAGTATCTACAAGGTTACGGCTGGCGGAAACACCTGGACACCCATCCTGTTGCAGTCCAATCCCATGTGTTTCATTCCGTATTGTCTCGATGCGACCCATTGCTGGTTCGCCTGCGACGATGCCGAGATTATCAGTAGCCACGATGGAGCGACCCAATGGGAAAGCGCTTCTTTGGGAAACGATGAATTTCTGATCGAGGATATCTTTTTCCTCGATGCCAATACCGGCTGGGCCGTTGGCGGCAAAACCACCACGGACGACAATACGGGAGAAACGACGATCCATTCCGAGGGTGGCGTTTATGCAACCACCAATGGCGGAACGAGCTGGAGCGCTTTGGCCTCCGGGGAAACCCGCGTGTACCACGACATTCAAATGCTGACGGCGAGCTTCGGATATGCCATCGTGGAAGAACCCACTTCTTCGGGTTCCATTTACCAGCTTGCCAAAAGTACCGACGGTGGCCGCACCTGGACGCCTACTCCGCTGACCGCTTCCCATCCCCAAAGCGGGCAGGCGCTGTTTTATTTGTCGGGCGTTCATTTCTTCGACGAACAGCACGGCTGGGTGCTTGGCGGCTTCGGTTCCTTCGACAACGGTGCGCTGAACGAAGCGGCGCTTTTGGAAACCACGGACGGCGGGCAGACCTGGACGGTTCACACCGCTACCAGGGATGACGGCAGCGCGGCTCGCGGCACCTACATCACGGATTTCGAGATCGTCAACGAAGATTGGGGCGTGGCCGTCGGTGATTATCAGGTCGTGATGAAACTCGGAGAAGGTGCGCCGAATGCGGATGGCGACTCGGACGGCGAAGGGGAGGAAGAATACATACCGACGGGTACCTTTGGCGATCCCTGCCCCGTTCCCCCGGATTTCCTGGGTGTGTACTGCCAGGAAGGACTTCAGTGCATCTGGAACGACGACATGAGCCACTGCACCAAAACCTGTACTTCCCACGGCGATTGCGGTGATGGCGTAACCGGTTGTTGCCTCAGCCTGGAAATCAATGGAGAAACGGACCGTTACTGCATTTACGATGCCCCATACGATGAATGCTCCGATCTCCAGGACACCATCGATCCGTTCAAGTCCTATACGAAAGCACTTCCCGGCGATGCCTGTGAAACCCAGGAAGATTGCGAACTGATCGAAGGCCTGAGCGAGTTCTGTCTGGGTGTCGAGGATGCGAACAATCCGGGAACGATCGCCGAACAATACTGCTCGATGACCTGTGAAACGGATGCCGACTGCTACGGACGCCGAACCGGCTGCTGTATCGGCGAGGCGACCGATGGACAGGGAAATCAAGTCCACGTCTGCCAGTTCGGCTCGGTCTGCGAACCGGCTGTAGACGGCGATGACGACGGCACCGGCTCCGACTATCCCGGTGCGGATGGTGTGGACGACGGTTCGAACCAGCCCGGCGGTTCCTCCCAGACCGATGGCGGAGGAGGATCGTCCTGCCGGACGCTGCCGTTCGCGGCGGGTTTCCCGCTGTTGCTGGCGGCTCTGTTGCTGGTGATTTCGAGAAAACGGCGCATGTGGAACCGAGGGTGATCCTTTTCGGTACAACCCGCCCCAAAAACCAGAAGATAACGGGGTTGTTTCGGCTTCTGGGACTGGTATTTCTCTGTCTTGCGGCGGGTTGCGACGAAAACAGCGAATCCCTATCCGGTGACGGAGATGCCGAATCTGTTCTCGAAAACGAGACGGAAACCGAAGAAAACCCTTTCGATCCGACACCTTACGTAGATCCGATGATCGGTACGGCGGGGGATTGCGGCCAGCTTTCTCCGGCGGCGAGCGTTCCGTTCGGTATGGTGCGCCTGGGACCGGACACCGTGATTCGCAGCCATTCCGGCTACGATTACAACCTTTCTCACATCTCGGGATTTTCCCATACCCGCATCGACGGCGTGGGTTGCAATGGCGTCGGTGGAGATATCCGCATTCTACCCGGAACGGGCGAAGTACCTGCCGCCGCCCTGGAGATGGACAAAGAGACGGAAATTGCCGAAGCCGGGTACTATGCCGTTGACCTTATAGACGGATCGCAGCGAATCGGGGTGGCGTTGTCCGTCACCTCACACGCCGGGTTGCATCGCTATCGGTTTCCCGAGGGTGTGGCTCCCGTGTTGTCGATTGCCTTCAACGATCCCATGACCCGTCTCGTCGAATCGTCCTGGAGCGCCAACGATACCGGTGACGGACTCGATGGTTGGATTTCTGCGGCGAATGTGTGCAACGAAGGCGCGTATACCCTTTATTTCAGTATGAAATTCAGCCGCCCGTGGACTTCCATCGAAACCGCAAGCGGGTCGCAAGGCGGGGAAGATACTCTCGTGCGCTTCGAAGCCTCGGATACGCAAGGGTTGTCGGTCAAAATCGGTTTGTCGAGCGTCGATAGCACCGAGGCGGCGGCCGATCGCGATCTGGAAATTCCGGACTGGGATCTGGATCTCGTTCGGGAAAACGCCCGCGAAGCGTGGCGAGAGATGCTGGCGAAGATCGAATGCGACGGCAATCAGGAGGTCAAAACTCTTTTCTATTCCATGCTTTACCGGGTCTTGCTCACGCCTGCCGACATCACGACGCATTCCGGCATCTATCGCGGCACCGATGGCGAAATCCACCAGGCGGACGGTTTTCGCCGCTATCATGGTTGGTCCTTGTGGGACACCTACCGCAACAAATTCGCCTTGATATCGTTGATCGATCCGACTCGAAGCGAAGACATCATGCAATCGTTGGTCGGATTGTACCTTGAAGGCAAGCTCGACTGGTCCACGGAGCATGAACCGTATCCGAACGTCCGTACCGAGCACGCCGCCGCCTTGTTGCTGGATGCTCGCCGGAAACATCTCAACGGTTTCGCGTTGGAAAGCGCTTTCGAGGCGATCATGGAAGAGGCGGCGGAGCTTCCGATGGATTCTCCCGACAAGCAACTGGAGAGCGCTTACGATTTCTGGGCCATCGCTCAACTTGCCAAAATTCTTGGAAAAACAGAAACTTATGACACGTACCTTGCCCAGGCTTCGGAGGTCGAAACCCTTTGGACGGATACCTTCAAGACCATGGGTGAAGACGCCGACGTGATGCACGCGAGAGGATTATACGAAGGTACGTTGTGGCAATATCGCTGGGCGTTGGTCCACAACATGGAAGGCATGATCGAACTCGATGGCGGAACGGAAGCGTTTTTGTCCAATCTGACGCAGTTTTTCGAAGAAGAACTTTACAATCACGGCAACGAGCCGGATCTTCACGTCCCGTTTCTTTTCAACTATGTGGGTCAACCCTGGAAAACCCAGGATCTCGTTCGGAGTCTGCTGGTCGAGGAGGTCAACCAGTGGTACGGAACCCATGAAAAATGGAGCGAACCCTACCATGGCCGCATCTATCGCGTGGACCCCGAAGGCTTGATTCCCGAAATGGACGACGATGACGGTACGATGTCGGCATGGTTCGTTTGGGCCGCGCTGGGGATGTATCCGGTGACGATCGGACATCCGGTGGTTGCGCTTTGTACTCCGCTGTTCGAAAAAGCGATTCTACACCGCGAAGATGGCACGACATTCACGATTTTGGCGCCAGAGGTCTCCGAAAGCCACCGGTACGTGCAGTCGGCGACCCTCGACGGCAAAAACCTTCCCCGTGCCTGGCTCCACTATGACGAAATCCTCGAGGCCGGCGAACTGCGTTTCGAAATGGGAACGGCTCCCGGAACTTCGTGGGGAACAGCCTCCGAGCACAGTCCGCCCCCGGCTTTCGAATAGAGCGGATCGTATTGGGTTTTTGCGATAGAAAACCTTGCTACTGTTTTTCCATCGTCTGGTGATTTGGCTTGGTGTCGGCCAAGGCGCGGATCAGTTCATTGGCCATATCGGCAGCCACCACGCCGAAGAAATCCGTACAATCGGGAATCGTGCTATAGGATACGACGACGAGCGCCGGTCGGCCATCGCTTTCCAGTACCGTGCGTACACGATAGGCGTATTGATGCGTAGTATGCATCAGATACGGATCATCGAGCCGGTGATCGTAGGGTAGCTCTCGCGGATGAACGAAGTCCGTTCCGGTGACAGGTTGGTCGAGCCAGTCGCCCTTTTTCTCTTCCTCGGCCTGAAGATGTATCCTGAAATCGTATGCGGCGGAGGAATCATCCACGACCTGGAATCCCGCTTCCTTCAGACGATCGACTACTGCTTTGTGCAAGTATTCTTCCTGGCCATGGCATTCACGGCGGAAATCAGCGTAGACCCTCACGTCGGGATCGACGAAAAACCGGCTTTCGAGGTAGTGTGGGGCTTTTTCCTGGAGAGTCAGAGGCTTGTAACATCCCGAAATTCCAAGAAGTCCCAGGAAACATAACCCCAAAACCATTCTTCCGTGCGTGAAGAATGTCATCGCACCCCCTTTTATCGAAACAGCAATTGTAAAGACTTGTTCCAACGAACCGGATAAGACAAACATGGAGAGCAGAACAGAAGTCTCCCCATACCGTTGACTTAGAGCCTATTTGCGGGTGCCAAGGTCTTCGATTCAAAGAATCGATGGCCGTGTAAGTACTTGGAATCTCACGGTCATTGCCCTCAGGTCAAAGACCGTGCCACCCATCGTTTCCAAGCTTTTTCGATCTATTCGTTTCCACCCAGAGAAAGCACGTCGTCGATGGCGTACAGTCCCGGTTGTTTGTCCATCAGCCAGCGAAGGCAGTGGAATCGCCCCTCGGACGAAAATTCCCCGGTCGGTGGCACGGTGGGTCAACTCCAACCGTTCGCCTTCTCCGAGGAAAAACACCGTATGCTCGCCCGTCACGTCGCCACCGCGAAGCGCGGCGAAACCGATTTCTTCTTGATGGCGGGGGCTTTTGGTTCCTTCGCGGGAGAGTTTCGCCACGTCGTCGAAAACCTTTTCCCGACCTTTGGCCACGGCCTGACCCAGAAGGCGAGCCGTTCCCGAAGGGGCATCGAGCTTTCTACCATGATGCAGATCGAACAATTCGGCTACGAAATTTTCCGGCAGGCGGGACGCCGAAAATTCCACGATGCTGCGCAAAATGTTGATTCCCAGCGAATAGTTGGCCGACCAGATAGCCGGAACCTCGCGGGTCCATTCTTCCAGCTTTTTCCACTCGCGTTCGCCGATGCCGGTGGTACCGCCGATCAACGGCTTTTTCGGACCGATCTCCAGCAGACGGTTCATGCCGTCCGGCAGGGAAAAGTCGATGATCGCGTCCACGTCCGCCTCGGGATCGATCTCGGAAAACGCCACACCCAAAGGACCGACCCCCGCGAATTTCCCGGCATCCGAGCCGAGTTCCGGGTGGTTGGGGGCTTCCCAGGCCGCCGCCAACACCATATTCGAGGTGGATTGCAACTCGTGAATGATGCGCAGGCCCATACGTCCTGCGGCACCATGAACCGCCACTCGAAGCGCATCAGCCATGATCAACCCTCCCGGATGTCGAGGCCGAATTCTTTCAGCGTTCCGGCCACTTTCGGTTTCAATGCGTCATCCAACGGACACATCGGTAAGCGGAATTCCTCGCGAATCAGTCCCAGCATCGCCAACGCGGTTTTGACAGGAATGGGGTTGGTGGATACGAACATCGAGTGAATCAGGTCGAGCGCTTCGAACATGTCGTTACGTGCGGCGTCAACCTCGTCCTTCGTCCAATGGTTCCAGATACTTACGAATTTTTCGGGGATTACGTTGCTGGTAACGGAAATCAGCCCTTGTCCACCGCAGGCCAGCGACGTGAGCAGCAGAGGATCGTCGCCGCTAAGCACGTTCCAGTTCCCGAGCGTTCGTCGCGTCGTTTCCTGGAACTGACCGATATTGTTGGAAGCTTCCTTGAGGCCGACCATCCGGTCCAGCTGGCTGAGTTTGACAGCGGTGTCGGAATCGATGTTGCAACCGGTGCGTCCCGGCACGTTATAGGCCACGATCGGCAGGCCGGTGGCATCGAGACAAGCTTGGAAATGCGCCACGAGTCCCGCCGGAGTCGGTTTGTTGTAATACGGTGTCACCACGAGAGCGCCATCGGCACCCAGGGTTTCGGCCTGACGCAATTGCGCCAGTGTATGTTCGGTCGAGTTGCTGCCGCAGCCGACGATGACCGGGATACGGCCCGCCGTGATGTCCAGCGTCAGCTTGATGATTTGTTCGCGCTCCGCCATCGAGACGGTCGGGGACTCGCCGGTCGTACCCAGGGAAACGATCCCGTGGACTCCCGCCTGCACCTGACGTTCGACCAGCTTTTCATAGGCCGGGGCGTCGAAATTTCCCGAGGCGAAAGGGGTAACGATTGCTGTCCAGATTCCGCGCGGTTGCATAGGTAATCTCCTTTAGGGGGTTAGAGGAATCAATGGCATGATAGGAACCATTTTTTTCTTCTTTTCTTTGGGTTTCGGCTTGTCTGCCGGTTTCTTTTTGGCCGGTTTTGCGGCAGGAGCGGTCACCGGAGCAGGAGGCGGCTCTTCTTCCATCGGTTCCGGCGGGAACGGTTCGACCGCCATCGGGTCGGGAAGTTCCGGCGGTCCCGGCGGTGTCGGTGGACGTTCGCCACGCACGGGAACGAGGGATTTTTTCGCCTTTACCGGTTTGGGAGCGGCGGCGAACAGCAGATCGTTTCCGCTTTTGGCCGAAGGGTCGTTGCCTCCGGCGGTATAGGCGATGCGATACGTTCCCGATTGTGCGTAGTTGCCAGACTTGTCCCAGGCTTCCACCTTGTAATCATAGTCGCCGCTGCTGGGCAGACCATTGTCGGTGAATTCGTTCACCGAGATAAAACCGGAGGTGTCGTCCCACTTGGCTTCTTCATTGTTGGCCGGACGGCGCAGCAGACGATATCCCAGCAGGCCACCATCGGTGCTTTGCTGCCAGCGAAGCGTGATTTTTTCGGACAGCACCCAGACCCACTCGATCAGCGGCGGAGAGGGAGGATTTTCGTCCTGGGCAGTGACGACGACTTCCGGTCCGGGCGCTCCCTCGAACCAGACGTTCGGAGCGACCTGACCCAGCGCCCGCGCACGATAATGCAGCGGAGTGTTGAGCGGCACGGCGTTGTCCATGTAGATTCCCTTGGCCAGCGGTGTACGGTTGACCGGAGAGGAGGGAAACGCACCTTTGTCCTCGGAACGATAGAGATTGATGTAGTGGGTCGGTCCTACTTTGACGGTTTCCCCGGCTTCGACGCGGCGGCGTTCTTCCATGGTGTACGGACGCGGAGGATAAGGCTGCCAGGTGATTTCCACGGCCCCGTCTCCGCTAGTGGCCGTGAGTTCCCTGGGAGCTTCTTCGGGAGCGATAGCCTGGAACGGACCGAGAATATAAGGAGTTTTCGACACTTCCTTATTCACATTGTAGCTGTGAATAAGGTAGGTGTACCAATTGCCCATCGTAAGTTGACGGTCGGTGTATCCCATGACTTTCGCTGCAGCTTTTTTAGCTCCGGCCACACCGTCGGTGATGGGAAGTTTGACATCGGCGATCAATTCCGTCTTGATCTGCGCTTCGGTGGCGTTCTGGATGGGGGCTTCCTTGCGCAGAATCTTGTACCCTACGATACTGCTTTCTCCTTGGCCCGGCTGAACCTTCCATTGCATCACCAACTCGCCGTCCGAACCGAAAGCCCGTGCCTGCAAGGGCGTTGCAGGACGATTTTCGGGGCTGGCGGTCGGCCCCCTGCTTGGCAGCGCAAGCCGCGAAAAATACAGACAAAACGACGAGTACACCCACGCTTTGAATGCGCATGGGAACACCTCCATGGTTGCGGTTGACTTTCGTGTTTCGGTAGAGATCCGAACGCCAAATGGGCGAAACAATCGGAATTTCTCCTGACATCTCGATCCGTTAGACTCGGCTCGACCGAAAAAATCCCTAAAAAAATAGCCTGAAATGAAACGGATTGCAACCTTGCGGCGGTTTTTCGTAGGTCGGAGGGAGGAATCTCCTGTCATACAACACTTAAAATTCCGTTTTGTGTGGCAGCCAGCAGGAAAAACAGTTTGATTGTCATGCTTTTCATGATTCTTGCTCTCTTTCTCCCAATTTTTCCGACTCCTGGTAAACATTACTCCGAACAATCAGGATATCCCGAGTAGCCCTCCGCACACAGGTTGCAATAAGGCCCCGTGTAGGAGACATCGCAGGCGCAAGTTGTGAACCCGTGGTCGTCGAGGCTGCACGTCCCGTGGTCGTTACAGGGGTCAGGGGTGCAGGAGATGGGATGGAGGGTACGAACAAGGCGGAAACCGATGCCGTTATTTCGAGCTCCGGGGGCTTCATCATGCCTGCGACCGGATCGGCTTCCCTGAGCATTTCCAGACCAATTGCCGCCTCGCATAACGCGGTTCACTCCCGTATCGGGACCGAAAGGGTCGTTAACTTCTTGAGTTGAATAAGGATATTCGTAGTAGTCCCAGACCCATTCCAGTGCATTTCCGCTCATGTCGTACAAACCCCAGTCATTCGGAGTTCTTCCGCCTCCAGGATGGGTCGTACTGCTGGAATTCCCCGCATACCAGCCGATCAAATCCAGATTCGGATCGACGGGAGTGCTTCCCGTATACGTGATACCGCCATTGTAAAATGCCGATGTCGTTCCCGCACGGGCTGCATATTCCCACTCGGCCTCGGTAGGCAGACGATATCCTTCGCAATCTTGGGGATTTACCGCGCTTTCGGATAAAACGATGGTAGCCGAGTCGATTCCCCCCTGCGTTTCATTCATACAAGCCGTATAGTTTGATCCCTGCTCCGATGCATCCTCGCATGTCACATTCGAGAATTCATAGCATGCTGCCAATCCTGCACTCAAAGACAACTCATTGGCATAAGCCAGAACGTCGTACCAGGAAACCATCTCGACGGGACATGCAACTCCGCTTTCTCCGTCACAGGCTGTAAAATGGCTGGGATTCCAAGACATTTCCGCCGTCCATTCCCCTTGTGTCGCTTCGTAGACCTCCATCTGAAAATCGTAAGTCAGTGTCACTTCATGGAGTTCTTCGGCTCCCGGTTCGTCAATGCACTCCCCCGGATATCCCGCCGGGCAATCGCCGTCCGGCGAGCCCATCCAGAACGTCCCCGCGTCGATGGCTACCCACCCGTCGCAGACATCCCCCGCGCCGTCCTGGTCGCTGTCCACCTGATCGGGGTTGGCGTGCTGCGGGCAGTTGTCGTCGCAGTTGGTGTCCGTGGGTCCGGTGCATGGGTTCGAGCCATTGCCCTGCGGGATGCCATCGCCATCCCAGTCCTCTACGTGATTCGTCGTGCGAACCAGCCGGAAGCCGATGCCGTAATCGCGGCCTCGGTCTTCGCGCGCTCCTCGTTTGGCAATTCGATGATACCTTCCGGTACTTTCCCAATCTCCTCCTTTTATCCTCCGAGTCGTCGAAGTGCCACTGGAACAAGAATCGGCGGAAGGATTAATCGTAGCAGCAGGATAGGTCGGCTCACTGCAATGCCAATCCCAGGTCCACTCGGAAACATTGCCGACCATATCGAAAACCATCCATGAATTCGGTTGTTTTTGCCCTCTTGGGTGAGTGATCCCCTCCCCGTTGTCGCAATACCATGAAATATCATCGAGGACCGGTTCATTCTCGCAAACACTGACATCATCGGTACTCGTATTTCCGGCATACGTGCTATCCAAAGTACCGGCACGAGCTACATATTCCCATTCCGCTTCGGTAGGCAGACGATATCCGTTGCACTGATAAACCGCTTGGTAGCCGGATTCCAGGGCCACATCACACCTTTGCGCATTACAAAGCTTTTCGCTTTCCAGACAACTTCCTCCCAAACCTCCGCAATTGGACAAGATATAGCAGGGTTCAAAGCCAGCCGCCTGACTTACAAGGTTGGCATAGTACATGGCATCATAGCTGCTGACACGCTCGACCGGGCAATCGTTTCCACAGTCCGTGCCATCGCCATTCGGACCGAAATAGCTGGGATTGTTTCCAACGACGGCTTCGAATTCCGCTTGAGAGACTTCGTGTTGCATCATTTGAAACCCGTTGGTCAGGGTTACTTCGTGCAAGGTTTCTCCGCTTCCTCGTCCCAACTCCGCCGTACAATCCCCCGGATATCCCGCCGGGCAATCGCCGTCCGGCGAGCCCATCCAGAACGTCCCCGCGTCGATGGCTACCCACCCGTCGCAGATATCCCCCGCGCCGTCCTGGTCGCTATCCGCCTGATCGGGGTTGTAATGCTCCGGGCAGTTGTCCGAGCAATCGGCGGTGTTACCTCCCGTACAAGAGGCAAGACCGTTTATCGAATTGATTCCATCCTCGTCTGCATCCGGGTTGTCGTAGCTGTCGTTGGGATCGTTGCCGTTCGTGACCTCCTCGCCGTCGCCAAAACCGTCCTCGTCGGAGTCCCAGGCGTCGGGGTCGGTTCCGGTATCGGTTTCGTCCACGAACACGCCGGTGTCCGTTTCCGCCTCGTTGCTCAGGCCGTCGCCGTCGCGATCGGGGTCGCAGGCATCGCCGATGCCGTCGGCGTCGAGATCGTCCTGGTTGGGGTTGAAATCGAGCGGGCAATTGTCCTGGCAAAGCTCCGTCTCACCACCCGTGCAGGGGTCGCTGTAGTCGCCCTGGTTGAAGCCATCCGCGTCCCAATCCTGGATACGATTTGTGGTACGAACCAAGCGGAAGCCGATGTTTTTATATCGAGTATTACCCCCAAAACCAATGCGAGAAGCGGATCGGCAGGTTCTTGTGTGACTTTCATAATTTCCACTACGCAAAGCATGTTCGGCACCAGAAACATTGGAACCGTTCGGATCGAATGCAATATCATTGTGATAGGCTTCTTGATACACATCCCAAACCCATTCGGAAACATTCCCGCTTATGTCATAAATATTCCATGTATTGGCATCTTTTCCTCTATTGGAGTTGGTTGTATAGTATTTATTCCAACAATACCAAGCGATAAGATCCAGGTTTGGATCAAGCGAACAGTCTGAATAGGTAATCGTACCGTCATTTCCTTCACTGGGATAAAACGCCGTGTTGCTCCCTGCTCGGGCTGCATATTCCCACTCTGCTTCGGTGGGAAGTCGATACGCCGAGCAACCTTGCGGCATGCTGCCGAGAATTTCCACGGTTGCCGAATCGATGCCGCCTTGAGTATCATTCATGCATTGCATGTAATCGGAACCCACCTCTGTTGCGTCCTCGCAGATCACATCCGACAAAATAGTGCAGGATGTGATCCCCTTTTGCCGTGAAAACTCCCGTGCGTACGCAACAGTGTCATACCACGAAACATTTTCTACTGGGCAATTGGGGCCGCAGGACTTGAAATTCGAGGGATTCCAGCCCATGATCGCCTCAAAGTCGCCCTGGGTGGTTTCGGTGGTTGCCATTTCGATCCCGAAGGTCAGCGTCACTTGATGCAACGTTTCGTCGTCGTCACGACCCAGTTCGGCATCGCAGGAGCCGGGGTAGCCGTCCGGGCAGGTGACGCCATCCGGCGAACCCATCCAGAACTGCCCCGCCGGGATACTCGACCACTCGTCGCAGGCATCGCCGATGCCGTCGCCGTCGTAGTCGGCCTGATCGGGATTTTTATCTGCCGGGCAATTGTCGTGGCAGTTCTCGGTAGCACCACCGGTGCAGGGATTCTCGGCTTCATCCCACGTTACCGGCACGGGGATGCCGTCGCGGTCCAGGTCGGGCAGGCGGTCAAGGGTACGGACCAGGCGGAAGCCGATAAAATGCTGACGAGTATTGCCATCGGTATGACCTCTGTTGGCCGACCGACAAAGCCATGCCGAATAATTCCATCTTCCACCGCGAAGAATACGGGAACTGTCATCCACTCCTATAGGATCACCAGTCATATCGTTCTGGTAATCGCTACGATAACCATCCCAAATCCACTCGTAGACATTTCCGCTTGCATCATACAAGCCCCAAGCATTCGCTTCTTTGCCACCAACAGGTTTCGTACCGTTTTCCGGTGTTCCTCCTTCTCCGTTGTTTCCGAGATACCAACCGATTTGATCCAAATTGGGATCGACAGGATCACTTCCAGGCTGGGTAATCGTCCCATCATTGCCATCACTAGGATAAAATGCCGTAGTACTTCCCGCACGAGTGGAATATTCCCATTCTGCTTCGGTAGGAAGACGATATCCTTCGCAAAACTGTGGTTGGGTCACATCATTCCAGAGGGTAACAGTTGCCGATTTGATTCCCTCTCTGGACGTGTTGAAGCATTCCATGTAGTTGCTTGTAGAAGAGTCGTTTTGACAAATCACGTCGGACAACTCGTAGCAGGGTGACAATCCTGCATTTTCGGACAACTGATTGGCATAGGCAAGAGCGTCGAACCATGTAACCTTTTCCACCGGACAATCGTCGCCGCAATCCGTCCCACCCCCGTCGGCACTGTAATAACTGGGGTTGAAATACATCAGCCGGGAGAACTCGCCCTGCGTCGTTTCGTGGGCACTCATCTCGAAACGGAACGACAACAACACCTCGTGCAAGATCTCACTTGTACCTCTATTCAATTCCTCGTCACAGCTTCCGGGATAGCCCTCCGGGCACCACACGCCATCTGGTGAACCCATCCAGAACCAACCGGGCCAGATCGCCACCCAGCCGTCACAGACATCCCCCACGCCGTCGCCGTCCAAGTCGGACTGATCGGGGTTGGCGTGCTGCGGGCAGTTGTCGTCGCAATCGGTAGTTGCACCATTCGTGCAGGGATGATCCCCCGCCGCCAGCGAGCCGTCGCCGTCGTCCGGGATGCCGTCGCTGTCCGAGTCCAGCGCTGTGGCGTCGCTTGATGCCAGGAGCGTTCCCAAAACTGCGACGGCAGGCGGATCGTGCAATTCTTCGTCGGGATACAACGGACGGTTCATGATCCGCAACGAATCCACCGCACCTGCAAAATACGTATAAGCGCTCCACAAATCCCCGCCGATGTACAGTGGGTTGGACGAGTCGTAAAGGTTTGCTTCCAGCGCAAACGTCTGTTCCGCCGTATGATCCCGCCTGGTGGAAAACTCCGCGCCATCGTACGACATGGCCAGGTGGCTCCAGGTATCCATCGATACCGCCGAGCCGTCCGGTGTGGAGTACACGGTTCCGCCGTCGGACATCAAGCTTGCACCCAGCAGTCCAGATGCGTCGTTGAGTTGCAAACTGTAAGCATTTTTACCGGAAAAAGCCGTTTTGGCAGCAATCACATTCGCGCCACTATCCACGACATCGGGACGCACGACGGCTTCCATATGCAAGGTTTGTGTGGGACTGAGCGATGGTGAATCCTCGATTTCCACATAAAAATCCGAACCACCGTTGAATGCCAACGCCAGCCCGTCGCGGCCCGCCGTCCAGGTGGGATCTCCCACGAGCGACCCGTTGTTTTTATTCGTGGAGAGATCCACCGCCACCGTGCCTGAACCCTCGTCGAAACGCCACCAGCCGCCGTAACCCGTACAAGCGTTGAGCAATCCGTAGCAGGCGGGGTAGTCGCTAAGGTCGTCGTCGTAGGCTCCGCGCAGAACGGGCGTTTGCTGCAAAGCGTCCGCATTCCCCCAGTTCAGCGCATAGGACAGCCACGCCCACGACCCGCTGCCATCGCCTACAGAGTCAACCGTCTCCGTATGCGCCACAAACCGCACGCTCGGCAGGTTCGGGTGGGCGCGCCGGTAGATGTATTCCGGCGATTTGGCGACGTTGTGGATGAGGATGTCGTCGATAAAACCGTGGAAAGGACGTTCAGCAATGCCATCCCACTGATTCCCAATTGAAATTTCCCAATGAGAATCGTCATAGATACGGAACCCTGTTTCCAATTGATCTTCAAGGACACCATTCACATATAAACGTTGGAATTGCTGATTAAACATTCCGACAACATGATACCAGTGGTTTAGCTTTAGCTCTGAAGAATGGATATCTGAAATATCGCCTGTCTCCGTCGTGATCAGGAACTTCAATACACCAGTATTATCAATTCGCAAGGCAAACGGGTCATCATCTTCCCCATTGATTTTGATTTTGCCAATAATAACTTGATCTACTCCTCCTGCTGGGGGGAACGCTTCCACAAAAAACCAAGCTTCAATGGAGAACTCGGTCAATTGAAGTTCTGCGGAGTTCGCTACGACAATGACATCCGTGTTTTCCTCGAACCCCATCCCGCCTTGCTCGTCTCCAAACTTCCTTTTCCCGGCACCGTCCCGTAGTTCGTGCCGTGGTGCCCGTTGCCGCTGCTGTCCTCGGCGTTTCCATCCAGTTTCCAGTAGCCTACGACGCCGCATAGATCCTCGCGGTCGGCGAGGTGGGGGATGTCCGCCGCGTCTACGCTATCGTACTCGGCCGGGCAAGGGGTGTCCGAGTGCGGACGCGGACCGAGCACCTCGAAGGGAACGAGGTGCTCATCGGCTTCATCCCAGGAATCATTGGAGTTTTGCGTGACGCGGAGGTCGTCGAAGTCGTCCTGGGCACCGGGGAGGTTTTTCGTACCGTAGGGAGCGCGAGAGTTGTAGTAGGCGCGGATTTCGTCGGGAGACAAGGCGCGGTTGAAGAGGAGGACTTCGTCGATCTTTCCACGAAAATGCTTATCCAATGGCGAGGCTTCAGCCCCAATGCACAATCCTTCGTCGCTTT
>CAXXVK010000036.1:0-3809 GCA_963676915.2 Myxococcota bacterium
CGCCGTCGTGATAGACGAAGCAGTAGTCGAACTGCTCGTCGGGGCTCTTCAATTCCACGAAAATTCTATAGTACTCGAAGCTTCCGTCTTCGGAAATCATCGTCATGGGAAGCTCGTTGCCGTCTTTCCAGAAGGTCACGTTCTCGACGTCGCCGAGATGTGCCTTGGTCTTGAATTCAACCGTCTTCTCCGAGAGCGGATTGACCGTCTCGATGGTCTGTTCTGTCGAGATGCCGTAGGTCAGCATCTTGCCGTCAGCCTTGACGAGGGTCACAATCGGGAAGGTGTCGTCAACCAGCACCACAGAGTTCTTGCCGCCGAAACCGTCGTCAGCAAAACGCTGCGCGTTGGGATCGTGCAGCCATTCCATGCCATCGACCACGAACTTGTAGTGGTACTCGTCCGGTTTGAGCAGCAGGATCGTTTCGTAGGTGCCGTCGCCGGCATCAAGCATACGGTCTTCTTTCTGGTTCCAGGCGTTGAAGGAACCCGCGAGATAGACTTCCTTGACGATTTTACCCGGCTTGTAGCGGAACTTCACCTGCCTGAGCGCGTTCAGGTCTTTCGGGTCGCCGGCATAGACGATCGAGTTCTGTCCGCCGTAGCCGTCGCCGGCAAATTCCATCGCGTTTTCGTCGGTGATCCAGTTGCCGTCAACCACGAATTTGTAGGCGTATTTTCCCGGCTGAAGCTTCATTGTCGTCGAATAGATACCAGCGTCTTCCTTCATCTTCGTCGCCGTGGGAGACCACTCGTTGAAGTCTCCGGCAACGTAGATTTCGTGCTTGCCGCCGATCAGCGGTTCGTATGTGAACGTGACAGGAATGTCACCCGCTACGGTTTTTTCCTCTACTTTCGTTGCCACCTTCTTCTCCCCCGTTTTTTGCCCGTCTCCGACAACGAGAACCGAATTCTGTCCACCGTACCCATCCTCTGCCGTATTGGAGTTTTCAGGATCGGCCTTCCATTCGGAACCGTTGACCACGAACTTGTACATGTATTCACCCGGCGCCAGATCGAGTCCGACCTTCCAGGTATCGCCGTCTTTGACCATCGGTGTGGCAGCCATATCCCAGTTGTTGAAGTCACCCGCTACCGATACCGAAGATGCACCGCCATCCTTATACGACAGGATGGTGCTTCCTTCGATCTTTACCGGCTTCGGAGCTTCTTTCTTCGGCTCGGGTTTCTTTGCTGTACCGCCGACCGTCAGGACTGAGTTCTGTCCGCCGTAGCCGTCGTCCGCGGTGTTGGGATTGTTCGGGTCAACCTTCCAGTCGGAGCCGTTGACCACGAATTTGTACATGTATTCGCCCGGAGCCAGATCGAGTGCAACAGACCACACGTCGCCGTCTTTGGTCATCGGCGTCGCGCCCATGTCCCAGTTGTTGAATTCTCCCGCGATGGATACCGAAGAGGCTCCGGCATCCTTGTAGGTAACCATCGTGCCGCCTTCGGCTTCCACCTTCTTCGGCTTGAAGTCGCGATCGGTTTTCTTCGCGGTTCCGCCGACCGTCAGTACGGAGTTCTGTCCGCCGTAGCCGTCGTCCGCGGTGTTATCGTTTTTCGGATCGACGATCCAGTCCGCGTCGTTGATCACGAATTTGTACATGTATTCGCCCGGATCGAGATCGAGCGAGACAGTCCAGGTGTCGCCATCCTGCGTCATCGGATTGGCAGACGAATTCCAATCGTTGAATTCTCCCGCGACAGATACCGACGATGCGCTCGGATTCCTGTAGGTGATCGTTACGTTGCCGGTAACGGTTACGGCTTTGGCATCCGATTTCGATTGCCTCGTCTCTCCCTCGAAGTCGCCGAAACCGAGTGTCGCGCAACCCGCCATCGCGAGCACGACAATACAGCAAACAGCTATGATTAATTTCCTCATGAAACTCTCCTCATATCCTTGTTTATTCCGACAACATTGCGCCAACAACGGTCTGGAAACTTGCGACATTATCTTGCTGCGGAAGTGAATCGTCCGCGAAGTACGCGTCACCACCACCGCCGATAATCGCAACCAGCGCGATCGGCTGACCGTCCGGAGCGTTTTCCGTACCGAACATCACTTCGAACGGTATCGCGATCTCGATGCAGCTCGACGACATACTTACCGAGGCTTCCAGCGTATTCGAATCCACGGCTTCCGGGAAATCCAGACTCACGAAATAGGTATCTGACAACGCCCAATTGCAGAAAGCGAGATCCGCGCCGAAGTAATCAGGCGTCACGACGTTTTTGCGGAGCCGGTTTCCCGGGTCTCCACCGTTGATGACCGAGAAATCGTTTACGCCGGTGCTGTCGCCGAAGTCTTTGTCGATATAGACGTTAACCGTATTGTCGTCGGCAGAGAAATTACCGGTGATGCAAATATAGAGATGCGTACTGCTCTGTCCCATGTACAGCGTTGTAAAGTCGTTCGGTCCCCAGTTGGAGGCGTGATCGTTCTGTTCCCAGGGCGCGATCGTCCAGTCGGTGGAATCGCTATCGACAGAGATACTGACGAACTGGAGCGAATCGACCGGTACGGGGGGCACAGGCGGTTCGTAAACTTCGAATACCACCGTATCCACCGTAGTCGTATTGGTGTCCGCGAGATTGATCGTTACATTCGTGCTTCCATATTCCTGCGCGGTGAAATAGATGTAGTATTCACCTACTGCAAGACCATCCACATACCAATAGCCATCCTGATCGGTCGTCAATTCGGCAACCAGGGTCACTTCAGTGTCTTGATGAAGATATACCTCGACATCCGCCGAGACGGAATCTGTCTGAGCATTCGAGAACTGGACATATCCTTCCATCGAGGCATTGTGATAGTACGGACTGTCGGTGGGCGTATCCTCGCACGCGACGAGTATCAATAATATGGCGATGATGCCTATGATCCATTTCATATTTTCGTACCTCATAATCTATTCGATGACCAGCACGGAATTCTTTCCGCCGTAGCCGTCGTCTGTGTAGTCGAGCGCGTTGGGATCGGTAAACCACGAATTGCGATCGACCACGTATTTGTAGGTGTATCTTCCGGGCGTCAGTTTCTTGACGAGCGTCCAGATGCCGTCGCCGGCTTCCAGGTCGCCGTGTGTGCCGTCGTCGTACATTTTGTCGATATTGGGATCGTACTGCGCACTGGTGGAGGCGGTTCCGCCCCAGAGGTTGTCCGGGAAATCGCCCGCCAGCGTCACCATCCTCGCCGATGGAGCCTCGTATTGAAATACGACACCACCCTTCGTCTTGTACGGCGGCGGGAGACGCTTCTTGATGAAGCTTAGCTCGCAGCCGGCAATCAGCAGGATGATTGTCAGAGGAATCAGAATCTTTTTCATGCTTCCTCCCTAGAACTTCAGCGTCGCTTCCAGCATGAAGCGCTTCTCGTTCTCGAGCGCCTGTTCCGCCTGGCGAATCTTGTCCCCGCTTCCGAGATAGACACTCTCCGTGTATTCCTCATAGTCGGCGGCTTCGGTCAGGTATTCGTCACGACCACCCATGTAGAATTCGTCCGTCACGCCATTGAGCGCTCTCGGATTGACACCCCAGCCGAAGGAGAGCCGAACCTGATCGGACAGGATGTAGGCGAGCTCGGTGTAGTTGCTCACCCAGACGTCTTCGTCGTTGCCGAAATCGGTTTCCAGTCCCAGGAAGGGATCGTTGTAGTACGGAACGCGTGTGCTGGACCAGATCATCCATTCCTTGCTGAGGTGGATGCCGACCGCGATCACGTTCTCGATGTATTTCGCTTCCCGCATGAATCCCTGGTGGGCGAAGGCAGCGTCCCAATCGATGTCAATGGGAAGCAA
>CAXXVK010000037.1:0-20455 GCA_963676915.2 Myxococcota bacterium
CCTGGATCTCGGAACCGGTCGGATTCGGTACGTTTTCCACCAACGGTGCGCGTAAAGATGCGCTGTTCGGGAAATATTCCAACAACGACCAGGTTTTCGTACAACTGCGCTGGAATTTTTAACTCGGCGTGAACTTTGACAAACGAGTAGGATCCTTCGCAACGAGAAACATACCTCGTTGCGATCTTTTCGCCGGTTCGAATGTATTTTGATCTTTCCGGCTGAAACTCCAATACTTTATTTAACTTTAGGACACACATGTAATGATATGGGTTGACGAACCGATTCGTATTTCCACCGAACGACATATTCCCCCTCACCACGATCCTGTGGGATCGGCGAAAACGTTCGTATTGCATCGTGTGATCATCCTGCTGTTGTTCGCGCATATCTACTTCGGTCTTCGCCCCAATGCCGCCAAAGCCAATCCGCTGGACACCTACGGGCTTTCTTCGCGACAAATCGCCGTTGGCGGCGCTGCCACGGCGGGAGCCGACGACTACTCCGCCACCTATTACAACCCCGGAAAACTTCCCTTCGTCGCCAACGGGTTCGGCGTCGGGTTGCTGTTTTCTTTCGATGACGTGGCCATTCGGCTCAAATCCCGTCCGGACGGAGTGGATGTTCCTACCCTGATGTACGACTCCCTGCCGATGGATGAAAGCGCCGTATCCCACAGCATTCGTCCCCTGGCGACCGAGGATCTGGTCAACCCCAGACGAAACACCTACGAAATCCCCAACACGATCGCTCTGCAAGGCGGACTGGTTCACGACCTGGGACTTAGCTGGTTCAAGCTGGGACTTAGCGTTCATATGCCGTTGAACGAAATGGCGCGGGCGCGATTCTACTACCCGGATGAACGGGAGCAGTATTTTTCGAACCGACTCCATTTCTCCCTGATCGGCGACCGCAGCCAGCGACCCTCGATCAACGCCGCCATGGGTTTCAAACCCTTGAAATGGCTGGGAATCGGCATCGGATTGGATATGCAGGCCACCATTGCGGCCAAGGCGAGAATGTTCGTTCCCGATCCTTTGGATCAGGCCAACGTGAACCTGACCATCGATGGCGCGGTGAAATACTCGTTTATCCCCGTGGCCGGAGTCTATTTCCAACCCCTGGACGAACTCGGCATCGGCATTTCCTACCGGGAACCGAGTTGGTACGGCACGAGCCTGCACAACGAGATTCAATTCTGGAGTTTCGAGGTCTACAAGGGCGAGCCGGTCACCCACCAGGAATTCAATTACGCGTTTTCCTACGCTCCGCGAGAGGTACGCGGCGGAGTGTCTTACAACGTGTCGGCCTGGACGTTCCTGGCGGATCTCTCGTGGCGTCAGTGGTCGCTTTTCAAAGACATGCTGGCCGCGAGTTCCCGCAAGCGTTTTAAAGATGTCTGGACGCCGCGCCTGGGAATGCGGGTCCAGGTGCACGAAATCGTGGAACTCAGCGCGGGCGCCGCTTACGAACCCTCCCCCGTTCCGCGCCAGAATGGCCGAACGAATTACGTGGACAACGACCGGATTCAGTGCTCGGCAGGTACGGAAATCGACATCCCGCCGGTCAAGGGTCTGGCCGTGGGCGTCCATTTTCAGGCGATTCCCCTGCTTCCGCGCTCCGAAAGCAAGAACCTCTTCGCCCCGTCCGGCGTCATCGAAGACACCATGGGTCTGATCGACGAATTCCCCGATTCCCGCGACAACAAAACGGACGAATACATCGAACAAAGCGCCGGATTGCAAACCAACAACCCCGGTTATCCGGGATACAGTTCAGAGGGGTGGTTCGGCTCGGTAGGCGTCTACATGAACTACACGTTTTAGAGGGGTTCCCATTTGGGGAATGAAAAATCGTAGGTCGGGCAAATTTCTTGCCCGACAATACCAAAGTGTCGGGCTAAAAATTAGCCCGACCTACCTATTAACCCACGTCAAAAATAAAAATCTTTTTATTGGATCACACCCGCCGGGGTGCATCACAAAATGGTGCGAATTGGCCCAATAATATTGAAGCATTCATTCACTTGGTTGTAGCGGCGAGGCGTAAGCCCGCCGAAAAGGGAGATTGGGAGCATAAAAGCAACTTTCTAAAGGCAAAAAACGGCGGGCTTACGCCTCGCCGCTACGAAAAAAGAGGATTTTACGAAAGTCGCACTATTTTGTGATGCACCCATCCGGCGCTGTGGTTCGGGGTTTTCTTGTATTCCAATGGCATCTTTTTTATAATCCGCTTGCCAGAAACCAAGGGGAAATCATGGGTGCCAAAGCAAAAATTTACGCAATACTGAGCAAACCTATTCCGGTTTCGAAATGGGTAAAAAAACTAGCTACAGCAGTAGCTACCTGTTTTAAATGGATCTCAGGTGGAACCAAACGAAAAATAGCAATCGCAGCTATTTTGGGGGTCTTTCTTTCCGTGTCCGCTGTATTCTGTTTTCATATATACTGCCCAAATGAGACGTGCGAGAACATGATATGCAAACTTGTATGGAAGCACTCCCCATGGCTTCTTTTTACAGGTCTGGCAGCCGCTCCATCCATGCTGTTAACCTGGTTTTGGAGAAGACAACAAAACGTCGAGAGGTTGATTACCGAACGTTTCGCCAAAGCCACCGAGCAACTGGGAAGCGATCAAATGGCCGTCAGGCTAGGTGCCATCTACCAACTCGAACGCATTGCCCAGGACTCCAAACGCGACCATTGGACCGTCGTAGAAACTCTTTCAGCCTACATCCGGGAAAATGCTAAACAAAATGATGATTTAGTTCCACCAACGACCGATATTCAAGCCGCTTTGACCGTCCTTTGCCGACGCAAATGGAGAAACACAGAGAAGAACGGAATTGATCTATCGAACACAAATCTCCAGAAAGCAGATCTCAGTAATGCACACCTTGAGAGGGCAAACCTCTGGAACGCACGCCTTGAGGAGGCAGACCTCGGTGAAGCACACCTTGAGAGGGCAAACCTCGGGAAAGCACACCTTGAGAGGGCATTCCTCGGGAAAGCACACCTTGAGGGGGCAAAACTCTGGGACGCACAGCTTGAGGACGCACTCCTCGGGAAAGCACACCTTGAGGGGGCAGACCTCTGAAACGCACACCTTGAGAAGGCTATCCTCAGAAACGCACGCCTTGAGGAGGCAGACCTCGGTGAAGCACACCTTGAAGAGGCAGACCTCAGAAACGCACACCTTGAGGGGGCAGACCTCGGTGAAGCACACCTTGACGGGACAAAGCTAACAAGAACCAAATACAGCGAAGAAACAACTATATTTCCTGATAGTTTTTTTCCTGCGCTACGAGGTATGGAAAGCAGCGAGCCCAAACCCTCCCCTACCCCCGACCCAACCGAATCGCCTGAATCTTCTTAAGTAGCCCCGTTGACGAACTTTTCGTCAAAAATGGAATCTTTCCGCTTCTTTTGCTCCAACATGCTTTTTTTCCTTCCAATTTCTCCGCCACGGGTATACAAAGGCATCGTCAGTCATTTGGAGAGAAAGATGAACGAGGACCCATACCCAAGTACCAACAGGCCGATTGGCCTCGAACATTCGAGGGGTAAAACGACGTGCTTAGTCGTAAACAGCAGACGCTGTTCAACGCGATCAATAAACTCTTGCGTAAAGGCGCAACCGTGCGTCTCGAACGCTTCTTGGAGCGCGTTCACCCCGCCGACCTCGCATTAATCTGCCGTTTCCTTTCCAGCGACAATCAACAGAGAATTTTTTTCGCTCGTCAAATCCGACGAAGCCAAGGCGTTCGTGCTGGCCGAGTTGGACGATGTGATCGCCACCAACCTCGTCGAAGAAATGAGCGGCGCGGAGTTGGGCGGAATTCTGCAACACATGGACCCGGACGACGCCGCCGACCTGCTGGCCGAAGTGGACCCGGAACTGAAAGAATCCGTACTGCAAACGCTCCAGGTGGAGAACCGGGAAGAACTCAAAGAAATCCTGCAATATCCACCGGATACGGCAGGTGGCATCATGACGCCGATGTTCGTTGGCGTCCCGGCAAGCTACACCGTCGCCCAGGCGCTGAAAGAAGTTCAGGACAGCGAGGACGAACCGGAGTTGATCTCCTACGTCTACACCTCCGACGATAACGGCGAGTTGGTCGGTGTGGTGTCCTTGCGCGAACTGCTTCAAGCCTCCGAAAACGACGTGCTCGAAGATTTCATGGAAACCGACCTGATCTCGGCCCACGTCGCGCAGGACCAGGAAGAAGTCGCCCGCCTGATCGCCAACTACGACCTGCTCGCCGCCCCCGTCATCGACGACAAAGGGGCCATCGTCGGCATCGTGACCGTGGACGATGTCATCGACGTTATCCGCGAAGAGGCGACCGAGGACATCCTGCGACTGGTCGGCGCCAACGAGGAAGTTCTCGAACACTATAGCCTGAAACAGAACATCATCTATCGCGCGCCCTGGTTGTTGGCGAGTTGGGCAGGCGGTATTCTGGTGATGTGGGTCATCAGTCAATTCGAGCCGACACTCGAAAAAGTGCTGCCGCTGGCGGCATTTATTCCGGTGGTGATCGGCATGGCGGGTAACTTGGGTTCTCAGTCGGCAACGATCGTCGTACGCGGTCTTGCACTCGGGCGCATCCACGTAGACCAGATTCTGTTCACACTGCTCAACGAAATCGGCACCGGCATCGCGCTGGGTGGGGTATACGGTCTACTACTTGGGACCGTGGCCTACTTGATCTACGACGAAATTTCGATGATCGGTTTCGTCGTCGGATTCTCGTTGTGCGTGGCGATGATTTTCGCGGCGGCCATCGGGGCATTTATTCCCATGGCGTTGCAACGCATGAATTTCGACCCCGCCGTTTCGACCGGTCCCTTCGTTACGACATCCATCGATATTATCGGAATCACGGCGTATTTCGTTATTGCAACGTTGCTGATGCCGGGATTATCCTGATGTTTCCTCCTGTTTTCATTCGAGATACACGCTTCGAATACAGGAATTTTACCGGATAGATTTCATGGCTCGCATCAAGGACCAAGCCATCGTCGTTCGTCTGCAACCGTTGCGCGAAGCCGATTTGATCGTCGGCCTGTTTTCGCTGGCGGGTGGACGCCTCGACGTGCGCGCCATCTGCGGCCGGAAAAGCATAAAACGTTTCGGTGGGATTTTGCAGCCTTTCACCCGTTTCGAAGCGGAATTGCAGACCCGAAGACGGGACCGCATGGCCACGCTGGTATCGGCCCACCTGATCGATCCGTTTATGGAACTACGCGAAGATCTTGCCAAAATCGCTCTGGCAAGCTGGTATTGCGAACTCGTCGGGGAACTGTCGCCCCACGATCAGGGAGAACCATTGCTTTTCGAGTTGCTGGCATTTTTCCTGGATCGCCTGAAGACCGTGCCCGCCACGCTGAAGCACCGGGTGTTTTTCGAGCTGCGACTGCTCGACATCCTCGGATTACGGCCCGACCTGGACCATTGCGCTCAGAGTGGAATCCCACTGAAAACAACGGCTTTCGTCGATCCCAGCATTCCGGGACTGGTTGCGGCATCCGACAAGCCGCTGTCCGACATCTGCCGTGAATCGACGAGAAAAGCGCTGACCGAAGCGTTGGAACGTCCCCTGAAAGAGTTGTCAAGCGTCTGCCTGACCCGCAGTCAGGCTTTGGAAGCCAAGGCGTTGCTGACACCGTTATTGCTCGATCAACTGCCTCACCGCCCGCGCTCCCTGAAAATGCTTGAAGAGGAACTGACGGCATGAACGATCTCTGGCGAAGAGTCGGCGAGTTCGCTTCTCCGGGAAAGAAATATTTCTATTTTTCGATGTTCGCCATGATTTTGGGAGCGTTGGCGACGGGAGCGTACGCCTTCCTGATCGGTCCCGTGATCAAAGTGTTGTTCTCCGGTCCTGCGGCGGCGGCGGAGTCCCTGCCGGAATCTCTACGCACCATCGCCGTATGGTTGGCAGGAGATCGTGCGGCACACTGGGCGGTTCCGGTGCTTGTGCTGCTGGCGGCCTCGGGGCGCGGCCTGGGACAACTTGGCCGATTCTACTGGATGGGTGTTCTTGGTGAACGCACGGCGGCGAATTTACGCGCCCGGATGATGCAAAAGCTGCATCGGATGGCCCCGGAAGAGTTGGAAAAAGCCGGTTCCGGCTCATTGGTGGTGCGGTTCACCTCGGATGTAACCTACGTGCAGGAAGCGGTGACCCACGCGGTGGGTACACTGTTCGCCGATTCTCTTAAGGTACTGGTATTATTGGGGGTTGCGGTTGCGCTCGATCCCTTGCTGTCGGTCGTAACGTTTTTGGTGCTTCCGGTGGCATCCCTACCCATTACCTGGGTAGCGCGACGCCTGCGGCGGACTTCGACAGCCCGCCAGGAAGCCCTTGCCGAGTTGGCCGACCACGTAGAGGAAGACCTAAGGGCGGCAGGCGTCATCCGAGGTTTTTCGTTCCGAACCCAGCGTATGGCGCGTTTTCTCGAACGCAACGCTTTGCTGTTGCGCCACTCGTTGCGCAGCTATTTCGTGCGGGCTTTTTCATCGCCGCTCATGGAAATCCTCGGGGCGGTGGCGCTCGTCGGAACGCTGCTGCTGGCCGGAATCCGGCATCGGGAAGGCGTTCTGATACCGGAGGATTTCTTTTCGTTTCTGGCCGCTGTCCTGATGCTGTACGAACCGTTGAAGAATTTAGGCCGCTTGCAGAATCTTTTGCAACCCGGACGGGCCGGACTGGGGCGAATCGTCGAATTCCTCGACGCCCCGGAAGAAGATCTTCGCGCCGGAGTCGATCTGCCGGAGCTACAGCAAACCATCCGTATCGAAAACCTTCGATATTCCTACGGAAATCAACAGGTTCTGGCCGGAGTGAACCTGGAATTGCGTCGTGGTGATATCACCGCCCTAATCGGGGAATCCGGTGCGGGAAAATCCACACTCGCCAACATTCTACTGGGAAGAATCAAAGGCGCTACGGGACGAATCGAATGGGACGGCATCGAGCTATCCACGGTACGCTTGGACGAGCGCTGCCGCCAAAGCGCTCTCGTCGAGCAACGCCCCGTGCTGTTCGACATGGGGCTTTTCGAAAACGTCGCCGTGGGAGATCCGACGTTGACACCTGAAAAATTCGACCAGACGATGGACTTTCTCGGGCTTTCCAATCTACCCCAAGCGTCACCAACCAGACGCCACGAACCTTTAGGACCGGAAGGCAACCGCTTGAGCGAAGGCGAGCGTCAACGAGTGGCACTGGCTCGGGCCTTTGTGAAACAACCGGATTTGCTGGTATTGGACGAGGCAACCAGCGCTTTAGATGAAGTAACCCAACAACGGGTGTTCGATGCGCTGGAAACCATCAAGCCGTCATGCGCTATCCTGTTTATCGTCCACCGTCCTAGCGTCATGAAACGGGCGGATCGGGTGTTGGAATTGGCGAACGGAATGCTTCAGGAACTACCGAGAAAATAAAAAAACTCTTTGAATTCACTTCGCTTTTCGTCGAAGTTCCTCGGCTTCGTCGATCAATTCGCCGTCTTCGGCCATCAAAGCGATCGATTCGAGTTTCAACGAAAGCTGTCGTTTGCTAGGTAAGGGTTCGATATCGGCAATTTTCGCGATCTGGCGAATTGCCTGCAACAACACGCTTTCGTCATCACACTCTAGAACACGATACAGAATCTCCATATCATCTGGAAATTCTTCATGTTTTTTTGTGTAGGCCTTGACCGCCTTTCGTAGCGCAGCAGGACCGGAAGCATCACGAATCGCCGCCAACAGTCGCAATTGGCCTCCACTCTGGGGTTTGGAAAGTGTTGCCATGTCTTCCTTTACAAGTTCGGGGACGATTCCTTTGTCAAAAAGGTCGTTGAGTTCCTTTTTGTACTTCTGTGTAACACGTTTTTCTTTTCGAGTAGCAGACGGACGATCCTCGCGAGCCTTCTTTCCGCTACGCAACTTGTCGATTTCGCTCCAACTCAGACGGTCGCGGTCGTCTTTGTCCCGTGTGCTGCGTTTGTCGGCCTTATCCCTGTAGTCGTCCTCTCGACCCATGATGTCTCTCCTTGGGAATGACGGTGCGGCGTTTGCTCCATCATTATCGGCGAAACGGCGGTGTTTTTCAACTCGATAGAGCATTTCTTTGCAAAACGAAGCGATTCGTAGCGAATTCGTCGTTTTTGATATCTCCAAAAAGAAAACCGCCAGAGGCTTTCATAAAAAACCTTGGCGGAATGCCTGAGATTTCTGGCGAAAGTCAGTCTTCGGTAATCAAAATTCTCTGACCCACCCAAACGAACAGAATGTCGTTGACGTTTTCGAAACGGCGCAGGTGTTCGCCACTATCGTTTTCCAGTTTATGAAGCGAAAGTCCGGTAATCACCAGGTCGGCCATTTCCGAATGGGTATTGACGAGTCCCTCGAAATCCTCGTCACTCTTCATCGGGATACGTTCGATATTGTTTGGAGAAATGGGGAGTCTCCCCTTGGCGATGAGGTCGTTCAAATGTTGAACGCCCAGCTCCATGCGCTCTTCTTCGAAAGCCGCGAAAATCTTTATTTCCGCCTCGTCCCATTCGTGATGACCGGAAATGATGTACGCAAGCAGAATCATGAGGTTCGCGTTGCGATAATCTCCCGGCGTGAACCAGATATGAATGGTCCGTTTGTAGCCGAAATGCCGTTTCGAAGAACGAAGCACGCAGACGTTGAAACCGGCGACGGAAGCAAACATGGTACCGTCTACGATATCGCGAATGATCTTGTCGTCGTCGCCTTCGCTGTAATCGAAAAGAATGGTGTTGTTATCCATACCGGAAATACCCGGAATCTGCACGATCTGGGCAACAGCGGTTTTGAAACTGGGCGAGATGATCGTATCTACGTAAATACCCGCCCGACTCGCTTGACTTAACCCGATCAAACGCTGCAACTGCTTTTTGGCGTTTTCGTTGTTGTCACGCGTCAACGGACCTTCGATGTAGTGGATATAACTACCGAAACCGTAATACTGAGAAATCCAGCGCAGCAGGTCGAACACTCCCAGACGCTTGAACGACTGAGCAGAAATCGCAATCATCGACGGTCGCCAGTTCGCGGCATCGAGACCGGACTGTCGTTTCTGAAGAACCAGTTGCAGGTTGCGCACGATCTGAGACAGCACTCCGGCGAATAAAGAAGAAAGATCCCGTTCGTCCGTGAGGTTTTTCTTCATCCACAGGTAAATCAGGGTCATGACGATCAACGCCAGCACCGAATACATCGGTTGCATCAAGTACATCATGACAAGGCAGGAAAGCGCTCCAATACCCGAAAGATACCATTTCGTACGAAATGTAGGCCGATAGCTGGGATTTCCGGCAAAATGCTGAAAAAAGCTGATAGCGCACAAGGAACCGTACGTGACCATAAAAAACATACTGATGATCTGGGCGACGAAATCGACGTTGCCCAACGAGACGAACAGCAGCGCAAGAGCCGAAGTAAACAACGTGGCGTTAACCGGCTCGTTCGCTTCCCCTTTGCTTTTGGAAATATAGGTATTTACGCGCTCGTTGCCGAAAGCCCGGTCCATCGCCAACGCCTGCAAAGTACGCGGGGCCACCAAAATGGAACCGATCGCGGAAGATAACGTCGCCGCCCCCAACCCGATGTAAATAATCGGTCCCCATAGGGCAATATCGCTCATGATGAACTGATTCTCGGCCAGTTGCTCCGGTGTGGCACAACGCCCCAATTTCACGACGACAAGAAGGTACACGACCATACCTACGAGAGTTCCGGCCATGGTTCCCAATGGAATGGAACGACGAGGATTTTTCAAATCTCCCGACAATCCCACGCCTGCCGTCATTCCGGTAAATGCCGGAAAAACAATGGCGAACACAGTGAAGAAATCTTCGTGGTCCGCAATTTTAGCCATGATATTCATATCGGGTTGAGCGGTTACGGGATCGCCCATGAAAAACATACCGAGGGAAACCGCAAGAATGCCGGAGACGATCCAAAGCATCGACACCCCGAGGTTCGCACCCTTGTAAAGAATCACCAGAATAAGAATCAATGTCGCAGGAATACCGATCATGCGGGGATCGGGAGTAAATCCGATGATTTGCTGTATGGCGGGAAACAAGGGACGAAACGCCTCGGAAAAGGCGATCATGTAAAATGCCACCGAAACCGCTTGGGACAAATACAACGAAATCCCGATGGCGGCACCGATTTTCAGACCGAATGACCGGCTGATGATATAGTATTCGCCTCCGCCTTCCACTTTCAGGTTCGTGGCGATTTCCGCCACCGCCAACCCCGTGGGAATTGTAATCGCATGACCGATCAGCACGATGAGAAATGCGCCGAGTATCCCTACGTGTCCCACGGCATAGCCGAAACGCAGAAAGAGAATGGCTCCCAGTATCGTGCTGATGGCGGCTAAAAATACCGGTGCCGTACCGAATCCGTGACCTCGCACGGAACCGCTATCCGTTTGCATTTTATTCCTCCACTATCGAAAAAATTCGGCAGCAGGTCTCCCATACGAACTTTCTTTCCGATCCGCCAGAAAAAATACCTTCCCTCACTGCTGTCCGGTTAATAATTGAATAATTCCAACTGGTTGCCGACACCTTTTTTGTGACTTGTGTAGTCCGGTGGCATTAGAGCCTGTAAAATAGGCTTCTTCTCGAACAAAGACACGCTCAAAATCTGTAGAATTGTGTAGAGGCTCAGATCGTCGAGGCCAAGTCGTTTCTTCAGTATTGCCACCAGCACATACACCGAAATCACGATCCAGATTTGCGTTTTGACCGCATTCTCGCTGGTTCCGAAGAATGCCTTGATTCGCAAATGTTGTTTGATCCACTTGAAAAACAATTCCACCCGCCAGCGGAGTTTGTAGAGCTTGGCTATATCCAGAGCGGCCAAGACAAAATTGTTCGTCAAAAAAACATAGCGCCCGTTTGTTTCCCGATCGACGAATTTCACCACTCGAAGTTTGTCCGGATAATCCTTTTTCGCGTAAAAGCCCGTCAGCACCACGGTCTGATCGCATCGCAAACCCGTGGCTTTGTCCACTTTTTGCGAATACAGACGACGGTACCTGGTGTTGTGCTTCGTTCGCGTGATGAAAAACGCTCCCTGCCGGTCCATCGTGAACAGTCGTTCGAAATCCAGATATCCACGATCCATGATGTAGAACGAACCCGCTTCTACCGGCAACAGATCCAGCGCGTTTACATCGTGTACGTTGGCGGGAGTGACATGTACCCAGCAGGGAATGTCGCCTCGCAGATCCAACAGCGTGTGGGCTTTCACACCGCCTTTCGTTCGGCGAAACGTTGCCCATGGAAACAGCGACAGACAAAGATCGATGGTGGTGGAATCGAAAGCGTAGGCGGTTTCTTCCAGTTCCACACCGAAGGCGTCTCCGGCATACAGATTCCTCGCCTGACGAATCAAGACCATTGCGAAATCCATCCAGATGCGCCAGTCGCGCCGCTCGTTGGCATCGGCCAGTGTACTTCGGGAGACTTTGCCGCGAATGCCCATGTGGTACAGCTTGGGCTGCATGGATCGCAGGCAGCATTCGATGTCTCGTAGACTTTCTCGATACGCGAGTTGGGCAAACGCCATGCACAGGAATTGGTCCATGCAGGAAAATCGTTTGACGTAACGTTCGCCCCGGTATCGTTTCACACAAGCGGCGAACGATTTGTACGGCAGAACCTCCATGACTTGTGAAAAAATGGTACGTCCAGAATTCATCGGCGGCCTCTCGGCAAATACCGAAAGTATGCCACCTGCCGAATTTCAAATCGTTCCCTTGCAAGTTTCCTCTATTCTTGCGTGATTCCAACAGGTTATCTCATGTCTCAGCAGTTTTTACCGGACAGCAGTGACCTTCCCTACGAAAACGAAATTTCCCCCATTGCTGTCGAACGATTCACACGTCAATTTCACCCAACAAAGAACCTTTTTCTAAATGTATCCGTGCCAGAATGAGAATGCAAAGACAAAAACAATATGAGATAGAGGATTCGATCGCCCGAAACTAGAAGCATCCTGGAAATAGCGACCGAGGATTTCGAGGCAATTTCGAGACGGATTCGTTGTTGGCGAGACGCGGAATACCGGGAGTCTTTCAAGTCGAGACCAGCGACGAAGTCGTCCGAAAGGGACCGAAAGGCGACAGGAGATATTTTTTAGGATGGCTTCTAACGAATCCTTTCGTTTTGGGACTTGTCAAAAGGCCGGAATACCCTATAGTAAAAAAGAGATTCCGATAAGCTTTGCACAAACGAGGAGGGTGGCAATGGCGGCGACGAAATCGTTGATTTTCGATGTGTCTACTTGTTTCGGTCGAGGTAAAATCACGAACAAGCAGGTGAAATCCCTGACAAAGAAGCTCCAAACCGCCAAAGATCGCGTCGAACGCGAGGTCAACGAGGGAGCCTTGGGATTTTGGAAAATTCCGCAAACACAGGCTCGCCCGGAAACACTCGACGCCATGGCCGGAATCGTCGCCTCGTGGCAGGGACGCTACGATACGCTGGTGGTCATCGGTATCGGCGGGAGCGCTCTTGGAACTCGCATGTTGCTTAACGCTCTAGGACATCGTTACCATAACGAATTGCCCGCCGAGACCCGGAAGGGAATGAAAATCTACCTTCTGGAAAACGACGACCCCGAAAGCTTTGAAGCGCTGTGGTCGCTGATCGATCCGTTGAAAACCGTGTTCAACGTGATTTCCAAATCCGGCACCACTGCCGAAACGGCTTCGCAGTTCGCCACGGTGCTACAGCGCATGAAAAAGCTGTACCCCAATAGCTGGTCGGAGCATTTCGTTTTCACCACCGACCCCGAAAAAGGTGTATTGCGCCCCTTTGGAGCCCAACACGGTATCCCCTGCCTGGACGTTCCCCCGGACGTAGGCGGGCGGTTCTCGGTGCTGACCCCTGTCGGACTTCTTCCGGCACTGGCGGCGGGATTCGACATCAAAAAGCTGCTCAAGGGAGCAGAGATCATGTCACGGCGCATTCTCGAAGCGCCCGCCGAACGCAATCCGGCTCTGAATCTTGCAGGATTGCATTACCTCGCCGATCGGGAATTGAACAAAAACATGGTCGTAGTCATGCCGTACGCCGATCGCCTGCGCGACTGGACGGAGTGGTTCTGTCAGTTGTGGGCTGAAAGCCTTGGAAAACGCACGGCGGAGGACGGCACCGAGGTCCATGCAGGGACGACGCCCATCAAAGCTCTCGGAGCCATCGATCAGCACTCGCAAATGCAACTTTATATGGAAGGACCGAACGACAAGTTTTTCGCGTTTCTGACCGTAGAATCGTTCGATCAAAAAGTACGCTTTCCCGGCAAAAAAATCCTGCCCGATGAATTGTCCTACCTGAGCGGACATACGATGCAGGAATTGATTCAAGCCGAGCAAAAAGCCAGTCGTTTCGCCCTGACTCGTCAAGGACGATTGAGCTACGAAATCCGGCTGCCTCGTCTAAACGCCGAAACACTGGGGCAACTCGTGTTCTGGGCGGAGGCGACAACCTGCTACGCCGGGTATTTATACGGAGTGAATCCTTTCGATCAACCTGGCGTGGAATTGGGCAAAAAGTTCGCTTATGGACTGATGGGGCGCGAAGGGTTCGATAAATTCAAGCAAAAAATTGACAAGGTTCCTTCTCCCAAGGAAGATCATTTGTTGTAAAGAACATCTTCGCAAAGGAAGGAACGAGTCATGGGGAAGGATTCGCAGACTCGGTTTATCGTCAATCCCGCCGCAGCGAACGGACGTTGCGGAGTGACCTGGCCGGACAAAGCCCGAAAAATCGAACGAGCGTTGGGAGCTTGCGACTATGAATACACGGACGCCGCAGGCGATGCCGAACGTCTGACCCGAGCCGCATTGAAAAACGGGGTACGGCGAATCGTTGCCGTGGGTGGAGACGGCACGAACAACGAGGTTGTCAACGGCTTTTTCCAGGACGGCAAACCGGTGTGTCCCGAAGCGTCGTTCGGCTTCATTCCAGTGGGAACCGGTGGGGATTTTCGCAAAACCTTCGGCTGGACCAAGGAATTCTCCGACGCCCTGGCCCGTTTGGAGTCCGGCAAGACGAAAAAAATCGATCTCGGACACATGACCTGCATCGGTCCCGATGGCAACGAATTGGAGCGTTTTTTCATCAACATTACCAGTTTCGGCCTTGGCGGGCTGGTCGATCACTACTGCAACACCACCAGCAAGGCTCTGGGCGGCAAAGCCAGCTTCTTCATGGCCAGCCTTCGGGCGTTGATCAAATGGCGCAATACTCGGGTTCGACTCGTTCTGGATGGAAAAGAAACATTGGAACGAACGATTGCCAATGTCGTATTGGCCAACGGGCGGGTATTCGGTGGAGGGATGCGCGTAGCCCCACTGGCCGAGGTGGATGACGGCCGTTTCGACATGGTTATTTTGGGGGATCTCAGCCTACCCCAGTTCGTGGCGCTTTCCGGCAAGCTTTACAAAGGCGAGCATTTGTCGATGCCGAAAATCGAGTCGTTTTCGGCCTCGAAGGTCGAAGCCGAAGCGGTGAACTCCGAAGACACCGTGCTGATCGATATGGACGGCGAACAGCCCGGACGCCTGCCCGCTACGCTGAAAATCGTTCCGCAAGCCTTGAACCTTATAACAGGATAAACGTGCCTTTTGTTGGAACAGAGGCCGTAGCGACTGTGATTGAAGTCAAGCAAATTTTGGTTTCCACTCCTCCCTATTTTTAAGCATAGTATTCATGATAACGAGGAGTTTCCGCATAGATGCGATGACGGTGGTCATTTTGGGTTTACCCATAGTGACGTGCCTTTGATTGAAGGCTCGAATCACAGGGTTGTGCTGGATGGCGGACAAAGTGGGCATGTACAGTTGGGTGCGCACTTGCCTTCTTCCACCACCGGTCATGCGTTTGCCTTTGAACGCGCCGCTATCTCGATTGAACGGAGCGACGCCGACGAGAGCGGCGATTTGGCGCCGGTTGTATTCACCCAGTTCGGGCAAATCAACGATCAGGCAGTGAGCCGTGAGCGAACCGATACCGGGAACGGTCATGAGGCATCGAACCTTTTCGGAGAGCGATTCGTTGCGTTGAACGATGCTCCGTATCGCCTCCTCGATGCTTTCGACGTTCTTGTCCAGAGCTTTGATGATCGTTTTCAGACTGCGTGCGACAAGCTTGTCGTCGGCGTGTTCCACACGGTTTTTCTCTGCTGTTCGCATATCGATCAGTTGCCTTCGGCGAGCCGCAAGGGCTTTGAGTTTCAGACTCTCGGGAGTGATTTTTCGCATGTGACGGGGCTGGACCAGTGCGGCGTAGCGAGCGATGAGGTTGGCGTCGATGCGATCGGTTTTCGCTAAAAGTCCAAGAGACTGAGCGAAGGCGCGAATACGTCGTGGATTGACGACGGCCACATTGAAATTCCGTTTTTGCAGGAACTGGGCCAGGCGGTTTTCGTAGCCACCGGTGGATTCCATGGCGACCAGATCTGGCGCGGCGTTGCTGATTTTACGAAACGCTTTTTTCATTCCTGCTGGGGTGTACTCAAAAGTCTCGACGGTTCGGGACGAACCTACGGCCAGATCGAACGAAAGCTTGCTGATGTCGATTCCGACGGTTTCCATCTCGTTCACCCTTCCTTGCTCATGCGGGCTCATCGGTGTACAATGGCCCTAGCGACTGTTCGGGCTTCCCGGACAAAACGGGCGGCGGATCCAGCTACACACGGGTTGAAAAACCCAAGGTCGGGACGATCTCGCCGCCCGATGCTCCCTGGGCGGCCGCCCAGGGAGCATCACCATTTTACCACAACAAACACCTGAAAACTGACACAATAAAGATCATACAAGGTCGGGCTAATTTTTAGCCCGACACCGTGGCATTGTCGGGCAAGAAATTTGCCCGACCTACGCGAGATGTTTTCGATACTTGATAGCGAATCGGTATTACAAAACAATCACCGCTTCTCCGGCGCGCCCGTCGATGCGGATATCCAGGGGAGCATCCAAACGAACGTGCTTCAGGTATTCCGTGCTTTCTTCGGGGGTGCGCTCTTCCAGCCAATCCCATTGCAGGAACGAATCCGAGTCGTACGGCACCGACAAGCAACCGATATTGAGCGAAGTAACGTTCTGGAAAAAATGCGTTCCCTGTGCCGGATCGACGTTAAAAGCTTTCAGTCCCGCTTCGACCAGCACTTTCACCCCGGAGATCTGCGACCAACGCACGCCGATTCCCATGGAAGGGTCCGTCGATCCCCAACGTCCGAAACCGATCAACAGGTACGAACGCCCCGCCTCGACCAGCTTCCGGTTGAGTTGCCCGATTTCCTGAGCGATTTCTCGGGTCTTCGACGTTTCGAAGCGATCCGGTCTTACGTACACCACGTCCGTGATATCTCGAATCACCCCGTTTCCATGAGTCTGGTTCGAGTAACAAACGGCATTCGTTTTCTGTTCCGATTCGATGCGGATTTTCTCCCAGCGGCTTTTCGATGCCATCGGACGAAGTTGAAGAGGATAAACCACCGGCTTGCCTCCCGGATGGAGATCTACGGCAAATTCGATTTCAACCGGCGTTCGCATCGCCCGCTCGGAATGATGCAGCAGATGTCCGAGCAATTCTCCCAATCGCAGGTTCGGATCACGCAGGACTTTCATGAACGTCACGATACGCGGCCCCTCGTAGAAGAAGCTATCCACCAGCAGATCGCTTTCCCCTTGATAAACCGACGCAACATGCTGCAATACCCCATGTTTTTCGGCCCGTTCAAGGGGAAGATGCACGAGGTCGTCATCCTCGCCATGTTCCTGACAATCGTCGGTCGGATTCATACCCAACGCGTAAAAATGTTTCTGCGTGAAATACAACCAATCGCGGATTTTGGCGAACTGGGGCAAAACTTGCGGATATTTGGGACAAAAACGTACGATCGCACCGCCTTCGACAACGGTTTTCCCCAGTCCGAGCGCAATTTGCGCCACGCCATCTTCGGGTTTCATGTAGGAAACGGGATAAAAGTTATGCGACTGCGCCACCCCGGAGAAGGTGGGATAAAAGCAACCATCGCGATCGCTACCGGCCAGCGTTTGAATCACCACGGCCATACGTTCGTCTTTCAAGCGATAGGCCGTCTGACGAAAATAGGCTTTCGGATCGTTGCCGAAGGTCGAAGCCCAAACCAGCTTGATGGCGCGCAAAAGCGCTTCCAATCGCTCCTCAATGTCTTCTTCGTTGTTCCGCAGCATGTAGGTCGAATACAAACCGGCTAGCGGGAAATTCCGCGAATCCTCCATCATGCTCGACGAACGCACCGCCAACGGAGTACGAACGAATTGCAGATAGTGTCTTAGATCGTCGATCACTTCATCCTGAATCGGCAGGTCCAAAAAGCGGTTGCGGAGTTCTTCCTGGGGCGTGTTTTTATCGAGCGCAAAATCCCAAAGGTCGTGCTTGTCGATGAAATTCGTAAACTTGTCAGCGCACACAACAAGCGTGGGTGGGATCACGATATCGATATCGGGGAAATCCCTTCGGATTTCGAGCCTGGAGAGAAGATAGCGTAAAAAGCCGATTCCCCTCGCCTTTCCTCCTAACGAGCCGTTCCCCAGGCGCATAAACTGAAGTTCCAGCGGGTTTTTGCCTTGCGAATAATGGGTAATTACATCGCTTTGTTTTTCATACTGCACCGTTTCGATGATGTGTACGATGTACTGCCGGATCTCTTCGTCGTTCCGAAAATCCTCGACACGCGCCGGGTACAGACGCTCGGCAATGGAGATTTCGGTTCGGGCCATCATCCAGTGAGAGAAATCCTGGTGCCTGGCGTGGCGTATCACGCTATCGACGGGTACGGTTTTCAACGCCTCGACCAATTCCCGAGGAGTGGAAACGCGAAGAATTTCCTCGCCTTCCACGTCTCGAAAAACGAAATCCCCGAATCCCATCGAATCCATCAACCAACGCTCCAGCTCTTCCAGCAGGTGAATGGAGTTTTTATCCAGGAAATGGCTATCGAGCGCCTGGGCCTGGGGGCGGTTTTTTTCCGGCTCGGCTGATTGAATGCAGACCGGCAATTCGGGGATGCGGTCCCTGAGATGCCGGATCAACTCGAATCCGGCGTTGTCGTCGAAACCGCCTTCTCTTCTGAATCGAACGTCGGTTACAACACCTAACAGATTGGAGCGATAGGCGTGATAATACTCCATGGCCTGCTCGTAACTGTCGGCAAGCAGGATCTTCGCTCGTGAGCGCATCCGAAGTTGTTTATGCAGATGGTTGAGACTGTCGTCCATCAGGTGACTGGTCAAACGCATGATGGCTGTATACATGATCGGCAGGAATGAGGAATAATGCGACACCGAATCCTCGACCAACAGAATGACGCGGACTTTTCCGGCCTCGGCATCGTGGGCGACGTTTAGGCGGTCCTCGTAGCTTTTGACGATGGCCAACAGCAACGCGGGATCGTTCTGCCATAAAAATACGCCGTATTCGCCCGATTCCTGGCGGGACGGAAGATGCGCAAGCATGTCCGGGTCCGTCACGAGAAAAACGACCGGCAGGTCCGGGCGAACCTCGCGAGTACGCTCGGCCAGTTTCAGCGCCATTTCGCTTTCGTCGTGCAGAATGGTCAGAACGAGATCCACTCGTTCGCTTCGGATGATATCCAACGCCCCGTCGATAGAAGAAACCTTGCGAATACGAGGAACGGACGAAAGCCCGCGTTCCATGTACTGGTCCCACATTCGTTCTTCGAGACTGCCGTCCTCCTCCAGCACGTATGCATCGTAGGTACTGGAAACCAATAAAATTTCACGCACGCGATGAGGCATCAGCGAACGAAAGGTATCGAAACGGTGCTTGAGTTCGTCGAGGTTCTGCATAGGATCTCTCTCATTCGGTACAAGATCGGTCATGGCATCTATATACCATCACAAGAAGGCAAAGGTCGCGCCAAATGTTTCGGAAGAATTCGGATTGGACCGAAAATGTACAAAAATTCACGGAATGGATCACCGAATGATCCTCCTTAATATCCCTTCCGGGTGGGGCGATTCTCTCCACCGGGGAAAAATACCCCGGTTCGACCTGTACTTTGTGTCCATCTTCTTCGATCGTAAAAAACAAAAAAACGCTTTTTAATCAAAGATTTGTTGCTTTTTTAAAATATTGCATGTATCGCATGGGCCGCTTTGGCATGGCTCCTGCTTTGGAGAAGGTCGTTCGGTACGGGAAACGCCCGTGACAACGAAACATCCGGAAAGGAGACATCCTATGAAATCGTCGAATGCCGTGGATAGAAACCGTGAGTTCCTCGATGTGCCAAACCTCGGAAGCAGCCTTTGTGCGAACTGCGCCAATCTCTCGGATTGCAAGGCGTGGCAATCGAACCAAGGCAGCATTATCGAATGCGAGATGTACGAGTGCTGCTCGTCACCTCAACCGGAACTCGTCGGTGGAAAAAAACAAAACGTTCCCGAAGCAGCGGAAACGAAAGGACTTCATCTTCTCGGCCTTTGCTCGAATTGCGACCATCGCCGGGATTGCAGCTTGCCGAAACCGTCCTCCGGAGTCTGGCATTGTGAAATGTACGTGTAATAAGGTTTTAACCGGGGGTTCGGTCGAGACAAAACTTATTATTTTCATTCGATCAGCAACAGGAGATTTGGTATGACGAAATCGTTCAACCCCTTCGAGATGGCTCAGGCCCAGTTCGATCATGTAGCGGACATGCTGGGACTCGAATCCGGCGTGCGCGAACTGCTGCGCTGGCCCATGCGGGAATTCCACTTCACCATTCCCGTTCGCATGGACGATGGCTCCACCAAGGTTTTTCGGGGCTTCCGCGTGCAGCATAATGATATGAGAGGGCCTTGCAAGGGTGGCATTCGCTTCCATCCCCAGGAAACATCCGACACCGTACGAGCTTTGGCGTCGTGGATGACCTGGAAATGCGCCGTCGTGGATATCCCATTGGGCGGTGGCAAAGGTGGTGTAATCTGCGATCCTCGCAAACTGTCTCTTCGTGAGCAGGAGCAGATTTGTCGCGGTTGGGTACGACAGGTATTTCGTAATGTCGGCCCGGTCTGCGACGTTCCCGCCCCGGACGTTATGACCAACGGACAACACATGCTGTGGATGCTCGACGAGTTCGAAACTCTCGCGGGTGGCCATTATCCCGGTTTCATTACCGGCAAACCCATCGGCATGGGCGGTTCCCTGGGTCGTACCGAAGCGACCGGTTTCGGTGTCATGTACTGTGTACGTGAAGCCTTGAAACGCATGAAGCTCGACATCCACGAGATGTCCGCCGCGTTCCAGGGATTCGGAAACGTATCGCAATACGCCGCGAAACTGTTCAAAGAATACGGTGGCCGGGTAGTTTGCGTTTCCTGCTGGGATGAAAACGATAACGTGTCGTACACCTACCG
>CAXXVK010000038.1:0-2283 GCA_963676915.2 Myxococcota bacterium
CCCTACTGGCCGACAGCAGGGCCTCCTTCGCGATGTCGCGCCGGCCTTGCAGCAGGTGAAAAAGGAGTTCGAGACGCTGGAGCCCTTGGTGGAGGGGTTACCGCAATCCCATCCCATGAAACAGGTCGCCTCGGAGACAGCCGTGGCAACGGCCAAGGAGATCGCCCGGTTCGAAGGGGGGGCTTACGTCCCTCGGGATTGATGTCGATTGGATGATTCTGCAGGGAATTTCCCTGGGAAATCAGTCGAGATTTCTCTTTTTCAGCAGGCGGCGCTGGAGCTCGTAGATGACCTCTTTCAGTCTCTCGCGTGAATCGCCGCTGATGCTCGCAAATTGAAATGCGATGCCGAACTCTTTCGGACGCGCACTCTTTTCTATCCGCCGCACCACCGCCCGGTCGATGCGAACATCGTAACTCCCGTCTACCAGATTAACGATCAAGCCAAGCCGGTAGCATGCCATCTCTTCGGAAAACAGCGCTTTAAAAGCGTTGGCGCACAGGCAGAAGATGCCGCCCATGCTGATATTGTCCACTGCCATGCGAATCTCGTTGTCATCGATGGTCAGCGATAGCTCGGCGCTGGAGGGCGCTTTGATTCTGAAGTTGTCGCGCAGCTGATAGCGTTGGATCTCCTCCGGGTACTGCAGCCAGATATGTGTGGCTGTGAACTCGGCGACATCGGATTCAAAGCGATGGAGCAGGCGGTCTTCTCCGGAGAACTCGAACTGCAGCAACGGCGGATCCTCATTTTCAGCCTCCGAAATGGCTTCGGCCACTCCTTCGGGTGGGTCGATGCTGAAAACGGGAGCGCCTCCTTTTTTGTCCAGATGGGTGATCAGGGTTAACCGCTCGTAGCGGCTGCGTGGCACGGCGACTTTGATGAGCGTGCGCGAGGTCTCGAGCCAGGCGATGAGGTCGTTGGCTTTTTTGCCGTTGATGCTTTCGGGGGTTTGCATTATCGGGGCTGTCAGCCGTGATGGCCCTCTTTTTGTTTACAGTGAGGTTGTGCCGTCAAAACGGGTTAGATGCCTGAAACGTTTTTCGCAAAATCAGGATCCTGGAACAGCTTTTTTGCAAATTTAAGATACTTTTCGGCAATGGCCCTGACGGCGAGCTGCAGGGCATACGGCTTGACCGGTTTTTCAAGCAAGTGGTTGACGTCCGAGGCGATGCACATGTTTACGATGTCATCGCTGGCGTTGCCGGTGATGATGATGGCGTCCGAATGGGCTGTGGGAAACTGTTCCTCAACTTCGTCGAGGAAATAGAAGCCGCTAACGCCGCCCAGAAATACATCGACGATGAAGATCGCCACGCCGATGTCTCGCCCTTTACAGTACTTCAGCGCTTCTTCGGTGTCTGAAAACGGCAGCACATCTCCCCAAGTATAGAATCGCTTCACGATGGCTGAGATTAGCTCGCATACTGCGGGATCATCGTCCACAATAATGACATCCAAACCGTCGGACATGTCGTTCTCCTCTATGGATTGACTGGTGGGTTGAACAACTGTTTGTCACCCCTTCGGGCAGTGTCGCGTATCTTATTGGGTCGCCAACTCAGGGCGGAATCGAATCAGTGGGCCGAATCGGTGATCCGATACTTTTCAAGCTTCCGGTAAACCGTTGTCAGATTGATGCCGAGCAATTTCGCCGCTTCCGCTTTGTTGCCTTTTGTCTTTTTCAACGCCCGGCTAATCAACATTTTTTCATTTTCCAGCAAGCTGAAATTGTTGTCGCTTATTGTATCTCTTTCGCTAATCGAACGCAACTCCGGAGGCAGGTCGTTTGTTTCGATGGTATCGCTGGCCCCTAAAGCAAAGGCTCGTTCAATGACATTTTCAAGCTGCCTCACATTCCCGGGCCAATCATAGTTCATCATCATATCCATTGCATCGGATGAAATCCGCAACACCTCACGATGGCTGTCCGCGGAAAATTTCTTGATGAAATGGTTGACCAGGTTGGGGATATCCTCACGGATCTCTCTCAGTGAGGGCATTTGCAGCGAGATAACGTTGAGACGATAGTAGAGATCCTCCCGGAAGGTTTTCTGGATGATCGCCTCCTCGAGGTTCTTGTTGGTTGCGGCGATAACCCTTACGTCCACTTCGCTCTCGTGAGTATCTCCGACCGGTCGGATCTTTTTCTCCTGGAGCACCCTGAGCAGTTTGACCTGGAGGGCCGGCTGGACCTCTGCAATCTCGTCAAGAAAGATGGTCCCGCCGTCCGCTGCCTTGAACAGACCGATGCTGTCCTTGATCGCACCGGTGAAAGCGCCT
>CAXXVK010000039.1:0-30322 GCA_963676915.2 Myxococcota bacterium
AAAACTGCCGTGCGGCGGCTTCGATCATCGTGCCGTTTGCAAGGCGCGCTCGTGCTTTATCGCTGCCGAAACGGCGGCTGGTCCCTCCTGCCATAATGTATAGAGGAAATCGATTCACGCGGCGTTTTCCTTGTTTTTACGGGAACGTAGGATCAGCGGAAGGATGACCGGCAGCAGGAAGAGGTCGGCGATCAGCGCCGTGGAAATCGCTCCGACGGAGAGCAGGCCGAACGAGACGTTGCCTTGCACGTTGGAGGTGAAAATCGGCACCGAAAAACCACTGATAAGCACGATGGAGGTGTAAATCATCGCTTTTCCCGTGCCGTGAATGGCACGATGCAGAACTTCTTCTTCGGGACGCCCTTGCAGGTGTTCGGAGAGGTAACGGGTGATGAAGTGCACGGTATCGTCCACCGCGATACCGAACGCAATGGAAAACGTGATCGCCGAACTGGGCTTGAGATTGATTCCCAACGCTCCGATCATGCCGAGAATGATGGCCAATGGCAGAATATTGGGCAACAGAGAGATCAAGCCGACTCCCAACGAACGGAACTGAATCACCAAAAGTATGGTAATTACGGCAAAAGCGAGCAAAAACGTGTAAAAAATCTCATCCACCACAAGGGTGTTGATCATGTGAGCGACGGGATTCATGCCGGTCAAGGTAACCTTCAGATCGTCGGGGCTGTTCTTTTCGATCCACTTTTGGATGGTTCCGTAGATTTCATAGGCCCGAGGAGAATAGACATCTTCGATGCGTGACGAAACACGGGTTTTGTCCGACAGCGGGGAAACCAGTCCTTCCATCGGATCTTTGCCGCTCATGGAGTACAGCAACATGTATTGAGCGATTTCCCGGCGGGTTTCGGGTATTCGATAATAGGCGGGATCGGAACCATTCATGGTTTGCGACAGTTCCTTGATCATATCGCTGGGGGCGTAGACTTTGTGAATTTCTGGAAACGTTTCGAGATAGTTTTTGGTTTTTTCTGCAAAACGCATCACGGCAGGTTCTTTGATGCCGTCCTTTTCTCCGGTTTCTATCAGGATATCGAAGGGCATTACACCGCCCATCTTCTTTTCGAGATAGGTTTGTGTCCGAATGATGGGGTGGTCGGCGTCGAGGTCTTCGAGCAGGCGTTGTTTGCGCTCCACTTTCGTGGCGTAAAAGGTTCCGACGATCATCAGCGCCAGACAAAGGGAAAGAGAGAGCCAACGGTGTTTCGTCGTCATGATTTCGACGAAATTCAAAAAAGATAGGGAGCTTCCTTTGAAATAGCGATTTAATCTTTTGTAGGAAGGACGAGGCATCAGGGACAACACGGCGGGAAACAGCGTGATCGTGATCAGGTAAGCGCTCATAACGCCAATGGCGGTGAAAAGACCGAATTCGCGCAAAATACCGATGTCGGTTGTCATCAATACGCAAAATCCGACCGCTGTGGTGAAACTTGTGATGAAGCAGGCCACTCCAAGATGTTCGGTCGTTTTCAAAATGGCGTCGTAGCGAGTTCTTCCCCGCAACAGTTCCTCGTAAAACCGGGTGTGATAATGGACGGAATTCGCCACGCCGGTGATCATTACGACCACGGGCATCAGGGTACTCATCAGGCTGATTTTGACATCGGCCATCGCCATCGTTCCGACCGAAGCCAGCATGGCCAAAAGGACGAGAACCATCGACAGTGCCACGCCTGCCCAATGGCGGAAGGTGAACAGCAGAATAATCAACGTAACGAGCGCCGCCATGGAGGTCATGGTTGCGGTGTCGTGCGTCATGATTTCGGCATAGGCGCTACGGGAATGCGGAACCCCGCCGAAGGTGATTTGAAGGCCGGTATCTTTTTCCAACTGGTCCACAAGGGCGTGCATATCCTTCAAGATCGTCGCCCGACCATCCGAAGTGTTCAAGTCCGGTTCGATTTTGACAATGAATAAAACCGCCTTGCCATCCTGAGAAATGTACGAACCGTTGTAAAGTTCGCTTTCCATCAGGTAGCGCTTTTTATTCTCGAAATCTTCCTTGTTTTCAGGGATTTCCTCGAACAGATCGTCAATGTAGAGTGTGTCGTTTTCCCACCGGGGCCGTGAGGCATTGATCAGGCTGTCCACCTCGACGATGCCCGAAACTTCCTCTGCGGCTTCTTGGAACGTTTTCAGGCGAGACATCTGCTTCTCGGTGAAAACGTCGTCACCCTCCAAGGCTATCAGCAGAGATGTGTCGTCGTATCCGAAATCCTCGATGACCTCGAAATACTTAATGACATCGGGATGTTCCGGCGGAAAAAACTGTTTGAAACTGTATTTGAAACCGATTTGGTTGGCGAAAAACAACAGAACGGCTGTTACCGCCAGGTACAGCACAATGACGGGGATTCGAAGTCGTATCAGCCACTCGGCCAGCTTAATGAACAACGGTTGCTCTCTTTCCCGGTTTTTATATTCGAAAATTCGGACCGGACCGCTTGCCTGTCCGAACGCCCTTTGTAGCAGAAGTACGGCGAGATACAAAATTTTGATGGAAAACAGCGGTTGCGTTCTCTTTTTCAAGCGGATTCGAGTCAGCTCGTCGTTGTTTTCGAGGTGCTTAAAATGTTGCCTCCAAATGGATTTGATTTTTTTTGTGGAAACTGTGATTTGTCCAGTGTGATCAAGTGGTTAATGTTTGTTTTTTCCTCATAGGCATACGGAGTTCTTTTTTGATTCATGTTTTTGAATGAATACAGGGTGATTTCTCTTGAATCAGGTTCCTGAAAAGATATACTTTTAGATAGTACCAATTCACAATCTTTGCTGGGGAATGGAGACTTGTATGAATCGGTCGGGGCATGTTTTTGTGGTGTTTTTCCTGTTTTTTGTGATTCATGCTGGATGTTCCAAAGGGGGAAATGCCGAGAAGATCGCCAGCGGTCTGGAAGACCGGTTGACGCAGGCGTTGAGTTTCGAGGGAGGGGCGATTGTCAACGAAGAACCACCCGTGGGATCGAGCGATCCTTCCGCACCCCAGATCAAAACCATCGATGCTCCGGTCCAGTTCCGTAAAGGGGCGGATTTCAAGGTGGTTCTCACAAGCGATTTCGACCAGCCGGATGACGTGGACAAAGCGCTCGTACACGTAAAAGGGGCTAGCAAATACATTGTGATCAACAAGCCTCTGTCGTCTCTGGAATCGTCCGAGAAATGGTTGTCGCAAAAACTTCTCGAAGACATTTCCTCCGTCATGAAGCTAGCGGGTGTACTGACGGATGATGACGAGTTGGGTGGGGAATTCATTCTGGAGTACGCCCTCCAAACCAAGGATGGCGTGACGGGTGTTTTCAAGGAGCGCTCCATGGAAATCCCCGAAGAGGTTGCAGAATGCCTGACGGGCGATTGTTGCAACGGCGGTCAGTGGATCGAGGAAGGGAGTCCCTGTGTTTCGGGTGAGGATGACCTGTCCTGTACAGACGATCTTTGTACCGCCGAGCACGCTTGCGAAGCTGTTATTGTGGAAGGATTCTGTGCCATCGACGGGTCTTGTTTCGCTGATGGTGTGGTTGATCTCGACCACGATTGCCAGATGTGTGACGCTACTCTTTCGCCTGCAACCTGGACATTTCGTGGTTCAGAGGTGGAGTGCCGCTCGTCTGCCGGGGAATGTGACGTGGCCGAATTCTGCGATGGGAATTCCGCCGACTGTCCGGACGACACCAAAAGCACCGAATCTTGCCGGGAATCTGCGGGAATCTGTGATGTGGAGGAATTTTGCGACGGTGTGAACGATGTTTGTCCCGACGATGGCTATCGTTCTCAGGGGGATGAGTGCGACGATAGCGACGCGTGTACGGCAAACGACCAATGCGACGGACTCGGACCGGATGCGGCAAATTGCCAAGGAGAAACGTATTCCTGCAACGGTAATGGTGACTGCAACGAGTCGGACGCGTTTTGTTCCTGTGCCGAGGGATATACGGGCGACTACTGCGACGAATGCGACGCTGGATATCAAGGTTATCCCAATTGCGTACCCGTCACCGTAAAAATCCAGCCGGGGAGCTTCATTATGGGAAGTCCCGATGGCGAGAACTGTCCGCCGGACGAACCGGAGTGCTCGAATCCCCCCGAAGCCGAGCCGGGACGAGCCGATAACGAAGTGCAACATCAGGTAACGTTGACGCAGGAATTTTCCATCATGACTTGGGAAGTGACGCAACAGGAGTTCGAAACCCTGCTAGGGTACAATCCCAGCGAAGATAGTACATGTGGAGACGATTGCCCGGTGGAAACGGTATCCTGGCACGAAGCGTTGTTGTGTGCCAATGCCAAATCTTTGGCCGATGACCTGGATGAATGCTTCGACTGTACCGGCACCGAACCGGATGTGGAGTGCTCGCTCAAAGCGGCGTATTCCAAGCCCCAGGATTGTCCCGGCTGGCGTCTTCCTACGGAGGCCGAGTGGGAATATGCGATTCGGGCGGGAAGTTCTACGGCCCTGTATCCGAGCGACGGCAACGATGGATCGTTGACGCTTTTGGAGTGCAATCTCGATACGAATCTCAATCAAATCGGTTGGTTTTGCGGCAATGAGGAGGAAGGCATCAACCCTTCGGGACGTTTGGAACCGAACGCCTGGGGACTCTACGATATGAGCGGAAACGTCTGGGAATGGGTGTGGGATTCCTATTGCTCCGAGTACGAAACCTACGGAACCAGCGATCCGGATGGTCAAGAGTGCTCTGGTCTTAACCATGTGGTTCGTGGTGGAGCGTGGAACCGATTTGCAGAGTTCTCCCGTTCGGCCTACCGGTATTTCAACCCACCCGAATACAAGGATTTAAGTTTGGGATTTCGGCTGGTCAAGACAGAATCGGAATAAGAGACGGTGCCGCTTGTTTTGCCGATGATCCCTCCGAATCAAATAGCCCACGAAGTGATTAAGACTGTGTTTTCATTGGTTTTCGCCGCTTTTCGGGTCTGATACCATTTCGCTATCAAGTATCGAAAGCGTCTCGCGTAGTCTCGCGTAGGTCGGGCAAATTTCTTGCCCGACAATGCCAAGGTGTCGGGCTAAAAATTAGCCCGCCCCAGGCAATTGACAAACCTAACTTTGAACAATTTTATCGTCTGTAACTTATTGAAATTATTGAAGCTCAAAAACGACAAAGCCACTTTGTCAGCAAGCTGTGTCGGGCTAAAAATTAGCCCGACTGCGGGATTATCCGCATTCACGGAGATATCAGAAATTTGATCAATGGTATGATAGTCCGTGAAACTACGGCACATCGAAGCTTCAGCCTAAATAACCAAGCTACGCCTGTTTGTATTGCTCGAAAAGGTTTTGCATGGAACCGAAGGAGTGCTTTTTCAGTAGCTTGGCAAGCTTTCTTTCGGTTCTGCCAAGACCGACGTATCTTCGGAACCGGGAAAAACTTGACATGTCCATACGCGGTTGACCGGGGTCCATATCGTGCGGATGGATGTAAAAATTCACGAATTGGTGCCGTTTGTTCTGAAAATGGATGGCGGCGGAAACCAGATCGACCGGTAATAGCCTGAAATATCCTCCACCGAACATGGTGAATTTTTTCCCCAAGACATCGAGAACCGTAATCGGCATTTCGTAAATATCACCGGATTTCGTATGGATGATGTGCGGCTCTGTGGGTGCGTCGGGGCTGCCGCCTTCCAAACGCTTGGCCGGAAAGAGGCTGGAATCGTAGACGAATCCTTCTTCGGCCAGAATCTCGAAGGCCCATTCGCTGGAAAAATCGATGGAAAAGCTGGGGGCACGGAAGCTTTTGACATCCTTTCCGGTGGCATCCTGGAGCGCGTGTTTGGCTTTTCTCAAGTCGCTGCGAAAGGCTTCCGGTCCGGCATTCATGATGTGGTGATGACAATAGGTGTGACACCCGATTTCATGGCCCGCGTCGGCGACGGTCTGTACGAGGGCAGGGTAGCGTTCGGCGATCCAGCCGAGGATGAAAAACGTAGCTGTGGTTTGAGATTCGTTCAAAATGTCCAGCAGTTTGCCCGTAACCGACTCGACCCGGTTTTCAAGAGAAGACCAGGAATCGATGGGAGCCTTGAAACCACCGAATTCGAAATTGAACCAGTCTTCCAGATCGACGGTGAAAACGTTGTGGATATCTTCTCTAAAAGGCAGTGTCGTATAGCGGACCGACATGGAACTATCTCCTCGTCAGAAAAAAGTCAGAGTATTGTATCACATCTATATCACATCGTTGGTGCCCCAGGATAAAAACCAGCCGTCAGGGTTTTCGACGATGGGAGCCAGGCTTGGATCATCCGAGAAACAACAGCCGCCGAAGTAAATTTCCTGCGGGAAAAATTTTCTACGAATCGGAATGAACTCGTGCAGCAGCAAACTATATCGCAACATGGTGTGTTGTGAGGCCAAAATACCGATGAAAGGGAAATGCTGTGTACGGGAATAGCGCAAAACGTGAGAAATCAGAGCGGAATAAGCGAACAACGAGTGATCTTTCGCGATCATTTCCAGGATGTACAAGACTTTGAATTTGTCCTTGATTTTCTTTTCTCCACTCAACACGGCATAACCCAGGATCTTTTCACCCTTACGAGCCACGATGATTTTATAAGGTGTTCCCGGTTTATTGGCATAGCGCCAGTTCAAATATCTGAAGTTCCGCCGAACGGTAACATCCTTGGGTGAGTCATTATCCTCGATAAACGCATCAAACGATTCATCGAATTCCGTGATGGTTTCGATGGAAATTCCCCGGTTGAAGAGTTTGCTTGCCGCCGAATGCCAACCGGACGTGAATGAAAAGAGCTGAAGTTTGTCGTTGAACAGCAGCGAGGATGTCAGGTCCGAAAGCGATGCCCGCGCCATCAAAGGAACGTCGCCGTATTGTTTCCAGCCCAGTTTCTTGGTTGTCGGATGGATTCCGTTTTTATTGGGGAACCCGTAGATCAAATGAAAACCTTTTTGAAGGGCATACTCGTACAGTTTTTTGCCGATCGTCGAAAACAACCCCAGACCTGCATAATCAGGGTGGGTCATCGAATCACAGGACAATATCGCCTTGACGGGTTTTCCTTTTACGAGCAGAACGGAAGGAAGCGCCGTGTAAATGGATACCAGTTTTTCTTTGTGCCAGGCGCCATATACCAAGGCTTCTCCGGCGGGGTTGTCCAGGTATTTCCATTGGTAAAACGCTTTCAGATTGTCGGCTCCCAACCATGAACTATATGTTTCATCCGTAAGTTTCAGTAGCTGCGTTCCATCGGAAACGGGGTAAAAGTCGAAGGTGACTTCATCTAGGATCTTTTGTTTTTCTTCTTTGGTGTATTTGGGTGACATGTCGGTATTTTTGACTTTCTTGAACGAAAGAGGATTCGTTTTGGGAGTGTTTGGGGAAAATCCACGACATGACGCGCATTTTGTCGGAAAAATCCTGTCTGACTTTTCTTTTTTCCCCCGGTGTCTTTGTTTTCAATGTGAGCGCGTGTTGCGTGAAATGTCGCACCTTTTCATTTTCTGTACTGCAACGTTGTCTGAAATACCTTCTTTTTTTTCCTGTAGCAATGCTTTTTTGTGCTGTCCAAACTCTCTTATATCGCGTTGTTTTCGAGAGGATCAATGATATCAGTCAGCGCGTTCCTCTGTAGAAATCGGAGAGCCAAACACTTCCCGAGGATAGCCCATTCGTTGCAAGGGGAAAGCAAGGTCTTCCGGTATGGGAGCGACCAGCCGTAGGTCGTTTCCCGTTTGGGGATGGGACACCGTGAGTCCCCAGGCATGCAGTGCGAGTCGTTGCAGACCGTATCGCGCGCGCATGTCCCGGTTGATATCTCCTTTTCCGTAATTCGCATCGCCGATGAGCGGATGGTTCAGGCTTTTCATGTGTCGTCGAACCTGGTGAAGGCGGCCACTGAAGGGACGGACTTCTACAAGTGACGTTTCACGGGGAAGGGTCGGCAGGGTCGCCAGACGGCGAAACTCGGTGGATGCATCCACGAAATCCCCTGTTTTTCCGTTTTTTCTCAAGGGTTTATCGATGCGCCCTCTCTCTGGTGCAACACCTCGAACGAGCGCAAGATAACGTTTTTCAACACGATGTTGCACGAATTGGTCCGACATCTGGTGGGCGATGTCGGATTCCAGTGCGAAAAGAAGCACTCCCGAGGTGGCACGGTCCAACCGATGAAGAGGGTAGACTTTGCGAACCCCTAGAAAATCGCGGACATGCTGAACCAGCACGTCTTCAGTGTCATCCCATCCTCGATGCACAGAGAGTCCCGAGGGTTTCGAGACGGCCAAAAGCGCGTCATCTCGATACAAGATGTGCAAACGTGGTTCCGTTTCGGTGTCGTTGGGATGGGATTCGTCGGATCGGTTCAAGTGGGTACGGGTTCCTTTCGCTCTCGTTGAAGCAGGTGATCCGCCAGGCGGCGTCCCAGGGAAATCAGGGTCAGTACCAACGGACGGTCCAGGGCTTTGGGTAGCACGGATGCATCGGACACGTAAAGGTTTTCGATTCTCGTTTGCAGGTCGGTGTCCACAATATCCCCGATGCGGGCCGTTGCCCCCGGATGCGCTCCGCGTACCGGACCGATCATGATGCTGTCCGGGCGACATCCGGCTTCGATGAGGATTTCCCGGCTGATCGCGGCTCCGCGATTGAGTCGAAAGCGCTCTTTTTCTCCCATCGGTTTCGTGATGCGACCGTCCAGCGAAATCGAGCCGTTGCGGCTGTCGCCGATTTTGACCATGAGGCTGATCTGTTTTCGATACGAGAAAAACTGGAGCAGTTTCGACGGGTTGTGCCTAAGAGCCATTAACAGCCACATTCCCCAGGGATCGATCAGGTCTGAAAGCAGGATGCCTTCTTCCAGGAATTCGTAAGTGCCGATCGACATCGGCGGACTCAGCGGTGTTCCCTCGAAACGGGAAACTCCCGAGACAAACACCAGCGGATCGAGAAACATTCCCCGCCCGGCTTCGTGAATGCCGGATTTTTGCAGAATGCAGGGGGTTCCCAGTCCACCGGCGGCGAGCACTACGCAGTCCGCTTCGATGTCCAAAAGTCCCACAGGCGTAGAGGCAAGTACTCCGGTAGCCTGGCCATCCTGAATACTGACGTGGAGAACGTCCGTTCGGGTCATGAATTCCCCGCCCGCCGCTTTCATGTCGTCGATATAGGCGCGGGCGCTCCATTTCGCGCCGTAAGGACAACCCAACATGCAGGTACCGCCGCACCGCTTGCGGCACTTGGAAGGATCGATGAATTTCCGCAGCTTTTCGAAGTGATATCCCAAGGTGTCGGCGGCTTCCATCAAGCGCATGGCGGATGTGCCGATCACGTCGTTGGGAAGTGGCTCCAGGTGAAGTTCTTCGATGATATCTTTGACATACGGGGAAAGGTCGATGCCGTACTCGGTTTTAAACCATTCCGGCGGTTCGGTGGCCGCACCGCAATACATGATGGTAGAGCCGCCCGCCGTCAAGGCTCGTACGACGTTCAAGCCTTCTTCGGTGAAGTTCACTCCCATTTTGTCGGCAATCATCAGCCCGGTCAGGTGGTTTCCCAGCCATTCATGTCGGCGCCCTTTTTCAACGAGCAGCACTTTTTTCCCGGCTCGGGCCATTTCTCTCGCGACGGTCGCCCCGCCCGGACCGGAACCGACGACAACGACATCCGCTTTGCGTTTTAGAGTGTGCATCGTTTTTCCTCCTTTGTCAGTCGGTTCTCTAGATTTCGGGCAATCTTTTCAACGGCTTGTACAGCCGGCGAGGATGCCGGCAAATCCCACAACGATCGGCTTTGGCGGTCGAAATCGGCCAGAATATCGTCTGGTGGAACATGGCCCAAAACGTCGTAACGGTCGGGAATCGCAATGTTTTCTAAAGCATGGACGCGATTGACAACGACGAGGACGTTATCGCATCCCACCATTTCGGCAATCAGATCCAAGGTGTTCAGGCTGCGGCCCGAACCATCGATAAGTACAAGATACTTTGTCACGTTTCGTGTGACTTGCCGGTTGATTTGTTCCACACCCGCTTCGGCATCGATCAGGACAAGGGAAAACGACCGGGACAAAGCGTCGATAGCTTCTCTCAGCAGGGCATGTGCCGGACAATAACAGCCTTTTTCAAGCGTTCTTCCCATGGCCAGCAGTGCATAGCCGTCCCTTTCTTCCAGGGATTCCAACAGTCGGTAGTCCAATTCGTGCTCGATGGCGTCGCGAGCGGCTTCGTCCTGCCTGCGGGCCAGTTGGATCATGCGAGAACGGATTTCGGCTAAAGTATGTTCCGTGCGTTCTCCTATGGCTGCGAGCAGTCCACCTGCCGGATCGGCGTCGATCAGACAGAACGGCTCCGGGCGACGGTGCAATAAAGCTCGGGAAAGCAGCGCACAAAACGCGGTTTTTCCTACGCCGCCCTTGCCGCATACGGCGAGAATGGGGCGAGTCATTTCGGAGGACTCCAGGTGTTTCGACTCGTTTTATCCTCTTTGGGAGTGGCGTCTTCCAGTCCTTGCGAAAGACTGGCCAAGACCTCGAAAAGGCGAAGGTTTTTGAATAACTTGTTGCGAATCCATCCCAGGGCGAAACCTAGCCAGTAGGCCAGGGCGTGAAGAATGGCCTGGAAGAATTTTTCGAACTCGGAACGAGGGTCGTGTTTTTGAATGGCGTTCGGCATGGAGGTTGCCTCCTGGTCTTGCGAGGATCGGGGATCTTGAAATCCGATCGCCGCCAGATGATCTCGATACAATACGGTTGTGAAATCGAACAGTGGAATCAACCGTGCGAAATCACTGGGACTCCCTTTCAATAACATTTCCCGGCGTCCGAAACAAAGTCCCGGCTTGATTTCTCCCAGAAAAATTCGATGCATGGTTTCCGAATCGATCTTGATCGTTGCCCGGCCGTCGTCGTCGTGGACGCCTGTTCGGACTTGCATGGGGCGCTGGCCGAGATCGAGCAGGAGGTTCCAGCTTGTTGCGCCATGAAACCGAAACAAGGTCGGGCAGTCGGATTCGGATGTAAATTCCCGAAGCACGGTTTCCGCGTGCGGGAGTTTTTCGAAAAAACTCAATAAAGCATCGTCGTACGTCGGAGAGGGAGGACTCATGACGAAAATCTCCTGCGTTTGATTCGAATGTTTCGTAAATTGTCGCAGACCGGCTTTTCATCGCAAATGTCGCAATTAGACTCCTGGCAGGTCGCTTCGCCATCTTTACCAAGAGAAAGCTTTCGGTGTCTGCCCTGCAAAATTTCCGCTTCGGTCGCCAACACTGCAAGGGTGTTCACATCGTCCTCGCCGGAAGTGACGAAGACGCTTTCACAGGCTGCAACGGCTGGAAAATCCAAGGTAAAGGCGGCATTTAAAGCCGAGCCGAAGATGGAAAGATTCATGCCGTTTTGTTGTCCCTCACGACTGAATCGCAGCCACACGCGACCCGGTACGCTACGCACCATCACACCGGGAAGACGATGGACGAGGTACAGCGTTTGTTCCAGTTCATAGGGCTGTACGGACATTTCCGGTCGAAGCTGCAAAAGGACGATCTGCACGAACGGATGATAGGGGCGTTCGGGAAGGGCGTCGATATCCGGACCGATTCGATGGACCGTTTGAGGACGAACGATGCCTTCGCGAGTCGTGGTGAGCAAAATGGAACGGGAAACCGTACGAGGATGTCCCAGTTCGGCAGCAAGGTTTCCCGCGAGAATCATTTCGGGGGTGCCTTGTCCACGATGGCAGAAATGAAAACGTTCCGTGAGTTCTCCCGGTGTCATACATGGAGATACGGTAGTGGTTCGTTCGGTATTTTCCTTTAGAAATTGGCGCAACCCTGCAATTTGTCGCTCCATTTCAGGAAAGTTCGCGCCATCCTTGGCCTGGTTGATATTGGATTGTTGGGGTTCCAACACGAAAACTCCTGTTTTCTACCCCGGATTATTCATGAGAATCGTTACGAGACGCAGAAAACCGAAGAGGTTTCACGAAGTTGGAGCGATTTTCACCCGCAGTCATACCAAACGGTCTGTCGAGGATGAAAATCGGGAAACGAGTGAAAGATCGAGAGTTTTCAAGTCGGAGTAGATTCTTCATGCATCATCCGGGGTAAACGTTACTGCGAAAAATCCGCCGCAATGACGGCCGCGCCGAGCGCACCGATCAATTGCGGATCTGTTTTTGGAAATGGCTTCATATGAATTGAGAGTCGTTGCTCTATCGCTTCTCGTACTCCTTTGTTTTTGGCAACACCGCCGGTCATCGCTACATGCTCGACGATCCCCAGCCGCTTGCCCAGCGAGGCCACGCGGCCCGCCATGGACAGCAAAAGCCCCTTCACGATTCGAGGCAGCGCTACGCCGTCGTTGATCAGGTTGATGACTTCGCTTTCGGCGAAAACGCTGCACATGCTGGTAATCGTGCAGGGTTCTCCGTTTTCGAAGTAATAGCGTTCCATCTCTTCGATGGGGATTTCCATCGAACGCGACATGGCTTCCAGAAAGCGCCCGGTGCCTGCCGCGCATTTGTCGTTCATCACGAAATCCAGCAGGTTGCCTTCACTGTCGATGGCGATGGCCTTCGTATCCTGGCCACCGATATCGATTACGGTGCGAACCTCCGGCAAAAGGAAGTGCGCACCTCGGCCATGGCAGGTGATTTCGGAAACGTTTTTATCGGCGAATTCCACCTGCGTTCTTCCGTAGCCTGTACCCACTACGAAAGCCACGTCCTCGCGTGCGATTCCGGCATCGGCCATGGCTTGTTTGAAAATCGTGTCCGCCGTGCGCTTGGGATTGGTCGAACTGGGACCGATGACTTGAGCCAAGACCTCGTTTCCCTTGAGAATCACGACTTTCGAAGCCGTGGAGCCGATGTCCACTCCGGCTGTAACGCGCATATTTTTCCTCGTTTCTACAGATCGCTTTACATGCTTCGTAATTTTCGAGGGTAAACGATTTCGTCTACGAAACGTTCCACCTGGAAGTAAATGTCTTCCCAAGACGTGATTCGGGGGTCGAACATGTCGAATTCAAAGATCAACAGCGGAATATCCGCTTTACGCAGAGCTTCTTTGAACAGACCGATTCCGCCCCAGGCATGTTTGCAGGTGACGTGTCCTGCGAAGATGCAACAGTCGGCGTTCCAGCCTTCGACCATGTTCATGAAATCCCGGATATACAGATCGATATCTCCCCGGAACTGGCGGGACATCGGTTGGCAACGAACGAGTTTGTTGGCCAGACCTTTGAGCATGGTGGTTTCGTTGCGGGTGTCGATCAAGCCTTCCTGGGCGTAGTACCCGAAAACATCCACCGGGATCGTCAGTCCCAATTCACGCTCGAACCAGTCGTAAATCTGCATATCCGTCCAGACGGCATCCTGATACCAGACCGCCCGTACGCGCTCTTCGAAAAAGCGCTCGTTTCGCTGGCTGCGTTCCCGTGCTTCTCGTAAAAGATTTTCGGCGATATCCACGCCTTCGGCGGAGCCGGTGAACAGAATCTGCAAAATCAGTGTAAAAGCGACCACTTTGCTCGATTGGGTCAAGGGGACGAGTTTGCGCCAGTCCAGCCATTCCCATAGGGCTTCGGTCATGCGGTTGGAGTTCTCGCAGACTTCCCGCAGTCGGTCGATATCCATGCTGTGACCGAGAACTTCCTCCATAAATTCAACAAGTTCCTTAAGCTGGGCTGCTACGTGCTCGACGGCTTCATTGTCGTCGTGATAAGGAACGTCGATGGAGAAAAACGGAGCGCCGGACAACTCGGCGATAACCTGGGAGTTCATGACCTGAGCGTCGCAAGGTGTGTTGATCCCGATGGCCAGGGCAGGCGCAGGGTAGCATCCTTTGTGCATCGCTCCTGCGGAGATTTTATCGGCGGAGCAACAATCCGTCGGAATTCCCGATGCATGAGCCGTATCGATGAAATCAAGGCTCATACGGTGATTCCCCACCAGAGAATGTACCGTCCCCAGCATTTCCACCGGGATTGGGCAGACATCCCCCATGGCGTAGACCAGTTCCGAACTGAAACCGAGATTGTACCAGATGAACGGACTGCGGCGGTCCATGTGATTCAGCAGACGATCGAAGTAAACCGTCAGATTTCGTAATAGACTATTGAGACCCAACGAGTCCGGGTCGCCCTCGAAGAACGAGCGAACCAACGGCAGGGTTTCGAAAATTTCCTTCCATTGCGGGATGTTGGAAAAAGCGGTCGAATTCATGGAACAACTCCCGCTGCGCGTTTGGCGCGAGTGATTTCGATTTTTTCGACGAAAGCCTGTACGCGAGTTTTAACCTGACCGGTTGGTACGATGCCGTATTCTCGGCTGAGTGACAACACGGGAAAGACGTTTTCATTGCGGTTGCGCTGTTGCAGATTATGCAGGTCCGCTCCCCAGGGATCGCAGAACAACAATCGCTGGAACACGACGCCGTCGGCTCGTGCGCGCCGGGCGGTGTCTTTCAATGTTTCCCATCGTTCGGGAAAATTGCCGATCATTCGTGCGCAGGAGAGGCGATAAAAGTAGGTTTTTGCCAATGCTTCCAACGGGTTGTCGCAGTGTTCGTCGATAGAAGGCAGCACGGAACGCGAACCGAAGCACAGCTGGTCGGCCACGACCCTCGCATCTTGGCTTTCGATGGCGGCGATGAAGTCCGGTTCGTCCAATTCGGCTCCGATCAACAGCAGCCGTGCTCGGGGAATCGGTAGTTCGTCTCGTGTCTTCAATTCTTCAAAAAGCCTGTCGGCGTATTCGATAAAAATTTCCGGTGGAAGGGCGTGGGCGGCGAGATGAACCACGGCGGCTTCGGTTCCACTGAGTCGGGGACGTTCTTCCAGGCGCAGTTCGTCGAGTTGTCGCAGACGTTTTCGGACACGGTTGACACGGGCGATGGCTTCTCGAAGTTTTTCCGGTGTAATTTTCTGTCCGAAATGCATTTCCAGCGCGTTTTTCAACTTGGCCAACTCGTTGAAATAATACGAGAAAAGGCTTTGTCTGACCGTGCGTGGCACCGAAAGAAAATGCTGGAATGGAACGTCGGTTTTTTTCTGAAACAAGTCGTAGGTGCGTCGAACATGGTCGCAGGTGTTGGAGCCGATAATGCCATCCAGAAAATCGAATTCACCTTCCAGGACAAGGCTCATTGCGTGTCGTACGTACGTGCAGACATGGCTGCTCATGTAGGCGTCACCGGTGGAGGAATCCTCCGAACCTGAACCACGCATCCGTAATGGGACTGCACCTGCCGCAAGGATAAGTTCCTGTGGAACGTATTGGCAGAAAAATCCGACAATTGGTTTTCCTTGCGATTTGAACTCGTCGATATGGTGGTTCGTATGCGTACGAATCAATCCACGCAACGTGCGGTGCACGTCATCAGACATGGTAAGTCACCCCGGAGTTGCATAAACAAGAAGATAAAAGTATGGTTTGAAGCATTCTATTCGGTCCTTGGGTTCAATACAACTTCTTTTGTCGAAAACATGGAGATTTCTGTGCAACGAAAGACTCGAAGCGGTGATTTCGGTTTCTGGGGGCTTGATAAGAGTAACCTTCGATATGGCATCGTTTGTTTGTGGCTGGGGTGGCTGCTGGCCCTTTCGGCGTTTTTCTTTGCCTGTTCCGACGAAATCTCCTCGAACGACTTCGTGACGGATGAAGACTTAGAGGCAGATGGCAACGAAGAATCGCTGGAGAATTTCGAGGAATACGCTTGGCTCGTGTCTGCCCCGGATTATCAAAACGAGTTTTGCTGCCCGGATGCGGAAAACCCGGAAGCCGCAGAGGAAAGGGTGTTTATTGAATGTCGAATGGAAGGCGAAAGTTTCATCACGGACCCGGCTGAAGCAAAAGACGAAATCGTCGTCGTCGCGTACAATCTCGAACGTGGACGTCATGCGGATGAAATCATCGAACAATTGTCGCAAAACGGCTCTGTTCCGTACCCGGATATTTTATTGGTGAGTGAAGCCGATCGTAATTGCAATCGGAGTTCGAACCGCTACATCACGCGATATCTGGCCGAAGCTTTGGGTATGAACTACGTATATGCGGTCGAATTCGTTGAGTTACCCGACTCGTTGGGAACGGGAATCGAACGCGCCGACTGCGAGCATGGAAACGGCATACTTTCCCGGTATCCTTTGGGAAATGTTCGGCAGATTCGACATGCCACGCAACGAAACTGGTCGGAATCAACCGACGAACCCCGGTTGGGTGGACGAATTGCCGTAGCGGCGGATGTGCAGATCGGGCAAAGGATCGTCCATGTGTATTCGGTGCATTTCGAATCCGATGCCGGGGAGCAGCACCGAGGGCCACAGGCCGTCGAAACGGCGGAGGATGCCCTTACCCAGGGTGGGTTGAGTCTGATTGGAGGAGATTTCAACGCCGGTATGGTGATGTTGGATCAACAACTTGGCGTCCAACAAGACCAAACCTTGAAAGCTTTTCTCGATCGGGGATTTTTCGACGCACATGCCTCGATTCCGTACGAGGACCGAACGACGACAAGCCACGATGTTTCGTTGATACTTGACTATATCGTGGCCAGTCGAAACGTGGTTGTGAACGCTGGCATTGGCGACGCGCAGGAATACGGCTCGTTGTCGGATCACCTGCCCGTGTGGGTACGTATCGACCTTTCAGGTGTCGATGCCAAGTAGATATCTAACATCCCTAAATTACCGGCGAATCACTTGACCGTGCAATTTTTCGTCGTGGAAGCCGTTCGGGTCGAGCACGACCTGGCCGTTGATGGCGACGTATTCGATGCCGTCAGGGTACTGATCCGGGGCTTCCGTCGTTGAGTTCGAACGGATGGTCTTCGGATCGAACAGCACGAGATCGGCGTGGTATCCTTTTTCCACTTTGCCACGGTTTTTGATCTGCAATTGTTTCGCAGGCAATGACGTGCATTTCCGAATCGCTTCCCGCAGCGGGATGCCTTTGCCATCGAGCGAATAATTGCGCAGGAATTTTGGAAAACAATCGTAATAAATGTGCGAAGGTCGTCCATAACCGATCAAAATGGTATCGGTGACGATGGAAACATTGGGATCGACCAGCGTTCCCTTCAGGCTCAACTCGATAAATGCATCTCCGGGATACGTGGCTGTTTCGAAAATAAGCACCCGGCCATCTTCATCCAACAGCAAGTCGCATACGGCATCGAAGGGATGCTTGCCTTGCTCTTTGCCGATTTCGACGAAATTCTTTCCGATAAGGTGCTGGTTTTTCTCGGAAACGACGCTCATTACGAAAACGCTGCTCCAGCCCATGACCTTGAAGAAGTTCATCGACCACGAGTTGCCTTCTCGGTGGGGCCATTTCGAATTCCCGGTTTCGATGTCGTGCAGGATCTTTTTTCGGGTCTGCGGGTCACGCAGGCGTTCGGTGATTTCTTCGCGTGTGCCGTCGAGCACCCAGGGTGGGAAAAAGGCGATCAAGTGCGTGAAACCAGCGCTAGTAGGCATGGCATCCATACCGATCGGGTAGCCGTCTTCAATCCGTTTGCCGGTGAGGTCTAGAATAGGGCGCAAGCCGGTATCCAGGGGAAGATCGATTGGCATACGGTTGAAGAAGTCGGACCCAAGGGCGACGATGCCATCCATGACACGATTGATCGGCCATGGGAAATTCGGCACCCAGAACATGTGGGACATCTGCACGGGGATTTCGGCTTCACGGCAGACGGCGAAAACTTCATCCACCGCTTTACCCAACGTATCGGAATTATAGCTGCGAAGATGCGATGTGAACACGCCGCCGTATTGGTGAATCGTATGACCCAGCTCGATAAGTTCTCGAGTATCCGACTGACTTCCGGGAAAATACTGCAGACCGGTGCTCATGCCGATCGCACCTTCTTCGAAGCAGCGTTCCAACTGGGTTTTCATGTGTTTCAGGTCGCGCCAGCTGGCCAGTTCTCGGCTGCTGCCCATGGCGTTCATGCGAAGAATTCCATGAGGCGCCAGTACGGCGAAATTGAGCAGGCTGCCCTGTTTTTCGACCGTGTCCAGCATTTCACCGAAACCGGACCAATGGATGATCGGTTCCGGGTCTTCACCGATGAACATATCGTAGAAAGCCATGGCGAAATCACGGTTTTCTTCGCCGATGGGTGCGAATGATACACCACAATTGCCTCCGACAAACGTGGTGATACCCTGACGCACCAAAGGTTCCATCCGTTTCGAGTGGTCTTCCCGGACGATGGTGAAATCGGCGTGGGAATGCACATCGATAAATCCGGGGCATAACGCCAGTCCACTTGCATCGATTCTGCGGTTTGCTTCGGCGTCGGTCAAACGACCGATTTCAGTGATTTTATCGCCTTGAACACCTACATCAGCGCGGTAGGCACGTCGCCCCGTTCCATCGTAGATCTTCGCTTGTTCCACAATCAGATCGAACTGCATACCGCTACCTCTTTTGTTTGTTGGTCGATGCGTTGCGTCAATGAGACGTTAGCTTAGCGCAACAAGGGCATACGGTCAATCCGTGAGGCAGGGATTTGTATGGAGGAAATGCAATCAAAGTAAAAAAAATGCAATGATTGCAGTGAATAGGAAAAGATCCCATTGGGGGATTGGGATGGATAGAAATAAAAAAAGCCCCGCTCAATCGAGCGGGGCTTAGCATCCGTTATAGCTAAGATTAGCTATTCGTGCATTTCGTCAGGCTCATCTGGCCATCGCTGTTGGTCAGTTCGAGCGTGCAGTGCTTGACCGTGCCGAACGTGGTGCCGGAAACGGCGCGGTTCGTGGAACCGGAGGACTGTACGGTGTAGGTGTAGTACGCCGGGCCCTTACCAACATACACGTCGGTGGCGGTGTCTACGTCACCGGACAGGTTGTAGTCCAAAGCAACGAGAGTCGTGGCATAGGTCTGGTTGCCAAGGAACGGGTGGTCATAGTAGGACAGCTGGGCGGTGCGGATGTCGCCAAGCACGTTGATCGCTTCTGCTTCACGGCTCTTCATGACGTAGTCACTGTAGGCCGGAAGGGCAACAGCGGCCAGAACGCCGATAATGGCAACAACGATCATCAGTTCGATCAGGGTGAAACCTTTTTTCATCATCTCCTCCTTACAAAGAAAAAATCTCCTCCAGAACTTTTGATTTTCGTTCTGGCTCCAACGATGCCTTTCTTTAAAGCAACCATCGTGCCATGTTTTTTTGGTGTTGAAAATATTCCGTTGTTTCAAGGAGTTGTACTATCTCTAATGCTGTTCTAATACAAAATGCGAGATGATCCTTTATAAAAAGTGACAAAATTTGTCCGTAAAGAATGGTCGGAGTTCAAGAAAAGTGACAAATAATGGCAATAAGTTCACATCGCGACTTTGGGGTGTAAAATATTCTGATACTTGAACCTTTCTTTTCCGAACAGGAGCGGGTGGAAAACGGAAATTGGCAGAATGGCATTTCATGAATTCACGTTGTCTTATTGATTGTAGTATTGGTAAATACATTATTCGTGCCATCTGGAGGAAGGCAATTGCAGGACCAAGAATCGAAAAAATCGAATAAATCATGGATTTTTCGTGTTTTTTCGCTGTCAAACTGGTAAATTATATTGCGTTCGGATGGTGCCTGCGTTAAGAGCCTAATGGCTCGATTTTTTGTGCCGTGGTGGAGAGCGATTTATCGAACCGATCCGGGAGGTTGATCCGGAAAAGATTATGTTCTGTTCAATGCCTGTTTCGGGCATGGCAATCCACTTTTTTACCGGGGGGAAAGTCGGTGTTGAGCCGACGGTGTCAGGTTTGTTGGAATAATTCTATTTTGAGGTGTCCCCATGAAGTTACCGAAGGTTGAGGCCAGAGTGGAATCGATGGACGGCAATGCTGCCGCCGCGACCAGCGCTCACGCCATGAGTGAGGTCATTGCTATTTATCCCATCACTCCTTCTTCGCCGATGGCGGAAGCCGCCGATGAGTTTTCGGCGAAAAATCGGGAAAACATTTTCGGACAAGTCCCGAGCGTCTATGAGATGCAGAGTGAAGGCGGTGCCGTTGCGGCAATTCATGGTGCAATGTCCGCTGGAACGTTGACCACGACGTTCACGGCCAGCCAGGGATTGTTGCTGATGATCCCGAGCATGTACAAAATCGCCGGTGAAATGACACCGACGCTGTTCAATGTCACGGCCCGGACAATCTCGTCCCATGCGCTGTCGATTTTCGGCGATCATTCCGATGTTATGGCCTGCCGTCAGACCGGTTTTTCGATGATCGCTTCCAGCGACCAGCAAGAAATCATGGACCAGGCCGCTATCGGCATGGCGGCAGCGATCAATTCGTCCATGCCGTTCTTGCATTTCTTTGACGGATTCCGTTCCTCGCATGAGATTTCCAAGGTCGAAACGCTTTCTTACGACACGATGCGCGCTCTTATCGACATGGAAGCACTTGCCCGTTTCCGTTCCCGTGCGCTCAATCCCGATCGTCCGACCTTGAAAGGAACGGCGATGAACCCGGATATCTGGTTCCAGGGTGCGGAAGCCCGCAATCCCGTGCACGATGCCATTCCGGGACATCTGCTGAAAGTTTACGAAGCTTTCGAAAAACTTACGGGTCGGAGTTATCGCCCCTACGAATATTACGGTCATCCCGAAGCGGAAACCGTGCTGGTGATCATGGGTAGCGGTTCCAATGTGGCGCAGGAAACCGTCGAATTCCTCAATGATGCCCGTCAAACAAAACTCGGATTGCTGAAAGTTCGTATGTATCGCCCGTTTGAGGCGAGTATGTTCATCGACGTGCTGCCCAAAACCGTCAAACAGGTTGCGGTACTCGATCGTACCAAAGAACCTGGAAGTGTGGGCGAGCCGCTGTACCTCGACACTGTGGGAGCCTTCAGCGAGTCTCTGCGCGCCGGAAAAATCGACCACATGCCCGCGATCCTCGGCGGACGCTACGGGTTGTCCTCGAAAGACTTTACTCCGACGCAGATCAAGTCCGTGTTCGATCACATGGATTCGAACGATCCCGCCAACTGGATTCAGGGATTTACGGTGGGTATCGAAGACGATCTGTCCGGGCGCTCGTTGCCGGTTCAGGAAGAAATCGATACCGAGAAGAGCAGTGTCAGCCGCTTGAAATTCTGGGGACTCGGTTCCGATGGTACGGTTGGAGCGAACAAGAACTCCATCAAGGTCATCGGTGACAATTCCGATAAATACGTACAGGCGCATTTCGTCTACGACTCGAAGAAAGCCGGCGGAACGACCGTCAGCCACCTGCGGTTCTCGGACGATCCGATCCTGTCGAACTATGAAATCAACAACCCCAACTTCATCGCCATTCACAACCGGGAATTCCTGGGTAAATACGACCTGTTGGAAGGTCTGGTCGAAGGCGGAACGGTGTTGATCAATACCGATATTCCCAATGAAGAAGTCTTTGCTTCCTTCCCGGAACAAGATCAGCGCACGATGATCGAAAAGAAAGCGAAACTATACGCAATCGACGCGCACAAAGTCGTTCGCGAGTTGGGATTGCCGGGACGCATCAACACCACGATGCAGGCGGCATTCTTCAAGATCGCCGATATTCTTCCCAAAGACGTGTACGTTCCCGCCGTCGAGGAACGAATTGCCAAAACCTTTGCCAAAAAAGGTCAGAAGGTTGTGGACATCAACCTGGCAGCATTCCGGCGCGGCTTGGATTCCTTCGTGGAAATCCCGGTGCCTGCCACTCCTGTGATTTCCAGCGCTGCGATTCCCGAAATTCATGTGGCCGAAGGCGACGAGGCGATTTCCGGGACGATCAACAACATTATTATACCGATCATGCAGTTACAGGGTGACCGGATTCCGGTTTCGAAGGTTCCCGCCGACGGCGTGTTCCCGACCGGAACGACCAAGTACGAAAAACGCAGCATCGCAACCTACGTTCCCAAATGGGACCAGGATTTGTGCATTCAGTGCGGATATTGTGCTTTTGCATGTCCCCACGCCGCGATTCGTCTGAAAGTTTCCAAAGCGGACGAAATTCAGATGGATGGTTACGAGACCATTCAACTCAAAGGCAAGGGTGCCGCCGAAGACGATCGCTGGCGCGTCCAGGTTTATCCCGACGACTGCACCGGCTGTGGCGTATGCGCGGAAGTCTGCTTGGGTAAAAACAAGGAAACCGGCGTAAAATCTCTCACAATGGTTCCGAAAGGCGAAGTCCTCGCGGAACATCGTGCCACCCTTCAGGAATTCGAAAGACTGCCGGAAAGCCCCGCCCAGTTCGCCAACAAGGCGCTGGTCAAGGGTGTGCAGCTTGTAGATCCGCTGTTCGAGTTCTCCGGAGCCTGCGGCGGTTGCGGCGAGACGCCGTACGTGAAACTGGCGACGCAGCTTGTGGGTGACCGAATGATTCAGGCCAACGCCACCGGCTGTTCCTCGATCTACGGCGGAACCGCTCCGACGGTGCCGTATACCCGCAATCCTCTGGGACGCGGACCGGCCTGGGCTTCGTCTCTGTTCGAAGATAACGCCGAGTTTGGCTTGGGTATCCGGCTAGGTGTCGAATACCTCCAGGAGACCGCCTGGAACCTGCGTGGGCAGCTTCTTGAAGATTCCGGTACTACCGCCGAGCTGCGGGAAGCGCTGGAAGCCATTGCTCCGTTGGAAGAGCAGGAGAAAAGCGACGACGTCTACAAGACCTCCAAAGCGGCGGCGGATCGTGTAACCAAACTGCTGGCCGGAGCTACGGACGGTGCAGGCGAGGAATTATCCAAGCTCGCAACCTACCTTACGGATGTCAAAGTGATGATCGTCGGTGGTGACGGTTGGGCCTACGACATCGGATACGGCGGACTGGATCACGTCATTGCCTCGGGCAAAAACGTCAATATCCTGGTGCTCGATACCGAAGTGTATTCCAACACCGGCGGACAGCGTTCGAAATCCACCTTCATCGGCGGTGTGGCGAAATTCGCGGCCAAGGGCAAGGAAAACCACAAGAAAGACCTTGGCATGATGGCCATGAACTACCGGGACGTGTATGTGACCTCCATTGCGTTTGGTGCGAGCATGCAGCAGACCTTGAAGGGAATGCGCGAAGCGGTGGAATACCCCGGGACGTCGTTGATCATCGCCATGTCCACTTGTATCGAGCACGGCGTGCCGATGGCCAAGGGACCGGAGTTGAGCAAGCTGGCTGTCGATACCGGATACTGGCTGCTGTATCGTTACGATCCGCGCCGTCTGGCCGAAGGCAAAAATCCGCTCCAACTCGATTCGAAAGAGCCGAAAAAGGATGTCGCCGAATTCCTCAACCGCGAGCGTCGCTTCAAACGGTTGCTGGACGAGCGTCCCGAGCGTGGTGAAACGCTGTTCAAAGAGGCGCAACGCTTCGTTTCCAATCGCTACGGTTATTACAAGAAACTTTCCGAAATGAGCTTCGAGGATTGGATTCTTCGCTAAACCGCTCTTTCACTCTTACGTTTCTTACGCCCCCTTTTCGAAGGGGGCGTTTTTTGTGGGAAAATCGTTGGCTCAGTGGTTTTCACGTTTTACGCGATGGAATAGGATGCAATCCCCGTCCGTCAAAGTGGCGATCACGATTGTGTAAATCAGGGAAACAAAGCATCATTTAAAAATACGAACAATACAGCCGAAAATTTCATGTTCGAAAAGATAGGGGAGTGTCGAAAAGAGGCAGGAAAAATCAAGAAGAACAAATAAAAAAGGCCGGGAAAACCCGGCCTGAAAGAGCAGCTACTCTGCCACTTGGGGGGGACGGTGGGACTCTAAAGCAGCTACCCTCTGAGATTGATTGTGCCGTGGGGCGTGACTTTTGTCAAGTATAATAGACGAAAATTCCCGAACTTTGCCCTAAAAGTCCGTAGCAAAGGTTTTCCGTGGCGACTGACACGGAAAACCTGACGCGGTTAGTGTCATTTTACCACGAAATTGACCAGCCGCCCCGGAACGTAGATCTCCTTTTTTAAATCGCCTTTCTCAAGGTAGGACATCACTTTTTCGTCCTGCTTGGCGATTTCCAGCACGTCTTTCGCTTCGGCATCCGCCGGAACCTTGATTTCGGTCCGCCGCTTGCCGTTGATCTGTATAGCGATCGGAATCAGGCTTTCGGTGAGCCACTGTTCGTCGTATGTGGGCCAGGATGCATAGGTCAGGATTTCGTCGTGACCGAGACATTGCCAGAGTTCTTCGCCGATGTGTGGCGCAAACGGGGTAAGCAGCTTGACGAAATCTTCCATTGCCGTTTTCGCCAGCGTTTCCATTTTGTAGGCGTCGTTGGTGAATTCCATCATTTTCGCAATGGCGGTGTTGAAGCGCAATTCATCGAGTTCTTCAGTCACCTTGGCGATGGTCCGATGCAGCAGGCGGTTCATGTCCTCGGTGGGTTCTTCATCGACAATCGCCGGGTTGACTTCGCCGTTCTTGATGAACAGCCGCCATACGCGACCCAAGAAACGGTAAACACCCTCGATGCCTTCTTCGGTCCACACCACATCGCGGTCCAGCGGCCCCATGAACATCTCGTACATTCGCATAGCGTCCGCACCGTAGCGTTCGATTACGTCGTCCGGATTGACCACGTTGTAACGAGATTTGCTCATTTTTTCCATTTTGACATCCAACGGCTCATTGGTTTCTTTGAGCACGTAGCCGTTGCCGTCGGAGTCTCGCTGTACCTCGTGGGGATAGTGGTACTTTCCGCGTTCGTCCCGGTAGGAATACGCCAGCACCATGCCCTGATTGACGAGTTTCTGGAACGGCTCTTTCGTGTGCGCCCATCCGGCGTCGAAAAGCACTTTGTGCCAGAAACGAGCGTACAGCAGGTGCAACACCGCGTGTTCCGCACCACCAAGGTACAGATCCACCGGCATCCAGTATTTTTCCTTGTCCTTGTCGTAAGGAGCGAGATCGTTGAACGGATCGAGGTAACGCAGGTAATACCAGCAACTTCCCGCCCATTGCGGCATGGTATTGGTTTCACGTTTGGCGGGTTTTCCTGTTTCGGGATCGGTGGTTTGTACCCATTCCTCAGCCCGGGCCAGTGGCGGACGCCCATCCTCGGTGGGACGGTATTCGTCCAACTCGGGAAGCAGAACGGGAAGATCCTCGGCCCGCAACGCTTTGACGGTACCATCTTCCAGCTCGATTACCGGGAAAGGCTCGCCCCAGTAACGTTGCCGGGAGAACAACCAGTCGCGCAGACGATAGTTGACCGTCGCTTTGCCCACGCCCTGTTCTTCGAGCATCGCAATGATTTTCTTTTTGGCTTCCGGGGTGGAAAGACCGGTCAGAGGACCGGAATTGATGCTTGTGCCGTTGCCGGTAAACCCAAGAGATTCCTCACTTTTCGGAGCTTCGACGACCAGTTTGACCGGAAGGTCGAACTTTTGGGCGAATTCCAGGTCGCGGGTGTCGTGGGCGGGAACGGCCATGATCGCTCCTGTTCCGTAACCCATCAGCACGTAATCGGCGACCCAGATCGGGATCTGCTCGCCATTGACGGGATTCACCGCATAAGCACCAGTAAAGACACCGGTTTTCTCGCGCTCCTCGTCCATCCGGTCTTTGTCGCTTTTTTGTGCAGCCTCCGCCACATAGTCAGCAACGGCGTCCCTCTGTTCGTCGGAGACGATGTCGTTTACGAAGGGATGTTCGGGGGAAAAGACGCAGTAGGTTGCACCGAACAGCGTATCCGGGCGGGTGGTGAACACGGTAAAGCGCTTGTCGGTGCTGTGGATATCGAACACGACATCCGCGCCGGTGGATTTACCGATCCAGTTGCGCTGCATTTCCTTTACGCCGTCGGTCCAGTCCAGCAAGTCGAGATCTTCGAGCAGACGTTCGGCATACGCTGTGATTTTCAGCATCCATTGCTTCATTTTGCGCTTTTCGACCGGATCGCCGGTTTCGACGTAGCAGCCGTCTTTGACCTCTTCATTGGCCAGAACGGTTCCCTGGGCCGGGCACCAGTTGACATCCACCTCGGCTTGATAGGCCAGTCCCGCTTCGTACAATTTCAGGAAAATCCATTGGGTCCAGCGATAGTATTCGGCGCTGGAGGTGTCGATTTCGCGGTCCCAGTCGTAGGAAAAGCCTAGTTTTTTGATCTGGCTTCGGAAATGATCCGTATTCTTTTTGGTGGTGATCGCCGGATGCTGGCCGGTGCGCATGGCGTGGCGCTCGGCGGGTAGACCGAAGGCATCCCAGCCCATCGGGTGCAGGACATTGAAACCTTGCATTCTTTTGTAACGGCTGACGATATCCGTTGCAGTGTATCCCTCGGGGTGACCGACGTGCAGACCGTCACCGGAAGGATAAGGGAACATGTCCAATACGTAATATTTAGGCTTGGAAGGATCTTCCGTGCACTTGAAAATCTTGTTTTCTTCCCAGAATTTCTGCCATTTCGCTTCGATTTCACCTGGGCGATAGCGTTCGTCCATGCCTGTTTCCCCTCGGTTTGAATGCGTTCGTCGCGGCGAGAAGGTTGGGTGGAGAATTCCAGACTCCCATAAAGCCGCGATACGATGCGGTTTTTTCACGGGGCGGAAAAGGTTCCCGTTCCCCAAACAATCTTAAAACTATTAGCCGGAAACCAGCCAAAGATCAACCGTTGGAACCGCCTTTCTCCTCGCATCACAGGCTTTTTCGAAAAAAAACACTCTGACTCTTGAATCCAAGGACGTGGACGATTAGAGTGGGAGCGTTTGGTAATGTTGCATCGCGTCAAAAGAGATGGCGTGTTTTCGTAACGTATCCTTCTTCTGTGTCAACCGTGACGAAAGCGGTACCTTTCGATGGGCTCCTCCCGAACTTCCAGAAAATGGCTGCCCGGTGCAATCAGCAGGCTGTTGCATCTCGAAATGACGCAGATCGACGTCACCGACATCTTGCCGCAGCGGGAGGACTACTACGTCGAAAAACATGCCAAAAAGGAAACGCTGCTGCTGGGGAAATTCGGCACGAAGGACGTTTACGACCAGCTTTTGTTTCACGGCGTCGTCAATCGCCTGAAAGAATCCGGATTCGAGGATTTGAAACTCGATCTGGCGGAGCGCTCGGAGCGAGTCTGGGAAGTCCGTTTGTACGATGGCTTGAAAGTCGAGGACCGCCTGATCGGGGAAGCGTTCATCCACGATGGTCTGTTCAAAGTCAAGGGGTCGGTTTTACCGGCGTTCGAAGGCCGACGCTTTCCGTTGATTTTCGTGCAGTGGCTGTGTTTGCAAAATCCGGGGGCAAAATTCACGCCGGAACGTTCGGCTTTTCCGGGGCAACGGTTTCCCGGCCTTAAAATGGCCGGTACGGTGATCGGTGTTTTTGCGTTCATGGCCCAACAGAACCGTTATTCGGGTTTGGCCAATACGCCGGAATACCTGCACAATGCGATGATCTACTCGTCCCGCTGCAAATACTTCAGCCCCGACGCCGAAGCTCGCTTGCAAGCCTTAATGCGCGACATGAAAGGCATTTCTCCGGTAACACTTTCCTGGGCGCAGTTGATGGGTTGCTTGCACGAATCCGATACCGGTACGGATTTTCGATGGTTCAGGGAAGAACAGATCCTGCCGTTCTCGCAAGATTTGATCGACTACTTCGAAAGCACCGAGTATCGGAACCGATTTTGGGAAGTTTACAACGCGGTCCATTACCGCTTCGATGAAGACCGCTTCGAGCGCCACAATCCGCTCAACGCGGACGGTTCTCCCAAAGTCGGTGTCGAGGAACGACTTGCCGAGTACATCCGAAGGATGGACGAGGAAAAGTGAAAACGGCGCGAAACATTCCGTTTCGCGCCGTTTTTCAAATAACGGGTTAACCCTGTTGCATCAGGTTAGTAGCAGTCGTCGGATACATAACAGGAAGACCCAATACCGCATTGTGATACTTTTCCGTCACATGTGACTCCATTAACCAAATTGTAGAGACCCAATGAAAAAACGGATAGTGTAACGCACAGTTCGACATTCATTTTATAGCGACAATGAATCCCGGACCCGGGGACCACAAAGAGGCAATCTTCGCCAGATACGGTACAAGTAGGACTAGCGTTGCTTGGTACCAGGCAAGCGGCTAGCTCGGGGCAGTCACTGATTTCGAACCCACAGCGGTCGGCTTTCATGATGGGGGCGCAGGCTTTATAAGCGGAGACGGCGCAGTCTGGCTGGCTCGCCAGATTTTCCACGCATTCGGTCGTTGTCACGGCGGGAATATCCGTCTCTGTTTCCTCTATGGTGCAGGTTATGGCTTCGCTCATTCCCGCGTTTTCTACGTACCAGGCGCAAAAGGTTTTTTTCTCCGCATCCGAAAGGCTTTGAATCAAGCTATCGGGTGAAACATCTTCAATGTTTCCAACCGTATTTTCGTCCGAATCGTCTCCGCAGCCGGAAAACATGGGAAGAATCAGAAGGTTGAGAAAAGAAAGAATCAAGAAGAGGCTCAAAGTGCTTTTGCGTTTCATCGGAGTTTTCTCCTTTGGTTCGAAATCAACGAATACTTAGAGTGAAATGCATCAAAGGAGGCAATATACCTATCATGTTGGAGTGCTTTTTGCCAAACTTTTGACGGAAAAGATCAAGCGGGTGCTTGTTGCCTATAAAGCGCTATAAGCACACACGTAGGAACACACGCAATATTTCTAACACGACGAAAAACGATTCGCTCGTTTTCGATAAAAAGTGTGAAAACACCCAAAGAAAAACCCGCCTGACGCATCAGGCGGGTGGAGAGTAAAGCGCTTGCTGTGATCAATCACATTCCGGTGGGGTGTCGAAGCGTCCGTTGGAACGAGTGATCGAGCAGCTATAGGAATCGTCGGTGTTGTACAGCACCGAGTTCTGACCCGTGGCCGAGTACGTCGCGTAGGGAGCATCGTTGATGTAGTAGAAGAAGGTCAGATGCGCCGGTAGCGGGTCGCAGAATGTCTCCAGATGGCAGATCGTACAATCTTCGCAGCAGGAATCGATGATGCCACCCACGCCGCAGAAACTCAACACGCACCAGAAGCTGTTTTCACAACCGCAACCACAATCGTTGTGACGTTCCTCACAGACGTTTTCCTGGTGGCAGGTTTCGGAGGCTTCTTCGTAATGAGCGAAAGATTTGTAGGTGCCGTTTCCGGGAAAGTCCAGTTCTGTATCGAGGTCGGGTCTATCCAGGTCCGGGTGAACGATGATTTCCGGTCCGTTCATCTCGCTGGCCTGTACGAATTTCGGGCTGCCGTAGCCGACCCATGACGGATGCGGGTTTTCTTCGCGGCAGTCGCTGATATCGTTGGCATGGCCCCTGGGTTGTATCCAGTGCAGGTTCACGTCGCCGCCGTTGTTCCAGACCAGTTCCACTCGGATGCTGTCGTTGTAGATGACTGCCACGCTGATGTCTTCGCGACCGGAGATCAGGCCGTCTTCGTCCACGACTTCCAGACTTACGACGTAATGACCGCCCGTGTAGAAGAAATGGTTGAAGCGTGACGCCGTGGAGATGTTCACCGCTTCGGCGGGCAATTGACCTTCTTCACGCAGATACCAGCGGTACTGGAGGAAGGCGTCGTCGGGATGGTCGGGATCTTGGGAGGACAGACCGTCGAGGCAGACGGACTCACCGGCGTAGATTTCGATGCTGGTATAGCCTTCGTAACCGGCATTGCAGATACGCGGAATTGCTTCCGGTCCCTGCAAAGCATTGACGATCAAGGTGGAATCCGCCGTTTGTTCCGAAAGCTCACCCCAGCGGTCGGTTACCGTCAGATAGATTTCGTACACGCCCGGATTGACGAATTCGGCGGTAATCTGCGGATCGCCACCGTCTGCGCCATCGAGAGCGCCGCCCCAGATAATCTGACTGGACTGGGGAGAGGTCCAGGTGAAACGGTCGATCCAGTCCGGGATGGCCGAGTCGGAGTCGGGATCCCAGGAGTCGGAGCCGTCCAAGGTGATTTCCTGGTCCACACCGACGATGTAAGTGATTTCACGGGTGCCGACACGACCGGCCGGGCGTCCCGGAGGCGATTTAACCAGTGCTATCGGCAGGTTGTTTCCTTTGCCGTTACCCTGGATTTTCACACGGTACTCGGGGTAGTCCGCACCTGGCGGGGGCTGGTCTTCGTCCGGCGTGTCTTCGAGAATCCTTGCTGCACCCCGATCGTTGTGCTTGACGATCACCGACCCTCGGGCCGTGCCGTCGGAAGTCGGAGCGTACTTGACGGCAACCGTGATTTGTTGAGGAACCGACCCGGAATTGAGTTCGTTGAGCAGGAACGAGGTCGTTACCTGAGCCGAAGTTTCGGGAGAAGGCTGGTACACGTCTTCCAGAGCGAAACCTTCGGGGAAGTCGATCATCGTGATTT
>CAXXVK010000040.1:0-14206 GCA_963676915.2 Myxococcota bacterium
CGATTACGCTATCGATATCGACGGTCACCGCCGGTATTGGTCCACGAACAAATATCCATTGGTGGATGCCAACGGCAAGACGACCGCCGTTGTTGGCCTGACTCGGGATGTTACCGAACTGGAAGAGGTGGAGGAAGAACTCACCCAGACCCAGGAGTATTTGCAAAATATCCTCGACAACTCGCCGCTGATCATCATCACCACCGATTTGGAAGGGAAGGTGGTTTCTTTCAATCCGGGTGCGGAAAAGAGTCTTGGCTACAGTGCCGAGGAAATCAAAGGGATGAAAGCCAACCAGCTTTACCATACGCCGGATGAGCGTGACCGGCTGCTTCAGCGCGTGTTGCAGGATGGCGCGGTCAGCGACTACGAAACCTATCTGGTGCGAAAAGACGGCAGCGAGGTGCCGGTAAGCATTACTCTGGCGCAGTTGAAGGATTATCAAGGCAAAGTCATCGGAACGGTGGGTATGAGTCGGGATATCGGACATCGTAAAGCGCTTTTCGACCAGGTGATGCAATCCGAACGTCTGGCCGCCGTGGGTCGGTTGGCGGCGGGAGTCGCCCACGAAATCAACAATCCGTTGGCGGTGATTTACGAAATTTCCGAGTACCTCAACGAACTGCTGGAAGACGATCCGAAGGTAAAGAAAGAATTGACCTTGGAAGAATTCACATTGAATCTTCCCAGTATTCTCAAGCAGGTCAAGCGCTGTCGGGTCATTACTTCTCGCCTGCTGAATTTCTCCCGAAAGAGCGAAGCCAGGGTCGAAATCACCGATGTCAACGCTTCGGTGAAAGAAGTGATCCCATTTCTGGAAAAGAAGGCCAATTTTGCGTCCGTGAAAGTTCACCTGGATCTGGCCGAGAACCTGCCGCAGGTGCAAATCGAAGAAATGCAGTTGCAGGAGATTTTCATCAACCTGCTCAACAACGGTATTCAGGCTTTGCAGGCCAAAAACGGGGGAAATATCTGGGTGCGATCGTTCCAGAAGGACGAAAAAGTCCACGTGGAGTTCGAAGACGATGGCCCCGGAATTTCCAAAGAAGTCCGTGGACGCCTGTTCGATCCTTTCGTTACTACGAAACCCGCTGGAGAGGGCACCGGCCTGGGGTTGTCGATTTGTTACGGCATCGTCAAACGCTACGACGGTCAGATCGCGGTAGAGTCTCAACCGGGCAAAGGGGCGAGGTTTTCGGTGATTTTGCCGAGAGTCAAAGACGGAGACCGCAAGCCGTTTTACTACAAACGCAACGATTGATTTTCAATTCGTTTGTTTTGGGAAAATCCTTGGGGGATACAATGAAATTTCTTCATTTTCCCGTAAAATTGAATTTTTTCGGACTTGTTCGTGTCAAGATGATATACTAGCGATTCACAATGTGAATTCTGGACAATCGAACGTGGTTCCATACAAAAGAAGGGAAGGAGACGGATGCCGTCAAAAGCTGTTTTCCTCGCATCGCTTACTATTTTGCTGGTTTGCGCCGTGGCTGCTCCACTGGAGGCCCAGGAAGGTGCAGCGAAACCCCGCCTGATCGTACTCGATCTCAAGGCCAACGGAGTAGGCGAAGATATTGCGAAAAGTCTGACCGATCTGGTTTCCATGGAATTGGAACGCCTGGACAAGTACGATATCGTCACCCGCGACACGCTCGCCGCCATTTTGACGCTCGAAGAGCAGAAACAGCTTTTGGGTGTCGAAGAGGGAGACGATCAGATCGCCAAAGTCGGCCAAGCGCTCAACGCTCCGTATCTGTTAAAAGGTTCGTTGGGGCGGGTTGGTGCAACGTACTTGATTCACTTGGAAATCATCAACACCGAGACCTTGCGTGTCGAGCGGCGTTCCAACCAGAATCTCGTCGGTAAAAGTGACGAACTGATTGGCTCGTTGCGTTCCGCCGTGATTGCCATTGCCCTGGAAGACAAAGGTGTCCAGCCGGATATCACTCAGCAATTATTGCGTGACCTGCATATTGCTGAAAAAGAAAAAACCATGTTCTTCCATGTGCGGACGGGCTATGAAATCAACGTCGGACCGACCAAGGACGAGGACGATATTCTCTATTTCCGCCCGGATTACCTGCACTTTATTCTCGACGCCGAATATTTTGTGAAACCCTGGATGGCGGTGATGCTTTCCACCGGTTTCGCCACGACGTTGGGGGCGGAATTCGCCGCTCAGAACAAGAAAAAAGTCGATACGTATCTTTTGGATGTTCCAAGCAATATGTACAACCTCGATCAATCCACCATCGAGGTTCGAAACGTTCAGGCCGGTTTTGACGCCATGAAAATACCTTTCGATCTGGCCGTCAAGTTTCGTCCTGAAAAGGGACGTTTTCTCCCGTATTTCTTCACGGGCTTGGGAGTGTCGCAACATATATATCAATTCGACGATATGGAAGGCCAATGGTTGAACCAGACCGCTACCGATTTCGACCAAAATGGTTATCCCACCCAGTACCAGGCTTGTGACGCTTCTTCTCCTTATCAAAGTGGAAAAAATGCGGAAAACTGTATTGTGTCGTTCTCACTGAAAGCTGAAGAAGACAAGTCGTTTTTGGCGTTGGATTTCCTGGCGGGCGCCGGTTTCGATTATCTGTTGACCGAACATATTGGTCTGAGTATGGAATTTCGTTACCTGATGAATTATTCCTTCACAGGAGGACGGGATTCTTCCGGGAAAAGCGATTTGGATGTGAACTACGACAATTTAGACAATCCCATTGGATTTAATTCTGATGGGACGCAATATCTAAACGCGAATGTTTATAGAGATTCGATTCCGATTGAGCGTTTGCATCATGGCGTTCTTGTAACGCTGGGCCTGTTGGCTTACTTCTAAACCGGACCGTTTTTCGTTCTTTCACGCCTCCTTTTGCCAGGGGGCGTTTTTTATGCAGAGTCATATAAATTCGCGCAAACGGCTAAAACCTCACGTCGAATCGGATATCTTTCCTTGCATCGTTTGGGAAGCGTTCCTATAATCACCGGCATGTTGTGACGATTCGTAGCCATCGTGTGAATCGACCATGAAAAATCACCCTTTATCCCCGGTTTGTCCCGCTGAAAGGCGCTTCGTTTTTTTCGCCGAAGAGATTTTAGCCTGCCAAGCACCGGAAGTACGGGAGCGGTCGCGTTGTCTTCATCCGCATCGAAATTGAAAAAAGAAGCTTTATACGGTTTGAAAGAGGGACGAAGCGTTTTACGCAAGGCTCGAAAGAAGCTGACGCTCGACGAGTTGCAGCCGCTGGTCGAGGTGCTGGAAAAACTCGACGACGCCCGTAAAGGGAACCATGTCGAGGGCATGGAACAAAGCATTGCGGATCTGGATCATCTGTTACGTAACGATTTTGCAGCTTTCGTCAAAAGTCCTACCAGAGAATGGGTAGAGTCCCTTGTCGTTGCAGTGTTGATTGCGTTGTTTCTGCGTACGTTCGTGCTGGAAGCTTTTAAAATTCCTTCGAGTTCCATGGTTCCCACATTGCTCGTGGGCGATTATATCTTCGTGAATAAATTATCCTATGGAATCCGAATTCCTCTTGCTAATCGTTGGGTTACGAGTTGGGATCTGCCGGAGCACGGAGATGTCATCGTCTTTGTCTATCCCAACGACCCGGACAAGGATTACATCAAGCGGGTCATCGGCGTTCCAGGCGATGAAATCGAGGTTCGCGGACATACCGTTCGTGTCAACGGACAGGTCGTGAATACCTCGGACGGCAAAAGCCATCATTTAGGTCACGATCAGGAAGACATGCCGGGAATCTTGTACGATCAGATTTGGGGGACTCACAATTATCAGGTCTTTTACAGTTCCCCAGATGTCGTTAGTCCGCTATTTCCCATCAAGCAGTACAAAGTGGAAGAAAACCACCTGTTCGTGATGGGCGACAATCGGGACAACTCCTCGGATAGCCGCGTCTGGGGACAAGTGCCTATGGATAATGTAAAAGGAAAAGCGCTTGTGGTCTGGTGGTCTTCCGGGCCGAAAGACGGGATGCGCCTGGGGCGCATCGGTCATTTGATAGACTAAAACTATTTAATATTACTTAGGAAATCATTATTTCTGCCGAAGGACTTTTCTCGGAAACTTGGCGGAAATACCCTTTGCGACGCATGATATCCAGAATTTTTCGTGCGCTTTGTTCGGGAGTTTCCGAGCCATCGGACCGAACCACGGCGTCCGGGGCTTCCGGTTCTTCGTAGGGGTCCGAAACTCCGGTAAAATGCTGAATTTTTCCTTCTCGGGCTAGTTTGTACAGTCCCTTGACATCCCTTTGTTCGAGAACGTCAAGCGATGCGTGGCAATGTACTTCGACGAACCGGCCGATGCTTTCCTTAACCTCGTTACGGGTTTCTCGATAAGGAGAAATTGCCGCAACACATACATAGACACCATAGCGGGTCAGTTTTTCCGCGACGAAGCCGATGCGTCGTATGTTGGTATCGCGGTCTTCTTTCGAAAAACCAAGCCCTTTACTAAGGTTTTTACGAATGACATCCCCGTCCAGTACTTCCACGGGAAGTCCCATTTTCTTTAGTTCTTTTGCCACGATACGACTGCTGGTTGTTTTTCCCGAACCGCTCAGTCCCGTAAACCAGATGGTGCATCCAGGGTGCATTATCGATCCTTTGTTTTCATGTCGATGGGATCAATCCGGCCGAAAAGAAACAATGAACAATCCTCACAAGCGATTGAATAGGCTTGTTCCTACACGAATACCGATCCCCCCATTCGATTTCATGTCGTTTCGTTTCCGTTTTTTTAACGACTCGTTTGCTGTCGTTCTCTCCATCCTTTTCGAAAAGGCCGTATCCGAAAAGGTTCCTTTCATTCAGCGAAAGGGATATAGAGAATAGAGGAAAAGCCCTGGAATGTCCATCTTTTCACGGGAAATTGTCAGCAACTGGCGTGCAAAGAAATGAATGCGAAAGAAATCATGAAAATGACATAGCTTTTTCTAAAAAATGAGTACTGTCATAACTTTTGCGAAAATGCTAGAATAGACTTGCTTTTCAAAACACAGCACCAGAACAATCTAAACGAAAAATGCTCGTATTTGACCATCGGAAGGCAAGGAGAGAAGATGATGAAAAGCAATCTTGCAGAGATTTTTAGCGTTTTGATGGTTTGCATGGTTTTCGTTCTAGGTTGCGAATCCGATAACGGAAACAGTTCATCACCTGAGGGGGATCAGGATAGCGACGAATCTGTTATGGAAAACGAAAACACTAATGTCGTGCTTTTTGCCGAAGTGCTTCCGATCTACCAGGCGAAATGCAGTCAGTGTCATGGTTGGATCGTGGAGTATGACTCGCAGGTTGGAGTTGCTTCCGAAGATGTCCCCGAGATGAACCTGATTGAGCCGTTCGATACGACATCTTCTTACATATGGCACAAGGTCAAGGGAACTTTCGAATCTGTCGGTGGAAGCGGTCAGACCATGCCGCAGGGGGGCGACCCTTTACCGGAAACGGAACTGGCGACCTTGCAAAACTGGATTCAAGCTGGAGCGTTGGAAACACAGGAACCGGGTGTGGATGGAGACGTGGACGACGATCCGGAACTGGACGATTCTACCGAAGAGGAATTGGAAGAAGCGGACGAGATTGACAATGGTTTGGAGCAGGAAAACGACGAAATCGTTGAATTCGAAGAGGAGGAAGCGATTGAACAGGACATTGAAAGCGATGGATCGGAAGAAGAAGTCTTTGTAGAAGAAGACGCGGATGAAAGCGAAGAGATGGAAGGTGGTGGCGAAGTTCTGCCTCCCGTTTCTTTTTCCGGCATGATTCAACCGATTTTCAATGCCCAGTGTACGCAATGTCATTCGTGGTTGCAGTCGGGTAGCAGCTACGGGAATATTGTGAATGTGCCATCAACGCAGGTGTCTAGTCTTTCTTTCGTAAGTCCCGGAGATTCCTCCAATAGTTATTTGTACCTAAAGATTCTTGGGGAACAAAGCACTGTGGGTGGAAGCGGTGTGCGGATGCCGAAAAATCTTACCCCGCTGGATGATAACTCGACGGCTGACCTAAAAAACTGGATCGATCAAGGAGCATTGAACAACTGATTTACTATTCGATCGATCCCTTTCCCTTTCTTGACCCTCCCTGTGTCCCATGCTAACGTGCCTCGCGCTTTCGTGCGGGACCGTGACGCTTGATCCGGCACGATGTTCGGTTTTCAAAAAACAGGGTGGGCGATGAGTTTTCTGGATAAAATCGACCGCGACAGGCTGCCGAAGCATGTCGGCATCATCATGGATGGCAACGGACGTTGGGCCAAGCGAAAGCTTCTGGCGCGGGTCAAAGGGCACGAATCCGGTGTGCGGGCGGTACGGGAAGCCGTGACGACCAGCCGAGAACTCGGATTGAAAGCCTTGTCGTTGTATGCTTTTTCGACGGAAAACTGGTCGCGTCCACGGCACGAAGTCGAAGCTCTGATGCGCTTGTTGAAAAAGTATCTCGTCGAAGAACGTTCGACCATCATGGACAACAATATCCGCCTGGTGATGTCGGGCGATATCGAACGTCTGCCGAAATATGTTCGTTCGGAACTCGATGCCCTGATGGCCGATTCCCGGAACAACGACGGGATGTTTCTCAACCTTTGCCTTTCGTATGGAGGGCAGCGGGAAATCGTCATCGCCTGCCAGCGGGTTTCCGAGAGAGTACGTGCGGGAGAGCTGGAACCGGAAGACGTTTCCGAAGAAGATATCGCAGGAGCGCTCTGGGTTCCCGAATTGCCTCCGATGGATCTGATGATCCGAACCTCGAACGAGTTGCGTGTCTCCAATTTCATGCTTTGGCAACTGGCGTACGCCGAGTTGATTTTTCTCGAAATCATGTGGCCGGACTTCACCAAAGAGTCCCTCTACGAATCGATCTACGAGTTTCAACGTCGTGAACGAAGATTCGGAAATCTTCCGTAAGGCTTTGAGATACTAAGGAAAACCCATGTTGCTCTATCGCTTTTTATCTGCCGTTGTTGCCATTCCGGTACTGTTGCTTCTGTTTCTCAAGGGCGGAAGCTCGGTGAACTTTTTCTTCTTTTTGCTGCTAATGATTCTGGGTGCAATTGAATATTTTCAAATGGCAGTGCCCAATGATCCCGGTTTGCGCAAAGTCGGTCTGGTTTCGAGTGTGCTGATTTATCTGGGAACCGGTCTTGTGGAGCAGTACGGCTTCTCGATGGAGTTCGCCACGGCGGCGACATTTTTAGCTTTCGCTATCCCTGCGTTCTGGCTGCTGTTTTTCCCCGATCCGATTTCCACGGTGAGTCAACGGTTTGGCCTGACAGCGCTTGGGATTTTTTACGTGCCGATTCTCTTTTTGTTCTTCCCGCGTCTCGTAGGATTGAACGCGCCGGATGACGGTTCAGTGTTGCTGCTGTTGTTCGCAATTGTCTGGGCTAACGATACGGGAGCATACTTTGCCGGAAAACTGCTAGGTCGCCATAAATTCTACGAACGGATTTCTCCCAAGAAAACCTGGGAAGGCTCGGTTGGTGGTGCATTGTTGGGGATGGTTTTCATTTACCTGTTCAATGGCTGGCTTTCGCTGAACTGGTCGATTCCACAGATGGTTTTCGCCGCGCTGGCCGTAGGTTACGTGGGGCAGTTGGGCGACCTGATCGAATCGATGCTGAAACGCTCGTTCGGAATCAAAGACTCCGGTAGCCTGATCCCCGGTCACGGCGGCATCCTCGACCGCTTCGACGCTTTGATGTTCGGCGCGCCGGTGCTGTACTATTTTGCACGGATTTTCGTGTATTAGAGCGTTTTTCAGTGAATTCGAAAATAGTCGGGTGAAATCACCCAGCCTACGCTTACATCTTGGAAATACTGATAAATTCCTTCCGGGTGCATCACAAAATAGTGCGACTTTCGTAAAATCCTCTTTTTTCGTAGCGGCGAGGCGTAAGCCCGCCGTTTTTGTCTTTTGAAAGTTGCTTTTATGCCCCAATCTCCCTTTTCGGCGGGCTTACGCCTCGCCGCTACAACCAAATGAATGAATACTTCAATATTATGGGGCCAATTCGCACCATTTTATGATGCCCCCATTCCTGCCCATGTTATTGGAACAATGTAGGAATTTGTTGCAAAAATTTATAAATAAGGGGAAGGAATATTGCCGGAAGCATATTTCCAACCTTCAATTTTTTGCCATCCAGCAAACCAATTCCAATGGCTACAATCAGCAGTCCGCCTACTGCTGACATTTGAGAAACGATGTCTTGGGTAAGTAAAGGTTTTAGTGATGAGGCTGTGACTGTAATCAGTCCTTGGAAAACCAAAACCGAAAGTGCCGAAAAAAGAACACCCATTCCCAAGGTAGACGCCAAAATGACGGACGAAATTCCATCGAGAACGGATTTTGCGAACAGAGTTTGATGGTTTCCGGTCAATCCGCTTTCCATCGCACCAATGATAGACATAGCTCCTGCGCAGTAAAGCAGGCTGGCGCTTACAAATCCTTGTGCGATTCCCTTGTTACCCTTGGAATATTTACTTCCGATCCAAAGCCCGATGTGATTTAGCTTTTCTTCGATTCGAAGCCATTCTCCCAGAAGACTTCCCAGAGCGAGACTGATGACAACAACCAGAAGCGCATCGGTTTGCAACGCCGATTTTATCCCGATCAACAGCACGGCAAGCCCTATGGCGTGGGTGACCGTTTTGCTGTAATTTTCTGGGATACTACCCTTGAATTGCAAACCGATCAGACCACCGATGATGATGCAAAAAACATTTAACACGGTTCCGATCACGTTGTTACCCCGACGTGAAACGTAGGATTCAGGACAGGTGCCCTGAACCAACGGCTTGAAGAATCACCCGACCTTGTGGTCTTTGGGGATCAACCCTTCTTTTTGGTACTTTTCGGAGTTTCTTTCGTTTCCCCCACGCTTTCATCGACCAGTTTCCGTAGTTCCTTCGCACGTTTGTAGGCGCTTTGCAGGGCGTCCACGAAAATTTCGGGCGTATTGTGTTTTTGGAACGTTTTCAGGGCCGCCTCGGTGGTGCCGCCACGGCTGGTGACGTTCTGCCGCAAGGCGCTGGCTTTTTCGCCGCTGGTAGACCATAGATTCATGGCTCCAAGGATTGTCTGTTCCACCAGCCTGTGAGACTGTGCCTCGGTAAAGCCCAGTTCCACACCGGATTTGACGAGGTTTTCCGCTACGTAAAACAGGTACGCCGGTCCCGAGCCGGAGACGGCCGTGGCGGCGTCTACCATGTTTTCTTCATCCAACTGAAGTTCTCTTCCGAACGCCTGGAAGATCATCTTCGCCACCATAGCGAAGTGATCGGAAACACTGCCGGAAGCGGTCCAGACCGTCATGCCCTGGCCGATTCTCGCCGGGATGTTCGGCATCGAACGCACGATGCATTCGTGGCCTGTCAAGCGGGCTAGTGTGTCGCTGGAAACACCGGCCATGATGGAAATCAACAGTTGATCCGGTCGAAATCGGCCTTTGAGCGGTCGCAGAACCGGTTCGGCGTTTTGGGGCTTGACGCAAATTACCACCACGTCGGAGTGGTCGAGCAACTCTTCGTTTTCCATGGTGGTTTGAACGCCGAAACGTTTTTCGAGGCCGTCCAGGCGTCCACGTCCGATATCGGAAAGCATGATGTCTTCGGGGGCGAATACTTCCTTGAGAGTCAGGGCGTCGGTAATGACTTCACCCATCACGCCTGCACCGATGATTCCGATTTTCATGATTTTGATCCTTTTTTCGTGACGTTGCGTCGTTTGTCGCTTGGTTTTGTTTTCGAACCGGTAGCATCCGCCTGCTTTCGTAAAGCCGCTTTCGCCTTTTCTGCGTCCGGTTTGGTTGGTTTGAGCCGAAACAGCACCTGTCGAGCGTGAGTGAAAAAACCCATGTTTCGTAACAGGTTCATGGCGCGGGCGTTGTCGGCGTAAACCCGCGTTTCGATATAGTCCGTTCGTCCTTCTTTTTGAAGAATCCCTTTTAAGCGTGCCAGAAGTTTGGTGGCAATGCCTTTGCGTCGATGTTCCGATTCCACGTAAATGCCTTCGATCACGACGGTTTCGATGTCGAAAACGTTGGTTTCTGGCTTCCATGCCAGGACGGCGGCGGGCTGGTCGCCGTATCGAGCGATAAGCAGCGTATCTTTACGGAGTTTTGCGAGGGTTTCCAATAGGTTGTCCGCCCAGGATTTCGCCCGTTTGTCGGACATCGGACGATTCGTGGTTGGGTGAATATCGCCTTGCTCGCGATGCAGTCGCGCCAGCATATCCACCACGGCGAGGCGTTCTTCGTCGCGCATTCTTCCGATGGAAAGCCGTGTTGTCGGGATTCGTTCCTTTTCACTCATCGTCGTTCTCACCGAGATCGTAAACCATCGAAACCTGTTCCGGTTTGAAACCGAAGTTGCGATACAGGGATTCCGCCTCGTGATTTTTGTGGTAAACCGCAAGAACGGCCTGTTCGTAGCCAAGTTTTTCCAATCGTCGCACCGATTCTTTTAGCAGCTTTTTTCCTATGCCTTGTCGTCTGTGGTCGGCGCGAACGCCGATGGCATAAATGAATCCGGTATTTGGATCGCCGTTGAGTTTCCTCGGTCCCAACACGCTGATGCCGACGGGGTCTTCATCCAGAAATGCCAGTAAAATTTTTACCAGACCGCGACGGTTGAGAGGACTGAAGAAGTTTTCCCATTCATCGCGCCAGTCTTCCTCGACTCGTTCGACGGTTCTGGGTGGCGTAAATGAGTAGGGCAGGTTTTCCCGTGCGATGTCCAGCGTCATTTCAAGCGCGAGCGGCAACTCGATCTGTCTGGACCAACGAAAGCTAAGTACGGAATCATTCATCGTTTTTTTTGAACATGTCCTCAATTGAAAAAGATTATCCCGCCATGGTTTTGACAGTTACCCGGCGGCGGCGTGGACCGTCGAATTCACAAAAATAGATCCCCTGCCAGGTTCCCAACACAAGGCGGGATTGCTCGACGATCACCGTTACCGAACAGCCGATCATGCTTGATTTGACGTGAGCATCGGAATTGCCTTCGGCGTGGCGGAAATCGCTGTCTTCGGGGACCAGACGATGGAAAAATCGTACCAGATCGCGGCGAACGTCCGGGTCGGCGCTTTCGTTGATGGTCACGGCGGAGGTCGTGTGTGGGCTGTAAACCACGGCAATTCCATCGGTTATGCCGCTATCCCGCACGGCCTGCGCCACTTCCGCAGTAATGTCGATCATCGTTTCCCGTGAACCGGTAGACAATTCGATGGTTTTCATTTGGTATTGCCTTTACGCTTTTTCAACGAGGTAATGGCCTGACTGGCGGCGTTTTGCTCGGCTGATTTGATGTTTGGTCCCACCCCGTGTCCCATGGGCTCGCCGTCGATCAGACATTCGGTTTCGAATTCCTTGTTGTGATCGGGACCGCGAGTGCCAACGAGCTGATACACGGGAAGTCCATGGCCGGTCCGGGCGCATTTTTCCTGGAGTCTCGATTTGTGATCCGACGATCCGATATTCTCCGAGGCTACGTCCAGACGCTCGAAAAGCAGCCGTTCGATACAGCCTTGGGCGACCTCGAATCCGCCGTCAATGTATACGGCACCGATGACGGCTTCGAATGCGTCCGCCAGCAGCGAAGGTTTTTCGGCTCCACCGGATTTGCTTTCTCCGATACCCAGTAGCAGGTATTTTCCGATTTCCAACTCTTTCGCCACTTCCGCAAGGGCTTCGGTGCTGACGACCATGGCGCGTAATTTCGTCATTTCACCGGCTTTGAACTGCTGTTCCATGGAGAAAATCCGCTCTCCAACCACTAGATCCAGCACGGCGTCGCCCAAATATTCCAACCGGTCGTTGTCTTTGAAATGGAATTGGTTGCGGTTTTCGTTGGCATAGCTGCGGTGAGTCATCGCTTCCAGGAAAATGTGAGGAACCCGAAATCTATATCCCAATCGTTCTTGTAGCGGCTCGATTTCTTGCCAGAGCGGATCGAGCAAGGGAGATGCAAACGAGAAATCCTGCTGGCTTTCCGTCGTCGATTTCGCTGGAGAATTTTCTCCTGCTGCCGAGAGATCCTTTGTGATTTTTACGATTTTATCGATCCATCCCACGTTACGTTTATCCTTTACTGGAGCGGCTTGGAAAACGCCGCCGTTTTTCAAAAGAAACAGGTTGGTGAGCTTGGAGAGAAAAGGGATTTGAAACCGCAGCCCACGAACACCTCGTTAGTCTTCGACGCGTCCCTTCAATACGGATCGTTCCGCGTCGAACCCTGTAATCCTAACGTTACATAAGCGTTTTGTCCATGCCGGGGACGGTGTGTTCTCCAGACGTACGGGCAGGTAATCTCTCGTGAAGCCGTGAGCACTGCCGGAACGACTGCCTTCGATCAATACTTCCTCGACGGCTTGTTCCTCGGCTCGCTGGTTCAGGCGGTCCCGTTTTTTTCGTTTTCCCAGTGCGAGAGCTTGTTTCACCCGATGCTTGATGATGTCCGGCGAGACTTTGGGAGTCATGCTATAGGCCGGAGTTTCCGGGCGTGCTGAAAACGAGAATGCATGAAGATATCCGATCGGAAATTCGTCAATGAAATCCAGTGTTTGTTGAGCATCTTCTTCGGTTTCACCGGGGAAACCGAAAATTACGTCCAACCCCATGGTCAGCTTCGGCAGGTTGGAAAACAAATCTTCGATGCGTTCACGCAGCCAGTCGGGAGAATACCTGCGGCGCATGGATTTCAATATTGCCGGACTCGCCGATTGGATCGGGACGTGAAGATGCGGACAAAAAGCTGTCGATTCGGCAAAAAACGAACAAAAATCCTCTTTCAACTGAATCGGTTCGATGGAACTGATGCGCACTCTACGGCACGAAGAATCCTTTTCGATGGCTTCGAGCAGGTCGAGGTCGGTGACGTGGCCGGGGAGGTCAACCCCGTAATAGCTGAGGTTGATTCCCGTCAGGACCACTTCTTCGAAACCGGCGGCGTGCAATACGTTGATTTTGCGCACGACATCTTCGGGCGGCACCGATTCCAGCTTTCCTCTGGCTTTGGGTATCGTGCAATAAGTGCAAGGTGCCCGGCAGCCGTCCTGCACTTTGACGAATGGCCTGCTGTGTCCGGAAAACGATGTGATATCATGGTGTTGATATTTGGGGACATCGTCGTTGGAAAGTCCGGCCAGCTCATACAGTTTTTTGACCGTCGCGTCGGCATGCGTGTCCGGTTCCTGGTGCAGAGCGGGTAGTTTTTCACTCAAACTTTCGGGACGAAGGCGAACGAGGCAACCTCCCGCGATCAATAACGCTTCGGGATTGTTTCGAGAGGCACGGTACAATTCCTGGCGAGACTGGCGTTCCGCTACCTGCGTTACGGCGCAGGTATAGACCAACGTTACGTCGCAGGGGGCACCGAACGGGACGAGTTCAAAATGGGAGGACGGCAGCCGGTCCAGAATCGAAACGGCATCCGCCCGGTTGGTTTTGCAACCCAGCGATTGAAAGGAAATCCGTAGTCGGGGCGGTTTGTTTTCGCGTTCGGTCATCGGTCATCCATAAAAGCAGGAGAAAGAACGATGTTCTTTCGAACCATTTACCTCGGGTATCCTACCGATTCCAACGCGCTTGACAAGGAGAAAGCTGAGTTTGACGCCGACGTGAAGCGAATTGATTCAAGAATCGCTTCAAATATTGCTTTTGGACCACCATTTCATTTATATAGGTATCCGGTAATGAATTTCATGACGTTTTCACTCTTTACGGAACTCCGTGGTTTCGAATCTTTCGAGCCTTCGGCGGAGTTTTCTTGTTGGACTACCGGCTTGTTTTTCAAGAATTAGACGGTTTTTCAGGGAGTGGGGTCAGGAAAATGCAGGTCATAAAGAAGATGAGTTGAGCAAATCGGCCGGATCTGGTACAACACAACGCCAATTCAAGGAAAGTGGAGCGTTGGGATGACCTTTGGGCGTACCGACCGATTGATCTCGACGAAAGCAAATGGATATCGCGATGAAGGGGAATCAGGATATTGCCGGGAGTATCGAGCGTTTCGAACGAGCGCTTGCGAACGATCCCGAAAACTTCGGTTTTCTCAAAGCCTTGACCGAGTTGTATATCGACTCCGATGACTATGCCAAAGCGAAGTCGTATTTGGAACGATCTCTGTTGAAGGCTGGCAAAGAGCAAATCGACGAAGTGTCCGTTATG
>CAXXVK010000041.1:0-12973 GCA_963676915.2 Myxococcota bacterium
CGACCGTACTGGACATGCCTGCCACCCCATGGGGCAGGGCAAGCAGCAGATCGATCATCCGCTGCGTATCGACGGTCGTCAATGCGCCATCGACCGGAGATGATTCGCTTTGCGTCTTCACGAACAGATGCGGTCGAGGGCTGCGAACTCCCGCTTCAGGGTCTGCTCCATTTCGTCCACCAACTGTAAGAGTTCAGCCCTTCTGCGAGGCTTCACAGGCCACCATCGCCGTCGCGTCCCGGGCGATGGCGTTGTGACGGGTTCCGCCCGCAAAGCTCGACAGTCGTAAGGCCATCCGCCCACCGAGCCGCGCCAGGATGCGGCCAAGCAAGCGGTTGGCATTGGCCCGCTGTTTGTGAATATCGATGCCCGAGTGCCGCCGGTTCAGTCCGCCGACCGAGATACGAAACGACTCACAATCCTTGCCCGGAGGCGCCGGGTCGAAACGGAACGCTATCCTGGTGTCCACGCCGCCGGCACAACCGATGGTAAAGATGCCCTCGTCTTCCGAGTCCAGGTTGATCAGCCGTTTGCCCTCGACCAGATCGGCGGCCATCGCCTTGACGCCGTTTAGGCCGGTCTCTTCGTCGACCGTAAAAAGCAGTTCCATGGGCGGGTGCGCCAGAGAGGCATCTTCGGCCAGGGCCAGCGCATAGGCTATGGCGATGCCGTTGTCCGCGCCCAACGTCGTGCGGTCGGCCGTCAGCCAGTCGCCCCTCCATGTGAGAAACGATGGGGGTCCGCAGTGAAATCGTGGGTAGAATCCGGCGTCTTCTCACACACCATGTCCATGTGGGCCTGGATGACGACGATGGGAGAGGCCTCGCAGCCGGGACTTGCCGGTATCCGCACCACCAGGTTGCCCGCGTCGTCTGAGCGTGTGTCGAAGCCCTTCCCCCTCGCCCAATCCTCGAGCCAGCGATGAATGCGGCCCTCGTTTTTCGAGCATCGCGGTATATGGCGTTGATCTGTTCAAAATGGTTCAATATCGCGGTCGTACTCGTTTGCATCCGAGATTTCCTTTCTTTTAACGCGCGCATCCTTACTTTATTTTCATCTGGATCCCGCCCACGGAGAATAGGAAGAGCGCCGCGACTTGTCAATGGTCAAATAACTCTTCAATTCCATGCAGTTAACTATTATCCAACGATTTGCTTATTGACTTTTTACTATAATTATGGTCGAAAACGAACCACTCGGCGTAAAAGTGCCTCGATTTTGCATCTGCCGGGAGGGTCGACGCTTTACACGGGAGGATTCTATTTCATGTTCTTCGATATTGCTCGCATTACCGCCAACAACGGCTGGGCCATGGCCGTTACGGGGCCTTGTTGGTCATGCTCGGACTGGCAACCTTGTCGCTCATCATATCACAACTCCATAAAAATCATCGGTTTTCTCGAGAAGGAGACAGTTAACCCAGGATAAAACGGATAGCGATAAAAGCCCCCTGCCCGTGGCCGCCGATGTCGATTACCTGGCCGACCCGGAAGCTGCGGCCAATCTCTACAAGGCGCTGTCGGCCGACTTGGGCGACCCCTTCGATCTTGCCCAGCTCTATCGACTGGCACAGAAAGACAAACTGCCACACCCACACTTGACGCTGCGCACATTGAGGGAATCCGGCGTCCTGGTCGCCTCGGGCGACGGCAAATTCTCCTGGAAAGCTGCATAGCCCTAAAGAAACTCTCATCCCCACTTAACCGAGGGTAACGCAACATATGGAACTGGCGTACGAATTTTTTAAAGAACACCGGATTTGCAATGGCCGACTGGCGCTACAATCATGATGATCGCCATCGGCATTCTCTTCTGCTACCTATCGATAGCCAAAAAGTACGAACCCCTGCTGCCTGCTACCCATCGGCTTTGGCATAATAGTTGGTAACGTACCGTTTTTTAAGGGTTTCGGTCTTGGTATCTATGAAAACAACAGCGTCTTGCACTACCTCTATTTCGGTGTGACCACCGGTCTTTACCCATCGATCGTCTTCCTGGGGCTGGGCGCCATGACCGATTTCTCTTCCATGCTGGCACGGCCCAAACTCATGTTGCTCGGCGCCTCCGCCCAGATGGGCATCTATTTCACCCTCTTGAGCGCTCTGGCGCTGGGGTTTGCCCCCAAAGAGGCGGCTTCGGTAGCGATTATCGGCGGTGCCGACGGACCGACATCCATCTTCCTCACGGCCAAATTGGCCCCCGCATCTGATCGGGCCCGTGGCCATTGCGGCATACTCTTATATGGCACTCATCCCGATTATCCAGCCGCCGATCATGCGCCTGTTGACCACCAAGGAGGAGCGATTGATCCGGATGCCCGACACGGAACGGCATGTCTCCAGAAAGGAACTGGTTTTCTTCCCTGTTCTGGGCGTACTGCTCTGCTGTTTTCTGGCACCGGCATCGATCCCCCTTCTGGGCCCGTTCTTTTTCGGCAACTTGATGAAAGTTTCCGGCGTCGTCGACCGACTGGCCAAAACCGCCAGCTCCGCTGTCATTGATACGGCAACCATTTTTCTGGGCTTCACCGTCGGCGCCAGCACACAGGCGGATGTTTTCATTACCCCGAAGGCGCTGGGCATCTTCTTTCTCGGTTCCATCGCCTTTTCCATCGCCACCGCATCCGGTGTGATCTTCGCCAAAATCATGAACCTCTTTCTCAAGGAAAAGATCAATCCGCTGCTCGGTGCATCGGGCGTTTCAGCCGTTCCCGGGTCGGCACGGGAGGTTCACCTGACGGCCCAGAAGGAGGACCCCGGCAACTATCTGCTGATGCACGCCATGGCATGCAACGCTTCGGGTGTCATCGGATCCGCTATCTGCGCCGGAATTTTGTGGAGCTTCATGATGCGGTAACCTCCATCCAACCGAACGACACGAAAACGGCCCGATTCAAGATGGCATGAAGCGGGCCGTTTTTTACGCTACTATTTCTCTTGACCCCTTCCCGCCGCTGTGAGTACATTTCCAGGCAACGGCAGAGCACGCCACCTGAAGCGGATTCCCCCGCGTATCACCGAGCAATCAACGCTGAAAACGGCTTCACTTTCCCCACGCGCCGAACATTCACCTCGCCACGGATATTGACATCGTCGCCGCGCTTGCCGTCAATACAGAAGCAGCTCTGCCGCGGCCCCAATGCACCACCTTTTTTCGCCTCTCCAATCATTAGCCCTCAGCCGAAGAGGAGAGTAAATCATGATTGCCAAGATCCTGATCAAGCGACGATTCAAGGAGGGAAAAACCAAACAGATCGTTTCCCTGCTCAATGAGATCCGCGGTCGTGCCATGGACCAGCCCGGCTATATCTCCGGAGAGACGCTTTCCAAGAAGGGGTTTCCATTCAACATGGTCGTCGTTGGCACATGGAAAAGTCTCGACGACTGGTACCGTTGGCGCGACAGCGAAGAGCGCAAACGGCTCGAGCTGATGCTCGAGCTGTATCAAGAGCGCCCGACGGATTACGAGGAGTTCCTGCTCGGCACCCCGCTTGCCATCGAAGAGCAGGTGTGACTGCCCTTGAAGGGTTTTCAAGTAGCCGACACCCTGCCCTGTTTGCCGGCACACGCGTATAATTATAGACACGCGCCGATGATTCCAGGATGCCTGCGGCCATCCCCGGCGGCCCCGCGGTTGTGTGCTTGACGCGATCAACGATACCATTTAACGCGCGCCGTCTGCCTGGCGATTCACGGAATCCACCCTTCTCCATCGTGCTGTTTTAGAGCCCGGCGTAACTGATTTGCTGGCATATCGGAACGAATTGTTGTATCCATTTTCCTATGCACCTATCTTTATTAACCATCAAACAAGCGTTGAGGAATCCGACATGAAGAAATGGAGATGTACTGTCTGTGGGTACGTTCACACTGGGGATGAACCGCCGGAAAAGTGCCCGGTTTGCGGCGCCGATCGCTCGCTCTTTGTGCTCGTGGATGAGAAGGATGGTGAAGAGATCGACGCAGCCGCTGCCGAGGAAGTCGAAATACCCGAAGGCAACGCCGATTCGAAATGGCAATGCTCTGTATGCGGCTACGTTCATACCTGCACCACCCCCCCGGAAAAATGTCCGGTCTGTGGTGCCGATCGAAGCAAATTCGTGCTCCTCGACGACCAGGCCGACGGCGAAGCATCTGAAGCGCAGCCCCAGGAGGCCGCAACCTCATCCGGCCAGAAGAACACCATCGAGGACGAATCGGGCATCTCCCGGCTGTTTCCCGAAAAGGTCCTGGAAATGAGCCAAAAGATCACCCGCTTTCACGGGCACCCCGTCGCTGTTCACATACCCAACGGTGTGCTGCCGATCTCGGTTCTCTTCACCTTCCTGGCCCTGCTCTTCGAATCGAACAGCCTCGCCGTTGCCGCCAAGTGCAACTTCATCATTATTGCCCTGGCCATGCCGGTGGTAATTGCCACCGGTATTTTCGACTGGATCAACAAGTTCAAGGGAAGAATGACACAGGTATTCCAGGTTAAAATGATTTGCGCCGGGATCGTCACCTTCTTAACGATCATTCTGGCTATCTGGTGGGTTGCCGCCCCGGATCTCTACAAAGACGGACTGTTCGGAAACTGGTTCTTTTTTCTGCTCCACCTGGTCGATCTCGCTGCGGCCGGAACGGCCGGTTGGTATGGCGGCAAGCTTGTTTTTCACAACGGGTAGGCAAATCACCCCTCCAAAAATCCATGGATTGATTCCAAGAAACAGTTGCCCCGCAAAGCCTCTAACCACAAGGCTTTGCGGGGCAACTCAATCAGAGCCCGAATTTCGGGCGATCCCTGAAAAGCGAATACCCTTACCCCTGTTTTTTGCCGCACCCCAGAAGAGCGTTATCATCCCCCCTGAACGTTGCGAACCACAATGGCAGACCAATTCCGATTTTTTTTCAGCCCATACCAGACGAAAACCCTCCGGTAGATGGGCCAAAACGCCACCCTCCTCCTCCGGTCTGAACCCGCTGAGAACCCAATGACCATTTACATGGGTCTGGCCGGCCATCGCAGGGATCAGCCCGACCAAGGTCGGCGGTCGCAAGTTGGCCAGGATGGTATCATACGCCCCCGGTCCCAAGGTCTCCATTCCACCCGCCACAATATAGACCTTCGAAGCCATTTTGTTCCTGCGGACATTCTCCATCGCTTCATGGCAGGCGAGTCGATCGACGTCCAGCCCCACCGACATCCCCAGTCCCAGCAGCACGGCCGCCATGGCCAGCACACCGGTGCCGGTTCCAACGTCCAGGACACGGATCCCACCGGACGGTGGGGTTGTCGATCTTTTCGCGATCCAGTCGATGGCCCTCAAAGCGAGCACTGTCGTCGGGTGATCTCCCCTTCCGAATGCGGAGCCGCTCTGAACCGTCAGCGTATGAACCGAAAGAGGATCCTTCGCACCAGCTGCCGTCGAGGTCAGGATGAGTCGATCCGATATCTTTATGGCGCCGCCACTGAAAAGCTCGATATGGGTGGAGTTGTAGTGGTGGGAATAATGCAGCAAGCCCTGGGACACATCTCGCGAATCGTTTTGTTGAGGCGTTTCCTCCCCAGGGAGGGGAACTGGGCAGTCAGGGCGGCGACCAGGTCGATGGGCGTCATGCGTAGATGATATTCACCCAGCAACTGGAGTATGTGCTGCCGAACACGGTCGGTGGGGGTCTCGGCCACTTTCATTTCGTCTCTTCTCAACATACCCGCAAAAGGGATAAAAACATCGGAGCACATTCTTGACAAACACGGCCTTATCTATCTCCCCCCCCCCTGGGGTCGATCCCCCTCATCCATTTCATTCAACTGTTCTATATACCAGCGTGCAAACTCAAACATCCCGATAAAGCGATCATCGTCATTGATGATTCCCAGGGCAATCTCGAGAACCCCACGGCTGTAGGCATTGCTGATATCGTCATGGCCACACTGCTGGAGAAACTCCCTCACCAGCTCCTGGGTGGTGCGCCGGGTTGAATCGCGACGGATATCGATGGGATCTTTGGGTTCCTGGAACGGATCCCAGCGATCATAGCCGATTTTTTCTATCCTTTTGCGGGCACGCGGCGACATCTTTTCAAAGATGGCAAGCTTTCTTGCGGCGACGTCATCAGGCACGTTCGTCATCACGCCCCCTCTTCCTGGTCATCCGCTGTATCTTCCGTTTTCGTGCGGACACCCAGGTATTCCGGCGTGTACTCGGTCAGTATGGCTCCTGAAAGGGGAACCAGCATTTCGGCCAGCTTGGCATAGCGGGAGCCGAGCGATCGGGCCAACTCGGCGGATATCCCATAGAGGCGTTGATAGACGGCATCCAATTTCAATGTCGGGTATGTCTGACCCTTTTCAAAACCACTGATACCGCATGTATGGGCGCGGCCACCGATTTCTGTGGGGATACCGTACACACGACAGGTAATGGGTCTGTATTCGTAGATGGCACACCGATCGTCCTCGTTCAGGGCTGGACAGCGAACCCTCTCCAGCGCCATCTCTTCGAGTATTTCAGGCTCCGCCCTTCCCTTCTCGAGCTCTTTAACGGCATTGCGTTTGAGCCGATGAATCGCGCGATCCGCCCGATTGGCCCGTTCCAAAAGCGCCTCAAGTAGCGCACCTTCGAAATTTTTATTCACCTGGGCATTGATGTAGAGGGCCTCAATTAAGGTAACGTCAAAAAGAGCATGGCAGCAATCGGCACAGCGCTCCTTGCACCGCACACAATCGGGATACTCATTTTTAACGCGTTCGAAAACCGCATCGATCTGTTTAACCAGAGCCAGATATTGTTCAAAGTAGGGGTCAAAATTCATGTGATATCTCCTGACTGTTTCACGTGAAACAATTTTAATCGATCTATTTGCCGATGCAAAAGTTTGAAAAGATCGCGTCGAGCACACCCTCTTCGACACGCTCCCCGGTGATGGTGCCGAGCAAGTCCAGCGCCTGTCCCAGATCCATACTGACAACGTCCTCGCGCCCCTCTCTTTGCAGCGCTTCCCTGGCGCTATTGGTAAATGCCAATGCGTGCTCGAGAACGTCTTTGTGCCGATGGTTCGTGATCACGCTGTATTCTCCTTTTTCCTCGACACTTTCCATGCAACGATCCGTAATATGTCTTTTTAATCGATCGATGCCGATGCCTCTTTTTGCAGATACCGCCAGCGAATCGAATCCAATCATTTCCGTCGGCATCTCCATGCCTTGTTCCGTGTCACACAGGTCGATCTTGTTACGTATCAGCAAGGTCTTTTCCGTGTCAATTTGTTCGAGGATTTCCATATCCCCTTTTTGTATCGGGCGATGCGCTTCAACGACCATCAGTATGAAATCCGCGAATTCGATGCGCTCCCTGGTTTTCTGCATCCCGATCACCTCTACCGGATCGCTGCTCTCGTGCAACCCGGCTGTATCCGCCACGTGCATCTCGATGTTGCCGATCGGGATGATCTCTTCCACGGTATCCCGGGTGGTTCCCGGCACCGCTGTGACGATGGCCTTCTCCTTTCCGACCAGACGGTTCATGAGGCTCGATTTGCCCACATTGGGTCGTCCGACAATGACCAGCCTTACGCCATCACGAAAAATCCGACCACAGTGATAACTTTCCAATAATTTCTTGATGGGTTCTTTGACATCGCGCTCGATTCTGGAAATTCTTTCCGCCCTTTCCTCATCGAGCATGCCATCCACTTCGTCTGGAAATTCGATCTCTGCTTCAAGGTTTGCAACGATGTCGATGATTGCTTGTCTCGTGGCCTCTACCACGCTCCGGAGACCTCCGGTGAGCTGACGGGATGCGATTTCCATCGCGCCCCGACTTTTCGCCTGGATGATATCGGCAACAGCCTCGGCTTGACTGAGATCGATCCGTCCGTTGATGAACGCCCTGCGCGTAAACTCCCCCGGGCCGGCAGCACGAGCGCCGTTCTGGATGACGAGTTCCAGGATTTTCGAGACGACGATCAACCCGCCGTGCGAATGGATCTCGACCACATCTTCCCTGGTGTATGATCGCGGCGCTTTCATCGAAACGGCGAGCACCTCGTCGACCGTATGACCGGACGCCGGCTCCAGGATAAATCCATGAACAAATTGATGCGACCTGAACGGTGTCGTCCCGTCACGACGCTTTGAAGGGTCCTCGCCTGTTTTCGAAAAGAGCTTCCGAAGGATATTTTCCGCGAGATTCCCGGGAGATGCGTACGATGCCGATCCCCCCCATTCCGGCTGGGGTGGCCACCGCAGCAATGGTATCGTCGTCGATACCGAAATGGGAAAAATTGACCATGGGGTTGAGTGCTGTCTTTGAAACCGATGCCGTTCCTTGTCAGTTGGAACGCTTGCCCTTTCGTCTTCGTTTCGGAAAGACGATCAGTTTCCTGTAATTGCCGTCTCCGACGCTCTGGGTTCTTACGGCTTGATTGTCTTTCAGGTGCAGATGAACAATTCTCCGATCGTATGCGTTCATTTGACCGATGGTCACCGGCTTGTTTGATCTTTTGCGCTTTCTCCGCCATTTTCGTGGCCATGCGTTTCAAGTTGGCTTGTCGGGTGTCGAGGTAGCCCTCTACATCGACGAGTATTCTCAGCCGGGTATCGTTTTGCTTGTTTACGATTTTTTCGACCAGGTATTGCATGGCCTCCAGCGTCTGGCCCCGTTTCCCGATGAGCAGTCCGCTGTTGCCACCCTCAACCTTATATAGGATGCGCCCGTTCTTTCGCTCCGCTTGTATGCTGGATCCTTCTGAAATCGAGTCAACGACACGCTTCAGCGCGTCTTTTACCGCACTGAATTGCCGCCTGGCTTTTCTCGTCGCCTTCGCTTTCGGGCTCACGCTCCTCTTCCTCTTGGATACCGAATGCATCTTTGACCAGGTCCTGGGCCTGCTGCTTGGTGTCGTCACGCGTTTCCTTTGGGGCTTCTGCGCTTTTTACCCGAATTTTTGCCTTCTTTACGCCCACCAGCCCAAATATTCCGGTCGATCCGTATGAAATCACGTCGTATTCAATTTTGTTGATCGGTAGATCGAGCTCCTTGCCGGCCTTTTCCAGCGCCTTGTCTACGTTCTTTCCTTCATATTCCGTAAATTCGGACATGCCTTAACCTCCACACGTCATGCTAATTTTTTTAGGGTGTTAATACTGCTGTGCAATAGATACGAGGTTGCTTATCAGCCAGTAGAGTACCAATCCCGACGGAAAGTTGATGAAGATGAAGGTAAATACGATCGGCATCAGCATCATCATCTTTGCCTGGGTTGGATCTCCCGGGGCCGGTGACATTTTCTGTTGCAGCAGCATGGTTGCGCCCATGATCAGTGTCAGCACCGGAACGCCGTAAGGTTCATTCATGAATGGAATCTTAAACCCGAATTCAAAGAGACGGTCCGGAGCGGACAGGTCGTTGATCCAACCGAAGAAAGGCGCATGCCGCAGCTCGATCGCCTGATACAGCATTCTATAAAGCGCAAAGAATACCGGCAGTTGGATCAACATGGGTAGACAACCCCCCATTGGATTTATTTTGTAGGTTTTGTAGAGCGCCATCATCTCCTGGTTGAGTTTGGTTTTATCGCCCTTGTGCTTTTCTCTCAGCTCCTTCATCAGGGGCTGCAGTTTTCGCATGTCATTCATCGATTTGTAGCTTTTGTTGGCCAACGGCCAAAACATCAATCGTGTGGACGATGGTCAGGATGATAATGGCGATGCCATAGTTGGGGATGAATCCATATATAAAATTCATGAACCATAGACACGGCTTGGCAATGATATCCACCCATCCGAAATCGATGGCCCGATCCAGTTCGTACCCAACCGACTTTAACAACGTCAGGCTTTTCGGCCCCATGAAGATGCTGAGATTCCACGTGTAACGCTCTCCGGGTTCGAACACATGACCGTTGGTAACAAACTCATTCCTTATGATTTTGTCCTTATATGATAGCAACATCCGCCCTTCGACCGGCTCTTTACTCATCAAGCTATTGATAAAATAGAGCTTCTCGGTGGCCACCCAGCGCAGAGTACCACTGATTTCGTTATTCTCTTCGATCTTCTTGACCTTGACCTGCTCCAGCTCTTCGTTCACCAGCCCACTCGGCCCCACGAAGCCGTAAACCCCGCTCTCCTCATCGAAAAGATCGAGCAACCCGACGGCAATGCCCGTGTTCACGGCCTGATCGCTTCCATTGACCATGGTGACATCCAGATCGATGACGTAGTGTTCCGGATCGAAATGGAATGTCTTAATGACCGACGACCCGTTACCCAGATCGTAGCTGAACTGCAGGGACCTGGACCGATCGACGCGAATCGTATCCTCTGTTGTGTCGGCCGTGTATATCCCCTGGTTGAGCATCTCCTTTTCCAAAAGCGCTTAATGAAAGCAGGACGTACCTCTCTTTCATTTCCTGCGGGACGAGCTCCTTTTAGGAGATTCGGCTTCGACTTTTTCCCGGAAATTCTTCAGGGTCATACTGACCACTGCAGCGCCTCTTTCTGAAATGCGCATGGTGTACAGTGGCCGTGTCGACGGTGATGCTGCGTGCATCATGTTTGACCACCGCGGCTTTCTCGTCGCCACCAACGCTCTCCGGCGCTGCAGGGGTTGGTTTCTCGACGACCCTGTCGACCGCCGTATCACTGACGGTCGGCGATTGACCCTGCTCTTCCGGGGCCACGGCCTGCTCTTGTGGTTTTGGTCCGAATGAGATGCTCCAGAGGAAAAACACAAGGAACGAGAGCCGATGGCTAACAAAAGACGCTTTTGTTCCATACAAAATACTCCTTGACGCGTACCTGAATTGCTCCCGATACGGTTTCTTTGACGAAGTAGGTACGACGGATGGTTGGATGAGGAAGAAACGCTTTGTTTCAACAAGGCAAGTGTATTTCACTTTTTGGAGGCGCCTAGGGTACCGGATCGAAACCCCCGGTACTCCAAGGGTGGCAGCGCAAGAGCCGTTTGAGGGACATCAGCCCCCCTTTGATAACACCATACCGCTCGATCGCCGTCATCGCGTAGTTCGAGCATGTCGGCTCGAAACGACACACGGGACCGAAAATTGGCGACACCACCAACTGGTATAATCGTATCACTGTTTTTGCCGCGAAAACGCCGGCCGTTTTAATGCTCTTTAAACGCTGCAATCTTTCCAAAATTCCTTCAAGAGCCTGAAATACTTTCTGGTGAGTGCTGTTAGCCGCTTCGCGCTTGCCAATGATATGAATATCCCAATGGTTTTGAATATATGGCGGTTTTGGCGAAAATACTCTCTGGTGAGGCGCTTGATTCTGTTTCTCGTCGCGGCGTTTCCTACTTTCGGCTAACGGTTACTCCTAGGCGGCATTGCGTATGGTCGTTGACATAAAAATATGCGATGAATAGCCGGTTTCCTGTCTTTTTTCCAAGCCGTCGATACGAAGGAATTCCGACCGATCTAGCAGCCTGTCCGCCTTGTGAATGTCTGCCTTGCTGATGAAATTCGCTTTCCCTATTCCGCTGTTTCTTCTGGATCCGTCTGGTCGCTACTTCTCAAGTTGATGTCTGTTTTCTCCTGGTTAGAGGGCCAGACGTTTGCGACCTTTGGCGCGTCGACGGTTGATCACTGCGCGCCCGCCTTTTGTCGACATTCTTTTACGAAATCCGTGGGTTCGCACTCTTCTGATTTTGCTCGGTTGATATGTTCTTTTCATGTTCCTTTTCCCTCGCTGTCACGTTACCATTGGGTATCAGGGTCAAACCCTGTTGTTTTTCAAAGCAATTCGGTGCTTTACACCTTTATTTACGGTAGAAACCGTGAGGATAACCACAAGCCGTCAATCTTGTCAATATTTAAAATAAAGTCGCACTAACTATAGGCCTCCAGGACATCGAACTCCTCGAGGTGAAATTGCGTTTCCGGGTAAATGGTCACCTGCCGACCGATGCTGTTCTCCAGGGCGGTGATGATATGGCTCTCTTCACCAAGCAGCAGTTCGGCGATATAGGGATTGACCTTCAACGTCAATCCGCTTCCGACCATTTCTATGAAGTTGCGCATGATCTCCCGCTGTATGTTGTAGCAAATGGTCTTCTTGGAGAGCAGGTGCCCCTCCCCTTCGCAATAGAAACACGGTTCGCACAGCTGTCTCGTGAGCGGTTTACGTATGCGCTTGCGCGTCATCTGGATCAAACCCATCTCCGACATGGGCAGGATGTGGGTTTTGCTCCTGTCTTTGGCGAATGCTTCGTTCAGGGCGTTGAATACCTTCTCTTGATTGGCCCGTTTTTCCATATCGATGAAATCGATGATGATGATGCCGCCGATATCCCTCAGTCGGATCTGAAAGGCGATCTCTTTGACGGCCTCCAGGTTGGTCTTCAGAATGGTCTCTTCCAGGTTGTGCTTTCCCACGTAGCGACCGGTATTCACGTCGATGGCCACCAGGGCCTCGGTGTGTTCGATAACGATGTAACCCCCCGATTTCAGCCAAACCTTCTTTTTGAGGGCCCTGAAAATGTCGCCTTCAAGGTTGTAGTAATCGAATATGGGTTCGCTTCCTTCGTAGAGTTCCACGGAGTCCTTCAGGTTGGGAATGAACGTGTCTAGGAAATGAGGATTCCTGGCACCCCCGTCGGGAGTCGATGATCAGTTTTTCCGCTTCGTGAACCAACAGATCCCTGACGGCCCGCAGGCTGATATCCAACTCCTGATGGATCAGGTTGGGGGCACTGGCGCCCTGGTACCGTTTCTGGATGCCGCTCCACAGGTTGTTTAAAAAAACCATCTCCTGTTCGATTTTCCCGGAATCGACGCCCTCCGCCGCCGTCCGCACGATATAGCCCACCATCTGTTCGCCGCGCAGTTCGGTGACCACCTCTTTGAGTCGCTGACGTTCCGGTTCGTCTTCGATGCGCCTGGAAATCCCGATGTGGTTGGATGTCGGCATGAGAACCAGAAAACGCCCCGGCAGCGATATATGGCAGGTGATCCGGGCCCCCTTGGTG
>CAXXVK010000042.1:0-24649 GCA_963676915.2 Myxococcota bacterium
GGAGCCGGAGCGTTTTCAGGTTCCGAAACGGCGGGTTCCACGGTCGGTTCGGGGTTCGTTTCTGTCTGCGCCCATGCGCTGGAAACAAGACAAACCTGCGCAAGTATCACCAGTGTCAAGAATGCCGAAATATGCGGAAATCTTTGAGATATTCCGTTCAATGGCAATTTTTGTCCGGACAACGATAACGACACGATCGGCTCCAGCGCTATTTTTTCACTTTGACGTGACATTCCTTGCACTTATTCGTCGGGCCTTTTTTAATCTGCTTGTGGCACCCACGGCATTGTTTGTGCGCAGCGGTTTTCATCGTGGGGATGTTATTCTGGGCTTTCTGCTTGTGGCAGTCGGAACATTTTTTCTCGACGGTTTCGCCCTTCATCTCGTGGTGGCAGGTCTTACAGGTTAGTCCTTCCAGTGCGGCATGTTTGGCGTGGGAAAAAGTAACGACTCCCTGCCGAGCTTCGAGTTTGATGACTTCCGGCGCAGCAGCATAGACCAAAGCGGCAAACGACAACAGAACCACGAGAACAGCGGTCAGATGGGCGAACAGCGACTTCATGAAAAACCTCGAAACGATGTACAAAAGTATATGCTTGTCGGCATTATAGCCACAAGAATACTCAAATCACGAAACAATTCCGAAAAATCACTTCGGAAATATCAGTTTTCCGGGGTTCATCACACCTTCGGGATCGAAATGCTGTTGCAGGGTTCGCAGCGTTGAAACACCCAGCGTGCCTTTTTCACCTTCCATCCAGTCGCGGTGATCCAGACCGACACCGTGGTGGTGACTGATTGTTCCGCCATGTTTCGCCAACGCATCGGACGCGGCTTTTTTGATCGGCCACCATTGCCCTACCGGATCGTTGGCATCCAGTGGATACATAAAGATGAAATAGACACAGCTTCCCACAGCATACGAATGGGGACAAATGCGCCATTACGATGCATTTTCGCCCTGTTTTTTCCAGCGTCTGGCGGATTGCCTTTTTCACGGCATGGGTCAGCGGAAGGATTTGGTCCCAGGTAACGGAAGTTTCCAGCGTTTCGGTGGCAATACCCCGGTCCAACAGATCGTCGCGTAGGTACGGATGATGGAAGCGATCGTGAAGCCAGTTTTTTCGCGGGGGAGGTTCCCAGGTTCAGACCTTTGTGCCGTTTGCAGATCGAAACACAGCTAGCCACCTCACGATGCACGGCCTTTCGTTCGCCTTCGGTACCAACCAGCAGCACCGACTTGCTTTTTCCGTAGCCCATCGCAGCCAGAACGTCCAATCCCAGACCTTTGATGCCTTCGGTACCGGTGAGATCGAGATAAAACGATGTTTCTCCTTCGTCGGACAATCGCATGAACGACGGTTTCAACCCTGCTTGCACGATGTCTCGTACAGCCTCTTTGCCCTGCTCGAAAGTCTTGAACATCACCGCTTGAATACGGTGATACTCCGGTACAGGATGAATCGCGACTGTGGCTTCGGTAATCACGCCCAACGTGCCTTCCGAACCGGCAATCAGTCCTTTCAAATCCGGTCCTGCCGCTGAAGCCGGACCGTTCCAGGTAACCAGTTCACCCGCCGGACTGACCATGCGACAGGAAACCAGCAAGTCTTCGATTCGTCCGTATTTGATTGGATTGCTGCCCGGCGGAACGGGCGGCGATCCATCCGCCGAGAGTGGAAAACTCGAAAGATTGCGGGTAGTGACCCAGCGACCAGCCCCAGCGGATTCAGTTCACGTTCGATAGCCGGACCATAGGTGCCTGCTCCGAACGTCGCGGTACGGCTTTGAAGATCCAGCGACACCAAGCCTTCCAGGCGGGTCGTATCGAGAGTAATAACCGGTCGTTTGCGCTCGTCCGAAGCTTCCACTCCGCCGACTACGCTGGAGCCACCGCCGAAAGGAACGAGGCTCCATTGTTTTTCCCGAGCAAGTTCGATCAAAGAGGATACTTCCGCCGTTGAAACGGGATAAACCACGGCATCGGGAACGGCCTCAATGATTCCCTTACGGATACGCACGAGATCGTGCAGGCTTTTTCCATAGGCGTGAGCCAGTCGCTCGAAGCGATCGTAAACCAATCCTTTTTTCCCTACGACGGCCTCCAACATGGAAAGGTCCGTAGGCGTCAGTTTCGAATCAGGAAGAGGTATTTCCTCAATGTTTATCGGAGGTTGGGAAACCTGGCTGCAATCCACATCCAGGGTTTGGGACAATTGCCGGTAAAACGCTTCATCGCGTCCTTTGTGGTCGTAGGAAATATCCGTCCAGCCCCAGCCGAAAAGCTTCATCCGTTTGCGGTCGATAGTCATGCCGGTTACTCCGTCGTTTCTCGTTTTCCTGAGGGGAATACAATACCAGCGCGAAGGGTTTGTCAACCTTGTAAAAAACCATAAAAAAACCACGGTGAAAACACCATGGTTTGAAAACGAATCTAAACGTTGCTATTTATACCTCAACACCATTCTCCGGCAGTGCTATTTGAGCGAAAGCCTGAAGCCGTCTTTCACGGCTTCCAGTTTCAGGTACGGTCCCCATTTGTCCAATTTGTTGCGGTATTTCTCGGGCACTTTGTCGCTGGCGAACAACTGTTTGATCTGTTTGCGCAATTCCGCTTCAAGCATCGAATTGACCGTCGGTCCGAGATCGTTGATTCCCAATTTCACCGGACCGAGTTTCACGCTCCAGTCCCGATAGTCTTTGCAGGTAACATCCGGCCAGTTCATATCAGGGATGCACGTTACACTGACTTCGGTTTTGAACGTCTTTTTCAGCGGTTTTTTCACTTTTAGAAGAAGTTTGGTTTCTACCTTCATACGATTCTCGTCGCCATGGCTGAACCGCAGGTTTTTCATATTCACTTTGCCCATGGGGAATTTTGCGATTTGGACGGTGTTTGTTTCGGTTTGTTGGTTGATTTTAGTATAGGGTATCGTATAGGAAAACAACGAACAGGCAACAAATGACAAAGCGGTCAGGGTCAACACAAAAATCAGCACAGAAAACCGACGCATTTCGCACCTCTTTGCAATAAATGATGATTCACGCGAATCTTAGCCGAAACTTTCGACTTGGCAACCATTTTTGTTTCATGTGCGGAGAAGAAAAAAAACCTGGATTGATTCACTTTAGATGAGTATCAACCCAGGTATTTATTTGTGTTTAGCTTGTAATGACGGAGAAACTCCCACTATTTCGTTTCGTTATAACGGAATTTCCGACGGGACAGACCCAACAGCACGAGTAATGTCAAAAACGCTCCACCTGCCGGAATTGAGTCCGCCAATCGACACCCACCGCCTTTGACTCCGGCCAATCCGACCTGCCAACCTGTTTCGCTGGTGTCTTCATCACCGCCGGTAGAGGGCATATCGGCAGGAGCTACCCAGTCGATATCGGCAGCGGGATCGCCCGAATCCTCGTTTTCTCCGGCTATATCTTCCGAGTCTTCGGAAATGTCTTCGTCACCGTCTACAACCGGTTGCGAGCTTTTTGGTGTGCGCATCAAACATACGTCGTCGATCGTCCAGCCACCGAACTGCAATCCGGCATCGCTTTGCAATTCCCAACGAATCTGCACCTCGGAGACTCCCGCCGCGTAAGGCGTGATGTCGAGATCGAAAAACACCCACTCGGCATCCTGGTGATGCAATTCACCGCCACCGATGGCGTTGGTCCAAACGATCTGATCGTTGACGTAGATTCTTGCCTGATCGTATCGTCCGTCCTCGACGGTCAGCCAGCGGCGAAATTGAAGCCGAACGTGCCCTTCACTGGAAAGATCCCAGGTCGGACTGATCAACGTATTGGTTTTGCTGGCCTGATAGGTTCCGTTCCAGTTCTGCTCCGGTGCGAGATCGTTTCCCCAACAGAACGTTCCGCTATAGGCGACTTCCGGGTCGCCTCCTTGTCCTCTCGGGCTGGACAACTGCCAGTCGTCCGCTCCTTCACCACTCTCACCGGCGAGCAAGGCATGGGTCCATTCGCCTTCTTCTCCAGACTCGAAGTCGTTGCAATGGATGACTTCCAGCTCCCCAAGATAAACCTGGTAATACGGTTCTGCCGGATTGGAGGGAAGTGTTATCACTTCATCGCTTTCTGTATCTTGGGCTTCGATGCGATACAAAAGTTTGGTTTCAGACTCAAAGCCATCGAGTTCGGTTGAGAAACGGGCGCCTTCTCCCTCTTCCATCTCTTTGTCCAACCAGTTTTCACCTTCATCAAGACTGTAAACCAGGTGAACGTTCCCCTCGAAGTTGCCTTTGCACTGGGGATAACTGGATTGAATGACAGCAGAGAACTGCAGTGGTTCGCTGAGGTCGGCTACATAGTCGAGAGGATTGTGTTGGAAATTTAAGCCACCTGTGTTTTCTTCCACAAGACCATGTCTCGCGTAGGCGGATACGATGGAACAGATGTTCGGAGTTCCGTTGGTCAAATCGCCGTCATCGTCATCGACCAACAGAGTCGATTCATACATACTCGGGATATCCTGCACGATTTTGACCAAAGCTGCATAAATCCGCAGCATTTCGTTCTGGCCTTCTTCTTTGCCAAGGTCGGAGATCAACAGCGTTCGTAAATCCCACAAAGCGCCACCGGCAATCAGACCGGTTTGGTGGGGGTCGTAGTTGGATTGATCATCCGGCCAGGATTTGTCTTCTTCGATATTGCGCAGGGAATCGCCGCCGGTAAAGAAATGCGGGCATAGATGGTAATCCTCGGTGATTGAAGCTGACATGAAATCGGCGACACCTTCTCCCATCGCTTCATCGTAATTTCCTACGCCTTCAACGATACTGAAGTAATGGAAGCCGTGGCCGAACTCGTGGTACACCACGTCGGCCAGCATCCCGGTATTGTTGCAGGAATAGCCATAGCCACTGTTACCGGCACGCAGGAATGTAAGATCTCCATCGAACCAGGCGTTGCAAGCGGGATATTCGCTATTGGAAAAATTGACTGTCACCGTGATCGGATAGGTCAACCAGGTTACGTCGGGTGCAAACGATAACGCATGTTGCCTCACATCCGAAACGAACTGGAACGCCGTAATCTGGGCCAGATCATATTCGTCCGACGCTTCGAGCACTACGGTTTCGGCGGGCGTCGCCGCATTGAAATTCCATTCGTACTCATCACCGACCGAATTGACAACGTCCGAGTACCGACCGGTCATTTCCATCGACAGATCCGTGGTTGAACTGCTGAAAGAAATTATACCTTCTTCGTCCGTATAATGATTCCCGTCGCTACTGCGAACATACAGGTTAGGCACCGGAGACGTGATCCATGAACCGGCTGGGTTGCGGTCGCGGTATTTGGATTCGATCCTGTAGTCATCGAAAAGGCGCTCATCATGAATTCCGACGAGTTCGATCTTCGAGGCATCCACGTAAGCCGTCCATTTTCCCCAGCTTTCACCTTTTAACGGAACGACGTACACCAAGCGATAGTCGATGGAATCGTTTTCGATCCACGGCAGCAGCGCACGTTCGCTTTCACCGGAAACTTTCGCTGCAAGTCCTTTATCGGCGAGCCATTGCAACGCAACGGCATGGGCTTGAGTTTCAGAAACGTTCAGTTCAGGAACATCGCCGGACGGAAAACCCGACGCCTGCGCCATTACCAGTCGCCCGTGCTTGATTGCTACGAAAAAGCTTGTTCCAAGCACCGGATAGCCCTGCATCGTCTGCCGATGACTCACAAAGCGGATGCCCGCCGCCGTTTGATTGACAAGCGGTTGTAGGTCTTCGATACGCATTCCGGAGGGTAACCAACTTTCGTTGGTTTTCCAGAATTCCATTGCAATTTTAAGGGCTTGCGCGTCATCGGACATCGCGCTTGCTCCGACATTGATTCCCTGACCCCAGACTTTGCGGAAGTGGCCGGTAGGACCGAAACGCCGTTGAGTCCAGCCTTCACCATAACGTTTACGAAACGCTTTGGGTGCCGGTTGTACGACCCGGGGAGCGGTAACCACGCCGTGACCGGCAAACCACTGCATTGGCTGAGGAATCGACTCGATTCGCAGATCCTTTTTTTCCTGGGCTTGAGAAGAAACGGGAATTGCTACCAATGCGAGCCAGAAGAACAGGAAGAAAAACGAACGGTGGATCATCAAAGACTCCTTCGGTAGGCGAGAACCATGCTTTTTCACTACGAAAACATTTCCTGTCGGCAACCGTCGTCGAAATTGCCTCAAAATACGTTCCGACTATACTATAACACTTGAATCCTTCAAAACAATCATTTCAGATTGTTGTATTGCTTCATTCACAGCCAATTTTTGTCGGTCGCAAAATTGGACGTCTGAACCGAACTTTTTTAGAGTTCCACATTGTATCCAGTCAAAAGCTAGCCTAGCCAGGGGTGGCGTGCTCTCCGATACAGTACCGGGACAGCAAACAGCAGACACAGCAAGAGAAATGGTCCCGAGGAAGCATGTACCAGCGTTGTCGGTTCGAGAATCGGCATATCCGCTACGACGACGCCCGGACCATCTTCGAAGGGATCGTGGCTGGCCAGAACGAAACCTTTGGGCGAAACGATGGCAATGATTCCGCCTTTCGCCGCTCGTACGATGCCGTAATGGTTCTCCAGGGTGCGGAACCGGCTGTTCTCGAAATGATAATCCATAACTTCCGGCCAGTCGTTGGTGGGAACAGCTACGACCTGCACACCTGCCTGGGCATATTGGGAGGATAAGTCACGGAAGTTGTCGTCCTGACAGATCATTCCTCCAACCGCGACACCATCGATGGTTACATGCACCAGTGTTCCGTCACCGGGATTGTAGGTTTCAAGTCCTGATATCAAATGCGTTTTTTCATACTGTGTCACGACTTCACCGGAAGGAGCGATAAACGCCAACCGGTTTTTCCGGTCTTGCTTATCGAAATAGCCAACACCAAGCCAGATTCCGTATTTTTTCGACAGATCGCCAAACTTGCCTAAAAATTCCTCTTTTTCCTTGTCTTTCAGGCGAATACCGACCTCCGGGGTGACAATCAACCGCGCTCCCTGTTTGGCCGCCATGTCAATCAACCGAGCGTACAACGTCTCGAACAGCACGTAGTTGGAATCTTTTTGTTCTTGATTGAGTCCTTCTTTGGTCCAACCGATCGCACCGACCCGAAGCCTGCCGGAATATGGCGTGGCGAGATGCAACAGACTAACCAAGATCACAAATCCCACAAGAATGCCCAACATGGCCTGAGAAAACCTACGCTCGGCGGCATTCCACCGCATCGCCAGAACAAGCGCTTGCACGGCCACCACCACAAAAGCCACACCCGACATACCCGTCAGAGACACAAACTGAATTGTGCTCGGAGCCGCACTCCATACCTTATACATGGACTGCGCGGTTCCCCAGAAATCGAACAGGCTGACGCTCAACCAGTCCAGAATTGCCGCCGTCGCCGCCAGAGCCAGCGCAGACACCACACCCGGACGCCTCAACAAAACGTGAGCCGCCAAAGCAAAAAGCGCCCAGAACAGCGAAAAATACAAGGCAAAACCGATATCGAGATACCAGGGGAAATCGAGTTTAATCAAAAGAGGTATGGCATAAGCCATGGTCGCAACGACTCCCGCAAAAGCCGCTGAACCGGGAGTTTTAAAATGGTTTTTCACAGCAAACAGCAAGGGAACCCACGCCACGAGTTGCAAGGGCCAGGCATGAACCGGATCGTCCGAAATGAAAAACAACAGACCCGTCAACAAAGCCAGCAACAATCCGCGTCCATGGCTACTCGTCGTTTCTGTATGACATTGTCCTTTATGTACCATTTGCCAGTTTCCTCCTGAAAAACGAAAGTTCCGTCCTTCGCTCTCTACAAACACTTCCAATCCTTCTTCGGCCTCGCTAAACGTCCAGGAATCCCTAACGAACCGGGCGATTCCGTGGGCGTGGCCTTTCCAGACGCCTTCGGGAACATCCAAAATGCCGTACACCTCTCCATCTTTCGGAGTCTTCGGGGGTTCGTTGCGGCATTCGATCAAATGCAGCGGGTGACTAGGCATAGCGTATTTCCTGTGGTTTCAGTTCGTCGGAATATCGGCCGGAGAGAATTCCCCCAAACCATGGTTGTTTGAAATAGCACATATCGGACAAACTCGGCAAGGGTGCTTCGGAATCTTTCGTTTATGGTTACTGAGGGGTGCATTACAAAATATAGCGACTTTCAAACTGCCAAGCGATGGACGGGGATTTTTATATTGATGATACTAAGCATGATTATATTCCTACCCATAACTGTACGGTTTTAACATTTAAAAAAAAGGCACTTACACTAAATCGTGGGTGCCTTTTTAGTAGATGAATAATGAGACCGAGTTGAAATAGAGCTGAGTGTACAAAGGTGCACTCAAGTGAAAATCAGTCCCGAGCGCACCGAAATCCGATGACGCTTTCGTACATGTAAGAAGGACTGACGTTACCCCGGTAAGAGGCACGCATGTATCGGTCGGGGACTTCCCAGTTACCTCCGCGTAACACGCGATCTTGGCATGAACAATCTTCGAGACCCCAAACTCTCCCGTCCGTCGGTGCGCTTTCGTAATCGTCATGACTACAATCCTCAACCCACTCGAAGACGTTTCCTAACATATCGTACAGACTGAAATTGTTCGGGTCGTACTGACCCACCGGGCAGGCATCGTTTTTATTCCAACAGGCAACGTTGTCTAAGCAACTTGAATCATCGCCGCAGTAATATGTGGTAGTTGTCCCGGCGCGCGCCGCGTACTCCCATTCTGATTCGGACGGCAGACGACCGCCCACCGCCTCACAAAAAAACTTTGCACCGTACCACGTCACGTCCGCAACTGGATGGTTCTCATATCCGTCATCCGTCGACCAGAAACCGTCCGATACGCTCAAACGCAAATTTTCCCAATCCTCATACACGCAGGGGTTATCCAAACAGTTGTTGTTCCCACGCTCGTTCAAAAACGATGCATACTGCTCGTTTGTCACCTCATACTTCGTCATCTTGAAGCCTGGTACATTTACGCTATGACGCGGATTTTCACCGGAATAACAATGATCGTCGTTCGGCGAGCAACCCATTTCGAACGTACCGCCGGGAACCGACACCCACGTTATATCGTACTCTCCCGTTGTCGTATCGCTGTCGGTTCCGCTGTCATCTCCGTCAGTGCCATTATTTTCGTCCCCATCCGCGTTGCCAGTAGTGTCCCCATCTAAGGTACTGTCATCACCATCAGTAACGTCACCGTCTGAGGTATCTTCGTCGGAAACGATATCCCAGTCCGCCATATCCTCATCAGCCCCACTAGTAGTATCTCCGTCCGTAGTGTCGCTATCGTCATCACCTTCGTTACAACCTGAAAGGGAGATGGTCATAACGATGAGACAAAGTATAGCAAGAAAACAATACCGATGTTTCATGAAATACCCCACGGGTTCGATTTAGGTTAAAATTCAAATTTGAGTGAAATTACCACGGAGACAGGAGGGAACGCAAGTAAGAACCATATCCAGTAAGTCTGAGCTACAGGAGCTTTTAAAGGATAAGGCTTGACAGCATCGGGGATCGTGCTCCAAAGTTGTATCGGATGGATTCTGAAATATTTCACGATAGTACAAGGACGCGACGATGGACGAGGTTTTGAAAAAGATCGAAAAAGTACTGATTTTCACCGCTCATGCTGACGACTGCGAGTTTTTCGCCGGTGGACTTACGGCCTTATTAGCGAGTCAGGGTGCGGAGATAACGGAAGTTATCTGCACCGACAACGGACGAGGTTCGTTCGAATTACCGACAACCGAACTTGTCAGCCAGAGCCGCGATATCGAAGCTCGCAAGGCTGCGGAAATCCTCGGAAAAAAGCAGGTCGAATTCCTTGGGCATCCGGATGGTTTTCTCGACGAAACGCCCAAAAACGAATTGCGGCGGATTTTCATCGAGTGGATACGTCGGGTGCGTCCCGATGCCGTACTTTCTTTCGATGCCTGGGCGCCGTTTGAAAGTCATCCCGACCATGTACACGTTGCACGAGCCGCCGTGGAAGCCGTGGGTTTTGCCAATCTGCCTCTGTACCACCCAGAGCAGGTAGAAGCCGGATTGCTTCCCCACCTGACGCCCTATTGTTTCTGGTTTGCCAAAAACGAGCAACTGGCGAACTGGACGGTGGATGTCGGCGAGCATATCGATACGAAAATCCAAGCGATTCTCGCCCATACGAGCCAGGTTCGCATGATGTTGCAGGATTACCGCAATGCCCTGACCGCCACAGGTCGCAACCTGCACCTGCTCGATCTGCTCGACCCGGAAAACGGCAACGCAGCGATGGAACTGCTGATGAAAACCTGGGCTGCAAACGTCGCGAAAGAGGAAGATTTCGAGTTCGGTGAAGCCTATCGGCGGGAAATCGCCGGGGAATTGTTCGATCAGGCCACCTGAGACGGGGAGAAGCTACCAACTTTATAACGGATTTTGAAGCCTCGAATTTCCTTGAATGTCCTGAAGTGGCAATGGAAGCTTTGTACCTAGAAGGCTTCTCCTTGTGAACGATGGCAAAATGCGCTATCGTTTCGTGTCATTTTGCAACAGAAAAACCAACGAAGACCCTACGAGGAGCGATGAAACTTCAACCGACACCGGAAAAACTGTTCGATCCGCAAGGCAACCCCATCGAAGGTATCTGGCAGGGCTTGGGACCGGCGACTTCCCAAAATGATTTCCGTGCCTGGAACCATGGTGCGTTGAAACCATTATTGACCGAAAAGCGCTGGCAGTTCATCGGGGTGTTTTCCCCGGAATATATTGTGGGACTGGCTGTCGTGGATGTCGGCTACCTTGGTATGGGGTGGATGTATCTCTACGACAGGAAAACCAAGGAACTGATCGAGTGGGAAGCGAAATCGCCACTGGGAACCCACGTATTGGCCGAACGCGACCCGAAACGGGGGTGTTGGAGCCTGCATAAGAAAGATCAGCATCTGGAAATCCGTGCCGATGCTGAAAAGCTTTCCAGAACCGTCGAGATCGATCTTCGTCGGAAGGGAAAGCATATCAAAGGTAGGTTCGAACTTGTCGATGGTGGACAGAGCGCGTTGGCGTATCTCGGCGGAATGGCGGCGGACCGCTTCAATCTGACCTATAAAACGGCGGGATTGCTGACGAGCGGCAAGTTGACGCTCAACGATCAACCTATTGATTTTCCTCGTGATACCACACGTGGACTTGTCGATTGGACGTGGGGATGTCCAGCTCGGGAAACGTACTGGAACTGGTCTGCTTGTACAGGGTTGTTATCCGATGGTCGGACGATCGGTTGGAACCTCGCAACAGGCATCAACGAAGGCAAAAACGTGGAAAACGCGTTTTGGGTGGATGGCGAGTTGGAAGCTTTGGGATCGGTACGTTTCGACTACGACCCAAAAAACATGATGGAACCTTGGGAGATCAAGGACGAGCACGAGCGGGTGTCTTTGCGGTTCCAGCCGGAAGGGATGCGTTCGGAGAATATAAATGCGTTGGTAATAAAAAGTCGTTTTTTCCAGCCTTTCGGCGTCTATCAGGGGACGATCACGAGAGAAAACGGAGAAGTTCTCTCTATCGACAATCTGCCGGGCGTTGCCGAAGAACATTTTGCTTTATGGTGAGATAATGAATTGTAAAACGATGTATAGGATTTTAGGATTATTTGTACTGATTTTTGGGCTTTCGGCACTATCGGCTTGTTCCGACGATTCCGAGTCTCCCGTTGACAACGGAGGAGATTCCGACACCGAAGCTCAGGAAGAATCCGAAACCGAAACGTCTTCCGCCTATGTATGGGACGGACGGTTGGTGGATCTGGTCAACCCGTTTATCGGGACGGCTGGAATCGGTTTTACGGTCGGAAGCGCTTTGCCCGGTCATTCCGCACCGTTCGGTATGCTCAAAGTCAGTCCCGACACCGAGAAAGAATCCGGAGCCGAGCAGTGGAGCCACTGCGGCGGTTACGATTACACCGACCTCTATGTCAAAGGTTTCACGCACACCCATTTGCATGGAATCGGCATTCCCGAATACGGAAACATCCTGTTGCAGCCGATTGACGGCATGACCGCAGAAAAGACCGATCCGAAAGTCTACCGACAGGCATTCGACCATGAGGACGAAGAAGCCCACGCGGGATACTACCGAGTCAAACTTCAGGATACCGGAATCGATGTCGAATTGACCGGCTCCGTGCATTCCGCCTATCACCGCTATACCTTCCCGTCGGGTGTGGATTCTTCCGTATTGTTGGACCTTTCGGCGGCGTTGATCGATGGCGAGGTTACGGATTCGGAGTTGACGATCGATGCGACGGCAAAAGAAGCTTATGGCTGGGTTCACAACCTCGGTGATTTCGTCAGTCGTTTCGATGGAGTGGGCATCTATTTCGTCATTCGTTTCGATACGGACTTCGGCACCTGGGGAACTTGGAAAAACGGAGTGCTGGCCGAAAGTCAGGCTACCGTAGAAGGCACGAATACCGGTGCGTATTTTCAGTTTCCGGGAGCGTCCGTAGTTCACGCGACGGTGGGTATCAGCTTTGTTTCGGTCGAGAACGCACGGTTGAATCTTGATACCGAACTGAAAGGGCTGAGTTTCGACGAAGCTTTGCAGGCATCGGAAGAAGCCTGGGAAGAGTTATTGGATCAGGTTCATCTTGAAGGTGGAAACGAAGACGATCAGACCATTTATTACACGGCTTTGTATCACGCCTACCAGATGCCCACGCATTTTACCGACATCAACGGCGAATACCGTGGGTTCGACAAGGAAGTGCATCAGGCGGATGGCTTCACCTACTACACGGACTTTTCTATGTGGGATACCTACCGCACTTTGCATCCGTGGTTGCATACGGTAATGCCGGACAAAGCTTCCGACATGATGAAATCCTTGCTTCTAATGGCGGAACAGGGAGAGAAGAAGCTGCCTAAATGGCCGCTGGCGATTGGCTATACCGGCTGTATGGTAGGAACCAGTGCAGATGTAGTGCTGGCCGATGCCCACCTACGTGGAGTAACCGGGTTTGATACCGATAAAGCCCTGACGTTCATGCTGTACGACGCCTATGGCAACGAAGATACCGGATACCACGGGCGTGGTGGCGAGGATTACGACGAAAACGGCTATCGGGCCGAGGATCTACACGGAGATTGTGTGGCGCAAACGCTGGAATATTGCTGGGATGACTTCGCTATCGGGCAGTTTGCACAATCGCTGGGAGACAACGAGATCTATCAAAAAATGGAAGAGCGCCGTAAATATTACAAGAACCTCTGGCAGTCGGACGAGCAGTTCTTCATCGGGCGCGATGCGGATGGCACCTTTGATCCGGATTTTGATCCCTTAGAAGGTGAAGATTACTACGTAGAAGGTAACGCTTGGCAATATCTCTGGCTTGTGCCTCACGATGTTGCAGGGCTGATCGAGCTTTTCGGGGCGACCGAAGCGATGGTGAACAAACTCGACACGTTCTTCCTGCTTCACGAGGAAGAGACGGCGATTCGTACTCCAGACAATCCACTAAGCTTTTTGCCGCCGGATTACTACTGGCACGGAAACGAACCGGATATTCATGCCGCCTACATGTTTTTAGATGCGGGACGACCCGACCTGACTCAGAAGTGGGTACGTTGGATTTTAGCCAATGAATATCGTAACGAAGCTATGGGTTTGGCAGGAAACGACGATTGCGGCACGCTTTCGGCCTGGTATACCTTCAGTAGCATCGGATTGTTCCCATTGGCCGGTTCGAATCGGCTGTGGATCGGCTCGCCGCTGTTCGACAAAGCAGAGATCGAACTTCCAGGCGGAACGTTGACGATGACGGCTCAAAACGTTTCTTCCGAAAACGTGTACGTGCAAAGCGTCAAACTGAACGGTGAGGATGTGACGGGCAACTATTTAACACAGGATCAAATCACGAGTGGCGCAACGCTGGAGTTCGTCATGGGAGCCGAACCGGGCGATTGGTTGATGCTGCAATAACCGAAGACGTTCGATACGTTAGCGGCTGGTAGTTTCCGAAGGGTCATGCATAACGATGGTTCCTTCGGTTCCGACAAGATAGAGCTTTCCGTTCGTAACACCCGCGATGGCGTACAACGTGGCGTCGGACTCTTGTTCCAGCGCCTCGTATTCCTGCCATGCTCCGCTTCGGTCGCTCCATACCGAGCCGGAACGGGAAACGAGCCACAATCCTTGTCCGTTTTCGCTCCACAAGTCGGCAATCTGTTTCATGTTTTCGTTGAATTGCACGGAAAGTTCCCAGAGGCGTTGTGAGGTGAATTTCCACACGCTTCGGGTGGTCAGGACATAAAGATCTCCCTCATTGCTTAGGTGAAATTTCAATGGAGCGTCACTGAAGGGGAAGGTAAAAGCGGTCCATTGTTCACCGTTCCATCGTAATCCGCCACCAGCATGAATCGCGAAAGCCAGATTCGGCGCGAGGGAAACCACATCGATCAGGTCGTTTTCGGTAGGTGATGCTACCGAACTCCAGGAACTGCCGTTCCAATGAGTGATCGATCCTCCCTTGCCGACCGCCCAGGCATGGTCTGTCCCGCAACCGTGAATTGCCGATGCCTTGATGGGCAATTCCGGCCAGCCGTCCAATCCATGCACGGTGGCTACGGAGCCGTCCCAATGGTACATTTTGCCTTCACCGCAACCGGCCCATACGTCGTGCCCTGTGACCGCCCAGAGGGACTGAATATCCCAGTCGGAGACGAGTATGTAAACGTGTCCGTGGCGAATTTGTGCGAACATGCCTCCTGCGATGTAGACATCGTATTCGTTAACGGCCACGACCGATGAAAACGATGTGTTCACCAACCCGCTGCGGCCTCCCCAGTTTTCACCGTTGTATTCGAAGATACGACCGTTGGAAGTTCCGACAAGAACCGTTTCTCCGAAACCACCGATGGCTGTCAGGCTGGGAATCGCGTCATCCGCAGGATCGTAAACTCTCCAAAATTCCTGAATATCCTCTCCGATACGCATCACCCGTCCCGTGTCTCCTGAAAACCACAGGCTACCGTCATCCGCCTCGTAAAAATCGAACCAGGCTTTCTCGTCGGGCAAACGGGCGAATTCCACACACCCCTCGCTTTCTCCTTCGCGGAACCAGATGATCGGGTCGAGCAGGCGGTTGTCTTCGGCATTGTGTGCATAGGCTAGAATGCGTCCCTCTGGATCGATTCGAAGCTTTTCGACATTTTGAAGGCAGGCAATGTCGGGAATGAAATCCTTCATCAACGTACCTTCATGGTTTAGAGCGAGGATTTCGTAGTCTCTGGCATAGAGTGAATCGGGTTTCAGGCTTTGATTGGTCTCTATCTCGACCGGTTCTTCTCCCCAGTTGAGGGCGAACGGACTCCAGTTGCCATTCGTTTCCATTCCACTCAAAATTCCCAAACAGGCTTCGGTACGATCCCAGCCGAAAGACCCGAAAGTCAGAGGGAAAGAAAGCTGTTGCCAGGCTCCTTCCGAATACATGCCGAGTCCACCGCTACGGGTTGCAGCGAAAAGTTCGAGGTCCGAATCCCGAGTTCGAAAATCGAACAGTTCCGCTTCCAGCGATTCCGGCAATTCGACGAGATTCCAGCGGTTGCCGTTGTAGTGCAGAACGCTTGAATTCGAACCGAGTTCGATGACCCAGACGGCGTTCTCACCATTTCGGCGGATTTCGGAGATGGGACCGAGCCTGCGGGGGGCGATAAAATCGTTCTTAAAGCGACAGAAACGGTCGGAAGTACAGGTTCGTTCCACCTGTAAACGGTAGTCTGTCCAATACTCGCTCCATTCTCGTTCCAGCTCTATCCGTTCAGGTTCGCTTTCCTCAACAGGTTCCTCGTCCAGATCGAGTTCTTCCTCCCACTCGTAGGGCTGGTCGATTTCTTCGAGGATTTCTTCCATGAAGTCCGGGTCGATGTCAGCATCTGCTGTTTCCTGATCGGATTCCACCCAGGTGTCCGTTTCCTCCGAATCAGCCATCGTAGAGGATTTGGATTCGGAACATGCAACGATTCCCATGAAGAAAAACAAAATCATCATGAGAAGGGCAGCACCGTTGGATTGTCGAGAGGTGGGGGCAATCATAAACATTCTTCGATGAATATCCGATATTTTGCAACTATTGAGAAATAATACTCTATTTCTTGTTAAAAAGGTATAAATTTCATGATGTTACGGAGAGGACGCCAAAACCTATTCGAAAAAAGTTACGGTTAACGTAATAAAAACGTAAATCAAATAGAACAAATGCTTGAATTATACGTTGATTTATGAAATGATTTCAGTCCGTGAATATGTTGCAGTTGCCCGAAAAACATGAAAGTTTTCGAGGGGATGCGACGGGTTCAAAAATCGTGACACAAACCGGCGTTTTAAGTCGTTTGGCACTTTGGGGGGAGAACGACATTCGATGATTCTTCGGATGTCGGACTGTGCTGGAAAAATGGATCGATTGTAATTTCCTTCTTGCAAATGCTTGAAGCCGGTGTTACATTTTTTAAAGCTGGTGCCGAATCCAATCAATACAGATTCGGCAAAAGGAAAGGGAAGCCTGATGAGTCATAAATATGCGATCAAGCGTAAGGGGAAAACGCTTGGCATCAAAGATGACGAACAACTCACAGGTTTGGTGAAGAGGGGGAAAATCAAACCGGAAGATCGAGTCTATGTACTTGAAGAAAAGCAATGGGTAAGCGCCGAAGATATTCCCGCTACCCAGGGACTTTTCCAAGACTTGCAGGATGTGTCCACATCGACGATCAGTCTGCCGGTAATGAATCTATCCATTGATTCCGGTAGCTACGATGACATGCAAGCTCCTCCCGAAAGCGAATCCGATTCGAATCTGGATCTAGGACCGAAAGCCACACAAAGTGGAATCCATCGCATCGAGCAGACTGAAGAACGCAATTTCCGTCGCACGATGATCGTTACGGCTGTTAAAGACCAAAAAGCCGTCAAAAAGGTCCAAACCACAAACCAACGCTATTACAAGTTCGGCGCGGCCTTGCTGGTGGTCGTCGTATTGGCATTGACCGGTATCTTTATTCTTCGAGAACATGCCAACCAATTGACCAACGAGCAGTTTTCCCAGGTTCAAACGGTGGATATCGAAAACGAACAAGACATCATGATCAAAGACAACTGACATCTCTGTCGTTGTTTGAGAATATTTAAAAGCCCCCGAATTTCGGGGGCTTTTTTGTGGTATTAGAGAGATGATCCGGGAGCTTTCAGAGAAAGCTCCCAATCGTTCATCATCAATAACAGACATCCAGTTCGATCATCAGCAGTCCCACATCGGAGCAGGCGATAAAGCCGGTATTTCCAAAACGGGCGAAGTCTCGGGCATCTGCGCTTCCGAGGTCTACCGTGTCTAACAATACCGGATGATCCGGCGTTTCGCTCAGATCCAAAATCGACAATTGGTTTCCACCCACGGCATACAAAAGACCGCCATAGTACCGTAGACGACGGGCTTTGAAGCTGGAAAATTCAGCAACCGGAGAACTGCTCAGACCGGTTCCTGCTCCTCCGAATTCGAAAACCTGCAAGCCGCTGGTGCGGGAACCGACATACACATAGGCCATGTCTGCGGAGGTCCATACTTCGTCGCAATTCGCCGCCGTTTCGGAGGTCTTGATTGGGTTCTCCGGGTCCGATATGTCGTAACTCGACAACTGCCCGGCGGTTCGGTTGCAGACGAAGAGGTATTGTCCGTTGGAGGCTACCGATTCGACGCGTCCGTCAATATCCACACCGGACAATTTCACCGGCAGGGAATCGAAACCACCGGAGAATTCGTAGATTTCGAAGCCTGAATTCGCGATGGCAAGATAAAGGTACGGTGCATCGAAATACATTCTGTGGGCGTTGTCATCCGTATGGATGTATCCCTTTTCCTCGAAAAACAGTGGGTTGGCTTCGATCCAATGGAGCCCGCCGGAACTGGCGACGAAAAGGTTGTTTCCGAAAGCCCGGATGTCGTGAATGTCGTGGTCCACGTTGAAATTTCCGATGGAGGCCGGATGCTCGGGCCAGGACATGTTGACACCCCAGAGCCAGTCGTTGACCCCACCGGTATAGATTCGGTCGAGTCCAGTGACTGCAATGGCATCGTTGAAAGCAGGATATGAGAACATACCTTGCAACGTCGGCATGGTCAGGTCGGAAATGCTGTACACTTTCACTCCGGCTTCTAGGTCGGCGATGTACAGATTGTGGTCGTCCATCAACATGTCCCAAGGAGAATCGCTAAGCATTAATTCCCTGAGTTCGCTCGGGTTTTCTTTGTCGGCGATGTTCACGATTTTCATCGATCCGGCGTCCCAGGTATCACGACAGGCGACGAAAGCGTAATCGTTCCGAAGGCGTATCGTATTGGCGTTGCAGTCCAGATCGATGTGGCTTTTCTCGATGGGATTGGCCGGATTGGAGACATCCAGAATGTACAAGCCCTCATTTCCAAAGGTTACGTACGCCAGGTTGTCGCGTAGCTCGATTCCGTTCGATCGGAAATAGTCCAGCGGATTTTCCGGGTCTTGCAAAGCGAAATGCCCCAGTTTCGAAGGTTCGGACGGATTGGAAATGTCGAGGATCAACAAACCGATGTTTCCGCCAGCGGCATACAGAGTGTTTCCCTCAATCACCAAGTCTGTAACGGTGCAGGTCGGGTCATCATCACCCGGTAAAAATTGAGCGAGGTGCGAGGCTGCGTCTATTTGCGTCAGATCCCAGATATCGATGCAATCGAGCGAACCGGCAGCGAAGTAAGCGATGTTGTCTTTTATGCGAACGTCGCTATAGGGAATGGCACCGCTTCCTTCCACGGTACGGCGAATTCGGGTGACCTGGGTAGGGGCGGTCGGATCGGAGATGTCGAACACGTAGGCTCCTCCGTAACTTGCCATGATAAAGGCGTAGTCGTTCCAGACTTCGATGCCGAACGTCGAAACATCGGTGGGTTGAGGATCGAGCACGAATCCACCAACGGCATAGGGGAAGGTTGGATTCTCCTTGTTGAGAATGAATCCACCGGTACCGTGCCACGTGCTGGCCAGCAACAGGTTGTCTTTCAAAGCAAGGTCCGTCGGAGATCCGCCGACGGAAGCGAGGCTCGTAACATCGGCGGCGGCGGGATCGCAACCGACACAGACACCGTTGACGCAAGTATCTTCCAGGGTGTCGGCGTTGCCATCGTCGCAGGAGCCGCCTTCGTTGATCGGCCAGCAGCCGTCACAGCAGGTGTTTACTTCGAAGCACTCGCAGGGAGGAACGTCTTCCCACTCCAAGCCTTCCCAGTTTCCATCGATTTCTGGGAAGTCCTGTTCTTCCAACTCCGCCGGATTTTCTTCGACTTCCTCGGTGGTTTCGATTTCATCGGCTTGTTCGGCAGGGTCGTCAAGGTCTTCATCGGCAGGGATTTCCTCGTCTGCGGGAGGATCATCGGCTTCCTGTTCGAGTTCAGCTTGCTGGTCGGTATCGCCATCGTCTACCGTTCCGGTGCTGCCGCTATCGCAGGCAACGAAAGCTAGAGAAAACACGAAGCAAATCAGTATCATCCAATGGAAATTCTTCATGGTATGCCTTTTCTTGATTACAAATCCTTGGAATATTCTTTGGGAAAATATGATTTCAGCGCATTCACGTATCAAATGCCTCGCAAGAAGGTGTCTGAAAACGTTTTCCAAACGATCCGGGAAAAATCTTGTCGGTCAACGGACGACCGAAAGGTTGTTGGATCGAGATGAATGGACCATGTTGGTTCGTGCACGGCACCATCATATCAGAATTTCGTGGATTTTCAACGCCTCAAGGAAGTTTTTGAGAGGGAAAGCGATCAGCGTCGTTTCTTATTCGAATCCTCGGATTTCATTTCGAGATGTCCCAGAATAAGAAACGCCGTCAGTGTATTGTCTGCATTTTTCAGAAAACGTGCCCCGACGAGGTTGAAGGATCGTTGGTTCAGTAAATAAACGGATCGCAACGCGCTTTTTTCTCTCAAACGAATCAAGGCATAGGTCTGAATCAGGTGGCTGCCGTCGTTTTCTATGGCTTGGACCGTGAGTTTTTCGAGTTTTACGGCATCTAAACGATTTCCTCGCTTGGATTTTCTGACCAGCGATTCGGCCAGACGGTTCAATACCGGGTCCACCACGATTTTAGGGAGTCCCTGGGCTTTGCGGTTTTCTCGGACTTGTTTCCATAGTTCGGGATGAACTTCTCCGAGATCTTCGACAGGGTAGGTGGGTTTTACGGTGGGTAGATCCGCGAAAAGTTGCACAGCGACCCACTCGGAATTTCCGTTTTTGGTAGATCGTACGACCGCAACCCCTATGTTATTGAAATCGTTGCGTAAAAGGTTGTTTCGATGGGCGGGGGATTCATACAGGCGTTTGGCCATTCTAGAAAGGCTGACGTTGGAGGCGATGTTTTCGCCGAAAGCACGAGTTTGGATGCCCGCTTTTTTCAATCGTTCCGTGACTCCCTCGCCTTGTGGGTCCAAATGGCCGAAAAATCCCTGATCGACCATTTTCTCGGCGTAGGATCGCGCAACACGTTGAAGCTCCGGAGACGATTCGAGCGTTTTAAGTCCGAGTGAAAGGCGCAGACGCTGGGTCCATTGCAAAAGTGCTCGGGCGGCGGAATCTTCGGTTGCAGGATTGGGTTCTTTGAGATGTGGAATAGGTAGAACCGCGCTTTTGGGACCGACCTGCACAGGAATCAATGCTACGACGGTAGGACCGTGCCGGGTATCCACCAGGATTTCCAGCGTCCAGTTCCCCAATGTATCAAACGGCAGCATTTCGCTGAAACGTCCTCCGGTAAGCGATGGATGAATAACGCGGCTGCGGTGTCGTGGGTCTGTCAATTGAAGGCGCAATCCTTTGAGTCCGAAAGGAGCCTGACCTTCGAGACGCACGGAACCGGGACGTTCGAGAGGGTTGGAAAACGGCTTGATCTGTACGGGACGCCAGACAAGAAATACCACGGCAGCATGGCGTCCTTGCCATTGGGCGGTTCCTGCTCCGAAGTGGCTCCAGGGTTTTTCACCCGCGATGCCAGAAGACCATTGCGAGAGCTTTTTTAGTAGTGTTTCGGGGTCTTTGGCGAGAATGAACGAACTTTTCAGTTGGTAGTCTACGGCACCGAAGGCTCGAATCCAGGCGTGGAGATCTGTTGCGCTTTCACGTTTTAGATCTTTTTCGGAGGCTTCCAGCAAGGTTTCCGCTCGTCGGCGGGCTGCCAGCACCAAACGAGAGTCCAGTTGGGGAAGAGGCTTGTTCTGCAAACCGAATTCGTGGCGAACGCGATCTTTCAGACGACGTTCGAGAGGACTTAGGACATCCTTTTGGGTGTTTTGCGCCGAAGAGGAGGCTATCGAAACGGACAAAAGCACGAAAAAAAGAAATACACTGGTGAAAATGGGTAAAAAATGTTTCGACACGTGACCTGCTTTTCGGAACGTTTCAGGGAGTCTTTTCGGGGGCTTCATCCGGGGAAGGAACTACTTTCTCGGTGGCTTCCGGCTGGGAAGGGACGTTTTCAGGAGTTTCCTTCACCTCTTTGGAAGGGGAAACATCGTCTTCGTTCTTTTCTTCGGCTGTTTTCGTGGGATTCAGCTTTTCTTTAAGCCATTGTTCCCAGAATTCGAGCGGACGAAGACCGACCACAGCCTCATCGTCGATAATGAACGTCGGTGTCCCTCGCATTCCCATGTTGATTGCGGCTTGGATATCTTTTTGGATCAGTTGCATCGTGCCGGGATCGGCGACGCATTCTTTCAGCTCATCAAGATCCAAACCGACCTGCTTGGCGTATTCCAACTGGTGTTTTTCTTCGTGCATGGTCCGATTTTGGAATAAAAGCTTTTCATAAGGAAGGTATTTCCCTTGAAAAGATGCACACTTGGCATACACCGCCGAACGACAGGCATTGGGATGGAATGGGCTATTAATGGCAGGGTTGCAGGCATCGTCCAGTGGGTAATCGTGGTGTCGCATTCTGATGTGCTCGGGGTGGCGAGCAATGAATTCCAACATTACAGCATGGGCGCGACCGCAGAAGGGGCATTCGTAATCGGTGAACTCTTTGATTAGGATCGGTGCGTCGGCGCGTCCCAGTTCTTGGTCACGGTACGGAAGATTGTGCTCTGTCTGAGTCATTTTGCTTTCAGGCGTAGGTTTCGGTTTGGGGTTGACGCAAGCTGGCAAGTAGACAAATTGCCCCAGACCGAAAAAGGCGAGAAACAGTAGAGAAATTCCATACTTTTTTGAATTCTTCAATTGAATCATCATATCTTTTACGCCCACAAAGAAAAAGGTTGTCAGCGTTTTTCTGTTGGCGATGCCCAGAATCAGCGCCACCAGAAAAAACACGACGTACACGCTACAGCACATAATGCAGAAGGATTTGATTTCGTACATCGAAATCATCGCTAAAATTAAAGAAGGAATCAACCCTAAAGTACAAAGAAGGAACAAAAGAGACGGCCATTGCCGCAAGGATCGCAATCCGAACATGTACAAAATCGTGAAAAGGGTGGCGAGGGCAAAAAACTCAATCCCCAGCATGGACAACGGAACCCCCAGAATCACCGAGTACTTGCTGTTTGCCACTTTGATACAGTTGAAGCCTTCGTTGATTGCACAAAAACTATCTACCGGTTGTCCGGAAGGATCGTGAACTTCCATATGCAGATGTTGCAGATACACACTGGAAGCCAACCCACCGATCAATAGCGCCAAAATCACGAGATTCAACACCCACGCTTTTGCTACGGAGGTTGTGTTGTTCATCATTTCCTCGTTACGTTGTCCACTTGAAACCGCTTGGTGCCACGTTGGAGTTTCCCAAAATGGAATTGTGGGACAGTTTATTGTTGCTTCCGGGATTTGTAAACATCATTTTTCTAGGGATTATTCCAATAAACAGGCAAAAGTTCTACATGTAATACATGTATGTTTTGTTTGGTAAACTGTGTGCTAAAAAAACCTTGAGAAAACAGTGTGTTGTGGAAAGAGTATTGGAAGTCGTAGTAAGGTTGGATGGCCCGATCCGTGCTTGACGGATCGGGATCAGGTGAAAGGGAGGGGATTCAAAAATTGCGCCCTTTCCTCGACGGGTAAAGGAAAAGGGCGCGAAGATGGCGCCGGGAAAGCGCCGGAAGGGCTAGGGTGCAATCAAGGAGCTAAAAAAAAGGCTACGGCTTGAATGTTGTCGAGGAAACCAGGTTGTGAAGAAGATCCAAGCCAGTAGCCGGTGCCCAAGGCAAAGACGAGCAGCATCACGAGGGCCAGTGTGCGCTTCGTTTTGCCGAGAGTGAACGCCTCAGACATTTTGGAACGCATCCTATGGGATGCGATTTTTAATTTGTTCGGTTTTCCCAGGAATTCCATTTCGGTGGTTCCGATGACATCCAGTTCGGTCGATCCTTCAGCCGGGGGCTGTTTTGACTGTACGATGTTGTACATGTCTTCCAGCATACGTCGGTGCTTTTGTCGTGGCGTAATAGGATCTTCGTGTTGAATCGGGGCTTGGGAAAGGAAGCCGTCGTTCTGCGTTTGCCCGAAGCAGTACTCGGTATTTTCCTGCTCCAGTCTGTCACGGACAGAATTTCGCTTCTGATGGGATGAAGCTTGCTTCTCTTTGAATTGCTGTTTCTTCTGATACGCCTGTTTGTGACGCTCAGGAAACAGATCGAGAAGTTCGGGTAGGTTGCAGGCCAGCTCCCAGCGGTTCTCTCCATAGAGATAAACATAGTCGCCGGCAAACAGTTTTTCCCTTAGCACCAGTTTTCGCAACTTGATGACAGTCGGAATCCGAAAAGTTTTGTCTCCCAGGAAGATGGCATATTGCCCGGTAGATTCTTTTTTCATGACGTTCTCCTAACATCTCCGGGTTGTTTCCGCACACAAGTAAAGTATTGCACCTAATTATACACAAGTCAAGACTAAATGCAAAAAAAATGAACAAACTAAAATTAAAGTGTAAACCATAGTGATAATTATCATGTGTTCGTAAGGCTGTTACGGATAGCAGGCGTCTGGAATTTATATAGAATGGGTGGATATAATGAGGAGATATTCTAGTAATTACAGGGATTTACAAGGTTATAGGATTTATCGATCCTTCAAAGAAGAACGTAGAGGAGAAAAATTATTGAATATAAAGAAGGAAAAGTGGGGGATAGCTGATTATTTCTAAACAAAGAAAATGTATGCGAATTCCAGTGTGTCAGAGATATTCAAGCGGATTTTTGAAAACCTACTGTATGAAAGAGAAGGGCAGTCCTGAATTTTTTCTCGTATTTTCGATGATTTCAACAAGCTTCTGTGCAGTCTCAAAAGAAGTTTCTTTGTTTAGAAGCAACGTGTTTTTATCTTGGGTTGCTTGGACATACCGTTTCAAGCTGCTGAAACCTCCTCTAGAGACGGGTACGGCTTTTGTATCGAGAATAAATCGAACGTAACCCACAAAGATTTTACCGGGTTTGCGAAGGTCTACCGAAACAATGTCTTTTAAAGGAATCACCGTTTCCGTTGTTGAAGAAGAACGAAGACCTGATTTCGATATCCGAAGGCTGGTTTCTTCCAATACCAATGTTTTTCCGTCTT